>NZ_QLLT01000003.1:0-297355 GCF_003259315.1 Kitasatospora sp. SolWspMP-SS2h | reverse complement strand
GGCGCGCGGACGGCCTGCTGGACTTCCTCGGCCGGGCCGACGACCAGGTCAAGATCCGCGGCTACCGGGTCGAGCCCGGCGAGATCGAGGACGCGCTGACCGCCCACCCGGGCATCGCCCAGGCCGCCGTCGTGGTGCGGGAGGACACCCCGGGCGTCAAGCGCCTGGTCGCCTACCTGGTCGGCACCGCCGAACCGGACGAGGTGCGCACCGCGCTGGCCGCCCGGCTGCCCGCGTACATGGTGCCCTCGGCGCTCGTGGTGCTGGACGCCCTGCCGCTG
This sequence comes from Kitasatospora sp. SolWspMP-SS2h, assembly GCF_003259315.1. Lineage (GTDB taxonomy): Bacteria > Actinomycetota > Actinomycetes > Streptomycetales > Streptomycetaceae > Kitasatospora > Kitasatospora fiedleri. Next base: position 297,074 of record NZ_QLLT01000003.1, on the reverse strand, counting down.
ACCGTCAACGGCAAGCTCGACCGCCAGGCGCTGCCCGCCCCGCAGAGCGGCGGCGGCGAACGCGCCCCGCGCGGGGCCCGCGAGGAGATCCTGTGCGGCGTGTTCGGCGAGGCGCTGGGCCTCGCCGAGGTCGGGCCCGAGGAGAACTTCTTCGACCTCGGCGGCCACTCGCTGCTCGCCGCCCGCCTGATCGCCCGGGTCCGCAAGACGCTCGGCGGCGCGCTGACCGTCCGCGACCTGTTCGAGGCCCCCACCGCCGCCGCCCTGGCCCACCGCCTGGACGGCGCGGCCGACACCCGCCCCGCCCTGACCCGCCGCACCCGCCCCGCCGACCTGCCGCTCTCGCACGCCCAGCGCCGGATGTGGTTCCTGCAGAACCTCGACGGCGACGGCGCGACCTACAACGTCCCGCTGGTCGTCCACGTCACCGGCCCGCTCGACCGGGACGCGCTGCGCACCGCCGTCCGCACCGTCAGCGAGCGGCACGAGAGCCTGCGCACCGTCTTCACCGAACGCGACGGCTCGGTGTTCCAGCAGGTCCTGGACGCCCCGGCCGCCGCCGAGGCGATCGAGGTCCGGACGGTCACCGCGGCCGGGCTCGACGCCGCCGTGCAGGCCGCCGTCCGCCGCGGCTTCGACCTCGCCACCGAGCGGCCGCTGCGCGTCACCGTGCTCGAACTCGGGCCCGAGGAGCACGTGCTGGTGCTGCTGTTCCACCACATCGCGGGCGACGAGTGGTCGATGAACCCGTTCGTCGAGGAGCTCACCGCCGCCTACACCGGCACCGAACTCCCGCCGCTCGCCCTCCAGTACGCCGACTACACGCTCTGGCAGCAGGAACTGCTCGCCGAGGGGCCCGGCAGCCTGCTGGAGCGCCAGCTCGACCACTGGCGGCAGGCCCTGGCCGGGCTGCCGGAGGAGCTGGCCCTCCCGCTGGACCACCCGCGCACCCCCGTCGCCGCCCACCGGGGCGACACCGTGTACGGGCAGGTCCCGCCCGCCGTCTACCGGGGCCTGCGCGCGGCCGCCCGGGCCACCGGCACCACCACCTTCATGCTGCTCCAGGCCGCCGTCGCCACCCTGCTGCACCGCCTGGGCGCGGGCGAGGACATCCCGCTCGGCGCCCCCGTCGCGGGCCGCTCGGACAGCGGACTGGACCGGCTGGTCGGCTTCTTCGTCAACACCGTGGTGCTGCGCACCGACCTGTCCGGCGACCCGACCTTCGCCGAACTGCTGGGCCGGGTCCGGGAGTTCGACCTGGCCGCGTTCGCCCACCAGGACCTCCCGTTCGACCGCCTGGTGGAGGCCGTCAACCCGCCCCGGGTGCCCGGCCGGCACCCGCTGTTCCAGGTGATGCTCGGCTACCAGCACAGCGACGGGCAGGCCGGCCGCCTGCTCGGCCTGGAGAGCCGGATCGTCCCGAGCGAGCTGGGCGCGGCCAAGTTCGAACTCGACTTCAACTTCGAGGAGACCTCCGCCGCCGAGGAGATCGACATCGCCTTCGAGTACGCCGCCGACCTCTACGACCGCGGCACCGCCGAAGCCCTGCTCGAACGGCTGCTCGCCGTGCTCGCCCAGGTCGCCGAGGACCCGCACCGCCGGGTCGGCAGCCTGGACGTGTTGACGGCGGGGGAGCGGGAGTTGCTGGCCGGGTGGGCTTCGACGGGGCGGGAGTTGCCGTCGGCGTCGGTGGCGGAGTTGTTGGCGGAGCGGGCGGTGTCGGTGCCGGGGGAGACGGCGCTGGTGTTCGGGTCGGAGTCGTGGTCGTACGCGGAGTTGGATGCGCGGGTGGACCGGTTGGCGCGGTTGTTGGCGGCGCGGGGGGCTGGTCCGGAGACGGTGGTGGCGTTGGGGTTGCCGCGGTCGTTGGACATGGTGGCGGCGCTGTTCGCGGTGTTGCGGGCGGGTGCGGCGTACCTGCCGCTGGAGTTGGACTACCCGGCGGACCGGCTGGCGTTCATGGTCGAGGACACCGCCCCCGTCGTCCTGGTCACCCACAGCACCGCCCTGCCCCGGATGCCGTTCACCCCGGGCGTGCCCCGCCTGCTGCTGGACGACCCGGCGGTGGTCGCCGAGCTGGCCGCGCTGCCGGCCGAGCCGTACCGGGTGCCGTACGACCCGGACGCCGCCGCGTACGTGATCTTCACCTCGGGTTCGACGGGCCGCCCCAAGGGGGTGGTGACGCCGTACCACGGTCTGACCAACATGCAGTTGAACCACCGCGAGGCGATCTTCGATCCGGTGGTGGCCTCGGCCGGCGGCCGTCGCCTGCGGATCGCCCACACGGTGTCGTTCTCCTTCGACATGTCGTGGGAGGAGCTGCTCTGGCTGGTCGAGGGCCACGAGGTGCACGTCCTGGACGAGGCGCTGCGCCGCGACGCGGAGGCGCTCTCCGCGTACTGCGCCGAAGAGCGAGTGGATGTCATCAACGTGACACCCTCTTACGCGCAGGCGCTGGTCGAGTGCGGCCTGCTGGACGAGGGGCGGCACCGGCCGGTGCTGGTGCTGCTCGGCGGCGAGGCGGTGGCCGAGACGCTGTGGACGCGCCTGTCCGAGACGCCGGGCGTGATGGGCTACAACCTGTACGGCCCGACCGAGTACACCATCAACACCCTGGGCGGCGGCACGCTCGACTCGGCCACCGCCACTGTCGGCCGGCCGATCTGGAACACCGTCGCCCACGTGCTGGACGCCCACCTGCGCCCGGTCCCGGTCGGCGTCGCGGGCGAACTCTACGTCTCCGGTGTCGGCCTGGCGCGCGGCTACCTGAACCGTCCGGGCCTGACCGCCGAACGCTTCGTCGCCGACCCGTTCGGCGCGCCGGGCGCCCGGATGTACCGCACCGGCGACGTGGTCCGCTGGCGCGCCGACGGCTTGCTGGACTTCCTCGGCCGGGCCGACGACCAGGTCAAGATCCGCGGCTACCGGGTCGAGCCCGGCGAGATCGAGGACGCGTTGACCGCACATCAGGACGTCGCCCAGGCGGCGGTCGTGGTGCGGGAGGACACGCCGGGGGTGAAGCGGCTGGCTGCCTACCTGGTGCCAGGTGAGGGTACCCTTATCTCGGCCGCTGCGATCCGTCGTACGCTGGCCGCCCGGCTGCCTGCGTACATGGTGCCCTCGGCCTTCGTGGTCCTGGACGCCCTGCCGCTGACCGTCAACGGCAAGCTCGACCGCAAGGCGCTCCCCGCGCCCCGGGCCGAGGACTTCACCGCCGACGGTGAGCGGCGCGCCCCGCGCTACCCGAGCGAGCGGGCGGTGCACGCGGCGTTCGCCGAGGTGCTCGGGCTGCCCGAGGTCGGCATCGACGAGAACTTCTTCGACCTCGGCGGCCACTCGCTGCTGGCGATGGAACTGCTCCAGCGCCTGCGCACCGACTTCGAGGGGGACCTGCGCCTGCCCGACCTGCTGACCCGGCCCACCGTCTCGGCCCTCGCCGAGTTCCTGGTCGACCGGCTGGTCGACGCCGCGCTCGGCGGCCCGCCCTCCTGCTCCGCCTGACCCGCCGCCCCCCGCCCGCCACCGTCCCGCACCACCTGCACCACCCGCACCACCCGCCCCGCACCACCCGCGACGAGGAGAACACCCCGATGGCTTCCACCAACCCGTTCGAGGACGACGACGCCCGCTACCTGGTGCTGGTCAACGACGAGAACCAGCACTCGCTGTGGCCCGCCTTCGCCGAGGTCCCGGCCGGCTGGCGCACCGTCCACGGCGAGGACACCCGGGAGGGCGCCACCGCGTACGTCGACGCGCACTGGACCGACCTGCGCCCCGCCAGCCTGGTCGCCCGCACCGCCTGACCTCCCCTCCCGCCAGCAGCCCGCCGCGAGGGGGCGGCCCGCCCACCCGGGCCGCCCCCTCCGCCGCGCCCCGCGAACCCGCTACCCGACGGATGGCCAACGCCGTGAGCACCCACCAGCCAGCCCCCGCCGCCGGCCCGCCCGACGGCGACCCCGCCGGCCCCGACCCCACCGCCGTCGACGGCCGCACCCCCGGGGAACCCGACGGCGACGGCCCCACCCCCGACGGCCGCACCCCCGACGGTCCCGCGCCGACCGGTCCCGCGCCGACCGGTCCCGCGCCGACCGGTCCCGCCCCGGACGGCCTCACCCCCGACGACCTCGCCGACGAGGACCTGCCGCCCACCGCGCTCTCCGCCGAGCGCCGCCGCCGGGCCAAGGCCCTGCTGCGCGGCGCGCTGCGCCCGCACCGGGCCACCGTCGCCGCCGCGATGACCGCCGCCGCGATCCGCCAGCTCGCCCTGCTCGCCGTCCCGTGGTGCGTGCAGAAGGCGCTGGACGACGGCCTGGAGAAGCACGACAGCGGCGCCCTGCTGCGCTGGGCGGCCGCCACCGCGCTCGCCGCGCTGGTCCAGTTCGCCGGCCTGTACGGCTGGCAGTACTGGGCCGGGTACGCGGACGCCAAGGTCGGCGCCGACCTGCGCGGGCGGCTGCTGCGCCACCTGGCCGGCCTGGACCGGGCCGCGCTCGCCGCGCGCGGCCACGGCGACCTGGCGATGCGCGCCACCCGGGACACCGACCTGGTCCGCGAGTGGGTGCACGGCCTGGCGATCTGGGTGGTGCTCGGCACCACCTTCCTCACCGTGCTGCCCGCGATCGGCGCGCTCGACCTGAGCCTGCTGCTGGTCACCCTGGCCACCCTGCCGTTCCTGGTCTGGGTCAACCTGTACTACCCGCGCCGGTTCGCCGCCGCCTCCGCCGACCTGGCCGCCGCCCACGGCCGCCGGGCCGACGCCGTCGCCGACCTGCTCCAGCTCGGCACCGGCCTGCGCGGCACCGGCGGCCACCGCCCGCTGGTCGACCGGCACCACACCGCCAGCGCCGAGGTCACCCGGCGCACCGTCACCGCCGCCCGGATCGAGGCCGGCTGGGCCGCCGTCGCCCCGCTGGTGCCGCGGCTGGCCGTCGCCGCCGGGGTCGGCCTCGGCGGCCTCGCCGTGCTGGACGGGCACCTGACCGTCGGCGGACTGGTCGCCTTCACCAGCTGGATGGCCATCGTCACCCTCGCCACCCGGGTCCTGGTCGACCGGCTGCTCGAACGCGGCCAGGCCGACGTGGCCGCCGCCCGGATCGACGAGGCGCTGTCCATCGGCGCGGGCGTCACCGACCCGGCCGAGCCGGTGGAGCTGCCGGCGGCGGGCGCGCTGGAGTTCACCGGGGTACTCGCCCGGCGGGACGGCAAGACCGTCCTCGGGCCGGTCGAACTGGCCGTCGCCCCGGGCGAGTTCGTCGCTCTGCACGGCGCCACCGGCGCGGGCAAGAGCACCCTGCTGCGGCTCGGCGTCCGCCTCGACGACCCCGACGAGGGCACCGTCCGCTACGGCGGCACCGACCTGCGCGCCGCCCGCCTGGACGAGGTCCGGGCCCGGATCGCCTACGTCGCCCAGCGGCCGGTGCTGCTCTCCGGCACCGTCGCCGACAACCTGCGCCTGGGCCGCGACCTCCCGCCGGAGGCGCTCGAACGGGCCTGCCGCACCGCCGGGCTGCACGACCAGCTCGCCGCCATGCCCGACGGCTACGCCACCGAACTCGGCGAGGGCGGCACCGCGCTGTCCGGCGGCCAGGTCCAGCGCCTGGCCCTCGCCCGCGCGCTGCTCGGCGACCCCGCCGTGCTGCTGCTCGACGACGCCACCTCCGCGCTCGACACCGCCACCGAGGCCCTGGTCCTGGAGCGGCTGCGCGCCTGGGCCGATGGCCGCCGCACCCTGCTGTTCGCCACCCACCGCGCCGCCGTGCTGGCCGCCGCCGACCGGGTGGTCGAACTCCACGCCCCCCGGACCGGCGCCCCGTCCGGCGACCCCGCCCCGTCCGGCGACCCCGACCCGTCCGGGACCGGCGGCCCGCCCCGCGAACCCGACCCGTCCGGGATCGCTGCCCCGTCCGGCACCGCCGGCCCGACCGGCACCGACGGCGTGTCACCGAACCTCGTGGAGGCCACCCGTGGCTGATCAGCCGCTGCTGCGCGAGGAGGCCGACGAGCGCGGTGTGCTGCGCCGCGCCCTGCCCTACCTGCGCCCGCACCGGGTCCGGCTCGCCGTCGCGCTCGGCGTCGGACTCGCCGACTCCGCCGCGCTGGTGGCGGTCGCCCCGCTGGTGGGCCTGGCCACCGCCGCGCTGTTCCACCGGGACCGGGGCGGGCTCGGCCTGGCCGTCGCCCTGCTCGCCGGGCTCGCCGCCGTCCAACTGGTGCTGGCCCGGGTCGGCGAGCTGCTGCTGATCCGCAGCGGCGAGGACGTGGTGCGCACCCTGCGCGAGCAGGCGGTGGAGAACCTGGCCACCGCGCCGCTGCGCTTCCTGGAGACCCACCGTAGCGGCGACCTGCTGCGCCGGGCCACCGGCGAGGTGGCCGCGCTGGCCGCGTTCGTCCGGCTGCACCTGCGCAACCTGGTCTCCGCGCTGGCCACCCTCGGCTTCACGCTGGCCGTGCTGGCCGGGTACTCCTGGCAGCTGCTGCTGGTCCAGCTGGTGGTGTTCCTGCCGCCCACCCTGCTGGTGACCCGCTGGTTCCAGCGCGACGCGGCGGCGGCGTTCGGCGGCAAGGCGAGCGCCGAGGCCACCGTCGCGGCCACCTTCACCGAGACGCTGACCGCCCGCGAGGCGCTCCAGACCTCGCGCGGCCTGACCGGCTGGACCCGGCGCTTCGACCGGGAGAACCGGCACGCGGTGCGGGCGGCCCGGCGGGCGCTGCGGGTGGAGAACCGGATCGACCTGGTCAGCCTGGTCGAGGGCCTGGCGCTGGTCGCCCTGCTCGCCGTCGGCGGCTGGCTGGTCACCCGGGACGCGATCGGCGTCGCCACCGTGGTGGTGTTCGTGGTGGCCAGCCGCAACCTGTTCGATTCGTTCACCGACCTCTCGCAGCTGGTCGGCGAGGTCGCCACCGCCCGCACCGGCCTGGCCCGGCTGCTCGACCTGCTCTCCGCGACCACCGCCGCCGCGCCCGCCGAGGAGGTCGACGACCTGCCCGAGCGCGGCGAACTGCGCTGCGAGGGCGTCGACTTCGGCTACCGCGCGGACGGCCCCGACCTGCACGGCGTCACCCTGGCGTTCCCGCCCGGCAGCCGGACCGGCGTGGTCGGCGAGACCGGCTCCGGCAAGACCACGCTCTCCAAGCTGCTGTGCGGCCTGTACGCCCCCGACGCGGGCCGGGTGACCTTCGCCGGCGCCCCGCTGGCCGAGCTGCCCGAGCGGCAGCTGCGCCGCCGGATCGTGCTCGTCCCGCAGGAGGTGCGGCTGGTCACCGGCACCGTCGCGGAGAACCTGGCGCTGGTGCGCGGCGAGCCCGACCGGGCGGCGATCGAACGGGCGGTGGAGCGGCTCGGCCTGACGCGGTGGCTGGACGGCCTGGGCGGCCCGGACGCCGAGGTCGGGCAGCGCGGCGCCCGGCTGTCGGCGGGGGAGCGGCAGATCCTCGGCGTGGTGCGCGCGGTGCTGGCCGACCCGGCGGTGCTGGTGCTGGACGAGGCCACCGCGGACATCGACCCGGTCACCGCCGCCCGGCTGGAGCACGCCCTGGACGAACTGCGCGCCGACTGCACGCTGATCGTCATCGCGCACCGCCCGGCCACCATCGCCCGGCTGCCCCGGGTGGTCCGGCTGGACGCCGGGCGGGTGGTCGCTGACCGGCTGTCAGCGGACGCGGCGGCGGGGGCGGGTCACCCTTCCCGCGAGGAGAAGGTTAGGCTAGCCTAAGCGCAGGCGCACGCTGTCGCCGCCGCACTCCGCCCCCGCCGGGGGCACGGGTGCGGCGGCGCGCGGCACCCCGGCCACCACCGATCGAATGGGCTGACCGATGACCACCACCACGACCGTGCCCCCGCGGATGCGGATCGTCCGCCACCCGCTCAAGTACCGCCTGCTGGACGTCAAGCGGGTCCAGCGGATCACCCCCGGCACGGTCAGGGTCACCTTCGCCGGCGACGCCCTCGACGGCTTCTGCGAACAGGCCCCCACCGACCACGTCAAGCTCTGCTTCGCCGCGCCCGGCCACGACCTGCCGACCGAGCCCGTGGTCGAGAACGACACCTGGATGGACGCCCCCGTGGAGCCCATCACCCGGGACTACACGATCCGCCAGTACCGGCGCGAGGCCCGCGAACTCGACATCGACATGGTGCTGCACGGCACCGGCGTCGGCTCCGGCTGGGCCGCCGCCGCCCGGCCCGGCATGAAGCTCGGCGTGTTCGGGCCGCGCGGCTCCGAGGAGATCGACTTCGTCCACGACTGGTACCTGCTCGGCGCCGACGAGACCGCGCTGCCCGCGCTCGCCCGCTGGCTGGAGATGCTGCCCGCCGGCGTCAAGGTGCTCGCCTTCGCCGAGGTCCCCGGCCCCGAGGACGAGCAGCACCTCCCCACCGCCGCCGACGCCACCGTCGTCTGGCTGCACCGCGGCGCCGCCGCCCCCGGCACCACCGACCACCTCGAACGCGCCGTGCGCGCCGCCGAACTGCCGCCCGGCATGGGCTTCGCCTGGATCGCCGGCGAGGCCCACACGCTCCGCCCGATCCGCCGCCACCTGCGCAACGAACGCGGCCTCGGCCGCGACCAGGTCGACGTCGACGGCTACTGGAAGCGCGGCACCGCCAACCACGACCACCACGAGGACGAGCACACCCCGCACGCATGAGCACGCACGTCTCCGCCCGGCCGGTCGCCAAGCCCCGCCGCGCCGCCACCACCGCCGCCCGCCGCACCGCGTGGCTGTTCGGCGCCCTCGCCCTGCTCGCCGTCCTGGCCGTCCTCTCGCTGGGCGTCGGCGCCCGCGCCATCGCCCCCGGGCAGGTGCTGCACGTCCTGCTGCACCGCGACCCGACCGGCGAGGACTGGATCGTCGTCCACCACTCGCGCATCCCGCGCACCCTGCTCGGCATCACCGTCGGCGCGGCGCTCGGCATCTCCGGCGCGATGATGCAGGCCCTCACCCGCAACCCGCTCGCCGACCCCGGCCTGCTCGGCATCAACGGCGGCGCCGCGGCCGCCGTCGCCGCCGGCACCGCCCTGTTCGACCTGCGCACCTTCCACGCCTTCGTCTGGTTCGCGCTGCTCGGCGCCGCCGTCGCCGCGTTCGTCGTGCAGCTCCTCGGCGGCAGCGGCCGGGCCTCCGCCACCCCCGCCCGGCTCGCCCTGGCCGGCACCGCCGTCACCGCCGTGCTCACCGCCTTCGTCAACGCCCTGGTGCTGCTCGACCCGCTCACCCTCAACCGCTTCCGCTACTGGCAGATCGGCACCTTCGCCGGCGTCGACTCCGCCGCCGTCGGCCAGGTACTGCCGTTCCTGCTGGTCGGCGGGGTGCTCGCGCTGCTGCTCGGCCGCCCGCTCAACGCGCTCGCCCTCGGCGACGACACCGGCCACGCCCTCGGCGCCCACCCCGGCCGCACCCGCGCCCTCAGCCTGCTCGCCATCACCCTGCTGTGCGGCGCCGCCACCGCCGCCGTCGGCCCGATCGCCTTCGTCGGCCTCGCCGTCCCGCACCTGGCCCGCCGCCTCTGCGGCCCCGACCAGCGCTGGATCATGCTGCTCTCGGCGGCCCTCGCCCCCGTCCTGCTGCTCGCCTCCGACGTCCTCGGCCGGCTCCTGCTCCGCCCCGCCGAACTCCAGGTCGGCGTGGTCACCGCCTTCCTCGGCGCCCCGCTCTTCATCGCGCTGGTGCGCGGCCGGAGGATCGCTCGCCTGTGAACCCCACCCCCGTCGTCGACGCCCCGCCCGCCACGCCCCCGGCCCGCCCGCTGCCGATCCGGTCGCTGCCGCTGCCCGGCGGGCGCTCGCTGCGCTGGCACCCGCGCGCCACCCTGGTGGCCGGACTGCTGCTGCTCGCCCTGCTCGGCACCGCCGCGTGGACCCTCACCGCCGGCGACTACCCGCTGCCGGTCCGGGACGTGCTCGACGTCCTCGGCGGCGGCGGACGGCGCGCCGACCGCTACATCGTCATGGAGGTGCGGCTGCCCCGGCTGCTCACCGCGCTGCTGGTCGGCGCGGCGCTCGGGCTCGCCGGGTCACTGTTCCAGACCCTGGCCCGCAACCCGCTGGGCAGCCCCGACGTCATCGGCTTCACCGTCGGCTCGGCGACCGGCGCGCTCGTCGTCATCCTGCTGATCGGCGGCGGCGCGGCCACCGTCGCCGGCGGGGCGGTGGCCGGCGGGCTGGCCACCTCGGTGCTGGTCTACCTGCTGGCCCGGCGCGGCGGCACCCAGGGCTACCGGCTGGTCCTGGTCGGCATCGGCGTCTCCTCGCTGCTCGCCTCGCTCAACGCCTACCTGATCGCCCGGGCCTCGTTCAGCGACGCCCAGAGCGCCGCGGTCTGGCTCACCGGCAGCCTCAACGCCCGCGGCTGGGAGCACTGCACGCCGATGGCGCTCGCCCTGCTGGTCCTGCTGCCCGCCGCGGTGCTGCTCGGCCGCCCGCTGCGGATGCTGGAGATGGGCGACGACACCGCCGCCTCGCTGGGCGTGCGCACCGAGGCCGTCCAGGCCTGGCTGGTGCTGATCGGCGTCGCGCTCACCGCCGCGGCGACCGCCGCCGCCGGGCCGGTCCCGTTCGTCGCGCTGATGGCCCCGCAGGCCGTCCGCCGCCTCACCCGCGCCACCGGCCCCAACCTGCTCGGCTCGGCCCTGCTGGGCGCCCTGCTGCTGGCCCTCTCCGACCTGGCCGCGCAGCGGCTGCTCGCCCCCACCCAGCTGCCGGTCGGCGTGCTGACCGGCGTGGTCGGCGGCGGCTACCTGCTCTGGCTGATCGTCCGACAGTGGCGGCGCACCGCCTGAGCCGGCACCGCCACCGCCCGCCTCGCCCCGGACCCGCCCCGGACCGCCCCGCGCCCGCTCAGCCCGCGGGGCGGGCGGCCAGCTCGCGGGACAGGAACGCCACCGCCTGCGCGACCAGGCCCGGCACGTCCGGGTACCCGGTGAAGCAGTGCCCGGCGCCCTCGACCGGCACCAGCACCGAGCGGGCGCCCGCCGCGCGCAGCCGCTCGTGCAGCGCCTCGGACTGGGCGAACGGCACCTGCTCGTCCCGCACCCCGTGCACCAGCAGGAACGGCGGCGCGCCCGGCCCGACCCGCCGGGCCGGGCTGGCCAGTGCGGCCGCCTCCGGCAGCTCGGCGGCCGGGCCGCCCAGCAGCCGGGTGATCGGGGAGTCCGGCCCGTCGTGGCCGAGGGCGGCCAGGTCGGTGGGCGGGTACCAGCAGACCGCGGCCGCCACCGCGTCCGTGGTGAGCGCCGCCAGCGCCCCCAGCGTCGCGCCCGCGGACTCGCCCCACACCCCGAGCCGGTCGACGTCCAGCCCCAACTCCCCGGCGTACGCCCGCAGGTAGCCCAACGCGGCCGTCACGTCGTCCAGCTGGGCCGGGAAGACGGCCTCGCCGGAGAGCCGGTAGTCGACCGTCGCGACCGCGACGCCCGCCGCCACCAGCGCCTCGAACACCGCGCCGGGCCGCACCGTGTCCGGCAGGTAGCGGCGGTCGCCGGCCCGGAACGCGCCGCCGTGCAGCCACACCACCACCGGGAACGGCCCCGCCCCGGCCGGCACGTGCAGGTCCAGCAGCAGCGGCCGGAAGCCGGTGCGCAGCGCGTAACTGACGCCGTGCCGGGTCAGGCCCCCGGACGGCGAGGGGACGGGGGCGACGGGCGGCAGCGAGAGATCCATACCGGCCCGCAGCGCCCCCGCCCCGCCGTTCATTCCCGCCCCGGCCGCCGTCTCACCGGCCGAACAGCCGGGCCGCGTTGTCGTGGCAGACCGCGCGCAGCCAGGCGGCGCCCAGGCCGAGGCGCTCCAGGGCGCGGAGCTGGTGCAGGTACGGGTAGGGGATGTTGGGGAAGTCGGTGCCGAGCAGGACGCGGTCGCCGAGGCCGGCGAGGCGGGGCAGCAGCCCGCGGGGGAAGGGCATCAGGTCCTCGGTGAAGTCGGTGAACGCCATGGTGGTGTCCAGGTGGACGCGCTCGTGGCGGTCGGCCAGGTCGAGGAACTCCCGGTACTCGGGCATCCCCAGGTGGGCGACCACCAGGGTCAGCCGGGGGTGCCGGGCCAGCACCCGGGCGACCGGCTCCGGCCCGGTGTGCGCGCCGGGCGCCGGGCCCGAACCGCAGTGGACCACCACCGGCGTGCCGGCCTCCGCGAGCAGGCCCCACGCGGCGTCCAGCCGCGCGTCGGCCGGGTCGTAGCCGCCGACCTGCACGTGCGCCTTGAACACCCGCGCCCCGGCCTCCAGCGCCTCCCGGACGTACCCCGCCACGCCCGGCTCCGGGTACAGCGTCGCGGTGTGCAGGCAGTCGGGCGTGCGCCCCGCGAACTCCGCCGCCCAGCCGTTCAGCCAGCCCGCCATGCCCGGCTTGTGCGGGTACAGCAGCGAGGTGAACGCCCGGACCCCGAACTCCCGCAGCAGCGCGGTGCGTTCGTCCTCCGCGCGGCGGTAGGTGATCGGCCAGCCGCGGGCGCCGATCAGCGGCCCGTGGGCGTCGAAGTACGCCCAGACCTTCCGCAGCACCCGCTCCGGCATGAAGTGCGTGTGCACGTCGATCAGCCCGGGCAGCCCCAACCCGCCCCAGAACCGCCGCACTTCGGCGGCCTCCGGGTCGCACCCCGTCCGCGCCGGACCCATCGGGACCCCTCTCCGCCCGCCGCGCCCGCGGGACACCGCTCCGACCGTACGCGCCCCGGGCCCGGCCCGGGGCCGCGGGGTCAGAGCAGGCGGCGGTAGACCCGGGAGCCGCGGGCGGGGTCGAGCGCGGCGGACCAGGACGGGGGCGCGGCGGAGGCGGGGATCTCGGCGAAGCCGTGGTGCCGGAAGACCGCGCCGTCGCCGGTGGTGGCGGTGACCACGGCGGTCAGCGCGGTGCGGCGGGCGTGCGCCAGGACGGCGGTGATCAGCAGGCCGCCCAGCCCCAGGCCCTGCCGGCCGGCGCGCACGCAGAGGTTGTGCAGGACGCCGGTGGGCGGGTGGCCGGGGTCGGGGTCCAGGACGCGCAGCGCGGCGCAGGCGTCCGGGGCGGCGGCGCCCCGGACGACCAGGAAGGTGTCCGCGGCGTGCCGGTAGTCGGCGGGGGTGCGGGCGCGCAGCGCCCCGGAGCGGATGAACGGCAGCGACAGCTCGTACAGGGCGCGGGCGTCGCGGAAGTCGGTGCGCACCGCGACGGGGGAGAGGGCGGCGGCGGTCATCGCGGCGCGGGCGGGACGACCAGCGGGGTGCCGGTCCGCGGGTCGGGGACGACCTGGCCGGGCAGGTCGAACACCCGCCGGACCAGGTCGGCGGTGACGATCTCGCCGGGCGGCCCCTCGGCGACCACGGCGCCGTCGCGCAGCGCGATCAGGTGGGTGGCGTACCGGGCGGCCTGGTGGAGGTCGCGCAGCACGACGACCAGGGTGCGGCCCTGCTCGCGGCGGAGCCGGGCGCACAGGTCGAGGACCTCGACCTGGTGCGCGACGTCGAGGAAGGCGGTGGGTTCGTCGAGCAGCAGCAGCGGGGTCCGCCGGGCGATCGCCACGGCCAGCCAGACCCGCTGGCGCTGCCCGCCGGACAGCTCGTCGACGGAGCGGTCGGCGAGCGCCTCGACGCTGGTGGCGGTCATCGCGTCGCAGACGATCCGCCGGTCCTCGGGCGACCACCGGCGCAGCAGCCCCTGCTGCGGGTAGCGGCCGCGGGCGACCAGGTCGGCGACGGTGATGCCCCCGGGCGCGGTCGCGCTCTGCGGCAGCAGGCCCATCCGGCGGGCCAGCTGCCGGGCCGGCAGGGTGGCGATCCGCCCGCCGTCCAGCAGCACCTGCCCGGCGGCCGGCCGCACCTGCCCGGCGAAGGCCCGCAGCAGGGCGGACTTGCCGCAGGCGGCCGGCCCGACGATCACGGTGAACGAGCCGTCCGGGACGCCCACCGTCAGGTCGGCGGCGGCCGGCCGGCCGCCGTACCGCGGGGTGACCCCGGCGGCCGGCGGCCGGGCGGCGGGGAGCGTCACGACACCCCCTCCGGGGCCGGCTCCGCCGCCCCCACCTGGGCCAGCAGCCGCGCGGTGTCCAGGACGACGGCGCACTTCCCGGCCGTCCAGCGCAGCGCCTCGCGGTGCTGCTCGGCGGAGAAGTCCGCGACGGCGTCGGCGACCACGAACGCCTGGAGGTCGCGCTGCCAGGCGTCGGCGGCGGTCATCTGCACCCCGATGTGGGCGTACACGCCGACGATGACCAGCTGGTCGCGGCCCAGCTCGGCCAACTGCTCGGCCAGGTCGGTGCGGACGAACGCGCTGTACTTCCACTTCAGCACCAGCCGGTCGCCGGGCTCGGGCGTGACGGCGGCGGGCATCGCCTGGGCGTGCTCGTCGGCGGGCAGGCCGGGGCCCCAGAAGTCCAGTTGCAGGCCGCGCTGTTTGGGCGTCTGGCCGCCGCGCTGGTGCGAGTAGAACACCGGCAGCCCGGCCGCCCGGGCGGCGGCGAGGATGCGCGCGGTGTGGGCCAGCACGGGCTCCAGCGGCGGCCCGGCGGCCGGGAAGGCCCCCAGGAAGTAGTGCTGGAGGTCGTGCACCAGGACGGCGGCCCGGGCCGGGTCGACCCGCCACGGCACGCGGCTCGGCGGCAGCTCGGCAGGCAGCTCGTAGGGGGCGATGGCGGGAAGCGCCACGGGGTGGGTCCTCTCTGACGGGCCTGACGCGTCCGGCGGACGGTCAGCTCTGGTGGGCGCGCAGGTCCTTCTTGCTGACCTTGCCGATGCCGGTGGACGGGAAGGCCGCGACGAACTCGACCCGGTCCGGCACCTTGTACCCGGCCAGCCCGGCGGCCCGCACGAACGACTTCAGCTCGACCGGCCGGGGCCGCTCGGCGCCCGGACGGAGGATCACGTACGCGCAGGACCGCTCGCCGAGGAACTCGTCGGGCTCGGCCACCACCGACGCGTCGTGCACCGCCGGGTGCGCCAGCAGCACGTTCTCCACCTCCTCGGCGGCGACCTTCTCGCCGCCCCGGTTGATCTGGTCCTTGGCCCGGCCCTCCACCACCAGGTGCCCGGTGGCGGTGCGGCGGACGATGTCGCCGGTGCGGTAGAAGCCGTCGGCGGTGAACGAGCGGGCGTTGTGCTCCGGGGCCCGCCAGTAGCCGCGGATGGTGTACGGGCCGCGGGTGAGCAGGTGGCCGGCGGTGCCGTCGGGCAGGTCGCGGTCCTCGTCGTCGACCACCCGGACCTCGTCGTCCGGGGAGATCGGACGGCCCTGGGTGGTCAGCACGGTGTGCTCGTCGTCCTCGGGGCGGGTGTAGTTGACCAGGCCCTCCGCCATCCCGAACACCTGCTGGAGGCGGCAGCCCAGCGCCGGGCCGAGCCGGCGCGCGGCCTCCTCGCTGAGCTTGGCCCCGCCGACCTGGAGCAGCTCCAGGCTGGACAGGTCCGGCCCGTCCGGCCCGGCGGCCTCGGCGGCGCCCGCCCAGGCCAGCGCGAGCGGCGGCACCACGCCGGTCAGCGTGACCCGCTCGCGGGCGATCAGGCCGAGCGCGGTGGCCGGGCTCGGGTCGGGGGCCAGCACCACCCGGCCGCCCGCGAAGAAGGTGCCGAGCGTGCCGGGCGAGGACAGCGGGAAGTTGTGCGCCGCCGGGAGCGCGCACAGGTACACCGACTCCGGCGAGAGCCCGCAGATCCCGGCGGACGCCCGGACGCTGTACAGGTAGTCGTCGTGGCAGCGCGGGATCAGCTTCGGCAGGCCGGTCGAGCCGCCGGACAGCTGGAGGAAGGCCAGGTCGCCGGGGTCCGGCGGGGCGGGCAGCGGCGCGTCCGCGGGGGCCCGCAGCTCGGCCAGCGGGGAGAACGGCCCCGGCTCGCCCACCACGAACACCTCCAGCGGCTGCGGCACCGCCGCCCGGACCTCGGCCGCCAGCACCCGGTGGTCGAAGCCCTCGTGGCGGTCGGGCACGAACAGCGCCCGGGCCTCGGCGAACTCGCAGAAGTACCCGATCTCGGAGCGCCGGTGCGCGGGCAGCGCCATCACCGGCACCACCCCGGCCCGCAGCGCGCCGAAGAACACCTCGAAGAACTCCGCCACGTTCGGCAGTTGCAGCACCACCCGGTCGCCTCGGCGCAGCCCGCGCGCCGCCAGCCCGGCCGCCAGCCGGTCGGCCCGGGCGTCCAGCTCGGCGTAACTCCACCGCCGGTCCCGGTCGGTGACCGCGATCCGCTCCGGCGTCGCGGCGGCGTGCCGCCGGATCATCGCGTCCAGCAGCTCGCCGGTCCAGTACCCGGCGGCACGGTGACGGGCGGCGGCCTCGGGCGGGTACAGGTTCATCGGACGTCCTCCGGCGGGCAACTCGACTGGATGGGCGGGGAATCGGCCGCCGTGACGGTACCGGGCCCGGCACCGGCCCCGGCACCCGCCCCGGCGTCGGTGTCGGTGCGGCTCTCGGCCCCGGCGTGCATTCCGGCTCCGGCGCCGGCCCGGGGGCCGGTCTCGGACCCGGTGTCGTGCTGGCGCAGGCCGGCGTCCAGCAGGCGGCCGTTCCAGCGCCGGGTGACGGCCTCGTCGGGGTGGGGGCTCACCGGGTGTCCGCCAGGCCCACCGCGTGCAGGAAGGTGCGGAACTTGGCGGCGGTCTCGGCGAGTTCGAGCTCCGGGTCGGAGGCGGCGACCACGCCCGCGCCCGCGAACAGGCGCAGCCGGTCGCCGTCGGCCTCGGCGCAGCGCAGGGTGACCACCCATTCGCCGTCGCCGGAGGCGTCGCCCCAGCCGACCACGCCCGTGTACAGGCCCCGGTCGAAGGGCTCCAGTTCGCCGATCGCGGCCCGGGCGTGCGCGGTGGGGGTGCCGCAGACCGCCGGGGTCGGGTGCAGGGCGAGGGCCAACTCCAGCGCGCTGGTGGCGGGTTCGCGCAGGACGCCGGTGACGGTGGAGGACAGGTGCCACATCGCGGCGGTGCGCAGCAGGGACGGCCGCTCCGGCGCGACCAGCTCGGTGCAGAACGGGGCGAGCGCGGCGCGGACCGCGTCGACCACGAAGGCGTGCTCGGCGAGGTCCTTGGCGGACTCCAGCAGCGCCTCGGCGCGCCGCCGGTCCTCCACCGGGTCGGCGCTGCGGGCGGCCGACCCGGCCAGCGGGTTGGAGACCACCCGGGTGCCGCGCCGCGACACCAGCAGCTCCGGGCTGGCGCCGATCAGGGTGGCGGTGCCGCCGGCCGGCACCGCGAAGGTGTAGCCGTGCGGGTCGCGGTGCACCAGCCGGGCCGCCATCGCGGCCAGGTCGCTCCCGCCGGGCGCGGTCAGCTCCAGGGTGCGGGCCAGCACCACCTTCTCCAGCGGCGAGTCGCCGGCCAGCCGGCGCACGGCCTCCGCGACCGCCGCCCGGTACCCGTCCGGTTCCGGCACCGGGCGGCGGTGCCAACGCCCTTCGCCGGTGCGGTCGGTGGCCAGCGGGACCCCGGACGGCGGCGGTACCGGCCCGGCCCGGCGGACCCGGTCGGGGACGAACAGCCGGGCGGGCGCGGCCGGGTCGAACGGGATCGCGCCGATCAGCAGCCGCTCCCCGCCGTCGGGCCGGACCTCGGCGAGCACCCGCCCGGCCGCCGCCGGGTCGTCGACCGTGCGGTGCACGCCCTCGGCGAGCAGGGTGCGGGTGGGCGTGGCGAGCAGGGCCCGGTCCGGTCCGGGACGGTACGCGGCCAGCAGGTCGCTGCCGGGCAGGTCGCCGGGTAGCGGACCGGCGCCGCCGGAGGCGGTACTAGTGGCGGGCGGCCGGAGCTCGGAGGCCGTGGTCATGCTGCTGCTCCGTTCCGCCGACGCGGGGCGCGCGCCGGCACTGCGAGGGCGGGAGGATGGCGGAGGGGGAGGAGGAGGGGAGTCCGGGTCGGGGCGGGACGTGGCGGAGCGGCCCGGGGCGGTCGCGGGAGGACCGCCGCACGGACCAGCGGGGCCCTCCGGCCGGGCCGGGGCGTGCCGCGCCTGGCGCGCCGGGCGGGTCAGGCCCGCAGCGTCGCGCCGCCGTCCACGTACAGGTCGTGCATGGTGATGTGCCGGGCGCGGTCGCCGGCCAGGAAGGCGACGGCCTCGGCGACGTCCCCGGGGTCGGCGATCCGGCCGAGCGGGATGCCGACCCGGTAGCTGCCCGGGTCGCCCTCCAGGACGCGGCGTTCGGCGTCGGGGTCGGTCCACAGCGAGCGCTGCATGGCGGTGTCGGTGGAGCCGGGGGAGACCAGGTTGCAGCGCACCCCGGCGGCGGCGAGCTCCAGGCCCAGGCAGCGGACGTACATGGTGGTGGCGGCCTTGGACGCGGCGTACGCGGCCATGCCGGTGCGCGGGACGCCGGCGGCGTTGGAGCCGACGGTGACGATGCTGCCCCGGCCGCGCTCGGCCATCCGGCGCCCGACGGCGCGGCAGGTGTGGAAGACGCCGGTGGTGTTGACGTCGAAGGAGTGCTGCCAGTCGGCGTCGGTGAGCTCCAGCGCGGGCGCCACGTGCAGCACGCCCGCGACGTTCACCAGCACGTCCACCGGGCCGACTTCGCGCTCCACGCGTTCCACCAGCGCCTCGACGGCGGCCCCGTCGGTGACGTCCAGCCGCTGCACGGCGTCCGGACCGGTCGCCAGGCCGCCGGCCGCACCGCCGTCCGCGCCGCTGCCGCCGCTGCCGCCGCTGCCGCGCAGGTCGCAGCCGACCACCCGGGCGCCGCGCGCGGCGAGCAGGGCGGCCACGGCCGCGCCGATGCCCTGGGCGGCGCCGGTGACCAGCGCGACCCGCCCCTCGAAGCTGTCCCCGGCACCGAGGACGGCGCCGGGCGCGGGGCCGGTGGCGGGCCCGGCGGCGGTGGCCGCGGCGGCGGGGGCGGGTATGCGGGTGGTGAACGGCATGGGGGTGCTCCCGGGTGTACGGATGCGGCGGATCGGAGGACCCCGACCCACTTAGGTTAGGTTAGCCTAATCATGCTTCCCGGGCCGCCCCGCGACCACCCTGCCCCGACGCCGGACTGACCGCCCGTCACCCCCGCCCCCGCCGGCCGCGCGCTCGCGGACCGGATTCCGGGAAGGGGCTGGTCAAGCGTCCTCCGGCTGCGCAGCATGGGTACCCGTCGGTACACCCCGTCCAGGAGGCCCCCTTGTCGCGCGATCCGCTCCCGCTCAGCCACTCCTCCGGCCCGTCCGCGGTGCCGCTGCTCGGCGACACCATCGGGGCCGACCTCGACCGGGCGGTGCGGGCCTTCCCGGAGCGGGAGGCGCTGGTCGAGTGCGCCACCGGCCGGCGCTGGACGTACGCCGAGTTCGCCGCCGACGTGGACGCGGTGGCGCTCGGGCTGCGCGCGCGGGGCGTGGGCCGGGGCGACCGGGTGGGCATCTGGGCGCCGAACCGGGCCGAGTGGACGCTCACCCAGTACGCCACCGCCCGGCTCGGCGCGATCCTGGTGACGATCAACCCGGCGTACCGCGCGCACGAGGTGGAGTACGTGCTGGTGCAGGCGGGGGTGCGGCTGCTGGTGGCCGCCGAGCGGTTCCGGTCCTCCGACTACGCGGGCATGATCGCCGAGGTGCGCCCGCGCTGCCCGGAGCTGGCCGGGGTGGTGCTGCTGGACGGTCCGGACTGGCCGGACCTGCTGGCCGCCGGGCGGGCCGGCGACCGGGCCGAACTGGCGACGATCGAGCGGGAGCTGAGCGCCGACGACCCGATCAACATCCAGTACACCTCGGGCACCACCGGCTTCCCCAAGGGCGCGACGCTCTCGCACCGCAACATCCTGAACAACGGCTACTTCGTGGGCGAGCTGTGCGGCTACACCGAGCGGGACCGGATCTGCCTCCCGGTGCCGTTCTACCACTGCTTCGGCATGGTGATGGGCAACCTCGCGGCCACCTCGCACGGCGCCTGCACGGTGATCCCGGCCCCGACCTTCGACGCCGCCGCCACGCTCGCCGCGGTGGCCGCCGAGCGGTGCACCTCGCTGTACGGGGTGCCGACCATGTTCATCGCCGAGCTGGCCGACCCGGGCTTCGACGGGTACGACCTGTCCAGCCTGCGCACCGGCATCATGGCGGGCGCCCCGTGCCCGACCGAGGTGATGAAGGGCGTGATGGACCGGATGGGCATGGCCGAGGTGTCGATCTGCTACGGCATGACGGAGACCTCCCCGGTCTCCACCCAGACCCGGGCCGACGACCCGGTCGAGCGCCGGGTCTCCACCGTTGGCCGGGTCGGGCCGCACCTGGAGGTCAAGGTGGTCGATCCGGCCACCGGCCGCACCGTCCCGCGCGGCGAGCCCGGCGAACTGTGCACCCGCGGCTACTCGGTGATGCTCGGCTACTGGGCCGAGCCGGAGAAGACCGCCGAGGCGGTCGACGCCGACGGCTGGATGCACACCGGCGACCTGGCGGTGATGGACGCGGAGGGGTACCTCTCCATCACCGGCCGGATCAAGGACATGGTGATCCGCGGCGGCGAGAACGTGTACCCGCGCGAGATCGAGGAGTTCCTGTACGCCCACCCGGACGTGCTCGACGTCCAGGTGATCGGGGTGCCCGACGCGAAGTACGGCGAGGAGCTGATGGCCTGGGTGCGGATGCGCGAGGGCGCGCCGCCGCTCACGGCCGAGGCGGTGCGCGCATTCTGCACCGGACGGCTGGCCCACTTCAAGGTCCCGCGCTACGTGCACGTGGTCGACGAGTTCCCGATGACGGTCACCGGCAAGGTCCGCAAGGTCGAGATGCGCGAGCTGGCGGCGGCGATCCTGGCCGGCTGAGCCCCGCCGCCACCGCCCGGGGCCCGGCCCTCCGCCGGGCCCGGCCGGACCGGTCACGTCACGGGTCTTGACGCCCCTCTTTTCTCAGACGTTAAATCTCGGCGTGAAGTAAGCGGGCCGGTTCGGGAGCTGACGCGCCGTCGGCGTTCCGTCCGGTCCCGGCCGTCCTCCCCGGATCCCACCAGACGGGTGTGCACCCCCATGAACCGAGCTCCCCGGTACCGCAGATACGGCCTCGCGGCCGCCGCCGCGACCGCCCTGGTCGCGGCCCTCGTCGCCCCCACCACCCAGGCCGTCGCGGCCCCCGTGCCGCCCGGCGGCGGCAGCCTCGGCGAGAACGCGATCGTGCTCGACCCGAGCATGCCCAAGGCCCAGATCCAGGACCGGCTGAACGCCCTCGCCCAGGCCCAGGCCGGCAACGAGTTCGGCCCCCAGCGCTACGCGGTCCTGTTCAAGCCCGGCACCTACGGCACCGCCGCCGACCCGCTGGTCTTCCCGGTCGGCTTCTACGAGAGCGTGGCCGGCCTCGGCCGCAACCCCGGCGACGTGGTGATCAACGGCTCCGTCAACGTGTACAACCAGTGCGTCGGCGGGGACCAGTCGCAGTGCTACGCCACCACCAACTTCTGGCGCTCGCTCAGCAACCTGACCGTCAACGTCGCGGGCCAGAGCGGCTGTTACGGCAACACCGACTTCTGGGCGGTCTCCCAGGCCGCGCCGCTGCGCCGGGTCCGGCTGAACGGCAACGTGACGCTGATGGACTACTGCACCGGCTCGCCCTCCTGGGCCAGCGGCGGCTTCATCGCCGACTCCGAGTTCACCGGCGCCACCGTGGTCAACGGCTCCCAGCAGCAGTTCTTCACCCGCACCAGCAGCCTGGACGGCTGGAGCAACGGCGTCTGGAACCAGGTGTTCTGCGGCACCGAGGGCGCCCCCGCGCAGTCCTTCTCCACCGACCCGGCCGCCGCCCCCTACACCACCCTGGACACCTGCCCGGTCACCCGCGAAGCCCCCTACCTCTACCTGGACGACCGCGGCCGGTACCGGGTGTTCGTGCCCGCCGTGCGGCGCGACTCGCGCGGCACCAGCTGGGCGGACGGCGCCACCCCCGGCCGCTCGATCTCCCTGGACGACTTCTACGTGGTCCGCCCCGGCGCCGACGTCAAGCAGATCAACGCCGCCCTGAAGGCCGGCCGCCACCTGCTGCTCACCCCCGGCGTCCACCAACTGCCCGACGCGATCAAGGTCACCCGCCCCGGCACCCAGGTCGTCGGCCTCGGCTTCGCCACCCTCGTCCCGACCAAGGGCAACGCCGCGATCAAGGTCGACGACGTGGACGGCGTCAACGTCTCCGGCCTGATCATCGACGCGGGGGAGAAGAAGTCCAAGGTGCTGATGCAGGTCGGCGACCGGGGGAGCGACGACTCGCACCGCAACGACCCGATCGCGCTGTCCGACGTGTTCTTCCGGGTCGGCGGCGCGCTGAACGGCGCGGCCGACACCGCGCTCGAGGTCAACAGCGACGACACCCTGATCGACGACGCCTGGATCTGGCGCGCCGACCACGGCGCCGGCGGCGGCACCTGGACCGGCGCCCGCAGCGACACCGGACTGGTCGTCAACGGCGACCGGGTCACCGCCACCGGCCTCGCCGTCGAGCACTTCCAGAAGACCGAGGTCGAGTGGAACGGCGAGCACGGCAAGGTGGTGTTCTTCCAGAACGAGAACCCCTACGACGTGCCCAACCAGGCCGCGTGGATGGCGAGCAAGAAGCAGAAGGGCTACCCGGCGTTCGCCGTCGGCCCGAAGGTGAAGACCTTCGAGGGCTGGGGCATGGGCAGCTACTCCTACTTCAACCAGGGCGTCGACATCCGCAACTCGATGGCCTTCCAGGCCCCGAGCACCCCGGGCGTCACGTTCCACGACCTGCTGACCGTCTTCCTCAACGGCTCCGGCGGCATCGACTCGGTGATCAACGGCACCGGCCGCGCCGTCGACCCCGCCTTCGGCGGCCCCAGCAACGTCGTCTCCTACCCGTGACGACTCCTACCCGTGACGACCCGCTGACCGCCGGTCCCTCCGGCCGCTCGTCCCGCTGACCGACCCTCCGAACGGCGGCGCTCCCAGGAAACACTCAGGAATGCCGTCGTTCGGCCCAATACGCCGATCTCCGGTCTGACGGATGGTCAGGTTGGCGTGTCTTCGGAAGAAGGCCACCGACCGTTCGTCAGAGGAGACCACGCCTTGTCTCGTCCCCGTCCCACCCGGCGCGCCCTGATCGCCACCTCCGCCTTCGTGGCCGCCGCGAGCACCCTGGCCGTCCCGGCCGCGTACTCCACCGACAGCCGCCCCGCCGCCCCCCACCAGCGGATCACGGCGGCGACCACCATCACCGAGAACCGGCTGCCCTTCACCACCCGTTTCGAGGGCGACTTCCACGGCAGCATCACCCACATCAGCAACACCCTGATGACCTGCGACGAGACCCAGCCCCCGGTCGACCCGGCCCAGGCCCCCTGCGCGCAGGCCCGCAACGGGGACGGGTCGCGCCCGATCAACAACAACTTCCAGATGAAGTACATCAACATCGACGGCCCCGGCCACATCGGCCCGCTCGGCGACCCGATCTACTCCTCCAGCTCCGCCGACCTCCATATCCCCGAGGACGCCACCGTCAAGTTCGCCCGCCTCTACTGGGGCGGCACCCGCGGCATCGGCAGCACCGTCCTGCCCGAGAGCCAGATCGACGAGATCTACTTCAAGTTCCCCGGCGACGTCCAGTACACCAACATCGCCAACCAGCAGCCCTCCATCGGCTACATCACCACCGACGACGAGAGCAGCTACCAGGCCTCCGCCGACATCACCGAGCAGGTCCGCAACCACGGCTCCGGCACCTACGAGGCCGCCGACATGGACTCCGTCGTCAAGGCCCACAGCTGGGGCGGCTGGACGGTCGTCGTCGCCTACGAGCGCGAGTGCGAGCCCCTGCGCCACCTGCACGTCTGGGACGGCTTCCAGCCCGAACTACCCAACAGCCCCGCCCTCACCGGCGTCCTGAGCGGCATCAAGACCCCCGCCAACGGCCCCGTCACCGGCCACCTCGGCTGGGTCGTCTACGACGGCGACCACAAGTGGACCGGCGACACGATGGACATGAAGTCCACCAACGGCCCGCTCACCCGCTTCTCCGACGCCCTGCACCCGGCGAACGACGCCTTCACCTCCAACCTCGACAACGCCGACCCGGCCCAGCGCTTCCCGCGCAACCCCGCCTACCCCAACTCCTTCGGCTACGACGCCAACCGCTGGGACGTCTCCCCGTACCTGCGCAACGGCGACAGCGACATCAACATCACCGTCAACACCCAGGGCGACGGCTACAACCTCGGCGTCTTCTACGCCGACGTCGACATCGACCCGGCCTCCCTCCGCGGCGTGAAGACCCAGCCCCGCTCCGCCTGGACCGGCCAGCGGTAACCGCCGCCCGGCCGGCGGTGACCGCCGCGCCGAAGCCCCTTCCCCGCCGGGGGAAGGGGCTTCGGCCGTCCGGGGGAAGCGGGGGTTCGGGCGCGCGGAAGGGGGAACCGGTCCCGGGTGGACGTGCTCGCTGTGGTGTTCGCCGTGCTCGGGGCCGCCTCCAACGCGGCCGGGACCGCCTTCCAACGGAAGGCGGCGTCCCGGGTGGCGCGGGGCGGGGGACTGCGCTTCCTGGCGGTGCTGGCCCGGGACCCGGCCTGGGTGCTGGGCATCCTCGGGGTGGCCGGGGCGGCGCTGTTCCAGGCCCTGGCCCTGGTGTTCGGGCCGCTCGCGCTGGTGCAGCCGGTCTTCGTGCTGGAACTGCCGTTCGCGCTGCTGATCGCCGCGCCGCTGCTGCACCGGCGGATCCCGCCCGCCGCCTGGGCGGGCGTCGCGGCCGTGGTCGGCGGCCTCGCGGTGTTCCTCGGGTGCGCCGCGCCCTCCGGGGCCGAGGACCACGCGCCGATGAGCCGGTGGACGCCCGTCCTGATCGGCTGCCTCGGGGCGATGGCGCTCTGCGTGGCCGCCGCCCGCGGCCGGGGCCCGGTGTTCCGGGCCGGGGCCCTGGGCGCCGCCGCCGCGATCGGCAACGCGCTGACCGCGGCCCTGCTGAAGTCCGCCACCGGCACCTTCTCCGACCACGGCCCGGCCGCCTTCCTGACCGCCTGGCAGACGTACGGCTTCGCGCTCACCGGCATCGCCGCCGTCCTGCTGCTGGAGAACGCCCTCCAGGCCGGCCCGCTGCTCGCCTCCCAGCCCGCGCTGACCATCGGCGACGCCTCGGTCAGCCTGCTGCTCGGCGTCGTCCTGTTCGACGAGGAGGTCCGCACCGGCCTGCTGCTGATCCCCGAACTCCTCGCCGTCGCCCTGGTGGCCGTCGGCGTGGTCACCCTGGTCCGGGCCGTCCCGAACATCCGCGGGACGGCGCCCTGAACCGGCCGCCGCGCCCCGCCGCAGGGCGTCCCGTGGTCCGCGCCGCGACGCGCGCCCGCACCGGGCGGCCGTTCGGGTCCACCACCACCCGGGCCGGGCCGGGGGCCGAACGGTCCGCTCCGGTCGGGTCAGTCGTCCCCGCCCGGGTGCCCCCGCTCCTTCTCCCGGGCGTGCTCCCCGCGGTGGCCGCGGACGTAGTGGACCAGCACCGCCACGACCAGCACGCCCGCCACCACCAGCGCGGCGGTCCGGCCGACCGTCCCCTCCACCCTGGTGTAGGCCGCGCCCGCGAAGTAGCCGAGCAGGACGAAGCCGACGCCCCACAGCAGGCCGCCGAGGGCGTTGAAGAGCAGGAACCGGCGGTACGGCATCCGGGACACCCCCGCCAGGGCGGGCATCAGGGCGCGGAAGAAGGCCACGAACCGGCCCAGCAGGACGGCCGCCGGGCCCCGGCGGCGGATCAGGTCCTGGGCGCGGCCGATCCGGTCCGCGTGCCGGCGCAGCGACTTGGTCTCCAGCACCCGCGGGCCCAGCCGCCGGCCCACCTCGTAGCCGACCGAGTCGCCGAGCACCGCCGCGCCCACCACCGTCACCAGGATCCAGCCCAGCGAGACACCGCCCTGGTGGGCCAGCACCCCGCCGAGCACCGCCGCGGTCTCGCCGGGCAGCACGAAGCCGAAGAACAGCGCGTCCTCGGCGAACACCAGCGCCGCCACCACCGCGTACACCACCGGCCCGGACAGGCCGCCCAGCCAGTCGGTCACCGTCCGCACCCGGACCACCTCGCTCCCGTCCCACCGTAACCCGCGCACGCGCGGCGGACCGGGACCGGACGGTGCCCGGCGCGGTCGCGGCGGGCAGACTGGGGAGGTGACAGCGACTCCACTCCCCAAGGGCGGCAACCTGCCGGTCGACGCCGCCGCCGTCCGGGCCCGACTCACCTGGCGCGCCGGGCCCGGCGTCCCCGCGGTCGCCACCGCCGCGCTGCTGATCGGCCCGGACGACGGCCCCCGGCTGGTCCGGGCGCAGGCCCCCGGCGTCCTGGTGCGGCCGGACGGGATCGACGTCGACCTGGCCGCGCTGGCGCCCGCCGTGCAGCGGGTGCTGCTGCTGGCGCTCTCGGACGGCGCCGGGCTCGGCGCCGTCCCCGGGCTGTCGCTGCTGCTCGGTGACGCCCGCGGCGGGGCCGGGCTGGCCCGCTTCGACCCCGGCGCGGGCGCGGAGACCGCGCTGGTCTGCGGCGAGCTGTACCGGCGCGAGGGCCGCTGGAAGTTCCGCGCCGTCGGCCAGGGCTGGACGGACGGCCTGGCGGGCCTCGCCGTCGCGCACGGGTTCACCCTCCCGGAGCCGGAGCCGGAGCCCTCGCCCGTACCCGTGCCCGTGCCCGTGCCCGTACCGGAGGTGGCGGAGCGTCAGGAGGCTTCGGCACCGGACGAGTCGGCGCTGCCCGCCGACATGCGCGAGCGGCTGAGCCTGCGCAAGCGGCAGGTCGCGGTCAGCCTGCGCAAGCACGGTGCCCAGCACCTCACCGCGCGGGTGGTCCTGGTGCTGGACGCCTCCGGTTCGATGGCCGGGCTCTACCAGCGGGGCGTGGTCGCCGACGTGGTGGAGCGGATGGCGGCCGTCGCCGCCCAGTTGGACACGGACCGCACCATGCAGGCGTGGACCTTCGCCAGTTGGCCCGCCCGGCTGCCCGACCTGCCGCTGTCCGAGCTGCCGCAGTGGCTGGGCCGGCACGTCCGGGTCGGCGAGCTCTCGCTGTTCGGCCGCCGCAAGGTCCGCCCGCCGCTGCCCGACGGCCGGATCGACATGAAGTCCGTCGGCGTCGGCAACGACGAGCAGCGGGTGATCGCGCAGGTCCGCGACCACGTCCGGGAGCACCCGACCGCCGAGCCGACCCTGGTGCTGTTCTTCTCCGACGGCGGCGTCTACCGCAACAGCGAGATCGAGCGCGAGCTGCGGGCGGCCGTCGAGGAGCCGGTGTTCTGGCAGTTCGTCGGCCTCGGCCACGGCGACTACGGCGTCCTGGAGCGCTTCGACACGCTGCCCGGCCGCCGGGTCGACAACGTCGGCTTCTTCGCGGTCGACGACATCAGCACCCTCCCGGACCCGGAGCTCTACGACCGCCTGCTGTCCGAGTTCCCGCAGTGGGTGGCGGCGGCCCGCCGGGCGGGCATCCTGCGCTGAGGCGGACGCGGCGCCCGGGGCGCGCGCGGCGCGCCGGAGCCGTCCCCGGCCGGGCGGTGCCGATCATGGGGAGGTGGACGCGGAGGACGGGACGGGCGCGGCGGCCGAACGGCACGCGGGGTGGAACGAGCTGTTCTTCGACCTGATCGCGGTGGCCGGGGTCGGGCAGCTGGCGCACCTGCTGCACACCGGGCCGGACTGGGGCGCGGTCGGGCTGTACGGGCTGCTGTTCGGGGCGTTCTGGCTGAGCTGGGCGTGCTTCACGGTGTACGGGGACGTGGTCGCGGAGCGGACCAGCTCGTTCGCGCTGTTCGTGGCGATGGCCGGGATGGCGGTGATGGCGGCGGCCGTCGAGGGCGTCCACGAGAGCGCCCGGGCCAACGCCTTCGCGCTCGCCTACGTGCTGCTGCGCTGGTACGCGGGGCGGCTGTGGCGGCAGGGCCGGAGCCTGCTGGTGGTGCCGGACTGGCCGATCGCGCAGTACGCGGCGGGCGGGGTGCCGTGGGTGGTCTCGCTCTTCGCCCCGGAGGGCTGGCGCTACTGGCTGTGGGGCGCCGGCCTGCTGGTGGACGCGCTGCTGCTGGCCGCCGCCAGGGGCGACGACCGGGAGCGGATCGCCGCGCGCTGGCGGGCCCGGCAGCGGCGGCACCCGGGCGGGCCGGGGGCGGACCGGCCGCTGCCGGAGCTGCGCGAGGCGGAGGTGGACGCCGCGCACCTGGGGGAGCGGCTGGGCCTGTTCATGGTGATCGTGCTCGGCGAGGGCGTGATCCAGGTGATCCGCGCCGCGTCCGACCAGGAGCACTGGGACGCCCGGCTGGCCTGGACCGGGCTGGCCGCGATGACGCTGCTGGCCGCGCTGTCGGTGCTGGGCGTGCGGCGCGGCGCGGTCGCCTTCCCGCAGCTGCTCGCGGGCGGCCGGCCGCGCTGGGTGCTGCTCTGCCACGCGCTGGGCTCCGCCGCGCTGGCGGCGCTGGCGGCCGGTCTCGGCCGGGCGGTCGAGCACGCCGGCGGCCCGCTGCCCGACGACACCCGGCGGCTGCTCTGCGCCGCGCTGGCCGGCTACTTCGCGGTGACGGCGGTGGCGGTGCTGCCGACCCTGGACACCCCGGGCCGGGCGCGCGGCCTCCTGGCGCACTTCGCCCCGGCTGTGCTGCTGCCGCTGCTGCTGGCCCTGCTGCCGGTGCCGCTCGCCGCCGGCCCGGTGGTGCTCCTGCTGCTGCTCGCCACCCTGTGGGCGCGCGGCTACCGCCCGGAGCGCGCCGGGTAGCGGGCGGGACGGGGGCCGGTGGCCGGTCAGGCCGCCGGGGCCTGGGTGAGCAGGAAGCAGATGTCGTCCTCGCGCGAACAGTTCGGCAGCATCCGGTTCAGGACGTCCTCGGCACCGGCCTCGGTGTCGCCGCGGCCGAGCGGTGCGGAGGAGCCGAGGACCGCGGCGAGCCGGTCGATGCCGAGGGCCACGTCCTCGCGGCGGCGCTCGACCAGGCCGTCGGTGTAGAGCAGCAGGGCGGAGCCGGGGGCGAGGAGGAGGCGGTGGTCGTGGATGGTCTGGTCCATCGGGAGGCCGAGCATCGCCCCGCCACGCTGCCGCAGCGCCCGGGTCTCCCCGTCGGCCCCGCGCAGCAGCGCCGGGAGGTGGCCGGCGGTGGCCCAGGTGACCTCCGGGCTGCCGGGGCGGTGGTGGGCGATCACGGCGGTGGCGCACAGGCCGGGCTCGGTGTGGCGCAGGAAGACGTGCAGGCGGGTGAGCAGTTCCCCGGGCGAGTCCTGGCTCATGCCGTAGGCGCGCAGGGCGTGCCGGAGCTGACCCATCATCACCGCGGCCCGCAGGCCGTGGCCGGTGACGTCGCCCACGACGGTGAGCAGCGAGCCGTCGGGGCGGGTGAAGGCGTCGTACCAGTCGCCGCCGACGTTCATGCCGCGGGTGGCCGGGAGGTAGCGGGCCGCGAGGCGGACGCCGGAGCCGGTCGGCAGGTCGGTGAGCATGGCCCGCTGGAGGGTCTCCGCGGTGTGCCGCTCGCGCTCGTAGCGCTGGGCGTTGTCGAAGGCGACGGCGGCGCGGCCGGCGAACTCGGTCAGCATGGCGACGTCGTCCGGGTCGAAGTCGGCGGCGCGGACCAGGTCCAGCACGCCGTGGACGGTGTTGCGGGCGGTGAGCGGGAGGGCGAGGCGGGCGGGGGCGTCCGGGCCGTCGGCGGCGGCGCGCTGCGGCAGGCCGGTGCGGGCCGCGGCGGCGACGGGGTGGTCGGCGTCCGGGACGGGCCGGCCGGCTCCCGGGCCGCCGGGGGCGGGGAGGAGCCGGCCGGCGTGGTCGGTCAGCCAGACGTCCGCCCGCTCGGCGTGGCCGGGGACGAGCAACTCGTCGAGGTGGCGCAGGATCTCGGCCCGGTCCAGCGAGGCGCTGAGCAGCGCGCCGCCGCCGGAGAGGAAGGTGAGGCGGGCGCGCATCCGTTCGGCGTGCAGCCGGGCGGCCTGCTCGGAGGCCAGCAGGAGCCGTTGGGCGCGGTCCGCCTCGGCGAGTTCCGCGTGCAGCGCCACCACGCCGCGGTTGGTCTCCTCCAGTTCGCGGCTGTGCCACTCCAGCAGGTCGAGGACGGCGGAGGCGTCGGCGTCCCCGGCGAACAGGGCCTCGACCAGGTCGGTGGTCGGGTCGCCGCCGCCGCCGTCCGCCGACCCCTGCCAGGCCGGGTGCAGTCCGCCTTCCGGCGGGCCCACGGTGAGGGTGGTCTGCCAGACGGGCGTGTCGGCGGCGGCCTGCGGGTACAGCGCCAGGTGGAGCCGGGGCGGGGAGCCGGCGCCCTGCACGTTCAGCCGGGCCGCGCAGCGCTCCGCGGTGAGCCGCTGCAGGTGGGCGGTGAGCGAGGAGGTCAGCCGGACGCGTTCGAGCGGGCGCAGGCCGGCCCACCGGGCCAGGTGGTGCACCGTGGACCGGGCACGGGCCGCCTCGGCCGGGGAGGTGATCGTCTGGACGAAGGACGGAGCGGTCATGGTTCCCTAGTCGCGGGGAGCGGGGGAGGGCGGTGTCGAGGGCGGCGGGGCCGCCTGGTTCTCCCCTCCGTCGGCCGGGCGCGGCGGTCGACGTGTGCTGTCCGACAACATTTGTCTCGCGACAAGTGTAGCCGCCGGAGGCCGTCTGAAACGGGTTCCTTCCCCCGAATGCGTGAATTCCCCACATGTCCCCCCGTTGTTCGGGTACGCGCGCGGCAGCGACACGTGTGGAGGAACGCACCATGCCTGGGCAGGAAAGCCGCGCGGAAGACGCGATCCGCGCTGCCGAACACGTTGCCGAAGCCATGATCGAACTGTGGCGGCGCGCACACGAGGAGGTGGCCGCTGCCGTCTCCGACCAGCAGATGCGGGCGCTACTGGTGCTGGAGGACGGCAGCGGCAACCCCACCGTGCTGGCCGCCAGACTCGGTCTCAGCCCCTCGTCGACGACCCGGCTCTACGACCGGTTGGAGCACCGCGGGCTGGTCGCCCGGGTCCAGTCCGGGCGGAAGGTCGCCGTCTCGCTCACCGCGGTCGGCGACCGTCTGCTGGAGGCGACCCGGCGGCGCCGCCGCGAGCTGCTGAGCCAGGCGCTGTCGGCGGCGGCCGCCGCCGACCAGCCGGTGCTGTACGAGGCGCTGGAGCAGCTCTGCACGCTGGTCCAGGACCTGCCCCCGGCCGCGCCGGAGCTGACGGTCGCCGACCCGGGCCCGCAGTGCCCGTCCTGACGCCGGATCACCCGCCGGGCCGTCGGCGGCGGACCGTCGGCGGGCCGCTCACCGGCCGGGGCCGCTCGTCTGCCGGGGCCGGTGGGCCGCGGCCCACCGGCCCCGGCTCAGGCGTCCGCGCCCGGGCGGCCGTACCAGTCGACGCAGACGATCAGGGCGTCGTCGTCCGGGTCGGCGGCGCGGTGGCCGGCCAGCTCGGCCAGGATCGCCCGCGGCACCTCGGCGGCGGGCAGCAGCCGGGTGGCGTGGATCGCCCGGATCAGCGCCCGTTCGCCGTAGCGCTCCCCGGCGGTCGAGGCGACCTCGGAGACGCCGTCGCTGACGATGATCAGCCGGTCCCCCGGCCGCACCTCGAACTCCTGCTCGCCGTACGGGGTCTCGTCCGCCATGCCGAGCGGCAGCTGGGCCTCGAAGGGCACCCGCTCGACCGTGCTCGTGCGTAGCCGCAGCAGCTGCGGGGAGCCCGCGTCCACCACCCGGACCCGGCCGGTGTCCAGCGCGAAGTCCAGCAGCAGGACGGAGAGGAACATCCGGCCCCGGTACTGGGCGTAGACGGCCTGGTCGGCGAGGGCCGCCTGGTCGGCGATGCTGATGCCCGCCCGGCGGGCGTTGCGCAGCGCGTTGACGGCCAGGTTGGTGAGCAGCGCGGCCTCGATGCCCTCGCCCATCCCGTTGGAGACGGTCAGCACCAGCCGGTCGCCGCCGGCCGACCAGTCGAAGTTGTCGCCGTGGATCGCGTACGCGGGCTCCAACTGCGCGCCGATCGCGTACTCGGCGTGCCGGCAGGCCTGGGCGGGGAGCAGCTGCCACTGCATCTCGGCGGCCAGGGTGAGCCGGTTGCGGCGGCGGGCCTGGAGGTAGAGGTCGGTGTCCCGCCCGGCGACCAGGATCTCGCGGGCCAGCATCTCGGCGATCTCGCACAGCTCATCCGCCACCTCCGGGGTGAGGCCGCCCGCGGGCAGTCGGGCCGTCAGGACGCCGAGCCGGTCGCCGCGGACCGTGACCGGCACGTAGGCGATCACCGCCCCGTCGTGCCCGTCCTCCTGGGCGAACAGCTCCTGCGCGCCGAAGGCCCGCCCGGCCGGGTTCCCGTGCGCGGGGACCGCCGCCCCGGGCTGCCGTCGCGCGGACACCGGCTGCAGGACGCTGAGGCTGTAGTCGATCATCAGCAGCTCGACCTCGGACGCCGCGTAGCACCGGGTCAGGCAGTCGCGCAGGGCGTCGAGCAGGTCGTGGGGTGCAGCGGTGCGCAGGGCGCGCTCGACTGCCATCAGGTTCGTCACGTCGGTCATTTCGTCGAGAAGCGGACCGGGCGGCCGTCGGACGGCTGCCCGTGGGTGACCGGTAGTGCCAAGATAGGGACCATGAGCCCCTTCTCCGCCCTTCCGGGTCCAGGCGACGCCGCGCAAACGGCGTCCTCGGTGGTGGAACTGCTGGAGATCCTCTGGGGCGGCGGACGCGATCTGGCGACCGCCCCCCTGTCGGCGTCACAGTTGCGCGTCATGTATGTGCTGGAGCGTCAGGACGGGATCAACCTGCGGACGCTGACCGAGGCGCTGGACTCGACGCCGTCCTCGGCGAGCCGCCTGTGCGACCGGCTGGAGGCGGTCGGGTTCCTCGACCGCGCGCCGAGCACCACCAGCCGGCGCGAGCTGGAGCTGCGGCTCAGCGGTCGCGGCCTGGCCTTCCTCGCCGAGTTGCGGGCCCGGCGCGAGCGGCAGATCGGGGCGGTCCTGGACGCGATGCCGCCCGCGGAGCGCAAGGCCCTGGTGCGCGGCCTGGAGTCCTTCCAGGACGTCCTGGCGGGCACCGTCCGTCCGCCCGCCCTCGGGGTCGCCGGGTCGCCTTCGGCGACGCGGTCGGCCTAGCACACCCACCGTGCCTCCTGCCCGGTTCCCAACGGCGGGCAGCGGGGAAGCCCCCCGGGGAACCGTCCCCGGGAGGTTGCTGTGCGCGCCTGACTCAGACGCAAGATTGTTGCCGACAGGCCATTGTTGTCAAACGGCAAATGTTACGGGGCCCCGCCGCCCGCGACCCCCGCGGCGCGGGTGGGCGACGACGCCCCGGCCGTCCCGCCGGGGCGGGGGCGGGAGCGGCCGGGCCGCCGGGGCGGGACGGCCGTCAGCCGGTGAACGCCTCGACCAGGGTCCAGACCGCCAGGACCGCCATGCACAGGCCGCCGACCCGCTGGATGGTGCGCAGCGGGACGCGCTTGGCGATCACCCGGCCGACCAGCAGGGCCAGGGCGGAGACCGACATCAGGGCGGCGGCGGAGCCGATCGCGGTGGGCAGCCAGCCGTTGGTGGCGGCGAGGTTGGCGGTGGTGATCTGGGTCAGGTCGCCCCACTCGCCGATGAACACCGTGGTGAACGCCGTCGCCCAGACCGGCCAGAAGCCGGTGACCGTCTTCGGGCCGCCCTCCTCGTCGTCCCCGTCGCCGCCCGAGCGCAGCAGCACGACCGCGCCGAAGGCGAACAGCGCGGCGGAGACCAGCTTGACGGCCAGGCCCGGCAGCAGGCTCAGCAGGCTGCCCGCGCCGACGGCGATCGCCACGTGCACGATGAACGCCGCCGAGGTGCCGAACCAGACGTAGAGCGGGCGCATGCGGGTGCCCATGGCCAGTGAGGCGAACATCGTCTTGTCGGGAAGTTCGGCCAGGAAGATCAGCCCGAAGGCGGTGAGCATCGCCAGGGGGTCGAAGGACATCGCGGTGCTTTCTGCAAGGGGCCGGGCCGCGGGCTCGAACGGCACCGGGCGGGCGACGGGCGAACCTCTCGGCCCGGCACGACGAGACCTCCCGCGCGGTGGCGCGGCAGGGTCATGCACAGGCCGAAGGTCTCGTCCGTCGCGGCGGCTCGCATGCCGCGACCCACGGGCCGGGACGGGCGCGCCGTCCAGTGTGTCGACCGGTGGTGTTTCGGGACTACTCCCCTTCGCGGCTCCGAGTGTAGGCGATCGACGGAGCCGGGGGGAAACCGCCCCCGGACGGGCGGTGGCCCGTTCTCGCCCGCGCGCCCGGCCGCCCGCCCGCCCCGCCCGGCCCGGACCCGCCTGGTGGGTGCGGGGACGGCCGCCCGCGGCGGCCGTTCGGACACGCCGGAATCAGGACAGAATCCGCCCCGGCGGCCGGGTGTCCTTCCCGTGGCCACGGAACGCGAGTTAGCGTGACCGTGAGTTAGTTGCCCTAGGCACTCAATTGCCGGGCCGCCCTGTCGCGCCCCGCCCCCACCGGGCCCGGGCGGCAGCCCCCGGCCCCGGGAAGGGACCCCAGCATGGCCACTGCCGCCACCACCTCCCACCCCGCCCCGCGCGGCGCCTGCCCGTTCGCGCCGCCGCCCGTCTACCAGCAGGCCCGGCAGGACGAACCCGTCACCCGGGTCGCCCTCTGGGACGGCGCCCCCTGCTGGCTGGTCACCCGCCACCAGGACGCCCGCGCCGTCCTCGCCGACCCCCGCTTCAGCGCCGACGCCACCCGCCCCGGCTTCCCCTTCCTCAGCGCCGCCGCCCGCCAACTCGGCACCGGCAACACCTCGTTCATCCGGATGGACGACCCCGAGCACGGCCACCTGCGCCGGATGCTCACCGGCGACTTCACCCTCCGCAAGACCGCCGCGCTGCGCCCCGCCATCCAGCAGGTCGCCGACGACCTGTTCGACCGGATGACCGCCGGCCGCACCGCCGCCGACCTGGTCGCCGACTTCGCCCTCCCGCTGCCCTCCCTGGTGATCTGCCTGCTGCTCGGCGTCCCCTACGAGGACCACGAGTTCTTCCAGCACTGCAGCCGCACCCTGCTGGACCGCAGCACCAGCACCGAACAGGCCACCGCCGCCCAGCAGAGCCTGGTCGACTATCTCGACGCCCTCACCGACAGCAAGCGCGCCCACCCCGACGACGGCATCCTCAGCCGCCTGGTCGCCCGCGGCGAACTCTCCACCCAGGACATCGGCGCCATGGGCCGCCTGCTGCTGATCGCCGGCCACGAGACCACCGCCAACATGACCGCGCTCTCCGTCCTCGCCCTGCTGCGCCACCCCGACCAGCTCGCCCACCTGCGCGCCCACCCCGAAGCCACGCCCGCCGCCGTCGAGGAACTGCTGCGCTGGCTCAGCATCGTGCAGACCGGCGTCACCCGGGTCGCGATCGAGGACGCCGAGATCGCCGGCGTGCCGATCCGGGCCGGCGAGGGCGTCATCTGCCAGCTCAACACCGCCAACCGCGACCACGAGCGCTACCCCGACGGCGACGCGCTCGACCTGACCCGCGACACCCGCCGCCACCTCGCCTTCGGCTTCGGCGTCCACCAGTGCCTCGGCCAGCCGCTGGCCCGGCTGGAACTGGAGATCGCCCTCGACACCCTGCTGCGCCGGCTGCCCGGCCTGCGGCTGGCCGTGCCCTTCGAGGAGATCCGCTTCCGGCACGAGATGACCGTCTACGGCGTCGAGTCGCTGCCCGTCGCCTGGTGAACCCCGGAACCGGAACGAGAGGAACCGCCATGGCGAGAGGAACCACCATGATCGTCCACGTCGACCGGGACAGGTGCTGCGGCGCCGGGCAGTGCGTCCTCGCCGCCCCCGAGGTGTTCGACCAGAGCGACGAGGACGGCACCGTCGTGCTGCTCGACGCCCGGCCGCCCGCCGAACTCGTCCGGGAGGTCGCCGACGCCGTCGCCGCCTGCCCGGCGGGGGCGATCCGGCTGGAGGAGGGGGCGCCCCGGTAGGCTGCCCGGCGCACCGCGGGGAGGAGCGAGCCGCGGGGGAGGAGCGAGCACGTGCAGGTCACCCGGTACGCCCCGCGCGGGATCGCCGACCTGCGCGGCCGCTCCGGCCCGCCGCTGGCCCTGCACTACGGGCCGGACGCGGTCGTGGTGGTCGGCGGCGTCCCCGGCAGCGGCAAGAGCACCCTGCTGCGGCGCTGGGACGCCCCCGCCGGGCTGATCGACCCGCGCGCCACCCGGCTCGCCTGCCAGGCCCGGATGCCCGCCGCCCTGCCCTACCCCGTCTACCGCCCCGCCGTGCGCCTGCTGCACCTGCTGCGCACCCGGGCCGCGTTCCGCCGCCCCGGCCCGCTGCTGGTGCACGACTGCGCCAGCCGCTGGTGGATGCGCCGGGCGCTCGCCCACTGGGCCCGGCGGCACGGGCGCGAACTGCACGTGGTGCTGCTCGCCGTCCGCCCCGCCGAGGCCCTGGCCGGGCAGCACGCCCGGGCCCGCACCGCCGCGCCGCGCACCTTCCGGCTGCACGTGCGGCGCACCGCCCGGCTGCTGGCCCGGCTCGAACGGAACGGGCCGGCGGCGTTCCCCGGCGCCCGGTCGGTGCTGCTGGCCGACGCGCCCGCGCGCGCACGGCTGGCCGGCGTCCGGTTCGGGGACTCCGCGGGCCCCGCCGGCCCCGGGGACCCCGCGGGCCCCGGGGGCTGACGTCCGGTCAGTGGCCCCGGGCGATCCACTCCGCCAGCTGCGGGGCCTCCGCGCCGACGGTGGTCGAATCGCCGTGGCCGGTGTGCACCACCGTCTCCGGCGGCAGGGTCAGCAGCCGCTCGCGGATCGAGGCGATGATGGTCGGGAAGTCCGAGAAGGACCGGCCGGTGGCGCCCGGGCCGCCCGCGAACAGGGTGTCGCCGGTGAAGACGGTGCCCAGCTCCGGGGCGTACAGGCTGACCGCGCCCGGGCTGTGGCCCGGGGTGTGCAGGACGGTCAGCGCGGTGCCCGCGACGGCCAGCCGCTGCCCGTCGGCGAGCGGGGCGTCCGGCGCGCGGTCCGGGTGGGTCTGCCGCCACAGCACCTCGTCCGCCGGGTGCAACAGCACCGGCGCGCCGGTCAGCTCCGACAGCTCCGGCGCCGCGTCCACGTGGTCGTTGTGGGCGTGGGTGGAGACCACCGCCAGCAGCCGGCGGCCGCCCAGCGCCGCCGCGATCGCCCGCGCGTCGTGCGCCGCGTCGATCACCACCGCCTCGGTGTCGTCCCCGACGATCCAGACGTTGTTGTCGACCTGCCAGGTGCCGCCGTCCAGGCTGAACTCGCCCGAGGTGACCAGCCGTTCGATCCGGGCCGCCATCAGAACACCACCACCGAGCGCAGCACCTCGCCGCGCTGCATCCGGGCGAACGCCTCCTCCACGCCGTCCAGCGGGACGGTCTCGCTGACGAACGCGTCCAGGTCCAGGCGGCCCTGCAGGTACAGGTCGATCAGCATCGGGAAGTCCCGCTCCGGCAGGCAGTCCCCGTACCAGGACGACTTGAGCGCGCCGCCGCGCCCGAACACGTCCAGCAGCGGCAGTTCGAGCTTCATCTCCGGCGTCGGCACGCCCACCAGCACCACCGTGCCCGCCAGGTCGCGGGCGTAGAACGCCTGCCGGTACGTCTCCGGGCGGCCGACCGCCTCGATCACCACGTCCGCGCCGTTGCCGCCGGTCAGCCCGCGGATCGCCTCCACCGGGTCCACCGCGCGGGAGTTGACGGTGTGGGTCGCGCCCAGGCGCTGCGCGGTGGCGAGCTTGCGGTCGTCCACGTCCACCGCGATGACCGTGCCCGCGCCGGCCAGCCGGGAGCCGACCACCGCCGCGTTGCCCACGCCGCCGCAGCCGATCACCGCGACGCTGTCGCCCCGGCCCACCTGCCCGGTGTTGATCGCCGCGCCCAGACCGGCCATCACCCCGCAGCCCAGCAGACCGGCCGCCGCCGGGGACGCCGCCGGGTCGACCCTGGTGCACTGGCCGGCGGCGACCAGCGTCTTCTCTGCGAAGGCGCCGATGCCCAGCGCCGGGGACAGCTCGGTGCCGTCCTCCAGCGTCATCTTCTGCTTCGCGTTGTGGGTGGCGAAGCAGTACCACGGGCGGCCCCGCTTGCAGGCCCGGCAACGACCGCACACCGCACGCCAGTTGAGGATCACGTAGTCGCCGGGCGAGAGGTCCTCGACGCCCCCGCCGACCGACTCCACCACGCCCGCCGCCTCGTGCCCCAGCAGGAACGGGAACTCGTCGTTGATCCCGCCCTCCCGGTAGTGCAGGTCCGTGTGGCACACCCCGCACGCCTGCACCCGCACCACCGCCTCACCCGGCCCCGGATCGGGCACCACGACGGGCACCACCTCCACCGGCGCCCCCTTCGCCCGCGCGATCACACCCCGGACAACCTGAGCCATCTTCCGTACCCGTCCTCTGCTCGGCACTCGGTCCGCGACGGCACCCGGTTCGTTCGGCGCGGGCGCCGTCGCCCAGCAGCGAACTTACGCGGTTCCGGACGGGAAGTCGCCCGTTCGGCCCTCCGGCGCGCGCGGGGAGCGCTCCCGGCCGGCACCGCGGATTCGGCCGTTCGTGTGGTGACCGGAGGGCATCGGTGAAGGTTCTGCGTCGATCCGCGGATCTGCGGGACGGATGGGTAATCGGGGCCATGCCGTCAGCTTTCGGCACCGTTCGCCGTCGCCATCTGGAAGGAAGGCCGCACCGCATGGCCGTCGCCACCTGCTGGTCCACCGCCGTCACGCTTCCGCACAGCCCGCACCCGGACCTGGCGGTGGATGCCGGGCTGCACTTCGACTCCTCACTTCCGTACGCGGTCCGGCTGGTGTTCCCGCCGGTCGGTCGGATCGACGCGGTGGAATGGGTGTTCGGGCGCGACCTGCTCAACGAGGGTCGTCTCGCGCCCGCCGGGCACGGCGACGTCACCGTCCGGCCCGGCGCCGACGGCGAGGTGCTGATCACGCTGCACGGCGGCACGGGGGCGGCGGTGGTCAACATCCCGGCGGAGGTCGTCACCGGCTTCCTGCTGGAGTGCTACGCGCTCGTCCCGACCGGCCACGAGCACGAGCACCTCGACGTCGACGGCCTGATCACCCGGCTGCGGGCCGCCTAGTCCCTGTCCGGTCGATCTTGCCGGGCGCGCGACGCCGGATCATCCCGGCTGGAAGCACCGGCGAAACACCCGAGTACACCCAGGACGAGGGCGTTCCGCCGGCACTCCCAGCCGGGCGCCCGACGCCGCGCACTGATCCGACAAGATCGACCGGACAGGGCCTAGGGCGGGCCGAGGGCCTCGGCGACGGGACCCGCACGGGGACCCGCACAACTGCCCGGGTCAGGGGGCAATCCGGACGGCGGGCCGTGACGAAGAGCGGGTGAGTCGTGTTATCGAGTCGTCGCGGTCGGGGGTTCCGGCCGCCGTAGGGAGGCCCCCGTGCCGGTGGTGCAGCGCAGGAACGTCGTGGGCGGGGTGGACGGGTGAGCCACGTCGTGTCACTGGCCCCGCCACGGCGGCCGGGACCGGAACTGCGGGAGTTGCTGGCCCGGGTGGTGCGGGGCGACCAGGAGGCGTTCGCCGCGCTCTACGACGCCGTCTCCGGCCCGGTGTTCGGGCTGGTGCGGCGGGTGGTGCGGGACGTCGCGCAGTCCGAGGAGGTCGCCCAGGAGGTGCTGCTGGAGGTGTGGCGCACCGCCGCCCGCTACCAGGCCGACCGCGGCGAGGTGCTGTCCTGGGTGCTGACCATCGCGCACCGGCGGGCCGTCGACCGGGTCCGCTCCGCGCAGGCCGCCGCCGACCGCGACCGGAAGGCCGCGGCGGCCTCGCACGGCGGCTCGCCCTACGACGAGGTCGCCGAACAGGTCGAGGGACGGCTGGAGCGCGAACAGGTGCGGCGCTGCCTGCGCACCCTGACCGAACTCCAGCGCGAGTCCCTCACCCTGGCCTACTACCGCGGCTACAGCTACCCCGAGGTCGCCCAGGTGCTCGGCGCACCGCTCGGCACCGTCAAGACCCGGATGCGCGACGCCCTGATCCGGATGCGCGACTGCCTGGGGGTGGGCGCGTGAACACCACCGACCCGCGCACCCGCGACCGGCACGCCCCCGACCCGCACACCCTGACCGGCGCGTACGCCGCGCACGCGCTGAGTCCCGAGGAGAACGATGCCTTCGAGCGCCACCTCGACCACTGCCCGTCGTGCGCCCAGGAGACGGCCGAGTTCGCCGCCACCCTGGCCCGGCTCGGGGCGGCCGAGGCCGCGCCCCCGCCCCCGGAGCTGAAGTCCCGGGTCATGGCCGCGCTGCCGGGCGTCCGGCAGGAGGCGCCGCGGGTCGCCCGCCCGGCCCCGCCGCGGGCCCGGTTCGCCCGCCGCGTCCCGAAGCTGGCGCTCGCCGCCTGCCTCGCCCTGGCCGTCGGCGCGGGCGGCCTCGCCGTCCAGCAGCACCGCGAGGCCGAACGGGCCCGCGACCGGGTCGCGGCGCTCACCCGGCAGCAGGAGTCCGTCACCGCGCTGCTCACCGCACCGGACGCCCGCACCGCGACGACCGCCACCGACGGCGGCACGGCCACCGTGGTCTGGTCGGCCGCCCGCGACCGGGCCGGCTTCCTCGCCGCCAACCTGCCCGCCCCGGGCCCCGGCCGCACCTACCAGCTCTGGTACGACGACGCCGGCACCATGCGCCCGGCCGGCCTGCTCCCCACCGGCGACGGCACCCTGCTGCTCACCGGTGCCCTGAACGGCGCGGCCGGCGTCGGCGTCACCCTCGAACCGGCCGGCGGCTCCCCGCACCCGACCGCCGCCCCGGTCCTGCTGCTGCCGTTCAGCTGAACCGGGCCGGGCACCCGCCCGGCTCCGGCCGGGCGGGTCGAGGGGGAACCAGGCGCTCCCGCGGGTAGGTTCCGCAGGGGGGAACGGGGTGGGCCCCCACGGGGGAGGGGAGAGCGCGATGCCGACCGAGGTGCCGTTCCGGGACGAGGACCGATCCCGGCTGTACGCCCTGGTGCTGCGCGGCGCGTCCGGGCAGCCGCCGGTGCAGGCGGTCGTCCGGCTGGCCTTCCAGGTCGCGGAGGCCCGTCCGGCCTGCCGGGGCCGGGCCGCTGCGCCACGCGATCGAGGGACTGACGCCCGAACAGGCCCGGCTGGTCGCCGAGGCGGTGATGCAGGCGGCGGGCTACCCGGACGCCACCGCCGACCCGCACGGCCGGGGACCCGCACGGCCGGGCCTGAGCGGCCGGGTCTGAGCGGCCGGGTCTGAGCGGCGGCCGTGCGGGTCGGCGGTGGCCCGGCCCGGTCCGGGCCTCAGCCGCCCGCCCGCGGGGAGCGGCGGCGCGGCGGGAGCGGGAAGAAGGAGCTGGTGCGGGCGGTGTACTCGGCCCAGCCGGGGCGTTCGCCGGAGGAGAGGTGCTTCTCCAGCATGGGCTTGCCGCTGCCGAAGGCCAGCAGCCAGGTCATCAGCAGCGGGCTGCCGACGAAGGCCCAGCCGATCGGGGCGTGCGCCACCAGCAGGAACAGGCCCCACCAGACGCAGGCGTCGCCGAAGTAGTTGGGGTGCCGGGTGTAGCGCCACAGGCCCCGGTCCATCACCCGGCCGCGGTGGGCCGGGTCGGCCTTGAAGCGGGCCAGCTGGGCGTCGCCGACCGCCTCGAAGAACAGGCCGACCGCCCACAGGGCCGCGCCCGCCCAGGCGGTCGGCCCGAGCCGGTCGGGCAGGTACTGGGCGGCCAGCACCGGCAGCGAGACGAACCAGACCAGGACTGCCTGGAGCAGGTAGACGGTCCGCAGCGCGTACCGGGTGCGGGCCGGGCCCTCCGGGGCGCGGGACAGCATCCGGGCGTAGCGCGGGTCCTCGGGCAGACCGCGGGCCCGCCACCACAGGTGGGCGGCCAGCCGCAGGCCCCAGACCGCCACCAGGACGGTGGCCAGCGCCCGCCGCCCGCCGTCGCCGTACCCGGCGGACAGCCCGTAGCCGGTCAGCGCGACGGCGGTGAACGCCAGGCCCCAGGCCACGTCGACGCCCCGGTGGCGGCCGGTGCGGACCCCGACCGCGAACGCGAGCAGCATCACGGCCAGGGCCGCGCCGGCGGTGCAGGCCGCGCCGATGCCGAACGCGGCGGCGTTCACCGCAGGCCGTCCCGGCTCAGCAGCACCTGGTGGACGTTCAGGTAGCCGGTGCGGAACCCGGCCTCCGAGTACGCCAGGTACAGCTCCCACATCCGCCGGAACACCTCGTCGAAGCCCAGCTCCGCGACCTCCCCGGCCCGGGCGGTGAACCGCTCCCGCCACAGCCGCAGCGTCTCGGCGTAGTGCGGCCCGTACGCGTCGGCGCTGTCCACCCGCAGCCGGGTGTGCGCGGCGGCGGTGTCCGCGATCGCCCGCAGCGAGGGGATCTGCCCGCCGGGGAACACGTACTTGAGGATCCAGGTGTACGTGCTGCTGCTGGCCAGCATCCGGGCGTGCGGCATGGTGATGGCCTGGAGGGCGACCCGGCCGCCGGGGGCGAGCAGCCGGTCCAGCGCGCCGAAGTAGGCGGGCCAGAACGGGCGTCCGACGGCCTCGATCATCTCGCAGCTGACGATCGCGTCGAACTCGCCCCGTGCCTCGCGGTAGTCGCAGAGCCGGACCTCGACCCGCTCGGACTGCCCGGCGTCGGCGATCCGGCGCCGGGCCAGCGCGAGCTGCTCCGCGGAGAGCGTGAGGGTGACCACCCGGGCGCCCCGGGCGGCGGCGCGCAGGGCGAGTTCGCCCCAGCCGGTGCC
Source organism: Kitasatospora sp. SolWspMP-SS2h (assembly GCF_003259315.1). GTDB lineage: Bacteria > Actinomycetota > Actinomycetes > Streptomycetales > Streptomycetaceae > Kitasatospora > Kitasatospora fiedleri. The sequence goes on along the minus strand of NZ_QLLT01000003.1, from coordinate 254,547 downwards.
GATCTCCAGCAGCCGGGTGCCGGGGCCGACGGCGGCCAGGTCGAGCAGCCGGTCGATCTTGCGGTGCTGGGCCGGGACCAGGTCCGCCCAGCGGGTGGCGGGGGAGGGGTCGGAGAACACCGCCGAGGAGTACGACATGGTCGGGTCGAGGAACAGCCCGAACAGCTCGTTCGACAGGTCGTAGTGCCGGTGGATGTTGCGCCGGGCGTTGGCGGCCGTGGACAGCTCCGCCGCCGGGGGCCGCCGCACGTACAGCTTGCGCAGCCACCCGGTGCCGGGCGGCACCAGGGTCTCGGGGCGGGCGGCCAGCGCGGTCAGCAGCCGGGCCAGGTCCGGGCTGTCCCAGTCGCCCGCCTGGTAGGACTCGCCGAAGCCGATCAGGCCGCCCGCGCCGACCCGGTGCAGGAACGCCTCCGGGCGGTGCAGCCGCAGCACCGGGGCCTGCGGCGGGCCGGCCAGCAGCGGGCGCCCGCCCGGGAGTTCGACCCGCAGGCCCCGGTGGGCCGCCGCCCGGCGCAGCACCCGCCCGGCCGCCGCGGCCCGCAGCGGGGCGTGCGGCACCCGGGCGACGTCCGGCCAGCGCAGCGGGTCGACGGCGGTCGGGAACGGGACGGTGGTGGTCATCGACGGGGGGCCTCTCCGGAACGGGAACGAGAACGGGAACGGTGGTGGCGGGTGCGGGGAAGGGGGAGGGGACGGGCGGCGGCGGTCTCCGGGCCGGTGCGGGGGCCGGGTTCCGGCCGCCCGTGGGGGCACGGGCCGGCGGCGGCCCCGGGCTCGGCTCCCGGGTCCGCCTCCGGGCGGGAGCACGGGCCGGGCTCGGCTGCGAGGCGCGGGCGCGGGTGGACGGGCAGGCCGCGCAGCCACAGGCGGATGCCCTGGGAGCGGATCCGCACACTCACGGCGAAGGTCGCGAACGGGTGCCGCAGCACCGCCCGCAGCAGCGCGGCCGGGCCCGCCGGGCGGCCGGTGCCGGCCACCGTGGCGGTGAACGCCCGCCCGCCGGGCAGCTCCAGTTGCACGGTCAGGTGCAGCCGGGCGTCCGGCTCCGGCAGCAGCATCCGGTAGTGGCCGTCGACCGGCAGGAACGGCGAGACGTAGAACTCCTTCGCCGTCCGCGCGTGCCCGGCCCCGTCCGGGAACAGCAGGTAGCGGTGCCGCCCGCCGTAGGTGTTGTGCACCTCGGCGACGGTGCACAGCGGTGCGCCCGCCGCGTCCCGGCACCAGTACACCGTCAGCGGGTTGAACACGTACCCCAGCGAGCGGGCCTGGGTCAGCATCAGCACCCGCCCGGCCGGGCGCAGGCCGTGCGCGGTCAGCTCGCGGGCCAGGTCCTCCCGGATGCTCGCGGGATCGGGGCCGGAGCCGGGGGCGAGGGCGTGGTCGCGGGGCAGGAAGCGGGCCAGCGGGCGCAGCGCCCGGGGCAGCCGTGGCAGGTGGTCGAGGTCGACCAGCCACAGGTAGCCGCGGTGGCGGAACACCCGGCGCGGCTCGGCCCGGACGTGGGTGGTGCGGGTCTCGTACAGCACCGCGCCCCACGGGCCGGGCAGCACGCGCGGCACGGGCGGCGCGGCGCCGGGCGCACCCGCGGCACCCGCCGCACCCGTGGCGCGCACGGCACTCACGGCGCGACCGCCGCGAGCAGGTGGCGGGCGGCGGCCAGGCCGGAGCGGCAGCCGTCCTCGTGGAACCCCCAGCCGTGGTACGCCCCGGCGAACGTGGTGCGGGGACCGGCCAGTTCGGGCAGCCGGCGCTGGGCGGCGACCGTGCGGGCGGTGTACACGGGGTGCTCGTACACGGTGCGGGAGACCACCAGCGGCTCGGGGACCGGCTGCCGGTCGTCCTCGTTCAGGGTGACCAGGTAGTCCTCCGCGCCGCCCAGCCGCAGCAGCCGGTTCAGGTGGTAGCTGACCCGGACCCGGTCGGAGGGCGCGTCGCAGCCGGGCATCCGGTAGTTCCAGGAGGCGCGCGCCCAGGCGGCCCGGGGCAGCACCGAGGCGTCCCGGTGCAGCACCGTCGGGTTGCGGGAGTACGCGAACGCGCCCAGCACCTCGCGCTCGGCGGGCGTCGGGTCGGCGAGCAGCCGCAGCGCCTGGTCGGGGTGGACGGCCACCACCACGGCGTCCGCCCGGGTCCACCGCCCGTCCTCGGTGGCCACCGTGACGCCGTCCGGGTGGCGCCGCACCGCGCGCACCGGCGCGGAGCGGTGCACGGTGCCGGAGTGCGCGGTGAGGTGCGCGGCGATCCGCTCCACGTACGTGGCCGAGCCGCCGACCACGGTGCGCCAGGTCGGCGAGCCGGTGACGCTCAGCAGGCCGTGGTTGGCCAGGAACGCGAACAGGTACCGGGCCGGGTAGTCCCCGGCCAGGTCGGGCGCGCAGGACCACACCGCGGAGACCAGCGGCGTGATGAAGTGCTGCGTGAAGTACGGCGAGAAGCCGTGCCGGGCCAGGAACGCGCGCAGGCTCGGGTCGGCCGCGTCCGCCCCGTCGGCGGCGGCGCCCGGCTCCGGAGCGGCCGGCTCCGGCGCGGCCAGCAACTGGCGGGCCAGGCGGTGGAAGCGCGGCACCTCGCCGAGCATCCGCAGGTACCGGCCCCGGACCAGGTTGCCCGGGGTGGCCAGCAGCCCCGACAGGCCGCGGGCCCCCGCGTACTCCAGGCCGCAGCCCTCGCAGTGCACCGACATGCTCATGTCGCTGTCCTGCGTCCGTACGCCCAACTCGTCGAACAGGCCGACCAGTTCCGGGTACGTCCGGGTGTTGTGCACCAGGAAGCCGGTGTCCAGCGCCAACTCCCGGCCGTCCGCCGCCGTGATCCGCTGGGTGTGCGCGTGCCCGCCGAGCCGGTCCGCCGCCTCGAACAGCTCGACCGCCGCCCCGGCCCGCGCCAGCGCGTACGCCGCGCTCAGCCCCGCCACCCCCGCACCCACCACGGCCACCCGCCGTACGGGACGCCCCTCGCGCGACGGCGGGACGAACCCTCCGGCGGAAACGGTGCCGAGTGTCGTCACGTCGATCCTCCCCACTGGTCCCGGCCGCCCGCGGCGGCCCTTGCGCCCCCCATTCGGAGGCACCGGGTCCGCGGATTGCTCCGAATGGGGGGACCGGCCCGGCCGGGCGCTCAGCCGCCGTCCAGCACCTCGGGCATCCGCCGCCGGGCCGCGTCCGCCAGCCGCTCGAAGTCCCGCCGCAGGAACGGCTCCGCCAGCCGCGCCAGCCCGTGGAACCGCAACCGCGCCCGGTACCGGACCACCGACCCCGCCCCGTCCGGAGCCGGGCTGACGGTGATCTCGTCCGAGGCCGTGACGGTGCGGTTGCGCCCCACGAACAGCAGCTGGTCGGGCCCGCGGTCCACCAGCTCGTACACCAGCTCGGTGCGCCGCCCCCGGAACACCGAGACGTTCCGCCACCGGGCCCCCGGCTCCGGCGCGCCCGCACTCCCGCTCGCACCCGCGCCCGCACTCCCGCTCGCGTCGATCCGGACGCACTGCTCGGTGCCCGGGTCCCACTCGGCGGCGTGCGCGAAATCCGCCAGGTACTCCAGCACCTCATCCGCCGGACGGCGGACCGGGATCTCCCGCACCACCTCGATCATCGCTGCCTCCTCGGCCGTCGGGACGTCGGCAGGGACGTCCGCGGAGTGTCCAGGGGGTTCGGAGCCGGGCCCGATCCGGATGGGTGCGGGTGGCGCGGAGCGGCGCGCCGCCGGGTGCGGACCTCCCGGACGCGCCGGATGCCTCCGAAGGCCCCGCACACTCCGGGCCGAAACGCTGCACCAGCGCTGCGGGTGGGCGCCGACCGCCCGGCGGCGGGACTTTTTCCCGGAAAGGGGTACCCGCGGTGGTCGCGGCCCGCCGCACCGGGAGGAGGACGGCGATCCGACCCGCACGGCGCACCGGCCGCCACCGCCGTGCCGGCCCGACGGCACCCCCACCCCCTCCCCGAGAGGCGGCAGACCCATGGACACCCGACTGACCCCGCAGGAACGCCTCCTGCTCGCGGAGATCGAACAGCACCTGCGCCGGACCGACCCCCGCCTCGACCGCCGGCTCGACCACCCGCCCGGCCCCGCCGCCCGCCTGGGCCACCGCCCCGTCCTGCTGGTCGCGGCCGTCGCCCTGCTCACCACCGTGACCGCCGCCGGCGCCCTGTGGGCCGGCGCGGGCGGGCCCCACCCCCTGGCCGCCGTCCTGCTCGCCGCCGCGACCGCCCTGCTGGCCGCCCTCGCCCTGCGCCGACTGGCACGGCTGCGCCTCGACTGACCCCCCGCCGACGCCGCCGAATCCCTCCACGCGGTCCCCGCCGGTACCACCGGGCGGGCCTTCCGGCGGGGTGCGGCACGCCGTCCGGAGCCGGGTTGCACCCTGTGGTGGAACCGGGAGAACGGGCCGTGTCCCCCTCGGGGGCGGGTAGTTGGACCCGACGTGACAGAGCCCGCGCATACCAGCCCGCTGCCCGCCGTCCGCCCCCAGTGGACGCTGCTGCAACCCCTGCTGGCCGCCCTCTCGGAGGCCGGTGTCCCGCTCCGGCCGGGGGATCTGGACCAGTTGCAGCACGCCGCCGCGATCGGCCCCGAGTTCGCCCACGCCCTGGCCCGGTGGATCCGGACCGCGCACACCGCCGCCCCCGCCCCGCTGCCGGCGGGTGTCCGGACGCTCGCCCCGCGCCCCGAACGGCCCGCTCTCGGCACGTCCACGTCCGCCTCCGCCTCCGGGCCCGCCTCCGGCCCCAGGGCCAGGGCCGCGCCCGCGCCGGGGTCCGGGCCCGCCGCCGTCGTGGACCGGCACGCCGCCGTCGTGGACCGGCACGCCTCCTGACCGGGCGGTGGCGGGCCACTCGAACGTCGCGGACCGCGTAACCGTCCCGGGCCGTGGCCCGTTGAACCGGGCATGCCCGTGATCAACGAACCGCGCCGCCCGCAGGGCGGGCACCCCCTGGCGACGCCCCCGCGCGTCCCCGAACCGGCGGAACCCCACGACCGGCCCTCCGGCCCCCCGACGATCGGGCACCAGGCCGCCGCCCAGCTGCTCGGCCTGCGCGAGATCGTCCTCCCCGCCGCCGTGGTCGCCGCCGCCGACCTGCTGCTGGGCGACGCCCTCGGTAGCGACGACCCCGTCACCCGGGAGGCCGCCGCGGCCACCCGGGGACGGCTGCGCGCCGCCCTCGGCCTGGGGTAGCGGCGGGCGGCGGCCGTCCGGGCCGACCACCGGGACAGCGCCGCCGCCCCCGCCCCCGCCCCCGGCCCGTCGACACCCGGCGACCCCTCCCGTCGCGGCCCCACGGGCCCGCCCTCCGCCCCGCCCGAGCCCCTGACTGCGGTGTGCGCGAGTCGAGTTGGGATTTTGCGCGATCCGGTGCAGGCATTGCGGATTCATGTCAACGACGTTACGTTCGCTGCTGCCCCGCCCGCGCTCCACCGCTCCCCGCTCCTCGCTCAGCGCGCCCGCGCCTCCGCGGAGCGCGCCTCGCGCACGCCCAGGAAGGGACTCGATGAGACGACCTCTGCCCGGCGCCGGCCCGCGCGCCCGGACCGCCCTGCTCGCCACCACCGCGCTGCTGGCCGCCGCGCTCGCCGCACCCGCGGCCGCCACCGCCGCCACCGCGGCGGACGCCCGCGGCGCGGCGGACCCGCTCGGCGCGGCGGGCGCCCGAGCCGCGGACGCCGGAACCGCGGGCGCCACCCTCCCGTTCGCCCCGTGGGAGGCCGAGGCGGGCACGCCCACCGGCGGCGCGGCCGTCGTCGCGCTGACCGCCGCGCCGACCACGCCGTACTCCAGCGCCGCGCTGGAGGCGTCCGGGCACGCGTACGTGCACCTGGCCGCCACCGGGCAGGGCGTGCGCTGGACCAACGGCACCGGCGGGCCGGTCAGCGCGGTCAACGTGCGCGAGAGCATCCCGGACTCCGCCACCGGCGGCGGCACCACCGCGACCCTGAACCTGTACGTGGACGGGGTGTTCCGCCAGACGCTGAACCTGAACTCCAAGCAGAGCTGGTTCTACGAGGGCGGCGACGGCCACTACAACGGCAGCGACCAGAACGCCGCCGACGGCGACCCGCGGGACTTCTTCGACGAGGCGCACACCTTCGTCACCGGCGCGCCGATCGCCCCCGGCAGCACCGTCGAACTGCGCAAGGACGCCGCCAACACCGCCGCGTACTACGACATCGACGTGCTGGACGCGGAGAACCCGCCGCCGCCCGCCGCCCGGCCCGCCGGATCGCTGTCGATCACCGACTGCGGGGCCGTCGCGGGCACCGCGCCGACCAACGGCTCGGCCGCGCCCGACGCCGTCGACTCCACCGCCGCCATCCAGTCCTGCATCGACCAGGCGCAGGCCCAGCAGCGCACGCTGTGGATCCCGCCGGGCACCTTCTACCTGCGCGGCACCACCGGCCTGACCGCCCGGGACATCACCATCGTCGGCGCCGGCCCGTGGTACTCGACGGTCTACCGCGACGTCCCGCTGCCCAACCGCACCCCGCTGGCCGCCCTGTTCAACCTCACCTCCACCCACGTCCGGGGCTTCCACCTGGACTCCAACTCCACCAGCCGGGAGATGGTCGACGGCGGCGGCGGGGCGATGGACACCACCGGCACCGACTGGAGCGCCGACGGCATCTGGAGCCAGCACGTCGAGTCCGGCTACTGGGCCTCGGGCACCGGCGGCAGCGTCCGCAACGCCCGGGTCACCGCGGTCTGGGCCGACGGCATCAACGTCAACAACGTCTCGCTCGGCAACTCGGTGGGCAGCGACATCACCGCCGACAACAACTTCGTCCGCGGCACCGGCGACGACGGCATGGCCGTCAACTCGGTGAACTACAACACCGACGGCAACGGCAACCGGACGTACTACACGCCGATGGCCCGGATCACCATGACGCACAACACCGTCGTCGCGCCCTGGGGCGGCAAGGGCATCGGCGTCTACGGCGGCAGCGGCCACCTGGTCGAGCACAACCTGATCTCCGACACCGCCCGCTACATCGGCCTCGGCGCGGGCCGCTTCGGCGTCAACGGCAGCGACCTGCTCGGCGCCACCCTGAACGCCAACACCGTGGTCCGCTCCGGCGGCAACGGCTACAGCCAGGGCCAGCCCGCGCTGCACGTCGGCAACGGCGGCGACGGCCAGAACACCGGCGTGGTCGACCACGTCACCGTCACCGGCAACACCGTGCTGAACGCGCTGTACGACGGCGTCGGCCTCTCCGCGTCCACCAACACCCTGATGCGCGGCAACACCGTCACCGCGCCCGGCCGCAACGGCTTCGTGGTCGCCCCGCCGTTCTACCCGGCACCCACCGGCTCGGCCACCCTCACCGACAACACCGTCACCGGCCTGAGCGCCGCCGGAGCCACCGCCTACCGCAACAACTCGCCGGCCTTCACCGTCACCGCGAGCGGCAACAGCTGGGGCAGCGGCACCGGCAGCCCCGAAGCCCCGTACGGCGGTTCGCCCGCCGCGATCCCCGGCACCGTGCAGGCCGAGGACTACGACACCGGCGGTCCCGGCACCGGCTACTTCGTCAACACCGTCAACGGCACCGCCAACGGCTACCGGGCCGACGGCGTCGACCTGGAGGCCGTCACCGACACCGGCGGCGGCTACGGCCTCGGCTGGACCTCGGGCGGCCAGTGGCAGCGCTACACCGTGGACGTCGCCACCGCCGGGACGTACACCGTCACCCTGCGGTACGCCGCGCCCGCCGCCGTCACCGGCGCCCTGCACCTGGCGAACGGCACCGGGGCCGACCTGACCGGCGCCGTCACCCTGCCCGCCACCGGCGACTGGCAGACCTGGGGCGACGCCACCGCCCGCCTCACCCTGCCCGCCGGACGCCAGGTGCTCACCCTGGTCCAGGACACCGGCGGCTGGAACCTCAACCACCTGCGCTTCACCGGCGCCTCCACCCCGCCCGCCACCGACCTGGCGGCCGGCCGGCCCACCACCGAGTCCTCGCACGCCGACGTCTACGGCTCCGGCAACCTCACCGACGGCAACCGGAACAGCTACTGGGAGAGCGCCAACCACGCCCTCCCGCAGTGGGTCCAGGTCGACCTCGGCACCGCCCGGCAGGTCTCCCGCGCCGTGCTCCGGCTGCCCGCCGGCTGGGGCGCCCGCACCCAGACCCTCACCCTGCTCGGCTCCATCGACGGCACCGCCTTCACCCCGCTGAAGTCCTCCGCCGCCTACCTCTTCGACCCGGCGGCCGACAACACCGTCACGCTGGCCTTCCCCGCCACCCAGGTCCGCTACGTCCGGGTCCAGGTCACCGGCAACACCGGCTGGCCCGCCGGACAGCTCTCCGAACTCCAGCTCTGGCAGCAGTAGGCACCGCGTGGACCGTCACCCCCCGGCGGCCCGCCGGTGGGGGGTGACGGTTATTCAGTTGCCGTACGCGGGAGGCCGGTTAGGATCGCCCGTCATGCCTCCGACCCCCCTGGACGACCTCCTCCACCCGCCGACCGTCCCCTACGACCGCGGGTTCCTCGACACCGGCGACGGCAACCGGATCTACTACGAGCAGCTCGGCAACCCCGCCGGCAAGCCCGCCCTGTACGTGCACGGCGGGCCCGGCGCGGGGACGCCGGACCGGCCCACCCGGGCGTGGGACCCGGCGCGCTACCGGGTGGTCCGCTACGACCAGCGCAACTGCGGGCGCAGCACCCCGCACGCGAGCGACCCGGCGGCGGACATGGCACTGAACACCACGCAGCACCTGGTCGACGACATGGAGCGGCTTCGCGCGCACCTCGGCATCGAGCGCTGGCTGCTGGACGGCGCCTCCTGGGGCTCGACGCTGATCCTGGCGTACGCGCAGCAACACCCGGAGCGGGTCGGCGAGATCGTCCTCCAGGCGGTGACCACCACCCGCCGGGCCGAGACCGACTGGCTCTACCACGGGGTGTCCGCCTTCAAGCCCGAGGCGTGGGACCGCTTCCTGGCCGCCGTCCCCGAGCACACCTGGGACGGCGACGTGTACGCCCTGCTGGCCGCCTACGCGCGGCGGACGGAGCACCCCGACCGGGCGGTCCGGGCCGCTGCCGCCGACGCCTGGCTGGCCTGGGAGGACGCGGTGGTCTCGGACGAGCCCCACGGCGTCCCCGGCATGTACAGCGCCCGGGAGGCGGACGACCGGATCGCGTTCGTCCGGATCTGCGCGCACTTCTTCAGCCACGGCGCCTGGCTGGCGGAGGACCAACTGCTGCGCGAAGCCGGGAAGTTGGCCGGAATCCCGGCCGTGCTGGTGCACGGCAGGTACGACCTGGGCTGCCCGGTGCGGACGGCCTGGGAGCTGGCGAAGGCGTGGCCGGACGCCAGGCTGCACGTCTTCGACGACTCCGGGCACGTCGGCGGCGAGGCGATGCGGCGGACGGTGTTCGAGGCCCTGGAGGAGTTCAAGGACCGCTGAGCCGGGGCCGCCGAGCCGGGGCCGCTGAGCCGGGGCCGGCGGGCCGGTGCCGCCCGGGGTGGGGGCACCGGCCCGGAGCGGGGACACCGGCCCGGGGCGGGCTACTTCTGCCAGCCGACCGAGGTGATCACGGTGCTGGCCAGGCTGCCGGCGCCGTAGTTGGCCAGTCCCTTGCGGACGGCGACGATGCTGGGGCGCTGGTAGAGCTCCAGGGTGTGGCCGAGCTCCCAGATCTTCGCGTCGGCCTGGTTGTACAGCTCGTCGGCCTGCGCCGGGTCGAGGGTGGCGGCGGCCTTGCGCAGCAGGCCGTCGATCTCGGGGGTGCTGAGCTTCGAGTAGTTGCCGAACACGTTGTCGCCCTGCGGGGCGCGGTAGATCGCCACCGTCTGGGAGAGCGGGAAGGAGTCGGTGTTGCGCCAGCTGGCCAGGTCGAACTTGCCCAGGTTGACGTACTTGGTGAAGTACTCCTTGCTGGAGACCTTGTCGAGGGTCAGCTTGACGCCGACCTGCTGGAGCATGTTCTGCACGGCGGTGGCCAGGTCGGTCTGGGCCTGGGTGGAGCCGTCGCTCAGCACGTAGTGCAGTTCCAGCGGCTGCCCGTCCTTGCTGCGGGTGCCGCCCGCGTCCTTCCAGCCGGCCTCGTCCAGCCACTTCTTCGCGGTGGCCGGGTCGTAGGAGGCCCAGTCCCCGGCGTTGTTCCGGTAGCCGTTCTGGTTGGTCATGAACAGGTGGTTGTCGAGCGGCTTGAACTCCACCGGGACGCCCTTGTTGGCGATCTTGATCAGGGAGGCGCGGTCGATCGCCCGGCCGAGCGCCTGGCGGACCTTCTGGTCGGCGAGCGGGCCGTTGCCGCCGAAGGAGATGTGCACCTCGTCCCAGGGGGTGCCGGTGCGGATCGCCGCGCCGGAGGCGTCCTTGAGCTGGCCGTACGCGGTGGCGGTGCCCGCGGAGGCGAGGTCGACCTCGTTGTTCAGGAACGCCTGGGTGATCGCGGCGGCGTCCAGCACCCGGTAGGTGATCCGGTCCAGCTTGGGCTTCGGGCCCCACCAGTGCGGGTTGGGGGTGAGCGTGATGGTCTGCGCGGTCTTGTCGGCGTTCGAGACCACGAACGGGCCGCCGAAGACCGGGACCTTCTCCACCCAGCCGTCGTTGAAGTCCTGCGGGGTGGAGATCCCGGAGGCGGGCAGCAGCGGGTTGAACAGGTTCTGCCAGTCGGCGTACGGCTGGGCGAAGGTGACCTTGACCTCCCCGGCGTCCGCGCCCTGCTCGACGGCGGAGATCTGCTCGTAGCCGGAGGAGTCGGCGAGGTTGTACGCCGGGTCCTTGCCGTTGGACGCCTTCCAGACCGCCTCGAAGTCGCGGTAGCCGATCGGGGTGCCGTCGGACCAGACCGCCTTCGGGTTGAGCTTGTACGTCACCACCTGCGGCGAGGCGGAGGTGACCTCGGCGGAGACCAGGTACGAGAGGTCGGGGTGGTAGACGCCCTTGGCGTCGACCTGGAAGAGCTTGGCCTCGGTGTAGTACATGATCTCCACCGCGTCCCCGTACCTGCCGTCGACCTGGTACGGGTTCCACTGGGTGATCCACTGTTGGAGCGGCAGGCGCAGCTCGCCGCCGTCCTTGATGCCGTCCAGCGGCTGCGGGTTGTTGTCCTCGGCGTCCACGGTGGGGGAGACGGTCTTGGCCACGTCGCCCGTCGACCCGCCGGTGGAGCTGCAGGCGGTCGCGGCGAGGAGGGCGGCGAGGGCCGCCGCGGCGGTGCGGCCGATCCGGCGGGTGGCGGGCGGTGTGGGCATCGGGGGAGTCCTCGGGTTTCGAAGAGTGGGGGGCCGCCAGGTGTGGCGGTACTTGATGGTGGGCAGCCAAGTCGGTGCCGACGGGGCGAACGTAACAGCCCGTCAGCCACCCCACCAGGGGTGGGCGTGCAGAACTGATCGAAGTGAAACGCGGGGCAACACTGCGGCAACACGCCGTCCGTACCCGTCTGATCAGCTGTGACCAGCGGGTTCCCCGGACCGGGTGGACCCGTCGGCGCGGCGGGCCCTGGACGGACCGTCCGGCGTGGCGTACAACTGCTGCCCGAAAGTGCGTCAAAACCCGTACTAGTGAAGGCGAATGACCATGTTCCCCAGGTGTGCGAACCACACCGGAGGCAGGCCGTGACGCGATACCTCGCGGGACGGCTCGGCTACTACGCCGCCCTGCTGACCGCGGCGGTGTTCCTGTCGTACGCCCTCACCGCCACCGCACTCGGCCCCCGCGCCTACTTCGAGGCCAAGCAGCCCCGGCCCTCCGCCGCGTCCGTGGACCGGCAGCTCACCGCGCTCAACCTCAACGAGCGCACCCCCGTGGTCCAGCGCTTCGGCACCTGGGCCGACGGCCTGCTGCACGGCGACCTCGGCCGCACCATCCACGGCACCGCCGTCAACGACGAGTTCGGCCGCCGGATCTGGGTCTCGCTCCGGCTGCTGCTGGTCGGCAGCCTGCTCGGCATGCTGCTCGGCGTCGCCGCCGGGGCCTGGAGCGCGGTGCGCCAGTACCGGCTCTCCGACCGGCTGCTGACCGTGCTCTCCTTCGTGCTGCTCTCCACCCCCGTCTTCCTGCTCGCCCTGCTGCTCAAGAACGGCGCCATCGCCGCCAAGGACGCCGCCGGACACGACGTCGTCCCGTTCACCGGCTACGAGACGCCCAACCTGGCCGGCGACCTCGGCACCCACCTCGCCGACTGGGGGCTGCACCTGCTGCTGCCCACCCTCTCGCTCGCCCTCGGCGGGCTGGCCACCTACAGCCGCTACCAGCGCGCCACCATGCTCGACGTCCTCGGCGCGGACTACCTGCGCACCGCCGAGGCCAAGGGGCTCACCCGCGGCCGGGCCCTGCTCAAGCACGGCCTGCGCACCGCGATCATCCCGATGACCACGATGTTCGCCTACGCCTTCCTCGGCCTGTTCACCGGCGCCGCCTTCACCGAGACCATCTTCGGCTGGCACGGCATGGGGGAGTGGTTCATCCAGGCCGTCAACGAACAGGACGTCAACTCGGTCGTCGCCGTCAACCTGTTCGCCGCCGTGGTCGTCCTCGCCGCCGGCTTCCTCGCCGACGCCCTGCACGCCGCGCTCGACCCCCGGGTGAGGGCCGCATGAACACCGAACTCGCTCCTCCCGCCGACCGGTCGGCGCCCGTACCCCGGTCGGCGCCCGCATCCCGGCTGACGGCCGCGCCCCGGCTGACGCCCGCGCCCCGGTCGACGGCCGCGTTCGTCGCGTCCGCCCGGGCGGTGGCGGGATGAGCGCCGAACTCGTCCTCGCCGCCGAACAGCCGTCCTCCGCCGAGGCGTTCGCGCCGCGCGGCCGGATACGGTTGGCCGCCGCCCGGCTGGCCGGCTCGCGCGGGGCGGTGGCCGGGGCGGTCGTGCTGGTGCTGCTGTTCCTGCTGGCCTTCGTCGGGCCCTACCTCACACCCTGGGACTACGCCGCGCCCGACTACGCCAACCTGCGCCAACCCCCGTCCGCCGCGCACTGGTTCGGCACCAACGGGCTCGGCCAGGACGTGTTCGCGCAGACCGTCCGGGGCCTGCAGAAGTCGCTGGTGATCGGGCTGCTGGTGGCGGTGCTCTCCACCGGCCTGGCCTCGCTGGTCGGGGCCTGCGCCGGGTACTTCGGCGGCTGGACCGACCGGGTGCTGACCTTCCTGGTCGACCTGCTGCTGATCTTCCCGGCCTTCCTGGTGATCGCCGTGCTCTCGCCCCGGCTGCGCGGCAGCGGCTGGGTCGCCTTCGTGCTGCTGCTCGCCGTGTTCAACTGGATGATCACCGCCCGGGTGGTCCGCTCGATGACCCGCTCGCTGCGCGAGCGCGAATTCGTCGCCGCCGCACGGTACATGGGCGTCGGGCCGTTCCGGATCATCTGGCGGCACGTGCTGCCGAACGTATCCTCGTTCCTGATCATCGACGCCACCGTCACCGTCGGCGGCGCCGTGATGAGCGAAGCCGCGCTCTCCTACTTCGGCTTCGGCGTCCGCCCGCCCGACGTCTCGCTCGGCACCCTGCTGGCCGCCGGCGCGGGCGACGCCCCCGTCTTCCCCTGGCTGTTCTACTTCGCCGCCGGACTACTGGTGCTGTTCGTGCTCGCCGTCAACCTGGTCGGCGACGGCCTGCGCGACGCCCTCGACCCGACGGCCGCCGCCGGACGCCGCCGCCCCGCCCGGCGACCCCGCCGCCGTCCGACCACCACCCCCTCGCGCCGGAGCACCCCGTGACCACCCCGCCCGCCACGCCGCCGCCCGCCACGCTGCCGCCCGTCACGCCGCCGCCCGCCACGCCGCCGCCCGCCACGCCGCCGCCCGTCACGCCGCCGCCCGCTCCGCTGCTCGCCGTCCGCGGCCTCACCGTCGACTTCGACGGCCACCCGGCGGTCCGCGGCGTCGACCTCGACCTGCACCGGGGCGAGACGCTCGGCCTGGTCGGCGAGTCCGGCTCCGGCAAGTCCGTCACCGCGCTCGCCGTGCTCGGCCTGCTGCCCGCCACCGCCCGCACCGGCGGCTCGGTCCGGCTGGACGGCCGCGAACTGGTCGGCCTGCCCGCCCGGCAGCTGGCCGAGGTCCGCGGGCGCCGGATCGCCATGGTCTTCCAGGACCCGCTGTCCGCCTTCACCCCGGTCTACCGGATCGGCGACCAGATCGCCGAAGCCGTCCGGATCCACCAGGACCTCGGCCGGGCCGCCGCCCGCAAGCGCGCCGCCGACCTGCTCGACCTGGTCGGCATCCCCGACCCGGCCCGCGCCCTGGACGCCTTCCCGCACGAGTTCTCCGGCGGCATGCGCCAACGCGCCATGATCGCCATGGCGGTGGCCAACGACCCCGACGTGCTGCTCGCCGACGAACCCACCACCGCCCTCGACGTCACCATCCAGGCCCAGGTCCTCGACGTGCTGCGCACCGCCCAGCGGGAGAGCGGCGCCGCCCTGGTCCTGGTCAGCCACGACCTCGGGGTGATCGCCGGCAGCGCCGACCGGGTCGCCGTCATGTACGCCGGACGGATCGTCGAGACCGCCCCCGTCGACGAGCTGTACGCCGCCCCCCGGCACCCCTACACGCTCGGCCTGATCGGCGCCGTCCCCCGGCTCGACGGCCGCGGCGGACCACTCGTCCCGATCCCCGGCTCCCCGCCCGCAGCCGGCCGACTCACCGGCCCCGGCTGCGCGTTCGCCGACCGCTGCCCGCTGGTCGAGGAGCGCTGCCGCACCGCGCAGCCGCCGCTCACCGGCACCGGCGAACCCCCGTCGGCCCACCTCGCCGCCTGCGTCCGCGCCGACCACCTCGCCGCCGCCCGGCCCGCCCCCGCCGAGGTCTACCCCGTCCCGGAGCTGCCGCCCGCCGCCACCGCGCACGGCCCGCGCGCCGAACGCGAGCCCGTCCTCACCGTCCACGGCCTCACCCGCAGCTTCCCCCGCCACCGCGGCGGCCTGCTGCGCCGCCGGGCCGGCGAGGTGCACGCCGTCGACGGCGTCGACCTCGACATCCGGCGGGGCGAGACGCTCGGCCTGGTCGGCGAGTCCGGCTCCGGCAAGTCCACCACCCTGTACGAGATCCTCCGGCTGGCCGCCCCGCAGGGCGGCCGGATCGAACTCCTCGGCCGGGACACCGCCGCCCTCGACCGGGCCGCGGTCCGGCGGCTGCGCTCCCGGGTCCAGATCGTCTTCCAGGACCCGGCCGCCTCCCTCGACCCCCGGATGCCGGTCGGCGACGTGCTCGCCGAACCGCTGCTCGCCCAGCGCACCCCCGCCGCGGAGGCCCGCCGCCGCGTCCCCGAACTGCTGCGCCAGGTCGGCCTCGACCCCGCCCACGCCGACCGCTACCCGCACGAGTTCTCCGGCGGCCAGCGCCAGCGGATCTCCATCGCCCGCGCCCTCGCCGTCCGCCCCGACCTGCTGGTCCTGGACGAACCGGTCTCCGCCCTCGACGTCTCCGTCCAGGCCGGGGTGCTCAACCTGCTCCAGCGGCTGAAGGCCGAACTCGGCCTCGCCTACCTGTTCGTCTCGCACGACCTGTCGGTGGTGCGCCACCTCGCCGACCGGGTCGCCGTCATGTACCTCGGCCGCACCGTCGAGACCGGCACCGCCGCACGCGTCTTCACCCACCCCCGCCACCCCTACACCCGGGTCCTGCTCGCCGCCGTCCCGCTCCCCGACCCGCCCGCCGAACGCGCCCGCCCCCGCCGCCTGCTGGCCGGCGACCCGCCCTCACCCGCCGAACGCCACCTCGGCTGCCCCTTCCGCACCCGCTGCCCCGTCCACCCCACCCTCGCCCCCGCCCAGCGCGACCGCTGCGCCACCGAGCCCCCGCGCCCCGCCCCGGCCGCCCCCGGCGCCGACCACACCGCCGCCTGCCACTACCCGGACTGAACGCGCGCCGGGCCCCGGACGGCGTCCGTCCGGGGCCCGGCGCGGCGGGTCACTTCCCGTACACGCCGACCTCGTTGAGCGAGTAGCGGTTGTCGGTGCCGCGGGCCAGCAGCACCACCCGGACGTGGCGGGCGTCCACCGGGGTGAAGGAGCGGTTCTCCAGGCCGCCGCGGTCGGTGGTGGTGGCGTAGACGGTGCGCCAGGCGGCGCCGTCGGTGGAGACGTCGATCCGGTAGGAGGTGGCGTACTGGTCGGACCAGTCCAGCACCACTCGGCCGACCTTGCGGACCGTGCCCAGGTCGACGTTCAGCCAGGCGGTGGCCACCGTCCTGGACGCCCAGCGGGTGCCGGGGTTGCCGTCCACGGCCTGCTTGGGCGGGTAGGAGACGACGATCGCGTCCTGGTAGTCGGAGGCGGTCGCGGTCGCGCCGCGGGCCAGGTTGGTCAGGTCGTCGGTGCGCCGGGCCGGAAACTCCACCACCTGCTGGTAGGTGGGCCGGTTCTGCCAGGCGATCCGCGGCACGGTGATGCCGCCCATCGCCCGGTGCACGATCGAGTCGGCGCACAGCTGGTCGCCCGCCGCGCAGTACTTGTCGGCCGGGTAGGTGGTGGCGGCGGGGGTCGCCACCGCCCGGGCGAGCGTGGTCAGCAGCACCTGCCGGCAGGCGCCGAGCGTGCCGCCGCCGCAGTACGCCCGGTCCAGCGGGCCGGTCACGGACCGGCCGAGCACCGTGCGCAGGTCCTTGTCGACGTACGACCACCAGCCGTGCTGGAACGCCGAGCCCTTGTGCGCCTCGCCCGCCGCGATGTCGCTGCCGCCGGACGTCCCGCCCAACTGCCCGCCCGAGGGCGTCTCGTTGATCGGCGCGACGGCCGTCAGCGCCTGCCACGCCCCGTCGCCCAGGCCGGGCCGGAACTCGCCCTCCACCAGCAGCGGCCACCAGGCGTCCAGCACCCGGATCGCCTCCGCGTCGGTGTACACGCCCGCGCCCTTGCTCGCCTCCCGGCGGTGCGAGCCGCCCGCCGCCCAGGCCCGCAGCCCGGCGACCGCGGCCGCCGCCGCCGGGTCGGTGACCGGCGCGGAGTCCAGCACCGCGAGCAGCTCGGGCAGCACCTGCTCGGCCCGCAGGTCGACGTTGGCGGCGTCCTCCATCGCCTTGACCAGGTCGGTGCGGGTGACGCCGCCGCGCTGGGTCAGCGCCTTCACCCGGGAGTCCAGCAGGTCGGCCCGGTGCACCGCGCCGTTGCCCCAGGCCGAGGTGAAGCCCGGGGCCTGCTTGTTGTTCCAACTGACGTAGTAGTCCTGGTCGGTGGACTGGGCGTGCCGGGCGGGCGGCTCGACCGCGGAGGTGTTCGCGGTCCGGTCCCAGCCCTGCCAGAGGTAGGCGGGCCGCGCCAGGACCGGCAGGTCCGGATCGGTGCCGGGCGCGCGCAGCGGCTCGGCGCCGGAGTTGTAGTACGCGGTGTGGTCGGCGTCCGCGTAGAACCAGTTGAAGGTGTAGCCGATGTCCTGCGCGGCGCGCTGGAACGCCGCCGCCGAGGTGATCGCCGCCGGGTCGTTGAACTGCTGGAAGCCGATCACCGAGTCCGCCTCGTGCCGGTAGGTGGAGCGCAGCGCGGTGTACGCCACCGGCCGCCCGCCGACCGTCCCGGTGTGGGTGACCAGCCCGTACGCCGAGCGCAGCGTCACCAGGTCGTAGGAGCCCGCCGCGGTGGAGTCCGCGGTGCTCGGCTGCCAGGCGTTGTGCCTGGTCAGCCGCTCGAACGGGGTGCACGTCCCGTCCAGCAGGTAGCCGGTGGAGGCGGTGCTCGGGGTGCCGCCGCCCGGCTCGCACAGGTCGACCGCGAAGGTGTCGGTGATGTCCTGGTTGGCGGAGGTCGCGCTCCACGAGTAGTCCAGGCCGCGGCCGATCTCCACGTAGAAGCTCAGCCCCGGGAAGGACGCGCCCCGGCTGCGCAGGCCGGGCCCGTCCAGCTCCTGCACCATCAGGATCTGCGGCGCGTAGTAGCCGGTCTGCGGGCCGAAGACCGCGATCGGGTGCCCGGAGGCGGTGTGCGCACCGGATACCAGCAGGGCGTTCGACATGCCCTTCTTCGCGGTGATCAGGTCGGCGGGCAGCACGCCCTCGGCGGCGGACGCGGCGGCGGTGGGCGTGCTGGCACCGGACGCGGCCGAACTCGCCCCGGTGCCCGTGCCGTTGGCGGCGTGCGGCAGCTCGGTCACCGAGCCCGGGTCGGGCAGCGCGGTGCCCACCGGCGCGGCGGGCGAGGCCGCGTACGGGAAGCTGCTGCCGTCGTGCACGGTGGGCGTCGCCTCCGGGTCGTCCTCGGCCCGCCAGGCCGCGTATGCCCGGTCGCCCGCCTCGGTGCCGAGCTGCTGGCGGAAGGCGAGCCGGGCCAGCGCGTTGCCGACCTCGCCGCCCCCGCCGCCGCCGAAGATCGCCCCGATCACCGAGGAGATCGCCACCACGTCGGTGGCCGTGAACGGCTCGATGGTCGAACCGTGGCCGGTCAGCACGTACTCGCCCGGGTAGTTGTTCGCCGCGACGTCGGCCGCCGCGAAGGCGTTCAGGCCCGCCACGTAGTCCTGGATGTCCTGCCAGGCCTGCGCCCCGCGCGGGCCGGACGCCTTCACCCGGTCCACCTGCTGCTGGAGGTCCGCCTCGGTGTACGGGGCCACCGCCCACAGGCTCTGCTCCAGCGCCCGGTTGCCCGCCGCGCCGCCCGCGAACGAGGACAGCTGCCCGCGCCCCACGTGCCGCAGCACGTCGATCAGCCACAGCCGGTCCTGCCCGGCCGCGTACCCCGCGCCGAACTCGGTGTCCGAGCGGGTCACGCCCTTGACGTGCGGCGTGCCGGTCGCCTTGTCCCGGGTGATGGTCACCCCGGCGCGCGGCGTGGCGGTGCTCTCCACCTGCCCGGCGGGCACCCCGAACGAGGCGTCGTCGAAGTAGCTCGACAGCTGGTCGGGCGTCAGGCCGCTGTAGTCGTGCAGCAGCGCGTCGTACGCGTCGACCTGGTCGGCGGAGTGCGCCGGACGGGTCCCCACGGTCTGGTGCAGCAAGATCCCGGCCAGCGTGGCGTGGCCGTTCTCGCCCGCCGTCAGGATGTCCTGGCACTGC
Organism: Kitasatospora sp. SolWspMP-SS2h; assembly: GCF_003259315.1. Classification (GTDB taxonomy): domain Bacteria; phylum Actinomycetota; class Actinomycetes; order Streptomycetales; family Streptomycetaceae; genus Kitasatospora; species Kitasatospora fiedleri. Next base: position 235,610 of record NZ_QLLT01000003.1, on the reverse strand, counting down.
CCCAGGCACGGGTCCCCGGCGGCGGGGGCGGGCCCGGCGGCGGCCCCGGCGGCCGGCTGGGCGGTGAGCGCGCCGAACAGCAGCGCGGCGGAGGTGAGCACGGCGAGGGCCGCCGAACGCAGTCGGCGGGGAACGGGGGCAGCGGGCACCTGGGCCTCTTCCTGACAGCGGGTATCGGAATCCGGGCGCACGCTAGTCCGCGCGGTGACCCCCCGGTAGGGGTCCCGCGCGCCTCGCCACGGAACTGTCATCCACCTGTCATGAACGCGAGTTGACGCCCCGTCGGCGGACCCGGAAACGCGCACCCGCGGCCACGGCGGGCCGGAACCCCGTCGGCCCCGCCGCCCCGACACCGTCCCCGTCGCGGGTAAGCCGCCAAATCCGCCGAAAAGCCGCGCATGCCCGCCCGGAAACCGGGCAGCCGAACCGGCAGAACGACGAACTCCCCTCACCAAGGAGGCAGTTGTGAGCAACGGCATGTGGGGCTACGAGAAGGCGGAGGGCTACAACCCGGGCGTCGATCTGACCGGCTTCCGGGTCGAGGCCGCCGACGGCCACATCGGCAAGGTCGACAAGCACTCCTACGAGGCCGAGGACGGCCACATCGTCGTCGACACCGGCCCGTGGATCTTCGGCCGCAGCGTCCTCCTCCCGGCGGGCACCATCCGCCGCATCGACGAGGAGGCCCGCACCGTCTGGGTGGGCAGCACCAAGGACGAGATCAAGGACGCCCCCGAGTACCACCACGAGTCGCACGCCCTGGACCCCGAGTACCGCCGCACCGTCGGCGGCTACTACAACACCGGCCTCTGACGGCCCGCCACGAGCGCCACCGCACCCCGTCGGCGGACGGGGTGCGGTGGGCACCGGCATGCCCGGACCGCCGGGCAGCTGCCCCGGGTCCGCCCGCCGCAAGCCCGCCACCCGGGCCCACAGGCCCAGGCGGGGCCGGTTCGGCTCCTGCCCCCTGGAGCGCGACCAGCCGTCCGTGACCACCCCCGGCATCGGCCGGTCGTGGTGTCCGGGTGTGTCGTGCGGGCGGGGCGGTTCCGGCCGGTCAGGATGGTGCTTTCGACGGGACCTCGAGGAGCAGCCTTGGACGTGTCCGCGGGTCTGTGGGCCGGCACCATCGCGGTACTGATCGCCCTGATCGTGGCCGACTTCTTCATCGGGGGGCGCAAGCCGCACGAGGTCTCGATCAAGGAGGCCGGGGTCTGGACCACGGTGTGGGTGGTGCTGGCGGGGCTGTTCGGCTGCTTCGTGTGGGGGTACGCCGGGTCGCGGTCGGCGGTGGAGTTCTTCGCCGGGTACGTCACGGAGAAGTCGCTGAGCGTCGACAACCTGTTCGTCTTCATCCTGATCATGGGCAAGTTCGCGGTGCCGAGGATCTACCAGCAGTGGGTGCTGATGTTCGGGGTGGTGATCGCCCTGGTGCTGCGGGCGGTCTTCATCGCGGGCGGCGCGGCGCTGGTCGAACGGTTCTCCTGGGTGTTCTACCTGTTCGGCGCGTTCCTGGTCTGGACGGCCGTCAAGCTGCTGCGGGAGGCCGGGCAGGACAAGGAGGCGGAGGAGTACCACGAGGGGCGGCTGATGCGGCTGATCAGGAGGCGCGTCCCGTCCACGGACGAGTACCACGGCACCAGGCTGTTCGTCCGGGTGGACGGCCGCCGGCTGATGACCCCGATGATGACCGTCATGCTGGCGATCGGCACCACCGACCTGTTGTTCGCCCTGGACTCCATCCCGGCGATCTTCGGCCTCACCCAGGACGCCTACATCGTCTTCACCGCCAACGCCTTCGCGCTGATGGGCCTGCGCCAGCTGTACTTCCTGATCGGCGGCCTGCTGACCAGGCTGGTCTACCTGTCCTACGGCCTGTCGGTGATCCTCGGCTTCATCGGCGTCAAGCTGATCCTGCACGCGCTGCACGAGAGCGGCGTGCACGTCCCGGAGATCGGCATCGCGTTCTCGCTGGGCTTCATCGTGGTGGTGCTGGTCGTCACCACCGCGGCCAGCCTGCTGGCCTCCCGCCGCCGGGACCGGGCGGCCGGCGCCTGACCGCTCGTCAGACACCGGCCGCCCGGCGGCGACGCGCTCAGCCGCGCGGGCTGAGTTCCGCCATCGCGCTCCAGCCGCTGCCGGGGACCTCCACGTTGATGATCTCCGGGGTCCGGGCGATCGAGTCCGGCATCCAGGCCATCGCCGCCTTGAAGTGCTCCGACTCGACGTGCCGGGCACCCGCCTCGCCGTCCCGGAACGCCTCCAGCAGCACGTACTGGTGCGGGTCGTCGACGCTGCGGGACCACTCGAAGAAGACGTTGCCCTCCTCGGCGCGGGTGGCGGAGGTGAACTCCCCGACCCGCTCGATCCAGTCCGCGCTGTGCTCGGGCCGGATGGCGAACTTCACAGCGATGAAGATCACGACTGCTCCTCTGGTGTCTGGTACGCACACGGACCCGTGTGCCGGCACCCGCCACCCTCCCAGATCCGCCCACCCCCCGCAGCCACCGCCCTCGCGCGACGGGAACGGGCCGGTCACCAGGCACCCGCGGTGCCGGCGGGCGAGTTCTCCGGGCGTGTCCCGATCCTCGCACCCGGTGCGGACGGCCCCGGCGCGGGGTTCACCCGTTCCGCCCCCTGACGGTGCGTCAGCGGAGCGCGGCGGCGACGGTGGGGAGGACCGTTCGTCCACCGGACTCGTGAGGGCAGGCATGTACCAGAACCAGTTGGCGAAGACCGGTGCGGGTGTGCTGGTGCTGGGCGGGTTGACCGTCGCCGGATGGTGGATGGTGGCGGTCGCCGCCGTACTGGTCGCGGCCGGGGTGCTCTGCGTGCGGGTCGGGTTCCGCCGTGGCCGCTGACGGCGACCGCCGCCCGGCCGGTACCGCCGCCGCCGACCCCTGCCCGGACCCTGCCGCCGACCGCCCGGACGCTGACGCCGACCGCCCGCTGGTCGCGCACCGCCACCGGCCGGGGGTGCTGCTGGCCGCCACCGCCGGGCTGTTCCTGCTCGCGGTCGTCGCGGCCGGCTACGGGCTGCGCGCCTGGGGCGCCGCGGCGGGGACGGGCGGGGGCTGGACGGACTGGGCCTGGGCGCCGGTCGCGCTGGCGCTCCTCGTGCAGACCGTCCTCTACCTCGCCGAGCGCCCGGTCCGGGCCGACGCCGGGCAGCAGCGGGAACTCGACCGGCTGGAGGTCGCCGTCCTCGTCCCGCTGTACAACGAGGACCCCGGCTACCTGCGCACCTCCCTGGCCTCCCTGCTCGCCCAGACCCGGCCCCCGCAGTCCGTGCACGTCGTCGACGACGGCTCCACCACCGACTACGCGTCGCTGCGGGCCTGGTGGCTCACGGCCGCCGAGCGGGCCGGCGTCCGCACCACCTGGCAGCGCCGGGCCAACCGGGGCAAGCGCGCCGCCCAGCTCGCCGCCGCCGCGCACTGCCCCGGCGCGGACGTCCTGGTCACCGTCGACTCCGACGCCCGCCTCGACCCGCGGGCCCTGCACGAACTGCTGCAACCCCTCGCCGACCCGAGGGTCCAGGCGGTGGCCGGCGTCGTCCTCGCCCACAACAACCGGCACGGCCTGATCAGCCGGATCACCGACCTCTGGTACGTCACCAACCAGCTCGTCGACCGCTCCGCGCTCTCCCCGCTCGGCGCGGTCATGGTTTGCTCCGGCTCGCTCGCCGCCTACCGCGCCGCGGCCCTCACCGACCACCGCGAGGCGTACCTCACCGAGACCTTCGCCGGACGGCCCGTCACCTTCTCCGACGACTCGCTGCTCACCTTCTACGCCCTGCGGCGCGGCCGGGTCGTCCAGCAGCCCACCGCCCTGGTGTTCAGCGCCATGCCGGAGCGCGTCGGCCACCACCTGCGCCAGTACCTGCGCTGGATGCGCGGCTCCACCATCCGCTCGCTGTGGCGGGTGCGCTACCTGCCGCTCACCCACCCCGCGCTGCTGGCCCAGGTGCTGCGCTGGTACCAGCACCTGGCCGCCACCGCCACCGCCGTCCTGCTGCTCACCCGCACCTGGCGCACCGGCGCCCCGCTGCCGCCGGTGCTGCTCGCCGTCCCGCTGCTGATCGTCGCCGGGCAGACCCTGCGCTACCTCACCCTGCGCCGCTCCGACCAGCCGCTGCGCTCCCAGCTCGCCACCTGGGCGCTCACCCCGCTCGCCGTCGCCTGGTCCTGGACGGTGCTGCGCCCGGTGCGCTGGTACGCCACGCTCACCTGCCTGCGCACCGGCTGGGGCACCCGCCAGCACGGGCCCGAGGTCGCCCTCGCCCCCGCCGCCGGGTAGGGGCGTTCGAGGACCGTCCGCCCCAGCCCCTACGATGTGCGCCATGACGACAGCCGGGCCGGGCGGCCAACTGATCGACGGCCGCTTCGAGTTGCTGGCGCGGCTCGGCGGCGGCGGAATGGGCCTGGTCTGGCGGGCCAGGGACACCGTGCTGCAGCGCGAGGTCGCGCTCAAGGAGGTCCGCCCGCCGGACCCGGCGATGCTCGCCGCCGACCCCGCCGCCGCCCACGAACTGCGCGAACGCGTGCTGCGCGAGGCACGGGCGCTGGCCCGGCTCCAGCACCCCAACGTGGTGACCATCCACCACATCGTAGACAACGCCGAACTCGCCCACCCCTGGCTGGTGATGGAACTCGTCACCGGCGGCTCCCTGCACGACCGGATCACCCGCGGCCCGCTCTCCCCGCCGGAGGCCGCCCGGATCGGCCGCGGCCTGCTCGCCGCGCTCACCGCCGCCCACGCGGCCGGCATCCAGCACCGCGACGTCAAACCGGGCAACGTCCTGCTGCGCACCGACGGCACCCCCGTCCTCACCGACTTCGGCATCGCGGCGCTCAGCGAGTCCACCAGCCTCACCGCCACCGGCGCGCTGATCGGCTCGCCCGAGTACATCGCCCCCGAACGCATCCGCGGCCACGAGGGCGACCCCGCCTCCGACCTCTGGTCGCTCGGCATGACGCTGTACGTCGCCGTCGAGGGCCACCACCCGCTGCGCCGCGCCAACAGCATCGCCACCCTCGCCGCCGTCCTCGACCAGCCCCTCCCGCCACCGGTGCGCTCCGGCCCGCTCGGCCCCACCCTCACCGCGCTGCTCGCCCGCGACCCCGCCGAGCGGCCCGGCGCCGCCCGCCTCGACCGGCTCTTCGCCGCTGCCGAACAGGGCATCGACGGCACCCTCGGCGGCAGCCCGGCCTTCTCCCCGACCGAGACCAACTCCCCGCCGCCGTACCGCCCCACCGGAACGCACACCCCGCCGCCGTACGCCCCCACCGAGGCCGGCTCCCTCCCGCACGCGCCCACCGGGACGATGCCCCCGCCCCGCCGACGCCGCCGCACCGGACCGGTGCTGACGGCCGTGCTGGCCGCCGCCGTCGCGGCCGGACTCCTGGGCTGGTCGTTCCAGCAGGGCTGGTTCGACTCCGCGAAGCCCGGCGGCACCGACGCCGCCGCGAAGGCCCCCGCCACCGCGCCCGCCACCCCCAGCACCTCGGCCACCCCTGGGGCCGCACCCACCGCCTCCTCCCCGTCCGGCGCGCCGTCCGCCGCCGGCCCCGGGCCCGCCGACCCCGGCACCGGCCTGCTCACCCCGGACGGGGCCCGCGGCCTGGTCGAGAAGATCCGCGCGGCCACCGGCAGCGCCACCGTCATCGACATGTCGATCTATCCGGAGTACGCCAGCGCCAAGGTGCTGACCAAGGACAACCCCAAGCACTACGACGACGTCAGCTACCGCAACGGCAAGATCACCAGCGAGCCCGGCGGCACGGTCAGCCAGGGCCAGGACCCCGTCGACCTCACCAAGATCGACTGGAACCAGATCCCGGCCGTCCTGGCCACCGCCAAGACCGAACTCGGCGTCCCCACCCCCAAGTCGACCTATCTGCTCGTCGACTACGGCTGGTTCGCCAACGAGATCACCATCCGCTACTACCTCTCCGGCGACTACGACGAGGGCGGCTACCTCACCGCGGGTGCCACCGGCAAGATCCTCAAGGTGGTCAAGTCCTGACCGGGACCGACCGCCGGCCTTCGTGACGGACCCGGCCGGGTGGGCCCCGCGCCCTGCCGGGCCCGAGGGCACCGCGCCGTCGGCGGCGGACCTCGACCGGACGGCTCCGCCCACCGCTACCCGTCCGCCGCCCGTCGGTCCTGCCGGTCCCGCCGCCCGAGCAGCCACGCCCCCAGGGCCAGCCAGCAGGCCGCCAGCAGCCAGCCGCCCAGGACGTCCAGCGGCCAGTGCACGCCCAGGTACACCCGGCTGGTGCCGATCGCGGCGGCGAACAGGGCCGCTCCCGCCGCCGCGCCGCGGGCGGCTCCGGGCCGGGCCCGGGCCAGGGCGACGGCCAGCAGTCCGGCGGACAGGGCGGAGGTGAAGGCGTGCCCGGAGGGGAAGGAGAAACCCGAGGCGTCGAACGCCCAGCCCGTGCGCGGGGGGCGCGGCCGGGCGAAGGCGCGCATCAGCCCCTGCCGGAGCAACTGCCCCGCCAGCAGCCACACCAGGGGGGCCAGCAGCACCGCCGTCCGCCGGGCCCCGGCCGGGCGGCGGGCCCGGAGCGACACCGCGCCCGCCGCCAGGGCGAGCAGGTACGGGAGGACGCCGGTGCCCAGCTCGGTGACCGCCACCGCCGCCGACCGCGCCGCGCCCGGCCGGTGCGCCGCGCTCCAGCGCACCGCCGCCGCCTCGAATCCGAACGGCGCCCACCCGTGCACCGCGACCACCACCGCCACCAGCACGAACGCCCCGCCGCAGGCCCCGGCCACCACCGCCGGGGAGCGACGCGGCCCCGCGCCGCTCACCGGGGCCCGGGCCGGCGGTGCGCACGCGGTGGCGCCCCCGCGTCCAGGGGGCCGGCGGTCGGCGGGGCCGAGGAGCGGAACATGGTCGGGGCGCCTTTCCGGAGGGCGGCGGGCGGCACCGTGACGACCGGCACGGCCCAGGTGTCCTGAACGGATCCTGAAGACCCGATGGCGGCCCGGCACCGCGCCGCGCCGACCCGCCCACCCGGGGACCACCGTCCGGACCTGGACACCGGGGGGTGGCGGGTGCCCGGCCGCCCGGCGGCGGACCGGCTCGGCGGACCGCCCGACGCGGCACTAGGGCCCGTCTTCACCCCCCCGTCTGCCCCACGACGCCTGGCACGCCCTCTCGCCGCACCGGGCGAAAGGCCGAGTACATCCAGTACGCGGCCTTCCACCCGGCACGCCGAGAGCACGCACCAGACGCCGCGGGGCTGCGACGGGGGTGTGAAGACGGGCCCTAGGCGGGCGGGTTGGGTCGGGTCAGCCCCAGGTCGTAGGCGAAGATCACCGCCTGGACGCGGTCCCGGGCGCCGATCTTGGCGAGCACCCGGCCGACGTGCGTCTTCACCGTCGACTCCGAGAGCACCAGCCGACCGGCGATCTCGCCGTTGGTCCAACCCCGGCCGACCGCGACCAGGATCTCCCGCTCGCGGCCGGTCAGCGCCGCCAGCCGCGGGTCCTCCTCCACCGGGCCGGGCGGCCGGGCCGGCAGGTGGTGGGCGTACGCGTCGAGCAGCCGGCGGGTGATCGCGGGCGCCACCACCGCGTCGCCCCCGGCCACCGCGCGTACGCCGGCCAGCAGTTCCTCGGGGCGGGCGTCCTTGAGGAGGAAGCCGCTGGCCCCGGCCCGCAGCGCGGCGTGCGCGTACTCGTCCAGGTCGAAGGTGGTCAGCACCAGCACCCGGGAGCGGCCGCCTGCGGCGACGATCAGCCGGGTCGCCTCGATGCCGTCCATGCCGGGCATCCGGATGTCCATCAGGACCACGTCCGGCCGCAGTTCGGCGGCCAGCCGGACCGCCTCCGCGCCGTGCCCGGCCTCCCCGGCCACCGAGGTGTCGGGCTGGCTCTCCAGCAGCATCCGGAAGCCGAAGCGTTGCAGGGGCTGGTCGTCCACGATCAGGACGCTGGTCATGCCGGACCTCCGGCCGGGTCGAGGACGGGAGGGACGGGAGGGACGGGAGGGGCGGCAGGGACGGGAGGAGAGGGCGAGGAGTGGGGGAGGGGAGGCGCGGGAGAAGGGGGAGGAGCGGGCGGGGCGGGCTTCGTGGGCGGGGGAGCCGGGGCGAGGCCCAGGTCGGTCGCGGGGGTGACGTCCAGGTCGGCGACCACCGACCAGCCCCCGCCCGGGGCCGGGCCCGCCGCGACGGTGCCGCCGTACAGCGCGGCCCGCTCCCGCATGCCGGTGACGCCCTGGCCCTCCCCGGGCGGGCCGCCGGGGGAGGGGGCACCGCCCGGCTGCTGGTCCGGGCCGCCGTCGTCGTCGACCCGGACCAGCAGCCGGGCCCCGGCCAGCGAGACCGACACCCGGGCCCGGGCCGCCGGGCCCGCGTGCTTGAGCGTGTTGGTCAGCGCCTCCTGGACGATCCGGTAGACCATCAGCTGCACCCCGCGGTCCAGCGACTCCAGCGCGCCCTCGGTGCGGTGGACCACCTCCGGCCCGGCCGCCCGGATCCGCCCGCACAGTTCGGCCAGGTCGGCGATGCCCGGCTGCGGGGCCAGTTCGAGGCCGTCGCCGTGCTCGCGCAGCACGCCCAGCATCCGGCGCAGCTCGCCCAGCGCCTGCCGCCCCGAGTCGCCGATCAGCACCAGCGCCTCCCGGCCGCGCTCGGGCGTGGAACGGGCCGCGTACGCGCCGCCGTCCGCCAGGGTGATGATCACCGACAGGTTGTGGCCGATGATGTCGTGCATCTCCCGTGCCACCCGGGCCCGTTCGGCCGCCGCGGCCAACCGGCTGCGCTGGTCGCGCTCCACCTCCAGCCGGGCCGCCCGCTCGCGCAGGCCCGCGAGCCGCGCCCGGCGCATCCGGACGGCGATGCCCAGCGCGACGGCCGCCGTCACCGCCGTGGTCAGGAAGAACAGCACGTCCCACACCGGCACCGCCGAGGACATCCGCACCGCCACCGCCACCGCCCCCACCGTGCTGGCCGCGCACGCCCAGGCCAGGGTCCGCAGCCGCCCGTGCAGGGCCAGCGCGTACAGCGCCAGCAGCAGCGCCGCGTCCGCCCGCTGCGCCGCGCCCAGCGACCACTGCACCAGGAACACCGCGCCCACCACGGCGAACGCCGCCCCCGGCCGGCGGCGGCGCCACAGCAGCGGCAGCAGCAGCGCGGCCTGGAAGGCCAGGGCGGCGGGCAGCGGCAGGGGGGTGAAGACCACGCGGTGCCCGCGCGGACCCTCCCCGTCCCCGTCGCCGTCGGGGTGCAGCAGTTCCGGTACGCCGAGCAGCAGGAACGCCCAGGCCACCACGCCGACGTCCAGCAGCCACGGCCACCGCTCGTCCAGCCCGCGCAGGCGCTGGCCGACCCGGGCCAGGCGGTCCAGGAAGGGATGGCCGGGCGCGGTGTCGGCACCGCCCGGATCGGACGGGCCCGGCAGCGGGACGGCGGGCGGCGTGGCGCCGGGGGAGGCCGGATCGGACACGGGAGACCCCCAGGGTGGTCGGACGGCGGTGCGCCACGGCGCCCCGGAAATCGCTCACCGGGGCACCGCGGCAGGTCGGTGGGTCGTCAGTAGATCAGCAGGTCGGCAAGTCGGTGGGCCGGGAGGTCGACAGATCGACACGTCGGCAGGTCAGTCTGCCAGGTGTCGCGCGCTCGACCCGGACGTCCGCCCCCGCACATCCGGCCGCCGCGCGTTCACGCGTCGCGGCGTACCAGCCGTACCGCCGCGCCCGCCAGTGCCGCCGCCGTCCACAGGGCGAAGACGGCCAGTCCGGCGCCCGGCGACAGGGTGGCCTGGTCGTGCTGGAGGGCGAAGACCGCCTGGCCCGCGTTGCTCGGCAGGTAGGGGCTGATGTGGTCGTGCCACGAGCTGGGCAGCAGCTGGACCAGGCCGGGCACCAGCATCAGCGCGGCGACCAGCACCGAGATGCCGCCCGCGATCGAGCGCAGCAGCATGCCCAGCGCCACGCCGATCACGCCCACCAGGCCCAGGTACAGCCCCGCGCCGAACAGGCCGCGCAGCACGCCCGGGTCCGAGAAGGTCAGCGCGGCCCGGGTGCCGGACAGGACGCCGCTGCCGATCGCGAAGGCCGCGAACACCCCGGCGGTGGCCAGGACCAGCGCCACCGCCCCGAACACCGCGGCCTTCGCCCACAGCACCGGCAGCCGGCGCGGCACCGCGGCCAGGGTCGAGCGGATCATGCCGGTCGAGTACTCGCCCGCCGCGATCAGGACGCCCAGCACGCCCAGGGCGAGCTGCGCGAAGTTGGTGCCGAACAGCGAGAGGGTGAGCGCGTTCGCGTCGGCGAAGTCGCGGTCCATCGGACGGCCCGAGTCCAGCCGGGACTTGAACTGGAAGGCCGCGATCAGGCCGAACGCCACCAGGAAGAGCAGCCCCAGGCCCAGGGTGATCCAGGTGGAGCGCAGCGACCAGGTCTTCGCCCACTCCGAGCGCAGCACCCGGACGCCGGTGACCCGGTACGGGGGACGGGCGGGGCGCTCGGCGGCGGGCGACGGGGCGGGGGACGGGGCGATGGCGCTCACGCGGCGCTCCTCGGGTCGGCGGCGGTGGCGGCGGTGGTGACGGCGGCGGTGGTGGCAGCGCCACCGGTGGTGGTGCCGTGGTACTCCACGGCGTCCCGGGTCAGGTCCATGAACGCCTGTTCCAGCGAGACCGTCCGGGTGGCCAACTCGTACAGCGCGATGCCGTGTTCGGCCGCGACGGTGCCGATCCGGCGGGCGGTCAGGCCGGTCACCTCCAGCTCCTCGGCACCGGCCCGGCCGGTGATCTCCACGCCGGGGCCGGTGAGCAGTTCGCGCAGCTTCGCCGGGTCGGCGGAGGCGACGGTGACCCGGTCGCCGCCGGCCTGCCGGACGAGGTCCCGCACGGTGGTGTCGGCCAGCAGGCGGCCCCGGCCGACCACGATCAGGTGGTCAGCGACCAGGGCGACCTCGCTCATCAGGTGCGAGGAGACGAAGACGGTGCGGCCTTCGGCGGCCAGGCCGGTGAGCAGGTTGCGGATCCACAGCACGCCCTCCGGGTCGAGGCCGTTGACCGGCTCGTCCAGCATCACCGTGGCCGGGTCGCCCAGCAGCGCCGCCGCGATGCCCAGCCGCTGCCCCATGCCGAGCGAGAACGCCCCGGCCCGCTTCCCGGCCACCGACTCCAGCCCGGTCAGCCCGATCACCTCCTCGACCCGGGCACGCGGGATGCCGTGGGTGTGGGCCAGCGCCCTCAGGTGGTGGAACGCGAAGCGGCCCGGGTGGATCGACCTGGCCTCCAGCAGCGCGCCGACCTCCTGCAGCGGCGCGGCGTGCTCGGCGTAGCGGCGCCCGTTGACCCGCACCGAGCCGCTGGTCGGCGCGTCCAGCCCGACGATCATCCGCATGGTGGTGGACTTCCCGGCGCCGTTCGGGCCCAGGAACCCGGTCACGCTGCCCGGCCGCACGGTGAAGTCGAGCCCGTCGACCGCGGTCTTCTCCCCGTAACGCTTCGTCAGCTGCTGCGCCTCGATCATCCGGTCCGCTCCCTCGCCGATTCCGGGCCGGGCCGTCCCGACCCGCCTCTTGCCGCCACGCTAGGCCCCGCCCGGGCCCGGACGGCGGCACCCGGGGACGATCATTCGGCCGGGGGTGGTACCGCGGTACCACCCCCGGCCCCGGAGGCCGTTCCGGTACGCCCGTCGGCCCGTTTCGCCGTCCGGGCCGGGGACACACGCGCCGCATGGACCAGTCCCAGGCACCGGTGCTGGAGGCCCTGGCGGCCTTCCACGCCAATCCGCTGACCGCGTTCACCCCGCCCGGCCACAGGCAGGGGAGGGGGCCGACCCGCGGGTGCCGGCCGCCCTCGGGCCGGACGTGTTCCGCTCGGACCTGCTGGCCACCGGCGGGCTCGACGACCGCACCGGCTCGCGCGGCATCCTGCCGCACGCCCAGCGGCTGATGGCCGAGGCGGTGAGCGCCGAGCACACCTTCTTCTCCACCTGCGGCAGCTCGCTGTCGGTCAAGGCCGCGATGCTCGCGGCCGCCGGGCCGCACGAGGAGCTGCTGGTCGGCCGGGACGCGCACAAGTCCGTGGTGGCCGGACTGATCGTGGCCGGCATCCGCCCGGTCCGGGTCGACCCGTCCTGGGACGCCGGCCTGCACCTGGCCCATCCGCCCCGCGCCGAGGCGTTCCGCGCCGCGCCGGCCCGCCACCCCGACGCCAAGGGCGCCCTGGTGACCTCGCCCACCCCGTCCGGCACCCGCACCGCCCGCCCCGAGCCGCCCACCACCCGGCCCGCCGACATCCGCGCCACCGCGATCGAAGCCGCCCTGCGCCTGCTGCGCGACCTGCTGCGTCCGCTCGACTGAATCCGCCCGCCCGAACGGGTCGTCCGGACCCCCCGCACGCATGCCGCCCGGCCCGCCGGGTACACGCGCCAGCCGCAGGAACGCAGAAGCACGAGGGCCTGACGGCCACAGGAGGAGCACCATGCGCATCGGATACACCTTGATGACGGAGCAGCGCGCCCCGCAGGACCTGGTCGCCGACGCGGTGCGCGCCGAGCGGGCCGGGTTCGACTTCGCGGTGATCTCCGACCACTACTCCCCGTGGCTGGACGAGCAGGGCCACGCCCCCTACGCCTGGGCGGTGCTCGGCGCGGTCGCCCAGGCCACCGACGCGCTGCCGCTGATGACGTACGTGACCTGCCCGACCGTCCGGTACCACCCGGCGGTGGTGGCGCAGAAGGCCGCCACCGTGCAGCTGCTCTCCGGCGGGCGGTTCCGGCTCGGGCTGGGCAGCGGCGAGAACCTGAACGAGCACGTGGTGGGCCGGGGCTGGCCGCCCGTCGCGGTGCGCCAGGAGATGCTGGCGGAGGCCGTGGAGATCATCCGGGCGCTGTTCGCGGGCGGGTACGTGACGCACCACGGCAAGCACTTCCAGGTCGACGGCGCCAAGCTGTGGGACCTGCCCGGCCAGCCGCCGCCGATCGGCGTCGCGGTCTCCGGGCCGGTCTCCTGCGCGACGGCCGGGCGGCTCGCCGACCTGGTGATCGCCGTCCAGCCGGAACGGGAGCTGCTCACCGCGTTCGCCGAGGCCGGCGGCGCGGGCAAGCCCTCGGTCGGCCAGGTGCCGGTCTGCTTCGACCGGGACCGGGACGCCGCCGTCGCCCGCGCGCACGCCGAGTTCCGCTGGTTCGGCGGCGGCTGGAAGGTCAACGCGGACCTCCCCGGCACCGCCGGTTTCGCCGCCGCCAGCCAGTACGTCCGGCCCGAGGACGTGGCCGGGTCCATCCCGTGCGGCGACCGCGTCGAGGACTTCCTCGACGCGGTCCGCCCGTACGCGGAGGCCGGGTTCGACGAGCTCGCGCTGGTCCAGGTCGGCGGCGACAGCCAGCCCGCGTTCCTCGACTGGGCCGAGCACGAGCTGCTGCCCGCGCTGCGCGCCGTCTGAACCGGAGCCGCCGCGCCCGGCGGGACGACCCCCCGGCGGGCGCGACGGCGGCGCGGCGCGGCGCGGTCAGGGCGGCGCGGTCAGGGGCGGAACAGCACCTTGATCGCGCCGTCCCGCTTCTGCTGGAACATCGCGTACGCGTCCGCCGCCTCGCTCAGCGGGAGGTGGTGGGTGGCGAAGGAGTCCACGCCCAGCGGGTCGTCGTCGGTCAGCAGCGGCAGCAGGTCGTCCGTCCAGCGCCGCACGTTGGCCTGGCCCATCCGGAGCTGGAGCTGCTTGTCGAACATGGTCAGCAGCGGCATCGGGTCGGCCGCGCCGCCGTAGACGCCCGCCACCGAGATCGTGCCGCCGCGCCGCACCAGCTCCACCGCCAGGTGCAGGGCCTGCAACCGGTCCAGGCCCGCCTTCTGCATCAGCGGCCGGGCCAGCGCGTCCGGCAGCAGGCCGGCGGCCCGCTGCGCCACGGTGGCGACCGGGGAGCCGTGCGCCTCCATGCCGACCGCGTCGATCACGCTGTCCGGGCCGAGCCCGTCGGTCAGGTCGCGCACCGCCTGCGGCAGCAGCTGCGGCCGGTCGTTCAGGTCCAGCACGACCGCGCCGCGCTCCCTGGTCCGCCGCAGCCGCTCCGGCACCAGGTCGATGCCGATCACCTGCCGGATGCCCGGACGCCGCAGCGCGATCCGCGCGCACATCTCGCCGATCGGGCCGAGGCCCAGCACCAGCAGCGTGCCGCCCTCGGGGACGGCCGCGTACTCGACGGCCTGCCAGGCGGTCGGCAGCACGTCCGACAGGAAGACAAACCGGTCGTCCGGCGGCCCGTGCGGCACCTTCACCGGCAGCGTGTCGCCGAACGGGACGCGCAGCAACTCGGCCTGTCCGCCCGGCACCTGGCCGTACAGCTTGGTGTAGCCGAACAGCGCCGCGCCGCTGCCGTACTCGCGCACCTGGGTGGTCTCGCACTGCGAGTGCAGCCCGTTCGCGCACATCCGGCAGGTGCCGCAGCTGACGTTGAACGGCACCACCACCCGGTCGCCCGGGCTCAGCGTCCGCACCGCGCCGCCCACCTCCCGGACGGTGCCCATCGCCTCGTGGCCGAGGATGTCGCCCGGGTCGAGGAACGGACCGAGCACCTCGTACAGGTGCAGGTCGGAGCCGCACAGGCCGGTCGAGCTCACCTCCACCAGCACGTCCGTGGGGTCCTCGATCCGCGCGTCGGGCACCTCCTTCACCCGGACGTCCCGCCGGCCCTGCCAGGTCACCGCACGCATCGCGTGCTCCTTCCGTTCGATTTCCGTCGGTCTGTGCCGATGTCCGTCCGGGTCCCGTCCGGGATTCCGCCCCGGTTCCGTCCGACGGCCGGTGCCCTCAGCTGCCCGGCTCGTTGGCGTTGCGCCCGGCCCGGTCGCCGAGCGCGGTGAGGACCGGCACCAGGCGCCCGGTGCGCCCGGCCGCCGCCTGGCCCGACAGGTCGTGCTCCGCGACCCGCCCGGGGCCCGGCAGCAGCCGGCCCGCCGCGCCCAGCAGCGCCCCGAAGGTCGCCGGGGCCACCCCCTGGAGGCGGACGGCGAGCTTCGCGGCCGGGGTCAGCACCAGCTCCGCCCGGCCCGCCTCGGCGGCCCGCACGATCCGGCGCGCCGCCCGGCCCGCGTCCGTCGACAGCAGCGGCGTGCTCGCCGCCGCGCCGAACCACGCGTACTCCCGCGGCGCCTGCCCGGAGAACCGGGCCGCCCGGTGCGAGCCCGTCCGCATCAGGCCCGGCACCACCGTGGTCACCCGCACCCCGCTGCCCGCCAGCTCCACCCGCAGGCCGCGGGAGAACGCCGCCAGCCCGGCCTTCGCCGTCACGTACGGCAGCAGGTGCGGGGCCGGGACCGGGCCGCCGATCGAGGCGATGTTCACCACCGAGCCGCCGCCGCGCTCGCGCATCCCGGGCAGCACCGCCAGCACCAGCTCCACCGGCGCGGCCACCATGGTGTCCCACGAGCGGCGGAAGTCGTCCTGCTCCAGCGCCGCCAGCGGGCCGACCTGGATCACCCCCGCGTTGTTCACCAGCAGGTCCAGGGGCCGCCCCAGCCGTTCGGCCGCCTCCGCGGCCACCGCCCGGCCCGCACCCGGCTGGGTCAGGTCGCACTCCAGCGCCGCCCGCCGGTCCGTCAGCCGCGCCAACCTCCGCTCCGCGAAAGCCAGTTCGCTGCCGTCCCGGGCGCACACCGCGACCCGGCAGCCGCGCCGGGCCAACTCCTCCGCGATCAGCAGGCCCAACCCGCGCGACCCGCCGGTCACCAATGCCGCCTTGCCCGCGAAATCCACCCGCTGCACGGCCGTCACCTCTCCCTCGATAGCCGACTGCGCCGCGCCTGCCCGAGGTGCGGGAGCGGAAACGGCGGGATAAGGGATGTTTGGGGACGTTCACCCGTTTCCGTCCGGTCCCGACCGGTTGGTCGGGCCGATGACGCCCCGCGCGGACCGGACCGGAGCCCAGCTCCACGGGTCCGGGCCTGGGCGCGTGCCCACGTCCCGTCCACGCTCCGTCCACGTCCACGCTGTCCACGCTCCGGAAGGACACCCACGACTGCCGACGACACCCGCCCCGACCTGCCCGGCGCGCCGAGCGCGGGCGAGCCGACGGTGGCCGAGCCCACCGAGCCGCGCGAGCCGCTGCCGCCCAAGCCCGACCAGGGCGCGCCCGCGCCGCTGTCGGCCACCGGCCGGCCGGTCGAGGGGGCGGGCGTGCGGGCCCAGGACGGCGCGTACCTCACCACCGCGCAGGGCACCCGGCTGCCGGACTCCGACCACTCGCTGAAGGCCGGCCCGCGCGGCCCGGTCCTGCTCCAGGACCACCACCTGCGCGAGAAGATCACCCACTTCGACCACGAGCGGATCCCCGAGCGGGTGGTGCACGCCCGCGGCGCCGCCGCGCACGGCGTGTTCGAGAGCTACGGCACGGGCGCCGGGCCCAGCAGGGCCGGCTTCCTCGCGGAGGGCGCCCGCACGCCCGTCTTCGTCCGGTTCTCCACCGTGCTCGGCTCGCGCGGCTCCGCCGACACGGTGCGCGACACCCGCGGCTTCGCGACCAAGTTCTACACCGACGAGGGCGTCTTCGACCTGGTCGGCAACAACATCCTGGTCTTCTTCATCCAGGACGCGATCAAGTTCCCGGACGTCATCCACGCGGGCAAGCCGCACCCGGACCGGGAGATCCCGCAGGCGCAGTCCGCGCACGACACCTTCTGGGACTTCGTCTCGCTGCACACCGAGGCCACCCACCACACCCTGTGGAACATGTCCGACCGGGGCATCCCGCGCTCCTACCGGACGATGGAGGGCTTCGGCATCCACACCTTCCGCCTGGTGGCGGCCGACGGGTCCACCAGCCTGGTCAAGTGGCACTGGAAGCCCAAGCTCGGCGTCCACTCGCTCACCTGGGACGAGGCGCAGCTGATCGCGGGCACCGACCCCGACTTCCACCGGCGCGACCTGGCCGACGCCATCGAGGCCGGCGCGTTCCCGCAGTGGGAGCTCGGCGTCCAGGTCATGCCGGACAGCCCCGAGCAGACCTTCCAGGGCATCGACCTGCTCGACCCGACGAAGATCGTCCCCGAGGAGCTCGTCCCGGTGCAGCCGCTGGGCCTGATGACCCTCGACGCCAACCCGACCAACTACTTCGCCGAGACCGAGCAGGTCGCCTTCCACCCCGGCCACCTGGTGCCCGGCATCGACATCACCGACGACCCGCTGCTGTCCGGCCGGCTCTTCTCCTACCTGGACACCCAGATCACCCGGCTCGGCGGCCCCAACTTCGCGCAGATCCCGATCAACCGCACCCACGCCCCGGTCAACGACATGCTGCGCGACGGCTTCCACCAGGACGCCGTGCACACCGGCGTCGCCCCCTACAAGCCCAACTCGCTGGACGGCGGCTGCCCGTTCTTCGCCGGCGCCGAGCAGCACGCCTTCATCGAGCACCCGCAGCCCGTCCCGGCGGCCACCAAGGTCCGCCAGGCCCCCGCCGGCTTCGACGACCACTTCAGCCAGGCCCGGCTCTTCTGGACCAGCATGACGCCGGTCGAGCAGGAGCACATCATCGCCGCCTACGGCTTCGAACTCGGCAAGTGCACCGAGCCCGCCGTCCGCGAGCGCGCCCTCCAGGTCCTCGCCAACATCGACGGACGGCTCTGCGCCGAGGTCGCCGCCGCCCTCGGCCTGCCCGCGCCGCAGCGCTCCGCGCACCTCGGGGACACCGCGCCCAGCCCGGCGCTCTCCCAGCTCGGCCGCAGCTGGCCGGTCGCCGGACGGACCGTCGGCATCCTCGTCGGGCCGGACACCGACCCCGCCGAACTCGACGCCGTCCGCCGCGCCGCCCTCGCCGCCGACCTGGTGCCGCTGGTGGTCGCCCCCACCGGAGGCGACCCGGCGCAGGTCCAGCGCAGCTTCGCCACCGCCCGCTCGGTCGAGTTCGACGCCGTCCTGCTGGCCGGCGCCCCCGCCCCCGCCGCCGACGCCGCCCCCGCCTGGGACGCCCGCGCCGCCGGACCGCACGCCACCCTCGACCCGCGGCTGGCCCTGCTGCTCGGCGAAGCCTGGCGGCACGCCAAGGCGATCGGCGGCTGGGGCGGCGTCCGCGACGCGCTCACCGCGGCCGGCCTGCCCGCGGACGGGCCCGGCGTCGTCCTGGGCACCGACCCGGTCCAGGTGCTGCGCGAGCTGGCGGACCTGCTGGCCGACTACCGGGTCTGGGACCGCTTCCCGCCGCCCGCCGTCTAGGGTCCGTCTTCAAAGCTGATCAAGTGATGATGGATCATGTCGGGCATGGTGCGTCGTCATGAGCTTTCGGATGCCGAGTGGGTCGCTCTGTCGCGGTTGCTGCCGAGTTCGGGGAGCGCGGGGCGGCCCCGGTCGGACGGCCGGGTGGTGCTGAACGGGATCGTGTGGAAGTTGCGGACCGGTACGTCCTGGCGGGACGTGCCCGAGCGGTGCGGCTCCTGGCAGACCCTGTGCACCCGGTTCCGTCGGTGGGCTCTGGACGGCGCGTTCTCGCGCATGCTCCGGGCCCTCCGGGCGGAGAAGGACGCCGCCGGGGACATCGACTGGCTGGTGTCGGTCGACTCCACGGTCGTGCGGGCCCACCAGCACTCCGCCGGCCGCAAAAAGGGGCAGACGGCGGGGACGAAACGGATGATCACGCCCTCGGCCGCTCCCGTGGCGGACTGAGCACCGAGCTGCACCTGGCGTGCGACGGGAGAGGGCGGCCGCTCGGCTCCGTCCTGACCGGCGGCAACGTGAACGACTGCACCCGTCTGGAAGCCGTCCTGGCCGACATCCGTGTCCCGCGCACCGGGCCTGGCCGTCCACGGACCCGACCACGTGATCGCCGACAAGGGATACGGCTTCCGCAAGATCCGCGCCTATCTGCGCGGACGCGGTATCAAGCACACCATTCCCGAGCGGGTCGACCAGGCTCTCGGCCGCCTGAACCGAGGTGGGCGCGGCGGTCGCCCGCCCGGATTCGACCGGGAGGTCTACCGGCTCCGCAACGTCGTCGAACGCTGCTTCAACCGCCTCAAGCAGTGGCGCGGCCTTGCGACTCGCTGCGACAAGACCCGAGAATCCTTCCAAGCCGCCGTGACCATCGCCTCAATCCTGCTCTGGATCTGACCCTTTGAAGACGACTCCTGGACCTGCGGGCCAGGATGGCGGGCGCCCGCGTGAGGAACTCCTGCCCGGCGCGGCACTTGGGTACCGCGGTCCGTGGACGCGGGTGGACTGTTGAGACGCGCCGACGGGGTCGGGGCCGGCCGCCAGGGCGACCCGGGCCTGCTCGGGCCGCTGCTCCGCCTCCGACGTGCCGCTCAGGTGGGTTCCACCCGGACCGCCGTTCGCCTCCTGCCCGACGGGGAGTCCGTTCACCCTGCGACTGCGCGATCCGGTCCGTCGTCACGTCCACCGGCCTACCCGCCCCGACGCGGGGTGTATCCATGAGGTGGAGAAAGGATTCGAACCTTCGTGCGCGGCCCTGCAAGCCGCTGCCTCGCCTCTCGGCCACTCCACCGGGCCTGACGGAAAAAGTATTGCACCTCGCGCATTCTCGCGGTGAATCTGCGGCTGGAATTCCCCCGGGGAGCGCATTCGGCAGATAAAAATAATTGTCACGCCTATTGTGCCCGCTCCCGGCCCGGAAGGGGAAAGCGCTAATCTGGTTCGGTAAATTCCGACCGATGGGATGTCCGCCATGACCACCGAGGACTACCGAACCGCCCCGTCCGGAGACGCGGCGGTCCGCGCGGAGGACCGATGTCAGTACAAGAGCCTCCCGCTGCGCGACTTCCCCCCGCTGGGCGTGGTGCGGCGCCTGAGGATCGCCCACGAGCAGCGACGGCAGGTCCGAGTCGGGGTCCCGGCCCCGGGGCGGCCGTCCCGGTACCGCGAGGGCGACTGGGTCCGCATCAAGGAGGCTGCCGAGATCAGGACCACCCTGGACGCCGAGGACCGGCACCGCGGCCTGTGGTTCACCGGTAGCCAGTGGTCGTTCTGCGGCGGCGTCCACCAGGTCGAACGGGTCGTGCGGCGGATGGTCGACGACCACTACCGGATCCGGCGGCTGTCCGGCACGATCACCCTCACCGGGGCCACCTGCCAGGGCGCGGACGGCTCGCAGGGGTGCGGACTCGACTGCGCGCTGTTGTTCCGCGACGAGTGGGTGGAGCCCGCCGCCGCGCCGCCCGCCACCGCCGCCCCGGCCCTTCACTGGGCGACGGTCCGCAGCCTCGCCGACATCCGGGCGACGCTGGACGGGCGCGGCCGGCTCCACGACGTCCCTTTCCAGCCCGGCATGGAGCGGTACGCCGGAGGTCGCTTCGCCGCGGCCGAGGTGAGCCATCGTTCGCTGGCGTGGTGGCAGCGCCCGGTAGGGGGGCGCTGGTTCACCCTGGCCGGGCTGCGCTGCGACGGCGAGCCGCTGGCCGCGACCGGCTGCGACCGGCAGTGCGCGCTGCTGTGGCACGAGTCCTGGCTGCGCCTGTCCGACGCCCCGGAGCAGTGACCCGCTCCCTGGCCGACAACGGCCGGGGAGCGGCGCGGACAAGGAAGGACGGAGCGGGGCCGGCGGCCGCGGGGCCGCCGCCGCCCGCCGGTCAGCTCCGCCAGCGGTGCAAGCCGCGCTTGACGGCCAAGCGGACCGCCCCGTCCCGCTCGCCCACGTAGCAGCGCGGCAGGGCGAGCCGGCTGCCGCCGCTGCGGCCGGTGGCACACGCGTAGCCGTAGCCGGCCTCCGCCACCGCCTCCGCGGCGGCCCGGTCGTACGAGCCGTACGGGTAGCAGAAGCCCTCGACCTCGGCGCCCGTCACGTCCTCCAGGGCGACCCGGCTGTCGACGATCTGCGCCGCCAGCTCCCGCCGGCCGAGGCCCGCCAGCCGGCGGTGGGTCAGGCCGTGGGAGCCGATCTCCAGGCCGGCCGCGGCGACCTCCTGGACCTGGCGGGGCGTCATCAGCGGCTTGCGGGGCCCTTCGCAGTCCCAGTCGTTGTGGCCGCCGAGCTTGCCCGCCACCACGTACACCGTTGCCGTGAAGTCGTACTCCGCCAGGACGGGGGCCACCTGGTCCGCGAAGTCACGGTAGCCGTCGTCGAAGCTGAGCCCCACCAGGCCGCGGGCCCGCCCCAGCGCGTGGGCGCGCACCAGCGCGCCGACCCCCACGCCGCGCAGGCCGCGCGCCGCGAGCCAGCGGATCT
Source organism: Kitasatospora sp. SolWspMP-SS2h (assembly GCF_003259315.1). Classification (GTDB taxonomy): domain Bacteria; phylum Actinomycetota; class Actinomycetes; order Streptomycetales; family Streptomycetaceae; genus Kitasatospora; species Kitasatospora fiedleri. Next base: position 214,468 of record NZ_QLLT01000003.1, on the reverse strand, counting down.
GCTGACGAAAGCGCCGGGGGTGCACGGTGATCAGGTAGGGGTCGTCGCCGTCCTGCGCCACGGAGTGGTACATCAATGTCCACGGAAAAGGACCGCTGCCTACCGGACCCGGCACGCGCGTGGGGGAATCCTGGTCGACCTTGTCCATGGCTGCTCCCGTTATTGCTCTTCCGGTGGACGGTGATGGACAACGCAGTCTGGCAGCCCGCCCGGAGCATTCCTGAGCCATTGGCCTCGTTCGAGCAATTCTTCACCCGAATGCGAATGGTTCCACGTACGGGAGTCCGGGTCGTAGGTGACGTCCACCAGCACCCAGACGCCACCGACGCGTATCTCGATGGCACTGTGCACGTCCGCGCGGCTGGCCAGCAGGTGGACCTCGGGAGGGGACCATCCGCGGGGCGCGGGGCGCAGGTTGCACGGAGGTCTCACGGACGTCTCACGCCGGGACCATCCCCGCTCGCGCGGGGAGGACAACTGCCGCAGGGTGTCGATTACCCCGGGCTGCGGCTGACCCTCGCTCGTGCGGGGAGGACCCCCGACCGCGGGCCCAGACCCCGCCGCCGCGCGACCTCCACCCGACCTCACGGGGTGCGGCACCTGTCCGCCGCCTACGACCTCGCCAAGGACCGGCTCTACGGCCACATCAAGAAGACCAAGAACCGCTCCAAGTTCCTCGAGTTCTGCCGCTACCTGCGCTCGCTGCACCCGGCGGACCTGCGCATCGCGATCATCTGCGACAACCACTCGCCCCACCTGACCACCAAGCGGTGCCAGCGGGTCGGGACCTGGGCCGCGGCGAACGACGTCGAGATCGCCTACACCCCGACCAACAGCTCCTGGCTGAACCGGATCGAGGCTCAGTTCACCGCCCTGCGCTACGTCGCGCTCGACGGCACCGACCACCCCAGCCGCAAAGCCCAGGGCAGCATGATCCGCCGCTACATCATCCGGCGGAACAAGCACACCGCCGACCAGCGCCTTCGCACCGTGGTCAGCAGGGTGAACGTCGCCTGACTCTATTCGCCGTCACGGCACAGGCAGAAGGGGTGGCCGGCCGGGTCGAAGAGCACCCGGACGTTTTCCTGCGGCTGGAACTCCGCAACGGTGGCGCCCAGGGCGACCGCCTCGGCGACCGCTGAGTCCAGGTCGCCGACCTGGAAGTCGAAGTGCATCATCGGGCGCTGGTCGCCGTCGGCAGGTGGCCACACCGGAGCCTGGTAGCCGTCCGCCTGCTGGAACACGAGGAACGGTCCTTGCGGGGAGGCGGCCACGACGGCTGTTCCCGGCTCTTCGTGCCCGATGTGCCAATCAAGGAGTCCGGCATAGAACTTCGCCAAGCCACTGGGGTCCGGCGCTTCGATCGTCGTTCCCCACCACATGCCGCCTGTCCGAGATCGCATGCCTGAGCCTATCCGAGGCCCTACAGACGCCGCGGCCATCCGTTAACCCAGGAGAGGCGCAGTCCACGCAACACGACGGGGCGAACGTTGCCTGATGCCGCGCTAGTCCCCGGTGCCGACGCGGAGGATCGCGGGGAACCCTGCCGCCGTGTCGAAGTAGTACTTGCGGATCAGCGGGCCGAACACGTCGCCTTGGGCGCCGAGCAGCATGAGCTTGATCTGTGCGATGGCCTCTGCCTCGGTGAGCGCCGATACCTTCGCGACGGTGTCGCCGTTGGTCTTCTTGGTCACCCAAGCCCTCCGGGCTGCGTCGGTGGCACTGACGTCCGGGTCGAAGACGAGGAAGAAGGGGCGTCCACCGGGCCCGCTGTCGTTGCCGGTGGCGAGGAGCACGATCACATGGAAACCGGAGCCGTTGTCCTGCTTGAACAGGCTCTTCTCCCCGCCCACGTGGTCGGTCGGGCCCTTGAGGGTCACTGCACGGTCGCCGTGCAAGGCGCTGCTGATCCCGGCCCACTTCGCCGCGACGTCTCCGGGGGCGGACAGGTCTGCGGAGTCGTACCGGGCTGCCGGGGCGCTGAGCGCGGACCCCACGCCCTTGCTGCGAGGATCGCAGTCCGCATCGACCATGCCGGAGTGGAACATCGAGGCCTTCGGCAGTTGCAGCCAGAACTTGACACGGTTGAGCACGGTCCCCGTGCCGGGCGCGGGATTGTTGTCGATCGCTGTCGCGATCCGGGCCTGCAAGTTCGCGACCGTCGGGTTGGTCACGTCCGTGGGCTGAACATACGCCTGCTCGACCATCAGATCCCCCACTCGGCTTTGACTCCCTTGCGCCCACTATGGTGCAGAGAGGTGCCACCGGTGGTGCAAACGGGAGAAGCCCACCCGACCGGCCGTCCGACCTGACCGGGCGGGCGAGGGGCGAACCCGGACGGAACGACGCGGAAGAGGGCAGCACGCGGTCCCGCTCCTCTTGGCCCTGCTCCTCGCCCGCGGGGCCCACGCGACCGGCGGTCGCGGACGCCGGTACCGCTGGTAGCGGAACTGCGGAACCGCGGAACCGCGGTACCGGCGCGCAGCGGAGGGGACGGAGGCGGACGGCCTCCGTACCCTCCGGCGTGCCCGGGGCTCGGGACGGGCTCGGCGGGGGCGGGTCACCAGGTGGAGGCGCGGGGGCGGGTGTCGTCCAGCAGCGGCGGGATGGGCGGCTGCCACTCGATCATCATGATGGTGGCGTCGTCGGTGAGGCCCTGCTCGTCCTGGTGCTCCAGGATGGCGTGCATCAGCCGGCGCAGCGTCTCCGGGGCGGTCTCCCCGGCGGCGGCGGCCCGGATCACGAAGTCGGTGAACCGCTCCAGGCCGAAGAACTCGTGGTGGCCCCCCTTGGCGTCCACCACCCCGTCGGTGTAGATCAGCAGCCGGTCGCCCGGCCGGAGCGAGACGGTCCGCACCGTCCGGGGCCGGTCGGTGTAGTGGCTCAGCCCCAGGGGCAGTTCGCCCGGGCCTTCCAGCGCCCCCGCGACCACCTCGCCGGAGCGGATCAGCAGCGGGTGCGGGTGCCCGCAGTTGGCCCAGTGCAGGGTGCCGGTGGCGATGTCCAGGCGCAGGAACACGCCGGTCGCGAAGCGGTCCGGGAACCAGTCGTGCAGGGCCCCGTCGATGGTGTCGACCAGGTCGGGCAGGTCGGCGCCGTTGCGGCGCGCGTTGCGGCAGGCGGCCAGCGCCAGTGCGGCGGTCAGGCCGGAGGCGAGGTCGTGGCCCATCGCGTCCAGCACGGCGGCGTGCAGCACCCCGTCGGCCAGCGAGTGCTCGAACGCGTCCCCGCCCAGCCGGTATGCCGGTTCGAGGACCGCGGTGGAGACCGCCCGGTCGGTGCAGACGGTGCGCGGCGGCAGGAAGGCCCGGAGCATCTCGGACGGCAGGCTCATGGTGTCCGCCCGGGTGCCGTGCGCGTAACTGTCGCTGGTGTCGCGCTTGGAGGTGATCACCATGGCGAGCACCGAGGTCAGCAGCCGGCAGCGCCGGATCGCGTCCCGGTCCAGGGAGGTGGTGCGCAGCCCCAGCACGCCCAGCCGCTCGGCCCCGTCGGTGAGCGGGAACCAGGCCACCAGGCCCGACCCGGTGTCCTCGGCCACCCGCAGCGAACCCGTCCGGAACGCCCACCCCGCCAGCGTGCCGTCGATCGGCAGGTCCAGGCCCCCGGCCAGGGGGACCAGGCGGTGCTGCTGGATGTCGGCCAGGTACACGGCAACCGAACCGAGGCCGAGCGCCCGGGTGTACTGCTCGGCGAAACGGGGCGCGTCCCGCGGGTCGAGGGTGCGGCCGGCGGTCAGGAACTGCTCCAGCAGCTGTTCGCCGAGGTTCAGCGGCGGGGTCCGTTCAGGCATCTCCCACACCTATCGCGGGGACCGGGCCCCCGCCGCTCCGGCGCGCCCGCGCGTGACGGACGGGGGCCGGGGGCCGTACGAGGGGAGGTCGCCGCCCGCCCGGCTCCCCGCCCCGGCGGGGACGGGACCGGGGCCGGGGCACGGGCCCGGCAGCAGCTCGCGTTCGAGCCCGTCGATCCGGGCGGCCACCTCCGGCGGGTCCGGCCGCAGGGCGCCGCCGGCGTGCCCGGCGCGCCCGCGATCCAGCGCCACTGTGCCGACCGGGCGGTGCAGCAGCGGGGCCGGCCGCGCCACTGGCCACAGCGCGCCCGAGCGGAGCGCGGACGCCTCGGCCGGCCGGCGCTCCTGCCGCTCGAACGGGCCGATCCGCCGCCCGTCGGCCACCGCCCGGGTGCGGCCGGCCCGCAGGACGCGGTTCCGCTCCCGCCGGAAGACCGCCGAGCACGTGGCCCGCCATCATCCCGGGACGGAGCACCACCACCGCTGACCTCCTCCCGGATCGCCGGAAGCCTCCGAACGCGTCGCACGTATGCCCGACATTCCGGACCTCGACGGGCCGCCGGCGGGGTCGTCGCCTCCGGCCGGGAGGCCCGGGCCTGGTCCGCCGGGGTCAGCGCCCGTACGGGTTGTCGCTGCCGCGCGGGGGAGCGGTGGGTTCGGGGTGGTCCGGGTCCGGGCCGCCGTCCTGCGGGGTGCTCCAGGAGTCGGCCCGCCCGGCGGCCGGGCCGGGGGACGCCGGGGGACGCTCGCGGTTCCGCCGGCGGCTGCCCCAGACGAAGGCGCCGATCAGCAGGCCCACGATGATCACCGCCGGAATGACCACCACCAGGAGGGACGGGCCGCTCGACTCCGCCGCCAGTACCGTATCGACCGCCGTGACCTGCATGGTCTGCTCCTTCTCGCTCCGGCGGACCCGCCCGTGCGGACCCGCGCCGCCGGGCGTCTACCCGGACGAACCGGGATGAACGCCCGGCCGGCCCGGATACCGGCAGGTCACCCCGAACGGCCCAGCGGGGAGGCCCCGGGGTCCGCCTCCGCTCAGGAGGCCCGCTTCAGGTTCCGGCGGGGGCGGGCGGCGGCCCTGAGCGCGTACTGGAGCTGCTCGCGCGTCATGGTGGACCGGTGCGGGACCCCGAGCGCGGCGGCCCGCCGGTAGAGCTCGGCCTTGCTGAGCGAGGCGAGGTCCTCCACCGCCGCGGCCTTCCCCGGCGTGCCGTCCCGCTCCGGTGCCGTCGCCTCCGCCGGTTTCCGGGCTTCCGCCGGTTTCCGGGCCTTCGTCGGTCTCCCGGTCTTCGCCGGTTCCGCCGCCCGTACCGCCCGCACCGGCCGCGCCGCCTTCGCCCGGCCGCCGCCCCCGCCGCCCCCGCCGCCGCCGCGGGCCGGGGCGCGGCCCCCGGCACCCTTCCGGGGGGTGCCGCCCGCCTTCGCGCGGGCCTCGTCCAGGCTGCGGCGCAGGACGTCCATCAGCTCGGAGAGGTCGGTGGGCGCGGGCTGCGCGCCCGCGGACAGGGCGATCTCCCGGCCCGCCGCCTTGGCCTCGACCAGCGCCCTGACCTGCTCCTCGTAGCTGTCGTGGTAGTCCTCCGGGTCCCAGTCGACGGCGAGCATGTCGATGAGCTGCTCGGCGGTGGCCAGCTCGGTGCGGTGGAAGTCCCGGCGCCGGGCGGGCAGGTCGGCGACCTCCCGGTGCGGGTCGCGCAGCTCGTCGGCCCAGTGCATGGTGCGCAGTTCGAGCAGCCCGTCGACGGAGTCGACCGCGGTCAGGTACTCCTTGCCGCGCATCGCGAACACGGCGATCCCGGCCCGGCCGGAGTGGCCGAGCGCCTCGACCAGGAGCTGGTAGACCTTCGCGGTCCCCGGGTCGCCGGGGCCGAGGTAGTACGTCCGGTCGAAGAAGACCGGGTCGATCTCCGCCAGGTCGGCGAAACCGCTGATCTCGATGGTGCGCGAGCGGCCCGGGGAGATCTCCTCCAGCTCGGCGGGCTCCACGACGACGTACTGCCCCTCGGCGATCTCGTAGCCCTTGACGACGTCCTCGAACGGCACCTCCTCGCCGGTGCGCTCGTTCACCCGCCGCTGGCGGATCCGGTCGGTGGTGCCGCGCTGCAACTGGTGGAAGCGCACCGCGTGCGACTCGGTCGCCGGGTACAGCGCCACCGGCAGGCTCACCAGCCCGAACGTCAGCGTTCCCTTCCAGAGCGGTCTGGCCATCGTGCTCACCTTCCTCCGCCGTCCCGGTGCCGCTGTCGCGCGGCCCGGGGCCGTCCGTCCTCCGCCGCGCGGCTGCCCGATCCGGCCCGCCCCACACCCGGGCCGCCGACCCCGCGGGTGTCGGGCCCGCCCCGGCGGGGTAGACGCGGGCGCACCGGCGCCGGCCCGGCCCGGGGCGGTCGCGGACCGCCGCGCCCGGGCCCGCGCGAGCACGGACGGCCCGCCCCCGGCGGGCCGGGAACGGGGTGCGCCATGACCACCGCCGAGATCCGGGCGAGCGGGCGGATCATCCAGCTCAGGCGGGCCGACAAGGAACTGTTCCCGGCCGACGGCCTCACCAAGGCCGACCTGGCCGCGCACTACCGCCGCGTCGCCCGCCGCATCCTGCCGCAGCTGCGCGGCCGGCCGCTGATGCTGGAGCGCTACCCCGACGGCATCGACGGCCCGCGGATCGTGCAGAAGGACACCCCCGGGCACTTCCCGGCGTGGATCCACCGCAGCGAGCTGCCCAAGGCGGGCGGCACCGTCGACTACCCGGTCTGCGACGACCTGGCCACCCTGCTCTACCTGGTCGGCCAGGCCTGCGTCACCCCGCACCGCTGGCTCTCCCGGGCCGACCGGCCCGACCACCCCGACCTGCTGGTCTTCGACCTCGACCCGTCGGGCGAGGACTTCGAACCGGTCCGGGCCGCCGCCCGCGCGCTGCGCGGCCTGCTGGACGAACTCGCCCTCCCCGCCGACCTGATGACCACCGGCTCGCGCGGCCTGCACGTCCTGGTCCGGCTCGACCGCCGCGCCCCGTTCGACGAGGTCCGGGCCTTCGCCCGGGACGCGGCCGACCTGCTGGCCCGGCGGCACCCCGACCTGCTCACCACCGAGGCCCGCAAGGCGGCCCGGCGGGGACGGCTCTACCTCGACGTCCAGCGCAACGGCTACGGCCAGACCGCCGTCACCCCCTACGCCGTCCGCGCCCTGCCCGGCGCGCCGGTCGCCACCCCGCTGGGCTGGGACGAACTGGACGACCCCGCCCTCACCCCGCGCCGCTGGACCGCCGCCACCCTCGCCGAACGCCTGCTGGCCCCGGACCCGTGGCGGCCCGCCGCCCGCAGCCGCTCGCTGGGACCGGCGCGCCGACGGCTGGAGGGGCTCTGACGCCGGAGGCGGGCGGGGCGGCTCAGGCGCCGCCGGGGTGCCAGGCGACCAGCAGGACGGTGGCGTCGTCCCGCAGCCGGTCGCCCTGGTGCGCGGTGAGCCGCCGCACCAGCCGGCGCAGCGCCTCGGGGGCGGGCAGGCCGTCGGCCATCGCCCGGGAGACCACGTCGACCAGCCGCTCCTCGCCGAACGGCGCCCCGGCCGCGTCCCGGCCCTCCGTCACGCCGTCGGAGTGCACCAGCAGGCGGTCGCCGGGTTCGAGCCGCGCGGTGTGGACGGCGGGCGCGGTGCGGGGCAGGCCGGCGGGGAGGCCGAGCGGCAGGTGCGGGGGGCGCTCCAGGGCCCGGGCGACGATCCGGCCCCGGCGGATCAGCAGGGGCGTCGGGTGGCCGCAGTTGATCCAGGACAGCACTCCGGTGACCAGGTCGAGGTCGGCGATCACGCAGGTCAGCAGCCGGTCCGGGATCCACCGGGTGAGCGCGTCGTCGATCGCCCCGGCGATGTCAGTGAGGGTGCCGCCGGCCCGGCGGGTGGAGCGGCAGGCGGCCACGGCGACGGCGCTGCACCCGCCGGAGGCCAGGTCGTGGCCCATCGCGTCGACCAGGGTCAGGTGCAGGCGGTTCCCGGCCAGGTTGTGGTCGAAGGCGTCGCCGCCGATGTCGTAGGCGGGCTCCAGCACGGCGCTGGAGGTGACCAGGCGGCTGCCGATCGTCCGGGGCGGCAGGAACGCCCGGACGAGTTCGGCCTGGAGGGTCATCGGCCGGCGCCGGCCGGTGCGCACCAGCTGGTCGCTGAACGGCGCCTGCCCGGCGACCAGCAGGCCCGCCGCGGTGGCCAGCGCCCCGCCGGCGGCGAGCCGGGCCCCGTCCAGCACGGGCGCGGTCACCTGGAGGACGCCGAGGCGCCCGATGCCGTCCACGACCGGGACCCAGCCCACCGCGTCCGGGCCGGGCCCGCCGCCGGTGCAGACCCGCTCGGTGCGGTAGGCGCGGCCGGCCAGCGAGTTGTCGACGTCCAGCAGCCCGGGGCCGGCCGGCCCGGTGGCCCGCGGGTCCTCCGGCGGGACGGGCAGCGCGGTCAGGTGCTTCTCCTGCACGTCGGCCAGGTAGAGCCAGGCGCCGGTGAGGCCGAGCCGCCGGGCCGCGTCCTGGAGCAGCCCCGGCAGGTCCCGGGGCCCGGCCCGGTGGGAGTCCTCCAGCAGCCCGAGCACCACGGCCCCGGCCGCGTCCCGCTCGTCACGGCCCATCGCCCGTCACCTCCGCTCCCGTCCGCCCCCGCACCTGTCCAGCCTGCCCGCCTCCCGGGCGGAACGCCACGCACCGCCGGGGCGGACCGCCGGGGCGCGTCGGCGTGCGTGCGCCGGTGTGCGCCGCCGCGTGCCACGCAGGGTGAGCGCCCGCGCGGACCGGGGTCCGTGTCCGAACTGTTCGACGGATCGTCATATTCCGTTCTACCAGCGGGTTTTACTCGCCGTTGAATCTCCGAAACCCCTTACGCGGTGACGTTCCGTACGTAAGCTGGAACCGCGCGGCGACCGGGCCGGGCGGACGCCGGGGGAGGCGGGGATGACCGGACGGGGGAGGGCGCGGGGCGGCTGCCTCGCCGTGCTGCTGGCCGCCGTCCTCGCGGCCGTGCTCACCGTCCTCACCGCCGGGCCCCCGGCCCAGGCCCGGGCACCCCGCGCGGCGACCGCGACCGTCGCGGAGGAGCACCTGGAGGGCGCGCCCCACCAGGAGGCCCCGGCCCCGGCAGGCCGGTCCGCCGGCCGGCACCGGGTGAACGGCGGCCCGCCCGCCCGTCCCCCGGCCCGGCCGGGGGAGGAGACCGCCCCCGACCCCACCACCGCCCCCGCGCACCCCGCCCCGACGACCGCCGGCGGGTCCAGACCGGCCGCGCTCGCGCGCCTCCAGGTGTTCCGCTGCTGAGCGGGCCCGCGAGCCGACGGCGACGGTCCGGACACCGGCGCGCCCCCGAACCCGGGGCCGCCCGGTCGCTGTGACGACCCGTCGGCACGCTCCGCTGCCCACCGACAGCACCCCCCGTCCGGCCGACGCCGGGCGGGCGGAAGGAGAACCCCGATGCGACCGTCCGTGCACCACCACGCCCGCGTCCTTCCGACCGGAGAGGCCCGAGCGCTGTGAACACCACTCCGCACCGCACCCCGCCGCCCGGCCCCGACCCCGACCGCACCCCGTCGCCCGGCCGCACCTCGCCGTCCGGCCGCGCCGCCGCCCTGTCCGACCCCGGCCGCGCCGCCGCCCTGCGCGGGGCGCTCGCGCACTGGCGCCAGGACCTGCCCGCCTCGCTGGTGGTCTTCCTGGTCGCCGTCCCGCTCTGCGTCGGCATCGCCGTCGCCTCCGGCGCGCCCGCCGAACGCGGGCTGGTCACCGGCATCGTCGGCGGCCTCGTGGTGGGCCTGCTGCCCGGCAGCAGCCTCCAGGTCAGCGGCCCGGCGGCCGGCCTGACCGTCCTCGTCTTCGACGCCGTCCAGCGCTTCGGCCTCGGCTCGCTCGGCGTGCTCGTGCTGGCCGCCGGCCTGCTCCAGATCGCCATGGGGCTGCTGCGCACCGGCCGCTGGTTCCGGGCGATCTCGCTGTCCGTCGTGCACGGCATGCTGGCCGGCATCGGACTGATCCTGATCCTCGGCCAGCTCTACGCCGTCTCCGGGCGCACCGCCCCCGGCAGCGGCGGCGGGAAGATCCTCCACCTGCCCGCGCTGGCCGCCGACTGGTTCACCGGCCGGGCCGCGACCACCGCCCTGCTGATGGGCGCCGCGACGGTCGCCCTGCTGGTGGTGTGGCCGAAGCTGCCCGCCGCCGTCCGGGCGGTGCCCGCGCCGCTGGCCGCGGTGGCCCTGGCCGCCGGGGCCACCGCGCTGTTCGGCCTGGACGTGCCCCGGGTCCGGGTGGACGGCCTGCTCGGCGCGGTCGCCCTCCCCACCGCGGACGGCTTCGCCGCGGTCGCGGGCGCGGCCGGGCTCGGCACCGTCCTCGCGTTCGCCCTGATCGCCTCCGCCGAGAGCCTGTTCAGCGCCGCCGCCGTCGACCGGATGCACCACGGGCCGCGCACCGACTACGACCGCGAACTCACCGCCCAGGGCATCGGCAACACCCTGTGCGGACTGCTCGGCGCCCTCCCGATGACCGCGGTCATCGTCCGCAGCGCCGCCAACGTCCAGGCGGGCGCCCGCACCAAGGCGTCCCGCGTCCTGCACGGGCTGTGGCTGCTGCTGTTCGCCGCGCTGCTGCCCGCCGTCCTGGGGCTGATCCCGCTCGCGGTGCTCGGCGGCGTGCTGATCCACGCCGGGGCCAAGCTGATCCCGCTGCGCCCGGCCGCCGCCCTGTGGCGCGGCCAGCGCGGCGAACTGCTGGTGCTGGCCGTCACCACCGGGGCCGTCGTGCTGACCACCCTCTTCGAGGGCGTCCTGATCGGCGTGGCCCTCGCGGTGGCCCGGAGCGCCTGGCAGACCTCCCACCTGCACATCGACCTCACCGACACCGACACCGACACCGAAGCCGGGACCGACACTGAAGCCGGAGCCGAAGCCGGGACCGGCACCGGGGCCCGGGGGCCGTTGAAGGTGCGGCTCAGCGGCAACGCCACCTTCCTGCGCCTGCCGCGCCTGCTGGACGCCCTGGAATCGCTCCCGGTCGGCCGCGCCGTCGAACTCGACTGGACCGGCCTGCGCCACCTCGACCACGCCTGCCGCACCGCCCTGCTCACCTGGGCCGCCCGCCACGCCGCCGACGACCCCGCCACCGTCAGCTGGGAGCCCCCGCTCACCGTCGCGACCTGAGCGGCCGCGACCGGCCCGGCACCACACACGACGGGGCCCGGCGGTACGCGTCCTGCGTACCGCCGGGCCCCGTGGCCTGCCCGGGATGGGCAACGGTCAGAAGCGCCGCCAGCGGGCGGAGGCGAAGGAGAACACGCCGTACAGGACCAGGCCGCAGGCCACCACGGCGAGCAGCCACGGGCCCGCCGCGCTGGAGGCGAAGGAGCGCAGGGTGTCGTCCATGCCCTTGGCCCGGTCCGCGTCGAAGCGGACGGCCGCCACCACGACGAAGGCCCCGGCGGCGGCGTAGACGCTGCCGCGGGCCACGTTGCCGGACAGGCCCGTGCCGGTCACGGCGGTGCGGGTGCGCGGGTTCATCGACGAGGTGTCGAGCTTGCGCAGGAAGCGCCGCTGCAGGGCGCGCACGGCGATGGCGGTGCCCACGGCGGCCAGCCCCAGGCCGACGGCGCCCACCAGCCAGCGCCCGCCGGGCTGGGCCAGCGCGGTGGCCGTCCAGTCCTTGGAGGCGGAGTCGCTGTCGGACCCGCCGCCGGAGCCCGCCGCGTACGAGGCCGTTCCCCAGGCCACCGAGGCGTAGAAGACGGCCCGACCCGCCGACAGCAGCCGGGAGCCGGTCTTCTTCTGCCCGGCCTCGCCGAACACCGCCGTCGAGGCCCGCCACAGCGCCATCCCGACGAAGCCGACGGCCAGTGCCCACAGCAGCACCTCGCCGAACGGCCGCATCGCCACCTGGTGCAGGGCCCCCTGCCGGTCGGCGTCCTCGCCGCCGGACCCGAACGCGATCCGCAGCGCCAGTACTCCGACCAGGGCGTACACCACGCCCCGGGCCACGAAACCCACCCGGCCGGCGACCGTCGTCACCCGGTCCACCGAGCCGCCCTCGGGCTTGTTCGCTTCCATGTGCCGTTCTCCTCCGTCGCTCTTCCTGCGCTCCACTGCTCTGACGATCGCCGCGGGCCGGTTCAGTCGAGGGCGCGGGCGCGGGTGACGAGGTTGCCGAGGACGACGTAGACCAGGGCGGGCAGGCCGTAGTCGAGCAGGACCTGGCCGGTGTGGTTCGACACGTTGAACAGGCCGCGGGACCAGCCCGACAGCCAGTCGGCGGCGTCGTGGAACCAACTGACGACGGAGTTCCCCTGGTTGGCCTTGAAGAGGTCCAGCAGGATCCAGATGACCAGGACGGCCGCAACGGCGTGGGCCAGAACGGATATGACCGAAGTGATGCGTCTCATGGTCGTCGCTTTGCCCGGCAGGATTTTTCCAAACCGGTTGCGCGGCAAGCGAGTTCGTGATTCCGGGCGTCGCGCGGGCGTCGTCGGCCGACTCGGCGCCGTCGGCCGGCCGGGGCGTCAGAGGAAGTGCCGGATCGGGGCGGTGGCCGCCTCCAGGGCCCGCCGGCCCGGGCCGCGGCGGTGCCAGCGCTCCGGGACGACGGCCTCGCTGCGGGTCAGGTCCTCGTCGAAGTGCCGGTCCAGGGCGGCGGTGAACTCCGGGTCCACCACGGCCAGCACCACCTCCTCGTCGTGGTCGAGCGAGCGCCGGTTGAAGTTCGCCGAGCCGACCACGGCCGCCGTCCCGTCCACGGTCAGCACCTTGGCGTGCATCATCGTCGGCCCGTACCGCCAGACCGTGACACCGGCGGCGGTCATCCGGCCGAAGTGCCGCTCGCCCGCCAGCTGGCACACCCGCTTGTCGGTGTGCCGCCCCGGCACCAGCAGGTCGACCGCGACGCCCCGGCGGGCCGCGTCGCAGAGCAGGCCGACGAAGTAGTCGTCGGGCGCGAAGTACGCGGTCGCCAGGCGCAGCCGCCGCTCGGCGGAGGAGATCACCACCCGCATCAGGGTCTGCAGGTCCTGCCAGCCGACGGCGGCCGAACCCCGCACCACCTGGACCACCGAGTCGCCCGGCTGCTCGTGCTCCTCGAACCGGTCCGCCGCGTCGTACAGCGTGCCGGGGGCGCACTCGGCCCAGTTCTGCGCGAAGGCGGCGGCGATGCCGTCCACGGCGGGCCCGACCACCCGGACGTGGGTGTCGCGCCACTCGCCCGGGTGCCGGGCGTCGCCGCACCACTCCTCGGCGATCCCGACGCCGCCGGTGAACGCCGTCCGGCCGTCCACCACCAGGACCTTGCGGTGGCAGCGGTGGTTCTGCTTGAAGGGCGACAGCCGCACCGGGCGCCGGAACCAGGAGATCTGGACGCCGCACCCCTCCATCAGCTCGATCAGGTCCGGTTCGATCAGCCGGCTGCCGAAGCCGTCCAGCAGCAGCCGCACCCGGACGCCCTCCGCGGCCTTGCGGGCCAGCGCCCGGGCGAAGGTCCGGGCGATGTCGCCGCGCCAGTAGACGAAGGTCATCAGGTCGACCGTCCGCCGCGCCCCGTCGACGGCCTCCAGCATGGCGGGGAAGATCTCGTCGCCGTTGCGTAGCGGGGTCAGCAGGTTGCCCTCGGTCGCGGCGATGCCCAGCAGCCCTTCCAGCCGGCGGCGCAGCACCTGGCCGCGGTCGGAGGGTAGCGACGCGGGGACGGCGGTGAGCGAAGGTCCGGGGACGGCCGCGAGCGCGGGCCCGGCGGGTGCCGGGGTGGGCTCGGGCGCGATCTCGGTGGTCATGGGGTCCCTCCGTCCGGGGCGGTGCTGTGGCGGGCGCTCGGTTACCCGCTGCGCGGCGATCGACGCCTGGTCGGACCGGTCGGGGATGTAAAGCGGGGATGAAAACCGCAGACCGGGGGACACGGGTCCCATGACGAGGACACAGGGGCGGGTCGCACCGCTCGGGGTACTGGCCGCGGTGGTCGGCCAGTTGACGGCCCTGGTGGCCGTGGGCCTGCTGATCACCCATCCGCCGCAGGGCTGGTGGGACCCGGGCGAGAACGGGCTGGTCTCCTGGCTGGCCGGGCACCGCACCGACGCGCTGACCACGGCCAGCTCCTGGCTGTCCGCGCTCGCCTTCACCCCCGCGATCGTGACGGTGACGGCGGTCGCCGCGCTCCTGCTGCTGCTCGGGCGCCGGTGGCGCCCGGCGGTGCTGCTCGCGGGCGCGGTGGCGCTCCAGGCGACGCTGTTCGTGACCGCCGCCCACGTGGTGGACCGGGCCCGGCCGGACGTCGCCCGGCTGGACGGCTCGCTGCCCACCTCCAGCTTCCCGTCCGGGCACGTCGGGGCGGCCACCGCGCTGTACGGCGGCCTCGGCCTGCTCGCGCTGCACCTGCTGCGCGGCCGGTGGCGGGTCGTGCTGTGCGCGCTGGCCTGGGCGGTACCGGTCCTGGTGGCGGCCAGCCGGCTCTACCGGGGCATGCACCACCCCACCGACGTGCTGGCCGGCGCGCTCAACGGTGCGGCCGCCCTGTGGGTGGTGCACCGCGCGCTGCCCGCCCGCCGGACACCGGCCGCCCCGGCCGCCCCGGCCCCCGACGCCCCGCTGCGGGTCGCGCTGGTCTACAACCCGCTCTCGGTGGACGACGCCCTGCTGCGCCGCCTCTCCGCCGTGCTGACCGCGCACGGCCACCGGCCGCCCCTGCTGCTGCCCGGCGAGGCCGAGGACTGCGGCCGGGCCGCCGCCCGGCGGGCCCTCGCCGACGGCGCCCGGCTGGTGGCGGCCTGCGGCGGCGACGGCACCGTGACGGCCTGCGCCGAAGTCCTGGCCGGCACCGGCGCGACCCTGGCGGTCGTCCCCTGCGGCACCGGCAACCTGCTGGCCCGCAACCTCGGCCTGCCGACCGACCCCGAGGCCGCGCTGGACGCCGCCCTGGCCGGCCGCACCCGCCCGATCGACCTGATGCGGGCCGAGGGCGACGACCTGCCCGCCCGCGCCGCCGCGACCATGGCCGGGATGGGACTGGACGCCGCCGTGATGGCCGACACCGGCCGCACCCTCAAGCGCCGCCTCGGCTGGCCCGCCTACGTGCTCGCCGCCGCCCGGCACCTGGGCGACCGGCACTTCACCCTGACCGTCGCCGTGGACGACGCCGAGCCGGTGCGCCGCCAGGTGCGGGGCGCCGTCGTCGGCAACGTCGGCTCCCTCCAGGGCGGCGTCCGGCTGCTGCCCGACGCCGAGCCCGACGACGGGCTGCTCGACCTGGTCCTGGTCCAGCCGCACGGGCCGAGCGGCTGGGGGCGGGCCGTGCACGCCCTGCTCACCGGCGCCCACCGCCCCGGCCCGGCCGCCCCGCTCGAACACTTCCGGGGCCGCCGCATCGCCCTCACCGCCGAGCGCGCCCAGCCGCGCGAGTGCGACGGCGACCCGGTGGGCGACGGCCGCACCCTCACCCTGACCGTCCGGCCGGACGCCCTGCTGGTCCGCGTCCCCGCCGCCGCCCCGGAGACCGCCCCCGGGACGGCCGCCCTCGCGGCCCCCGTCCACCCGGCGGCGGGCGCCCTCGCCGCCCGGCGGGAAGTGGCCTGATGGGCACGGCCAGCCGGGTCAGGCCCGGCCGGGAGCACCTCTCCGCGGACGAGGCCGTGGTGGCCTTGCGCCGGCAGTCCTGGTGGCCGCTCGCCCGGGACGCCTTCGTGCGGTTCCGGTACGCGGACGGGTTCAGCCACGCCCGGGCGCTGGCCTTCCAGGTGGTGCTGGCCCTGGTGCCGTTCGCGATCGCGGTGGTCGGACTGGCCTCCTCGCTGCACGGCGGGCCGGTCGGACAGCTGGTCGCGGCGAGCATCCAGCGGATGGTCCCGGCGTCCAGCGCGGGCCTGGTCAGCGAGGTACTCGACCGCAGCCGGCACCGCGACGGCGGCACCGTCGCGCTCTGGTTCGGCGCGCTGTTCGCGGTGGCCAACCTGGTGACCGCGATGTCCCAGATCGAACGCGGGGCGAACCGGATCTACGGCATCGAACGGGACCGGCCGTTCGACCGCAAGTACGGGCGCAGCCTGCTGATGGCGGCGGGCGCGGGCCTGCCGCTGGGCGTCGGCTTCCTGGTCCTGGTGGCCGGGCCGCAGGTCGCCGCCGCCGCGGACGAGGTCTTCGGCCTGGGCCCGGGCACCGCCGCCGCCTGGACCCTGCTGCGCTGGCCGGTCGGCGTGGTGCTCACCCTCGCCGCGGCGGCCGTGATCTTCCGCCGGGCCCCCCGCCGCCGCCAGCCCGGCTACAGCTGGCTGGCGTTCGGCGCGGGCGTCCACCTGGTGCTCTGGCTGGCGGCGACCTGGCTGCTCAGCCTCTACCTGCGCCTGAGCGGCTCCTTCGACGCCGTCTACGGCCCGCTCAGCGCGGTGTTCTCGCTGCTGGTGTGGGCGTACCTGACGGCGATCGCACTGTTCCTCGGCCTCTCCTTCGCCGCCCAGCTGGAGGCCGACCGCACCGGCCGGCCCGGCCCGGTCCTGCCCGACCCGCTGGCCGCCGAGTCGCCGGCCGCCGAACCGCGGACCGCCGACCCGTCGCCCGCCCCCGTCCCCGCTCCCACCCCCGACCCCGACGCCGACCCGTCGCCCGCCCCGCCCGTCGGCCCCGAGAGGACGCAGTAGTGATCCGCCGCCCCACCCTCCTCCACCGCAAGCTGCGCGACGCCGACCTGCGCCTGGGCGAGCGGCTGCTCGCCGCCGTCGGCGCGTCCGCAGTGGCCGCGGTGCCGACCGCGCTGCTGCTGGTGCTGATCGAGGCGCACTGGGGGCCGCTGCACCGGCTCGACGCGGGCGCGGCGCAGCGGCTGCACGCCGTCGTGCGCGACCATCCGGCCGTGCTCTCGGTGCTGCGCGCCCTCAGCAACGGGGTGTGGGACCCGCTGACGATGCGGCTGCTGGTCGCGGCGGCCGTCGGCTGGCTGCTGTGGCGGCGGGCCTGGCGGCTGGCGGTGTGGGCCGCCGCCACCACGACCGCCTCCGGGCTGATCGGCTGGGCGGTGAAGGCGGCGGTGGCCCGGGCCCGCCCGTCGCTGCCCGATCCGGTCGCGCACGCGCCCGGCTTCTCGTTCCCGTCCGGGCACGCGATGACCGCGGCGACCTGCTGCACGGTGCTGCTGCTCGTGTCCTCCCCGGCGCTGCGCCCGGGGTGGCGGCGGGCGGCCCGGGCGGCGGCCGGGCTGAGCGTGCTGGGGGTGGGGTTCACCCGGGTCGCGCTCGGGGTGCACTGGGTCAGCGACGTGCTCGGCGGCTGGCTGCTCGGGGTGGCCCTGGTCGCCGCCACCGCCTGGGCGTTCGAGGGCTGGCGGCGCGACACCGGCCGTCCGGTCCCGCCGCCGCTCAGCGAGGGGCTGGAGCCGGAGCTGGCCGCGGGCGGCCCGGCCCGCCCCGAGGGCTGACCGGGGCGGGGGCTCAGCCGCCCGGGCGGAGCGCGCCGACGGCGGCGTCGACCGTGTCGTGGTTCGGCAGCAGCCGGTCCACGCCGGTCATGGTGAGCAGCCGCCCGACGTCGGCACTGGTGCCGACCAGGGCGAGCGAGGTGCCCGCCGCCCGGGTGCGGCGGAACGCGAACAGCAGCTCGGCCACGCCGAGCGAGTCGCAGAACCTCAGCAGCGCGAGGTCCAGGACCAGCGGCAGCGCCTCGGAGGTCCGCTCCACCGCCCGGTGCAGGCGCGGCGCGGTGTGGTAGTCGAGCTCGCCCGCGAGCGCGACGACGGTCGCCCCCACGGGATGGGTGCGGACCTCGATGGTCAGGTCGTACTCGGGCACGGGGGCTCCGTACGGTGCAGGGGGCTTCCGGGTGGACGGGGAGCGGGCGGGAACGGGTGGGAGCCGGCGGGAGCCGGGGCGGCCCGGCGGCGGCCGGGACGCGGTCAGTCGAGCCGGGCGACGAGCAGGGCCACGTCGTCGGTCTGGGCCCGGGCGAACGAGGACAGCAGCAGGTCGCCCGCCCGGTCCAGCTCCGGCGGCGCGCCGGCGAAGGCGTCCCGCAGGGCGTCCAGGCCGGCCTGGAGGTGCTCGCCGGGCACTTCGATCAGGCCGTCGGTGACCAGCAGCAGGGTGCTGCCGGGCTCGACCGCGTACTCGACGGTCGGCGGCTGCGGGACGTTCAGGCCGAGCAGGATGCCGTGCTCGGTCAGGTAGCGGGTCGAGCCGTCCGGCAGCCGCAGCAGCGGCGGCAGGTGGCCCGCGTTGGCGACCTCGATGCGCCGGCGGTCGGGCGCGATCAGCACCAGGCACACCGTCGCGGTCAGGCCGGGACGCAGCCTGGTCATCAGCGCGTCCAGCCGGTGCAGCAGGGTCCGCGGGTCGTGGCCCTCGATGGCGTAGGCGCGCAGCGCGTGGCGCAGCTCGCCCATCGCCATGGCGGCCTCCAGCGAGTGGCCGGCCACGTCGCCGATCGCCAGCAGCAGGCCGTCGGGGGTGTCGATGGCCTCGTAGAAGTCGCCGCCGATCTCGCTGCGGGCCGAGGCGGGCTCGTACCGGACGGCGAGCTCGACGCCCGGGACGGCGGGCAGCCGGCTGGGCAGGAAGCTGCGCTGCAGGGTCAGCGCCAGGGCGTGCTCCTCGGCCTGGCTGCGCTGGGCCTCCAGGGCGAGCGCGGCGGCCTGGGTGAGCTGGGGGAGCAGGCCGCGCTCGTCCCGGTCGGCGACCGCGTCCCGGTCGGCGACCACGGCGAGCAGCGGACGACCGGGTTTGGTGCGGGCCACCACCAGGGCGACCGGCCCGGCCGGGAGGCCCGCGCCGTCCAGGCCGTGGTCGGCCAGCACGGCGCCCCACTCCGCGGCGTCCAGCAGGGCGGTGTCGGTGCCGGTGGCGTCGCCCAGGGTGTGGTGGGCGAGCACGTCGAGCAGGACGGGCGGGGCCGCCAGCAGCCGCACCGGGCCGTCCTCGGGCAGCGCCGGGTCGTGGTGGGCCAGGTGCAGGGTGTCGCGGTCCGGCCCGAGGGCGATCGCGGTGGCCCGGGCGGCGCCCAGCCGGACCGCGCCGAGCACGGCCGAGGTGACCAGGGCGTCCGGGTCGGCGGCGCCGTACAGGGCGAGGGTGCTGCGGTGCAGGGCGGCGACCCGGGCGGCCAGCCGCTCGGCGCGCCGGCGGGCCCGGGTGTAGCGCAGCACGGCGGTGACGGTGGCCTGGAGCTCGGCCGAGTCGATCGGCTCGGTCAGGTAGGCGTCGGCGCCGCGGTGCAGCCCCTGGGTGCGGTCGCTGGCCTCGATCGCGGTGGCGGAGATGTGCACGACCGGCAGCGCCGAGGTGCGCGGCACCCGCTTGATCCGCTCGCACACCTCGAAGCCGGTCATGTCGGGCAGGCTGATGTCCACCACGGCGATCTCGGGCAGCTCGGCGGTGGGGGTGCGCTCCAGCAGGGCGAGGGCCTGGGTGCCGTCGACCGCCTCGACGACGGTGTGCCCGGAGCGGCGCAGCCAGCTCCCGACGATGTACCGGGTGGTGTCGTTGTCGTCGAGCACCAGGACGGTGGCGGGTCCGGCGTCGGGGCTGGTGCTGGTCACGATCCGTCCTCGGGCGGCAGCGGTCGCCGCGGCGCGGCGGCGCGGGGGGCGGACAGGGCGGCGGCGATCCGCGCGGCGCTCAGGCCGGACTTGGGCAGCACGGCGCGGGCGTGCGCCAGCCGGGCCCGGTCGGCGGCGGTGAGCGAGGCGGAGGTGAGGATGACCACCGGGACCTGCCGCAGCTCCGGGTCGGCCCGCAGGTCGGCGAGCACCTGGTAGCCGTCGACCTCGCCCAGGTGCAGGTCGAGGACGATCCCGTCCGGCCGGGCGTCGCGGACGGCGGCGAGCGCGGCGGCGCCGTCGTGCGCCTCCACCACCCGGTCGGCGATCTCGTCCAGCAGCGGGCGCAGCACGCCCCGGAACACCGCGTCGTCGTCGACCGCGACCAGCACCGCCCACCGGGTGTCGGCCGGCGGCGCGGGGTGCGCGGGCAGCCGGACGGTGATCGCGGTGCCCCGGCCCGGCTCGCTGTCCAGGCGCAGCGTGCCGCCGAGGATCTCGGTCAGCCGCCGGGCGTACGGCAGGCCCAGGCCGGTGCCCCGGCGGCCGCGCTGGTGCGGGCCCCGGACCTGGTAGAACTCCTCGAAGACCCGCTCCTGCTGGTCGGCCGGGATGCCGATGCCGGTGTCGGTGACGGTCAGCACCAGGACCGGGCCGCCGTCCGGGCCGTCCTCGACCCGGGTGGCCAGCTCCACCGACCCGCGCTCGGTGAACTTCAGCGCGTTGGACAGCAGGTTGCGCAGGATCCGCACCAGCATCGTCTCGTCGCCCAGCAGCGCCTCCGGCCCGGCGGGCGCCGGGCCGATCCGCAGCGCGACGCCGGGGCGGGCCAGGCCGCGCAGGGTGCCGTCCAGGTGGGCCAGGACGGCGCGCAGGTCCAGCGGCGCCCACTGCGGGTCGAGGGTGCCGGACTCCGCCTTCGCGACGTCCAGCAGCTCGTCCACCAGGGCGAGCAGGGTGCGGCCGGAGTCGGCGATCAGCGACAGCTGGTGGGCCCGCTCCTCGGCCGGGGCGTCGGCGTCCGCGCGCAGCAGCTCGGCCAGGCCCACCACCGCGTTGACGGGCGTGCGCAGCTCGTGGCTGACGTTCGCCCAGAACCGGCTCTTGGCCTCGCTCGCCTCGCGCAGCTGCTGCGACTTCTCGTCGAGTTCGGCGTACAGCGCGACCACGCCCCGGTTGGTCTCCTCCAGCTCCTCGGACAGCTCCGAGTACAGCGCCAGGACGCCCCGGTTGGTCTCCTCCAACTCGCTGTTCAGACGGCGCAGTTCCTCGCGCTGGGCCCGGGTGTGCTCCAGCGCGGCGATCAGGTCGCGGGTCTGCGCCCGGGAGTCCTCCAGGGCGCTGGGGCCGGTGTGCGCGGCGAGCAGGTCGCGGATCCGGCCGGCCAGCTCCGGGACGGTGCCGGGGAGGGGACCGAGCCGCTGCTCGACCCGGACCAGGCCGCCGTCCCCGGTGCGCTCCTGGTGGGTGGGCAGCAGCCGGCCGGACGCCTCCAGCGCCTCCTCGGGCAGCCGGTGCCCGCCCTGCCAGGTCAGGGTGACCCGCAGCACGGCCGGCGGCCCCGGCCGGAGGTCGAACGCGGCGGCCAGCCGGTCGGCGCCGAACAGGCCGCGGCCGAGTTCGCTCAGCGCGGTGGCCAGCCGGACGGCGTCCTGGCCGTCCGCGCCGAGCAGGTCGGCGACGGCGCGGGCGCTGCGGCGCAGCGCGAAGGTGTCCTGCACGGTACCCAAGGGCGTGCTCTCCAGGTGGACGGGCGGAACCTCCGCCGCGTGCTCGGCGGAGGGGCCGGGGCGCGCGCTCACCAGGCGCCCTTCGCGACCACCACGCCCGCGTCGTCCCGGCGCACCCCCGCCTCGCGCAGCAGCAGGGCCGCGGCGGTGACGGGCAGGTGGGAGAAGATCCCGGGGACGTCGGCGGCCCTCCAGCGGTCGGTCAGGCCGTCCGAGTGCAGCACCACCGCGCTGCCGGGCGGCAGGCCCTGCCGGACGGGGTGCGGCGCGGGCAGCTGGTGCCCGACGATGCCGGGGGCGGAGGGCAGCGAACGGCGGTTCCCGGTGGCGGTGTCCACCACGAAGGCGCTGACGTTGCCCGCCCCGCAGAGCGTCACCCGGGCCTCGGCGGGCTCGACCAGGGCGACCGCGACCGCCCCGCCGCGCCCGCCGCGCAGCACCCGGTGCAGGTCGGCCAGCACCTGCTCGGGCCGGTGCGCGGAACCGCGGTGGAAGGCCGCGACGGCGTCCGAGGCGGCCCGGGCGGCCAGCGCGCCGTGGCCCAGGCCGTCGCAGAACATCAGCAGGAACGCGCCGGTGGCGCCGGCCCGCTCCGGGGCGGCGGCGCTGTGGGCGCGCGGCGCCCGGTTGGTCAGCACCGACCAGTCCAGCCGGGCCGCCGCGGCGGAGCCGGCCCCCGGCGGCTCGGCCGCCGCCGGGACGGCCGGGGCCGCCGACGGGCCCGCGCCGACCGCGCGCACCGCCCAGGCGTCCCCGCACAGCTCCTGCCCGCTCATCGGCCGGGTCAGCCCGGCGGCGACCGGCTCGGTCGCGGCGGCGGCCCGCCCCGCCGGGGTGCGGTTCCAGAACCGGGCGGTCATCACCGTCCCGCGGCCGGGCAGCGAGTGCAGGTCGAAGGCGTCGGCGAGCCGGGAGATCGCGCCCAGGCCGATGCCCAGGGTCGGACCGGAGGAGTAGCCGTCGGCCAGCGCCGCGGGCACGTCCGCCATCCCCGGCCCGCTGTCGATGGTGAGGAACTCCAGCGCCGCCTCGGTGTCGGTGCGCACCACGCGCAGCACCATCGCCCCGTCCACGGCGTGCCGGCGCAGGTTGGTGGCGGCCTCGCTGACGGCGAGCGCCACCTCGCCGACCCGCTCGGGCAGCAGCCCGATCCGGTGGGCGAGCTGCCGGGCCGCGCCGCGGGCGGCGGCGGGCAGCGAGTCCGAGTGCCGGAACCACACGGTGTCCTCGCACACGGCCAGGGCGGGCGTCACCGGGCCCACTTGGTCACCGCGACCCTCGTCCCGGCACCCGGCTCGCTGTGCAGCTCGAACTCGTCGACCAGCCGGCGCGCCCCGCTCAGGCCCAGGCCCATGCCGTTGCCGGAGGTCCAGCCGTCGGTGAGCGCGAGGTCCAGGTCGGGGATGCCGGGGCCGCTGTCCTCGAACACGGCGTGCACGCCCGTCCGGGTGCCGTTGCGCACGACGGCGCAGCGCATCGAGCCGCCGCCGCCGTAGACCAGGGTGTTGCGGGCCAGCTCGCTGGCGGCGGTGACCAGCTTGGTCTGGTCGACCAGCGACAGGCCGCACTGCTGGGCGTACGTCCGGACGGTCTGCCGGGCCCGGACCACGTCGTCGTTGGACCCGATCGGCACGGCCTGCTCGTCCTCCACCGCCCCGGGGCCGGTCACGGGCGGGCCGTACGCGCGGTACGGTCGCGTTCCAGCAGGGCCAGGCCCTTCTCCAGGGTGAGCGCGGTGCGCACCCCGCCCAGCGAGAGCCCCAGCTCGACCAGGGTGATCGCCACCGCCGGGCGCATGCCGACCACCACCGTCTCGGCGTCCAGCATGCGCGAGATGGCGGCGGTGTTGGCGAGCATCCGGCCGACGAAGGAGTCGACGATCTCCAGCGCGGTGATGTCGATGACCACGCCGTTCGCGCCGGTGGCGACGATCCGCTCGGCCAGGTCGTCCTGGAGGTCCAGGACGATCTGGTCCTCCAGGTCGACCTGGATGGAGACCAGCAGGACCTGGCCGATCTTCAGGACGGGGACGCGCTCGCTCACCGGGTGCCGCCCGACGGGACCTGGCCGCCGCTGAGCTGCAGGACGTGGCGCAGCGCGTCCTGCAGGGTGGCCTTGGTGACGATGTCGCCGAACTGCACGCCGAGCGCGACCAGGGTCTGGGCGATCTGCGGGCGGATGCCGGAGATGGTGCACTCGGCGCCCATCAGCCGGGCGGCGACCACGGTCTTCAGCAGGTGCTGGGCGACCTCGGTGTCCACCGCGGGCACGCCGGTGATGTCGATGATCGCGTGCTCGGACCCGGAGTCCACCAGGCTCTGCAGCAGTTTCTCCATCACCACCTGGGTGCGGGCCGAGTCCAGGGTGCCGACCAGCGGCACCGCGACCACGTTCTCCCACAGCTTGACCACCGGCGTGGACAGTTCGAGCAGCTGCTCGGCCTGCGCGCTGATGATCTCCTCCCGGGTGCGGGCGTACGTCTCGATGGTGAACAGGCCGAGCGCGTCGAGCAGCCGGGCCAGCTGGAGGTAGGCCGTGATGTCCTCGGCGGTGCTGGCCGTGGTGGGCTCCAGCACGTCCTTCCCGGCGAAGACGCTGACGGCCGTCTCGGTGGGCGTGAAACCGTACCGGGCCCGGCTGCGGGAGAGCTCCACCAGCAGGGCGCGCACCTCCGAGTACGACTCGTCCTGCCAGTCCAGGCCGCCCTTGCCCAGGGCCTGGACCAGGGCCTGGTGGAGGTCGGTCAGCTCGCGCTCCAACTCGGCCCGGCTGATCCGGCTGCCCAGTGACGCGGCCACGGCCGACACCCACTGTCCCTGCACCGCATCGTCCCGGGTCAGCAGCTCGACGAGCCGTTCGGACGCATGCTCCACCGCCATCAGGCGTTCTCCTCGCTCATCAAGGCCCCCGCTGATCGGGGGCCCCGTCCGCCGTACGACGGCACGCGGCGAGCCCGGCCGGGGTCGGCCGGGTCACCGCGTGCCGTATGTCCCGGCCAGTGTGAAGTATGCAGGGGAGAGCCGGAAAGTTTTTCCCGCGGCCCCCGGACGGGGTCGGAGCGGGCCGCGCCGGAGGTCAGGGCCGGTGCACGTGTTCGGCCCGGAACATCCAGGCGTGCTTCTCCAGCGCCGCGGTCACCGTGATCAGCAGGTCCTGGGTGACGGGGTCGGCCTCGCCGGTCTTGGCGATCCGCTCGCGCATCCGGGCGACCACCCCGGAGAGCGCCCCCACCAGCTGCTCCACCACCTCGGTGTCGGCCTGCCAGCCGGAGGGCACCCCGGGCAGGCCGCCGGCCGCGACGGTCGCGGCCCGCCCGTCCGGGCTGACGCCGATCGCCGCCGCCCGCTCCGCCACCTGGTCGGCGAAGTCGCGGGCGGTCGCCACCACCTCGTCGAGGTGGAGGTGGACCGAGCGGAAGCGGGGGCCGTACAGGTTCCAGTGCGCCTGTTTGCCGACCAGGGACAGGTCCACGAGGTCGACCAGGGCGCCCTGGAGCGCCTCCCCGGCCGTGTCGCGGTCGGGCCCGTCCAGCGGGCTGCCGGTGGCGATGTCCATCGTCGGGTCCTCTCCACGTCGGGGGCGGCCGGCGGACACCGGCCGCCCCTCCGGCTGCCCGGCCCGGCGGAACGGAAACCCGCCGGGGCGGCGGTAACGTTTTCGCATCGTTCGCGTGGCCCGTCCCGCCGGGGGTACCCGGGCTGGCGTCGCCCGGCCGCCCGGCCCCTCCCGGGACCGGGTCGCTCCCGCAGGCACGCCACCGGTACGCCAGCACGAACAGGAATGGGGACCCGCATGTCCGCCGCCGTGTCCAGGCCGATCTCCGTCACCCTCCCGGAGAGCCCCTACCCCCACGTCCCGGTCACCGGCCAGCTGCGCTTCGACCCCGCGCTGCCCTACGGCGTCGGGCTGGCCTTCCCGCCGCAGCACCCCGGCGACGAGGACGTCGTCTGGTGGTTCGGCCGCGAACTGCTCGCCGAGGGCCGCCGCGCCCCCAGCGGCGAGGGCGACGTCCGGATCGCCCCCGGCGTGGACGGCCGGGTGCTGATCACGCTGGGCGCCCGGGGCGAACGGGCGCTGATCAGCATCCCCGCCGACACGGTCGCGGCCTTCCTCGTCGACACCTTCGCCGAGGTGCCCCCCGGCACCGAGTCCGCCCACCTCGACCTCGACCTCGGGCTGGCCCGGCTGCTGGCCTGACGCCGCCACCGGTCACCGCCACCGGTCACCGCCCCTGGTTCACTGCCACCGCCCCGTCGGCCGCGCCGCGCCGGGCGGCTTCGTCCTGTCCGGGCGCGGGGTGCCCGGTCGGCGGTTCGACGGCTCGGCGGTTCACTCGTTCGGGGGAAATCCGCCGGGCCCCGGCCCCGGCCCGCGGTCCGTCAGGCGCTCAGGGTGACGCGGATGAGCTTGCCGCCGCCGGGCAGCGGGTGGATCTCCCAGCGGGTGGAGATCAGTTGGACCAGGGGCCAGCCCCGGCCGCCCAGGCGGGTGGGGTCCTGGAGGTTGGCGGCGTCGCCGTGCGGGCGGGTGTCGGCGGCGTCCTCGACGTCGATCGTCAGGGTCCGCCCGTCGCCGCCGGTCCGGACGGCGAACCCGGTCACCCCGCCGGCGTGCCGGATCGCGTTGGTGACCAGCTCGGTGACGGCGAGACAGGCGTCGCCGTGCAGGCGGTCCCCGGCCGCGCAGTACCCGGCGAGCGCTTCGGTGACGGCGGCCCGGGCCTCGGCCGCGGTGCGCACCGGGAGGCGGGGGCCGGGGCGGGGGCGGTGGATCGTCGGGGGGCGCCGCCGTGTCGGGTCGGTCTCGGCACGGGACATCGGGTGACCTCGAATCGAACGGGGCGGGAACGGTGCTTCAGTGATCCGGCTGCCCGGACGATGCGTTGATCACACCGGTGGAGTGCGCGGCGAACGGGTGACGCTCGTCCCGGACGCGCTCCGCACCGCCGTCTCGGCGTCCGCCGCGAGGTGCAGGTACCCGGTGGCGGCGGCCAGGTCGAGCAGCCGGCGGACCGGTTCCCGCAGCGGCCCGGCCAGCACCAGCCGCCCGCCGGCGTCCGCCATCCGGCCGTGGGCGATCAGCAGGCCGTGCAGCACGGAGGAGTCGGCGAAGGTGACCTCGGCGAGGTCGACCACCAGCAGCCGGGGGGAGCGTTCGAGCGCGGTCGTCAACCGCCGGACGAACTCCTGGGCGTCCTCCCAGTCCAGTTCGCCCCGCGCCCGCACCGTCTCGACGTCCGTCGGGTCCGCCCCGGCGGCACCGTGGGTGTGATCGGTCATGTCCGGCATGGTAGTGGTCCCGGCCCCGGCGGGTGACGGCCGCTCCGCCCGCACCGGGCCGCAGTAGCATGGCGGTTCGGGTGCGGCCCGCCGGACGCATGTGCAGGACCCCGGCAGGACGCGCCAAACCCGCCGTCCGCAGCGCGCCCCACCGGGCTCCTGGGCCGGCGGAAACCGAATGCGAGGTGAGGGTCCGTCAGGGCCCGGACGATGGCATTTCCGACTTCTCCCACGGCGACCACCGGCTGGGAGTTCCTGGCCGGCTCCCCGTACCCGGTGGCGGTGCTCGGCCCGGACGGCGCGCTGCTGCACGCCAGCGACAGCGCCCGCCGCCTGCTGGCCGCCCCGGCGGACAGCGGCCCGGCGGACAGCGACCCGCTGCCCGGCGCGCCGGTGGTCGGCGCCCCGGCCGGCGTGGTGCCGCCCTGGCTGCGCCGGGCCCACCTGGACCTGCCCGCCGACGGCACCCGCCCGGCGGCCGTCCGGCACACCGACCCGGTAGCCGGACCGGTCGAGGCGCACCCCTCGCCCCGCCCGGACGGCAGCGCCGTGTGGTGGTTCGTCGTCCCGGAGGGCGGACCGGCCCTGCTCCCGCCCGCCGCCGGAAGCGGCTCCCACGACTGGGAGCTGCTGACCCGCCTGTCCGGACTGCTGCTGTCCTCGCTGAACGTCGACCGGATCCTGGAGGCGGCGGTCCGCCAGGCCGCGCTGCACCTCGCCGACGCCGCCGTGGTGGTCGCCCCCGGCTCCGGCCGGACGCTGCGCTTCGTGACCTGCCTGCGCGGCGGCGACCCGGCGCACGTCCAGGTGCGGGCCGACCCGGCCGAGGTCCCCGGGCTGGCCGAGGCGCTCCAGGGGTTCCCGCCGGTGCCCTCGCGGTGGATCGACCCGGACACCACGCCGCGGTGGCTGGTGCCCGCCGGTTTCGGCCGGGTCGGCTCGGTGCTGGTCACCCCGCTGCCCGGGCACGGCGTCCCGGCGGGGGCGCTGGTGCTGCTGCGGGCGGCGGGCGGCGGCCCGTTCCCCGTCGACGAGGAGGTCTTCGCCCGGATGTTCGCCGCCCGGGCCGGGGCCGCCGTCTCCGCCGCCGTCATGTACTCCGAGCAGGCCGCCGTCACCGACCTGCTGATGCGCGAACTGCTCCCGCCGCGGCTCGAACACCTCAACGGGGTGGACTTCGCCGGCGGCTACCGGGCCTCGGTCGACCGGGACCGGATCGGCGGCGACTTCTACGACGTCCACCCCGCGGCCGACCCCGACGGCGAGACGCTCGCCCTGCTCGGCGACGTCAGCGGCAAGGGCCTGGAGGCCGCCGTCATGACCGGCAAGGTGCGCAACACGCTGCACGCGCTGCTGCCGCTGGCCGACGACCACCAGCGGGTCCTGCACCTGCTCAACCGGGCGCTGCTCACCTCCCACCACACCCGCTTCGTCAGCCTGGTGCTGGCCTCGGTCCGCCGCGAGCAGGACCGGGTCCGGGTCCGGCTGTCGGCCGCCGGGCACCCCGCGCCGATGGTGGTCCGGGCCGACGGCCGGGTCACCGAGTCCACTACCCTGGGCAGCATCGTCGGCGTCCTGCCGGAGGCCACCACCCACACCGACACCGTGCTGCTCGACCCCGGCGAGGCGTGCGTCCTGTACAGCGACGGGATCACCGAGGCCAAGGGCGGGCCCACCGGCCAGGAGCAGTTCGGCGACCACCGGCTGCGCCAAGCGCTCGGACAGTGCGCGGGCATGCCCGCGGAAGCGATCGTGGAACGGGTCCAGATGCTCATCGCCCAGTGGCTCCGCGAGGGCCGGCACGACGACATGGCGATCATGGTCATCGCCGCGCCCCCGCCCGGCCACCTGCCGGTGGTCGGCGCACGCCGGGGGGACGACGCATGAGCACCGACATTCCGGGCGACACGCTCACCCACGGCCGGCGCCCGTTTCCGGCCCCCGCCCGTCCCCGCGCCGCGGCCCCCCGGCCCGAGGAACTGGTCGAGGAGCTGTGGGAGGTCGTCATCGGCGGCGACCAGGCCGGGGCCGCCGCGCTCACGACCGGGGCCCTGGAGCGGGGGCTGCACCCGGAGTCGCTGCTGCTCGACGTGATCGGCGCGCTCCAGGCCCGGATCGGGCGGGAGTGGGCGGCCGACCGGATCACGGTGATCCAGGAGCACGCCGCCACCGCCGTCAACGACCGGGTGGTGTCCCTGGTCTCCGGCCACCCGGCGTTCGCCGCCGCCGCCGGACCGCGGCGGCCCGGCCGGATCGCGGTGGCCTGCGTCGACGGCGAGTGGCACGCCTTCCCCGCCCGGCTGCTGGCCGAGGTGCTGACGCTGCGCGGCTGGCGGGTCGACCACCTGGGCGCCCAGTGCCCCACCCCGCACCTGATCGCGCACCTGCACCGCACCGCCCCCGACGCGCTGGCGCTGTCCGCCTCGCTGTCCACCCGGCTGCCCGCCGCGCACGCCGCGATCACGGCCGCCCAGGCCGCCGGGGTGCCGGTCATCGCGGGCGGCGCGGCGTTCGGCCCCGACGGCCGCCACGCCCGGCTGCTGGGCGCCGACGCCTGGGCCCCGGACGCCCGGACCGCCGCCGAGCGCCTGGCCCGCGGACTGCCGCTGCCGGCCTCCCCGCACCAGCCCGTCGACGCCCTCCCGCACCTCGCCGACCAGGAGTACACCCTGGTCGGCCGCAGCGGGCGCGAACTGGTCGGCGCCGTGATGGCCGCCCTGGAACGGGAGCACCCCGCCGTCCGCTCCTACACCCCGCTCCAGCGCGACCACACCCTGGAGGACCTGTCCCACATCGTCGAGCACCTGTCCGTCGCCCTCTACACCGGCGACCCGGAGCTCTTCACCGCCTTCACCGGCTGGACCAGGGAGATCCTGCTGGCCCGCGCCGTCCCGGACACCCTGCTCGCCTTCGCGCTCGGCGTCCTGCGCGAGCAGCTGCGCGACCTGCCGCGCAGCGTCGCCGCCCTGACGGCCGCGCTGACGGCCGCCCGGCCGCCCGTGCCCGCCGACCCGCGCCCGCTGCCGTCCGTGCCCGCCGACCCGTGCCCGCTGCCGTCCGCGCCCGCCGACCCGTGCCCGCTGCCGACCCCGGGGACCCCCGCGTGAACGCCCACCCCGTCCCCCCGCCCCGGCCCGCCGCGGGCGCGACCCGCACGGCCACCGTCCCGGTGGACGGCGAACTCGACCACGAGAGCTGCGGGGAACTCGT
Source organism: Kitasatospora sp. SolWspMP-SS2h (assembly GCF_003259315.1). Lineage (GTDB taxonomy): Bacteria > Actinomycetota > Actinomycetes > Streptomycetales > Streptomycetaceae > Kitasatospora > Kitasatospora fiedleri. The sequence continues at coordinate 184,953 of NZ_QLLT01000003.1, read as the reverse complement.
CCGGGCGGTCGCCCGCCACCTGGCCGCCCGCCCCCGGGTCGACGTGGTCCGGCTGGACTGCGGCGGCATGTCGCTGTGCGACTCCATGGGGCTGTCCGCGCTGCTCCAGATCCGCCGGGACGTCGACGCCGCCGGCCGCCGCCTGCTGCTCGACCACCGGCCCGCCCACCTGGAGCGCCTGCTGCGCCTCACCGGCACCACGGACTACCTGCTCGCCGACCGCGCGGACTGAACACCCGGACCGACCGCCCTGGCCGGGTGCCCGGACCGGGCCCCGGCCCGGGCGCTCCGGGGGGTGGTCCGTCCGGGGCCCGGCCGGTTTCCGATCTCCCGGCAGGGGCAGCCGACGGCCATGGACCGACGACGCGCCCCCTGGTGGGACAGTTCCCTCTCACTGCTGACCCGCGGCTACGCGTGGCTCCCCGACCTGCGCCGCCGCCACCCCGGGCCGGTGGTCCGGGCCCGGCTGGCCGGGCGGCCCGCGGTCGTCCTGCACGGACCGGAGGCCGTCCGCTTCTTCTACGACGAACGGCACGTCCGGCGCGCGGGCGCGCTGCCCGAGCCGGTCCGGAGCACGCTCTTCGGGCACGGCGCCGTGCACTCCCTGGACGGCCAGGTGCACCGGCTGCGCAAGGCGCTGTTCCTCTCGCTGCTGGCCGACCCCGCGCAGGTCCGCGCGCTGGTCGACGAGGTCGGCGCGGCCTGGGACACCGCCGTGGGGGAGTGGGCCGAGCGGCCCCGGGTGGTGCTGCTGGACGAGGTCGCCCGGGTCCTCACCGAGGGCGTCCGCCGGTGGGCCGGCCTGCCGCTGCCCGAGGACGGCGCCGACGCGTTCGCCGCCGACCTGGTCGCGATGGTCGACGGCTTCGCCACCCCCGGCCCGCGGCACTGGCGGGCCCGGCTGGCCCGCCGCCGCCGGGAGGCCTGGATCGCCGGGATCGTCACGGACGTGCGCAACGGCACCGCCCGCGTCCCGGCCGGCTGCCCGCTGGAGCGGGTGGCGCTGCACCGGGACGCGGACGGCGAACCGCTGGCGCCGCGGGTGGCGGCCGTCGAGGTGCTCAACCTGGTCCGCCCGACCGTCGCGGTCTGCTGGTTCGTCGCGTTCGCCGCCCACGCCATGCACCTGCGGCCGGAGAACCGCGCGGCGCTCGCCGACGGGGCCCCGGCCCGGGCCTGGGCGTTCGCCCAGGAGGTCCGCCGGTTCTACCCGTTCGCCCCGTTCGTCGGCGGCCTGGCCGCCGCCGACCTGACCCACCGGGGCGAACCGATCGCCGAGGGCACCCTGGTGCTGCTCGACCTGTACGGGCAGAACCACGACCCGGCCCTGTGGGGCGACCCGTACGCCTTCCGCCCCGAGCGGTTCCTGGACCACCCCGCGGACGTCGGCCAGTCCGTCCCGCAGGGCGGCGGGGACCCGGCGCGCGGGCACCGCTGCCCCGGCGAGGCGGTGGTGGTCGAACTGCTGGAGGACCTCTCGGTGCGGCTGGCCCGGCTGGAGTACGTGCTGCCCGCCCAGGACCTCTCCATCCGGCTCGGCCGGATGATCGCCCGCCCGCGCAGCGGCTTCGTCATCGAGGCGGTCCGCGCCGGATGACGCACCCGCGACCGATCGGAGGACCGGCCGGCGAGCAGGCCGCAGACACGCACCGCACGGAGAGGACGACCATGCCGAACGGCGAACACGGCGAACACGGCGAACACGGCGAACACGGCGAACACGGCGAGCACGGACAGCACGGACAGCACGCCGAGCACGGCGAGTACGGACAGCACGGACAGCACGGTGAGGAGGGCCGCGGCGCCCACCGCGCGCCGGAGGGGCCGACGCAGGTGCCGGCCCGCGGCTGGGCCGCGGTGCTGCGCCGCACCACGAAGGAGTTCCTGGACGACGAACTGCCGGACCGGGCCGCCGCCCTGACCTACTACGGGGTGCTGGCGGTCTTCCCGGCGCTGCTGGTGCTGGTCTCGGTGCTCGGCCTGCTCGGCCACTCGGCGACCGACCGGGTGCTCGACAACCTCCAGCAGCTCGCCCCCGGGCAGGCCCGGGACGTGCTGCGCTCCACGGTCGAGCAGTTGCAGGACGGGCGCGGCACCAGCGGGGTGCTGGCCGCGGTCGGCCTGCTGGGCGCGCTCTGGTCGGCCTCCGGCTACGTCGCCGCGTTCATCCGGGCGTCCAACGCGGTCTACGACATCCGCGAGGGCCGGCCGGTGTGGAAGCTCACCCCGCTGCGGGTCGGCCTGACCCTGCTGATGATGGTGCTGCTGCTGGCCAGCGCCGTGATCGTGGTCTTCACCGGCCCGGTGGCCCGGCGCGCCGGGGACCTCCTCGGGGTCGGCCCCACCGCCGTGACGGTCTGGTCGATCGCCAAGTGGCCGGTCCTGGTCCTGCTGGTCTCCGTCATGATCGCGCTGCTGTACTGGGGGGCCCCCAACGTGCGCGGCCGGGGCTGGCGCTGGGTCTCCCCGGGCAGCCTGCTGGCCGTGCTGCTCTGGCTGCTGCTCTCCGGCGGGTTCGCCGCGTACGTCGCCAACTTCGCCTCCTACAACCGGACCTACGGCACCCTGGCCGGGGTGATCGTCTTCCTGGTGTGGCTGTGGCTGTCCAACCTGGCGATCCTGCTCGGCCTGGAGTTCGACGCCGAACTCTCCCGCGAACGGGCCGTCGAGGGCGGCCTCCCGCCCGACGCGGAGCCGTACGTGCCGCCGCGCGACACCCGCAAGTGGCCCGACGGCGCCGACGGCGCCCGGAGCTGACATCCGGAGCCGGCGGCCCGGCGACGGCGCCGGCCGGGGCGGTCGGACCGGGGAAAACGGGCAGACGGTCCGGCGGGGGTGACCCCCGACGACACGGGCACCGAGAGCGAGGAGTCGTGATGACCGAGTACGGGTTCTTCCTGTCCTGCGAGGAGTTCACCCCGCGGGAACTGATCCACCAGGCCGAGCGGGCGCAGGCCGCCGGGTTCACCCGGCTCGCGATCTCCGACCACTTCCACCCGTGGAACGAGGCGCAGGGCAACAGCGCCTTCGTCTGGTCGATGATCGGCGCGCTCTCGCAGACCGTCGACCTGCCCGTCACCACCCTGGTGACCTGCCCCACCGTCCGCCTGCACCCGGCGGTCACCGCCCAGGCGGCGGCCACCTCCAGCGTCCTGCTGGAGGGCCGGTTCACCCTCGGCGTGGGCACCGGCGAGGCGCTCAACGAGCACGTCCTGGGCGACCGCTGGCCCTCCTACGAGGAGCGCGCCGAGATGCTGGAGGAGGCGGTCGAGGTGATGCGCGAGCTGTTCACCGGCCGCCAGGTCAGCCACCGCGGCCCGAACTACACCGTCGACAACGCCCGGCTCTACACCGCGCCCCCCGGCCGGCTGCCGATCCTGGTTTCCGGGTTCGGCCCCCGGGCCGCCGCGACGGCCGCCCGGATCGGCGACGGCTTCGTCACCATGACGCCCGACGCCGACCTGATCGCCGTCTTCCGGGACGCGGGCGGCGCGGGCAAGCCCGTGGTCGGGGGGCTCAAGGTCTGCTGGAGCGCCGACCGGGAGAAGGCGGTCGACGAGGTGCACCGCCGCTGGCCGACCGAACTGCTCCCCGGCGAGCTCGCCCAACTCCTGCCCACCCCGGCGCACTTCGAGCAGGCCAGCGAACTCGTCACCCGGGAGATGGTCGCCGACGCCGTGACCTGCGGCGACGACGTCGAGGCGCACGTCGAGGCGGTCCGCGCCTACGAGCGGGCCGGCTTCGACGAGGTGTACGTCGGACAGATCGGCCCCGACCAGGACGCCTTCTTCGACGCCTACCGGGACCGGGTGCTGCCCGCCCTGCGGGGTGCCGCGGCGGACGCGCACCGGCCGCTGGAGACCCCGGAGGCCCGGATGACCGGGGAGGGCGCCCCCGCCCCGGACGAGCGCGCCGAGGACGGCCCCGAGTCCGCCCGCACCGATTCCGGACAGTGAAACCGGACGGAACGTGCATGACCGGCGGCCGCCCGGTTAGACGGTGGTTGTTCGATTCCACCGTTCGGAAGGCAATGTCGTGACCAAGGCCTCTCGCCTCCCCGGCGCGCAGACGCACCACTGGGACTGGCAGCTCGAAGGCTCCTGCCGCACCGTCGGCAGCGAGGTCTTCTTCCGACCCGCGAACGAGGGCCGCGCCGAGGCCCGGGAGCGCGAGCAGGCCGCGAAGCGGGTGTGCGGCGGCTGCCCGGTCCGCCTGGAGTGCCGCCGGTACGCCCTCGCCACCCACGAGCCCTACGGAGTCTGGGGCGGCCTGACCGAGGACGAGCGACGCGCCCTGCTGGTGCGCCGCGAGCCCGCCGCCACCCGGGTCATCCCCGTCGCCGCCTGACCGCGACGACGCCACGCGGGCCGACCGGACCCCGGTCGGCCCGCGGCGTTCCCGGCGGCCCGCTCCGCAGCGCGTGCGGCCGGGGCCGGACGACCGTCCGCACCCCCGCCTCCTCGACCGGCAGGTACGGCGCGCAGCGGGTGATCTCCAGCACCCGGCGCACGCAGGGCGCCGGGGAGCCCAGCGCCAGCGCCACCCCGAGCACGCCCGCCGCCTGCCGGGCCCGCAGCAGGGTGTCCAGGGCGGACGAGGTGAACAGCTCGACCGCCCGCAGGTCGACGCAGAGCCGGGCCGGACGGGCCCGCAGACCGCGGTGCAGGGCCAGCGCGAAGGCGTGCTGGTTGTCCTGGTGCAGGGCGCCGACCAGGGCGCACCGGACGGTGCCGCCGGTGTGCCGGGTCTCGATCCGCAGATCGGGGGCGTGCAGCACGGCCGTCCGACCGGTGCGCCCGGTCACCTCACGGCACCGGCCGGAAGCGCGGCACCGACCCCGGCGCCGGCCGGAAGCGCGGCGGCGGACCGGGCGCCCGGCCCGGAGCGGGGAGCGGGCAGCGACTCGGACCCGGTCGGCCCCTTCGCCACCGCGGCCCCCAGGATCTCCCACAGCGCGACGGCGTTGCCGCGCAGCTGGTCGGTGACCGGCGCGCCGTCCTCGGCGGCCGCCAGGTAGGCCCGCACCCCGGCGATCGCGTACCGCAGCTGCGGCGGCAGGTCCCGGTCGGTGCCGGCGCCGGCGGTCAGGACCGCGGCGAAGTGCTCAAGCCGCGCTCGGGTCAGAGCCTCCACCATCACATCGCCTCCAGGCACCGGTGCGGGAGACCGGCACGTCCCACTGTCCCCGCACACTCAACATGCGTCAATGAATGCACGAAAATTATGTCATGCATCGCGAGTCGTGAAATCCACTACCTATCCTGGGACGGTGGAGCGAACCGCCGAATCCAGCCGCCAGTGGACCTTCCTGACCAATCACGCCAGGGTGCTGATCCAGATCTACCGCGACCCCGGCATCCGGGTGCGCGACATAGCCGCCCGCTGCCTGCTCACCGAGCGCGCAGTGCAGCGCATCATCGCCGACCTGGAAGAGGCCGGGTACCTCACCCACGAGCGCCGCGGACGCACCAACCACTACCGCGTCATCGACGGCCAGCTGCGCCACCCCGCCGACGCCGGGCCCACCATCGCCGAACTGCTCTCCGCCCTGCTCACCCCGCCGACGGTCACGTCCTGACGGTCGCGTCCCGACGCTCACGCCCCGACCGGCCGTCCCCGACCCGCCGCCCGCGCGGGTCCGGCCGGAAAACGACCGTCCCGGTCCCCGCCCCTCCGGGGGCGGGGACCGGGACGGTCGCGGGCGCTCAGGGCGCCTGGCTGTCCGCGGCCGGCGGCTCGGGCTCGTCCGTCCGGCCGTCCTCGGCCTTCGCCCGCACGTCGGCGGGAGTCGGCGCGGTGATCTCGCGCTCCTCGGCCGACCGCTCGCGCACGCTCTCCTCCGGTGCGTCCTGCGCGGCCCGGTCCTTGCCGTCCTGCGTGGTCATGGCTGTTCCTCTCCGTCTCCGACTGTCCGTCTCCGACTGGGACACCCGGCGGCTACCCCCGACCGGGGCCGTCACACCGGGCCGATCGGGTGAACCCGCGCACCGGGCCCGGCGGCCCGGGCCCGACGCCGCCCTCAGCTCCGGCCCGCGGGCCAGGTGCCCGTCACCCGCCGCCAGGCGACCGCCCCCGACCGGTCCAGGACCGCCTTCACCAGCGCGAACAGCGCGCCCTGGAGCGCGGCGGCGGTCAGCACCTGTCGCCAGCCCCGGTCCTCGTCGGTCGCGTTCGGGGTGTCCTCCTCGTGGGCGATCCGCTGCCACAGCCGTTTGAACACCGCCCCGGCCAGCACCCCGCCCAGCGCCCCCACCAGCATGCCGACCGGCTTGTACACCACCACTGCCGCGTTCACACCCGGCCTCCTCTCCTCCCGGCCCGCCGCCGGACCGCCGGGCCTCCCGCGCGGCTGCCCGACCGCCCCACCCGCAAACGACCGCCCCACCTGCAGACGGCCGCCTCCGGGAAGCGGGGCGCTCACCGCCCGGCGCTCACCGCCCGGCGCGGCGCCCCCCGGCGCGGCGCTCCTCGTGGCGCAGCAGCAGGGAGGGCAGCACCAGCCAGGTCAACGCGAAGTAGGCGAGCCCGGCGGCGGAGACCACCGCGGCGAGCACGGCGTTGCCGGTCGCGGTGCGCAGCAGCAGCAACAGGGCGCAGCCGATGGTCAGCGCGAGCAGGGTCAGCCCCAGCCCGAGCAGCCGGGAGCCGGTGCGGATCAGCACCGGCTTCAGGTCGTGCCCGGCCAGCAGCCGGTGGAAGGCGACCGGGGCGATCAGCGAGGCGGTCGCGCAGGCCCCCAGGATGACGGTGGCCGTGTAGAGGTTCCGGTCGAAGTCGCCCAGCGTGGCGAACCGCGGCGTGAAGGCGACGCTCAGCAGGAAGCCGAACAGGATCTGGGCGCCGGTCTGGGCGACCCGCACCTCCTGGAGCATCTCGTCCCACTGCCGGTCGGCCCGCTCCTGCGGGCTCTCGTCACGGCCGGGCCCACCGCCGGGGGTCGAGGCGTCGCTCACTGGGGTCCTTTCGATCGTCGCGCCCGAACCGGGGCGCGGGCCCGGGGCCGATTCTCGCCCCGCGCCGGGCCCCGCGTTCCGCACCCGGGCGCCCGCGGGGTCGTGTCGCGCCCCGGGAAGCGGCTGCCCGGCGGGCCGCCGCCCATGCCGTCCCGGCGTGGGCGGCGGCCGACCGGGCATGCGAGGGGATATCCCACCCGACCGGAAGGCCCGTCCATGGACAGTGCGGAACGGCACGTCAACGACCACCGCGCGAAAGCCCTCCGCCGCTTCCCGCGCCACGAACGCCGGGGCGAGGCCCGGCTACCCGCCGTACTGGCCACCCTGACGGCCGTCCTGCTCTACCTGGCGCTGCCCGAACAACTCCTGGTCGTCCCCCGGTTCGTGCTGCCCGCGCTGGAGGTGCTGCTGCTGATCCCGCTGATCGCGGTCAACCCGCGCCGGATGACCCGGCAGAACCGCTTCTCCCGCATCCTGTCGCTGGCCCTGGTCGCCCTGATCGGCATCAGCAACCTGGTCTCCCTCGGCCTGCTGGTCCGGGCGATGGTGACCAGCCAGGCCCAGGAGGGCGGCCCGCTGCTGCTCGCCGCGCTCCAGGTCTGGGCCACCGGCATCATCGTCTTCGGCCTGGCGTTCTGGGAGCTCGACCGCGGCGGCCCGGTGATGCGCACCCAGGCCGACCGCTCCGAACTGCCGCTCGCCGACTTCCGGTTCTCCCAGGACGAGAACGACGACGCCGTCGAGGAGGTCGCCGACGGCTCCTCCCGCACCAGTGACTGGGTGCCCACCCTGATGGACTACCTGTACGTCTCGGTGACCAACTCCACCGCCTTCAGCCCCACCGACACCATGCCGCTCTCCACCCGGGCCAAGGCCCTGATGGCGGTCGAGAGCGTCTCCGCGCTGATCACCTCGCTGCTCGTCATCGCCCACGCGGTGGGCATCCTCGACCAGTAGCCGCGCCGCCGGACCGGGGACGACAGGGGACGCCGGGCCCCCGGACCCGGGGGACCGCCCGCCCGGCGGAACCGGCCGCGCACGACCGACCGTCCTTCCCGGGCATGAGTGACAACACCTTGGGACGACGCGGACTCCTCCGGACGGCGGTCGCGGGAGCCGCCCTGCTGCCGGTGGCCGGAGCCGCTCCCGCGGCCGCCGCCGCGGGCGAGCCGCAGCAGCCGGGCGGCGGCGAGACGGCGTTCACCTGGCTGGGCAACAGCGGCTGGCGGATCGAGGGCAACGGGAGGACCGTGCTGTTCGACCCGTACCTCACCCGCTACCCCACCCACGGCTTCGACCCGAAGACCCCGCTCACCGTCGACCCCGCCGCGGTCGACCCGCACCTCGGGACACCGGACCTGGTGCTGGTCAGCCACAGCCACTGGGACCACGTCAACGACGTCCCGCACATCGCCACCAGCCGGGGCGTGCGGGTGGTCGGCACCGCCACCACCTGCCACCTGCTCCAGGCGATGGGCGTGGACCCGGCCCAGCTGATCGTGGTCAAGGGCGGCGAGGTGCTCGACTTCGGCGGGTTCACCGTCCGGGTGGTGGCCGCCCTGCACAGCCGCAACGCCAAGCACCGCTACTGGGCGCCGGGCACCCTGACCGCGCCGCCCGCGCAGGCCCCCACGACGATCGGCGAACTCGTGGAGGGCGACACCCTGGCCTTCCAGGTCCAACTGGGCGACGGCCCGCAGACCCTGCTGACCGGCGCCAGCGACTTCGTCGAGCACACCTACGCCGGCCTGCGCCCCGACGTCGCGATGATCGCCGTGGAGAGCACCGCCCGCACCACCCACCGGTACGTGCCCCGGCTGCTCCGGGCGCTCGACTTCCCGCGCACCGTCGTCCCCGTGCACTGGGACGTCTTCGAGACGCCGCTGACCGACCCGGCCGTCCAGGACCCGTCGATGGACCTGGACGGCCTGCTCACCCAGGTCCGCGCCCTCGCCCCGCGCACCCGGCTGATCCGCCCCGAGCACCTGGGCACCCTGCGGCTGCGCGCCTGACCCGCCCGGCGGCGCCGGCCGGACCGGGCCTACCGCACCTCGATGCCCACCAGGCAGGTGTCGTCGTCGGTGTCGGCGCCGCTGAAGCGCAGCAGGTGGTCCAGGTGGGCGTCCAGGGCGGTCGCGCCCTCGCGGGGGGCCGCCTCGGAGAGGCTGACCAGGTTGGCGAGCGAGGCGTGCAGGCCCTGGTCGCGGCGCTCGATCAGACCGTCGGTGTACATCACGATCCGGTCGCCCGGCGCCAGCGCGATCTCGCTCTCCTGGTAGTCGGCCTGGTCGATCACGCCCAGCAGGATGCCGTCCACCTGCGGCAGGCACTCCGCCGCCCCGCCGCGCAGCAGGACCGGCGGCAGGTGGCCGGCCCGGGCCCAGCGCAGCAGGCGCCGCTCCGGGTCGTACAGGCCGCAGACCGCGGTGGCCGTGACATTGTCGGTCAGGTGGTGCGTCACGCTGTTCAGCCAGGCCAGCAGCTGGGCCGGACCGGCCCCGGTCGCGGCCAGGCCGCGCAGCGCGTTGCGCAGCGCGACCATCCCGGTGGCCGCCTCGATGCCGTGCCCGGCGACGTCGCCGACGCACACCAGCACCTGCCCGGAGGGCAGCGGCAGCGCGTCGTACCAGTCGCCGCCGACCAGGTGGTCCTTCTCGGCCGGGCGGTAGCGCACCGCCACGTCGAGGTTGTTCAGCGTCCGCGACCTGACGCTGGGCGGCATGATCGCGTGCTGGAGCTGGAGCACCAGCCGGTGCCGCTCGGCGACCTGCTGCTCGCTCTGCGCCAGCTGGTCGCGGGTGGCGGCCAGCGCGACCTCGGTCCAGTGCTGCGCGGAGACGTCCTGGTAGGCGCCGCGGACCGCGCTGACCTGCTCCAACCGGTCGGGCACCGGCTCGGCCACCACCCGGATGTGCCGGGTCACCCCGTCCGCCCGCTGGAGGCGGAAGGCCGTGGACGCCGGGCGCCGGTGGTGCAGCAGGGTGCGCAGGAAGCGGCCCACCGCGTGCCGGTCGTCCGGGTGGGCGTGGTCGACCAGCCGCTCCAGCGGGATCGGCCGGTCGGTGGCCGGCAGGCCGTACAGCTCGAACAGCGTCTCGTTCCAGACCACCTCGCGGGTGGTCAGGTCCTCCTCGAAGCCGCCGATCCGGCCCAGCCGCTGCGCGTGGTGCAGCAGCCGCGCGATCTTCGGGGTGCTGTCGGTCAGCCGCCACAGCACGGTGACGTGGCTGCCGTGCCGGCTGATCGACACGTACGCGTCGGCGGTCAGCGGCACCCCGTCGACCAGGGCGGCCAGCTGCATCCGGGGGTCCTTGAACGGCGCCCCGGTGGCGTGCACGTCCTCCACCGCCTCCAGCAGGTTGCCCTCCTGCGCGGCCAGCGGGTACGCCTCCAGCAGCGGGGAGCCCACGATCGCCCCGGTCGGGCGGCCCGCGAAGTCCACGAACGCCGGATTGGCGTAGCGGATCACGAACCGCGGCGGGAAGGCGTCGTCGGCGGGCTCCAGGATCATGCACGGGTCGAGGACGCCGTCGACCAGCCGGCTCAGCTCCTCCAGCCGCCCGGCCCCCGGGGCGTCGTCCGGCGCGTCCCCGGTCCAGGTCTCCAGGGTGGCCGCGCACAGCTCGGCCAGCGCCTCGAACTGCCGGTGCAGCGACTGCGACCACCTCGGCAGCTCGTCGCGCCAGCACACCTCCAGCACGCCGATCAACCGGCCGCCGACCCCCGCCGGCACGGCGACCCGGCCGCCGCTGGCCTCGTGCTGGCCGATCGAGGGCACCGACGCGTCCGCCAGGGTGCGGTACGTCACCGGTGCCCGCTCGTCCAGCGCCCGGCGGGCCGCGGTGACCACCCCCGGCGGCACGTGGCGCCACCGCCGGGCCTCCGCGTCGGCGAAGCCCGCGCTGCCCGCCAGCGCCAGCGACAGGTCCGGCCGGGCCGCCCAGATCGCCACCGCGACCGCGCCCAGCGGCCGCAGCGCGTGCTCCAGCATCGCGCGGGCCGCCGCCGCCGCGTCGGTCGCGCTCAGCGCGTCCGCCTCGGTGTTGCGCAGCCGCACGCCGACCCGCTGGGACGCCGGGTTCGCCGCCCGCGCCACGAAGTCCTGGGCGGCCTCGGAGATCTTGTCCGCGGCGGCCTGGTTGACCAGGCCCGCCGCCAGCTCCAGCGGGGTCGAGCCGGCCTGCCCCGCCAGCAGGTCCAGCTGCCGGGCGGCCTCGGTGGGACCGCAGCGCAGCCGCTCCACCAGGATGCCGACCGCCATCTCCACCACCGACCGCCCCGCGGCGTGCGCCTGCGCGTCGTCCAGCTGCCGGCGCAGCTCCTCCACGGTGCCGGCCAGCCGCCCGAGCGCCCCGTCGACCACCGGGTCGTCGTCCACCGGGTCGTGGCCCGCGAAGTCGTGACCCGCGAAGTCGTGGCCCGCGACCAGGCCGTCCGGCGCCGCGAACGGCACGGACGGCAGGAAGGGCGCGGACGGGGCGGGGCGCTGGGCGCCGATCAGCCCGGACCCGGTCGGCGTGGTCGGCAGGCCCTGGTCGGGGCGCGGCTCCCGGGACTGGTGCACGGCGTGGTCTCCTGCGGCTCTGCTGGACGGACGGGGGACGGGCGGGGGAGCGGGGCGGCTACTCGGTGAGCTGGGCCTCGATCCGGCCGATCAGCTCGCCGGCGTCGACCGGCTTGGTGATGTAGTCGCTGGCTCCGGAGGAGAGGCTCTTCTCCCGGTCGCCCACCATGGCCTTGGCGGTCACGGCGATGATCGGCAGCGCCGCGTAGCGCGGCATCGCGCGGATCGCCGCGGTGGCGGTGTAGCCGTCCATCTCGGGCATCATCACGTCCATCAGGATCACGTCGATGCCGGGGTTGGCGGCCAGCGTCTCCAGCGCCGCCCGGCCGTTCTCGGCCTGGAGCACCCGCATCCCGTGCAGCTCCAGGATGCCGGTGATGGCGTACAGGTTGCGGTCGTCGTCGTCGACGACCAGCACCAGGCGGCCGCTCAGCGCGGAGTCCACCCCGGCCGCCTCCCAGGTGGCGTCCTGCGGGGTGCCGCGCACCAGCGGCACGTCGCCGGGGTGGTCGGCGCTCATGTGCAGGGCGATCCGCTCGCGCAGCTCGTCCAGGCTGGAGATGACCTCCAGCGGCCGGGCGCCGGCCCGGGAGAGCGCGTCGGCGTCGCCCGGCGTGCCGCGGTTGCTGTGCACCAGCACCGGCACGCCCTGGAGCGCCGGGTCCCGGTCCATGTCGCGCAGCAGCGCCGGGGCGGCGCCGTCGGGCAGGTCGAGGTCCAGCACCACGCAGTGCGAGGGCGCCGAGGCCAGGACGGCCGCGGCCTCCGCCGCGCCGACCGCGGTGACCACCTCGACCCGGCGGCGGCCCTCCTTGGCCCCGGTGAGGCCGGCCGGCTCGGTGGTGGCGTTCTCGGCGACCAGCGACAGCAGGCCGCCCTGGCGGTCCTCGACCACCAGCAGGCGGCGCGGCTGGAGCGCCGCCGCGCCCTCCTCGGAGACCTGGTGCGGCAGGTCGGCCGCCACCGGGCCGCCGACCGCCGCGTCGGCGCGCGGACCGGCCTCCAGGGCCAGGAACTCCGGCCGGGTCACCGGCAGGAACAGCGTGAAGGTGCTGCCGCTGCCCAGCACGCTCTCGGCGGTGATCGCGCCGCCGAGCAGGTAGGCGATCTCCCGACTGATCGACAGGCCCAGGCCGGTGCCGCCGTACTTGCGGCTGGTGGTGCCGTCGGCCTGCTGGAAGGCGCCGAAGACGGTCTCCAGGTGCTGCGGCGCGATGCCGATGCCGGTGTCGGAGACCCGGAAGGCCAGCACCGGGCCGCCGCGGCGCACGCCCTCGGGGATCTGGTCCTCGGGGGCCATCCCGATCCGCAGCTCGACCCGGCCGCGCTCGGTGAACTTCACCGCGTTGGAGAGCAGGTTCCGCAGCACCTGGCGCAGCCGGTAGTCGTCGGTGACGATGTCCTCGGGCACGTCCGGGGCGGTGCGCACGGTGAAGGCCAGGCTCTTCTGCCCGGTCAGCGGCTTGAAGGTGGCCTCGGCGTACTCCAGCAGGCTGCGCAGCGCCACCGGCTCGGGGTTGAGGTCCATCTTCCCGGCCTCGACCTTGGACAGGTCGAGGATGTCGTTGATCAGCTGGAGCAGGTCCGAGCCGGCCGAGTGGATAATGCCCGCGTACTCGACCTGCTTGGCGGTCAGGTTCCGGGTGGGGTTCTGGGCGAGCAGCTGGGCCAGGATCAGCAGGCTGTTGAGCGGGGTGCGCAGCTCGTGGCTCATGTTGGCCAGGAACTCCGACTTGTACGTCGAGGCCAGCGAGAGCTGGTGCGCGCGCTCCTCCAGCTCCTGCCGGGCCTGCTCGATCTCCAGGTTCTTGGTCTCGATGTCCCGGTTCTGGGCGGCCAGCAGGGCGGCCTTGTCCTCGAGTTCCGCGTTGGACGCCTGGAGCTCCTCCTGCCGGGCCTGCAACTCCTGCGAGCGGACCTGGAGTTCGGCGGTCAGCCGCTGCGACTCGCCGAGCAGTTCGTCGGTACGGGCGTTGGCGACGATCGTGTTGACGTTGACGCCGATGGTCTCCATCAGCTGGTCCAGGAAGGCCCGGTGGACGGCGGTGTACGGCCGGACCGAGGCCAGCTCGATGACGCCGAGCACCAGCTCCTCGACCACGATCGGGACGACCAGCAGCGACAGCTCCTCGGTCCGGCCCAGGCCGGAGGAGGCCGCCAGGTAGCCGGAGGGGAGCGTCTCGACGGCGATGGTGCGCCGGCTGCGGGCGGCCTGGCCGACGAACGACTCGCCGAGCCGGAAGCTGGTCGGCCGCTCGCCGTCCGGGTAGGCGTACGAGCCGAACAGCCGCAGCACCGTGCCCCGGTCGCCCTCCTCGGCCAGGTAGAACGCGCCGACCTGGGCGCCCACCAGCGGGGTGAGCTCGTCCATCACCGCCTCGGCGACCACCGCGAGGTCCCGCTGGCCCTGGAGCAGGCCGGAGAAGCGGGCCAGGTTGGTCTTGAGCCAGTCCTGCTCCTCGTTGGCGCGGGTGGTCTCGCGCAGCGAGCCGACCATCGCGTTGACGTTGTCCTTGAGGTCGGCGACCTCGCCGGAGGCGTCCACGGTGACCGAGCGGGTCAGGTCGCCCGCCGCGACGGCGCTGGTCACCTCGGCGATCGCGCGGACCTGCCGGGTGAGGTTCCCGGCCAGCTCGTTGACGTTCTCGGTGAGCCGCTTCCAGGTGCCGGAGACGCCCTCCACCTCGGCCTGGCCGCCCAGGCGGCCCTCGCTGCCGACCTCGCGGGCCACGCGGGTGACCTCGGCGGCGAACGAGCCGAGCTGGTCGACCATGGTGTTGATGGTGGTCTTGAGCTCCAGGATCTCGCCGCGCGCGTCGACGTCGATCTTCCGGGTCAGGTCGCCGTTGGCGACCGCGGTGGTGACCTGCGCGATGTTGCGGACCTGCGAGGTCAGGTTGTGCGCCATGAAGTTGACGTTGTCGGTGAGGTCCTTCCAGGTGCCCGCGACGTTCGGCACCCGGGCCTGGCCGCCGAGGATGCCCTCGGTGCCGACCTCGCGGGCCACGCGGGTGACCTCGTCGGCGAACGCCGAGAGGGTGTCCACCATGGTGTTGATCACCCCGGCCAGCGCGGCGACCTCGCCCTCCGCCTCGACGGTGATCTTCTGGCTCAGGTCGCCGCGGGCCACCGCGGTGGCGACCTGCGCGATCGAACGGACCTGGCCGGTCAGGTTGGACGCCATCACGTTGACGTTGTCGGTCAGGTCCTTCCAGGTGCCGGAGACGCCCCGGACGGTGGCCTGGCCGCCCAGGTTGCCGGCCGTGCCGACCTCGCGGGCGACGCGGGTGACCTCGTCGGCGAACGCGGAGAGCTGGTCGACCATCGTGTTGATGGTCTCCTTCAGCTCCAGGATCTCGCCCCGGGCGTCCACCCGGATCTTCTGCGTCAGGTCGCCCTTGGCGACGGCCGTGGTGACCTGGGCGATCGCGCGGACCTGGGCGGTCAGGTTGTCGGCCATCACGTTGACCGACTCGGTCAGGTCGCGCCAGGTGCCGGACACGTCGCGGACGTCGGCCTGGCCGCCGAGCCGGCCCTCGGTGCCGACCTCACGGGCGACGCGGGTGACCTCCCCGGCGAACGAACTGAGCTGGTCCACCATCGTGTTGATGGTGTCCTTCAGCTCCAGGATCTCGCCGCGCGCGGTCACGGTGATCTTCTGCGACAGGTCGCCCTCGGCCACCGCGGTCGCCACCTGGGCGATCGCGCGGACCTGGCCGGTCAGGTTGCCCGCCATCGAGTTGACGCTGTCGGTCAGGTCGCGCCACGTCCCGGAGACGCCCTTCACGTCGGCCTGGCCGCCGAGGATGCCCTCGGTGCCGACCTCGCGGGCGACGCGGGTGACCTCCCCGGCGAACGAACTGAGCTGGTCCACCATCGTGTTGATGGTGGTCTTGAGCTCCAGGATCTCGCCGCGCGCGGCGACGTCGATCTTCCGGGTCAGGTCGCCGTTGGCGACCGCGGTAGTGACCTGCGCGATGTTGCGGACCTGAGTGGTGAGGTTGCCCGCCATCGCGTTGACCGAGTCGGTCAGGTCCTCCCAGGTGCCGGACACCCCGGGCACCACGGCCTGGCCGCCCAACTGCCCCTCGGTGCCGACCTCGCGGGCCACCCGGGTCACCTCGGAGGTGAACCTGGACAGCTGGTCCACCATGCCGTTGAACACGGTGGCGATCTCGCCCAGCAGCCCGTCCGAGTCACCGGCCAGCTTGGTGCTGAAGTCACCGTCGCGCACCGCGGTCAGACCCGCCAGCAGCAGCCGCAGTTCGGCCTCGCCGATCTGGGATCGGACGGCCGCCGCGTCCGGTTGCGGGTTCCGCGACGTCGTCGAGCCAGCCATCGAAAGCTCCGCCTCCTGCCACGCCCCGCCGTCCGGCCGGGCAACCGATCAAGCGCACGGGCCACCGGGCACGGCCGAACGGCCTTGATCCCGGACCCCCGGCGAGGCTACCCCAGTGGCCGGAACGCCGGAAAACCCCCAGGTGGGAGACCTGGCAGGGCCCCGACAGGACGCCCGGCGGGGCCCTGGGCGGGCCCTGAGCGGGCCCCGGCCGCCGTCTCAGCCCGCCGACAGGGCGGCCTGGACCACCAGCGCCTCGGGGCCCCCGGCGCGGGCGACCGTCACCCGCAGCCGGTCGGCGGTGGCCCGGGCGGTCAGCCGCACGGTGCCGTCGGGGGAGCGCGGGCCGTCGCCGTCGAGGCCGTCGAGGCCGTCCGGAGCGTCGGGTCCGTGCCGACCCCCGGCGCCGTCCGGGCCGTCCGCGCCGTCCGCGAAGGACTCGGCGAGGGCCGCCGCCCCGGCGGCCGACACCTCCCGGGCCGCCCCGGCCGGGACGCCGCACTCCGCCAGCCAGGCGCGCAGGGCGGCGCGGGCGGCCGGCAGCTCCTGCGGCCGGGCCGGGAAGGACAGGGTCAGGACGGCGGGCTGCCGGTACAGCAGCACGGCGACGTCGTCCTCGAAGCCCTCGGCGGGGCGCAGCAGGTCCGTCACGTGCTCGGGCAGGTCGGCGGTGGGCAGGGCCGCGCCCGTGACGACCGCCCGGCCGGCCTGCGCGATGCCCTCCGCCAGGCCGTCGCGCCGCCGCTCCACCAGCCCGTCCGTGTACAGCAGCAGCGTGGAGCGGCCGGGCAGCACCGTGGTGGCCTCGGGCCGGGGCAGGCCGGGGCGGACGGCCAGCGGCAGGGCCCGGCCGCCCTCCAGCAGGGCCGTGGAGCCGTCGGCCCGGGCCAGCACGGCGGGCGGGTGCCCGGCGCTGGAGTGGCGCAGCTCGCCCGTGGCCGGGTCGAGGACGCCGCAGAACACGGTGGTGCAGACCGCGCCGGGGATGGCGGCGGCGAACGCGTCCAGCGCGGCGAGCGTCCGGGCCGGGCTGTGGTCCTGGAGCAGCAGCGCCCGGCAGGCGCTGCGCAGCTGCCCCATCACGCTGGCCGCGGCCAGGCCGCGCCCGACGCAGTCGCCGACGATGATGCCGATCCGGCCGTCGGGCAGCGGCACGGTGTCGTACCAGTCGCCGCCGACCTCCAGCGGCGGGGTGGCCGGCTCGTAGCGGGCGGCGAAGCCCGGCGGCAGCCGGTCCGGGCCCAGGATGGCCCGCTGCAGGGCGATGGCCGTCTCGCGCTGCTGGTCGATCCGCTGGGCCCGGGCCAGCCCCTGGGCCAGCCGGCCGCCCAGCAGGACGAGCAGCAGCTCGTCCTCCCGGGTGAAGGGGCGGCGTTCGCCCAGCTCGACCACCAGGACCAGCGGCCCGCCCGGCCGCTCCAGCCGGATGCCGGTCCCGGCGGGCCCCTGCACCGGGGTGAGGGCGGGCGCGGCGGCCAGCGCGGTCAGCGCCGCCCGGTGCTCCTCCGGCAGATCCGGCCAGTCCGGGCAGGGCCCGGCGGCGGTGAGCCGGGGCGCGGCCCCGGCGCGGTCGAAGTGGACCGCCACCACCCGGCGGGCGCGCCACAGTCCGCGCATCTCCGCCAGGGCGCAGGCGAGCGACTCCTCGGCGCCGGTGGCCCGGCTCAGGCAGTCGGCGAGCAGGGCCAGGGCGCTCTCGCGCTGGATGGCGTAGTACTCGGCGGTGACGTCCCGGAAGGTGCCGACGGTGACGGTGCGGCCGGTCGCCGGGTCCGGGACGCGGCTGAAGGTGGAGTGCGTCCAGATCCGGTGGCCGTCCCGGTGGGTGACGGGGGCGGTGGAGCTGCCGCGGCCGTCGGCGGTCGCCCGGGCCAGGGCGTCGGCGGCCTGCCGGTGGGCGTCCGGATCGGTGGCGGGGTCCGCCCACCACGGGTGCGGCGCCGGGTAGGGCAGCCCCTCGGGGCCGTAGCCGAGGATGTCGGTGAACGCCTGGTTGACCTGGAGGACGGCGCCGTCCTCGTCGCAGACGAAGAACGCGTCCTGGAGCGAGTCGACCAGGGCGTCCTGCCAGCGGGTGTGCTGGTCGCGCAGCCGCGCCAGCCGCAGCGCGGCGCGCACCCGGGCCAGCAGGTCGGTCGCGGCGAAGGGCTTGACCAGGTAGTCGTCGGCCCCCGACTCGAAGCCGTCGATGGCGTCCTCCCGCCCGGCCCGGGCCGACAGCAGCAGCACCGGCAGGGCGGCGGTGCGCCGGTCGGCGCGCAGCGCCGCGACCAGCCGCAGGCCGTCCGTGCCGGGCATCATCACGTCGCTGATCACCAGCTCGGGGGCGGCGGTGCGGACGGCGGCCAGCGCCCGGTCGCCGTCGGCGACCGCGGTGACCCGGTGGCCCGCGCCGCGCAGGATGCGGCTGAGGTAGTCGCGCATGTCGGCGTTGTCGTCGACGACCAGGACGTGCGCGGGCGCACCGGCGTCCGTCCCCGCGCCGTCCTGCGTCGGGCCGTCCTGCGTCAGGCCGTCCTGCGTCGGGCCGTCCGGCGCCGGAGGCCCGTCGGTGGGCGCCCCGGTGTCCGGCTGCGGCCCGGCGGGCCCGGGGGAGGGGCGGTGCTCCCAGCGCAGGGCCTCCTGGACGAACGCCTCGGCGCCCGGGCGGGCGGTGCCGTCCGGGTCGTCCGGGCCGTCCTGGGCGGCCGGGGCACCGGAGTCCGCCAGCGGCAGGCTGACGGTGAAGGAGGTGCCGCGGTCCGGCACGGAGTCGACGGTGATCGTCCCGCCGTGCAGCTCGACCAGCTCCTTGACCAGGGCCAGGCCGATGCCGCTGCCCTCGTGCGAGCGGGCCCGGCTGTTCTCGACCCGGTGGAAGCGGTCGAACAGGCGCGGCAGTTCCGCGGCCGGGACGCCCACCCCGGTGTCCTCGACGGTGACCAGGGCCCGTCCGTCCCGCTCGCGCACCCGGACCCGGACCGTTCCCTCGAAAGTGAACTTCAGGGCGTTGCTCAGCAGGTTGAAGACGACCTTCTCCCACAGCTCCGGGTCCACCGGCACCGGAGCGCTCAGCGGCGCGCAGTCGACCTCCAGGACCAGCCCGGCGCGCTGCGCGGCCGAGCGGAACACGGCGGCCAGCTCGGCGGTGACCCGGGCCAGGTCGACCGGCTCCGGGCGGGCCCGCATCCGGCCCGCCTCGATCCGGGAGAAGTCCAGCAGCGTGTTGACCAGGCGGCTCAGCCGCAGCGTGTTGCGGTGGACCGTCTCCAGGTCCTCCTGGACGTCCGGGTCGGCGTCCGCGAGGCGCTGCCGCAGGCCCTCGACCGGCCCGGAGATCAGCGTCAGCGGGGTGCGGAACTCGTGGCTGATGTTGGAGAAGAACGCGGTCTTCGCCCGGTCCAGCTCGGCCAGCTGCTCCGCGCGCCGCTGCTGCGCCTCGTGGTTGCGGGCGCTGGTGATCCCGACCGCCAGCCGGCCCGCGACCAGGTCGACGAAGTCCAGGTAGGCGTCGTCCGCCGGGCGGTACCGGTTGAGGCCGACGACCAGGAAACCGCTCGGCTCGCCGCCCGGGCCGCTCAACGGCACCAGCCGGGCCTCCCGGGGCGGCTCCTCCCACGCCCCGCGCGGCAGCTCGGCGAACGGCCCGCCGGTCAGCGGGACCGACACCGCCCCGCCCCGGCGGACCGCCGCGGCCGGCCACGGGCCCGGCTCCCCGGGCCCGGTCCGGGCCGGCGCGGCCGGGTGGCCCGCGGGCACGCCGGAGGAGGCGGCCAGCTCGGCGCCGCCCCGGTCGTCGAACAGGTAGGTCAGGGTGAAGGGCAGGTCGTACGGGTTGCGGGCGAGCTGCTCGGCGCTGAACGCCAGGAACTCGCCCTCGGTGCGCACCGCCCCCGGGTCGGAGCCCAGGTCGCGCAGCGTCGCCATCCGGCGCTCCGCGACCACCCGCTGGGTGTCCTCGCTGACCACGCACAGCACGCCGACCACCGCGTCGGCCTCGTCGCGCAGCGGGCTGTAGGAGAAGGTGTGGTAGCTCTCCTCGGGGTAGCCGGAGCGCCGCAGCCGCAGCGGCAGCGCCTCGTCCCAGGTCGCCTCGCCCTCGGTCAGCACGTGCTCGATCCGGGGCCTGGCGTCCTCCCAGACCTCCGCCCACACCTCGCGGAACGGGCGGCCCAGCGCCCACGGGTACTTGTCGGCCAGCGTGTCGCGCCGGTACGCGCCGTTGCAGAAGAACGTCAGGTCCGGGCCCCACCCCATCCACATGGAGAAGCGCGAGGACAGCATCGTGTCCACCGCCGAGCGCAGGCTCTGCGGCCAGTCCGCCGGGTCGCCCAGCGGCGTGGCCGACCAGTCGACCCGCGCCAGGTCGGCACCCACCGCCGGGTCGGCGCCGAACACCCCCTGAGCCCGCTCCCGCGTCACCGGGTTCCTCCTTCCGGCCCGGCGGCGCCGGACGCGGCGCCACCAGCCTGCATTGTGCCGGGTCCGCGCCCGTTGCTCCTCCGGCTGCCCGCTCCCGGGCCGGGCAACCCCGGCCCCCGGGGCCGGTCCGACGGGCGGCCCCCGGGCCCCGAACGGCAGGGCCTAGCATGGCCGACATGACCGACCACACCCCAGGGCCGCCCGAACCCACGGTGCTGCACCTGAGCGGCGATCTCGACCACGACAGCGAACGCGAACTCGCCGAGGCGGTGGACGCCGCCGTCACCCGTAGCACCGGCGCACTCGTCCTGGACGTCTCGGCGGTCACCTTCGCCGACTCCTCCGCGCTGCGGACCCTGGTGCTGACCCAGCAGCGGACGGAGGCCGCGGGCGGGGTGCTCGTCCTGCTCGGCCCGCTCGCGCCCGTGGTCCGGCGCCTGCTGGAGATCACCTCGACCGACGGCTACTTCACCGTCGCCGAGAGCCTGCCGCAGGCCAGGGAGGCAGCCGCCGCCGCACTGCTGCGCCGCCGCCCGCACGGAACCGAAGCCGGGTGACGCGGGTGCACCGTCCCGCATCATCCGTCCCCTCCGGGGCACAAGCACTCCGATCCCACTGGATCCCTCCTCTCCGTCCGGCCTCGCCGGCCGGCACGTACGGTGCCGTAGACGATTCGAGGTCGTTCATGCCCCACGACGACGCCCGGCCGCCGTCCCCGGAGGCCGCCGTCCCGGGAGAACGGCCGTCGGCGCCCGTGCGGACCGCGGGTCAGGCCCGCGCGGTCCTCGCCCGACTGCTGGAGTCCGCCGGGCACCCCGGCGGCCGGGTGCTGGCCGACGCCCAGCTCGCGGTGACCGAACTCGTCGCCAACGCCCTGCACCACGGCGGCGGCCTGACCTGCTTCGACGCCCGCCTCGGGCCCGGCGGGACCGAACTGGTCGTCGACGTCGAGGACGGCGACGACCGCCCGCCCGTCGCCCAACCGCTGCACGACCGCGACCCCGCCACCGCGGGGGGCCGCGGCTGGGCCATCGTCCAGGCGCTCGCCGCGACCTGCCGGGTCGACCCGCTGCCGGCCGGCGGCAAGCGGATCCGGGTCACCTTCGCCCTGTAGCCCGTCCGGTGGAATCCCGC
Source organism: Kitasatospora sp. SolWspMP-SS2h (assembly GCF_003259315.1). Lineage (GTDB taxonomy): Bacteria > Actinomycetota > Actinomycetes > Streptomycetales > Streptomycetaceae > Kitasatospora > Kitasatospora fiedleri. The sequence goes on along the minus strand of NZ_QLLT01000003.1, from coordinate 163,562 downwards.
GGGCCGCGGGAAAATCGGAGGATTCGATCGGTGACGGCCGGTCAGACCCAGGGCATGGACACCGACCGCCACCCGCTGTGGCAGCCCTTCTCCGAGACCGCCGCCCACCCGCCGCTCCGCCTCCGGGACGGAGAACGGCCGGCGCCGGTCACCGCCTCCCTGTTCCTCGAACCGGGCTCGCAGCCGATCGCGCAGCCGGTCCTGCTCGCTCCGTCCGTCCCGCCCGAGCCACGCCGTCCCGCCGTCGGGCGGTTCTCCGGCCGGGCCCACTGACACCCGTCCACGCCGACACACCGACCAGTCCCGGCCTGCCGTTGCTGTCGGGCGGGCAACGCGGACGGGCCGCCCCCGGTCTCCGGGGGCGGCCCGCGGCGCGGGTGCGGCGGGCTCGGCGGACCGCCTGTCGACGACTCCCGTCAACCGGGGCCGCCGGCCAGGAGGACGACGGCCCGTCCGCTCCGGACCGGCCGGGCGCTCACAGCTCGATGTCCGGGTGCAGGCGGGCCACCGTCCACACCCGCTGCCGGCGCACCGCCAGCGCGGTGAGGGCCAGGAACACGGCGCCGAAGCCCGCCAGCACGATCCCGTCCCGCAGCAGGTGGGCGGCCTGGCCACCGGAGACGGTGACCCGCAGCCCGTCGATCAGGTACGTCATCGGCAGCAGCGGGTGCACGGCCTGGAAGAACGCCGGGGTGGTGGGCATCGGGTACAGGCCGCCGGCCGCGGTCAGCTGGAGGACCAGCAGCACCAGCGACAGCACGTCCCCCGCCACCCCCAGCCAGGTCCGCAGGAAGTGGTCGACCGCCACGAACGAGGCCGCGCCCAGCACCAGCAGCGCGACGGTGGCCCACGGGTGCGCCGGGTCCAGCCCCAGCCCCAGGTCCACCACCGCGTACAGCACCAGCGCGGCCACCGCGCCCAGCAGCGCGGCGGGCAGCCACCCGGCGGCGGCCACCGTCGCCGACCGGGCCCGCCCGGCCAGCGCCCGGCGGTTGACCGGCCGCAGCAGCAGGTACGCGAACAGGCCGAACACCCAGAGCGCGATGCCGAAGAAGAACGGGGCCATCCCGCGCCCGTACACGCCCGCCGGGTGCAGGTTGGTCCGGTCGATCCGGGCCGGTGTGCCCAGCACCTGGGCGGCGCCCGCGATCTGCTGGTCGGACAGCTCCGGGATGCGGTGCAGCCCGTCGTCCACGGTGCCCGCCAGCCGGGTCGCGCCGTCGTGCGCCTGGTCGGCGGCGGACTTCGCGGCGTCCGCGCCCGCCCGCAGCGCGTCCAGGCCGCCGGCCACCGTCGACGTCCCCGCGGCGACCTCGGCGGTGCCGCTGTCCAGCAGCCGCAGCGGGCTGTTCAGCGCGGCGGCGTTCTGCTGCACGGCGGTCGCGGTGCGCTGGAGGTCGCGGGCGGCGGCCAGGTTCTGCTGCGCGCCGGTGTCGGCCGCCGCCGCCCGGTCGTCGATCCCCGCGGCGGTGGCGTCCGCCTGCTCGGCGTCGCGCAGCGCCCGGGCGAACACCGCGTCCTGGGCCAACTCCGGATGACCGGTGGCCAGTTGGCGCAGATCGGCGAGGGCGGTGTCGGCGCCCGCGCGGACCTGCGAGGTGCCGGTGTGCAGGGTGTGCAGCCCCTCGGCGGCCACCGAGGCGGCCGTCACCAACTGGGCGGCGGCCCGCGGCAGCCGGTCGGCCGCCGCCTCGGTCAGCGCCTCGGCGGCGTGGTCGACCTGCCCGACGGCCTGGCTGATCTGCTGCGCCCCGGCGCCGATCCGCTCGGTGCCCGCGTGCAGCCCGACGGCCGCCGTGGCGAGCGCCGCACTGCCCTGCTGCGCCGTCCCGGTCGCCCCGACCAGCTGCTGGGCGCCCTCCGAGGCCACCGCCAACTCCTTGCGGAAGTCCGTCAGTTCGCCGTAGACCGCGCGGACGTACGCCTCGTGCACCGCCGAGTCGACCTGGGCCTGGAGCTTGGACTGCACCACCTCGGTCATCACGCCCGCGATGTAGTTGTTCGCGTCGTTCAGCCGCAGCAGGATGCCGCCCTGCTGCGGCTGCGCGTCGGTGGCGGTCGCCAGCCGGGCGCTGAAGTCCGCCGGGATCTCGACCGTGAACGCGTACCGGCCCCCGCGCAGCCCGGCGTCGGCCGTCCCCGCGTCGACGAACTGCCAGCCGAAGGTGCCGGACGCCTTCAACTGCTCCACCAGCTGCGCCCCGGCGTCCACCGGCCGGCCCCCCTCGGCGACGGCGGGCCGGTCCAGGTCCACCACGGCCACCGGAATCCGGTCGGTCTTCCCGTACGGGTCCCAGTTCGCCCACAGGTACATCGCCCCGTACAGCAGCGGGATCAGGCACAGCAGCAGCGGCACCAGCCGGCGCAGCGGGCCGCGGAAGCGGCGCAGTTCGAGCCAGGCGAGCCGGACGGCGGTCACGCGGCCACCCCCCGACCGGACGCGGGGGCGGCGGCGGGGGCGTCCGGGTCGGCCCGGTGCGGCAGGGCCAGCAGGACGGTGCCCGGGGGCGGCGGCGAGGGCGGTTGGGCGGCGGCGGCCAGCACGGTGCAGCCGGTGGCCGCCACCGTCGCCAGCGCCCGCCAGGCGAGCGCGCGGTCGCCGTCCGGGCCGTCGCGGTCCACGGCGTCCACGACCAGCACGGGCGGGCGGGCCGCGAGCGCGAGCGCCACGTCCAGCAGCAGCGCCTCCAGCGGCGGGAGGTCCTCCACCAGGGTCGCGCCGCGCAGGTGCAGGCCCAGCAGCCGGGCAGCCTCGACCACCTGCCGCCGGGTCAGCCCCTTCTCCAGCCAGCAGCGTTCGGCGACCAGCTCACGCACCCGCAACCGGCCCTCGGCGGCGACCGCGCCGTCCGCCCGGGCCACCGCGACCGCCCGCCGCACCCGCCCGGCCCCCGCCCCCGGCGCCCGGTGGCGGCCCACCCGCAGCGCGCCCGTGCCCAACCGCATCCGGCCGGCCAGCGCCAGCAGCACGCTGGTCCGCCCCGACCCGGCCGGGCCGTGCACCACCAGCAGCCCGCCGGCGGGCACCGTCACGTCCACGTTCTCGAACACCGGCCCGCGAGGGCCCCGCACACTGATTCCCCGAGCCGTCACGGCTTCCCCATGCACCATCACTACTGGCGGGTAACCACAATCGGCCGGACCATGCCCGCGGGGGCCGGGGGCGGGGGAGTGACGGGTCTTGCAGCGGGTCGGCCCGGCCGGGCAGGTCGGTGCGCGGGGTGCCCGGTCGGGGGTGCGCGGGGTGCCCGGTCGGGGGTGCGCGGGGCGCCCGGTCGGGGGAGTTACGCGTCTTGCAGCGGGTCGGCCCGGCCGAGTAGATCGGCGAGCGGGGCGCCCGTTCGGGCGGCGACGGTGCGGCGGGCGCGCACCTGGGCGCGGGTGCCGGGGCGGAACTTCGGCTCCCGCCTGCACCCGCACGGCTCGAAGCCCTCGTACCGCAGCCCGGCGGCGAGGACCACCGCGACCACCGACCACGCCCTCCGGTCCCGGCGGCGTGGTGCCGCGAAGTCGTGGCCGGCGCAGCGCAGCGGCCGGGCGCACTCCGGGCAGGCGTGCCCGGCGGCGGCGTGGGGCCGCTTGAAGCTGATCCGGCAGCGCACACAGGCGTAGTGCAGCTTGTCGGGCCCCGAGGCGTAGGTGCACACGGGCCGGAACGTACCGGCGGTGCGCCGCTGTGGGCCAGCGGATTGTTCCGGGTGGGGGCGGGCGGGTCTCGCACCCGTGTCCCGGGGGCGGTCGGTGGGGCGGCGGGTCCCGGCGCGGTTCCGGCGGGCGGCCGTCGCCCCGGCCCCGGCGGTCCGGCCCCGTCGCCCTAGCCCCGGCAGTCGGTGTGTCAGCGGCCCGGGCCCCGGCGGTCCGGGCCGGTGGCCAGGTCGGCCAGCACCTCGCGGGCCGCCCGGGCGCCGGAGGCCAGGGCGCCCTGGACCGAGCCGGTCGCCCGGTGGTCGCCGCACACGTACCGGCCCGGGGCCCACCGGGCGGTGCGGGTCAGCGGGTGCGGGGCGGGCATCGCGGGGAGGGCGCCCGGGATGCGGTACGCGGCCAGGGGGTGCCAGTCGGAGGTGTCGCAGCTGTACAGCTCGGCCAGCCGGGCGCGGACCGGGCCCTCCTCGGCCGTCGTGCCGAGCACCGAGGTGGAGACCAGAGACAGCCCGCGCGGCGCGCAGCCGGGGACCACCTCCGACAGCACCACCGAGTTCAGCAGCCGGCCGGCGGCGTCCACCAGCAGGGTCGGTTCGGCCAGCGGGCTGCGTTCGGCCACGTGGTAGAAGGTCGTCACCGAGCGGGTCTCCGGCACCGGCAGGCCGGGCAGCAGCGCCGCGGCCGCCGCCGCCTCGGTGGCCACCACCACGCAGCGCGCCGCGACCTCCCGGCCGTCGGCCAGCACCACCCCGTCCCGGTGCACCTCCGCCGCCCGGGCGTCCAGTTCCAGCGTCCCCGGGGGCAGCAGGGTGGCCAGCGCCCGCGGCACCGCCCCGATCCCGGCCGCCGGGAGCGCGAGGGTGCCCCGGACCAGGCTGCGCCAGTACAGGTGCAGGACCCGGCTGGAGGTGGCCAGCCCGTCCTCCAGGAAGACGCCGGACAGGAACGGGCGCAGCACGCCGTCGACGGTCGTCCGGGAGACGCCCGCGGCGCGCAGCGCCACCGCCGCGGGCACGTCGCGTCCGTGGCGCAGGAGTGCGGCGGGCAGCAGGGCGTCGCGCACGGTCAGCGCGGCCAGTGCCGCCGCGTCCCGGGGCGGCACCGTCCGGCCGGTCAGCAGGTCGCCGGCCAGGTCCGGTCGGCGCAGCGGATCGGCGACCCGGCGGTGGCCCGCCGGACCGGCCAGCAGGAAGCCGGGCGTGAACGGGCGCAGCCGCAGCGGGCGCAGGTCCAGGCGGCGGCGCACCTGCGGGTAGGAGGTGTTGAACACCTGGAAGCCGCGGTCCAGCCGGAAGCCGTCGCGCAGGTCGGTGCGCATCCGCCCGCCGACCCCGTCCGACGCCTCCAGCAGCCGCACCCGCCGCCCCGCCGCGGCGAGGTCCAGCGCGCAGGCCAGCCCGGCCGCCCCGGCACCCACCACCGCCACGTCCACCGCACCGTTCGTGTCCACCGCGCTCCTCCTCGACGACCGCACCGGCGGCCCCGCACCGGGCCCCGTTCCCATTCGGAACCGGACCGCCGGACGGATGGGCCGCTGCGCGGATCGCCGGGAGCACCGCCGGGACACCCCGGCCGTCAGAGCACGTCGCGGCGCTCCTCGATCACCACCTCGTCGACACCGCGCCCGCCCAGGTAGCGGCGGCGGCCCAGCACGCGGGCGTACACCACGACACCGATCAGGCCCGCCACCATCAGGACGACACCGACCACCGTGAGATTGACGCCCGCCAGGTGCCAGTGCACGCCGAACGCGAGGATCGCTCCGACCGCCAGCAGGATGATGCAGCCACCGAGACCCATGATGCCTCCGTCGTCGTTTCGGCCCGCCCCTCTGGCCGGGCCGGGAGGGCGTCTACCCCCGACCGCCCGGAGGATTCCCCTTCCCGGCCCGTCTCCTGACGTCCCGTCGGCACGTCCCCCGGGCGGGAGCGGGCGCGAACGGGTGCGAACGGGCGGGAGCGGGCGGGAGCGGGCGCGAGTGGCCGCCCTGCCGACGGGGCCGGGCGGGCGGTGGGGAGAATGGGGCGACACGTTGGGTCGGGGGGTTCGAGGAAAGGGCCGTGGAGTGCCGTACGTCGTCGTCAGCGCGCTCAGCCATGACGGAGTGGTCAGGGACCACAACGAGGACAGCCTGGTGCTGGGCCCGTGGACCCTGTGCGCCACCTCCACCGACAGCCCGCAGAGCATGGTCTTCCCGCTCGGCGGCTCCCCGGTGCTGGTCGCCGTCGCCGACGGGCTCGGCGGCCACCCCGCCGGGGACGTCGCCTCCGCGCTGACCGCCCGCCACCTCGCCGAGGCCGGGGCGCGGCTGCGGACCGGGCAGGACGTCACCGAGGCGCTCCGCTCCTGCCACGCGTCCCTGCGCGAGGCGGGCGAGGCCGACCCGGCGCTGACCGGCATGGCCACCACCGTCGCCGGGGCGGTGTTCGACGGGGAGCACGTGCTGGTGTTCAACGTCGGCGACAGCCAGGTCCACGAGATCGTCCCGGACGAGGGCGACGGCCTCGGCCTGCGCCTGCTCAGCACCGACGACAGCCCGCCGCCCGCCCCCGGCCGCCGCACCAGCCACCTGGTCACCCGCACCCTCGGCGGCGCCACCGCCCCCGAGGACCTCCGGCCCCACCTGGTCCGGCTGCCGGCCGGGCCCGGCGCCCGCTACCTGCTGTCCACCGACGGTCTCACCGACCCGGTGGCCCCCGAGGAACTGGCCGCCCTGCTCACCGAGGCCGCCGCCGAGGCCGACGGCGACCCGCAGGGCGACGACCAGCGCGCCCTGGTCGACCTGTGGCGGGCCGCGATCCGGGCCGGCGGCCCGGACAACATCACCCTCGCGCTGGTCCGGATCGAGGAGTGACCGGGCGGCCGGGGCGCCCCGGCCGCCCGGTCAGGGCGCGCACCCGGTGAGCGGGGCGGTCTCCCCGGCCGGGCGGCCGCACAGGTGGTCGGTGACCGGCGCGCCCTGCGCGTCGCGCCGCACCCGGATGATGTGCAGCCCGTGCCCCGGCTGGGGCTCGGTGGCCAGCGGGCCGACCTCGCGGAAGTCCACCGTCCCGGTCGGGCGGTTGTTCAGCTGCACCGCGCGCAGCGCCGCCATCACCGAGCCCGTCCCGGTCAGCTGGGAGGCCCCGGCCTTGGCGGCCCCCGCCTGGAGCGCGGCGGTCGCGTCGTAGGCCAGGGCCAGCGAACCGTCCGAGAACACGTCGTCCTCGTACGGGTTGGCCCCCGCCGGCACCAGGTGCAGGACGCTCGCGGCGGTCTCCGCGAGGTCCGAGCCGCGGGCCGTCGTGGCCGGGTCGCTCAGCGCCGTGTAGTACAGGGTGGCCTGCGGGGCCACCGCCGTCCCGCCGGTGCGGAACTGGGCCTTGGTCAGGTCGTCGCCGGTCAGCACGGCCAGCGGCCGGGCGCAGCCCTTGTCGCTGGCCAGCCGGTGCATCAGCTGGTCGACGTCGTCGGCCCGGCCGGCCAGGTAGAGGACGGCGGGCGGGTGGTTGCCGTGGCAGGCGGTGGCCAGCGCCGCCTCGTAGTCCGGGTCCCCGTTGGGGGTCAGGCCGTACTCCAGGGGACGGTCGCCGATCAGGCGGTACCCGGCGTCGGTGAGCATCGCGCTGCCGTACTTGGCGTGCTCGGGGCTGTAGCGGTCGTCCGGCGTGGGCGTGCGGGTCAGGACGGCCGCCCAGCGGTCCGGCGGCGGGGTGGCCAGGCCGTCCACGATCAGGCGCAGCGCCGCCGCCTCCTCCTGGTCGGTGGCGGCCAGGCCGAAGTAGTTGACGTGGCCGCCGGCCAGGTAGCTGGCCGAGTTGGTGGTGCTGACCACGGCCAGACCGGCCTGCTGGAGCAGGGTGAGCGCGGTGTCGCTGTCCGAGGTGTCCCGCCCCAGGCCGACCACGCCCGCGATCGAGCGGTCGCGGGCGGCCAGGTCGACGATCCGGTGCACCATCTCGGTCTGGAAGTACATGTCCTGCCCGCCGTTGGCGACCAGCACCTTGATCTTCAACGGGTCGCCCGCGTTGTTGCGGACCTGCGCCAGGTGGACGCCGGCCAGCTCCTTCAGGCTGTTCAGCGCCCGGCCGTCCTGCCCGGCCGCGGTGGTCAGCGAACCCGCGTACACCACGGTCACGTAGCGGACGTTCGGCAGCGCGGCCACCCGGTCGTTCTCGCGGCGGATCGCGTCCTCCAGCGTCCGCAGGCCGATGTCCGCCCCGGTGCGGTCGGCGCCCGCGCCCGGCAGCTCGCCGCTCAGCCGGATGCCGCTGCCGTCGCCCGCGAAGGTCACCGACCCGGTGTCCACGCCGATGCACTCCCGCGTCCCGCCCGGGTCGGTGCGCCACACCGCGTCCGGGTTCGACCCCACCAGCCGGGCCTCGCAGTACCGCTCGGACAGCTGCTGCACCCGCAGCCCCGCCCCGGCCGCCACCAGCACCAGCGCCAGCAGCACCGACCAGCGCGACCACAGGAACCACCAGGAACGGCGCACCGGCACCGGCGCCAGCCGGGTGGTCTCGCCCGCCTGCAACTGCAGCCTGGTCAGCCGCACCGGCAGCGTCCAGGCCAGCGCCCGCCCCCGGCTCGGCGCCTGCCGCACCCGCAGGTCGCTCACCCAGTCCTCGTACGGGCCGCGGCGCGCCCCCAGGGTGTGCACCCCGACCGGCGCCGGGTGGTCGTCCTCCAGCCAGGCCGCCACGTCGGCGTGCGCGACGGCCGCCAGCACCAGCAGCGGGTCCTGCTCGCTGCGGCGGCTGCGCACGTCCGAGATCGCGCCGAGCACCCGCAGCGCGCCGCTCGCGGCGTCCGCCCGGGGCACGAACACCACCGGCGGGACGCGGCGCTTGCGGGCCCGGGCGTCCGGCGTCCAGGAGCGGTGCGCCCGGCGCAGGTCCTCCAGCAGTGCCAGGGTGCGCAGCTGGAGGTGGAACTGCTGGGCGCGGTCCCGCTCGGCGGGCGGGGTGTCCGCCAGTTGGGCCTTGAGGATCTCCCCCGTCACCTCGCGGGCCCGGGCCTGCGTGACGTCCCACGACATCCGGGGCCGCCACAGCGACCAGGCCGCCGCCTGCCGCCCCGAGGCCGCCAGGAAGGTGGTGGTGGCGAACCAGCGGCTCGCCGGGCCCAGCCAGGACAGCGGCGCGGTGTTGCGCCGCACCCAGCCGGTCGTCCCGAGCACGACCACCGCGGCCAGCAGCACCCCCGCCACCAACTGCCAACTCGCCTGCGTCAGCAGGCTGGTGAGCGCCGCCAGGACGAAGGCCCCGATCAGCGTCGTGGAGTTCAGCACCGGCGACAGCAGCCGCTGCCACTCGCCCCCGGCGGTGCGCGGCTCGGGCCGCCAGTGCAGGTCGCGCAGCCGGGCGAGCACCGCCTCCACCAGCTCCTCGAACGGCCGCGCGGCGGCGGGGCCGGTGGGCGCGGCGGGCGGCTCGGACCCGGCGGGCAGCGGGGAGCCGTCCAGCACGTGCCGGGTGGCGGCCTCGATCGCGGCGACCAGCCGGGAGCGCGGCGCCGGGTACCCGCGGTACCAGGACGGGCCGCGGCGCGCCCACGGGCCCCTCGCCAGCCCGTCCAGCACGGCGATCGCGTTCTGGTGCGGATCGCCGTCGGAGACGTGCGGCACCGAGCGGTGCGGCAGGTCGCCGCCCTCCTGCGCCTCCTGCACCGCCCGGACCACCGCGCGCACCTCGGCGTCCAGCTCCGGATCGTCCTCCTGCGCGGACAGCACCACCACCGGCATCGGCAGCCGGGCCGCGCTGAACTGCGCCACGAGGTCCTGGACCAGCGCGTCCACCTCGTACTTGGCCGTCGTGCGCACCCCGCCGATCCCCGGACCGCCCCGCACCGCACCCGACGTCATCCGCCACCCCCGTAGCCGCCACCGCCCGCGGCCCGGACCCGGGCCGTGCTCGCCCGGTCCCCGGCCCTGACCCTGATCCTGACCCTGATCCGGCGTCAGGCAAACAAATGTAGACCTTCCCCTCGACGGCGGGAACGGAGTTCCCCGGTCCCGGCGGGAGCGCTCCGCGCCGGGCCAACGGCCTTGCGGCGGTCGGGCCTTGCGGCGCGGGGGCGGCTTCCTCCCCGGAGACGGCGGGCACGGTTCCCGGGCAGGACGGGAGGCGGGGCGGGGGCGGGGCGGCGGTGTGGGGCGCCGGTGCGGGGCGCTGGCGTGGGAGCGCTCCCATATTCGGGCCGGGCCGTGTACGATCGCGCCGCGGCGGGTGGCCGCGGACCAGTGACCGCGCCCCGCACCAGCGCCGAAGCGACGCCGAAGCACCCACCGAAGCCCGGGGAGCAACCCTTGTCCGACCCTGCGTTCACCGTCATCGACCTCGGCGGCACCACCCTGCGGACCGCCTGCTACGCACCGGACGACGACACCGTCACCGACGTCCGCCGCGTCCCCACCGACGGCATAGCCGCCCACCCCGACCTGCCGGTGGCCGCCCTGCAAGCCCGCGTCCTCGACCAGGTCGCCGCGCTCGCCGCCGAAGCCGTCGAACGCCACGGCAGCACCGCCGTCGCCGTCGCCTTCGCCGGACCCGTCACCGCCGACGGCCGCGCCCTCGCCGCCCCCACCGTCTGGGGCGGCCCCGGTGAACACCTGCCCGTCCGGCAACTGCTGGAAGAACGCCTCGGCCTGCCCGTCGTCGTCGTCAACGACCTCACGGCGGCCGTCTGGCGCTACGTCGACCCCGCCGACGACCGGCCGTTCTGCCTGATCACGGTGAGCTCCGGCATCGGTAACAAGGTCTACCGCGCGGGCGAGGTCCTGCTCGACACCGAGGGCCACGGCGGCGAACTCGGCCACTGGACCGTCGACACCTCCCCCCAGGCCCCGCCCTGCGACTGCGGCGGACGCGGCCACCTCGGCGCGATCGCCTCCGGCCGCGGCGCCCTCGCCGCCGCCCGCCGCGCCGCCCGCACCGACCCCGCCGGCTACGCCCGCTCCGCGCTGGCGGCCACCGCCCCCGACCCCGAACTCCTCGACAACCACGCCCTGGTGGCCGCCGTCCGCGCCGAGGACCCCTTCGCCACCGCCGCCATCCACGGCGGCATCACCGCACTCGCCTCCGCGATCACCGCCCTCTTCGCCGCCATCGGCATCCGCCGCCACCTCCTGATCGGCGGCTTCGCCCTCGCTGTCGGACCCCGCTACGCCGAACTCCTCACCGCCGAGCTCGAACGGCTCGGCTGCTTCGGGCTCACCAGAGAGGAGATCCGCGAGATGGTGGTGCTGGGGGCCGAGGACGACGACTCCGGTCTGATCGGGGCGGGTCGGCTGCTCGCTGCGCGGGGGCTGGCTGCGGCTTCCTGAGGGGGCGGTCTCGGCGGGGGAGCGTGTCGCGCGGGCCGGAGGTGCCGTCCGCCGGGGGGCGACGGCTCCGGACGAGCGCCCGGGCCGGGCCGCACGTTCCTGCGGGTGGCCGGCCGGCTGGCCGGCCGGTCGGCTCCGTGTACGTCCGTGGCAACCGGGCAGGCGCGGGCGGGACGACGACCCGAGGAGACCGACATGGCGGATGCGATCGTGGTCGGGGCCGGCCCCAACGGGCTGGTCGCGGCCAATCTGCTCGCGGACGCGGGCTGGCACGTGGTCGTACTGGAGGAACAGCCGTGGCCCGGCGGCGCGGTCCGCAGCGACCGGGGGGTGGACCCGCGCTACGTCTCGGACCTGTTCAGTTCCTTCCACCCGCTGGCCGCCGCCTCCCCGGTGATCCGCTCGCTGGGCCTGGAGGAGTTCGGGCTGCGCTGGAGCCACGCCCCGGTGGTGCTCGCCCACCCGCTGTCCGACGGGCGCTGCGGGCTGCTGCACCGCGACGGCGACGGGAACGACGGCGAACCGGAGGCGGCCCGACTGGAGCGGATGTTCGGCGCGCACGACGCCCGGGCCTGGCAGCGGCTGACCGACCGGTGGGACCGGCTGGAGCCGCACCTGGTCGACGCGCTGCTCTCCCCGTTCCCGCCGCTGCGCTCGGGCGCGGCGATCGCGGCCCGGCTCCGGGTGGCCGGCCTGCTGGAGCTGGCCCGCTTCCTGGCCCTGCCGGTGCGGCGGCTGGCGGAGGAGGAGTTCGAGGGGGACGCCCCCGGGATGCTGCTGGCCGGCTGCGCCCTGCACGCCGACCTGCTGCCGGAGGCCGCCGGCAGCGGCGCGTTCGGCTGGCTGATGGCGATGCTCGGACGGCGCTACGGCTGGCCCGTGCCGGTGGGCGGGGCGTCCGCGCTGACCGACGCGCTGGTGCGCCGGCTGGAGTCCCGGGGCGGGGAGGTGCACTGCGGTCGGCCCGTCCGCGAGGTGGTGGTGCGGGACGGGCGGGCGCTCGGGGTGCGCACCGCCGACGGCTGCGGCCACCGGGCCCGCCGGGCCGTCCTCGCGGACACCGCCGCCACCGCGCTGTACGGCGGGCTGGTCGCCCCCGAGCACCTCCCCGCCCGGCTGCGCCGGGACCTCCGCCGCTTCGAGTGGGACTTCGCCACCGTCAAGGTCGACTGGGCGCTGTCCGGGCCGATCCCGTGGGAGGCGCCCGCCGCCGGCCGGGCCGGCACCGTCCACCTCGGGGCGGACCTCGACGAACTCGGCGACTGGGCGCACCAGGTCCGCACCGACCGGCTGCCCGCCCGCCCGTTCGCGCTGCTCGGCCAGATGACCGTCGCCGACCCCACCCGCTCCCCGGCGGGCACCGAATCCGCCTGGGCCTACACCCACGTCCCGCAGCGCATCAAGGCCGACCTCGGCCCCGACGGCATCACCGGCCGCTGGGACACCCGGGAGGGCGAGGCGATGGCCGACCGGCTGGAGGAGCAGGTCGAACGGTTCGCCCCCGGTTTCCGCAGCCGCGTCACCGCCCGCCGCGTCCTCACCCCGCCGGTCCTCCAGGGGCTGGACGGGAACCTGGTCGGCGGAGCCCTCGACGGCGGCACCGCCGCCCCCCACCAGCAGCTCTTCCTGCGCCCCACGCCCGGCACGGCCGGCCCCCGCACCCCGATCGAGCGGCTCTACCTGGCCTCCGCCGCCGCCCACCCCGGCGGCGGCGTCCACGGGGCGTGCGGCGCCAACGCGGCCCGCGCCGCCCTGAACGCGTACCGCCGCTCGCCCGCCCGCTTCCTGCCCTCCGGTCCGGACCCGCGCGGCTGAGCGCCCGTCCCGAGGAAGCCCGGAGAGCCGGAGGGGCCCGGAGAGCCGGAGAAGCCCGAAGGAGGGCCGTCCCATGGCACAGCGCCAACGACTGATCGACTCCCCGCCCGCGCAGGTCTGGGACCTGCTGGCCGACGCCCACAGCTACGCGCAGTGGGTGGTGGGCACCCAGGACATCCTGGGCGCGGACGACCGCTGGCCCGAGGTCGGGGCCGAACTCCGGTTCCGGGTCGGGATCGGCCCGGTCACCCTGGAGGACACCTGCGTGGTCCGGATCTGCGAATCCGGCCGCCGACTCGAACTGGAGGCCGAGGCCGCCCCCTTCGGCACCGCCCGGATCGCGTTCACCCTCATCCCCTGGGGCCGCCACACCCTGCTGCTCCTGGACGAGCACCCGCTGCGCGGCCTCGGCGCCCGGCTGGAGAACCCGCTGACCGAACTGGCCCTCCACCTGCGCAACCGCCGCCTGCTCGGCAACCTCGCCCGCGCCGCCACCCGCGACCGCACCGAACGGGACTCCGCCGGAGGACGGGACTCCGCCGCGAGCGGCCTGGCCGGGCGCCGCTGAGAACGGCGTCCCACCGGCGCACGGAGCAGGACGGGGCTGGACGGCCCCGGGAGCGGCCGGCGGTTCAGCGGTGGCGGGCGGGCCGGTGGGCCAGCACCAGCGCCAGGCCGACGGCCCCCAGGGTGATCAGGGCGACCCCGCTGACCAGCAGCGAGACCGGGGGACGGCCGCCGCCGGTGGGGGCCAGCAGGTGCTCGGTCACGCCCGCGGCGGCCACGGCGGAGGGGGCCCCGGTGGCCGTCGGCGTGGCGGTGCCGCTCCGGGTGGGTTCGGGGCGGGAGTCGAGGCCGAGCGTCCCGGTGCGGGAGACCGTCCCGGCGGTGGTCGCGGCCGGGGCGGCCGCCGCGGTCGGCGCGGACTCGGCGGTGGGCGGGGCCGGGCGGGTGACCAGGAACCTGGCGTGCGGGACGACGGACCCGGCGGCGCCCGCCGCACCGGACCGCAGGCCGAGCCGGACGTCCACCTGCTGCACGGCGGCGTCCCGGGCGGTCACCGAGAGCCGGAAGGTGTAGCGGACGGCCCGGCCCGGCGCTATGTCGGTGGCCAGGGAGCCGCCGTCGCCGCGCAGCACCCCGTCGCCGCCGGTCGACAGCGGGAGGGGCGTCCAGCCCGCCGGGGTCGCCACCTGGAGCAGCAGTTCGTCGGCGCGCAGGGCCTGGTGCGCCTCCTGGGCGGCGTCGTTGCGCAGCGCGGGCAGCGGGGCGGCGGCGGTGAGCGCGGCGGTGCCGGTGTTGTCGATCTCCGCGGTGAACTCGGCCGGGGCGCCGCCCGCGACGAGCGTCCGGTCCGCCGGCGGCAGGAGCGTCACCGTGGCGGCCGACTCCCCGTCGGACGTCGAGGCCGACGCCGACGCCGGTGCCGACGCGGTCGGCGAGTCGGAGGCGGGGGCGGGGTCGGGGGCGGAGGGGGCCGCCGGGGACGGAGTGTCGGCGGCGGCGGCCGGGGCCAGGGCCGCTTCGCAGGCCAGGGCGGGGGCGGCCCCGGCGCCGAGGGTGAGGACACCGCCCAGGACGGTGCCGGCGCCGAGGACGGCGAGACGGGAGTGGACGGACACGTGGGCTCCCCGGGGACGGGATCGACGGGCGCACGTTCGGCACGCGCGCCCCCCGTCTCCCCCCTACCGCGCGGAGAATGCCGCCGATTCCGACTCCCGTTCGCCGCACCGGTTCTGAGCGCCCGTCGGCGCGGCGCGGCGGCCGTCACCCGATCGACGGCCGTTTGACCGGGGGCCCACGGGTGAGACGACCGCCGACAGAGTCCGGCCACGAGAGGAGTCAGACCATGACCACCGACACGATCACCGGCACCGGGGCGGGAACGACGCAGCCGCGGGAGGACGTCGTCGAGGTCCTGCTGGCGCAGCACGAGCGGATCCGGCGGCTGTTCGCGGACGTGCGGGACGCCCGGGGCGAGCACCGGCAGCAGGCGTTCGACGAGCTGCGGGCGCTGCTGGCCGTCCACGAGACCGGCGAGGAGATGGTGGTGCGGCCCGCCGCCAAGCGCGCGGCGGGGGAGCCGGAGGCGGAGGCCCGCAACGCGGAGGAGGCCGAGGCCAACCGCGCCCTGCTGGAGCTGGAGAAGCTGGACGTGACGAGCGCCGAGTTCGACGCCCGGCTGATCGACTTCCAGCAGGCGGTCGAGGCGCACGCACAGCACGAGGAGACGGAGGAGTTCCCGGCGCTGCGGGCCGCGTACGACGTCGAGCAGCGCCGGACGATGGGCCGCCGCCTGCTCGCGGCCGAACGCCTCGCGCCGACCCACCCCCACCCCGGCACGGCCGGCAAGCCCGCCCTCCAGTGGACGGTGGGCCCCTTCGCCTCCCTGCTGGACCGGGCCAAGGATGCCTTCACCCAGCACCGCGACTGACCGACCCGCACCACCCACCGCCGCGAGCGGCGGCCCCCGGACCGACAGGGGCCGCCGCTCGCGGCCGTGCGCCGCCACCGAGGCGGTGGGCGTGCACCCGGGAGGGTGTGGTGCGCTGCCGTGCCACCGCCGTGATGGTGCCTCTCTCACGACCGCGCCGCCGGGCCGCGCGCCGCCCGGAGCCGGGCCGCCCGGGGCCGTTCCGTCCCTCCGCCCGGACCGTCCTCGCGCGGCGGATTCCCGCCCCGGGAGCGGTGCGTGGACACCCCCCACGGGGGTAGCCGCTGTCCATGGTGACCGTGGGTGTGGAAGAGGAGTACCTGCTGCTGGACGCCGCCACCGGCGTGCCGGTGGCGCGGGCGGAGCAGGTGCGGCAGCTGGCCGACCTGCAACCGGAGCTGGACGCGTCGGAGGTGCAGCGCGAACTGCTCCAGGCCCAACTGGAGGTCGCCACCCCGGTCTGCCGGACGCTCGACGAGGTCGCCGCGCACCTGGAACGGTTGCGCCGCGCGCTCTCGGCAGCCGCCGGCGAGCACGGCTGCCTGCTGGCGGCCTCCGGTGCCGCGCCCTTCGCCGACCGGCTGTCGGTGCCGGTCAGCGACACCCCCCGCTACCGCGCCCTGCGCGCGCACGCCGCCCAGCTGACCGACGAGCAGCTGATCACCGGCATGCACGTCCACCTGGGCGTGCCCGACCGCGCCGCGGGCGTCGCTCTGCTCAACGGCCTGCGCCGCTGGCTGCCGCTGATCGTCGCGCTGGCGGCCAACTCGCCGATGTGGAACAGCGTGGACACCGGGTTCTCCTCCTGGCGGACCGTGGTCTTCAGCCGCTGGCCGGTCAGCGGCGTGCCCCCGCTGTTCGACGGCGCCGCCGACTACGACGCGCGCATCCACGCGCTCGTCGACACCGGACTGATCGGCGACGTGGGCCAGCTCTACTGGCAGGCCCGGCTCTCCGAGCGCTACCCGACGCTGGAGGTCAGGGCGATGGACGTCCAACTCCGCACCGACGAGGCCGTGATGCTGACCGGCCTGCTCCGGGCGGTCGCCACCACGTTCCTCGCCGACCCGGACAGGCTCCCGGCCGGCCCCGCCCCGCACCCCGAGGCGCTGGCCGCCGCCGTCTGGCACGCCGCCCGCCACGGCTGCACCGAACGGCTCCACAACCCCCTCACCGGCACCCTCGACTCCCCGCCGGCCGTCATCGACCAGGTCCTGGAGACCCTCGCCCCCGCCCTCCGGCAGGCGGACGACACCTCCCGGGTCGTCCCGCTGCTCGAACGGCTCCTCACCGAGGGCAACGGCGCGGTCCGCCAGCGCCGCGAACTGCGCCGCAACGGCCGGGCCGGACTGGTCGCCCTGGTGAGCGGCGGCCCCGAGGGAGCGGACCCGGAGCAGGACGCCGACCCGGAGCAGGACGCCGACCCGACCCGGTAGCACCCGGCGTGTGGACCGGGCCCGGCCGGACATACGGAGACCATGCGACAGACCTGGACGACCCGGATGGCGAAGGCCCGGCACGCGCTCCCGTACGCGGCGGCCACGGCGGCGACCGCGGCGGCGGCCTGGACGGGCGCGCGGGCCACCGGCCCGGCGAGCCGGTGGTACCGCTCGCTGGACAGACCCGCCTGGCAGCCGCCGTCCTGGGCCTTCCCGGTGGTCTGGACACCGCTGTACGCCTCCTTCGCCTGGAGCGCCGGCCACGCCCTCAACCGCACGGCCGGCCGCGACCGCACCGCCCTGGCCGCCGCCTACGGCACCAACCTGGTCCTGAACGCCGGCTGGACCTGGCTCTTCTTCGGCCTCCGCAGCCCGGCCGCGGGCGTCGCGGGCAGCCTGCTGCTCGACGCCGACAACCTGCACCTGATCCGGCGGACGGCACGCCACGACCCCGCGGCCGCCGCCGCGCTCGCCCCCTACGCCGCCTGGTGCCTGTTCGCCACCGCCCTCAGCACCTCCCTCGCCCGCCGCAACCCCTGAGCCCGCCGCAACCCCTGAGCCCGCCGCAACCCCTGACCGCCGGTCCGGCCGACCGCCCCGGTGCGCGCCGGGCAGGGGCAGGTGCTAGGGCCCGTCTTCACACCCCCGTCTGCCCCACGACGCCTGGCACGCCCTCTCGCCGCACCGGGCGAAAGGCCGAGTACATCCAGTACGCGACCTTCCACACCAGGGCGCTCGCGCGGTCCTCGCCCACCACGCCGACCAGCCGCACCGGCACGCCCGACTGCGCCAGGCCGACGGCCTGGTTGGCGCCCTTGCCGCCCAGGCCCTCCCACCGCTCCGCGACGTCGGCCGACCCGCCGGCCTCCGGCAGCCCGTCCGTCCGCAGCACCAGGTCCCGGCCAATCTGCCCGACCACCACGACACCCGCCCCGCGCTCCCGCCCGTCCACCGCGCCTCCTCGATCAGCCGACCCGTCGGTGCGCCGGTCCGCTGCCGCCCGCGCCCGGCCGGTCGCGCGTGCCCGGCGGTTCGGGCGGCGAAACAGCCCGGCCCGCCGGGGGCCGGGCGTGCGGTGCCGCGGGCACGGATCATGAGTGGACCGTCCGCGTCGGGGCATCCGCGCGGTGAGCCGGAAGGACCGGCGGACGTGACGGACCGGAAGGAACCCGCCGTGACCGACCCCGATCGAGCACCCAAGACGCCCGACCTGCCGCCCCCGGACGGCATCGAGGTGCCCGACATCGTCCCGGTCGGCGGCGAGGAGCGCCGCGACCCGACCGAGGAGCCGACCTCCGACCCGGACCGCGAGGCCGCGGAGACCACCAAGGCCGACGGCGGGGACGAACCGCCGGACTGATCCCGACGCCGATCCCCGGGCCCCGGCCCGGACACCACCCGAGGAGTTGCCGATGACCGAGTACGAACGTTCCCGCACCATGCCGGCCCTCCCGGAGCCGGTCTTCGACGAGGCGACCGACCCCGCGCGGCTGGACGCCTGGATGCCCCGCGACCTGCACGTGCGGGTCGACGACCCGCCCGCCGTGACCGTCCACGAGGACCGCAGCGGCACCGAGGAGCGCGGGCTGCTGCGTACCCGCCAGGACCAGCTGCGGATGGAGTGGGGCACCCGCGACGACGGCCGGTACGCCGGGTGGCTCCAGGTGGCCGGGCTGGACACCGGGACGAGCCAGGTCACCATCCACCTCTCCTTCTTCGAGGACGGTGCCGGGCCCGCGCCGGAGACCGTCGAACGGGAGCTGGACGAGAGCCTGGCCCGGCTGGAGGAGCAGGTCCGCCTCCGGGTCGACGACGGCGGCTGACCGCCCTGCCCCGGGGCCGGGTGCGGACCCGGCCCCGGCGCCCGGAGCGTTTCAGACCACCAGGACCCGCCGCCCGCGGGTGTGGCCGGCCCGGCTGTCGGCGTGGGCCGCCGCCGCGTCGGCGAGCGGGTAGGACTTCGTGACGGGGATGCGGAGGCGGCCCCGGGAGATCAGGTCGGCGGCCGCCGCGAGCGCCTCCGGCACGCTGCCGGCCGTGTCGGAGAACCGGACGCCGTGCTCGGGCGCGCCGAGGTCGGCGATGGAGACGACCTTCCGCGGGTCCCCGGTCAGGGCGACGAGTTCGCGGATCACGCCCGCCCCGGCCAGGTCGAGGGCCGCGTCGACCGGGCCGAGCCGGCGCACCCGTTCGACCCATCCGTCGCCGTAGGTCGTGGCGGCGGCCCCCAGGGAGCGCAGGTAGTCCTGGTTGTCGGCGCCGGCCGTGCCGACCACCCCGATGCCCCGGTCGCGGGCGATCTGCAGCACGGCCGAGCCGACCCCGCCGGCCGCGCCGCTGACCAGCAGCCGCTGCCCGGGCCGGACGCCGACCTCACGCAGGACCCGCAGCGCGGTCTCCACCACGGACGGATAGCCGGCCGCCTCCTCGTACGTCAGCCCGTCGGGCATCGGGGCCCAGGCGGAGAGCACGGCGAACTCGGCGTAGGTGCTGCTGCCCTCGCCGAAGACCCGGTCGCCGACCGCGACCCCGGTGACGCCCTCGCCGATCTCGTCCACCACCCCCGCGGCGTCCAGCCCGAGCCCGGAGGGCAGGCGAAGCGGATGGGCCTTGAGCGCCTGCCCCTCGCGGATCCGCCAGTCGACGGGGTTCACGCCCGCGGCGCGCACGGCGATCCGGAGCCGGCCGGGCCCGGGGCGGGGCTCCTCGGCGTCGACCAGGTGCAGGACTTCGGGGCCGCCGAACTCGGCGAAGACCATCTTCTTCATGCGGACGACACTAACCCTAACGGTTAGCTTTTTGAAACAGTTGTCATTTACTAGCTGCTAGGGTAAAGGTATGACCGAGCCGACCGGCCGCCGCGAACGCAAGAAGGCCGCCACCCGCCAGAAGATCGCCGACACCGCCCTGCGGCTCTTCCTGGAGAAGGGCTACGACGCCGTCGGCCTGCGCGACGTGGCCGCCGAGGCCGACGTCGCGGTGACCACCGTCTTCTCCCACTTCGCCGCCAAGGAGGCCCTGGTCTTCGAACAGGACGCGGACTTCGAGCAGCGCCTCGTCCGGGCGGTCGCCGACCGCGACCCCGGCGAACCGCTCGTCCCCGCCCTGCACCGCGAGGTCCGCGCCCTCGTCCGGCACTGCACCGCCGACGGCACCGCGCCGATCTGGCGGATGATCAACTCCTCGCTGGCGCTGCGGCAGTACGAGGAGACGATGCGGCTGCGCCACGCCGAATCGCTGGCCGCCGCCATCGCCGCCGACCCCGGCCCCCCGCGCAGCACCACGGCCGTCCGCGCCCTCGCCCGGTTCGCGGTCGACGCCCACGCCCTGGCTCGGACGGCCGCCGACCCGGACGCCGCCCTGGACGAGATTTTCCGGATGATCGAGGCCGCCTGGCAGGCCGCGCCCGCGACCGGGAACCCGCAGGTCGGAACGGTTGGACCGGCTTCGCGCTGAACTGTTCCGGCAGCGCGCCCGGTTCACTCGATCGGGCGAGTGGGGCAGTCCGACCAATCCGGGGCCACCGGGGCCCCGAAGTGCTGATGTGACCAATCAGCCGACCCCCTCCGCCGCACCGTCCGGCCACCCGCGCCGCCGGCGCATCGCCCGCACCCTCGGTGCGGCGGCGATCGGCCTGGCCGCCGCAGCGGCGGCGCTGGGCGCGGGGGAGTTGGCCGCGTACGCGGTGGGGGCGCGCAGCGCGCCGGTGATCGCGGTCGGGTCGGCGGCGATCGACCTGACGCCCACTCCGCTGAAGGAGTACGCGGTCCGCACCTTCGGCACCCACGACAAGGCGGTGCTGCTGGGCGGCATCTACCTGACGATGGCCCTGCTCGCCGCGCTGGCCGGCCTGCTGGCGGTGCGCCGCCCGCTCGCCGGGGCCGCGGTGTTCGGGGCGTTCGGCGGGCTCGGCGCCTGGGCCGCGCTCTCCCGGCCCGGCGCGGCGGCGGCCGACTGCGCCCCGTCGCTGGTCGCCGGACTGGTCGGCGCGGCCACCGTCCTGATCCTGGCCCGGCTCCAGCGGCGCACCACCCCCGCTCCGCCCCCGGCCGCGGAAGAGCGGGAGCCGGCGGAGGGGCTGGAGCCGGCGGAGCAGCGGACCACGGACCCCGCGCCCGCGCCCGCGCCGATCGGCCGTCGCACCGTCCTGACCGCCACCGCCGCGACCTTCGCGACGGGCGCGCTGGCCGGAGTCGGCGGACGGGTCCTGACGGACCGCCGGTTCGACGTCACCGCCGCCCGCGACGCCGTCCGCCTCCCGGCGCCGACCCGCCCGCTGCCGCCCCTGCCCGCCGCCGTGCACCCCAATGTGCCGGGCCTGTCCCCGTTCACCACCCCGAACGCGGACTTCTACCGGGTCGACACCGCGCTCACCCTGCCCCGGATCGACCCGCGCGACTGGGCGCTGCGCATCCACGGCCTGGTCGACCACCCGCAGTCGATCACCTTCGACCAGCTGCTGCGCGAACCGCTCGAAGAGCTCGACCACACGCTGTCCTGCGTCTCCAACGAGGTCGGCGGCCCCTACGTGGGCACCACCCGCTGGCTCGGCGCCGCCCTGCCCGCGCTGCTGCGCCGGGCCGGGGTCCGCGCCGGGGCCGACCAGCTGGTGGGGCGCTCGCAGGACGGCATGACCATCGGCACCCCGCTGGAGTCCGTCCTGGACGGGCGGCGCGCCCTGCTCGCCGTCGCCATGAACGGCGAGGCGCTGCCGGTCGCGCACGGCTTCCCCTGCCGCAGCGTGGTGCCCGGCTTCTACGGCTACACCTCCGCCACCAAGTGGCTGGTGGAGCTGGAGGTCACCACCTTCGCCGCGTTCGACCCGTACTGGGTGCGGCGCGGCTGGGACCGCACCGGCACCGTCCGCACCGCCTCCCGGATCGAGGTCCCGGCCCCGTTCGCGAAGGTCCCCGCCGGGGACGTGGACGTCGCGGGCACCGCCTGGGCCACCCACCGGGGCGTCGCGGCCGTGGAGGTCCGCGTCGACGGCGGCCCCTGGCAGCAGGCCGACCTGGCCGCCGACGCCGGGCCCGACCTGTGGCGGCAGTGGTCGTACCGCTGGGCGGGCGCCCCGCCCGGCACCCACCGGATCGAGGTGCGCGCCACCGACGCCGCCGGCGCCGTGCAGCCCGAGCAGCGCGCCGCGCCGTTCCCCGCCGGGGCGACGGGCTGGCACAGCACCGTCGTCACCGTCACCTGACCACCACGTACCTGACCACCACGCACCTGACGAACCGTCATCAACCTTTCCATCAAAACCACTTCACCTGTATCGAGGAGATTCCTGCCATGTCCGTCACCACCCGTCGCCGCACCCTGACCGCCCTGCTCGCCACCGGTGCCCTCACCCTCACCCTGGGGGCGTGCAGCAGCAGCGGCGGTTCCAGCTCCTCGTCCACCTCCGCCTCGGCGGCTTCGTCCTCCGCGGCGATGTCCAGCAGCACCCCCTCGACCTCCGCGATGGCCGACCAGCCGTTCGGCGCGGCCTGTGCCGCCGTGCCGAAGGACGGTGCCGGGTCGTTCTCCGGCATGGCCAAGGACCCGGTGGCCACCGCGGCCTCCAACAACCCGCTGCTGTCCACCCTGGTGACGGCGGTCAAGCAGGCCGGCCTGGTCGACACCCTCAACTCCGCGCAGAACATCACCGTCTTCGCGCCCACCAACGACGCCTTCGCCAAGATCCCGAAGGCCGACCTGGACGCGCTGCTCGCCGACAAGGCCAAGCTCACCAAGGTGCTCACCTACCACGTCGCCCCCGAGCGGCTGGCCCCGAACGCGCTGGCCGGCACCCACAAGACCCTGGAGGGCGGTGACCTCACCGTCGCCGGTTCCGAGCCCGACTTCACCGTCAACGGCAACTCCAAGGTCCTGTGCGGCAACGTCCAGACCGCCAACGCCACCGTCTACATCGTGGACACCGTCCTGATGCCGACCTCCTGACCCACCACCGGACCGCACCCCGGTCCGTCCCGGCGACCACGCGCCGGGACGGGCCGGGGTGCTCCGTGTCCGCTCCGTGTCCGCCCCGCGCCGCTCCGGGTCAGGACAGGCCGAGCGCGGGCAGGACGGCTGACTCCACGTACCGCCGCAGGTAGTCCGCGTCGGCGGGGCGGCCGGAGAGGAGCGGCCTGATCCGGGTCGCGCCGAAGATCATGTCCGGTACGAACGCGAGGGCCGGGTGGTCGGCCGGCACCTCGCCGCGGGCCACGCCGCGCCGCAGGATCTCCTCCAGCGCCGCGACCTCGGGGGCGATCACCGTCTCCCGCACCGCGTCCCGGAGGTCGCTGTCGGTCATCACCGCGTAGCCGAGGGCCTGGAGCAGGGCGGTGTCCCGGTCGGACCAGGTCCCGGTGGCCGCGGCCACCCGGCGCAGGTCGCCGGCCAGCGAACCGGTGTCGATGCCCGCGCACCGCGGTTCCCGCCGGGCCCGCAGGGCCGCCGCGACGAACCGCGCCTTGGTCCGCCAGCGCCGGTAGAGCGTCGACTTGCCGCACCGGGTGCGGGCGGCCACGCCCTCCATGGTGACGGCCTCGTAGCCGCCGGTGCGGATCTCGTCGAGCACCGCCTCGAAGAACTCCCGCTCCCGCTCGGACGTGATCTTCGACCGGGTCGAGCCGCAGACCGGCTCCTCGTCCCGCACGCCCTTCACCTCCCGCACCTTCCGCCCGCCCCGCCCGGGGCGCGGTGTCGTGCCGCCGTCCCCGGGGTGTCGGGGCGGCAACGGTCGTATGTACACTCCACCAACGTATCGATACGCGACTGTATCGATACGTCAGCGTATCGGCACTCGCACGCGGGACCCGGGAGACCGGGCCGCCCGCCAGTAAGGGGGAGCGGTTGCGCACCGCGACGGACTCCGCCGGGGCCCCGGCGGGAGACATACCCCGGCCCCCGGTGCTCCGGGAACTCCTGCTCGTCCTCGGGCTCTTCACGGTCTACAAACTCGGCCGCCGACTGGCCATCGGCCACACCGCCGCCGCCTTCCACAACGCCGACCGGGTCTGGGGCCTGGAGCGCACCGTCCACCTCCCCGGCGAGGGCGCCGTGCAGGACCTGCTGCTGCGCGACGAGACGGTGGTGCACCTGGCGAACGTCTACTACGCGACCGTCCACTTCCCCGCGACCGGGCTGTTCCTGGTCTGGCTCTACCTCCGCCGCCCCGCCCACTACGTCTGGGCCCGCCGGGTGCTGGCCGCCGTCACCTCGGCCGCCCTGATCCTGCCCTTCGCCTTCCCGCTGGCCCCGCCCCGGATGCTCGCCTCCACCGGGCTGGAGGACACCGGCCGGCTCTACGGGCCCGCGGTCTACGGCCCGCCCACCGCCGACCACCTCTCCAACCAGTTCGCCGCGATGCCCTCCCTGCACTTCGGCTGGGCCCTGATGGTGGCCGTCGGCCTGATCGCGGCCACCCGCTCGCGCTGGCGCTGGCTCTGGCTGCTGCACCCCCTGGTCACCCTCACCGTGATCGTCGGAACGGCCAACCACTACTGGCTGGACTCCCTCGCCGCCACCCTGATGTTCCTGCTCGCCTTCACCTTCATCCGGGCCCCCGCCACCACCACCGGGGGCCCGGCCCGACGCCCCCGGCCCCCGGAGGACCGCGCCCTGGTCCCGGTCGCCCACTGACCCCGGCCGCCCGGCGGCTCCGGCGCCTCAGCGACCGCCGCCCGCGGTGAGCGTCGGCTCCGGCTCGGACCCGCCCTCGACCGGGGCGGGTCCGGGCTGCTCCGGCCCGTGGCCCCCGGCGGCCGGGGCGGCGGCGCGCAGGGCCGCCTCGATCCGGCGGTTGCCGGTCATCGAGGCGGTGACGGCCGTCATGGTGAGCAGCAGGAACGCGGCGGCGTACAGCGGGGTGCGGACGTCGTGGGAGGCGGCCAGCCAGCCGCCCAGGAAGGCGCCCAGCGGCGCGGCGCACATGGCCAGCATCCGGGAGGTGGAGGCGACCCGGCCCATCAGGTGGGGCGGCACGATCGCCTGCCGGAGGGAGGGCGCGAGCACCATCGTGGCGCCCATCCCGGCACCGCAGAGGGCGAGGGCCAGCCCGGCCGCGTACGGGTTCGGCGCGGCGGCCAGGCCCAGGACGGCGAGACCTTCCAGCCCGGCGGTGCAGGTCAGCGCGGTGCCGGTGCCGAGCCGCCGCCCCAGGAAGGAGGCGACGGCCGAGCCGAGCAGGCCGCCGACGGCCTCCGCGGTGAGCAGCAGGCCGAAGCCGGAGGTGCCGACGCCCAGGCGGTCGTGCGCGAAGAGGGCCAGGACGGTCTCCACCGCGAGGAAGGCGACGTTCCCGACCGCCGGGCGGAGCGCCAGCCCGAGCAGCACCCGGTCCCGGAAGACGTACGAGGCGCCGGCCCGGGCCTGCCGGAGCAGCGACTCGCGGGCCGCCGGCACCGGCCGGGGCCCGGCGGGCAGGGTGCGCACGAGCAGCGCGGAGAGCAGGAACGACACCGCGTCGGCCAGCAGCGGCACCGCCCGCCCGAGGGCGAGCAGCGCGCTGCCCGCGGGCGGCCCGGCGAAGCCGGACATGGCGGTCTGGGCGCCGCGCAGCCGGGAGTTGGCCCGCTCCAGGAGCGCGGGGTCGCGCCGGAGCAGCTCCGGCAGGTAGGCGGTGGCGGCGGTGTCGAAGAACAGCCCGCCGACGCCGAGCAGGAAGGCGACGGCGGCGAGCAGCGGAACGCTCAGCAGGCCGAGCGCGGCCGCCGCCGCGGCCACCGCGAGCAGCGCCGCGCGGGCGGCGTCCGCGATCCCCATGGTGCGCCGGCGGTCCCAGCGGTCCACCAGCGCGCCGCCGAGCACGCCGAGCAGCAGCCAGGGCAGCGTCCCGGCGGCCGTGACGACGGCGAGCGCCAGCGGGTCCCGGGTCAGGGTCAGGGCGAGCAGCGGCAGCGCGGCGTGCATCACCCCGTCGCCGAGCGAGGAGACGGTCTGCGCGGTCCACAGCCGGCCGAACCCGGGCGGCAACTTCCTTGCGTCGGTGGTCATGCGGAGCCCTCCCCGGACTCGGACTCGGACTCGGCTCCGGCCTCTACCCCTGCCTCGGCCCCCGCCCCGGCGCGCGGCGCGGGGTGGAACAGGGCGAGGACCAGCGAGGCGTCCGGCAGTGCGGGGTCGGAGAGGGCGCGGTACTCGTCCGCCAACGCTTCCAGCCGGGCGCCGAGTTCGGCGAACTGCCGTTCGGTGAGCCGCAGGTGCGCCATCCGCACGTACCGTTCGCCGTCCGCGGGCGAGGACTCCAGGTCGGCCACCGCGTGGCGCATCAGCACGTCCGGCCCGCCCTCGCCCGGGTCGGGCAGCACGATCCCCCGGGCGGCCATGGCGTAGTACCGCTCGGTGACGCCCCGGACCTTCCTGGTCCGCACCACCTTCACCAGGCCGGCCCGTTCGAGCAGCCGCACGTGGTAGCTGGAGCTCCCCTTGGCGAGGCCGACCCGCTCGGCGATCTGGGTGATGGTGGCGGGTTCGAAGCGGAGCACGGCCATGATCCGGTGGCGGGTGAGGTTGGAGACGGCGCGCAGTTGCTCGTCCGTCGTGACGTGGAACGTCTCGGGAAGATCGTCGTCGGTGGGCACGGAAGTAATGGTCAACGTTTCTTGACCATTGCGCAAGGGGTTTCGCCCGAACCTCCGACGAATCTCCGACGAACCTCCGCGATCCGGCTCCCGGCGCGCGGGCGGCCGACCGGGGCGAACGGGCGTGCGTCAGCGCGGCGGGCCGGTGCCCACCCCTTCGGGCGGGCGGGCCGGCACCCCTTCCGACCTGCGGTGACATCCGGGAGCGGGGCCGGCTCGGGGCACGGACGGCCCGGGGGGTGCCTAGCGTGGACCGGGTGTGCCCGTCCACCGGGCGGTGCCGGAGTTTCGCGGGTCGGTGCTGTCCGGTCCCGCCGCAGGGGAAGGGGAGACCTGATGGAGAGTCTGCTGACGGACCGGACGGCGGTCGTCTACGGCGCCGGGGCGGTCGGCGGCGCGGTGGCCCGGGCCTTCGCCCGGGAAGGCGCCCGGGTGTTCGTCGCGGGCCGGGGCGAGGCCGGGCTCAAGCAACTGGCCCACGACGTGGAGTCCGAGGGCGGCTCGCTGGTCACCGCGCAGGTCGACGCGCTCGACCGGGACGCGGTCGAGGGCTTCCTGGACTCCGTGGTCGAGCGGACCGGCGGCCTCGACGTCTCGTTCTGCGCGACCTCCACCCGGCGGCCCGGCGGCGCCCAGGGCGCGGCCCTCGGCGAGCTGTCCTTCGAGGACTTCGCGCTGCCGCTCATCGACTTCACCAAGGCGCAGTTCGTCACCGCCAACGCGGCGGCGGCCCGGATGGTGCCGCGCGGACGGGGCGCGATCATGATGATGACCGCCGCGCCCGCGCGCGTCCCCTACCCCTACACCGCCGGGTTCGGCCCGGCCTGGGCGGCGGTCGAGGGATTCGCCCGCACCCTCGCGGCCGAACTCGGGCCGCAGGGCGTACGGGTGCTCTGCCTGCACTCCGCCGGATCGCCGGAGGCGGCCCGCAGCATGGAGAGCACGATGGCGACCGGCCTGCCCGAGCTGCCGGCCCGGCAGGCGGGCTGGCAGGAGCGCTCCGCCGCCCGCAACCTGCTGGGCCGCTGGCCCGCGCTGGCGGACGTCGGGAACATGGCGGCGTTCCTGGCCTCGGACCTGGCCCCCGTCTCCACGGGCACCACGGTCGACCTGACCGGCGGCATGGTCGGCCGCTGACGGCGGCCGGACCGCGCACGGCGGGCCCGCCGCCCCCGGTGGGGGAGCGACGGGCCCGCCGTCCGTGATCCGGCCGCCCGGACGTCCTCAGATGTACAGCGTGTTGGGCTCCAGGCCGCACAGGGCCCGGCCGTAGAGCTCGGTGTTGGTGTCCGGGTTGATCAGGGCGTGCAGGGCGACGCCCTGGATGTCCCGGGCGATCCGCTGGAGCGGCACGTCGAGGTGGATCGAGCTGCCGCCGCTGATGCTCACCAGCAGGTCGACGGCGTGCTTGGCGAGCCGGGTCGCCTCGCCCTGGTCATTGCGGACCTGGGCCCGCTCCTCCAGCTTCCACTCCTCGCCGCTTGCGGCCTTGGCGTCCACGGTGGCCGCGCCGCGCCGGGCGTGGAACTCCGCCTGGTCGATGCTGTTGACCGCCTCGGCGACCCGCAGGTGGGTGATCGGGGCCTCGGCCTGCACGGTGTAGTCGGTGTAGGTGATCTTCCGGCCGGGCAGCCGCTCGAAGAACACCTCCCGGGCCGCCTTGGCCAGGCCGACCGCCACGCCGACGCCGGAGGCCGCCGCGACCAGGGAGGCCGGGGTCCGCCAGACCGGGGAGTCGGCGTTGGCCCGGGACAGCCCCTGCGGGCGCATCGCGGCCCCCATCGGGATGATCCGGTGCTCCGGGACGAACAGCTCCTCCGCCACCGTGGTGACGCTGCCGGTGCCGCGCAGCGCGCTGGTGTGCCAGTCGTCGACGATCTTCAGGTCGGCCATCGGGACCAGCGCCATGACGGGCTCGGGCTCGGCGTCCGGGCGGAGCAGGATCGCGGCGATCTCCTGCCAGCCCGCGTGCCAGGCCCCGCTGACGAACTTCCAGGAGCCGTTGAGCACGATGCCGCCCTCGGCCGGCACGGCCGTGCCGGTGGGGCTGTTGGTGCCGCAGACCCGGGGGGCCGCGGAGGTGAAGACCTCGTCCTGGGCGGCGTCCGGGAACAGGCCGGCGATCCAGGTCGGGATCCAGAACACCGAGGAGGTCCAGGCGATGGCGCCGTCGGCCCGGCCCAGCTCCATGGCGACCTCCACCAGCGTGCTGGTGTCGCACTCATAGCCGCCGTAGCGCACCGGCGTCCGGAGCCGGAAGACGCCGGCCTCGTCGAGCGCCGCGACGGTCTCCTCGCTCAGCCGGCGGTTCTCCTCCGACCAGGCCGCCTGCTCCCGGAGGGCCGGCACCAGCGCGGAGACCCGTTGGACGATTTCTTCCCGGGTCGGTATTCCAGTGGACGACATCATTTCCTCCTGGACGGTTCGATTGAGTGGGTGACCGGACCGGAATTCCCATTCACGTGGTCACCGGAGAACGATTCCACCGGGCCCGCCGACGCGTCCTCTTCTGAATTGCCTGGTCCCGGCGGGGGGCTTTCCCGGTTGAGCAACCGCGGAGAAGGAAAGGGGCGCCGCGCGTGCCACCTTGGTCCCAGCATCGTTCCCGCCCGCCGATTCCCGGCGGCGGTGCCGTACCTGGAGGCCAGTGTGGATCTGTCGCCCATCGTGACCAAGGACGAGTGGCTCGCCGCCCGGAAGGACCTGCTGGAGCAGGAGAAGGAGCTCACCCGCCTGCGCGACGCGGTCTCGGCGTCCCGGCGCGCGCTGCCCCGGGTGCGGATCGAGAAAGAGTACGTCTTCGAGGCGCCCGGGGCCTCGCCCACGCTGCTCGACCTGTTCCAGGGCCGCCGGCAGCTGATCGTCCGTCACTTCATGTTCGACCCGGCCTGGGAGGAGGGCTGCCCCGGCTGCTCGATGCAGGCCGACTCGGTGGGGCACCTGGCCCACCTGCACAACCGCGACACCTCGTTCGTGATGGTGGCCCGGGCGCCGATCGCCAAAATCGAGGCGTTCCGGCAGCGGATGGGCTGGGACCTCCCCTTCGTCTCCTCCCACGGCAGCGACTTCAACCACGACTTCCACGTGACCACCGAGAAGGGCGAACTGCCCGGCGTCAGCTCCTTCCTGCGCGAGGGCGACGAGGTCTTCCACACCAACTCGGTGTACGACCGCGGCAGCGAGGTCACCCTGAACACCTACAACTACCTGGAGATGACCCTGCTGGGCCGGCAGGAGGAGGGCCTGTCCCGCCCCTGGGACTGGTGGCGGCACCACGACCGCTACGACGACGAGAGCGCCAAGGGGCCCGGCGAGAACTGGTGGAACGGCCAGGACAAGTTCAGCTCCTGACCGGCCCCGCCCGCCCCTGAGCACGCGCGAGCGCCCCCGGGCGTTCGCGCGCACTCGCGTGCCCGCGCACTCGCGCGCCCGTCCGCCCGCCCACCGGTGCGCGGACGCCGACGCGCACCCGCCGGGACCGGACGGCCCGGGTGGCCGGCCCGCAGCGGGCCGGCCACCCGGGCCGTCGCGGTGCGCCGCCGCTCAGAGCTCCCCGGCCAGGAAGCGCAGCACCAGGCGGTTGACCTCGGCAGGCCGCTCGACCAGCCCGAGGTGGCCCGCGCCCGGGACCACCTCGGCGTGCGAGCCCGCGGGCAGGCCCGCGACGATGTCCGCCAGCACCGCCTCGGTGATCACGAAGCTGGGGTCCTCCGAGCCGAAGAGGTTGAGCACCGGCCGGCTCGGCGGGGCGCCCCAGACGGCGGCGTGCTCCTGGATCCACTCCGGCGTGCCGAAGCGGTCGGGCGGGAAGGCCGTCCGGTACAGGGCGAGCGCCGCGGCCAGGTTCTCCGGCGCGCGCAGGGCGTCCTTGGCGTGCTTGAGGTCCTCGGTGGCGTCGAAGCCGTCCGCGGTGAACTTCCGGTAGATCCAGTCGAGGTAGCCGAGGTCGTCCGCCGCGACCACCTGCTCGGCCACCGCCGTCTGGAAGAACCAGAAGTGGCTGAGCGCGTCGGTGCCCCGGGGCGTCAGGACCATCGGCCCGAACACCGGCAGCGGCGGCACGTCGCAGACCACCGCCCGCGACCAGCGCTCCCCGTCCTGCGCCGCGCCCCACACCGCGGGGGCGCTGAAGTCGTGCCCCACCAGGACGGCGTCGCCGTCGCCGCCCAGCGCCTCGTGCAGGCCGTTGATGTCGGACACCAGGTCGGCGATCGCGAAGGAGCCGTCCGGCGGCAGGGTCGAGGGCGCGAAGCCGCGCAGGTACGGGGCGACGGCGCGGTAGCCCGCCGCGGCCAGCGCGGGCATCAGGTGGCGGTAGGTGGCCGGGGACATCGGGAAGCCGTGCATGAGCAGGGCCAGTGGTCCGTCGCCCTGTTCCAGGTAGGCGAATTCGATGGCGTTGACGGTGGTTCTCTTCACTGTCACGGTCGGGGTCCGTTCCTCGCGGGGGAAAGGGAATGCGCGCGGCGGCCGCCTCGCATTCGGCCGCCCGGCGCCGGCGGACGGCGGGACGGCCGCCGCGGAAACACCCGCCGGTCCGTTCCGCCGATCGCCCTCCGATGGTCCCGGCAATTCCCCCGGACCTCTTCTCCGTGAATGCCGTCTTTCCCCGCCGCGCGCCGGCCCGCCGCGCGCCGGCCCGCCGCGCGCCGGCCCGCCGGACCGTTCGGGCGGCCCGGTCGGGCGGCCCGGCCGGTGGGGCCGCTCAGCGGCCCGCGGGCTGCTCCTCGACCTCGACCCGCGGGTCGGCCGCGGTCGCGGGCGGCGCCTCGGCGCGGGGGCGCAGGCCCACCCACACCAGGCCCACCGCGAGGAGCGTGACGATCACGTCGACGCCGAGCGCCAGCCGGATGCCGTCCAGCTGCACGGCGCGGGAGGCCGCGACGGCGCTGAGGATCGGGATGCCGATGGTGGCCGCCACCTGCTGGCTGAGCGCGGCGAGGCCGGTCGCCAGCCCCTGCTCGGAGTCCGGCAGGCCGGAGGTCGCGGTCACGGTGTAGGCGACGATCGAGGTGACGTGCCCGAAGAAGCTGATGAACAGGGCGGGCAGCAGCACCGCCAGCATGACCCGGTCGGTGCCGAGCAGGACCAGCGGCGCGGTGGCCAGCCCCTGCACCGACAGGCCGACGGTCAGCACGGCCCGGGTGCCGAAGCGGCCGATCACCCGGCCCGCGATGACGCCGGCGGCCACCGCCGCGAGCCCGGGGACGCCGAAGATCAGGCCGGTGGTCAGCGGGGCGAAGTGCAGCACGTCCTGGAGGTACAGCGTCATCAGGAAGATCAGCGCGCTCTCCATCGCGAAGACGACGAGCCCGGCGAAGTTGCCCCACTTCACGGTGGGGCGCTTGAGGATGCGCACCGAGGCGAGCGGCGCGGGCGCGCGCAGCTCGATCGCCCAGAACACGCCGAGCAGCACCACGCCGACGGCGGCGATCAGCAGGTTCTTGCCGATGATGCCGTAGGTGAACGCGAGCAGGCCGGCCGTCACCGAGACGGCGCCGGGCACGTCGAGCCGGACCTTCTCCGGGGCCCGGCTGTCGGCGATCAGCCGCGGCGTCGCGATCAGGATGGCGACGGCCACCGGGACGTTGATCAGGAAGGCCCAGCGCCAGCTGAGCAGCCCGACCAGGGTGCCGCCGACCAGGGCGCCCACCGTGAACCCGCCGGACAGCAGCGCGCCGTTCAGGCCCAGCACCCGCTCCCGCATCGCGCCCTCGGAGAACGAGGTGGTCAGCAGGGACAGCGCGGCCGGGGCGGCCATCGCGGTCGACAGGCCCTGGAGGACGCGCGCGGTCAGCAGCGGGCCGCCGCTGTCCGAGACGCCGCCGAGCACCGAGGCCACGGTGAGCAGCGCGATGCCCGCGAGGAAGAGCCGGCGGCGGCCGAACAGGTCGGCGATCCGGCCGAACAGCAGGGTGAAGCCGGCGGCCGGCAGCGCGTAGGCCGATGCCACCCACGGCAGGTCGTCGGAGGATATCCCGACCCCGGAACCGATCTGGGGGAGTGCGACGTTGAGGATCGAGAAGTCGACGGAGAGCATGAACTGCGCGCCCAGCAGCACGAACAGGGTCAGTCTGAGCCGGGTGCTCATGCGGTTCCGCGGGTCGGGAATCGTGGTCATGCCAGCAAGCGTGGGAGATCACCCGCCGGCTAGCCAGACACCTGCTGTTCGTCCCACTGCGAAGGCTAGGCTTGGCAGTGCGACTTTCAGCATAATGAGACGCATGGATGAGCTCGGGAAATTCCTCAAGTCCCGTCGTGCCAGGCTGCATCCGGCGGACACCGCGCTCGGGAGCTACGGGGAGCGCCGCCGCGTCCCGGGGCTGCGCCGGGAGGAGCTCGCCCAGCTGGCCGGGGTCAGCGCCTCCTACTACGCCCGGCTGGAGCAGGGGTTGGGGCAGAACGTCTCCGACGCCGTCCTCGACTCGCTGGCCCGGGCGCTGCGCCTGGACGACGCCGAGCGGGCCCACCTGCTCGCGCTGGCCCGCCCCAACCGCGCGGCGGCCGGCTGCGCCGCCCGGGTGGCCCGCCAACTCCCGGACGGGTTACAGAGGTTGATGGCGATGATGGGCGACGTGCCGGTCATGGTGCTCTCCCCGACCTCCGACGTGCTGGCCTGGAACCCGCTGGCGCGCGCGGTGTTCGGCGCGCACCACGGGGCCCGCGACGACCGGGACGACCGCGCGGGGCACGAGGTCCGGGCCGGGCACGAGGGACCGCCCAACATGACCCGGATGATCTTCCTCGACCCGCCGACCCGGGCGCTGTTCGCCGACTGGGAGGGCAAGGCCCGCTCGGTGGTCGCGCACCTGCGGATGGTGGCGGCCAGGTTCCCGGCCGACGGCCGGGTCCGCGCGCTGGTCGGTGAACTGCTCTCCTCCGGAACGGAGTTCGCCGCCCTGTGGGAGGACCACTCGGTGGCCAACTGCGACTCGTTCACCAACGTGCTGCGCCACCCGCAGGTGGGGGAGCTCACCCTCTTCCAGGAGGTCCTGCGGACCGAGCAGCCGGAGCTCATGGTGGTGGCCTTCACCGTCGAGCCGGGCTCCCCGTCCGAGACGGCGCTGCGCCTGCTGGGCGCGCTGACCGCCGACCGCGCGGACCACCGGGTCGCGGTCTCCTGAACTCCCGACCGGGAGAAGGTCCGTGACGGCCCGTCAGGCGGGGCCGGCCACCGCGGTGATGGCCGCCGTGACGGCGGCCTGCAACTGCCGGGCGTCCGCCCCGGCGCGGGAGCGCAGGTTCACCCCGTGGGCCAGCAGGGCCAGGACGTCGGCGGCCGGGCCCGGGTCGGTGTGCGCGGCGAGCTGGTGCTGCCGCTGCGCCGACACCAGGGCGGTGTGCAGGGCGGTGCGCAGCCGCTGGTGCTGCCGGTCGAGGACGGCGCGCACCGCGGGGTCGGCGTTCTCGCTGCCCGCGTGGGCGTTGGAGAACATGCAGCCCCACCGGGCGAACTCGCCGGTGCAGCGGGTCTCGACCAGCCCGGCGAAGAACTCGCGGACGGCCGGCAGGCCGCGGTCGCCCTCCTCCAGCGGCCGCAGCAGCAGCCGGGAGCGCTCCCGGGCGTAGCGCTGCAGCGCGGCGCGGTAGAGCTCCTGCTTGCCGCCGAACGTGGCGTACAGGCTGGAGCGGTTGAGCCCGGTGGCGTTGACGATGTCCTGGACGCCGGTCGCGGTCACGCCCTGCCGCCAGAACAGGCGCATCACGGTGTCGAGCGCCGCGTCCGGATCGAAGTGCTTGACGTCCGCCATGTTCCCACCACCCCGTCTTGAACCGTCGGTTCCAAGATATCCGGATCCGCCCTTGACCGGGGGAGCGCCCCTGCCGCTATCTTGGAACGGATGTTCCAGGATAGCCGTGGGGACGGCCACGGGGATGACCGCGGGAGGGGACCGATGAGCGTCAACGCCGAACTGCGCGCCTTCTACGAACGCCGGCAGGAGCAACTGCCCACCGAGGTGAGCGAGGTGATGCAGCGGGCGACCCGGGAGCTGGCCGCCTCCGGGCAGGCCGACCGGGCGCTGGCCGCCGGTGCGCGGGCGCCGTCCTTCACCCTGCCCTCGGCCACCGGCCGGAGCGTCGACCTGGCCGCCCTGCTGGCCGACGGCCCGGTCGTGCTGACCTTCTACCGGGGCGCCTGGTGCCCCTACTGCAACATCGCCCTCCGCTCGCTCCAGCAGCACTACGCGGCCATCGCGGCCCGGGGCGCCCGGCTGGTGGCCGTCTCGCCGCAGATCCCGGACGAGTCGCTGTCGCAGGCCGAGAAGAACGGGCTGGACTTCGAGGTGCTGAGCGACCTCGGCTGCGAGACCGCCCGGCGGTACGGCCTCGCCTTCGACCTCCCGGAGGACCTCGCGGCCGTCTACGCCCGGGTCGGCATCGACCTGGACCGCTCCCACGCGGGCCACCCGCGCACCCTGCCGATCCCGGCGACCTACGTCATCGACCGCGCGGGCACGAT
Organism: Kitasatospora sp. SolWspMP-SS2h; assembly: GCF_003259315.1. Lineage (GTDB taxonomy): Bacteria > Actinomycetota > Actinomycetes > Streptomycetales > Streptomycetaceae > Kitasatospora > Kitasatospora fiedleri. The sequence continues at coordinate 128,899 of NZ_QLLT01000003.1, read as the reverse complement.
CCGCTGGGCCTTCGTGGACGCCGACTACACCGCCCGCGCCGAGCCGGCCGACGTCCTGGCGGCGCTCGACGGGCTCGACGGGCTCGACGGGTCGCAGGAGTCGGACGGGCCGGGCGGGCCGGACGGGCCGGACGGACGGGGCTGACCGGACGGGCCGGAGGGACGGGGCTGACCGGCGCGACCGGTCGCGGGACCGGTCGGCCGCCGTCGTATCGACCACGTCCTACCGGTGGCGACCGACCGCGTCCGGAGGCGAACTCCGGGTGATCGGGTGCCCGGTCGGGAAGCCCCGGCCGGGCGCCCGTGGGGACGGCCGGCGGCCCGATCGGGGGCAGGTGCGCCGTGGCCATTCCGGAGTGCCGGGAACCGGGGGCGGGGATTCCGGTCGTGTCCGGACGGTACCGGGGAGGCGGGACGGGGAGAACCGGCGGGCACCGGGTGATTGTCCGATCGGTCCGGTGGTTTCTAGCGGGTGCCGGCCCGGCTCAGGCGCCGGGCCCCGTCCAGCTCCGGAAGGGCCAGCAGGATCGGCAGGTCGAGCCGGGTCACCTCGCGCAACTGGACGTCGGTGCTGTAGGCGCGCCCGCCCCTGGCTCTGACCGCCCAGCCCGAGCCGACGAGTCTGGGCGGGCGGATCTGGTGCCGGGGGAAGGCGTCGTCCGTGGCCACGGCCGCCGCCCGGATGAACCACAGCCCGTCGGGGACGTGCAGGTGGAACGGCCGGGCCTCGTCCAGGATGTCGCAGGCCTGCGGGTAGCCCTCCACGATCGGGGTGTTGAACGCGCCCACGTAGACCCGGACCGGGCCGACCTCGAAGGGGAAGTGCAGCTGCCCGGTGACGGAGGACAGGCCGTGCCCGGCGCGGGCGGTCGGCGGGACGAGCGGCGGCAGGTCGTCGTCCTGGGCCAGCGCGCGGTAGCGGGTCGGCGAGACGCCGACGCTGCGGGTGAAGCGGCTGGTGAAGGTGCCCAGGCTGTTGTAGCCCACCCGGTAGGTGATGTCGGTGACACTGTCCTGCGTCTCCAGTAAATGCTGCTTGGCCATGAAGATGCGGATCGCGGTGAGGAATCGGCCGGGCGAGGTTCCGGTCAGCTGGTTGAAGATCCGGGAGTAGTGGAATTTGCTGTAGGAAGCGATTTCGGCCAATTCCTCAAGGGAAATCGGATCCGCGTGATTCTGCCACATCGTTCCTATGCTCCGCTCTATTGCCGCCGCAATCGACATTCGGATATCCCTCACCTGGGCTCGTTGTCCGCTCGCTCGCCTTGCCTTGGATCGGTGGTCCGGTCCGGACCTTGACGGGGACACGGCAGAACCGCCCCGGTCGCGGGGCGGACGGGGTGGCCCGGTCCGCGCTGAACTGCCGCCTCGGAGAGGCCGGACAGCCCGGGGGCTCCCCTATTCGGCACGTCCCTCCCCGGCTCGTCGGAACCACTCGTCGGAACCGGCCGCGAAGCACTCGGCCGGCTTTGGTCCAGACACATCGTTTTGCCAATGCGTGACTATTGCACCTCCTGGATTGCGGTCTGGGTCAAGCGGCGGAATTCAGCCACCGGCAGCGGTGCCCTATACGCCCCCGAACGCCCGCCGTCGGCCGCCGTCGGCCACCGGCGGCACGCACGGAGAAGCCCGCCCCGGAGCGTTCCCGGAAAATGAACGCGGGACCGGATTGAACGCGCTTCACCGGGGAAGGGAATGCTGACATGACCGCAATGCAGGACGTCCGCGCCGACCTGGCGGCGGAGGGGTCCGCACTCGCCCGTCTGGTCTCCGGCCTGCCGCCCGACCGGTGGTCCGCACCGACCCCGGCCGCGGGCTGGACGGTCCGGCACCAGGTCGCGCACCTGGCGCTCGTCGCCCGGCTGGTCGACCTCGCGGTGCGCGACCCGGCCGCCTTCGCGGACGAGAGCGCCCCCGTCCGGGCGGACTTCGAAGCCGGCATGGCGGCCCTGCTCGCCCGGCACCTCGCCGAGCCCGCCCCCGAGCTGCTGCGGCACTGGGCCGAGTGGCGGGCCGCCGCCGAGCGGGGGCTCGCCGCCGCGGACCGGCGCCGGACGGTGCCCTGGCTGGCCGACCCGCTGCCGGTCGGCGTGCTCGCCGCGGTCGCGCTGACGGAGCTGTTCGCCCACGGCCAGGACGTCCACGACGCCCTGGGCGTCCCGTACCGCTTCACCGACCGGATCGGGCACGTCGCCTTCCTCGGCACCAGGACCAGGGACCTCGCCTACCGGGTCCGCGGCCTGGAGCCGCCCGCCGAGCCGTTCCGGTTCGAGCTGACCGCCCCCTCCGGCACCTCCTGGACCTTCGGCCCCGAGCAGGCCGACCAGCGGATCAGCGGCCCCGCCGCCGACTTCTGCCTGCTCGTCACCCGGCGCCGGCACCGCGACGACCTCGCACTGAGCGCCGTCGGCGCCGCCGCCGACCACTGGCTGGGCATCGCTCAGACCCACCCCGGCCCGCCCGGCGGGGGCCGCGCGCGCATTGGGCAATATCGCGGATAGCAGGCCCGGCCGACGGCCTGGTTTCCTCGCTGTCGGGCCCCAGGGCCCGTCTCCGCACCCCCGCCCGCCCCACGGCACCCGGCACGCACCGGACACCGCGGGGCCGCGCCGGGGGTGCGAAGCCGGACCCCGGTACGGCCCACCCGCCACGAGGGACCTGGAGGCACCGTGCCGCAACGACGCACGCGTGGGTGGCTGCTGATCGGCCGGGCCTGCGCCACCACCGCCATCATCGCCGGACACCTGATCGCCGCCCTGCCGCTGCTGGCCACCCGCCGCGGCCGGGCCCGGATGGCCGACCGGACGCCGCGGCTGCTGACCGCGCTCGGCCCGTTCTTCGTCAAGGCCGGACAGCTGGTCAGCACCCGCCGCGACCTGCTCCCCGAACGCTGGTGCGACGCGCTGGCCGAACTGGCCGACGAGGTGCGCCCGCCGCGCCGCGCCGCGGTCGCCCGCACCCTCGCCGGGGCCGGACTCGCCGACGCCTTCGCCGAGTTCGACTGGGAGCCGGTGGCCTGCGGCAGCATCGCCAGCGTCCACCGCGCCCGGCTCGCCGACGGCACCGAGGTCGCCGTCAAGGTGCAGCGGCACGGCATCCGCCCGGTCCTGGAGGCCGACCTGCGGCTTGCCCTGCTCGGCGCCCGCGCCGGACGCGTCCTGCCCGGCATGCGCGACCTGCCGGCCGAGGAGATGATCGGCCAGCTCGGCGGCGCCGTCCTGCACCAGCTCGACTTCACCGCCGAACGCGACGCCCTGCTCCTGCTGCGCGCCAACCTCGGCGGCCACACCGACCTGCGCATCCCGGCCCCCGTCGAGGGCCTGTGCGCACCCGGCGTGCTCACCATGGAGTTCGTCCCCGGCCTCGGACGCTTCCGGCCGCTGGGCATGACCCCCGAACGCCGCCGGGAGGTGGTCCGCGACGTGCTCCGGGCCGTCTACCGGATGCTCTTCGTCGACGGCCTGGTCCACTGCGACCTGCACCCCGGCAACCTCTGCCTGGACGGCGAGGGCCGGGTGGTCGTCCTGGACGCCGGGTTCGTGGTGCGACTGCCCGACCCCGTCCGGCGCTCCTTCGCGGGCTTCTTCCTCAACATGGCGCAGGGCAACGGCCCCAGGTGCGCCGACATCGTGCTGGCGAGCGCCGCCCGGCTGCCCGCCGACCTCGACCGCGAGGGCTTCCGGACCGCGGTGACCGCGCTGGTCGACGAAGCCTTCGGGGCGCTCTCCAAGGACTTCGAACTGGCCGCGTTCGCCCCCCGGCTGTTCAAGCTCCAGCGTGACTTCGGGGTGTTCGCCGCCGCGGAGTTCGCCTTCCCGCTGCTGTCGCTGCTGGTGCTGGAAGGGATGATCAAGGAGTTCGACTCCGAGGTCGACTTCCAGGCCGAGGCCGTCCCGGTGCTGATGGCCTCCTTCGCCAAGGACGTCGAGCTGGACGCCGCCCGCACCCCGCGGGACCGGGCGTGAACGCCGCGGCGCCGGGCACGGGCCCCGCCGGACCGGCCGGGGGAGCGGCCGGCCCGCTGGTCGCCGTCACCGGGGGCACCGGCTTCCTCGGCGCGCACACCGTCGCCGCCCTCGCCGCCGCCGGGGCCCGGGTCCGGCTGCTGGTCCGCGACCCGGCCCGGACGGCCCGCGCGCTCGGCCCGCTCGGCGTCCACCCGGACACCGTCCGGACCGTCACCGGCGACGCCACCGACCCGGCCGCGGCGGCCCGGCTGTGCGCGGGCGCGGACGCGGTGCTCCACCTCGCCTCGGTCTACTCCTTCGACCACCGCCGCCGCGCCGACATCGCCCGCACCAACGTGCTCGGCACCGAGACCGTGCTGCGGGCCGCGGTCCGCTCCGGCGCCGGAGCGGTGGTGCACGTGTCGACCGTCGGCGCGCTGATCCCCAGCGCCGACCCCGAACTGCACGCCGACAGTCCCGTCGGGCGCCCGGCCGAGCCCTACCTGGCCAGCAAGGCGGAGTGCGAACGGATCGCCCGGCGGCTGCGGGACGGGGGCGCACCGCTCCGGATCGCCTACCCGCCCGCCCTGCTCGGCCCGCACGACCCCGGACCCGGCGACCAGACCGGACGGCTGCGCGACACCCTGCGCGGCCTGATGCCGCTCTGGCCCACCGGCGGCTTCCCGCTCGGCGACGTGCGCGACACCGCCGCCGCCCTGGCCGACCTCGCCACCGCGACCGCCCCCGACACCCCCGACCGGGTCTTCACCCCCCACCGCTACCTCACCACCGCCGACTACCTGGCGGCCCTGCGCACGGCCACCGGCCGCGCCCTGCCCGCCGTCCGGCTGCCCGGCCGGGCGATGCTCCCGGCCGCCCGGCTCGCCGACCTCCTCCAGCGCTGGTGGCCCTGGCACATCCCGGCCGAGTACGGCGCCGCCTACACCTGCGTCCACGCCGCACCCGTCGCCCCGGCCGCCCCGCTCGGCGGCCCGGCGCCCCGGCCGGTCGAGGAGACGATGGCCGAAACCGCCCACTGGCTGTACCGGACCGGCCTTCTGACGTACCGTCAGGCGGGCTCGGCGGCCGGACGGACCGGACCATGACGGCGACGCCGCCCCGCGCCCGCCCCGCCGCCCGCCCCCGTACCCGCTCCTGTGTCCGCCCCTGCCGCCCCACCCCCATCCCGAGGAGACGACCGTGACAGCGGAACCGACCCAGCAGGACGCGTCCGTGCCCGCCCAGACCCCGCCCGCCTCGACCCTGCACGCCTCGACCCCGCACGACCCCGCCGAGCAGCTCGCGGCCTACCGGCGCAGCCGGGCGGCGATCGCCGCCCTGGCGTCCGGGCTGCCGGACCCGGCCGCCGTCGGGGTGCCCGCCTGTCCGGACTGGAGCGTGCGGGACCTGATCGGGCACCTGGTGCACATCTGCGAGTCCTTCGTCGCCCTGGAGGACAGCCAGATCGACCTGGCCCCGCTGACCGGCGCTCCGGCGGCCGAACTGCTCGACCGCTGGCAGGAGTTGGACGGCGCACTGCCCGCGGCCCTGGCGCGCACCCCGGAGCTGCGCCGGCGCATCCTGCTGCTCGACGTGTTCTCGCACGAGCTGGACCTGCGGCTGGGCCTGGACGTGCCCGCCGAGCCGACCGCCCACCCCGCCTTCGACGGCGCGCTGGACCTGTCCACCATGGGCTTCGGCCTGGCGGTGCACGGCGGCGGGCTGCCGGCGCTGCGGATCGAGACCCCCGGGCGGGCCTGGGTGGTGGGCGAGGGCGACCCCGCCGCGACCGTGCGCGGATCGGCGGTGGACGTGTTCCGCTCGCTGACCGGCCGCCGCACCCGGCCGCAGATCGAGGACCTGGAGTGGTCCGGCGAGCCGGCCGGGAAGTGGGCGCAGGCGTTCGCCTGGGGCCCGTTCGCGCCGCCCGCGGCCGAGGTGGAGCCGCTCGTCGGACGCTGAGCGGGACGGGACCACCCGCGGCGCGGCGGAGGGCGCGGCGCGGGGGAGGGTGCGCGTCGGAGGGGGACGCGCACGACGGAGGGGCGGGACCGCTGTCCGGCGGTCCCGCCCCTCTCGCCGCGCCGCGGCCCCTCGCGTCCCGGTCGGCTCTCACCTCCCGGTCGGCCCTCACCTCCCGGTCAGCCCTCACCTCCCGGTCAGGGAGGGCACCCGCAGCGCGACGCCGTCCGGCCCGGGGCGCTGCGGGGAGTCCAGCCCCGGCAGGGCCAGCAGGATCGGCAGGTCCAGCGCGGTGAGCGGACGGGCGGCCAGCCGGACCGGGGCGTTCTCGTGACCGTGCCGCACCGTCAGCTCGGGGCCCGAGGCGACCAGCAGCGGACGCCGCTCCCACGGCGGCGCCGGGAAGTCGCTCGCGGCGACCACCGCCGCCCGGAGGAACCAGACGCCCTCCGGCACCCGCAGCGTGAACGGGCCGGGCCCGTCCAGGATCTCGCAGGCCACCGGTCGGCCCTGCACGATGGGCTCGCGGAACGCGCCGATGTAGATCCGCACCGCGCGGCCGGTCTCCGGCGAGCGGATACTGCCCTGCACCGTACAGCCGCGGCGCTCGCCGCCCGGCTGCGCGGTGCCGGCGCCCTCGGTCAGCCCGGCCCGGGCCAGCGCCCGGTAGCGGGCCGGGGAGAGGCTGACGCTGCGGGTGAAGCGGCTGGTGAAAGTGCCCAGGCTGTTGTACCCGACGCGGTAGGAGATCTCGGTGACGCTGAAATCGGTCTCCAGCAGCATGGTCTTCGCCTGGTGCAGGCGGACGGCGGAGAGGAACCGTCCCGGCGAGGTGCCGGTGAGATTGCGGAACACCCGGGAGAAGTAGAACTTGCTGAGGATCGCGGTGTTCGCGATCTCGTCCAGCGAGAGGGGCTCCTCGTACCTGTCCCACATGGTCGCTATCGCGCGTTCAACAGCGCTCTGCACAGCGTCTCTCCAAGTTCGTCGACGGGTTCGAGGGCGGCCCGGGAAACTCCGGCGAATCCGGGGAGTTCCGGGGGAGTCCGAAAGAATTCGAAGGAATCCGAAAGCTCTCCTCCGGCCGGTTCGGTGCCGTTCTCCGGAGGCGGACCTGGCGGTGCAGACATCGGTGGAACCGCGCCTCCCGGCGCGTGGAGAAACCACCGGGCCGGGCGGGTTCCGCGGTCCGGCCGCCGGATTTCCCGATGGTCGGGAAATCCGTCCGGCGGCCGGTTCGGTGCTCGATTCGGTGCTCGGTTCGACGGACGGGCGGACGGGCGGTACGGATCGGTGGTCGGGCGGCCGGTTCAGCCGTCGGACAGCAGCTGTCCGACCCGGCGCCGGGCCGCCCGTTCGCTCGCCCAGGCGCAGGCGGCGAGGATCTCCCGGTCGTCCGCGCCGGCCTGCCGGGCGGCGGCGACCACCCGGTCGTCGACCCGGTAGGAGGCCAGTGCGGTGAGCAGCGCGAGTTCGCCCACCGGGCGTTCGCCGGGCGGGAGTTCCGCCAGCGGCGCGTCCAGCCAGGCCCGGCCGAGGCCGGGGTCGGCGCCGTCCCAGCGGGCCAGCGCCTCGGCCACCACCGCCCGGACCCGGGCGGGCAGCAGGGCGGTGCCGACCCGGTCGACGGCCGCCGCGCTGCGGGCCAGCGCGTCGGCGATCCGCGGGTCGGCCGCGGCCCAGGCCAGATCCGGCGGCAGCGGGGCCGGCGGCAGCAGCGAGAGCGAGGCACCCGGCGCGGCGTCCGCCCGGGCGGACCCGCGCATCAGGCCGACCAGCACCCGCATCACCGGCCCGAGCGCCCGCACGGGGGCGTTCGGCGGCAGCGGGTGCGGGCCCAGGAAGACATTGACCACGCGGTTGAGGTACTGCAGGCAGAGCGCCGTCCCGGCCAGTTCCGGGAGCAGCTCGGGCGGGAACGGCGGCGCGCCCCCGGTGGCGATCCACGCGGTCAGCCGCTCGCCGTCCGACCCGGGGCGCTCGGCGTCCGACCCGGGGCGCTCGGTGCCCTGGTCCGGCCGCGAGCCGTCCGGCCCGGGTGGCCCGCCGTCCCGCTCCGGCCGTCCGGCGCCGTCCCGGGGGCCCGGCAGCGGGCGCAGCGAGAGCGAGTCGAGCATGGTGCCGTGCACGGTGGTGCAGAACGGGCAGCGGTTGCCCGCCGAGACGGCCGCCGCCACCGCCTCCTTGGCCGTCCGCGGGGCGCGCCCCGCGACCAGCATCGTCTCGCGCAGCGTCGTCCAGGACGCGGCCAGCAGCTCCGGCACCGGGGCGTGCAGCGCCACCGGCGGGGCCAGCACCCCGAAGTCCCGTTCCAGCTCCCGGTAGACCCGGGCGGTGTCGCCGGCGGCCTCGCCGAACCCGACGGTCGACAGGTGCCGGACCTGGAGCAGGGAGAGCCCCCGGAGCGGCGCCTGGACGAGGCGCCGTCCGCCGCTCACGGGTTCGTCCCCGATCCGGCCCGCGGGCCGCCGGGGTGTGCCGCTGCCTCGTCACCCGCAGGCATCCGCGAGTCCTCCTTCGGCTCGTCGACCTCTTGCGTGGGTCTCTTCCGTCGGTGCTCCACCCGATCGTGGCATTCGGAGCGGGTCCTTCCTTCTCCGTCCTTGCGCTGTGCCCCGGCCCGGCCCGGTCGAACCCCGCGGCCCGCCCCGCCCCGGCCCGGAGCGGGCCGGAGCGGCGAGGACCGGCCGGCGCCGGCCGGCAACGGCCCCGGCCCGGGGCGGGCGCGGCCTAGGGGATCGGGAAGAACGCCCGGACGAAGCGCTCGAAGAACGCGTCGCCGATGGTCCAGCGCATCCGCGGCAGCAGCCGGGACGGCACCCCGATCCGGTAGCGGATGCGGGGGCGGTCGCTGGTGACGGCCTTCTCGATCACCTTCGCCACGGTCTCCGCGCGCACCGCCATCCGGCCGCGGCCGGTGGGGTTCTCGGTCTCCCGGTAGGCGCCGTGCCAGTCGACGAAGTACTGCCAGAACTCGTCGTACAGGCCGGTCCGCTCCTGCCCGGTCATGCCGAGGTCGGCGACCGAGGTCGGCACGAACCCGCCGAGCACCGGGGACGGCTCGATCAGCACCACCTCGATGCCGTCCCGGGCCACCTCCAGGCGCAGCGAGTCGCTGACCGCCTCCAGGGCGTGCTTGGTGGCCTGGTAGTAGCCGCGGCCGGGGGTGGCGAACTGGCCGAAGATGGACGACATCATGACCACCCGGCCGCCGCCCTGCGCCCGCATCCCGGGCAGCACCAGCTGGGTCAGCCGGCACAGCCCGAACAGGTTGGTCTCGAACTGGCTGCGCACCTCGTCGATCGGGGTCTCCCCGATGGTGCCGTTGAGGCTGTACGCGGCGTTGTTGATCAGGGTGCCGACCGCGCCGTGCTCGGCGCTGACCTTCTCCACCGCGGCGGCCATCGACTCCTCGTCGTTGACGTCCAGGTGCAGCACCCGGACGCCCTCGGCGGCCAGGTCGGCCAGCGCCTCGGGACGGCGGGCGGTGGCGTAGACCGGCAGGCCGGCCCGGTGCAGCCGCAGGGCGGCGGCCCGGCCGGTGCCGGAGGACATGCCGGTGCTGGAGGAGGCGCCGGTCAGCAGGATCGCCCGCGAGCGGCCGCTCACCTGCCCTCCGCCAGGCGCTCGGCGGAGACGGTGGCGTCCTCCGGCTGCGAGGCGATCCGGCTGCGGGTCACCGAGTTGCCCAGGCCCAGGCCGTCCACCAGGCGGTTGATGAAGGCGAACAGGGCGGCGGTGAAGACCGCCTCCAGCATCTCCCCGTTGCTCCAGCCGGCCGCCTCGGTGGCGGCCCAGTCCTCGTCGGTGATCCGGAAGGCGCCGGTGCCGACCTTGGTGACCAGGCGCATCAGCACCTTGGTCCGCTCGTCGATCGGCAGCTCCTCGACCGAGGCGGCGCCCTCGACCGCGTCGGTCAGCTCCTGCGAGCCGCCGAACTGGGCCAGGAACCAGTTGTGGGTGCCCACGCAGTAGGGGCAGCCGTTGACCCGGGAGCTCCAGGCGGAGATCAGCTCGCGGGTCGCGCGCGGCAGCACCCCGTCGTTGAAGACCCCGCCGTAGCCGGCGATCACCACCTCCAGCAGGTCCGGGCGGCTGGAGACCAGCCGGAACATGTCCGGGACGAAGGGGATGCCCATCCGCGACTTGATCGCGTCGTACAGCTCCTTCGTGCGGCCCTCGGCCGCCGCCTCCTCGACCAGTGGGACGCGGACCGTGCTCAGCACGTTCGGATCGGTCATGGGTGATCGCCCTCCCTTTCGACGGTGCAGCCGCCCGGCGGAATTCCCCGAAATTCCGGGGGAATGCGCGCAATGCATTCCCGGCGGGCGGCGGCGCGGTTTTCCCATGGTGGCAGGAAAGGTCCCGGGCCCTCGTCTCCCAGATTGCCCTGGGCGGGCCGGGCCTGGGGACGGCGACGGCCGCCCCGGGGGAGCGGGGCGGCCGTCGCGGTGCGGGGTCGGTCACTCGGCGCGCAGCCAGTCCGCCAGCCGCTCGCCGATCATGGTCGAGGTGAGGTTGGTGTTGCAGTTGACGATCTGCGGCATGACCGAGGCGTCGGCCACGTACAGCCCCTCGACGCCGTGCACCCGCAGCCGCTGGTCCACCACCGCGCCCTCGTCCTCGGCGGTGCCCATCCGGGCGGTGCCGACCGGGTGGTAGCCGCTGTCCAGGCTGGTGCGGACGTACTGCTCGACCATCGCGTCCTTCTCGACCAGCCGGTCGCTCAGCACGATGTAGCCGTCGCCGCGGGAGGCGATGCCGGGGTGGTTGGCCAGCTCCCAGCAGGTGCGCACGCCCTCGACCAGCTTCTCCAGGTCGCGGTCGGTGGAGAGGAAGTCGAGCCGGATGTCGGGCCCGGCGGCCGGGTCGGCGGAGGCCAGCCGCAGCCGGCCCACCGACTCCGGCTGCTGGTCCACCACCATCACGCCGAAGATCATCGGGGCCTGGGCCAGCATCTGGAGCTCGGGGAAGAGCGTCAGGTCGAAGTGGTTGACCATGTAGTACTGGAGGTCGTTGAAGTCCGCGGAGCCCTTGGCGGTGGTCCGCACCATCGTCTGCAGGAACGGCACGTCGGTGGAGACCTCGCCGTCCTTGGGCCGCAGGAAGACGCCGGTGCGCGGGTGGTCCTGGAGGTGGGCGCCGACGCCGGGCCGGTCGAGCCGGACCCGGATGCCCAGCCGGGTCAGGTCCTCGGCCGGTCCGATGCCCGAACGCATCAGCAACGTCGGGGAGTTGACCGCACCGGCGGACAGCACCACCTTGCGCGCCCGCAGCTCCTCCGGCACCCCGCCGCCGGCCGCGGCCAGCACGCCGGTCGCGCGGTCGCCGTCGAACAGCACCTCGTGCACCAGGACGCCGCCGCGGATCGCCAGGTTGGGGCGCGCCCGCACCTCGGGCGTCAGGTAGGCCATCGCGCTGGACACCCGGAAGCGCGGGTCGCGGCGGTTGGACGGGATCGGGCCGATGCCGGTCGCCTCGGGGTGGTTGTGGTCGGCGACCTCGGGGAACCCGGCCGCCAGGCTCGCCTCGGTGAAGGCGGTCTGCAGCGGCGTGGTCTCCGCGGGCTTGAAGCGGCGGATCGGCACCGGGCCGCCGCTGCCGTGGTAGCGGTCGGAGAAGTCCAGGTCGTCCTCCAGCCGCCGGTAGTACGGCAGCACCTGCTCGTACGTCCAGGCCGGGTTCCCGGCCGCCGCCCACCGCTCGAAGTTCTCCGGGACGCCGCGCAGGGCGATCGTCGCGCCGACCGCGGAGGAGCCGCCGGCGATCTTCCCGCGCGGGAAGATGATTCGCCGGCCGTCCAGGATCTCGGCGCGGAAGCGCCAGTCGTGGGCGTGCATCGACATCGCGTTGCCGTCGGTGATCTCGTGCGGGATGTCGGCCCGGTCGGGAAAGTCCGGACCGGCCTCCAGCAGGAGCACCGAACGGCCGGGGTCCTCGCTCAACCGGGCCGCGAGGGCCGCGCCGGCCGAACCGGACCCGACGACTATCACGTCATACGTGTGCACCATGGATTAAACCTCGCCAGACGGGGATTCGAAGAGGCCGATCTCAGCCGAGTTTCGCAGCGGGCTGCTGCCGGGTCTTCTCCGAGAATGCTCATTCCGGTGCTCCGGGAAATCCCCGCCCCCGTCGCGCAGGACGGCCGGGCCGAACCCCGGCAACGTCAGAGAAGCACGCTTTGACGGCCCGGGACATCCTCAAGTGTCAGGTTCGGCGCCGGGATAGCGGCGGATAGGTGAAGAATTCTTTTCAGCCGCCCCGGACAGCCGATTCTCCGTCACCCGCGGGAGGGAATTGAAATGTCGCCACGACGACGATTCCGCAGACTCGTACCCGGGTTGGTCACCGTCCTGGTGGCCGCCTCGATGTTCTTCGTCATCCGGTCCTCGGTGGCGGTCGCCGGTGGTGATGACGCGGCAGCGGCCTACAGGTTCAAGGAACTCCCGATCGCGATGCCGCCGGGCTACGAGTCGCGGCCGATGAACACCATCCGCAAGGTCAATCCGGCGTACGAGAAGATCCGGGCCTGGATCTCCTCGGTCGGCGCCAGCATCGCCGTCAACGACGTCACCGGCCACGGCCTGGCCGACGGCATGTGCATCGTCGACACCCGCACCGACTCCGTCGTGGTCACCTGGACCCCGACCGCGCCCGAGGCCGACCGGTTCACCCCGTTCGTGCTCGACGGCAAGCCGCTGCCGATGGACGACACCATGGCGCCCACCGGCTGCACCCCCGGCGACTTCAACGGCGACGGCCGCAACGACTTCCTGGTCACCTACTGGGGCCGCACGCCCGTCCTGTTCATGGCCCGGGCCGACGCCGCCGCACCCGCCGCCGAGTCGTACGCGCCGCGCGAACTGGTCGCCTCGGAGAGCCTGGACGGCCGCTACCACGGCCCGCGCTGGAACACCGACGCCGCGTACGTCGGCGACCTGGACGGCAGCGGCCACCCGTCGATCATCATCGGCAACTACTTCCCCGACTCCGACGTGCTCGACCCGCAGGGCATCCGCAACGTCCAGATGAACGACTCGCTGTCCAGCGCGAAGAACGCCGGCGGCGACCACGTGCTGCGCTTCCACTCCTCGACCGCCGGCGCCGAACCGGACGCCCGGTTCGTCGAGGAGAAGGACGCCATCGCCTTCGACGCCTCCACCGGCTGGACGCTCGCCATCGCCGGCGCCGACCTGACCGGCGACGCCCTGCCCGAGGTCTACATCGCCAACGACTTCGGCCACGCCCACCTGCTGCACAACGTCTCCACCCCGGGCCGCATCCGGTTCGAGGAGGCGACCGGCGAGCGCACCCCGACCACCCCGAAGTCCTTCGTGCTCGGCAAGGGCTCCTTCAAGGGCATGGGCGTCGACTTCGGCGACGTCGACGGCAACGGCAGCTTCGACATGATGGTCAGCAACATCACCGTCGCCTGGGGCCTGGAGGAGAGCAACTTCCTCTGGATCAACCAGGCCAAGGACCCGGCCGAGATGAAGCGCAAGCTCACCGACCGGATCGCCCCGTTCACCCAGGAGGCCGCCGACCACGGCGTCGCCTGGACCGGTTGGGGCTGGGACGCCAAGATGGGCGACTTCCGCAACAGCGGGCAGCAGGACATCCTCCAGGCCGACGGCTTCGTCAAGGGGAACATCGACCGCTGGCCCTGGCTGCAGGAGATGGCCATGACCAACGACGACCTGCTCTCCAACCCGAAGATCTGGCCGAACGTCGGCCCCGGCGACGACCTGGCCGGCGACGAGTCGATGGCCTTCTACGCCCGCACCGACAGCGGCAAGTTCGCCAACATCAGCAAGCAGCTCGGCCTCGACGTGCCGATCCCGACCCGCGGCATCGCCACCGCCGACACCACCGGCACCGGCGCCCTGGACTTCGCCATCGCCCGCCAGTGGGGCCCGCCGGCCTTCTACGCCAACCAGTCCGCGAACCTCGGCCACGACCTGACCCTGCGCCTGTACCGCCCGGCCACCGACACCGCGACCGCCGGGACCGCCGGGACCGCCGGGACCACCGCGACCACCGCGACCGCTGACACCGCGACCGGCACCGCCGCGACCGCGACCGACGCCGGTGCGGCCGACGCCGCCGCCGGCCGGGGCCTGGCCGCCACCGGCACCCCCGCCTACGGCGCCACCGTCCGCGTCACCACCCCCGACGGCCGGAAGCAGATCGGCCAGCTGGACGGCGGCGGCGGCCACGGCGGCTTCCGCAGCTTCGACGTCCGCTTCGGCCTCGGCACCCAGAGCGGCCCGGTCACCGTCGACCTCGCCTGGCGCGACAACGCCGGCGGCCTGCACACCGAGACCCGACAGCTCACCGCCGGGAGCCACACCCTCATGCTGACCGACGACATCCAGGAGGTGGCGGCCCGATGACCGCGACCGACATCTCCGGCGCGGCCACCCGCGCCGTGCGCCCCCGCGCAGCCAAGGGCAGGAAGCAGCCCAACCGCGACCCGCGCTACCTCGCCCTGCGCAACTTCGCCCTCTCGATGAGCGTCTTCAACATCTTCGGCTACACCCTGCTGGGCTTCGAACAGCCCTGGCTCTGGCCGCTGATCTGCGCCCCGTTCGGCTACGTGGTCGAGATCGTGCTGGAGCTGATCAGCGCCTGGGCGCAGGAGCGCACCCCGCGCTTCCGCGGCAACGGCCCGCGCGGCCTGTACGAGTTCCTGCTGCCCTCGCACATCACCGCGCTCGCCGCGAACATGCTGCTCTACGCCAACGACCGGCTGCTGCCGATCCTGCTCGCCGTGTTCATCGGCGTCGCCGCCAAGCACGTCCTCCAGGCCCCCGTGTACGGCCGGATGCGGCACTTCATGAACCCGTCGAACTTCGGCATCACCATGGCGCTGGTGCTGTTCGGCTCCTGGATCAGCATCGCCCCGCCGTACGAGTTCACCGAGAACGCCAACACCTTCTTCCGGATCGGCATCCCGCTGATCATCACCACCGCCGGCACCGTCATCAACGCCATGCTCACCAAGCGCGTCCCGCTGATCGTCGGCTGGCTCGGCGGCTTCGTCATCCAGGCCCTGCTGCGGCACTGGATCTGGGACGTGGCGATCTTCTCCGCGCTCGGCCCGATGAGCGGCGTCGCCTTCGTCCTCTACACCAACTACATGATCACCGACCCGGGCACCACCCCGTCCAAGGGCCGCAACCAGTTCATGTTCGGCTCCTCGGTGGCCATGGTCTACGGCGTGCTGATGCTCTTCAACGTCGTCTACACGCTGTTCTTCGCCACCACCCTGGTCTGCGGCCTGCGCGGTGCCGGCTGGTGGGTGGCGCACTTCCGGAACAGGCGCAAGCAGGGGGGCGGGCCGGTCGAGGTCCCCTCCGGACAGTCGGGCGCGCCCGAGCGGCCCATGGGCAACGAGGCGGTGGCGGCGTGAGCGACAGCGCAGGACGACCGGCCCGGGACGGCGGGCAGCCGACCGGCCGGGGGCGGATCGCGGTGGTCGGCATGGCCTGCCGCTACCCCGACGCGGACAGCCCCGAACAGCTCTGGCAGAACGTGCTCGCCGGCCGCCGGGCCTTCCGCCGGCTGCCCGACGTGCGGATGCGCGCCGAGGACTACTACTCGCCCGACCCCGCCGCCCCCGACCGCTTCTACAGCGCCAAGGCCGCCGTCATCGAGGGCTTCGAGTTCGACCGGGTCCGCCACCGCGTCGCGGGCAGCACCTTCCGCGCCACCGACATGACCCACTGGCTCGCCCTGGACACCGCCGCCCGCGCCCTGGAGGACGCCGGCTTCCCGTTCGGCGAGGGCCTGGCCGACGCCAACACCGGCGTCGTCATCGGCAACACCCTCACCGGCGAGTTCAGCCGCGCCAACCTGATGCGCCTGCGCTGGCCCTACGTGCGCCGCACCGTCGGCGCCGCGCTGCGCGAACAGGGCTGGGACGACACCGAGTTGGGCGCCTTCCTGGACGGCCTGGAGGGCCGCTACAAGAGCGCCTTCCCGCCGATCGGCGAGGACACCCTGGCCGGCGGCCTGGCCAACACCATCGCCGGCCGGATCTGCAACCACTTCGACTTCAAGGGCGGCGGCTTCACCGTCGACGGCGCCTGCTCCTCCTCGCTGCTGTCCGTCTCCACCGCCTGCGACGCCCTGCTCGACGGCCGGATGGACGTCGCCGTGGCCGGCGGCGTCGACCTCAGCATCGACCCGTTCGAGGTGATCGGCTTCGCCAAGACCGGCGCGCTCGCCACCGCCGAGATGCGGGTCTACGACAAGGGCTCCAACGGCTTCTGGCCCGGCGAGGGCTGCGGCATGGTCGTCCTGATGCGCGACGAGGACGCCCGCGCCCAGGGCCGGTTCCGCTACGCCACCATCCCCGGCTGGGGCTACTCCTCCGACGGCCGGGGCGGCATTACCCGGCCCGAGGCCAGCGGCCACCGGCTCGCCCTGGCCCGCGCCTACCGGGCGGCCGGCTTCGGCATCGAGACGGTCGGCTACTTCGAGGGCCACGGCACCGGCACCGCCGTCGGCGACGCCACCGAGCTGCGCGCCTTCTCCGAGGCCCGCCGGGCCGCCGGCGCCGCCGCGCCCGCCGCGCTCAGCACCGTCAAGGGCAACTTCGGGCACACCAAGGCCGCCGCCGGCGTCGCCGGACTGCTCAAGGCGATCCTGGCCGTCCGCCACCAGGTCATCCCGCCCGCCACCAGCCACGTCGACCCGCACCCCGAACTCACCGGCCCCGCCCCGGCGCTGCGCGTCCCCGACCGGGCCGAACTCTGGCCCGCGGACGCGCCGATCCGGGCCGGGATCTCCTCGATGGGCTTCGGCGGCATCAACGCGCACGTCGTCGTCGAACACGCCGACGGCGTCCGGCGCACCGCCGTGCCCGCCGTCGCCCACCGGCTGGTCGCCTCCCGGCAGGACGCCGAACTGCTCCTGCTGGACGGCGCCGACCCGGCCGAACTGCACGCCAAGGCGACCCGGCTGGCCGCGTTCGCCGCCCAGCTGTCGTACGCCGAACTCGGCGACCTGGCCGCCGCCCTGCAGCGCGACCTGGCCGACCGGCCGCTGCGCGCCGCCGTGCTGGCCGACTCGCCCGAACAGGCCGCCCAGCGGTTCACCGCGCTGGCCCAGCTGCTCGACTCCGGGGCCCGCTCGCTGCTCAGCCCCGCCCAGGGCGTCTTCCTCGGCAGCGCCGGCCGCGCCCCCCGGATCGGCTTCCTCTTCCCCGGCCAGGGCGCCGGCCGGCGCGGCGACGGCGGAGCGCTGCGCCGCCGCTTCACCGCCGTCCGCGACCTGTACGCGCACCTCGACCTGCCCGCCGACGGCGACCAGGTCGCCACCGACGTCGCCCAGCCCCGGATCGTCGCCGCCTCGGTGGCCGGCCTGCGGGTGCTGGACCTGCTGGGCGTCGAGGCCGCCCTCGCCACCGGCCACAGCCTCGGCGAACTCACCGCCCTGCACTGGGCGGGCGCCATGGACGAGGACACCGTGCTGCGCGCCGCCGCCGCCCGCGGCCGGATCATGGCCGCCGCCGGTGACGGCGGCGGCACCATGGCCGCCCTGTCCACCACCCCCGCCCTCGCCGAGGCGCTGACCGTCGGCGAACCGGTCGTCGTCGCGGGCCTCAACAGCCCCACCCAGACCGTGGTCTCCGGACCCGTCGACGCCGTGGACCGGGTCTGCGCGCTGGCCGCCCGGCAGGGCATCGGCGTCGGCCGGGTCAACGTCTCGCACGCCTTCCACTCCCCGGCCGTCGCCCCGGCCGCCGCCGGACTCGCCGAACACCTCGCCGGGGAGCGCTTCGGCCCGGTCGGCCCCGGCCTGGTCTCCACTGTCACCGGCGCGCCGCTGCCCGCCGACACCGACGTGGTGGACCTGCTCACCCGCCAGGTCGTCCAGCCGGTGCGCTTCACCGACGCGCTGCGCGCCATGGACGGGCAGGTCGACCTGCTGATCGAGGTCGGCCCCGGCCGGATCCTGCGCACGCTGGCCGCCGAGGTGCTGCCCGCCGTGCCCGCGGTCGCCACCGAGGCCGACGCGCTCTCGCTGACCGGGCTGCTCGCCACCGTCGCCACCGCCTGGACGATGGGCGCGCCGGTCCGCCACGAGCGGCTGTTCGCCGACCGGTTCACCCGGCCGCTGCCGCTCGACAAGGAGTTCCGGTTCTTCGCCAGCCCCTGCGAGACGGGCGGCGAGGACTTCGTCCTGGAGCACGCCGCAGCGGCCCCCGCCACCGCCGCCGCGTCCCGGCCGGCCGCCGCCGCGGCGCCCGCCGCCGGGGAGGCCACCAGCCTGGAGGTGCTGATCCGGCTCGCCGCCGAGCGCGCCGAACTGCCCGCCGAGACGGTCGACCCGGCCGCCAACCCGCTCGACGAACTGCACCTCAGCTCCATCACCGTCGGCCAGATCATGAACCAGGCCGCCCAGGAACTGGGCATCTCCGCCCCCATGGTCACCACCGCGTTCGCCACTTCCACGCTCAGCCAACTCGCCGACCTGCTGGACGAGTTGGCCCAGCAGTCGCCGCAGGAGAACCGCCCCGGCGCCGCCGCCGGCGTCGCCCCCTGGGTGCGGCCCTTCCGGATCGACCTCACCGAGACCCCGCCGCCCGCCCCCGCCGCCGGACCCGGCGGCCCCTGGGAGGTCTTCGCCACCGACCGGCACCCGCTGGCCGGACCGCTCGCCGAGCGGCTCACCGCCACCGCCCCCGGCGGCGGCGTCCTGCTCGCCCTGCCCCGCGACTGCGACCAGCGCCACCTCGGCCTGATGCTCGCCGCCGCCCGCGCCGCCCTCGACCCGGCCCGCCGCGCGGCCGGCACCCGGTTCGTCGCCGTCGGCGACCGCCGCGGCGCCGCCGGCCTCGCCAAGACGCTCCACCTGGAGGCCCCCGACATCCCGGTCACCGTCGTCACCCTGCCCCTGGACGAGGACCTGTCCGCCCCGGCCGCCGAGCGGGCCGCCGCCCGGATCGCCGCCGACACCGCCGCCACCACCGGCTTCGGCGAGGTCCACTACGACGCCGCCGGCACCCGCCGGGTCCCCGTGCTGCGCCCCGTCCCGCTCGACCCCGACCCCGGACGGCAGGCCCTCGGCCCGCGGGACGTCCTGCTGGTCACCGGCGGCGGCAAGGGCATCACCGCGGAGTGCGCCCTCGCCCTGGCCGGCGGCAACGGCGCCGCGATCGGCCTGATCGGCCGCTCCGACCCCGCCCGGGACACCGAACTCGCCGACAACCTGGCCCGGATGGCGGCCGCCGGCATGCGGGTGCACTACGCCCGCGCCGACGTCACCTCCGCCGACCAGGTCAAGGCCGCCGTCACCGAGATCACCCGCGAACTCGGCCCCGTCACCGGCCTGCTGCACGGCGCCGGACGCAACGAGCCGCAGTCGCTGGCCACCCTCGACGAGGACTCCTTCCGGCGCACCCTCGCCACCAAGATCGACGGCGTGGAGGCCGTCCTGGCCGCCGTCGACACCGCCGCGCTGCGTCTGTTCGTCACCTTCGGCAGCATCATCGGCCGGGCCGGCCTGCGCGGCGAGGCCGACTACGCCACCGCCAACGACTGGCTCACCGACCTCACCGTCCGCTTCCAGCAGGACCACCCGCACTGCCGCTGCCTGGCCCTGGAGTGGTCGGTCTGGTCCGGCTCCGGCATGGGCGAGCGGCTCGGCGTCCTGGAGGCGCTGGTCCGCGAGGGCATCGAACCGATCCCCACCGAGGACGGCGTCGCCCTGCTCGGCCGCCTGCTCGCCACCCCCGGCACCGACCCCGCCCTGGTGGTGATGGGCCGCGCCGGCGGCCTGCCCACCCTCACCCTCGAACAGCGCGAACTGCCGCTGCTGCGCTTCCTGGAGCGCCCGCAGGTCCACTACCCCGGCATCGAACTGGTGGCGGACGCCGAACTCACCGGCGGCGGCGACCGCTACCTGCCCGACCACCTGCTCGACGGCGACCTGCTCTTCCCCGCCGTCCTCGGCATGGAGGCCATGACCCAGGCCGCCACCGCGCTGACCGGCCGCCGGGACACCCCGGTGCTGGAGGACATGGAGTTCCTGCGCCCCATCGTCGTCCCCGTCACCGGCGCCACCACCCTGCGCACCGCCGTCCTCGCCACCGGCCCCGACACCGTCCGGGCGGTGCTGCGCAGCGGCGAGACCGGCTTCCAGGCCGACCACTTCCGGGCCACCCTGCGCTTCGGCGCCGCCCGGCCCGAGGACGAGCCCGCCCCCGTCACCGACGAGGTGCCCCGGGTGCCGCTGACGCCCGCCCAGCTGTACGGGCCGGTGCTGTTCCAGGGCGACCGCTTCCAGCGGCTGCTCGCCTACCGCGACCTCGCCGCCACGCACTGCCTGGCCGAGATCGACGACACCCCGCGCACCGACTGGTTCGCCGGCTACCACCCCGGCGAACTGCTGCTCGCCGACCCCGGCACCCGCGACGCGCTGATGCACTCCATCCAGGCGTGCGTCCCCGACGCCACCCTGCTGCCGGTCAGCGTCGAACGCCTGCACCTGGCCGAGGCCGCCGCCGCCCGCACCGGACGGCTGCTCTTCCTCGACGCCCGCGAGCGCTCCCGCGACGGCGACAGCTACCTGTACGACCTGGACGTCCGCGACGCGGCGGGCTCCCCGGTCGAGCAGTGGGAGGGACTGCTGCTGCGGGCCGTCCGCAAGCAGGACGGCTCCGGCCCGTGGCTGCCCGCGCTGCTCGGCCCCTTCCTGGAACGGCGGGTCGAGGCGGCGCTCGGCCACCGCGTGCGCTGCGTGGTCCTGCCTGGCGGCGAGGACGCCGACGGCTCCGTCGCCGACCGGCGCCGGCGCACCGCCGAGGCCGCCAGCTGGGCCCTCGGCCGGGCCACCGAGGTGCACCACCGCCCCGACGGCCGGCCCGAACTCGCCGACGGGCGGCGGATCTCCTCCTCGCACGCCGCGGGCGTCACCTTCACCGTCGTCGCCGACGCCGGCCGGCCGCTGGCCTGCGACGTCGAACAGGTCGCCGAACGGACCGCCGAACAGTGGGCGGGCCTGCTCGGCCCCGACGCCGAACGGCTGGCCCGCCTGCTGGCCGCCGAGCGCGGCGAGCCGCTGAGCACCGCCGCGACCCGCGTCTGGGGCGCGGTGGAGACCCTGCGCAAGGTCGGCCACGCGGTGGCCGCGCTCAGCCTCGCGGACGGCTCCGGCCTGCCGCCCGGCTGGGTCGCCCTGAGCGGCGGCGCGCACCGGATCGTGAGCTTCGTGACGGCCCTGGACGGCACCGCCGACCCGGTGGCCTTCACCGTCCTGACGGGAGGCGCCCGGTGACCGGGCCGGACCACTACGAGTACCGCCACCTGGTGGGCTTCGAGGAGACCAACCTGGTCGGCAACGTCTACTACGTCAACTACCTGCGCTGGCAGGGACGCTGCCGGGAGATGTTCCTGCTGGAGAAGGCCCCCGAGGTGCTCGCCGACATCCGCGCCGACCTCAAGCTGTTCACCCTCAAGGTGGACTGCGAGTTCTTCGCCGAGATCACCGCCTTCGACGAGCTGTCCATCCGGATGCGCCTCGCCGACCTCACCCAGACCCAGGTCGCCTTCACCTTCGACTACGTCAAGCTCGGCCCCGACGGCACCGAGTACCTGGTCGCCCGCGGGCAGCAGCGGGTCGCCTGCATGCGCGGCCCCAACACCGACACCCGCCCGACCCGGGTGCCCGAGCCGCTGCGGCTCGCCCTGGAGCCCTACGCCGTCCCCGCGACGGCACCCTCCCTGACCGGCACCACCACCGTGGGGTGATCGCGATGTCCTCCTACCCGCCCGCCTCCGCACCGCTGCCCGGCTCGCTCGACCTGCCCCCGCTGCCCGCGGAGGCGCCCGAGGCCGACGTCCACGACCCCCGGGCGCTGCGCGGGGTGCTGGGACGCTTCGCCACCGGGGTGACCGTGCTGACCGCCGGGCGCGAGACGCCGTGCGGCATGACGGCCAACTCCTTCACCTCCGTCTCGCTGGAACCGGCGCAGGTACTGGTGTGCGTGGTGAAGTCGGCCGCGGTCCACGCGGCCGTGCTGGCCGAAGGGGCGTTCGCGGTCTCGGTGCTCGCCCGCGACCAGGAGTGGCTGGCCCGGCACTTCGCCGACCGCCGACGCCCGCGCGGCGCACGGGAGTTCGACGGGATCGGCCACACCCGCGGCCGCCACACCGGGGCGCCCGTGCTGGACCACGCCCAGGCGTGGCTGGAGTGCCGCCTCGCCGACGCCCACGAGGGGGGTGACCACACCATCTTCGTCGGCACCGTCCTGGGCGCGGGCCGCTCCACCGGCGGCGACCCGCTGCTCTACCACGGCGGCGCCTTCGCCCGCCTCGCCCACTGACGCCGCACCACCTCCCCACCGCCGCCCGGCCGGACCCTCCCGGCCGGGCGTCCGGCGTGCCCGCCCCCTCCTGCCCGTCCGGCGGGCGGCGCGGCACCGCGAAGGGCCCGGACCGGGAAGCGGTCCGGGCCCTTCGCGGTACGGGCGTGCGGGCGTACGGGGTGCGGGGGGTCAGCCGCGCGGGCGGACGGTCATCGGGAGGCCGCCCTTGACGCGCAGGGTCAGCATCGGCTCGGCCCGCACCCGGTGGCCGGGCGGGACGGCCAGGTGCAGGCGGCGCAGCAGGACGGCCAGCACCACGGTGGCCTCCAGCATGCCCAGGCTGCTGCCCACGCAGACCCGCGGCCCGGCGCCGAACGGCACGTAGGCGTAGCGGTGCCGGCCCGCCGAGCGGCCCCGGGCGAAGCGCTCGGGGTCGAAGCGCTCCGGCTCGTCCCAGAACTCCGGGTGCCGGTGCAGGGTGTAGGGGCAGAGCACGACGTCGGCGCCGGCCGGCACCCGGAAGCCGCCGACCTCGTCCTCGGCGAGCGCCTTGCGGGGCAGCAGCCAGACCGCCGGGTACAGCCGCATCACCTCCTGGAGGACCATCGAGGTGTAGGTCAGCCGGTGCAGGTCGTCCAGGGTCGGCAGCCGGTCGCCGAGCACCTCGTCCAGCTCGGCGCGGACCCGGTCGCCGACCTCCGGGTGCCGGTCGAGCAGGTACAGGCTCCAGCTGAGGGTGCTGGCGGTGGTGTCGTGCCCGGCCAGCAGCAGGGTGACCAGCTCGTCGCGCATCCGGGCCCGCCGGGCCGCCGGGTCGCCCTCGCCGGCGGTGGCGTCGATCAGCCGGGACAGCACGTCGTCCCGGGTGCCGTCGGAGGCGGGCCGGCGGCGGCGCTCGTCGGCGAGCGCGGCGACGATCCGGTCCAGCTCGGCGCGGGCCCGGCGGAACCT
Organism: Kitasatospora sp. SolWspMP-SS2h; assembly: GCF_003259315.1. Taxonomy (GTDB): domain Bacteria; phylum Actinomycetota; class Actinomycetes; order Streptomycetales; family Streptomycetaceae; genus Kitasatospora; species Kitasatospora fiedleri. The sequence goes on along the minus strand of NZ_QLLT01000003.1, from coordinate 105,724 downwards.
GAGCTGGAGCGGCAGCGGCACCCAGGAGGGCACCGAACTCAGGCTCATCATCTCGAAGATGGCCTGGTCCTGGACCACCTCGAACGCCTCGCCGATCGACGCGTGCACCCCCAGGTCGGCGTCCAGCAGGGCGCGGCCGAGCACCCCGAGGGTGAGCGAGGTCATCTCCTGCCGGACGTCCACCGGGCCCGGGCCCGCCGTCCGGCGCAGGCGCTCGGCGAGCAGCGCCGCCTCCTCGGCGATCACGTCGACCTGCCGGTTGATCCGGCGGGCCTGGAACACCGGCTGGATCACCTTGCGCTGGGCCCGCCAGCGCTCGCCCTCGCTGGTCAGCAGCCCGTCGCCGAGGGCGCGCCGGGCGTGCATCAGACCGATGCCCTTGTGGTAGTTGGCGCTGTTGTCGGTGAGCACCCGGCGGACGTGGTCCGGGTGGTTGAAGAAGTACAGCGTCTTCGGGCCGAGCGGCAGGCGCACCGCGTCGCCGTAGGCCGCCGCCGCCCCGGTCATCACCGCCAGCCGGTCGGCCGCCATCCGGGCCAGCAGCAGCGGCGTGGCGACCCGCGACGGCCCCGGCGGACGCCGGGACCCGCCCCGCCGCGGCCGGACGACGGCGGGACCGGCGAGCGGGGCGCCGTCGGGTGCGGCCCCGGCTGCGGCCGGGACGGGCTCGGGGGCGCTCACCGGTGGGCTCCGGCGGCGAGGTCGGCGATCCGGTCGGCGATCTCCTGCCGCCACAGCTCGTACGCGGGGACCGGACCGTCGACCGCCGGCCGCGGCCGGGCCCGGGTGCACACCCCGGCGGCCTGCTGCGGGGTGAGCCCGCAGAGCACCGCGGTGGCGGCTTCGGCGTGCTCGGTGAGCAGGCCGGACTCGACCCGGGCGGTGGCGGCGAAGGCCGCGCCCTGGGCGAGTTGGGGCCGGTGCGGGCCGGCCCGGTCGAGCAGCAGGCGCAGTTCGGCGTCGGTGGCCCCGGCCGCGTAGCAGGCGGCCAGCCCGACCCCGGCCCACAGGTCGGCGTGCCGGTCGGCCTGGTAGCCGTCGACCAGGTCGGCGACCACGGCCGGGTCGGTGCCGCCGATGAACCACAGGGCCCGGCCGACGCCCTGGTCGATGGCGTGCCCCGCGTAGCGCCGGGTCCCGTCGCCGGGCCACGGGAAGTCGCTCTCCCGGTGGTGCCGGTGCACGTACCGCGCGGTGCGGAAGTACGCCTGGTGGAAGCCGTACCCGTCCAGGGCGAGCCAGCGCAGCAGCGGGTCGGACGGCGCGATCGAGGCCCAGCGGAAGCGGGGCAGCCGGGCCATCGCCCAGCCGACCCCGACGTGCACCATGTAGTCGTGCGGCGCGCCGTGGCCGGCCAGGAACCGGGCGACCCGGTCGTTGCCGGGCAGCGGCAGGCCGTCCAGCACGGCCAGGCCCATCGCCGCGCCCTCGTAGGCGAAGCCCCGGTAGCGCACCGGTATCCGCTCCAGCCGCTCGTGCGCCTCGTCCTGGTCGCGCGCCTCGACGGCGATCGCGTAGCCGTCGAGGAAGGTCCCGCCGACGGTCTCCAGGTTGGTCCGCGCCGCGTCGTCCTTGAGGTGGAAACCCCTGGTGGACAACTTCGTCTCGTTGTGACTCGGTGTCAACAGGCGTCGTCGGACCGCCCGCCAGCCGCCGCTCATCACTGCCTCCCGCCCGCCGCGCGCCCGGATGGCCGCAGCTCTCCGGTTACATGCTCGGGACCCCGGCGGCGCGGGGCTTCTCCCACCGTGCCGATGCCGGGCAACCCGGAAGTAGTCACCCGACCGGTCCGATCCACGACACTCTGTGACGCCCCGCGCGCCACCCGTTCCCGACACCCTTCGGGAGCGGCCCTCCGTGAGCCGAGGAGACCCCACGTGACCGAGACCATCACGGGCCGGACGGTGAAGGCGCCACCGCGCGCCACCTCGCTGTTCGTCAACGGCCTGTTCCCACGCCGCCGCGCCCTGGTCGTCCTGCTGGGCCTCCTGGGCGGGCTGCTGCTCGCCTACGCCTGGTCCTCGAAACTGGCCGACGACGAGATCGGCTTCACCACCGCCGACCGCCTGCTGGGCCACGACGCCCGGTCCACCCCGCTGAGCGGCGTCGCCGCCGGGGTCCTGTTCGCCTTCGTCTCCGGCCTGGCCGGCTCGTTCACGGCCTGCAACGTGGCGGTGTTCGGCGCGGTCGGCCCGCTGGTCGGCCAGATGAGCCTGACCCGCCGTCAGCGGCTGGGGCACGCGCTGCGCCCGCTGGGCTGGCTGGCGGCCGGGATGCTACCGGTCTCCGCCGGGTACGGGGTGCTGGTCGGCCTGTGCGGCACCCACCTGCCGCAGTTCTCCACCGCGTCCGTGCCCGGGACGCTCTCGCCGCGCATCCTCCAGGCGATGGTCGTGTTCGGCGTGATCGGCCTGGTCATGCTGGTGATCGGCCTGGCCGCGGCCGGGGTGCTGCCCGACCCGCTGGCGGGGGTGGCCCGCCGGTTCCCGAACGCCCCGCTGGTGCTGGTCGGCGCGCTGGTCGGCGGCTTCCTGATCGGCCGCCCCTACCCGCTGTTCCGCACCCTGTTCCGGCACGCGGCGCAGGAGCACGACCCGCTGTACGGGGCGGTGGCGTTCGCGCTCCAGTCGATCGGCAACGTCCTGGTGATGGCGCTGCTGTTCCTGCTGCTCTCCTTCGCGCTGGGCACGCCCGTGCAGCGCTGGCTGGCCACCAAGCCGGGCCGGGCGGCGACGCTGACCGCGACCGCGTTCCTGGTGGCGGGCGCGTTCACGGTCCTGTACTGGGACGTCCGGCTGCTCGGCAACCTCGGCTACCTGTGGTGGCCCAAGGCGCCCTGGAACGCGTAGGCCGTTCCGCCCGGCCCGGCCGACCGCCCGGCCCGGGGTGCCGCCGACCGGCACCCGACACCCGGTGGACGCGGCCCGGACCGCCGCCGCCGGACCGGACGGAACGGCGGTCCGGGCCGTGGCAGGGCGCCCGCCACCGGCTGCGGAGGCGGGCGCCCGACGGCACCCCGGCGCGCGCGCACCCCCGCCCGCCCTCGACCCGCCCGCCCTCGACCCGGTCGGCCCCGGCCCGCAGCCGCCGGGCCGTCGGACCGCCGCATCCGGCCCGCAGCCGCATCCGGGCCGCAGCCGCCGCCGGGCCGCAGCCGCCGCCGAGCCGTCGCATCCGGTCCGCGGCCCCCGACTGCCGAGCCCCTGGACCGAGCCCGCTCGGGAACGGTCGGTCAGGACGTCAGCCCGCCGGGCCCGACCGGATAGCGGGCGAGGATCTTCTTCCGGGCGTCGGTGGACGGCCGGTGGAAGTACACCAGCTCCCGCGTCGTCCCGGCGCACTGCGCCGGTCCGGCCAGCACCGCCCGCTCGGTGCCGTCCAGGACCAGCAGGTCGCGTTCGGCGGCCAGCTCGGGCAGTCGGGCGAGGACGTCCCGGGCGTTGTCGTCGTCCACCTCCAGCAGCACGTACGAGGTCGGTTCGGGCAGCCGGCCGGCCAGCGCCCGCGCGGCGTACTCCATCCGGACCGTGCAGTCCAGCCAGCCGAGGGCGCGGTCCGCCTCCGCCGGGTCGAACGCCCGGCAGATGACCTGCTGGATCGCCACATCGGCCACCCCCGCGTGCCTGGCGACGAAGTGGTCGAGGTTGGTGCGCCACTGGCCGAGCATCTCCGCCGTGACCTCGCGCTCCCTCTGGTAGGACAGCGCCTCCGGCTGGAACGCGAACGCCAGCCCCCGGCGCCGCAGCCGGTAGCCGAGCTCGGAGTCCTCCAGGCCCCAGCCCAGGAAGCCCTCGTCGAAGCCCCCGACCGCGAGCAGGTGCTCGCGGCGCACCGACAGGTTGCAGGTGAACGCGTAGTGCCAGCAGGTCTCCAGGTTGTCGAAGTTCTCCGAGAACTCGGCCAGCAGGAACTCCCGGCCGTCCCATCTGACGATCTCCGGCATCGCGTCGAGCGAGAACTCCCGGGCCAGGCGCTCGTCGTCGATCTCCCCCGCGGCCATGTCGCCCCGCGGACCGGCCACGACCAGGTCGGTGCGGAGCCGGTGGTACCGGGCGTGCGCGGCGAGGAAGCCGGGTTCGACGACCTGGTCGGCGTCGACCAGGACGACCACGTCGCCGGAGGCCGCGCGGATCCCGGCGTTGCGCGCCGCCGCCCGGCCGGAGGTCGGGGTCCGCGGCAGGAACAGGTACTGCAGGGGGTAGGGCGGCTTCAGTGCGGCGAGGAGTTCCCCGGTGCCGTCGTCGGAGCCGTCGTCCACCACGACGACTTCGAACGAGTCACCGGCGTCGAGCTCGCAGAGGGCCAGGCACGACAGCAGTCGCCGCACCTGCGGGCCGACGTTGTAGGACGGGATGACCACGCTGATGTTCATCGTGACCCGACCAGGCGTGCGCTCACTTCGACTCCCCGTCCCGGTGTTCCGCCGCGGCCGCATCCCGCTCGCGCCAGGGTCCCACAGGGGCGGCGCGCCGGGCTAGATGCCCTGTCCCGTCAGGTCGGGGACGGCGGCGGGGCGGGGGGTGGCGGTCCCGTCGTGGCGGGTGGCCGGGCCGGGTCGCTGCGGGTTCAGGCCGGTCGCCGGGCCGCCTTGGCGACCGACTCCCGGGCGCGGGCCGGGTCGTCGCCGGCGCCGAGGACCATGCCGCAGACCTGCGCCTCGAAGCAGACGTCCGCGGTGAGCGGCTCCACCAGGTAGCCGCCGAGGTCGAGGGTGACCAGGCCGTGCAGGGCGATCCAGAGTTGATGGGCCACCAGTTCCGGGTCGGCGGGCCGGAAGCGCTCGGCGGCCACGCAGCGCTTGACCGCCCGGACCAGGGCGTCCAGGGTGTAGCGGCCGTGCTGGCGGTCGGCGTCGGTGAGCGAGAAGCTGCTGAGGCCGGCGCCGCCGAACATCACGTTGTAGAGGTGCCGGTGCTCGCGGGCGTTGGCCCGGTACGCCCAGCCGAGCGCGACCACGTCGGCGACCGGGTCGTCGGTCTCCTCGACCGCCTCCAGCCGCCGGTTGAGGAGCGTGAAGCCCTCGCGGACCATCGTCCGCACCAGGTCGTCCATGCCGCCGAAGTGGGTGTAGACCGCCATGGTCGAGGTGCCCACGGTGGCCGCCAGCTTGCGGGTGGACAGCGCGGCCGGTCCTTCTTCGCTGAGCAGCTTCGCCGCGGCCTCGATCAGCTGCGCACTGAGGTTCGGGTCGACCCGCCGTGGACTCACCCTTGACAGTATGTCAGCCGCCTGTGACCCTCATTAATGACGGCGTTATGTAACGGTGCTATTGACGGAGGGGGCCACCATGCCCGGCACCACCGCACACCCCACCAGGAGCCACCCGCACAGCACCACCCACCTGCTCGGACCCGGCTACCGGCCGGTGCCCGCCGAGACCGCGCACACCGACCTCCCCGTCCGCGGCACCCTGCCGCCCGAACTGGACGGCACCTTCCTGCGGATCGGCCCCAACACCCGCGGCGAGCACGACCCCGCCGTCCAGCACGCCTTCGCCGGCGCCGGCATGGTGCACGGACTGCGCCTCGGCGGCGGACGCGCCCACTGGTACCGCAACCGCTGGCTGCGCGACGGCGCCCTCAGCCGCGAACTCGGCGAACTGCCCGTCCCCGGCCCGCGCCACGGCCCGGACGGCAACATCAACGCCAACCTGGTCCGCCACGCCGGCCGCACCCTGGCCGTCACCGACGGCGGCACCCGGCCGCTCCTGCTCGACCCCGAACTGCGCACCCTCGCCCGCACCGACCTCGACGGCACCCTCCCCGGCGGCCTCTGCGCCCACCCGCTCACCGACCCGGTGACCGGCGAACTGCACGCCGTCGCCGTCGACCCGGACGGCGACCGGGCCGTCCTGCTCACCGTCGACACCGGGGGCCGGGTCCGCGACGCGCGGCCCGTACCGGTCAAGGGCCGCCCCTGGATGCACGCCTTCGCGCTCACCGCCCGCCACACCGTCCTGTTCGACCTGCCGGTCGCCCACGACCCCGCCGAGGCCGCCGCCGGCTCCGCCTTCCCCCACACCTGGCAGCACGACCGCGACGCCCGGATCGGCATCGTCCCCCGCGACCGGCCGGACGCCGCCCCGCTCTGGCTGGACGTCCCGCCCTGCTTCGTCTTCCACCCCGTCAACGCCTTCGAGGACGCCGACGGCCGGATCACCGTCGACGTCATCCGCCACGAACGCGCCTTCGACCGCGACCGGCTGCACCCCAGCGAATCCGCCCCCGCCCTGTGGCGCTGGACCCTCGACCCCCGAGAGGGCGCCGTGCTCGAACACCGGCTCGACGGCCGGACCCAGGAGTTCCCGCGGATCGACGAACGCCGCACCGGACTGCCCTACCGCTACGCCTTCACCCTCGAACTCGCCCCCGGCCAGGGCGCCGCCCTGTGCGGCCCCGCCCTGCTCCGCCACGACCTCACCACCGGCCGCACCGACCGGCACCCCTTCGCCGACGGCCGCCAGGGCGGCGAAGCCGTCTTCGTCCCGCGCGACGCCCGCGCCCCCGAAGGCGACGGCTGGCTGCTCACCCTGGTGTACGACCCCGCCGCCGACCGCAGCGAGCTGCTCGTCCTGGACACCGCCGACTTCACCGGACCGCCGATCGCGGCCGTACCGCTGCCGGTACGGGTGCCGCACGGGTTCCACGCGCAGTGGGTGCCGTCGGGGTGGTGACCGAGGCCGCCGGGCCCGGGCGGGGGAGCGGCGGGACGGCGGCGGTGTCGGGGGGCGGTTCCGGGCGCGGGGCGGTTGCGGCGGTGGTACCGGGAGGCGGCTCCAGGCGCGACGCGGACGCGGTTGCGGCCGTGGTGTCGGCGGGCGGCTCCGGGCGCAGCGCGCTCGCCGCGCCCCGCAGCAGGACCCGGCCGAAGAACGCCGCCAGCACCGGATCGGGCAGGCCGGTCGCCGCGGCCACCGTCCGCCACAGCACCCCCCAGTGCCGGGCCGCCGCCGCCCGGACCACCGGGTCGCCGGCCGCCGCCGCGTGCAACTGCCACTGGAGGGCGAAGGGACCGCCCGGCCCGAGCATCCGCCGCCAGGCCCGCTCCCCGGCCCGCAAGGCGGCGCGGCCGCCCGCGCCCCCAGCCGCCGCAGCCCGTAGCGCGGCGAGGCGGCCCGGGTCCGGGGCCCCGTCTGTGTCCCGGGTCGCGGCTCTGGCCCCGCCCACCTGCCCGGCTTCCTCCCCGTCCGTGGCCCCGTCCGTGTCTCCGATCCACAGCGCGGCGAGGCCGCCAGCGTCCCCAGCCCGGTCCATGTCCCCGGCCGGGTTCCCGGCCCGCAGCGCGGCGAGGCCGACCGCCTCCCTGGTCCCGGCCTCGGCCGCACCTGCCTCCCCGGCCCCGGCCCCGGCCCCGGCCCCGGCCGCGCCCGCGTCCCGGGCCGCGGCCGTGAACGCCCGGGCGGCTTCGTCGGTGGCGAGCTCGGCGGCGGCCAGGAACACCGCACGCTTGGTGGCGAACAGTCGGAACAGGTAGGGCTGGGACACCCCGGCCCGCTCCGCGATCGCCGCGGTCGTCGCGGCGTGGAACCCCTCGCGGGCGAACACCTCCACCGCCACCCGCGCCACCACCTCGCGCCGCTGATCCGCCGTCATCCGCACCGGCACCCACCTCCAGCGCCGAGTCTCACCCCCCGGTCGCCGCCCCGACTTCTCCGAGCGTGCCGGGGCCGGGCGCCGGGCTGCGCCGTTCCTCGGCCCGTGCCGTCTCCGGACTGCACCGCCTCCCCGCCCGTGCCGTCCCCCGGGCAATCAGGGAGAAGTCCCGGCCGGGCGCCCGCAGGTACCGTGCGGGGCATCCGACCGCCCGTCCCAGTCCCCGCCCGCGCCCCCGTTCCCGCCCCGGGTCGCTGCCGTGCCCCCGCCGTGCCGCGAACCGGGAGACGGGTCCAATACCGCTGCTGTACAACGTTCCTGACGTTTCATCAGTCATTTTTGGGTCGCTCCCGCCCCGTGACCGAGAGGCTCCCGCATGACCCCCACCGCAGCCCGCCCCAGGATCGTCGTGGTGGGAGCAGGTCTGGCCGGCACGGCCACCGCCATCAGGATGCTCCGCTTCGCCCGCCGCCCGGTCGAGGTGGTCCTGCTGGAGCGGCGTTCCGACTACCGCTGTGCCGGGGTCGCCTACCACCGGCGCGGCAACCCCTGGGACCACGTCTTCAACATCCAGGCCGGACGGATGTCGGTGTTCCGGGAGGACGTGCTCGACTTCGTCCACTGGGCCAATCGGGAGGCCGACCGCGGCGGTTGGCCCGCGCAGTGGGCCGACCACGAGTTCACCGAGCCGGGCCCGGCGCCCCGGCGGATCTTCCAGGACTACCTGGAGCAGCGGCTCGCCGAGGCCGCCCGGGAGGCCGCCCCCGGCGTCCTGCTCACCGAGGCCGACGGCGAGGCGCTCGACCTGGTGCCCAGCGCCGCCGGGGTCGACGTGGCGGTCGGCGGGAGCGACGGCGCCGCGCACGTGCTGCCCGCCGCGCACGTGGTCCTCGCCACCGGCCTGGAGCTGAAGGAACTCCCTTTCGCCGCCGAGGTGCTGGAGCACCCGCGCTTCGTCCGCCACCCCTATTCGGCCGACGGCGTGCGCCGCCTGGAGGCGCTGCCGCCGGACGCCGAGGTGGTGATCGTCGGCTCGGTGCTCAGCGCCTACGACTCGGCGGGCCTGCTGCTGCGGCGCGGCCACACCGGGCGGATCGTGCTGGTCTCCCGGACCGGGACGATGTTCCGCTCCTACCCGGGCGCCCACGAGCACGGCGTCCTGCGGCTGGCCTGCCCCCGCACGCTGCTGGAGCCCTACCGCGACCGCGAGGAGTTCCTCGGCCGGGTCCGGGCCGAGTGGACGGCGGCCTGCGCGAGCGTCGCCCGCGACCACCCCGAGATCGCCCCCGAGGTGGTCGCCGAACGGGTCGCCAAGGCCTGGGAGCCCCACCTGCCGGAGGCCCTCGCCCGCATCCCGTCCCCCGAACTGCGGTCCCTGCTGGACGAGTTCGGGACCGCGATCGCCGCCCTGCGGGTGGGCGCGGTGCCCTACACCCTGGAGGTGGTCGAGCGGGCGATGCACCCCGGCCCGGTGCGGCTGCTGGTGGGCGGCGTCCAGGCGATCGTCCCGGCCGGGTCCGGCCTGCTGGAGGTCACCGTCGCCACCGCCGACGAGAAGCTGACCGTCCGCGCGGACCTGGTGGTCTCCAACTTCGGCCGGGAGAGCGACTACCGGCGGGTCGAGGAGCCGCTCTGGCGCAACCTGCTGCGCCGCGGCCTGGCCGCCCCCCACGAGCGCACCGGCCGCGGCCTGGAGGTCGACCACCGCGGCGTCCTGCTCACCCCCGCCGGGGTGCCCGGTGCCCCGCTCACCGCGGTCGGGCCGCTGCGCGAGGGCGACGAGATCGTCCGCAACGGCCGCACCGGCGCCTTCGCCTTCAACCTCGCCGCGATCAAGAACCACTCCATCGCGGTCGCCGCCCACGTCGTCGAGCAACTCGAACTGCCCGGCGCCGCCCCCGAACCGGACCCGCCGTCCGCCCGCGACTTGGCCGGATCCCGCGCCTCCGACGGCACGTTCGAGGAAGCGACCGACCCCGCGTTCGATCAGGCTGTGAACCTGGAGGTGCGGAGGATGGCGACCCGGTCCCGGGCCCGTCGGGAACGGCTCGACACCCGCCTGGACGCCCTGATCGGCCTCCTCACCACCCCGGGCGACCCGGGCGGCCGCCGACTGCGGGCGGCCGTCACCCGGTCCGCCGTCCGGAGGCTCACGGACGTCTCCGTGACGCCGCGCCAGCTGCGCCGTCACCTGGGGATCGCGGACGGGGGTGACACCGACGAGGACACGGAGGACTGAGTGAACGGACGACGGATCCAGGGCTTCATGCTCACCGGCGGCACCCGCGCGACGCTGCGCGGCACCTGCAACCGCACCGGCCGCCCGCAGGAGGGCTCCATCCTGATCGCCCCCCACCTGGAGGCGGGCCTGTACGAGGCCATCGTCACCGCCGGGGCCGTGGTCTGCGGCGGCGGCGGGCAGACCGGCCACATGCAGTCCCTGTGCCGGGGCCGCGGCATCCCGGTGCTCCGGGTCGACGAGGCCGACCTCGCCGCCCTGGTCGGCGAGGTCACCCTCGACCTGGAGAGCGGGGCGATCCTGCTCGACCCCGACCCGGCCGCGGACCCCGCCCCCGGGCCGGGCGCCGCCGCCCCCACCGCGGCGGACCTCGGCGCGGCCTGCGCGGTCATCGCCGACTTCCAGGACATCCGGACCGTCAACTCCTCCGGGCCCGAGGCGGCCCGGGTCGACTCGTTCTTCATCCGCGAGGAGTTCCTCTGCCTCGCCGCCGGGCTCAGCCCGTTCGACGCCCTCGACGGCGGCCCCGCCGAGATCGCCGGCTACGGACGGGCCGTCGCCGAACGCCTCGGCGCCTTCGTCGGGGAACTCCTGCCCGGCCAGCGGCTGGTCCTGCGCCTGCTCGACCTGCGCTCCGACCACGCCGCCAGCGTCACCGAGCAGTCCGCCGTCGCCGTCGAGCCCAACCCCGAACTGGGCCTGCACGGCGCCCGCTGGCTGCTCGGCTCGGCCCCCTACCGGGACGCCCTGCGCACGGTGCTCGACACGCTGCGCACCCGGCTCGGCGACCAGGCGGACCGGATCCACCTCTCCGTCCCGTTCCTCAACGACGCCGACGAGTACGCCCAGCTCCGCGCCCACCTCGAACTCCCGGACAGCGTCCCGCTCTCCGCGTTCATCGAGACCCCGGCCGCGGTCCACGCCACCGGGGGGATCTGCGCCGCCGGGGCCAGCGAACTGTTCGTCGGCGTCAAGGACCTGGTCCAGTTCTACCTGGCCGCCGACCGGGGCAACCACCTCGTCGCCGACTCCTACCAGACCCGGCACCCCTCCGTCCTGGACGGCGTCCGCCGGGTGGTCGAAGCCGCCCGGGCCGCCGGCACCCCGGTCCGGGTCTTCTCCCTCGGCGCCGACCTCACCCACTACCTCGCCCACCTGCCCACCCCCGACGGCTACATGATGTGCACCGCCGAGCTCGTCCAGGTCCTGCACCCCCGGCCCGAACCCGCCCCCGCGGCCCCCGCGGCCCGCCTGATCGGAGTCAAGTAGCCGACCTCGCAGACTTGCTGACGTACCGTCAAGTCGCCGGAGCGGGCAACTGAGCACGTTGGAAGAAGCCCGCCCCGGCGCGCGGCCACCACGCTGGGGCACGCGCCGCCACCGCGCGTGCCGGCCGAGCTCCCGCCCCTCCCTCCGCTAGGAGATCCAGACCGATGACGACGCACACCGCACCGTCGAGAACCGGCTCCCAGGGGCCGGTCGCCCACCTGAACCACGGATCGCACCGCGCCGCCCTGAACGTCTTCCTGGTGGTGGTGCTCGGCCACTGGGCCGAACACCTCGCGCAGGCGTACCAGATCTGGGGCCTCGGCTGGCCGGTCCCGAAGTCCAAGGGGCTGCTCGGGTACGCGTTCCCGTGGCTGGTGACCTCGGAGTGGATGCACTACGGCTACGCCCTGGTCATGCTGATCGGCCTGTTCCTGCTGCGCCCCGGCTTCGTCGGACGGGGCCGCACCTGGTGGACGGTGGCGCTGGCGATCCAGTTCTGGCACCACATCGAGCACCTGCTCCTGCTGCTCCAGGCCCAGACCGGGCACTTCCTGTTCGGCCGGCCGGTTCCGACCTCGGTGCTCCAACTGGCCTTCCCCCGGGTCGAGTTGCACCTCTTCTACAACACCGTCGTCTTCATCCCGATGGTGATCGGCATGTACTACCACCTGCGGCCCAGCCGGACCGAACTGGCCGCGATGACGTGCAGCTGCCGACCCGCCGCCCACCAGCACGAGGCCGCGGCCCTCGCGTGAGCACCCCCGCACCGCGGCGCCCCTTCCAGCGCATCCTGGTCCTCGGCACCGCGTTCGCCGTCCTGCTGCTCGCCGGACTCCTCTGGATCAGCGCCCGCCAGCCGGTCCGGCTGGCGGGCATCACCCCGGCCGACGGCAGCGCCCTCACCCGGGCCCCCGGCGAGGTCGCCCTGACCTTCTCCGGCGACGACTTCCACCCCTCGGCGGTCTACCTCCAGGTCAACGGCCCCGACGGCACCCCCGTCACCGACGGCCCGCCCCGCCTGGACGGCCGCCGCCTGGTCGCCCGGGTCCGCACCGACGCCGCGGGCACCTACCGCGTCGTCTACCGGCTCGTCCTGGACGCCGACCGCGAGGTCTCCGGCACCACCGCCTTCGACCTCGGCACCACCACCGCCCCCCGCCCCGGCACCCCCCTCGCGGAGGACGCGGAGGACACCGCACCGGCCCACAGCCACGCCGTCGACGGCGCCTGGAACCTGCTGCTGCTCGCCGTCGACGCCGTCCTGCTGCCCGGCGCCCTCCTCCTGATGCTCCGCCGCCCCCGGCTCCGCCGACCCCGCACCCCCCGTCCGGTCCGCTGACCGGTCCGCTGACCGGGCTGGGGGCCGGGAGCCGCGCGCGGTCAGCCGGCCGCCGGGGCGTAGCCGCGGGCGACGATCCGCTCCGCGCCCTCCTCGTAGTAGCCGGGGTCGGCCGGAAGCTCGGTGTCCAGGCAGGTGACGTACCGGTTGAACAGGCAGAACGCCGCCGCGATCAGCACCGTGTCGTGGATCTGCCCGTCGTCGGCCCCGGCCGCCCGGGCCTCCGCCACCAGCTCCGCCGGCAGCGCCCGGACCGGCCCCCGGACGGCGCCGGCGATCCGCAGCAGCGCCCGCAGCTTCGGGGTCACGGGCGCCTCGTCCAGCCCGTGCAGCACCGCCTTCACCAGCTCCGCGCCGCCGTCCAGCTGGGCCGCGGCGAAGGCGCTGTGCGACTGCGCGCAGAACTCCGTCCCGTTGAGCTCCGAGGTGTACGCCGCGATCAGCTCGCGCTCGCCCCGGCTCAGTGCGGAGGACGCCGGGCTGCGCAGCAGCGTCTCGGCGAGCTGGTTCAACGGCGCTGCGGTGTCCGGGCGCTGGGCCATCAGGCCGCTGATGCCCGGAAGGCCGTTGGTGATGCTGATGTGAGGCATGGGTGTTCTCCCGCGGGGTCGGCCGGACGGAACGGACGGTCCATGCTGGGGCCCGGGCCGCCCCGCCGCCCACTCCCAGGTTGCCCTCCCGGCCGTCCCCGCCCGCGCCCCGTCCCGCCCCCGACCGCCCCCGGCCACTTCGATGCGGGAACGGTGCGACTTCCCCCGGCCGGGCCGGGCCCCGACGGTGGAGGGCGGAGGCACCCGCCTCCCCTGTCGAAGGAGAGAGTCGTCATGGACCTCCGTGATGAGCTTCCCGTGGACCACCCCCTCGCCCGGGTGTACCGGTTCGGCGCGGGCCTGTGCGGCGTCGTGCTGCTCGTGTTCGGCTGCCTGGGCCTGGCCGACGGCCTGGCGTTCTTCAGCACCCGGGGCGAGAGCGTCGCCGGGCTGTCTAGCAACGGCCTGCTCAGCCTGGTGTCGATCGCGACGGCCGTGGTGCTGATCGTCGGCGCGGCGATCGGCGGCACCACGGCCTCGACGGTCAACATCGTGGTCGGCACCCTGTTCGTGCTCAGCGGCTTCGTCAACCTCGCCCTGCTCGACTCCGGCGCCAACGTGCTGGCGTTCCGCATCCCCAACGTGGTCTTCAGCTTCGCGATGGGCCTGCTCATCGCGACCTTCGGCATGTACGGGCGGGTCAGCGGCCGACTGCCGTACGACAACCCGTACTGGCGCCACCGCCACCCCGAGGCGGCCGCACCGGACGCCGCGCGGCCCCGCGCGATCGACCCGGCCGACGCCCGCCCCGGAACCCTCGCGGCCGGGACCGGCCACCGCCCCCCGGCACTCTGACCCGGTCGGTCACCGGCCACCGGCCACCACGCGGGCCCGCCACCACGGCGGGCCCGCCGCCGTGCCCGGCCGGGCACGGCGCACCGGCGATCACACCGGCGGACGCATCGGCGACCACACCGGCGAACGCCGCGCGGATCGATGCGACAACGCTGCAAGTGGCGGGAAACGCTGCGGGCGAGGAGCGTGCGGAGCATGTCAGCCATCGCGACCACGACGTCCCGCCCCGACCGCGCCGAGTCGCTCCGGCACCTGCTGGAGCGCACCGCCCACGGCGACCGCGCGGCGTACGCGGACCTGTACGAGGAGATCGCGCCCACCGTCCACGGCATCGCCCTGCGGGTGCTGCGCGACGCCTGGCAGGCCGAGGAGGTCGCGCAGGAGGCGCTGCTGGAGGTCTGGCGCTCGGCGCCGTCCTACCGGCCGGAGCGCGGCTCGGCCGCTGCCTGGGTGGGCACGATCGCCCACCGGCGCGCCGTCGACCGGGTCAGGTCGGTGCGGGCCCGCACCGAGCGCGAGGAACGCGTGGTCCGCGCCGACCGGACGGCGACCGCGCCGACCGCCGAGCCGGTGGCGGACGAGGTCGAGCGGTCCATGGAGGCGGCCCGGGTGCGACGGGCCCTGGCCGCCCTCGGCCGGGCCCAGTGCGAGGCCCTGGTGCTCGCCTACTACGGCGGCTACTCGCAGAGCCGGATCGCGGCCCTCCTCGACGTCCCGCTGGGCACCGTCAAGAGCCGGATGCGGGACGGCCTGCTGCGGCTGCGCGCGGCCTTCGACGAGGCGTGAGACCGCGGGGACGGGTGAGGAGGAGAGCCGTGCGCCACGAGGACCGTCCGACCGAATCGGTCTGGGACTACCCCAGACCGCCCGCCGTGGTGCCCGACGGCCGGCTCGTCGAGGTCTTCTTCGCCGGGCGGCTGCTCGCCTCCACCCGCCGGGCCCTGCGCGTGCTGGAGACCAGCCACCCGCCGGTGTTCTACCTGCCGCGCCCCGACGTGGCGACGGCCCTGCTCCGGCCGGCCGACGGCGGCACCCTGTGCGAGTGGAAGGGCCGCGCCCGGTACTGGAACGCGCTGGCCGACGGGCGGCTGTCGCCCCGGGCCGCCTGGAGCTACCCCGAGCCGCTGCCCGGCTACCGCGCGCTCCGCGACCACCTGGCGTTCCACCCGGACCGGGTGGAACGCTGCACGGTGGACGGCGAGACCGTCCGGCCGCAGCAGGGCGGGTTCTACGGCGGCTGGATCACCGACGAGATCACCGGCCCGTTCAAGGGCGCGCCCGGGACGTCCCAGTGGTGAACGAGACGCCGCCGGGAGGCCGGACCCTCGCCACGACGGACACCGGTGACCCGCGCCCCGGCCACGACCCGGCGGACGACGCCCTGGCCGGCGTGTCGACCGGGGCGGTCGCCCGGCGGCTGGGCGTGTCGCCCACCACGGTCCGCTCCTGGGAGCGCCGGTACGGGATCGGCCCCTCGCACCGGGAGCCGGGCCGGCACCGCCGCTGGAGCCCCGCGGACATCGCCCTGCTGGAGGAGATGTGCCGCCTGACCTCCCGCGGGGTCCCCCCTGGGGAGGCCGCCCGCGCCGCCCGGCCGCCGGAGCCCGGCCCCGCGCGGCCCGACTCCGCGTCCGGCCTCGCGTCCGGCCTCGCGTCCGACTCCGCGTCCGACGGGGCGGCCCCGGCCGGGGCCGGTCCCCGTCCGCCCGGCGGCAGCCGGGCGATGCCGGTGGGCACCGTCCGGCCCGAGTGCCGGGGCCTGGCCCGGGCGGCCGTGCGGCTGGACGGCCCCGAGGTCGCCGACATCCTGCGGCTGGCCCTCGCCGAACTCGGCCCCGAACGGGCGTGGACCGAGGTGATGATGCCCGCGCTGCGCGCGGCCGGCCGGAAGTGGGCCGCTGACGGCGAGCAGTACGTCGAGGTCGAGCACCTGCTGTCCTGGCACGTCTCCGCAGCGCTGCGCGCGGTGGCCGTCACCCCGGCCCGCTTCCGGCCCGGGCCGCCCGTCCTGCTCGCGGCGATGCCCGCCGAGCAGCACACCCTGCCGCTGGAGGCGGTGGCGGCCGGCATGGCCGTCCGGGGGCTGCCCTACCGCATGCTCGGCGCGACCGTCCCGGCCCGGGCCCTGCTCGACGCCGTCCAGCGCCTGGGCCCCTCCGCGGTCCTGCTCTGGTCGCAGAGCGAGCGCACCGCGGACCCGCTCCTCGCCCGCCAGGTCGACCGGGCCGTCTGGGGACCGCCCGGCTCCCGGACCCGCCCCCTGGTCGTCGCCGCCGGCCCCGGCTGGCACCGCCACGACCCGCCCGCGCCGACCGGCCGCCCCCGCACGCTCGAAGCGGCGCTGGACCTGATCGAACAGTCCTTCACCGACCGGCCGCCCACCGCCCGCCCGGCTGCGCCGTCCCGCTGAGCCCCGCCCGTCCGCCTGCCCGCCCGTCCGCCTGGCCGGTCCGCCCGTCTGGCCGCCCGTCCGCCTGGCCGGTCCGCCCGTCTGGCCGGTCGGTCCGGGTTGCCGCCGGGACCACCGCCAGAGGCAGGGGCGGCCGATTCGTGGCGCGGGTGACCGATCCGCGGGGCGGTCGGCTCCGAACCCGGGGAGCAGACACCAGTGTGGGGCCGCCCGGCGGCCCCGTCCGGCGGAGGGGACCCATGACCGTACCTGCCACCCGCACCAGCCCGGCACCCGAACGGCGCGCGGGCGCGCGCACCGGGGCCGCCGAGGTGCTCGCCCCGGTGCTCCGGGAGCTGCTCGGGGGGCCGCCGCCGTTCGGCCTGCGGCTCTGGGACGGTTCGACCACCGGTCCGGCGGACGGGCCGCAGGTGGTGGTGCGCCACCGTCGGGCGCTGCGTCGGCTGCTGTGGCAGCCGGGCGAGCTGGGGCTGGCCGACGCGTGGATCAGCGGCGAGCTCGACGTCGAGGGCGACCTCGCCGAGGCCCTGTCCGCCGTCCGCCGGGAACTCGCCGGACGGCGGCTCGGCCGGCCGTCCCCGGGCAGCTGGCCCGCCCTGCTGTCGGCCGCCGCCCGGCTCGGTGCCGTCGGACCGCCGCCGCCGCGGCCCGGCGGCCGGGCCCGGGTCCGCGGCGCCCTGCACAGCCGGGGCCGGGACCGGGCGGTGATCAGCCACCACTACGACCTGTCGAACGAGTTCTACGCCCTGCTGCTCGGACCGGCGATGGCCTACTCGTGCGCCTACTACACCTCCGACGACCAGCCCCTGGAGGCCGCCCAGCGGGCCAAGTTCGACCTGATCTGCCGCAAGCTCGACCTGCGCCCCGGCACCCGGCTGCTCGACGTCGGCTGCGGCTGGGGCGCGCTGGCCCGGCACGCCGCCGTCCACTACGGCGCGCAGGTCACCGCCGTCACCCTCTCCGCCCGCCAGCACGCCCACGCCCGGTCGCTGGTGGCCGAGGCGGGCGTCGCCGACCTGGTCGACGTCCGGCTGTGCGACTACCGGGAGATCGCCGCGGACGCCTACGACGCCGTCAGCTGCGTGGAGATGGGCGAGCACGTCGGCCGGGACCAGTACCCCGACTTCGCCGCCCGGCTGCACGGGCTGCTCCGCCCCGGCGGCCGGCTGCTGGTGCAGCAGATGTCGCGCGGGGCCGCCGCGCCCGGCGGCGGCGCGTTCATCGAGGCGTACATCGCCCCCGACATGCACATGCGCCCGCTCGGGCAGACCGTCGACCTGATCGAGGCGGCCGGCCTGGAGGTGCTGCACACCGAGGCGATGCGCCCGCACTACGCCCGCACCATCGACGCCTGGCGGGACACCCTGACCCGCCACCAGGACCGCTTCACCGCCCTGGTCGGCCGGCCCGCGGTGCGGCTGTGGCAGCTCTACACGGCGGGTAGCTCGCTGGCCTTCTCCGAGGGGCGGATGGGGGTCGACCAGATCCTCGCCCGCCGCCCCGGCGGGCCGGACACGACCGTCAGGCCCGCCGACTGGTACGGCGGCTGAGGGGGCGTCGGGCCCGCCGGGCGGTACGGCGGCCGAGGGGCCGTCAGCCGCGCGAGACCCGCAGCGCCCAGGCGATCAGCGGGGCCTGCAACGGCAGCCGGGCGAACGCGGCGGCGCGCAGCGGGGCCGGGCGGTGGCGCCAGTCGTAGGCCATCTTCACGTTGGCCGGGAAGACGGCGGCGAACAGCCCGGCGGCCGCCAGCCCGCCGCCGCGGCGGCTGCGCGGGTGCAGCACCGCCGCGCCGACGGCCAGCTCGGCCAGGCCACTGGCCCTGGTCCAGGTGCGGGGGTCGCCGGGCAGGCTGCGCGGCACGATCGAGTCGAACGGCTTCGGCGCGGCGAAGTGCGCGACCCCGGCGGCCAGCAGGAGGCCGCCCAGCAGGCGGGCGGAACGGTCGGCGGTCATCGGTTCTCCTGGTCGTCCGGGCGGTGCGGGATGTTACCGAACAGTAGACCCGGTGGGCGCCCTTCGGGAACACCCCGGGTCCCGGCCGGCTCCCGCGCCGCTGCTGTCAGCGAGCCGTAAGGCCGTCCTGGGCGGATCGGCCGCCCGCCCTCCCTAGGGTGGGGGGCATGACCACTGCTTCTGCACAGGAGAACCCGCCCCGCGCCGACGGCGTCCCGAGCGCCGAGCTCGGGGTGATCGGGGGGTCGGGGCTGTACGCCCTGCTCGGGGACGCCGTCGAGGTCCGGGTGGAGACGCCGTACGGGCCGCCGTCCGACGCCCTGTTCGTCGGCGAGGCGGCCGGCCGGCGGGTCGCCTTCCTGCCCCGGCACGGCCGGGGCCACCGGCTGCCGCCGCACCGGATCAACTACCGGGCCAACCTGTGGGCGCTGCACGCGCTGGGGGTGCGGCAGGTGGTGGCGCCGTGCGCGGTGGGCGGCCTGCGCCCCGAGTACGGGCCGGGCACGCTGCTGGTGCCGGACCAGTTCGTCGACCGCACCTCCGGGCGGGCGCAGACCTACTACGACGGCCGGATACTGCCGGACGGTTCGGTGCCCGAGGTGGTCCACGTCTCGATGGCCGACCCCTACTGCCCGGCCGGCCGCGCCGCCGCCCTGGCCGCCGCCCGCGACCTCGCCTGGGAGCCCGTGGACGGCGGCACCCTGGTGGTGGTCGAGGGCCCGCGCTTCTCCACCCGGGCGGAGTCGCGCTGGTTCACCGCCAGCGGCTGGTCCGTGGTCGGCATGACCGGCCACCCGGAAGCCGTCCTGGCCCGCGAACTCGGCCTCTGCTACACCTCGTTGGCCCTGGTGACCGACCTGGACGCGGGCGTCGAGAGCGGCGAGGGCGTCACCCACGCCGAAGTGCTGGAGGTCTTCGCCCACAACGTCGAGCGCCTGCGCACCGTCCTGTTCGGGGCCCTGGAGGCACTGCCCGCCGTCCGGCACTGCCCGTGCTCGCACGCCCTGGACGGGCTGGTCACCGGCCTGCCCGGCGTGCCCTCCTGACCCCCCGTCGGACCACGGCGGTGAGCGCGGCCACGGCCGCGCCCACCGCCAGGAACAGCAGCCAGTTCCGCAGGTAGGGCAGCGGCAGCAGGGTCGGGTTGCCGTGGTCGTCCCCGGCCCGCAGCACCGCCGGGACGGCCACCGCGCCCACCGCCGCCACCACCACCAGCCAGCCGCGCAGCACCGGCCGGCCCGCCACGGCCGCGCCGACCGCGCACACCAGCGGCAGCCACAGCCCGTCGTGCAGCACCAGCAGCCCGGCCGCCCACAGCAGGACGCCGAGCGGGCCGGTCACGTACGGGTCGGTCAGCAGGCCGGTCAGCCCGCAGGCGAGCAGGGCGAGGCCGCCGAGCAGCAGGGCGCCGCGGAAGATCCGCACCTCAGACCACCTCGATCCGGGCGACCCACTTGGTCTGCAGCACCCCGGGCCGGTTCGGCGCGACGATCCGCGCCGGGAAGCCGTGGTCGGGCGTCAGCGGGCGGCCGTCCAGGGCCAGCGCCAGCAGGGTGAGCGGGTCGTCGGCGTACCCGGCGGGCATCTCGGTGACCCGGTACGGCCCCTCCTCCTCCAGCGAGGTGATCCGCACCGCCGACCCGGCCGGGACGCCGGCCCGGCGCAGCAGGTCGGTCAGCCGCACGCCCGTCCAGCGGGCGTTCGCGCTCCAGCCCTCCACGCAGGAGATCGGCAGCTCGGCGGTGGTCTGCGGCAGGGCGCGCAGTTCGGCCAGGCCGATCCGGTAGCCGGCCGGGCCGTCGACGGCCAGCCGCCAGTCGGCCGGGACGGCGCCCGTCCCGGCCTGCGCGGCGGTGCGGTTCACCGGCAGCGCCTGCCCCCCGGCGCCCGGGCGGCGCGGGGCGAACAGGTCCGGGGCGCGCAGCCACGGCACGGTCTGGCCCGCGGTGGTGAGGGTGACCGCGCCGACGGCGGCGGCCGTCGCCGCGAGCACCGCCCGCCGCCCGGGCAGCGGGACGGCGGCGGCCCGGCGCCAGTGCGCGGCGATCACCGGCGCCTTGACCGCCAGGTGGACCAGCAGCGCGCCGACCGCCGTCCACGCCGTCCAGTAGTGGGTCTGCCGGAACGGGAACGGCCACGGGTACCACTGGAGGGTGTTCAGCAGCCCGGTGAACAGCTCCAGCAGCACCGCCGCGACCAGCAGCGCGATCGACAGCCGCTCCAGCAGGTGCAGCACGCTCCGCGCGGGCGGCCAGGCGAACAGCCGCGGGTACACCGTCCACAGCTTCGCGCCGGTCAGCGGGATCGCCGCCAGCCCGGAGACCACGTGCAGCCCCTGGGTGACCCGGTAGCCGTTCACCGGGCGGGACGGCAGCCGCGGTGCCAGCCAGCCGGGCGGGTCCTGGAGCAGGTGGCTGACCAGACCGGTCGCGAAGCACAGCAGCAGCGCCGCGCCCAGCCACCGGCCGAGCACCACCGCGGTACGCGGCTCGTGCGCGGCGGAGCGGAACGCGCCCGGACGGAACGGGCCGCGCCGCAGCACGGCGGGCGGGACGGGCAGCGGCGGGTCGAAGCGCCGCCGGGCGGGGGAGGGGTCGGAGTCCACGGGCCCATCGAAGCGCGCCCGGCCGCCCCGGCGGCGCTGCGACGTGCTTACGGAATCCGAACGGCCCGGTCCGACGGCCCGCGACCGGACGGGTGTTCGGGGCGGCCGTCCGGGACGGGTGCTCGGCGGATGCTTACGGAATCCGGACGGCACCCCGCGCCGCCGCCCCCCGGACGCCCCGAGCTGCGAGGGTGGGGCGGTGACCGCACGCCCCGCCCTGCCCTGCGCCCTCGCCGTCACCGCCCTGGCCGGCTGCCTCGCGCTGACCTTCACCACCGGCGGCACCCTCGGCGACCGGACCCCGCTGTACGGCTGGTACGCCGCCGACGCCGCCCTGTTCGCGACGGCCCTGCTCCTGCTGCGCCGGGTACCGGCCCGACAGGTGACCCGGCTGGTGCTGGCCGGCGGCGTCCTGGTCGCCGCGACCGGCCTGCTCGCCCCGCCCCGGACCAGCGACGACGCCTACCGCTACGGCTGGGACGGCAAGGTGCAGGCCGCGGGCGTCTCCCCGTACGCGCACACCCCCGAGGACCCGGCCCTGACCCGGCTGCGCGACCCCGGCCGGTTCCCGGTCGGCGACGGCTGCGCCGAGTGGGACGAACGGCGCACCGCCGACGGCGCCTGCACCCGGATCAACCGCCCCGCCGTGCACACCGTCTACCCGCCGCTGGCCGAGGCGTGGTTCCTCCTCCAACGCCCCTTCGGCGACGGCGTCCGGGTCGCCCAGGCGGCCGGGGCGGCCCTGGCGGTGGCGACCACCGCCCTGCTGCTCACGGCGACGGGCGGACGGCGGCGGGCCGCGCTCTGGGCCTGGTGCCCGGGCGTCGCGGTCTGGGCCGTCAACGACGCCCACGTCGACACCCTGGGCGCCCTGCTGACCGTGGCCGGCCTGACCTGGGCGGCCCGCACCCGGCCGGTGTCGGCCGGCGCGGCCCTGGGCGCGGCGACGGCGGTGAAGCTCCTCCCCGCACTGGCCCTACCCGGCGCCCTCTCCGGCGTCCTCTCCCCCCGCCCGTCCGGCGCCGCGCCGGTCGCGGACTCGGGCGCGCCTGGTCCGGGAGTTTCCGGCCGACCCGCCGGGGGTGCGCTGCGGCTGCGGCTCCGGTCCGGGCTGCGGCAGGCCGTCCCCTCCCCGGCGCGGTTCCCGGCCCGTCTGTCCGCCGCGCCGGTCCCGGACTCGGGCGCGCCTGCCCCGGCGACCTCCGGTCGACCCGCCGGGGGTGCGCTGCGGCCTGCCGCCGCCCTGGCGCTGCTCGTGGCCGCCGCCGGGGTGTTCGTGCTCTGCTACCTGCCGTACGTGGCGGCGTCCGGGGCCGGGGTGTTCGGCTACCTGCCCGGCTACCTGCGGGAGGAGGGCTACCAGCAGGGGCACCTCGACCGGTTCGGGCTGCTGCGCCTGGTGCTGCCCGACCGGTTCGCGCCGTGGGCCGGGGCGGCGCTGCTGGCCGCCCTGGTGTGGCGGGTGCTGCGGCACGGTGACCCGGGGCGGCCCTGGCGGGGCGCGTTGCTGGTGACCGGCGGGGCGCTGCTGCTGGCCGCCCCCGGCTACCCCTGGTACGGGCTGCTGGTGGTGGCGCTGGTCGCTCTCGACGGCCGCTGGGAGTGGCTGGCGGTGCCCGCCGCCGGGCAGCTGCTGTACCTGGCCGGCGGCGGCCGGACGCAGCAACTCGCCTACGGCGCCGCCCTGCTGGTGATCGCGGCGGTGTCCGCGCGGCGGGCCGGACGGTGGCCGCGGCCGGTGCGCGCACAGATGACGGAAGTCTGACGGCCCGCCCGCGCCCCTGGGCAACGGCGGCCCCGCCTGGTCGAATCACCCCGTGGACGACGACAACGACACCCGCGATGACGAGAACGGCGACGGAGCCCGCGGCACCCCCGTCGGCCGCCGGGTGGTGCTCGGCCTGCTCGGCCTCGGCGCCGCCGGGGTCGCGGTCGGCCCGTGGCTGCAACGCGCCCAGGACACCCTGGCCCGCAACGACCCGACTGGGCTGAGCGGGCTGCTGCCCGGCGGGGGCGGGTTCCGCTACTACTCGGTGACCGCCTCGGTGCCCGAACGCGGTGAGGCCGACTACACCCTCACCGTCGACGGCCTGGTGGAGCGGCCCACCACCCTGCGGCTGGCCGACCTGCGGGCCCTGCCGCAGCGCCGGATCGTCCACGACGTGCAGTGTGTCACCGGCTGGCGGGTGCCCGCCACCCCGTTCGAGGGCGTCCCGCTGTCCGCGCTGCTGGAGGCGGCCGGGGTGCGGCCGGAGGGCCGCGCGGTGAGTTTCGGCTGCTTCGACGGCGCCTACACCGAGAGCCTGACGCTGGACCAGGCCCGCCGCGACGACGTCCTGGTGGCGCTGCGGATGCAGGACCAGACGATCGGCCACGCGCACGGCGGCCCGGTCCGCCTGTACGTCGCCCCGATGTACTTCTACAAGTCCGCCAAGTGGCTGTCCTCGATCACCGTCACCGACGCCGTCCGCCCGGGTTACTGGGAACGGCTCGGCTACGACGTGGACGCCTGGGTCGGCCGATCGAACGGACGCGACGATGCACCCACCGGCTGACCGCCGCCCCCGCTTCACCCGCGCCCAGCGCTGGACGCACCGCGCCACCGCCGCGCTGATGCTCACCTGCCTGGCCACCGCCGCCTGCCTCTACCTGCCGCCGCTGGCCCAACTCGTCGGCCGCCGGCGCCTGGTGGCCGGGCTGCACGAGTGGTGCGGCCTGCTGCTGCCCGTCCCGCTGCTGCTCTCCCTCGCCTCCCGGGCGATGCGCCGCGACGCCGTCCGCCTCGGCCGCTTCACCGCCGCCGACCGCACCTGGCTGCACACCGTGCGCCGCCGCCGACTCGGGCCCCGGCCCGCCGGGAAGTTCAACGCCGGGCAGAAGCTGTACGCGCAGTGGACGCTCGGCACCACCCTGGTCATGCTCGGCACCGGCCTGCTGATGTGGTTCACCGGCCTCGCCCCCGCCGTGTGGCGCACCGGCGCGACCTTCGTCCACGACTGGTTCGCGCTCGCCGTCGCCGTGGTGGTGCTCGGCCACCTGCGGATGGCCCACCAGGACCCGGAGGCCCGGCGCGGCATGCGCACCGGCACCGTCGACCGGGAGTGGGCCGAGCGCGAGCATCCGCAGTGGACGGAGCGCGACCGGCCCGCCACCGACCGGCCCGCCGCCGGGTGACCCGCCGCTGATCGGCCCGCCACTGACCGGCCCGCCGCCGGGTGACCCGACGTCAGGGGCGGGCCAGCGCCAGGAACGAGCGGCCGTGCGAGACCCAGCGCTCGGCCTGCTCCAGGCCGACCGCCCGGGCGTGCCGCAGCGTCGCGGCGGGCCCGCAGCGGGCCCAGGGGAACGGCGGACCGGCGCCGTCCGGGCCCTCCACCCGGACGTCCGCGACCTCGTCCACCTCCTGCGCCGCGGTCTCCACCAGCAGCAGCCCGCCCGGGGCGAGCAGCGCGCCCGCCCGGGCCAGCAGGGCCGCCGGGTCGCCGCCGATGCCGAGGTTGCCGTCGGCCAGCAGCACGCCGCCCCAACGGCCCTCGGCGGGCAGCCGGTCGAACACCGAACGGCGCAGCACGAGACCGCCCAGCCCCGCGGTGCGCTCCACCGAGGCCGCGCAGATGTCCACCCCGAGCGCGGGCACGCCCGCCTCGGACAGCGCCGCCACCAGCCGACCCGGCCCGCAGCCCAGGTCCAGCACCGGCGCGGA
Organism: Kitasatospora sp. SolWspMP-SS2h; assembly: GCF_003259315.1. GTDB lineage: Bacteria > Actinomycetota > Actinomycetes > Streptomycetales > Streptomycetaceae > Kitasatospora > Kitasatospora fiedleri. The sequence goes on along the minus strand of NZ_QLLT01000003.1, from coordinate 81,226 downwards.
CAGGCCCAGGCAGCGCAGCACCAGCCCGTGGTCGGCCCCGGCCACCGGCGCGCACCAGCGCTCCACCTCCAGCACCAGCCGCGAACCGTCCGCCCGCCGCAGCCACAAGGGCCCCCGCCCGGCCCGCACCGCCCGCCCGAACGGGTCGTCGACCCAGGGCTCGGCGGCGACCCGGGGCGCGGCGGTGTCGACGCCGGGTGCGGGGGAGGGGGCCGCGCCCGCCGGGCGGGCGTTCACCGGACGGCCGGTCCGGGGGCGGTCCCGCACTCGCGCAGCCGGGCGGCGAACCGGGTGCCGGGCGCCAGCGCGGCGACCCGGGCGGCGTCGTCCGGGCCGTCCACGTCCAGCAGCGGCGGCAGCTCGCCGACCGTCAGACCGGCGGCCCGCAGCCGGTCCCGGACGTCCCGGCCGGTGCCGGGAGTCGACATCGGCACGCCGTGCAGCAGCCGGGCCGCGAGGCGGGCGTCCGGGCGGGCCAGGCCGAGGGCCCAGAAACCGCCGTCCTCCGCGGGGCCGAACCAGGCGTCGACGCCCGGACGCCGCGCGGCCGACAGCGGCGCGGCGAGGACGGCCGGGTCCAGCTGCGGGGTGTCCATGCCGACCAGCAGCGCCGGGGCGTGCGGCGCCAGCCGGGCGGCGTGGGCGAAGGCGGCGGCGAGCCGGCGGTCCAGGCCGCCCGCGCACTGCGGCACCACCTCCCAGCCCGGCGGCAGCCACCGGCCCGGCGCCCCGTCCAGGACCAGCAGCCGCCGTCCGGCCGGGGCCAGCGACAGCGCGGCCAGGGTGTCGGCGAGGGCCGCCTCGGCCAGCCCGGCGGCCCGCTCGGCGCCGAACGCCGGGATCAGCCGGGTCTTCACCCGGCCCGGCACCGGCGCCTTGGCGATCACCAGCAGGGTCGGCGGCACGGCCGCGAGCACCTTCCGCATGTCGCGCACCGCCTGCCGGGTCCCGCGGACCGTCCCGGTCACCTTCGAACGGCCCGCCCGCGGCCGGTAGTCGACCGGCACCTCGGCGATCCGCATCCCCGCCGCCGACGCCGACAGCACCGTCTCCAGCGGGTAGCCCGAGCGCCGGTCGCCCAGCCCCAGCGCCAGCAGCCGCTCCCGGCGCGCCGCCCGCATCGGCCCGAGGTCGTGCAGCCCGGCCCCCGTCACCGCGCGCAGCCGCCGGGCCAGCACCAGGTTCGCCAACCGGGCGTGCGGCGGCCACGCCCCGAACGAGACCGGCCGCCGCCGCCCCAGCACCAGATCGGCCGCGCCCGCCGCCACCGGCCCGACCACCCGGGGCAGTTGCGCCGGGTCCAGCGAGCCGTCGCAGTCCAGGAAGCACACCAACTCGGCGTCGGCCGCCAGCAGCCCGGCGTGACAGGCCGCGCCGAAACCCCGGCGCGGTTCCGCCACCACCGTCGCCCCCAGCGAGGCGGCCAGCTCCGCCGAGCCGTCCCGCGAACCGTTGTCGACCACGATCGCCCGCCAGCCGGCCGGCATCCGGCCCAGCACCCAGGGCAGCGCCCGCGCCTCGTCCAGGCAGGGCAGCACCACGTCCACCGAGGACGGGAGCAGGGGAGACGGAAGGAGAGGAGGAGTCACGCCCGCCACGCTAACCACGCCCGCCCCCGCCACGGCCGAACCACGCCCTTACGGAAGTCGTACGGCGCAGGGGAGCCGCGCGGCGCGGAGCCGCGCGGGACGGCAACCAGCGGGTGGCGTCGGGGAACCGGTCGGCGCGGAGCCGGCCGACCGATCCCCCCGGCGACCTGTTCGGGCGATCCGTTCGGGCGGCGGATCTTACGGAACCCGAACGAGGGCCCGGGCCGGGGCCGTCGGCGGGGGAGGGCTCGTATCCTCGGGCGGGTGAACCACGGCCCCGCTCCCGTCCCCGCTCCCGCCGATCCGCCGGAGCCCGCCCGCATCCTGGTCGTCGACGACGACCCGACCGTCGGCGAAGTGGTGGCGGGCTACCTCACCCGGGCCGGGCACCTGGTCGACCGGGCCGAGGACGGGCCGAGCGGGCTCGACCTGGCCGCCCGCCACCGGCCCGACCTGCTCGTCCTCGACCTGATGCTGCCCGGCCTGGACGGCCTGGAGGTGCTGCGCCGCCTGCGCGCCCGCCCGGACCGGCCCGACTTGCCGGTGGTGCTGCTCACCGCCAAGGGCGACGAGGCCGACCGCGTCCTCGGGCTCGAACTCGGCGCGGACGACTACGTCACCAAGCCCTTCAGCCCGCGCGAACTCGTCCTGCGCGTCCAGTCGATCCTGCGCCGCGCCCGCACCGCCCCCGCCCCCGCCGCGTCCGGGCCCCTGCGCTCCGGCGATCTGGCGCTCGACCACCGGGCCCGCCGCGCCCACCGGGCCGGACGCGAACTCCCGCTCACCAGCCGCGAGTTCGACCTCCTCGCGTTCCTGCTCCGGCACCCCGCGACGGTCTTCTCCCGGCAGGAGCTGATGCAGCGGGTCTGGGGCTGGGACTTCGGCGACCTGTCGACCGTCACCGTCCACGTCCGCCGCCTGCGCGAGAAGATCGAGGACGACCCCGGCGCGCCCGCGCTGATCAGCACCGTCTGGGGCGTCGGCTACCGCTACGACCCGGCCGCGCCGACCGGCCCGACGGACCCGACCGAGCCGACCGGCCCGACGGGCGCGACCGGCCCGACCGGCCCGGCCGGTTCCGCGCGGGGCGGTGCGGCGTGAAGGACCTGCTGCTGATCGCCCTGTTCGCCGCGCTCGGCGCCGCCGCCGCCGGACTGCTCGGCCTGGCCGCACTGCGCCTGCTGCGCCGCCGCTCGCTGGCGCTCACCCTGTTCGCCGTCGCCGGGGTCAGCGTCCTCGCCGTCACCTCCGGGACGTTCGCGGTCGCCCAGGCGATGTTCCTCTCCCACCACGACCTCGGCGTGGTCGGCACCGTCCTGGCGATGGCCTCGGTGGTCGCGCTGCTCACCGCCGCACTGCTGGGCCGCCAGGTCACCGCGGGCGGGCGGGCCCTGGCGGTGGCCGCCCGCACCGTCGGCGGCGACGCCGGGTTCACCCCGCCGGACCGGCCGCTGGGCCGGGAACTGGCCGCCGTCAGCGCCGAACTCGCCGCCACCAGCGCCCGGTTGGCCGAATCCCGGGACCGCGAACGGGCCCTGGACGCCTCCCGGCGGGAACTCATCGCCTGGATCTCGCATGACCTGCGCACCCCGCTGGCCGGCCTGCGCGCGATGGCCGAGGCCCTGGAGGACGGCGTCGCCGAACAGCCCGAGCGCTACCTCGCCCGGATCCGCACCGAGGTCGAGCGGCTCACCGGCATGGTCGACGACCTGTTCGAACTCTCCCGGATCCAGGCCGGCGCGCTCTCCCTCACCCTCTCCCGGGTCTCGCTGCACGACCTGGTCGACGACGCGCTGGCCGGTGCCCACCCGCTTGCCCGGCAGCGCGGCGTGCGCCTCGAAGGCCGCCGGGTCGAACCCGCGCCCGTCGAGGCCGACCCCCGGGAGATCACCCGGGTGATCGGCAACCTGCTGGTCAACGCGATCCGCGCCACCCCGCCGGACGGCCTGGTCGCCGTCTCCACCCGCCGGGAGGCCGACGCCGTCGTCCTCGCCGTCACCGACGGCTGCGGCGGCATCCCCGAACCCGACCTCCCCCGGGTCTTCGAGACCGGCTGGCGCGGCACCCCCGCCCGCACCCCCCGCCCCGCCGCCCCCGGCACCCCCGACACGGCCGACAGCGGTGCCGGCCTCGGCCTCGCCATCGTCCGCGGCATCGTCGAGGCCCACGACGGCCGGGCCCGGGTGCGCAACGTCGACGGCGGCTGCTGCTTCGAGATCAGCCTCCCGACCACCCGCCGCCCCTGACGGCCGCACCGCGCCCCGTCCCCCGCCCCGGAAAACGGCGGGCCCGGTCCGGCCCCGGCCCGGCGCCCGCCCGGCCCCCCGCCCCGCCCGGCCGTCAGGCCCGCTGCGGGGCGGCCGCGAACTCGGCCACCCCCGCCTCGAACGCCACCCGGGGCCGCCAGCCGAGTTCGGTGCGGAGCCGTCCGGAGTCCGCCGTCACGTGCCGGACGTCGCCCAGCCGGTACTCGCCCGTCACCACCGGGGCCGGGCCGCCGTACGCCGATGCCAGCGCCCGGGCCAGGTCGCCCACCGTCCGGACGTCCCCGCTGCCCACGTTGTACGCCCGCGCGCTGCCCGGCGGCCGGTCGGGGAGGGCGGCCAGGGCCGCCGCGTTGGCCGCCGCCACGTCCGTGACGTGGACGAAGTCGCGCCGCTGGTCGCCGTCCTCGAAGACCCGCGGTGCCTCGCCGCGCGCCAGCGCCGAGCGGAACAGCGAGGCGACCCCCGCGTACGGGGTGTCGCGCGGCATCCCCGGCCCGTACACGTTGTGGTAGCGGAGCGCCAGGACCCGGCCCCCGCAGGCACGGGCCCAGGCGGAGGCCAGGTGTTCCTGGGCCAGTTTCGTGGCCGCGTACACGTTGCGCGGGTCGGCCGGGGCGTCCTCGCCGACCAGGCCGGGCAGCAGCGGTTCGCCGCACACCGGGCACGGCGGCTCGAAGCGCCCCGCGTCCAGGTCCGCCGCCCGGCGCGGCCCGGGGGCCACCGGCCCGTGCGCCCCGCACCGGTACGCGCCCTCGCCGTACACCACCATCGACCCGGCCAGCACCAGGTCCCGCACCCCGCGCCGGGCCATCGCCGACAGCAGCACCGCCGTGCCCAGGTCGTTGCACCCGGCGTAGGCGGGGGCGTCGTCCAGGTCCACCCCCAGCCCGACCATCGCCGCCTGGTGGCAGACCGCCGCCACCCCGTCCAGCGCCGCCTCCACCGCCGCCGCGTCCCGCACGTCGCCGTGCCGGAACTCCGCGCCCGCGGGCACCGCCGACGGCAGCCCCGACGGGTGCACCGCCGGCAGCAGCGCGTCCAGCACCCGCACCTCGTGGCCGCCCGCGAGCAGCGCACCCACCACCGCGGAGCCGACGAAACCGGCCCCGCCCGTCACCAGGATCCTCATGCCCCGCGACGCTACCCACGCCCGGCCCGGGAACGGCGCAGGCGGACGGCGACGTCACCGACCGGTAAGGAGACCGGTGCCCGGCGGGGCGGGGCGAAGGACCCTACCGGCGACTCCCGCGCGGTCGTTACCGTCGGTGGTCCGACCCCCGTGCGACGTGCGGTCGCGCCACCGGGGCGGGAGGTGCCGGCCGCTCCGGGAGGACCCGCGAGAGGAGACAGTGCCGTGCAACCGACCACCGTCCGGCCGGGCCACCCACGCTGGATGAGGCCGTGGGCGGCCCCGGTCGCCGCGATGCTGCTGGTGGCCCTGGCGGACGTCCTGCTGGGCCCGGACTTCGGGCTGCTGCCGCTGTTCGCGGCGGGTCCGGCGCTGGCGGCCGGGCGGGGTTCGCCGCGCACGGTGCTCGGGTCGGCGCTGCTGGGCACGGTCCTGGTGCTGCTGGTCGCGGTGTGGGACGGGCTGTGGGGGCACAGCCGGGTGTGGGTCGCGCTGGCCGGAGTGGTGTTCACGGCGCTCGCCGCGTGCTGGGTGTCGGCGACCCGGCGCCGGGCGGAGCGGGAACTGGTGGACGTCCGGGCGGTCGCGGAGACGGTGCAGAACGTGCTGATGCCGCCGCTGCCGCCCCGGCTGGGGCCGCTGGAACTGACAGGTTCGTACCGTTCGGCGCACCGGACGGCCCGGGTCGGCGGCGACCTGTACCAGGCGGTGCCGGTGCCGGGCGGGGTGCGCGTCCTGGTCGCGGACGTGCAGGGCAAGGGCCTGGAGGCGGTGAGCGCGGCGGCCGTGGTGCTGGGCGCGTTCCGCGCCGCGGCGCCGGACGCGCCGGACCTCACCTCCCTCGCGGCGCGGGTCGAGCGGGCACTGGCCGAACAGACGGCCGGGGACCGCTTCGTCACCGCGCTGCTGGCCGACGTCCGGGAGGACGGTCGCACGGTGCTGCTGGACCACGGCCACCCGGCGCCGGTGCTGCTGCGGGCGGGCGGGTCCGCACCGCTGCTGCCGCGGCTGGACCCGGCACCGCCGTTCGGGCTGTCCGCGCTGACCGGTGCCCCGGCCCCGCGGCCGACCGTGCTGCACCTGCGCGACGGCGACCGGCTGCTGTTCTGCACCGACGGCCTGACCGAGGCCCGCGACGACTCCGGCGCCTTCTACCCGCTCGCCGACCGCGCCCCGGCCCTGCTCGCTCCGACCTGCCCGGAACGGGCGCTGACCCGGCTGCGCGCCGACGTCCGGGAGTACACGGGAAGCGGCCCCGACGACGACTCCGCCCTGCTGCTCTGCGACTTCCGGCCGTCCCGGGCCGCCTGAGGGCCCTCCTGCCCGGGCCGCCCGCCCACCCGACCGCACCCGGCGCCCGCAGTCCACCGGCCGTCCGACCCGCACCGGGAGCCCGGCTCGCCCCGCGCCCACCCGAACGGCCCACCGTGCGAGGCGCCCGGCCACCTCGTTGGAAAGGGTGGCAGCGACACGGAGTCCTCTCCCCGGGAGTCAGCGATGAGCCAGCACACCCAGCCCGAGCCCGCCCAGCCGAGCATCGCGGAGGCCAACCGCGCGGTGCTCGGCCGGTTCCCGTTCGAGGACACCCGCGACTTCGAGGACGCCCGGCGCGGGTTCCTCGGGACGGCGGCCGAGCCGCTGGTCGAGGACGCGGACGGACGCACGGTGTGGGACCTGGAGGCGTACGGGTTCCTCGCCGAGGACTGCCCGGACAGCGTGAACCCGAGCCTGTGGCGGCAGAGCCGGCTGGTGTCCGACCACGGTCTGTTCGAGGTGGTGGAGGGGATCTACCAGGTGCGCGGCTTCGACCTGTCGAACATGACGATCGTGGAGGGGGAGCGCGGCGTCCTGGTGGTCGACCCGCTGATCTCGGCGCAGACCGCGGCGGCCGGCCTGGCGCTGTACCGGGCGCACCGGGGCGAGCGCCCGGTGACGGCCGTGCTGTACACGCACAGCCACATCGACCACTTCGGCGGGGTGCGCGGCGTGGTCCCGGACGGCGCGGAGGTCCCGGTCCTCGCGCCGGAGGGCTTCCTGGAGCACGCGGTCAGCGAGAACGTGTACGCGGGCACGGCGATGGGCCGGCGGGCGGCGTACATGTACGGTGCGGCGCTGCCGAAGGGGCCGCGCGGGCAGGTCGGCGCGGGCCTGGGGCAGACCACCTCGACCGGCGCGGCGGGGCTGATCCCGCCGACCCTGGACATCACCCGCACCGGGCAGGAGGAGGTGGTCGACGGCATCCGGATGGTCTTCCAGCTGACCCCGGGCACCGAGGCCCCGGCCGAGCTGAACATCTTCTTCCCGGACCACGCGGCGCTGTGCATGGCCGAGAACGCCACCCATAACCTGCACAACCTGCTGACCCTGCGCGGCGCGCAGGTGCGCGACCCGCACGTGTGGTCGCGCTACCTGACCGAGGCGATCACCCTGTTCGGCGACCGCACCGACGTGGCGTTCGCCTCGCACCACTGGCCGACCTGGGGCCGCGAGCGGGTGATCGCCTTCCTGTCCGAGCAGCGCGACCTGTACGGCTACCTGCACGACCAGACGCTGCGGATGCTCAACACCGGCCTGACCGGCCCGGAGATCGCCGAGCGCATGCAGGTCCCGCCCGCGCTGGAGAAGGCGTGGCACACCCACGGCTACTACGGCTCGGTCAGCCACAACACCAAGGCGATCTACCAGCGCTACCTGGGCTGGTTCGACGGCAACCCGGCCCACCTGTGGCAGCACCCCCCGGTCGAGGCCGCCACCCGCTACGTCGACTTCATGGGCGGCGCCGAGCAGGTCCTCGCCAAGGCCCGGGAGTCGTTCGCGGACGGCGACTACCGCTGGGTGGCCGAGGTGGTCAACCACGTCGTGTTCGCCGACCCGGACAACGCCGACGCCCGCGCCCTCCAGGCCGCCACCCTCGAACAGCTCGGCTACGGCAGCGAGAACGGCACCTGGCGCAACTTCTACCTGACGGGCGCCCTCGAACTGCGCGACGGCAACGTCGGCACCCCCACCGCCACCGTCTCCCCGGACCTCCTGGCCGCCCTCACCCTCGACCAGCTCTTCGACTCCCTCGCCATCCGGATCGACGGCCCCGGCAGCTGGGACGCCTCCCTCGCGATCCGCTGGAACCTCACCGGCCACCGGGAGCCGATCACGCTGCGCCTGCACAACGGCGTCCTCACCCACACCGCGGGCCAGGGCCCGGCGGTGGCCGCCCCCGACCTCACCGCCACCCTCGACGAGGCCGACCTGCGCGCCGTCCTGCTCGGCACCACCACCCTCGACCAGCTCGCCGCCGACGGCCGGGCCCACCTGACCGGCGACCCGCACACGGTCACCGAACTCCTCGGCCACCTGACCGCCCCCGACCCGGGCTTCGCCATCGTCACCCCCTGACCCGCCGCGCCCCGGCCCCGTTCCCGTCCGTCAGCCGATCACCCGGAGGGCGACCAGCGCGCCGACCGCGCTCAGCCCCATGAAGATCGGCGACAGCACCTTCACCTCGACCTTGCTGCCGGCCCGGAACCGCATCCCCTTCGGCGGGCCGACCGGGTACCACCGCTTGCGGCCGATCGGGATCGGCCACAGCACCGGGCAGCCCGAGACGGTCAGCGCGTCGCCGACGCAGTGCACCAGCGCGCCCAGCATGATCGGCAGGCCGATCCACAGGTACTGCTGCCCCGCTCCGTCGAACAGCCACCGCGCGCCGTGGCCCGGCTCCTCCAGGATGTCCGCCAGCATCCACGCGCTGGTCAACCCGAGCAGCCACACCAGTACGTCGCTGGAGACCCGGGCGTGCCGCCACAGCAGGCCCTCGACGGCCAGCACCATGTGCACGAACAGCACGGCGAGCACGCCCCACCGGCCGCCGTACACCGTGACCGCGGCGGCCACCGCCCCGCACGTCACCGCCCACGGCCAGGTGTGCGTCAGCGTCCGGTGGCCGCCCGAGCGCCGGGCGTCGCCCTTGCCCCGGGTGGACCTGTAGACCGCGGCCGACAGCTGGTCGATCACCTCGCACAGCCAGCGCGACACCGGCCCGAACGCCCGCGATATCGTCGCCGCCCTGTGGTCCAGGTCCGGCGCGAGCGCCGCGCCCGCGGTGATCAGCGCACCGACCAGCAGTACCGGCCAGGGCATCGGTTCGTCCAGCACGGCCGCCACCGCGCCCACCGCCACCCAGGCCGCCGCGCCCGACAGCGCGTGCGCCGGTCCCATCATCGTGACACCACCCTCTCGTTCCGCCAGGGCCGTCCGGCACCTGACGGAGCGTGAGCATAGCCATTCATGATCACCGGATGATCACACCGTTGTCGATGCCGTCCGGGCCGGTGCCGCCGCCGTCCGAGCCGCCACCGCCACCGCCGCCGTCCGGGTGGGGCCTCGCCGGACGCCGTATGGCCGGGGCCCGCGCCGGGAACCCTCGGGCGGTGCTGAGAGAGATCACCGTCCACGTCGACGGGACCACGCGCCGGCTGACCGTCGACACCCGCACCACGCTGCTCGACGCCCTGCGCGAGCGGCTGGGCGTGACCAGCCCGAAGAAGGGCTGCGACCACGGGCAGTGCGGCGCCTGCACGGTGCTGTCCGGCGGACGCCGGGTGCTGAGCTGCCTCACCCTCGCGGTCACCCAGGACGGCGCCGAGGTGGTCACCGCCGAAGGGCTCGCCGCCCGCGCGCCGGAGGCCGAGGACGGGCTGCACCCCGTGCAGCGGGCGTTCATCGACTGCGACGCCTTCCAGTGCGGCTACTGCACCCCGGGGCAGGTGGTCTCCGCGGTCGGCGCGCTCGACGAGTTCGCCCGGGGCTGGCCGAGCGCCGTCACGGACGGTACCCGGCCGCCGGAGCTGGACCGCGCCGAGGTGGCCGAGCGGATGAGCGGCAACCTGTGCCGCTGCGCCGCCTACGTCAACATCGTGCCCGCCGTCCAGCAGGCCGCGGCCGCCCTGCGCACCGGCGGGCGCCCGACCGCGGAGGCCGCCGGATGAAGCCCTTCGACTACCTGAGCCCCGGCGACCCGGCGGCGGCCGTCCGCAGCGTGGCCGGGAACCCGGCCGCGGTGTTCCTCGGCGGCGGGACCAACCTGGTCGACCACCTCAAGCTGGGGATCGCCGCCCCCGACCTGGTCGTGCACGTCGCCGACCTGCTGCCCGCCACGGTCGAGGACCTCGACGGGGGCGGCCTGCGGATCGGCGCGGGCGTCAGCAACAGCGCGCTCGCCGCCGACCCGCGGGTGCGCGCACGCTTCCCCGTGCTGTCCCAGGCCCTGCTGTCGGGCGCCTCGGGACAGCTGCGCAACATGGCCACCACCGGCGGCAACCCGCTGCAACGGACCCGCTGCGCCTACTTCCAGGACGTCACCACCCCCTGCAACAAGCGCGAGCCCGGCTCCGGCTGCTCCGCCCTCGGCGGCTGGACCCGCCACCACGCGATCCTCGGCGCCTCCGAGCACTGCGTCGCGGTCCACCCCTCCGACCTGGCGGTGGCGCTGGCCGCGCTCGACGCCCGGGTGCGGGTGCTCGGCCCGGACGGCGAGCGCACCGTCCCCTTCACCGGCCTGCACCGGCTGCCCGCCGACACCCCCGAACGGGACACGGTGCTCGAACACGGCGACCTCGTCACCGCGATCGACCTGCCCGCGCTGCCGCCGGCCCGCCGCTCGGCCTACCGCAAGGTCCGCGACCGCGCCTCGTACGCCTTCGCCCTGGTCAGCGTGGCCGCGGCGGTGGAGGTGCGGGACGGCGTGATCACGGACGCGCGCGTCGCGTTCGGCGGCGTCGCCCACGTGCCCTGGCGGGCCCGCCGGGCCGAGCGGGTGCTGCGCGGCGCCCCGGCGACCGAGGAGTCCTACCGGGCCGCCGCGGACGCCGAACTCGCCGACGCCCGCCCGCTGGAGGGCCTGGACGGCGGCAACGCGTTCAAGATCCCCCTGCTGCGCCGCACCCTCGCCGCCACCCTGCGCGAGCTGGTCGGAGAGGACGCCCGATGACCTCCGTCGACGAATCCGCCGCCATCGGCCGGGACCTGCCCCGCCGGGACGGCGCCGCCAAGGTGCGCGGCACCGCCGCCTACGCCGCCGAGGCCCCGGTGGCGGACGCCGCCCACGCGCACCCCGTCCAGGCCGCCGTCGCCCGGGGCCGGATCACCGGGCTGGACACCGCCGCCGCCGAGGCGCTCGACGGCGTGCTCGCGGTGCTCACCCCCGACCGCGCCGAACGGCTGGCCGACACCGGGAACCGCGAGCTGGCGGCCCTCCAGGACCGGGAGGTCGCCTTCCGCGGCCAGGTCGTCGCCCTGGTCGTCGCCGACAGCTCCGAGACCGCCCGGCACGCCGCCGCCCTGGTCCGGGTGGAGTACGAGCGCCAGGAGCACGACAGCGAGCTGCGGGCCGACCGCGACGACCTGTACGCGCCCGAGAAGGTCAACCCGGACTTCCCCACCGACACCGTCGAGGGCGACGTCGCGGCGGCCGTGGCGGCGGCGGAGGTGACGGTCGAGCGGACGTACACCACCGCGATGTACCACAACAACCCGATGGAGCCGCACGCCACCACGGCCCGCTGGGACCAGGCCGAGGGCTTCCTCACCCTGTGGGACTCCACCCAGGGCGTCCACCCCGCCCGGACCGCGCTGGCGGCCGTGTTCGGCCTGGACGAGGCGAAGGTCCGGGTGATCTGCCCGTACGTCGGGGGCGGCTTCGGCTCGAAGGGCGAGCCGCACGTCAACACGGTGCTGGCCGCGATGGCCGCGCGCGCCGTCCCCGGCCGGCCGGTGCGGCTGGTGCTGACCCGGCAGCACATGTTCGCGCTGGCCGGCTACCGCACCCCCACCATCCAGCGCTGCGTGCTGGCCGCCGACCGCGACGGCAGGCTGACCGCCCTCGCCGTCGACGTGGTCGAACAGACCTCCCGGATCAAGGAGTTCGCCGAGCAGACCGGCGTGCCCGCCCGGATGATGTACGCCGCCGCCAACCGGCGCACCACCCACCGGCTGGCCGCCCTGGACGTCCCGGTGCCGTCCTGGATGCGCGCCCCCGGGGTGTGCCCCGGCATGTTCGGGCCCGAGGTGGCGCTGGACGAACTGGCCGAGCGCCTCGGCCTCGACCCGATCGAGCTGCGGATCCGCAACGAGCCCGGCACCGACCCCGACACCGGCAAGCCGTTCTCCAGCCGCAACCTGGTCGGCTGCCTGCGCGAGGGCGCGGCCCGCTTCGGCTGGGCCGGTCGCGACCCGCGGCCCGGGGTGCGCCGCAGCGGCGACTGGCTGGTCGGCACCGGCGTCGCCGCCTCCACCTACCCCGTGCACCTGATGCCGGAGTCGACGGCGACGATCCGGCGGGAGGGCGACCGGTACGTCGCCGAGATCGGCGCGGCCGACCTCGGCACCGGCACCTGGACCACGCTGGCGCAGATCGCCGCGGACGCGCTCGGCGTCCCGGTCGAGCGGGTGGCGGTCCGGATCGGCGACACCGCCTACCCGATGGCGACGGTGGCCGGCGGCTCCTCGGGCACGGCGACCTGGGGCTCGGCCGTGGTCGAGGCCGCCCGCGCCTTCCGGGCCCGGTACGGGGCCGAGCCGCCGGAGCGGGCCGAGGCGTCCGGCTCCGTCCGGCCGGGGTCCGACCGCTGGGCGATGCACGCCTTCGGCGCCCAGTTCGCCGAGGCGCGGGTCCACCTGGACACCGGGGAGGTCCGGGTGCCGCGCCTGCTCGGCGTGTTCGCCGCGGGCCGGATCGTCAACCCGCGCACCGCCCGCTCGCAGTTCGTCGGCGGCATGACCATGGGCCTGTCCATGGCGCTGCACGAGAACAGCGTGCTCGACCCCCGCACCGGCCACGTCGTCAACCACGACCTCGCCGGCTACCACATCGCGGCCCACGCGGACGTCGCCGAGGTCGAGGCCCACTGGCTCGACGAGCACGACCCGCACGTCAACGTGCTGGGGACCAAGGGCATCGGCGAGATCGGCATCGTCGGCACCGCCGCCGCGGTGTCGAACGCGGTGTGGCACGCCTGCGGGGCGCGGGTGCGGGACCTGCCCGTCACGCTGGACAAGGTGCTGCCCGCCCTGGAGGAGCGGCCCGGGCGGTGAGGCCGGGGCCGCCCGGGAGGGGCTCGGGCCCTCAGCCCGCGCCGTGCGCCTCCACCAGGGCCAGGAAGACCGACAGGTTCGGGACGCTCTTCGCCATCGCGCGGGCCCAGGGCGAGGGCTCGTCGTCCCGCACCACCCGGACGGCGCCGCCGCCCAGCTCGACCCGCCCCAGCCGGTCCCAGGGGAGCAGCTGCCGCTGGTGGGTGATGCCCGCGCCGGAGAGGTCGAACGGGCCGAAGTCCAGCACCCCGCCCGAGCGCAGCGCCTCCTGCGCCCCGGGGCCCTGGGCCCGCAGGACCGCGTGCTGCATGGCCCGGGCCCAGACCGCCGGGGTCCGGTAGAAGTCGGTGACCGTCACGCTCGCGCCCGGGGTCCGCAGCAGGCAGGTGTAGCGGATCGGGCCCGGTATCCCGTTGATGATCTTCTGGGTCTGCTCCTCGTGCAGCCGGACCTCGTCCCACCGCAGGGCCACCGCGCCCGGGCCGGTCTCCTGGTCGACGATCAGGCCGTGCTCGAACAGGTGCAGCCGCTTCGCCGCCTGCCGGGGGTTGAAGTCCGGCCGGCGGCGCAGCGACACGTAGTAGAAGACCACGGCCGGCACCACGAAGAGGAAGAGCAGGACGGCCAGGGTCAGGTAGAACGAGACCTTCAGCAGCACCCCGTACCGCTGGGGCTCGAAGGTGGCGGTCGGGGCGCCCAGCCCGTGCCGCGCCGCCAGTTCGGCGTGGGCGGGGGAGAGGGGCGCGGGGGGTGTTGTCGCGGGCATCGGCCTCAACTTCGTCCGTGGGGAAGGGATCGCCGCCGGCGCGTGCACCGGCGCTGCCCGTAGTCTTCCGCACCCCACCCACACCGCCCCCGGGAGAACGGGGAACTGACGCCTGGTCAGCACGCGGGGGCTCGGCCGTTCGGGTGGGATGCCGCCGACCCCGGGCCTGCCGGTGCGGTCCCGGGCGCGGAAGGGGCTAAAGAGGGCTGAAAGTACTGCGATTACTGCGATGAGAGGGTCGGACGATGAAACGGTTGATGCTGGTCGGCGGTGTGCTGACGAGCGCGGCGGTGGGCGCCTCGGTGCTGTGCGGGGCGGGTGCCGCCACGGCGGTCGACGAGGCGGGGAGCGCCGCCGCGGCGGGATGCGGCCTGGCGCGCGCGTGGGCCGCCGCGCTGAACGGGGACGACTCCGGCGCGCGGCTGTGGCAGGCCCAGTGGCCGCAGGCGGGCGGGGTGCCGCAGGAGCGGGCCCCGTTCGACGGAAGCGTCTCGGTGGGCCGGTCGACCCGGACCGGCCTGACCGACCTGGTCGGGATGTCCCCGTTCGCCGGTCCGGTCGGCTTCCCCGGCGTCGTGTCGCTGCCCGGCGTGAGCGCCGCCGCGGTGCCGGCCGCGGCGGCCGACGGGCAGGACATGGCGGTGCGCACCGCCGCGAGCGGGACGTTGGGGGCGCGGCCCGGTCCGGAGGGCTGCCGGCTGGAGGCGTCGGTGCGGGCGCGGACGCTGGGGCTGTCGATCCCGGCCGCGGTGCCCGGCGCGGACCCCTTCGCGACGGCCGGTTCGGCCGCCGTTGAGGTGCGGCTGTCGGGGCTGCGCGTCTCGGTGGTGGCGGAGGCGGGCCGCGCACCCGAGTTCACGATGGCGCTCAGCGGCGGAACGGTCCGCTACGGCGGCATCGAGGTGGCGAGCATCCCGCAGGACCCGGCGCCGGGGACGCGCATCAGGATTCCCGCGGACCCCGCGCGGCCGATGGTCGCGGAGGTCGTCCTCAACGACCGGACCGCGCCCGTCACGGCCCCGCCGCTCCCGGGCCGTCAGAGCACGCCCGCGGCGGAGTCCGCATTCGCGTCGCCGACGAGCCCGACGAGCCCGACGAGCCTGACGAGCCCGATGAGCCCGATGAGCCCGATGAGCCCGACGGCGACCGGCCTGAGCGGCCCGACCAGTCCGACCAGCTCGACCGGTCCAACTGCCTCGACCGGTCCGAGCGGCCCGACTACTCCGAGCGGTCCGAGCAGTTCGATCGGTGGTGGAGCGGGGAGCGCCGGTGCGAGCATCGACGCGGTCCGCGTCACCGTCACCGGCTCCGAAGCCCGCCAGGCCGTCCTCGGTCACGCGGACGCGACGCTGGCCGAGACCGTCGGCCCCTGACCCGGACGCGAAAGCGGCCGGCCGCGGGGGAGACGTGCACGAGGACTCGTGTGCGTCTCCCCCGCGGCCGACCGCCGGGTGCGGGGTGGGTCAGCCGGTGAAGACGTGGCTGCCGGTGCTCTGCACGCCGGCGCCGGCCGGGCCGGCGGCGATCATGCTCTGCTCGTAGCCGGCGCCCGCGGTGCCGTTGTCACCGTCGAAGACGTGCGACTTGACCTGGGACAGGGCGGCGCCGTTGGGGCCCGCCGCCAGGTTGACGGCCTCGAAGCAGGCGCCGTTGCCCGCACCGCCGACGCCGTTGCCGACCTCGCTCATGATCGAGGACGCGGCCGCACCGGTCGGACCGGCGAACTGCTGGTCCTGGTGGTAGCCGGCGGTGTCGGCGAAGGCGGCACCGGTCAGACCGGCGAGGAACGGAACGGCCATGGTGCCGACAGCGATGACACGGGCGATCTTGCGCATGGAAATGCCTCTCTCGGAAAACGGTCCGCCGGGCGAGGACCGCCGGCGTCTCGTCCATCAAGACACGTGGTGACCGGAAGTGCATGTCGAGATACGCAATGTGACCGAGTTTGGCGCAAGGGACACCCGGACGGGCGAGTTCGGCCGCGCTCGCGGGCTTCCCCGGCCGCCGGTCGGGTGCCGTGCGCCCCTCCGGGGAGGCCGGCGGTGGGGATGAAAGCCGGTCCCATCGCCGGGCATGTTCAACGACCCGGCCGGCCGGAGCCCCGATCCGCGCGGGTGCGGGCCCCGAAGCAGGGGTGGTGCCGCGCCCGTGGCCGTCCGGCGGCGGGTGCACCACGGCGCCGCCGCGGCCCGACGGGTGCCGCGGGCCCCCGTTCCAACCGGAGGAAACCTCATGGGCTACGACGTGGTCTCCTGCCCGTTCGCCGCGCCCCTGCGCCTGGTCACCCTCGACGCGGCCCCCGGCCGCACGGCCCTCGCCCTGCCCGTGACGCCGGCCGTGGAGGGCATGCCGGGCACGGTCCACGGGACGGCCATCGCCACCCTGGTGGACACCGTCTGCTGGTTGGCGGTCAGCGACGTGGTCGACCCCGGCGGTGACGCCGTCTTCACCAAGGACATCCACCTGCGGTACCTGGCCCGGGTGCCGATGACCGTGGACCGGATCGTCGCCGAGGCCGGCCTGCTCGCCCGCGCGGACCGCACGGCCGTCGCCCACGCGGTGGTGACCGACGACACGGGCGCCGTCTACGCCCACGCCACCGCCGCGTTCAGCCGCCCCCGAGCGGCCCGCTGACCCGGAGCCCGGCCCGCGCGGGCGGGGCGGCCGTCAGGCGCCGGAGGGGACCGGCTCCCGGACGGGGGCGGGGCGCTGGCCCTGGCTGACCGCGTCGAGGTACTCGGCGACGGAATCGCGGTTGCGGATCAGGCAGTTGATGCGCTCGGTCATCCGGTCCCGCTCGGTGCGCAGGGTGGCCAGCATCTCGGGGGTGGCGTCCGGGAAGTGGATGGTTCGGGGCTTGTCCAGGCAGGGCAGAATCTGTTTGATGATCCTGACGGGCAGCCCGGCGTCGAGCAGCCCGCGGATCTGCAGGACCCGGTCGACGAAGCGCTCGTCGTACTCCCGGTAGCCGTTCGGCATCCGGGCGGAGACGATCAGCTGCTGTTCCTCGTAGTAGCGGAGCAGGCGGCGGGAGGTGTTGGTGCGTTCCGACAGCTCTCCGATGCGCATGTGACCCACCTCACATCAGGATTGATTGACCCTCACATATATGTGAGGGTTCAAACATAGCCGCCATGAGCACACAGTCGCCACCGGACATCCAGAACCCGACCGACGACGGCGCGCAGCCGGAGAGCCGCAAACTGCCCCTCCTGGCGCTGTTGGCCCTGACCACCGCGGTCTTCATCACCTCCCTGACCGAGACCCTCCCGGCGGGCGTGCTGCCCGCGATGAGCGCCGACCTCAAGGTCAGCGAGTCGGCGATGGGGCAGTCGGTGACGATCTACGCGATCGCCACCGCGCTCACCGCGATCCCGCTGACCGTGGCCACCGCCGCCTGGCGGCGCAAGCGGCTGCTGCTGACCGCGATGGTCGCGTTCGTGGTGGCCAACACCGTCACCGCGCTGTCGACCGACTACGTGCTGACCATGGCGGGCCGGTTCGTCGCGGGCGTGGCGGCCGGCCTGGCGTGGGCACTGCTGGCCGGGTACGCCCGCCGGATGGCGCCGGTGCCGCTCCAGGGCAAGGCGATCGCGATCGTGATGACCGGCATCCCGGTCGCGCTGTCGCTGGGCGTGCCGGCCGGCACCTTCGTCGGCCGGGTGTTCGACTGGTGGGTGGCGTTCCTGGCGATGTCGGTGCTGGCCGTGATCGTCATCGGGTGGATCGCGGCGACCGTGCCGGACTACCCGGGGCAGCGCCCCGAGGGCCGCACCCGCATCCTGGGCGCGCTCTCCGTGCCCGGCGTGACGCCGGTGCTGTTCGTGACCCTGGTCTTCGTGCTGGCCCACACCATCCTGTACGCGTACGTCGCGACCTACCTCGACCACCTCGGCATGGGCGACTCCACCGACCGGGTGCTGCTGGTCTTCGGCATCACCTCGATGCTGAGCATCTGGATCGTCGGCGCCCGGATCCACCGCCAGCTGCGGGTCCTGACCATCGCCAGCACCCTGCTGGTCGCGGTCGCGGCGGCGGTGCTCGGCCTGCTGTCCGGCACCCACGCGCTGGTGTACGTCGCGGCGGCGCTCTGGGGCCTGGGCTGGGGCGGCGTGCCGACCCTGCTGCAGACCGCGGTGGGCGACGCGGGCGGCGAGCAGGCGGACGGCGCGCAGGCGATGCTGGTCACCCTGTGGAACGTGGCGATGGCCGCGGGCGGCATCATCGGCGGCCTGCTGCTGGACGGGATCGGTGCCGAGTCCTTCCCGTGGACGGTGCTGATCCTGCTGGCCCCGGTGCTGGGCGTGGTGGTCTCCGCCCGGGCGCACGGCTTCCCGGCCCGGCGCGGGTGACCGGCCGTCAGGTGGTCCGGGGCGCGGGACGGCTGCCGTCCCGCGCCTGCGGGCCGCGCCGCGCCGTGGCGGGGCTGGGCTGTTGCGGGCGGCCCGCCGCCGCCGACCCGGACCGAATACCCCGCTGAACCAGCGCACACCGCACCAGGAGAACGTTCGCCGTGCCAGTGAAACAGATCCACCTCGCCGCCCAACTCCCCAGCGTCCAGCACACCGTGATCTGGTCGGACCCGGCCGCCGGGAGCCAGATCGCCTTCGACTCCTTCGCCCGGCTCGCCCGGACCGCCGAGCGCGGCAAGTTCGACTTCTTCTTCCTCTCCGAGGGCCTGCGGCTGCGCGAGCACAAGGGCCGGGTGCTCGACCTCGACGTGGCGGGCCGCCCCGAGGCGCTGACCGTGCTGAGCGCGCTCTCCGCCGTCACCACCCGCCTCGGGCTGGCCGCGACCGTCAACTCCACCTTCAACGAGCCCTACGACGTGGCCCGGCGGGTGGCCACCCTGGACCACCTCAGCGGGGGCCGGGCCGCCTGGAACGTGGTGACCAGCTACGACGCGTTCACCGGCGAGAACTTCCGGCGTGGCGGCTTCCTGGACGAGGCCGACCGCTACACCCGGGCCGCCGAGTTCCTGCACACCGCCCGGGAGCTGTGGGACAGCTGGCGGCCGGGCGACTTCCGGCCCGACGCCGCCACCGGCGCGTTCATCCGGCCCGGGGCCGGCCGGTTCGCCCACCGCGGGCAGCACTTCGACATATCCGGCCGGTTCAGCACCCCGTCCGGCCCGCAGGGCCACCCGGTGATCATCCAGGCGGGCGACTCGCCCGAGGGCCGCGAGTTCGCCGCCGCCGACGCCGACGTCATCTTCAGCCGGCACAGCGACCTGGCGGCCGGGCAGGCCGCCTACCGGGACGTCAAGGCGAGGCTGGCCAAGTACGGCCGCTCCCCGGAGGACCTGAAGATCATCCCGTCGGTCAGCTACGTCCTGGGCGACACCCCGGAGGAGGCCGCCGAGCGGGCCGAGGAGGTCGCCCGCGCCCAGGTGAGCCCGCAGACCGCGCTGATGCTGATGGAGGCGGCCTGGGGCCGCGACCTGTCCGGCTACGACCCGGACGGCCCGCTGCCGGACGTCGACCCCGTCCCGGAGAACGTCGTCACCAAGGGCCACAACCTGTACCGCAGCCGGGGGCGCGAGGAGACCGTCCGGCACTGGCGCAAGACCGCCGAGGAGCGCGGGCTGAGCATCCGGGAGCTGATCGTCGAGGTCACCGCGCGGCCCACCTTCGTCGGCACGCCGCGCCAGGTCGCCGACGCGATGAACGCGTTCGTGCAGAACGACGCCGCCGACGGCTTCGTCTTCTCCCCGAACGTGGTGCCCGGCGGGCTGGACGAACTGGTCGACCGGGTGGTGCCGCTGCTCCAGGAGATGGGCGTGCACCGCGCCGACTACACCGGCCCCACGCTCCGCGACCACCTCGGCCTGAAGCCCGCCCGCCGCCACTTCGAGGAGACCCCGTGACCCACCTGCACCTCGCGGTCGCCCTGGACGGCACCGGCTGGCACCCCGCCGCCTGGCGCGAGCCCGACGCCCGGCCCGCCGAGATCCTCACCGCCCGCTACTGGGCCGGCCTGGTCACCGAGGCCGAACGGGGCCTGCTCGACTTCGTCACCATCGAGGACACCCTCGGCCTGCAGACCTCGGCCTTCCACCTGCCCGACGACCGCACCGACCACGTCCGGGGCCGGCTGGACGCCGTCCTGCTGGCCGCCGCGCTCGCCCCGCTGACCTCGCACATCGGGCTGGTCCCGACCACCAACGTCACCCACACCGAGCCGTTCCACCTCGCCATCGGCATCGCCTCGCTCGACCACGCCAGCCTGGGCCGGGCCGGCTGGCGCCCGCAGATCACCTCCCGGGCCGCCGACGCCGCGCACTTCGGCCGCCGCACCACCCCGCAGCTGACCGACGAGGACGTCCGGGACTCCGAGCTGATCGCCGCCCGGCTGCGCGAACTCTTCGGCGAGGCCCACGAGGTGGTCGAGGCCGTCCGCCGGCTCTGGGACAGCTGGGAGGACGACGCGGAGATCCGCGACACCGCCACCGGCCGCTACCTCGACGGCGACAAGGTGCACCACGTCGACTTCACCGGCGAGCACTTCTCCGTCCGCGGCCCCTCGATCACCCCGCGCCCGCCGCAGGGCCAGCCGGTGGTGGCCGTCCTCGCCCACGCCGGCACCCCCTACGAGCTGGCCGCCGCCGGGGCCGACGTCGTCTTCGTCACCCCGCAGTCCCGGGCGGACGCCGTCACCCGGCTCGGCGAGTTCGACCGGGCCCGGCAGCGCTTCGAGCGGCCCGCCGAGGAGCCGATCCGGGCTTTCGCCGACCTGGTGGTCTTCCTCGACGAGGAGCCGGGCCGGGCCGCCGAGCGCAAGCGGCGGCTGGACGAGACCGACGGCAGCGTCTTCGGCTCGGACGCCCTGGTCTTCACCGGCACCCCCGCCGAACTCGCCGACCTGCTGCTGGACTGGCGGGGGACCGGCCTGGACGGCTTCCGGCTGCGGCCCGGCGCCCTGCCGCACGACCTGGCCGCGATCACCCGCGCCCTGGTGCCGGAACTCCAGCGCCGCGGTGCGTTCCGCACCGCCTACGCGGCGGACACCCTGCGCGGGCTGCTCGGCCTGCCCCGTCCGGTCAGCCGCTACGCCCGGGCCGGTGCCCCGGCCGGGGCCGTGGGCTGAGGCCCGGAGGAGCGGCGGAATAAGGAGGAACGGTTTCAAACATTTCCGGTGAGACGGCCGGATGAACAATTCCGGAAGCGGCCCGCCGGACAATGACTGTCCGCGACGCGGACCGCCGCGGAGCACACGCGCAGTGAGGATTCGCGGCGGGGACGCTATCGCCGGGATCGGGGCGCGGCTCCCCGGGGACCGAGGGTGGAAACCCTCCGGCCCTCGGGGAGCCGCGCCCGCTTCCATTGCCGCCGTGTGAAATCCGGAGCGGGTCCTTCGGCTCGAATCGGTACCAATTTGGACAGATTCCCTGGAGGGCCGGCCCGCCCGCGCGCGGCGGGCTCCGGCATATGCTTGCCCTCGGCGGCACGGGGTGTCAGGATATGGGCGAATCGCACTCGGAACGGACGGAATTCGCACGGGCGTCTTCCGTCACTCCAGCCCCGTCCGCACCGGTGCCGGAAGCCGTTCGAATCCTCAGGGGAGCAGGTCGGATGCAGAGCCGTCGCGAACCGGCCGCCGCGCCCACCGTACGATGTCACGCCGGTCGGTGACCTGACTCCCGGCCCCTGCCGGCCGCCCCGACCCGTCCCCCCGGGACGCGCCGGGGCCCCTCCGTGCCGTTTTCGCCCCGGGACCGGGCGACCGGGGCGGGACGTCGTGATGCGACCGTTTATGGAGAGGACGAGGAAACATGGTACGCGTGCTGTTGGTCGGGGAGCATTCTACCGTGGCCGAATCTGTTCTCTACACCCTTTTGCGAAAGGGGTACGAGGCCAAGATCGCCGGCACCGGCCGGGAGGCCCTGGAAATGATCCCCGACGTGGACCTGGTGCTGCTCGACCTCGACCTCCCCGATATCGAAGGGCTCGAAGCGTGCCGACTCCTGCGATCCTCCGGCAGTACGCCGGTCATTGCCTTCGCGGCCAGGGACCGGGAGTCCGACCGGGTGCTCGCCCTCCAGGCCGGGGCGGACGACTGCGTGACCAAATCCTGCCACCCGCAGGAAATCGTGGCCCGCATCGAGGCGGTCATGCGCCGCACCCGGGCCCCCGCCCCCGACCCCGAGCCCGCGGTGAAGGACATCTCGCTGCGCCCGCTGCACATCAACGGCCGCACCCGCGAGGTGCAGCTGGACGGCCGGGTGGTCAACGTC
Organism: Kitasatospora sp. SolWspMP-SS2h; assembly: GCF_003259315.1. GTDB lineage: Bacteria > Actinomycetota > Actinomycetes > Streptomycetales > Streptomycetaceae > Kitasatospora > Kitasatospora fiedleri. Next base: position 59,154 of record NZ_QLLT01000003.1, on the reverse strand, counting down.
ACCGCGAAGGAGTTCGAACTGCTCTACGTGCTGGCCTCCAACCCCGGATCGGTGCTGTCCCGCAAGGAGCTCATGGCGAAGGTCTGGGAGTGCGACTGGACCGAGTCCAGCCGGACCATCGACACCCACGTCAGCAGCCTGCGCAGCAAGCTCGGCGGCAACAAGTGGATCATCACGGTGCGGGGCGTCGGTTACCGGATCGGCAGCGGTTGAAGCCCGGGCCCGGCCCGCGCGGAGCGGCCGGGCCCGGGGCCGGCGGGGTCAGGCCGCGACGGCCCGGCGCGCCAGCCGGCGCAGCAGCGGGTGGTCGCCCGCCGCCTCGCCGGGCCGCCCGCCCGCCGCGCGCAGCGCCCACCAGACACTGGCCAGGTTGGAGCTCAGCAGCACCCGGTCCGGGTCGCCGTCGAGTTCCGCCAGGGCGTCCAGGGTGAACATCCCGGTGCCGGTGAAGAGCAGCGCCGCGTCCTCGGGCACGTCCTGCCGCCGCAGCTGGGCGAGCAGCCCGCCGGTGGTCACGGTGTACGGGTCGAACCGGCCGTCGGTGGACACCTGCACGACCCGCTCGACGGCCAGCCCGGCCCGCTCCCAGTAGGAGCGGGAGAGCTCGGTCAGCCACGGCTCGTAGGGGGAGACCAGGGTCAGCCGGGTCAGGCCGAGGGCCTGGAGGGCGTCCAGGGTGGCCAGCGCGGAGGAGCGCACCGGGAAGCCGGTCCGCCCGGACAGCTCCGCGCAGAACTCCCGGTCGCCGTCCGGCGCGTGCAGGTAGTGCGAGGCGCTGCAGGCCACCACCGCGGCGTCCAGCGGCAGCCGGCCGAACCCGGCCAGCACGTCCGGCAGCACCTCGTTGTAGGTGTCCAGCATTTCCCGCAGGGTGCTGTCCGGGGTGGTCGGGAAACGGGTCGTGTGGAATGTCGGGCCGCGGCCCAGGAGCTGGGTGTACTCCGGCTCCGCATTGGGGTTCTCCGGAGGAACGACCAGCCCTATCCGGGGTGCGGAAGGAATGCCCATGGCGATCTCACCCATCGGTCGGAGGTATTCCTCCCAGGCTATTGTCGACCGACCGTGCGGACACTACGGGAAACCGTAGCGGCGGGTGTTCAGGCGATTTGTTCCGGCGGTCCGCCCGCATTTACCCGCCCGTTCAGCGCGAGGGCCAGCTGGGCCCGGCGCCGAATGGCCAGCTTCCGGTAGATGCGGGTCATCTGGAATTCCACCGCGCGGGTGGAGACCGACAGCGCCGCGGCGATCGCCCGGTTCGTCATGCCCGCCACCGCCATCGCCGCGACCCGCTCCTCGTGCGGGGTCAGCGCCCCGGCCGCGGCGGCCGGCCGCCCGGCCCGCCGCGCGACCGACGGGGCGGCGGGCGCGGACGAGGCGGCGGGCGCGGGCGGCGCCGACAGGTCTCCGGTCGGCTGCCAGGCCCGCACCGTGTACCCGGTCACGGTGCGAAAGCGCAGGTAGGGGTCGTGTTTGAGCAGGCGCAGCACGGCCGCCCGGTCCGGGGCGCGGCACAGCAGCAGCTCCCCGGAGCCGTCCTGCCAGGGGCCGCCGGCGATCAGCACGCCCTCCCCGGCCAGGCCGTCCCAGTACGCCCGGTGCTCCCGCCGCCCGCGCGGAGCGCCGCCCGCGCCCGCGGGCAGGACCAGCTCGACCGCGAAGATCACCCGATTCCCCCCGTCCCCGTGCCCCGTCTCCGTGCCCCGGCGTTCCCGCATTCCGGCGGGCCGGCCGCCAGGCTCCGGGCTCCGGGAACCCTATCCCGGAATCCCGGCGGACGCACCGGTCCCCGGCGTGATCGGGAACACTCCGCCCGGCCCGGCGGATTCCGCGGCCCTGACATCGGCCTGACATTCGCCTGAGGAATATTGACACAGCTCTGACACGGCGGATCTTGACCCCGGATCGGGCGAGCGGCGAGGCTTGACCCCGGCTTCACCGCACCGCGTCGCACTGATTCCGTACGATTCATGACGGTCAATGAGGAGTGAATGCAATGGCACCTCCGGAGAACGTCGAAATACCCCCGGGAGAACTCCCCCGGATATCCGACGCCACCCTGCGCGACTCGGCCCACATGGCCGGTGTCGAGTTCGACGCCAAGGACGCCGCCACCATCGCCGACCTGCTGGTGAGGACCGGCGTGGAGCTGGTCGAGGTCGGCATGGTGTCCGGCCCGAACTCCGGTGACGCGGACCTCGTCCTGGCCGCCCACGAGGCGGTCGGGCCCGAGCGCAGCCTGACCCTGGTCATGGTCCGCGACCGCCAGCAGGTGGTGAAGGCGCTGGACGAGGCGCTGCGGCTCGGCGTGCGGTCGGTGATGTTCTCGATCCCGACCTCCGAGGAGCACGCCCGGCTCAAGCTGGCCTCGCCGAGCACCAAGTACCTGATCTCGCTGGCCCGCACCGCCATCGAGGAGGCCAAGGACCGCGGCTTCCACGTCACCTTCAGCGGCGAGGACGGCGCGCGCACCCCCAAGGAGCGCCTGGTCCCCTACGTCACGGCCGGCTTCGAGGCGGGCGCCGACCGGTTCCGGCTCGCCGAGACCGTCGCCTGCCTGTCGCCCTGGCAGATGGAGTCGGTGATCGGGGAGATCACCGCGATCGACGGCTCCGAGATCGAGATCCACTCGCACAACATGCTGGGCATGGCGGTCGCCAACTCGCTCGCCGCCTACCGGGCCGGCGCGCGCTGGATCTCCGCCACGGCCGGCGGCATCGGCGAACGCGGCGGCAACGCCCCGCTCGCCGAACTGCTCACCTCGCTGCGGGTGGTGTACGGCGACACCCGCTTCGACCTCAGCCACCTCACCGAGCTGACCAACGCCGCCCTGCGCGGCTCCCGGCTCGGCCCCGCCTTCCAGTCCGGCCCGACCGCCCCGCACGCGTTCGCGTACGAGCTGCCCGGCCAGCTGACCCACCCCGAGGCGTACGAGACGCTCCCGCCCGAGGTGGTGGGCAACGCCCGCGGACTGCGGGTGCGCACCCGGCTCACCACCCCGCTCGTCCGGTGGGCGCTCGGCGACACCGCCGGCTCCCTCGACCTGGCGGCCTTCACCACCTGGCTCACCGAACGCCAGGCGCACGGCGAGGACCTGCTCGACCGGGACGCGATCCGCGCCGCGGCCGACCGGTACCGGGCCGCCTGAGCCGCCCCCGCCTCCGGTCCACCGAACCGACCCGGTTCGACCCGAACCGAACCGACCCGAACCGATCACGGAGAACACCATGTCTGTAGCCACGCTCACCGGCCTGTGCCCCGAGTGCGAGACCGACCTCACCACCCCGCCGCTGGTGCAGGGCGAGACCATCGCCTGCCCCGAGTGCCTGCTGACCCTGCGGGTGGAGGACATCGAGGACGGCCGGCTGAGCCTGCAGGCCGTCGAGGTCCAGCTGCGCGACTGGGGCCAGTGAGCCGATGACACGCACCGTCGCCCTCATCGCCGACCGGGTCGGCTGGGAAGAACGCCGACTGATCGACACCGCCGCGGGCCTCGGCCTGCGGATCGAATGGGTCAACGACGAGTCGCTGGCCCTGGGGGACCGCGACGCGGCCTCGCTGCGCGAGCACGCCGCCGTCCTGGTCCGCAGCCGCAGCTACACCCGGGGCGGCCTGATCGCCACCCTCACCGAGGCGGCCCGCATCCGCACGCTGAACACCGCCCCGGCCATCCACGCCTGCGAGAACAAGCTCACCCTGCGCGCCCAACTGCGGGCCGCGGGCGTGCCGGTGCCCGACTTCCGCCTGGTGCTCTCCCGGCGCGACTTCGAGAAGGCGCTGACCGAACTCCCGCCGCCCGTGGTGCTCAAGCCGGTCTTCGGCGGCATGGGCAAGCGGGTCACCCTGCTGCGCGACGCCGACAGCGCGCAGTCCGTCTACGACTACGTCGAGGACCTCGGGCACGGCTTCGAACAGGCCGGCCTGGTCGAGCCCTACCTGGCCTCCGGCACCTCGCTGCGCTGCTTCACCGTCGGCCGCGAGACCGTGGCCATCGCCGAGTTCCGCAGCGCCGGCACCGACTGGCGCAGCAACGCGGCGCTCGGCAACCGCAACCGGGCCGTCGACCCGGACCCCGAGGTCCGCAAGACCGTCGAGGGGGTGCTGGACGTGCTCGGCCCCGGCATCTACGGCATCGACCTGTTCGCCACCCCGAACGGCTACGTCGTCAACGAGGTCAACCACGCCCCGGCCTTCCGGGCGGTCGCCTCGGCCACCGGGGTGGACATCGCCGCCGCCGTCGCCCGCTACGTCCAGGAGGAGACCGGATGATCCGGGTCGGCATCGTCGGGGCCTCCGGGCTGGCCGGCGGCGAACTGATCAGACTGGTGCTCCAGCACCCCGAACTGGAACTGACCTTCCTCGGCGGCTCCTCCAGCGCCGGCCGGCGTCCGTCCGAGCTGCACCCCGGGCTGCGCCTCGACCTCGGCCTGACCATCGAGGCGCTCCCGGACAGCCTGGCCGACCGCTGCGACGTGGTCTTCCTGGCCACCCCCGCGCCCGCCTCGGCGGCGCTCGCCGCCCGACTGGCCGACCAGGTGCCCTGCGTGGTCGACCTCAGCGGCGCCTTCCGGATCCGCGACCCCGAGCTGCACCGGCGCTGGTACCCCAAGGTGCCGCGGACGGACGACCTGGCCGACCGCTTCGTCTACGGCGTCCCCGAGCTGGTCGGCGACCAGCTCGTCGGGGCCGCCCTGATCTCGCTGCCCGGCTGCTTCGCCACCGCGATCACCCTCGGGCTCGCCCCGCTGGTGCTCTCCCTCGGCCTCAACCTGAGGACCGTGGTGGTGGACGGCAAGACCGGCTCCAGCGGCGGCGGCCTCGAACTGCGCACCGCCAACCTGCACCCGCTGCGCAACGGCGCCATCGCCCCGTACGCCCCGTCCGGGCACCGGCACGCCGCGGAGGTCAAGGACTTCCTGGACCGCGGCAAGCCGGGCGGCGTCGAATCGCTCAGCATGTCGGCGTACGGCGTCTCGCACGTGCGCGGACTGATGGCCAGCAGCTACGTGTTCACCGACGACCCGGTGGACGCGCGCACCCTGCAACGCGCCTACCTGCGGTTCTACAAGGACCACCCGTTCGTCCGGGTGCGCCGCTCCAACGAGACGCTGATCCCGGTGCCCGACCCGCAGGCCGTGCTGGGCTCCAACTACTGCGACGTGACCGCCCTGCACGACGAGGAGGGCGGGCGGATCGTCGTGCTGGCCGCCCTGGACAACATGGTCAAGGGCGCGGCCGGCCAGGCGATCCAGGTGACCAACATCCGATTCGGCCTGCCGGTCCAGACCGGCCTGACCATGCAGCCGGTGATGCCCGCATGAGCGCGACGACACCCGAGTCCACCCCCACCGTGGTCAAGCTCGGCGGCAGCACCGTCGACGACCTGGCCGACGCCTGGTGGGACGACCTCGCCGCGTACGCCCGGCAGCGGCCGCTGGTCCTGGTGCACGGCTGGTCCAAGCCGCTGAAGAACCTCGGCGCCCGCTACCGCGACCCGTCCGCGATCCTGCGCGACCGGTACGGCAACCAGAGCCGCTGGACCACGCCCGAGGTGATCGCGGACATCAAGCAGGTCAGCGCCGAACTCGCCGCCGACGTCCTGGCCCGGCTGGAGCGGCGCGGCGTCACCGGCGAGCGGCTGCTCGGCAGCGACGGCCTGGTCACCGCCGGCGAGGGCGAGCGCTGGTGGTGGAAGGACAAGCAGCTCGTCGAGCTGGAGAACCTGGTCGGCCCGATCACCGGCGTCGACCCGGCCCCGCTCAAGGCGGTGCGGCCCGGCCACGTCCACCTGGTCACCCCGCTGGCCCGCAACACCGCCGGCCAGGAGGTCAACACCGACGCCGACCGGGCCGCCGCCGCCGTCGCCGGGGGCATCGGGGCCGGGCAGCTGGTGCTCGTCACCGACGTCGCCCACCTGCTGATCGACGACCGGCCGGTGCGCCGGATCACCGCCGGGGCCGCCGCGAAGTTCCGCGACAAGGGCGCCACCGGCGGCATGCGCAAGAAGCTGCGGGCCGCCGGCGAGGCCCTGGACGGCGGCGTGGAACGCGTCGTCATCGGCAGCGCCCCCGTCACCGACCTGGTCGCCGAACGCACCGGCACCGTCATCACCCGAACCTGAGCAGCGAGGAGCACCGCACGTGGCGAAATCCCGAGTGCTGGTCGTCAACAACGGGACGCTGTCCCTGAAACAGCTCCGCAGCCGCTTCGAGGAGCTCGGCTCGGAGACCGAGGTGGCCGCCGCCGCCGAGCTGCCCGCCCGGCTGGACGGCCGCTACCAGGCGATCGTGCTCAGCGGCACCAAGGTCCGCGCCTACGACGGCGAGTTCTACAAGCCGCTGATCGACCTGGTCAACGAGGCGGACGTCCCGGTCTTCGGGATCTGCGGCGGCATGCAGGTCATCGCCGTCGCGGCCGGCGGCCGGCTCGCCGAGGGCCCGCAGCGGGTCGGCGGCCACCGGGCGCAGGTCGACCAGGAGGAACCGCTCTTCGCGTACGTCGGCCCGGAGGTGACGGTCTTCCACCGGCACACCCTCTACCTCCAGGAGGCGCCCGCGGGCTTCCGCTCGATCGGCCGCTCCGAGCACGCGCCGGTGGAGTTCATCCGCTCCGACGACGGCCGCATCCTCGGCTCCCAGGCCCACCTGGAGTTCCGCAGCGACGGCCGGGAGATCCTGCGCGGCTTCGCCCGGCTCTACCAGTGACCCCCGTCGCTCTACCAGTGACCCCCGTCCGGCCCGCCGAGGCGGCACACGACCCCGAACCGTCCGTGTACTGGAGGACCCCGCAATGACTTCGACAGACCCGCAGCCGCCCGCCTTCACCACCCACCTCAACGGCAGCGGCGGCACCCTCAAGGGCTGGGTGGTGGTCGACTCCCTGGTCGACGGCCTCGCCATGGGCGGCACCCGGATGACCCCCGGCGTCACCGAGGAGGAGGTCGCCGGACTGGCCCGCGACATGACCGAGAAGTTCACCCTGGCCGGGCTGCGGATCGGCGGCGCCAAGGCCGGCATCGTCTCCGACGGCAGCGACCGCGAGCAGACCTTCCGCACCTTCGGACGCACCGTCAAGCCGCTGCTGCACGGCGGCATCCACCTCGGCATCGACATGGGCGTCACCCCCGCCGACCGGGCGGTGTTCTTCGAGGAGGCCGGGTACGACCCGCGCTACCGGCTCGGCGCCCCCGACATGCCGATCGACTGGCGCACCTACTACGAGCCGCTGATCGACTGCACCGGCCACGGCGTCGGCGTCGCCGCCGTCACCGCCCTGGAGGCCGACGGCCGCACCGGCCCGGCCCGGGTGGTGGTCCAGGGCTTCGGCGCGGTGGGCCGCGCGGTCGCCCAGTTCCTGGAGGACCGCGGCCACCTGATCGTCGGCGTCGCCGACATCGGCGGCACCATCAGCGCCGACCGGCTGCCGGTCGCCGACCTGATCGACATCACCGACGAGTTCGGCCGGATCGACCGCACCCGCCTCCCGCAGGGCGTCACCCTCTCCGGCGAGCCCGACGCCTGGCTCGACGTCGACGCCGACCTGCTGGTCCTCGCCGCCCAGAAGTACGCGCTCAACGCCGAGAACGCCCACCGGCTGCGGGCCCGCCTGGTCGTCGAGGGCGCCAACCTCGCCTCCACCGCCGAGGCCAAGGAGAAGATCGCCGGAGCCGGCACCGTCCTCGTCCCCGGCGTCATCGCCAACATCGGCGGCGCCGGCTCGGCCGCCCTCGCCGTCACCCGGGTCGTCCCCTTCCACCTGCCCGCGCAGGCCCGCAAGCAGTGGGTCTTCGACTGGGTCGCCGACCGGGTCCGGCAGAACACCCGCGACCTGCTGGAGATCGCCGCCGGCCGGGCCGGCAACCCGCTGCCCGAGCTGCTCGACGTGCGCCGCAAGGAGCGCGGATGACCGCCGCCGAGACCGTGACGGCCGGTCAATCCCCTTCGGAGGCACCAGACTTCGCGCCGAGCCCCGAACTCGCCGCCGCGTACCTGCGGCGCGGCTGGTGGCGCCGGGAGACCTTCCTGGACGACCTGCACCGGCAGGCCCGGCTGCGCCCGCGCAAGCTCGCCGTCGCCGCCCGCCGGGTCGGGGAGTCGCGCACCGACACCCTCGACTACGCCGAACTCGCCCGGCTGACCGACCGGTTCGCCGTCGCCCTGCTCGAACTCGGGGTCCGGCGCGGCGACTTCGTCGCCGTCCAGCTCCCCAACCGGTGGGAGTCGGTGCCGCTGCTGTTCGCCGCGATCCGGATCGGCGCGGTGACCTGCCCGATCGACCCGGTCTGCCAGGAGGACGAGCTGCGCCACCGGCTCGAACTGACCGGCGCCCGGGTCTGCGTCACCGTCCCGGAGTGGAACGGCTACCCGCTGGCCGCGCACCTCGCCGCCCTCAAGGCCGACCTGCCGCTGGAGCACGTGGTGGTGGTCGGCGGGCGCAGCCCCGGCACCCTCTCCTTCGAGGACCACTTCGTGGCCACCCCCTGGGAGGAGGGCCGCACCGGCGACCTGGACGGCCTCGCCCTCACCCCCGACGAACCGTTCGTAGTGCTGTTCACCTCCGGCACCACCGGCCTGCCCAAGGGCGTCCTGCACAGCCAGAACACCGTCCACGCGGCGGTCCGCGGCTACGCCGACACCTTCCTGCTCGACGACAGCCTGGTCGCGGCCGTCACCACCCCGCTGGTGCACTACTCCGGCTTCGGCCAGGGCGTGCTGACCGGCGTCATGGTCGGCGGCACCGTCGCCTTCCAGGACCTCCGGCGCAACGACGTCCTGCTCGACCTGGTCGAACGGTACGGCGCCACGCTGATCTACGGCCCGCCGAGCACCTTCGCCGACGTCATCCGCGCCCAGCGGGCCGAACCGCGCGACGTCTCCACCCTGCGGCACGCCGTCACCGGCTCCGCGCCCGTCCTCCAGGACCTGGTCGACGACGTCCGCGAGACGCTCGGCGCCCGCACCTACTCGGTGTGGGGCATGTCCGAGTTCGGGCCGGTCACCATCACCCGGCTCGACTACGACGCGGACCGGGCCGCCCACAGCAACGGCGGACCGATCGACGCGATGGAACTGCGCGTGGACGACCCCGACCGCCCCGGCACCCGGGCCGACGTCGGCCGGCTGCGGGTGCGCGGCGCGGCCCGCGCGCTCGGCTACCACCGGCGCGCGGACGCCTTCGCCGCCGAACTCGACGCCGACGGCTGGTTCGACACCGGCGACCTCGCCCGCACCGACGGCCGGGGCGGCATCCGCATCCTCGGCCGGGCCCGGGACGCCCTGCTCCGGGACGGCGCGGTCGTCCCGACCACCGAACTGGAGGCGATCGTCTCCCGCCACCCCGACGTCGCCGAGACCGCCCTGGTCGGCACCACCGGCCGCCCCGACGACCCGATCCTCGCCGTCGTCGTGCCCAGCGGGCCAGCCCGCCCCGACCTGGACGGCATCCTGGCCCACCTGCGCGCGGCCGGCCAGGAGGAGCGCTTCCTCCCCGACCGCCTGGTGCTGGTCGACGCCCTGCCCAAGACGCTCACCGGCAAGGTCCGCAAGGCCGAACTGCGCCGCAGCCATGGCGGGCAGTGACCCCGCTCCCGCCGGGGGTACCGCCCCGGCGGGGCTCGCGGGATCTGCCGGGCCCCTGGGATCTGCCGGGCTCGTGGGACCTGCCGGGCTCGCGGGCGCCGCGGGGCCTTCGGGGCCGGGGCGCGGCGGTGCCACGGCGGGCGGCGTCCCCGCCCGGCCCGCCGGCCGCCCTCCCGTCCGACCCGAACCGACCCGTGGAGTCCGCCCATGACCGAGCCCGCCCCGGTGACCCTGTCGGCGACGCTGGCCGCCGACGAGGCACTCGCCCGCCGCCGCGCCGCCGGCGAGCAGGTCCTGATGATGGCCAGCGGGGAGATCGGCCTGCCCGTCCTCCCCGAACTGCGGGAGCGGCTGGCCGCCGCCGTCGGCGAGGCGACCTACGGCCCGGTGGCGGGCAGCCCCGCGCTGCGCGCCGCCGCCGCCGGGTACTGGCGGCGGCGCGGCCTGGCCGCCGAACCGGACGCGGTGGTCGCCGGGCCCGGCAGCAAGTCCCTGCTGTTCGCCGCGGTCAAGGCGATCGGCGGTGACGTGGTGGTGCCCCGGCCCAGCTGGGTCAGCTACGCGGCCCAGGCCGCGCTGGCCGGGGCCACCGCCCTGCGGGTCCCCGTCCGGCCCGGCGAGGGCGGCGTGCCGGACCCGGACGCGCTGCGCGAGGCCGTCCGGGCCGCCCGCGCCGTCGGACGCGACCCGCGCTCGGTCGTGGTCACCCTGCCGGACAACCCCACCGGCAACGTCGCCTCGCCCGACACCGTGCGGCAACTGGCCGAGGCCGCCCGGGAACTGGACCTGACCATCATCTCCGACGAGATCTACACCGACCTGGTCTTCGACCCGGACACCCCGACCGCCTCCCCGGCCCTGTTCGCCCCCGAACGCACCGTCGTCACCGGCGGACTGACCAAGAACCTGGCGGTCGGCGGCTGGCGCACCGGCGTCGCCCTGCTGCCCTCCGGCCCGGCCGGCCGGCAGCTGCGCGAGCGGCTGGTCGCCGTCGCCAGCCAGATCTGGTCCAGCCCGCCGGCCCCCGTCCAGGCCGCCGCCGCCTACGCCCTCGACGAACCGCCGGAGGTCACCGCCCGGGTGGCCGCCGCCACCCGGCTGCACGGGAGGGTCGTCCGCGCCGTCGCCGAGCGGTTCACCGCCGCCGGCGCCCTGCTCGACCCCGTCCGCGCCACCTGCTACCTCTACCCGGACTTCGAGCCGCTGCGCGAACCGCTCGCCGCCCACGGCGTGCGCACCGGCACGGAACTGGCCCGGCTGCTCACCGACCGCCACGGCCTCGGGGTGCTGGCCGCCGAGGAGTTCGGCGAGGACCCCGGGCCGCTGCGGCTGCGCGCCGCCACCAGCCGGCTCTACGGCGACACCGCCGAACGGCAGGAGGCCGCGCTGGCCGCCGCCGACCCGCTCGACCTGCCCTGGATCAGGGCGTCCGTCGACCGGATCGAGGAGGTCCTGGCCGACCTCGCCACCCCGCCCGTCACCACGCGTACCACCGCATCCGCCGCCCCACCCGTCACCGCGCGTACCACCCCACCCGTCACCGCACGCACCGTCCGGCCCGTGCCGGACCGCACGCACCAACGAGCTCAGGAGGAACCGGAGATGGCCGTACTCTTCGAATGCGAATACCAGGGCCAGCGGTACGCGGGCTTCGAGAAGCCCGTCCCCGGCGCCCCGCTGACCCTCTACCGGGTCAACGACGGCCGACTGCAGGCCGAGTTCATCGCCGCCGAGAACCCCGAGGACGTCATCGCCGCGATCAAGGCCGAGGCCGAGCCGGTCGTCGTCGAGGGCGGCGAGCAGGAGATCCGCTACCTGCCGCCGCTGCTGCCCGAGGCCACCGGCAACGCCCTGCTCAGCGGCTTCATGCGCACCCACCGCTCGAAGTTCGAGAAGGAGCCGGTCGAGGGCGAGGAGTTCGTGGCGCCGAACTGGTTCTTCAAGGGCTTCGGCTCCTGGCTGCGGCTGCCCGGCGACCCGCTGGTCGCGCCCAAGCGCTCCGTCGCGCTGATCGAGGAGCCCGAGGTGGCCCTGGTCTACGTCAACGACGACGCGGGCAACCCGCGCTACGCCGGGTACACCTTCGGCAACGACCTGTGCGACATCGGCCTGCACATCCGCAACCCCGGCTGGAACCCGTACTGCAAGCTGGTCGACACCTCCATCGCGCCCTGGCTCTTCCTCGGCGAGCCGCCCTCCTCGGTCACCGGCCGGGTCACCATCGAGCGGGACGGCGCCACCGCCTGGGAGGGCCCGTTCGACTGCGGCGAGGACGCGCTGTACTTCAAGGTCCAGGCGATGGTGGACAACCTCTTCGAGTACCCGGCGCTGCGCCGGCCCGGGCTGGTCCACTACCTGCTGCTCGGCGCGGACCAGGCCAGCTACCACGACGGGTTCCGGATCGCGGACGGCGACCGGATCACCATCGACGTCAGCAGCCACGGGGTGGTGCTCTCCAACCAGGTGGTGTTCGGGCTGCCGGACTCCGCTTCCTGACGTCCGGTCAACCAGCTTTCGAAACAGCCGCATCGGGAGCGCCCCGACCCGGACCGCCGGGCCGGGGCGCTCCCGCGCGGCCCCTTCTGAGTACGGGTACTCAGGCGGACCGTCCGCGTACGGCCCTAGCGTGGCGGGCGGAGGACCCCGGCGGGGCGCGACGGGCCGGGGCCGCTCCGACAGCCCGACCCAGGGGGGGAAGAGCACCGTGCCCAAGAGCGTGAAGATCGCCATCGCCACCGTCCTCACGGCCATGGTGACCGTGGCCGGCTACGGCGTCTACAACATCGCCACCGCCCTGACCGGCGGGTCCGGCGGGTCCGGCCGGTCCGGCGGGGCGGCCGCGGCCGGGGCGCGGCCCGCGGTGACCGGGCCGCCGACCGCCGAGCAGGCGGCCGGCGCCGCCCGGGCGTTCCTCGCGGCCTGGGCCGGGGGCGACCTGTCGGGCGCCGCGGCGGCCACCGACGACCCCGCCGCGGCGACCACCGCGCTGACCGCGTTCCAGCGCCAGGTGGGGCCGAGCGCGCTCCACCTGACCGCCAGCGGACCCGCGGCCACGCCCGGCCCCTCGGCGGCGGGCTCCACCCCGTCCGCGACCCCGGCGGACACCGCGCTCTCCGTGCCGTTCAGCGCGAGCGTGGAGTTCGCCGGAACCGGCACGCCGTGGACCTACGACGGCGCGCTCAGCCTGGTGCGGGCCCGCGACGGCCGGACCGTCGTGCACTGGACGCCGCACGTCATCCACCCGCACCTGGACGCCGGGGAGAGCATCGCGGTGCGCCCGGTCGCCGGGGCGCCCGCCGGCATCACCGACCGCAACGGCAAGCCGCTGACCGGCTTCCCCTCCCTGGCCGGATCCCTGGAACGGTTCACGGCGCGGGTCCCGCAGGGCGGCACCGCGGACGACGGCTCCGCCGTGCTGATCACCAAGGACTCCGACGGCACGGCGGAGAAACTGTTCACCGTCACCGAACCCCGACCGCTCCCCGCCCTGAGGCTCACCCTGGACGCCCGCCTCCAGGAGGCCGCCGAAGCCGCCGTCGCGAAGCAGTCCGCGGGCGGCACCCGGGCCGCCTCGCTGGCCGCGATCGAGCCCAGCACCGGCCACGTCCTGGCCTACGCCTTCTCCCCGTCCACCGGCTCGAACCTGGCCTTCACCGGCTCCACCCCGCCCGGCTCGACGATGAAGGTGGTCACCGCCGCCGCCCTGCTGGAGGCCGGGGTCACCCCGTCCACCCCGGTGCCCTGCCCGGCCACCACCCTGGTCACCGGCCTCCCGGTGGCCAACGACTTCGCGGACGCCCGGCCCGGCAACACCTTCGCCGACGACTTCGCCCAGTCCTGCAACACCGCCTTCCTGGAGAAGGGCCGGGACGTGCTGAAACCCGACAGCCTGCCGAGGACCGCCAAGGAGGTGTTCGGCCTCGGCCTGGAGTGGAGCACCGGCCTGACCAACTTCGACACCAGGATCCCGACCGAGTCGACTATGGCCGCCGCCGCCCCCGAACTCATCGGCCAGGGCCGGGTGCAGACCAACCCGCTCGCCATGGCCTCGGTCGCGGCGACCGTCCAGAGCGGCACCTTCCGGATGCCGATCCTGCTGCCCGACCTGCCGCAGCAGCCCGCCGCCCGGCGGCTCTCCAAGGGCGTGCTGAACGACCTGCGCGCCCTGATGACCCGGACCGCGCAGAGCGGCACCGCCGCCGGACCGATGGCCGGCATCCCCGGCGCCGCCGCCAAGAGCGGCACCGCCGAGGTCGGCGGCGGCAAACCCGACGACAGCTGGTTCACCGCCTACCGGGGCGACCTGGCCGTGGCCGCCGAGGTCGAGGGCGGCCTGCACGGCGCCCAGTCGGCCGGCCCGGCCGTCGCCGAGCTGCTGCGGATCGGCAACGGCTGAACCGCCGCGGTCCGGCGACGGCCACCCCGACACCGCGGACCTGCGCGAGGGCGTCCTCGTCCACTGGTTCCGCCCCGACGACCTGCACCGCCTCCACCTGCGCGGCTCCACCCGCCGCCTCATCCGCCACCACGCCGCCACCCGCACCGGCGAACCGACCCCCCACGGAAGGAGCCCCCGGTGATCGTCTGGCTCAACGGCCCCTTCGGCGGCGGGAAGTCCACCCTCGCCGCCACCCTGCGCAGCGAGCTGCCCGGGGCCATCCTGGTCGACCCGGAGGAGGTCGGCTTCCTGCTGCGCCAGGTCTTCCCCGGCAAGTACGCCGACTTCCAGGACAACCCGGCCTGGCGCCCCCTCGTCGCCGAACTCGTAGTCCGCTGCCACCGGGAGAACGGCGGCGGGCCGGTGATCGTCCCGATGACACTGCTGCGCCAGGACTACGCCGCCGAGATCTACCGCGCCGTCCGCGCCGCCGGCGTCCCGCTGCGCCACCTGCTGCTGCACGCCGACCCGGACACGGTCCGGGCCCGTATCGACGCCGGTGCCGAGTTCCCCGGGGACGAGGAGCGCAGCGAGGGGGTCCGGGTCTTCCGGCGCGGCAGGCTGCCCCGCTACACCGAGGCGTACCGGGGGTGGCTGGCCGCCGCCGCCGACGACGTCATCGACACCGCTGGCCGCACGCCCCGCCAGGTCGCCGACCGGGCCCTGGAGCTCCTCGGGGCGCTGCCGGACCGTACGCCACAGCCCCGGGAGGAGTCGGCATGATCGACGGTTGGACCACGTTCTCGTCGACCGTTCAGTACCGGGGAGTGCGGCTGGTGGTACGCCGTGACGCGGTCCGGCGGGCCGATCGGAGCACGGGGACCTACGAGTTCACGGAGTCCGTCGACGGGGTGCGGGTCGTGGCGCTCGACGGGTGGGGGCGGGTCGCGCTGGTGGCGCAGGGCGGCGTGCAGCGCGGCCAGCCGGGCGGCCCGGGGGTCCGTCGAGCCCTCGACCAGCCGGTCCAGGGCCGCCTGCATGATCGGGACGCGGGAGTCGCCGTCCCGGTAGACCCGGTGGCCGAAGCCCATGATCTTCCGCTTGGCGGCGAGCGCCTCGTTCAGCCAGTCCGCGGCCCGGGCCGGGTCGCCGATCTCCGCCAGCATGTGCATCACCGCCTCGTTGGCGCCGCCGTGCAGCGGGCCCTTGAGGGCGCCGATCGCGGCGGTGACGGCGCTGTAGAGGTCGGAGAGGGTGGAGGTGACCACCCGGGCGGTGAAGGTGGAGGCGTTGAAGCTGTGCTCGGCGTACAGCACCAGGGAGACCTCGAAGCAGCGCACCGTCTCGGGGGCGGGCACCGCGCCGAAGCACATGTGGAAGAAGTTCTCGGCGTACCCGAGGTCCGGGTCCGGCGCGACCGGTGCCAGGCCGCGGCGGCGGCGCTGGTCGGCGGCGACCACGGTCGGCAGCTTCGCCAGCAGGTTCAGCGATTTGGCGAGGGCGGGGGCCGGGCGGCCGTCGTCCTCGGTGGGGTCCTCGGCGCCGAAGAAGCTGACCGCGGTGCGCAGCACGTCCATCGGGTGGCAGGTCTCGGGCAGCTTGGCCAGCAGTTCGGCGGTGGTGCGGTCGAGCGGGCGCAGGGCGCGCTCGCGGGCCCGGAACTCGCGCAGCTGGGCCGGGTCGGGGAGTTCGCCGTGCCACAGCAGGTGGGCGGTCTCCTCGAAGGAGCGGTGCGCGGCCAGCTCCTGGACGGGGTAGCCGCGGTAGGTGAGGGAGTTGGTCTCCTGGAGGACGGTGGAGATCCCGGTGGTGTCGACGACGACACCGGCGAGGCCGCGGTGGATCCCGGGCGTGGTGGCGGGCATGGGTGAACCTCCGGTGCGTCAGGTGCCGGGCGGCAGGGTGAAGTCGAAGACGGCCGAGTCGAAGGCCGCGTACTCCCGGTAGCCGAGCAGCTCGTACAGCCGGGAGCGGGTCTGCATCCGGGGCAGCAGGGACTCCTGGGTGCCCTCGGCGGCGAGGGTCCGCAGGCCGTCCTCGACCGCGCCCATGGCCAGGCGCAGCAGGGTGACGGGGTAGAGGGCGAGGTTGTAGCCGAGCTCCGTCAGGGTGCGGGTGTCCAGCAGCGGGGTCCTGCCGAACTCGGTGAGGTTGGCCAGCAGCGGCACGTCGACCGCCGTGCGGAACGCCTCGTACTCGGAGAGGTCGGCCAGCGCCTCGGGGAAGACCGCGTCGGCGCCCGCGTCGACGTACGCCTTCGCCCGGTCGATCGCCGCGCCGAGCCCCTCGACGGAGCGGGCGTCGGTGCGGGCCATCAGCAGGAAGTCGGGGTCGCGGCGGGCGTCGACGGCGGCCCGGACCCGGCGGACCATCTCCTCCCGGGAGGTGACGGTCTTGCCGTCGAGGTGGCCGCAGCGCTTCGGGTTGACCTGGTCCTCCAGGTGGAGCCCGGCCAGCCCGGCGTCCTCCAGCAGCTGGACGGTGCGGGCGGCGTTCATCGGCTCGCCGAAGCCGGTGTCGGCGTCGATCAGCACCGGCAGGTCGGTGGCGCGGGTGGTCTGCTGGGCGCGCTGGGCGATCTCGGTGACGGTGGCGAGGCCGATGTCGGGCAGGCCGAGGTCGGCGGCGAGCACCGCGCCGGACAGGTACGCGGCCTCGAAGCCCAGGTCCTGGATCAGGCGGGCGGAGAGCGGGTTGATCGCGCCGGGCAGGCGCAGCAGCCGGCCGGAGGCGAGCTGTTCGCGGAAGGCCCGGCGGCGCTGGGCGGGGGTGGTGCGGGTGTGCAGCATCAGAACAGGCCCTTCGGCAGGGTCGCGTCGAAGGCGCGCACCGCTTCGGTGTCCACGGCCGGGAACAGCTCGCCCAGGTCGGCGGCCCCGAGTTCGGCGAGGCCCGCCGCGGCGGCCAGGAAGCGGTCCTGGTCGGCGGGGGAGACGACGCCCTCGGCGAGGGTGCGGAACTTGCCCTGGTAGGCGGGCCGGTCGAAGGGCCGGGCCCCGGCCGGGTGGGCGTCGGCCACGCCCAGCTCGTCCTCGACGACCGAGCCGTCGTCCAGCGTGATCACCACGCGTCCGCCGAAGGCCCGGCGCTCCGGGTCGGGGTCGTGGTAGCGGCGGGTCCACTCCGGGTCCTCGACCGTGCTGACCTTGCGCCACAGCGCGACGGTCTCCGGGCGCCCGGCCCGCTCGGGGGCGTAGGAGCGCTCGTGGTGCCAGCCGCCGTCCTCCAGGGCGACGGCCAGGATGTACGGGATCGAGTGGTCGAGCGTCTCGCGGCTCGCGGTCGGGTCGTACTTCTGCGGGTCGTTCGCGCCGGAGCCGATCACGTGGTGGGTGTGGTGGCTGGTGTGCAGGACGACCGAGCGCACCCGCTCCAGCGGGCCGGCCTTCTCGCGCAGCCGCCGGGCCAGGTCGATGATCGCCTGGGCCTGGTACTCGGCCGAGTACTCCTTGGTGTAGGTGTCCAGGATCGCCCGGCGCGGCTCGCCCGGCCCCGGCAGCAGCACCCCGTAGTCGGCGGACGGGCCGTCCAGCATCCAGGCCAGGAAGCCGTCCTCGCCCTCGTAGACCGGCGACGGCGAGGTCTCGCCGCGCATCGCCCGGTCCACCGCCTCCACCGCGGCCTTCCCGGCGAACGCGGGGGCGTACGCCTTCCAGCTGGAGATCTCGCCCTTGCGGGACTGCCGGGTGGCGGTGGTGGTGTGCACCGCCTGCTGGACGGCCTGGTAGGTCACCTCGGTCGGCAGCCGCAGCAGCGCCCCGAGGCCGCAGGCGGTGGCCGCGCCCAGGTGCGCGACGTGGTCGATCCGGTGCGCGTGCAGGCAGATGCCCTTGACCAGGGCGACGTGCACCTCGTACGCCGCGACGACGCCGCGCAGCAGGTCCGCGCCGGTGCGGCCGGTGTGCTGGGCGACGGCCAGCAGCGGCGGGACGTTGTCGCCGGGGTGCGAGTAGTCGGCGGCCAGGTAGGTGTCGTGGAAGTCGAGTTCGCGCACGGCGGTGCCGTTGGCCCAGGCCGCCCACTCCGGGGAGACCCGGGTGCCGCTGCCGAACACCGAGGCGCCCGGGAGCGCGGCCCGGTGCGCGGTGGCCTGGGCGCGGGCCACCGCCACCGGCCGGCGCAGCAGCGAGGCGACGGCCACCGCGGCGTTGTCGATCACCCGGTTGACGGCCATGTCCACGCCGGCCGTCTCCAGTTCCTCGGTGCCGGCGGCCACCTCGGCCAGCTTCCAGGCGAGTTGGTCCTCGCGCGGGAGGCGGTCGGCGCTGGGGTGGACACGGACGCGGTGCTCGATCACGGGACTCCTCGGAGGCGTCGGCTGCTGGGGTTCGCATGATCGAGACTGCCGGTCGCGCCGCGGGCGGTCCAGCAGGCCACACTGCCGAATCCGCACCTGCCGGGGCTGCGAAACTGCGAAACCTGCGAATCCCGCGAAGGAACGGGGAGCGGCCCGGGAGGGGCGGGACCGGCGGGAGTGACGCACGCGCCCTTGACCCGGTGTTTCGGGCCTCGCCATGATGGGCCGTCATGTTTCCTGACTCCGCCGTCGGGGGAAGTCCGGTCCGAATCCGGCGCTGACCCGCAACGGTAGGCCGTCGACGGCTGTCGACGGCGAGCCCGATCACCCGGTGGCGGAGGTGTACGTCCACTCCTCCCGTCGTGGTCTGCGGGCCGGAGCTCCGAGGGCTGAGCCGCCGCGCGCCACCTCCTCCGGGCCCCGCGCGCAGGTTCGGAAAGGCTCTCCATGACCGTGCTCCGCCGCCCCCTGCGCCTGCTCGCCGTACCCGGGCTCGCCCTCGCGGTGACGCTCCCCGCGGCCGGCACCGCCCAGGCCGCCCCGGCCCCCGCCGGCACCGCCCCGGCCCCCGCCGGCGCCGCCACCCTCCGGCCGGACGCCGCCGCCGCGGGCTGGCTGGCCCGCCAACTCGTCGACGGCGACCACTTCGAGACCGTCTTCGACGGCACCGCCTACCCCGACCAGGGGCTGACCGCCGACGCCGTGCTGGCCTTCGCCGCCGCCCACGGCTCCGACACGGCCGCCGCCCGCGCCACCGCCTGGCTCGCCCGGCCGGAGAACACCGCCGGCTACCTGGGCGACGGCACCACCGAGGCGTACGCCGGGGCCACCGCCAAACTGCTGCTCACCGCCGAAGTCCGCGGCGAGAACCCGGCCGCCTTCGGCGGCGTCGACCTCCCGGCCCGCCTGCGCTCCCTCCAGACGGCCGCCGGCCGCTTCTCCGACCGCTCCCAGTGGGGCGACTACAGCAACTCCTTCGGCCAGTCCCTGGCCGTCATCGCCCTCACCCGCACCCCCGCCGGGGCCCCGGCCGCCGCCGTCGACTTCCTGGCCGGCAGCCAGTGCGCGGACGGCGGGTTCCCGGCCTCCTTCGGCCAGGCCGCCTGCACCGCCGACCCGGACGCCACCGCGCTCGCCGTCCAGGCCCTCGCCGCCACCGGGCGCGCCGCGAAGGCCGCCGCCGGACTCGACTGGCTGAGCAAGCACCAGAACGCCGACGGCGGCTTCGCCGCGGCCGGGGCCGCCACCTCCAACGCCAACAGCACCGGACTGGCCACCCAGACCCTGCTCTCCACCGGACGCCCCGTCGCCGGGCTCAAGGGCTGGAGCGCCCTGGTCAAGCTCCAGCAGGGCTGCTCCGCCGCCCCGGCCGTCCGGGGCGCGGTCGCCTACGACGCCACCGGCTTCGACCCGGGCAACGCCGCCCGCGCCACCGCCCAGGCGGTCCTCGGCCTGAGCGCCACCCCGCTGGTCGCCCTCTCCGCGCACGGCGCCCGCCGCGCCGCGCCCGTCCTCGCCTGCCCCGCCGCCCACTGAACGCCCTGACCACGGAACGCCCTGACCACTGAACGCCCTGGCCGACCGGCCCCCGAAACAAGGAGCACCCGCATGAGCGACACCCTCGCCCCCGCCCGTCCGGCCCGCCGCGTCCTCGGCTCGATCGCCGCCGCGACGGCGCTGACCGCCGGCCTGCTCGGCGTCTCCGCCGTCCAGGCCCCCCAGGCGCAGGCGGCGGCCTGCTCCGGCACCACCGGCGTCACCGTCGTGGTCGACTTCACCGCCCTCGGCGGCGGCATCCAGACCGGCTGCGCCCCGGGCGACCCGGCCAGCGGCCTGGCGGCGCTCACCGGCGCCGGGTTCTCGTACGCCTTCCACCCGCGCTACCCCGGCTTCGTCTGCACGATCAACAGCCTGCCGACGACCTGCACCAACCCCAGCGGCAGCGCGTACTGGTCGTACTGGCACGCCCAGCACGGCACCGCCTGGACCTACAGCAGCCTCGGCGCCGGGAGCTACAACCCGGCGCCCGGCGAGGTCGAGGGCTGGTCCTTCGGCGCCGGCGCGCAGCCGGGCATCACCGCGCCCTGAGCCGGGGAACGCCGGTGCCCCGACCCCGGACACGGGGCCGGGGACGGGGCACCGGTGGCGCCGGACCGATCAGGGCGCGGCGGCCCGCCGTCGCCGCCGTCCGACCAGGCGGGCGACGAGCAGGACCGTGCCGAGCCCGGCGGCGGTGAACAGGACGGTGTTGCCGACCGTGCCCACGGCGGTCAGCCAGCCCGGCTCGCCGCCGTCCGGCCGCACGGTGTCGGCGACCAGCCCGCCGAGGCCGGTCGCCAGGCCGCGCAGCAGGTAGACGCCCGGCACCGCGACGAGACCGACCGGCAGGGTCAGCACCACCGCCGCGAGGTAGTACCGCCCGTCCTCGCGCAGCCCGCCCAGCGCCGCCAGCGTTCCCACCAGCGCCACGTAGCAGCCCGCGAGGTACCCGGACCTGTTCATCGCGTCCCCCTGCTGTTCGGTGAATTCCCGTGCGGTGCCGTGTTCTCGGTTCTCGGTTCTCGGTTCTCGCGGGAGCGAGGCTCCGCCCGCCCGGCCGCCGTGCCCGGAGCGCGGCGCGAGCGGCCGCGGGTGGCCGAGGGTGGTTCAGCCGCCGTAGCGCAGGGAGACCGTGTCGCCGACGCCGACCGCGGTGGCCCGGGTCGCGGCGGTGGCGGCGCCGCCGTCCAGGCTGACCTTCCAGCTGTTGGCGCCCGCGTTGGCGGTGCCGTTGACCGCGGTGACCGTACCGCTGCCGGTGGAGGGGGTGACGGAGGTGACGCAGCCGCTCGGGGCGGCGGTGGCGGCGGCGTCCAGGACGGCGCCCAGCGTGGTGGTGGTCCCGGTCGGGGTCAGGGTGACGGCGCAGACCTTCAGCGCCCCGGCGGTGCCGTTGTCCACGACCAGGGCGATCCGGGCGGCGGTGCCGGAGGTGAACGCGGAGGTGGCGACCCAGGTGGGGGCCCCGGAGGTGACGGGGACGGGCGGGGCGGCGGTGAAGCCCGCACCGGCCACCGCGCGCAGGCCGTCGACCGAGGCGTACGGGGACGGCGAGGTGTCGGTGGACAGGTACTTGAAGCCGCCGCCGGGCTTGAACTGCTGGGCGATCAGGTAGTCCACCGGGGTCTTGCCCGTGCCGCTGGTGAAGTCCGTGCCCTGCGGGTTGAGGCCGCAGGCGTTCAGGCCGGAGACGGCCCAGCCGTTGGAGTCGGTGTTGGCGCCGAACATCGAGTTGAAGGCCCCGGAGGAGAGCAGCTTGCCCTTGAGGAAGTTCTTCGCGGCGACGACCGCCGCGTCCGTGGTGGGGACGCCGCCGACGCAGAGCGAGGCCATGGCGGCACCCGTCATGTCGATGTCAGAGCCCTGGGCGAGGGCGGTCGGGTCGCCCGCGGCCTTGCCGTAGTTCCAGCCGCCGTCGGTGTGCTGGTTGGCGCGCACGGCGGCCACCGAGGAGTTCAGCAGCGCCTGCGGGACGCGCTGCGCGCCGGCCTGGGTCTTCGCCCCGCCGAGGGCGAGCAGGCCGAAGACGGTGCCGTTGAAGTTGGCGGACGGGCCCCAGTAGCCGGGCTCGGCGGTCTGCCAGTAGGCGGCGAGGTCGGCGATCAGGTTGCGGCCGGCGCCGATCCGGGCCGGGTCGATGCCCGCCGCGTAGGAGTTGAGGACCGCCCGCTCGTAGTCGGTGACGACCGGCGAGGAGCCGGGCCAGGTGCTCGCGGCGAGCTGGCCGCGGTAGACCGTGCGCGCGTTCTTGGTGGCGTCCCCGCCGGGGGTCACGTCGACGGCGGCCGTCCCGGCGGCGGCGAACGCGCTGAACGCCCACTCGTTCGAGAGCCCGCCGGAGGTGACGTAGCTCCCGTCGGCGGCCTGCAGGGACTTCAGGTACGTGACGCCGGTGCTCTTGGAGGTCGCTATCTGGGCCGGGGTGGCGGTCGCCGAGGCCGGGACGGCGGACAGCAGGACGACGCCGGTCGCCAACACGGCGGCGGGGGCGGAGGCGGAGCGGAGGGACACGGTGGGTCTCCTTGGACGGCGGGCGCCGACCGGTCCCGGGCGCGCGGCTCCGCTGGCGGGCCGCGTGCTGGCGGGCGGCCGCCGCCCGGATCGCGTGGGCTGGCTTTCGCTCGTGGTGCGCGGCCGGCGGGCATTCGGGCTCGGGGCGCCGGAGAGCCCCACACCGCTGCGCGTCAGCCCCGGATTCGCACCGGGTTCCCCCACGCGGCCACCCGGGACGCTACCGCACGGGGAGCGGAGCGGGGAGGTGGCGCAGGCGACATGACTCCCCGTTGACTCCCCGTCGCGCACCATGGTCTGATGAACGGGTTTTTCACCCTCGGCAGTCAGGGGAAGCCGGTCCGAATCCGGCGCTGACCCGCAACCGTAGATCCGCCCTCCGGGGCCGGATGAGCCGGAATGCCTGCGCCGAGGGGTTCGTCAGCAGCAGATGCGTCGTCGCGGACTACGACGCGGTGCCAGGCCGACCTCCTCGTCCGGGGCCGCCCGCCGCACCGTCGACCCCGCCTCGGCCTACCACGGGGAGAACCGCCGGTGAGGGTCACCAACACGCTCGCGCGCCACGGACGAGGAGACCGACGGCTGACGCCGCCGGCCCTCGCCGCCGCCCTCGCGGTCACCGCCGGCGCCACGCTCGTCCTCGGCCACCCCGGCCGGGCCGCGGCGGACCCGATCGAGGACTGCACCGCCACCACCGGCGCGATCGTCGCCGTCGACTTCGGCCACTGGGGCGGCGGCGTCGTACGAGGCTGCGACGCCCACCCCACCACCGGCATGAACCTGCTGCACAACGCCGGGTTCACCACCACCGGCACCCAGCACGACGGCCCCGCCTTCATCTGCCGCTTGGGCAGCAGCACCTTCGGCAACGGCGCCCAGTACCCGACCCCGGCCGAGGAACCCTGCGTCAACACCCCGCAGGCCACCGCCTACTGGTCGTACTGGATCGCCGCCCCCGGCCAGGACACCTGGTCCTACAGCCAGTTCGGCGCGGACGGACAGAAGCCCAAGCCCGGCGAGGTCGAGGCGTGGGTCTACGGCGGCACCGACATCGGCGGCACCAGCGGCGGCCCCGCCTTCACCCCGGACTCGGTGCGCGCCAAGAACAGCGCCAGTCCCTCGCCCGCCGCGTCCGAGTCGGCCTCCGCCTCGCCGTCCGCGTCGGCCTCCGCGTCCGCCTCGCCGTCCGGTGCGTCCTCGCCGAGCCCGACCGGCCCGCCGCCCGCGACGGGCGACCCCGCCGCCGCGGCCGCCTGGCTCGCCGGGCAGCTCGTCGACGGCAGCTACCTGGGCAACTGGGCCTTCGAGGGCCCCGACTACCCGCGCACGGCCCTCACCGCCGTCGCCCTCGCCGCCGCCGGCACCCAGGACCCGGCCCTGCGCAAGGTGGTGGCCTTCCTCCAGGCCCACACCGACGACTTCCTCCTGCCCGACGGCCCGAACGGCGCGCCCGACACCCGGGCGGCGGCCCTGCTCGCCCTCGTCGCCGAGAGCACCGGCGGCGACCCGCGCGCGTTCGGCGGCCACGACCTGATCGCCGCCCTCACCGACCACGTCTGCACCGCCGCCGGCGAGAACGGGCAGTGCACCGCCGCCGGCGACTTCCGCGGCGCGGCCTCGCCCTGGACCCAGAGCCTCGCCGTCCTGGCCCTGCTGCGGGCCAACGCCACCGTGCCGCCCGCCGCGCTCGACCGGTTCACCGTCCTCCAGTGCGCCGACGGCGGGATCTCCGGTGCCATGATCGGCGCCGGGGAGTACTGCGAGTCCGACCCGTCCACCACCGCCCTCGCCGTCCTGGCCCTGCACGCGGCGGGCGGACACGAACCGGCGGTGGAACGGGCGACCGCCCAACTCGCCGCGAGCCAGCAGCCCGACGGCTCCTACCTCCCCTACGCCGGCGCCTCCGGCGGCGACACCTCCAGCACCGCCGGGGCCGCCCAGGGACTCAGGGCCGCCGGCCGCCCCACCGGGCAGGCCGCCACCTGGCTCGCCGCCCGGCAGAACCCGGACGGCGGCTTCGCCACCGACGCGTGGACCCCCGACTCCGACCCGGCCGCCACCGAACAGGCCATCCTCGCCCTGACCGGCACCGACCCGCTGACGGTCACCCACGACCTCGGCCCGACCGCGCCGGGCACCCCCCAGCCCGGCCGGACGCCCGACCTCGCCAAGGGCGGCGCCTACCTCACCGACCCGGCCCGCCTGCTGGACGGGCACTACTACGAGGCCTTCCCCGACTCCGGGTTCGCCGACTTCGGCCTCACCATCGACGCCGCCTACGCGCTCGCCGCCACCGGCACCGACGACGCGGCGCTGCGCCGCATCGTCGACTTCCTCGACCGGCAGGGCACCGACGGCAGCGGACGCACCGTCAACGACTGGACGGCCGTCGGCACCGAGTACGTGGGCGGCGGCTCCGTCGGCAAGGAGGCGCTGCTCGCCGAGATCGTCGGCCGCGACCCGCACGCCTTCGGCGGCCACGACCTGATCGCCGCCCTCGACCAGGCCGTCTGCGACCACGCCGACGCCGACAACGGCTGCGCCGCGCAGGGCAACTACCTCTGGGCCACCTCGGTCTTCTCCCAGTCGCTCGGCGTCATGGCCCAGCTGCGGGCCGGCGACGCCGAGCACGCCGCCGCGCCCCTCGCCTACCTGAAGGGCCTCCAGGCCGCCAACGGCTCCTGGCCCAGCCTGATCCCCGCCTCCGGCGACTCCGACGTGGACAGCACCGCGATGGCCGTCATGGCGCTCGCGCTCGTCCCCGGCGACGAGGCGGCCCGGGCCGTCGACAAGGGCCTCGCCTGGCTGGCCGCCCAGCAGCTCCCGGACGGCGGCTTCCCCGGAGCGGCCGGCGACTCCACCAACTCCGCCGCGCTCGCCGTCCAGGGACTGACGCTCCGCCGGTCCGCCCACGCGGAACGGATCGCCAAGGCCGTCGAGTTCCTCGCGGCCGAGCAGAACGCCGACGGCGGCTTCAACGTCGCCTCCACCGGGCAGCAGGGCTCCGACGTCCGCGCCTCCACCCAAGCGATCGGCGGCGCGACCGGCCTCTCCTTCGGGACGCTCCACCGCGACCTCGGCGGCACCGCGCCGACCGGCTCGCCGTCGCCGTCGGTGTCGCAGTCCGCCTCGCCGTCGCCGTCGCCGTCGGTGTCGCAGTCGGTGTCGCCGTCGCCGTCGTCGTCCGGGTCGGACTCCGCCTCGCCGTCCCCCTCGTCCCCGGCCTCCCCGTCGTCCGACGGCCCGTCCGGGTCGGCCCCGGCGCCCTCGCCGAGCACCGGTACCGGCGCCGGCACCGGCGCGGGAGCGGGCGGTCTTCCGGGGGGCCCCGGGGCACCGGCGGGCGGTGCCGGTACCGACGGCACCGGCCCGGACGGGCTGGCGTTCACCGGTACCGACGTCCTGGAACTGGTCGTCCCCGGCCTGCTGTTCGCCGCCGCGGGCGGTGCCGTCCTGGTCGCCACCCGCCGGCGCAACGCCCCGGGCGCGGGCAGGCACCGGTGATCCGCCGGCTCGCCGCGCGCGCCGCGTCCGGCTGCGCCGCCCTCGCCCTCGTCCTGGTCGGCCTGGGCCCGGGGGCCACCCCGGCCGCCGCCACGGCGCTGCCGATCGAGCAGTGCACCACCACCTCGGGCGTGGTGCTGGCGGTCGACTTCAGCCACTGGGGCGGTCCGCTGCTGCGCTCCTGCGGCACCACGCCGACCACCGGCTACCAGCTGCTCAACCAGGGCGGCTGGAAGACCACCGGCACCCAGCACGACGGCCCCGCCTTCATCTGCCGGATCGGCTACAGCGGCCACCAGGGCGGCACCCAGTACCCGACCCCGGCCCAGGAGAAGTGCGTCCTCACGCCGCCCGCCACCGCGTACTGGTCGTACTGGCACGCGGACCCGGGACAGAACACCTGGTCCTACAGTCAGTTGGGCGCGATGAGCTACCACCCGGCACCGGGCAGCGTCGACCTGTGGATCTTCGGCGGGACCGACATCGAGGGCACCGAGGGCCGCCCGACCTTCTCGCCCGACACCGTCCGGGCCCACAACACCACCCCCGGCGGCACCACCCAGACCACCGCGCCCAAGCCGACCCCGCTCGCGAACGGCGGCGGCACCTCGGGCGGCGGGACGTCCGGCGGCACCGGCAGCGGCGGCACCGCAGGGGGCAGCGCAGGCCGGGGGACCACCGGCGGTGGACCGGCCGGCGGTGGGTCGGCCGGGAGTACCGGCGGCGCGGCGGCGGCCTCCCCGTCGCCGGCCGACGGGACCGGCACCGCGCCGCCGGCGGCCCAGGAGAGCCAGGGCGCCCCCTCGGCCCCCGCCACCGACGGCGCGGCCGGGGCACCGTCCACCGCCGCGGCCCCGCCGTCCGCCGCCCCGTCGGCGGCGAGCGGGCAGCCCGTGGCGGTGGACGCCGCCCCGGCGACCGCCGCCCGCCGGTCGGCGGGATCGATCGTCCCGGCCGTCGTCGGGATCGGACTCGTGGCCGCCCTCGGCACCGCCGCGGCCGTCACCGCGCTGCGCCGCCGCCGACGGGCCGAGTGACCCGGTGCCGAAGAAACCGGCCCCGACCGCTCGCGCTTCGGCCGCTCCCGCCCCGGCCGTTCCAGGTCCCGCCCCGGCCGGTTCCGCTCCCGCTCCCGCCCCGGCCTTCCGCCGGGTCCCGCGCGACCTGCACCCGGTCGCGTGGTGGATCTGGGCGCTCGCCATGGCCACCGCCGCCAGCCGCACCACCAACCCGCTGCTGCTGTTCCTGGTGCTGGCCGTGCTCGGCTACGTCGTCACCGCCCGCCGGACGGAGGCACCGTGGGCGCGCGGCTTCACGTACTACCTGTGGCTGGCGCTGACCGTGGTGGCGATCCGGGTCGCCTTCCGCTGCGTCTTCGCCACCGGCATCACCCCGGACGACCACCTGATCCTCACCCTGCCGCACCTCCCCACCCCCGCCTGGTACGCGGGCATCCAGATCGGCGGCCCGGTCTCGCTGGAGGCGACCCTGTCCGCCGCCACCGACGGGCTGCGGCTGGCCTGCCTGCTGTGCTGCATCGGCGCGGCCAACACCCTGGCCAACCCCAAGCGCGCCCTGCGGGTCCTGCCGGGCGCGCTGTACGAGCTGGGCGTCGCCGTCACCGTGGCGCTCAGCGTCGCGCCGCAGCTGGTGCAGAGCGTGCAGCGCGTCGCGCGGGCCCGGCGGCTGCGGGCCGGGCGCGGCAAGGGGGTCCGCGCGCTGCGCGGCATCGTCGTCCCGGTGCTGGAGGACGCGCTGGAGCGTTCGCTGCGGCTGGCCGCCGCCATGGACTCGCGCGGCTACGGCCGTTCCGGCACCGCCACCCGGGCCTCGCGCAGGCTGACCGGGGCGCTGATGCTGCTCGGCATGTGCGGCCTGTGCACCGGCATGTACGGGCTGCTGGACGGGACGGCCCCGGCCTGGCTGGGCCTGCCCGCGCTGGCGGCCGGGTCGGCGCTCTGCCTGGCCGGCCTGGCGCTGGGCGGTCGCCGGGTGCGGCGCACCACCTACCGGCCGGACCCGTGGCGGGCCGCCGAGTGGGGTGTGGCCGGGTGCGGGGTGGCCGCCGCCGTCCTGCTGTGCGTCACGGTCGGCTACGACGCCACCGACCTCAACCCGTCGCTCTACCCGCTGAGTTGGCCCACCCTGCCGGCCGTTCCCGTGCTGGCCCTGCTGATCGCCGCCGCGGCCGGGGTGCTCGCCCCGCCGCCCGGCCGGCGTCCGGCTCCCGCCGCCCTGCTCGGGCCGCGCGGCGCCGGTCCCTCCACCGACATCGACCGCACGCACCCCGAGGTGGCCAAGTGATCAGCTTCGACCGGGTCTCCGTGGTGTACGACGGCGCGTCCGAGCCGGTCCTGCGGGACGTCGGACTGACGATCCCGGAGGGCGAGTTGTGCCTGGTGGTGGGTCGGACCGGCGCGGGCAAGTCCACGCTGCTGGGGGCGGTGAACGGCCTGGTGCCGCACTTCACCGGCGGCACCCTGCACGGCCGGGTGACGGTCGACGGCCGGGACACCGCGCACCACCCGCCGCGCGAACTCGCCGACGTGGTCGGCGTGGTGGGGCAGGACCCGCCGGCCGGGTTCACCACCGACACGGTGGAGGAGGAACTCGCCTACGCGATGGAGCAGTTGGCCGTCCCGCCGGAGGTGATGCGCAAGCGGGTCGAGGAGACGCTCGACCTGCTCGGCCTGGCCGAGCTGCGCTACCGGGCGCTGCACGAGCTCTCCGGCGGCCAGCAGCAGCGGGTGGCGATCGGCTCGGTGCTCACCGCGCACCCGCGCGTCCTGGTGCTGGACGAGCCGACCTCCGCGCTCGACCCGACCGCCGCAGAGGAGGTGCTGGCCGCCGTCACCCGGCTGGTGCACGACCTGGGCGTCACCGTGCTGCTGGCCGAGCACCGGCTGGAACGGGTGGTCCAGTACGCGGACCGGGTGGTGTACCTGCCCGGCGACGGCACCGTCCGCGACGGGCTCCCGGCCGAGGTCTTCCGGGACACCGCGATCGCCCCGCCGGTCGTCGACCTGGGCCGGCTGGCGGGCTGGGAGCCGCTGCCGCTGTCGGTGCGCGACGCCCGCCGGGCCGCCGCCCCGCTGCGCGGGGAACTGGCCGCGCACCCCGTCCCGCCGCCGCGCCGCACCGGAGCCGTGGGCGGGACGGTGCTCACCGCCGAGCGGATCGTCGTGCGCCACGGCCCGGTGCTCGCCGTCCGCGAGGTGAGCCTCTACCTGCGGGCGGGCGAGGTCACCGCGCTGATGGGACGCAACGGCTCCGGCAAGTCCTCGCTGCTGTGGGCCCTCCAGGGCTCGGGGCCGCGCCAGGGCGGCACCGTCGGCACGACCGGCGCGTCCGGCGGGAAGCCCGTCGACCCCAAGCGGGTCTCCGCCGCCGAGGCCCGGCGGCTGGTCGGACTCGTCCCGCAGACCCCGACCGACCTGCTCTACCTGGACACCGTGGGGGCCGAACTCGCCCAGAGCGACCGGGACGCCGCCGCCCCCGGGCCGGAGACCCGGGCGGTCCTGGACCGCCTCGCCCCCGGCATCCCCGACGGCCTCCACCCCCGCGACCTCTCCGAGGGGCAGAAACTCTCCCTCGTGCTGGCGGTCCAACTCGCCGCCGCCCCACGGGTCGTGCTGCTCGACGAGCCCACCCGCGGCCTGGACTACCGGGCGAAGGAGGCCCTGATCGGCGTGGTCGACCGGCTCGCGGCCGAGGGGCACGCCGTCGTGGTGTCCACCCACGACGTCGAGTTCGTCGCCGCGGCGGCCGACCGGGTGATGGTGATGGCCGAGGGGGAGGTGGTGGCCGACGGCCCCACCGCCGAGGTGATCACCGCCTCGCCCACCTTCGCCCCGCAGACCGCCAAGGTCCTCGCCCCGCTGCCCTACCTGACCGTCCGCCAGGTCGGCTCGGCCCTCGACGCCGCCCGGGCCGCCCGGTGAGCGCCGCCCGGGTCGCCGTCCGGGTGCCCGGCCGGGCCCGCCTCGTCGTCGCGCTGGCCTCCTTCGTCGGCCTGGTGGCCTTCACCTGGCCGTTCGTCGTGGCGCCGGGCCGGTTCGGGTCCGCGTACGCGCCGCCGCTGATCTTCGGCGCGCTGCTGGTGCTGGTCCTGGCCGTGGTGGTCTCCGAGATCGCCTCCGGCGGCATCGACGCCAAGGCGCTGGCCATGCTCGGCGTGCTGTCCGCCGTCAACGCGGGCCTGCGCCCGTTGGGGGCCGGCACCGCGGGCGTGGAGACTGTCTTCTTCCTGCTCGTCCTCGCCGGGCGGGTCTTCGGCCCCGGCTTCGGCTTCACCCTGGGCTGCACCTCGCTGTTCGCGTCCGCGCTGCTGACCGGCGGCGTCGGCCCGTGGATGCCCTACCAGATGTTCGGCTGCGCGTTCGTCGGCCTGCTCGCCGGTCTGCTGCCCCGGCTGCGCGGCCGGGCCGAGGTCCTGCTGCTCGCCGGGTACGGGGCGCTCTCCGGCTACCTGTTCGGCTTCCTGCTGAACCTGTCGTTCTGGCCGTTCTCGCTGGACCCGCACAGCTCGATCGCCTACCTGCCCGGCCTGCCGTTCACCGAGCAGTGGCACCGCTACCTGCTGTTCGACCTGGCCACCTCGCTCGGCTGGGACACCGGCCGCGCCGTCACCACCGGCCTGGCCGTCCTGGTCGTCGGCCCCGCCGTCCTCGCCGTCTTCCGCCGCGCCGCCCGCCGGGCCGCCTTCGAAGCCCCGGTCGCCTTCGAGGCCCCGGTCGCGCGCGAAGCCCCGGCTCCGCTCGCCCCGGCGGGCCCGGGCGCCGCCGTCGAAGGGGGCCCGGCCCGGTGAGCCGGAACCCGCCGCCCCGCACGATGACGGCCGACGGCGCGGAGGCCGTCGGGCTGACCCCGCAGGAGGACGCCGGACCGAGCGGCCCCGCGACCGGCCGCCGGGCGCCCTCGACCGCCGCGCGGAGCAGCTGAAGCCCGAACCGCGGCAGGCCACGTGACCTGCGGGGCCGCGCCCGCTCACACCTCCGGGTGCGGGTGGAACCCCCGGCCGCTCTTGCGGCCGAGCAGCCCGGCCTCGACCATCCGGGACAGCAGCGGGGGCGGGGCGTACAGCGGCTCCTTGTACTCCTCGTACAGGGCGCGGGCGATGGCCTCGACGGTGTCCAGGCCGATCAGGTCGGCCAGGGCGAGCGGGCCCATCGGGTGGGCGCAGCCGTGCACCATGGCGGTGTCGATGTCCGCGGCGCCGGCGTGGCCGGCCTCGGCCATCCGGATCGCCGCGAGCAGGTAGGGGACCAGCAGGGCGTTGACGACGAACCCGGCCCGGTCGCGGGAGCGGACGACGTGCTTGCCCAGCACGTCCCGGGCGAAGGTCTCCACCCGGTCCAGGACGGCCGGCGCGGTGTGCAGCGAGGGGACCAGCTCGACCAGCGGCATCACCGGCGCCGGGTTGAAGAAGTGCAGGCCCAGGACGTACGGGGCACGTCCGGTGGCGATGCCGAGCCGGGTGACCGGGAGGGCCGAGGTGTTGGTGGCCAGCACCGCGTCCTCGGCGGCCAGCACCTCGTCCAGGGCGCGGAGCACCCCGGTCTTGGCCCGCTCGTCCTCGACCACGGCCTCGACGACGAGCTGGCGGTCGGCCAGGGCGTCGAGGCCGTCGGCGAACAGCAGGTGCGCCCAGGCGTCGGTGCGCTGCTCCTCGCCGATCCGGCCGCGTTCGACGGCCCGGTGCAGCGAGCGGTCGATGCGGCGGCGGGCGGCCCGCAGCGCCCGTGGTCCGTTCTCGCAGACGACGGTGTCGAGTCCGGCGCGGGCGAAGACCTCGGCGATGCCGGAGCCCATCTGTCCGGCGCCGACGACGGCGACCCGGCGGATGTCGTTCATGCGGAGGGCCCTTCGGGTTCAGGCCGCCGGGGCGGCGGTGCGCACCAGGTGGCGGGCGTAGGCGGCGGTGGTGAGGAAGGCGGGCAGCTCGGTGCCCAGCGCGGTCTCCTCCAGGACCCGCACCGCGTCGTCGAGCCGGGCCGGGTCGGCGCCCTCGGCGAGCAGCGCGGCCCGTTCGAGGTCGATCAGCCGCCGGACGGTGTCCGGGGTGGCGAGCGAGCCGCCGGTGAGCCGGGTGCGGTGGTGCTGCCACTGCCAGAGCTGGCAGCGGGCGATCTCGGCGGTGGCGACGTCCTCCATCAGCCCGAACACCGCGACCGCGCCGGTGCCGCCCAGCCAGGCCGTCAGGTAGCGCAGCGCGACGGCGACGTTGGCGCGCAGGCCCTGCTCGGTCGGCAGGCCGGCGGTCAGCCGGTGGACGGCGAGCAGGTCGGCGGCGGTGACGTGGACGTCCTCGCGGGTGCGGTCGAGCTGGTGCGGGCGGGCGCCGAGGACGGTGTCGAAGGCGGTGCGGCAGGTGTCGACCAGGGCGGGGTGGGCGACCCAGGAGCCGTCGAAGCCGTCCCCGGCCTCCCGCTCCTTGTCGATCCGGACCCGGGTCAGCGCGGCCTCGTCGGCCGCCGGGTCGCGCTGCGGGAGCGCCGCCGCCATCCCGCCGATCGCGTGCGCGCCGCGCCGGTGGCAGGTGCGCACCAGCAGGTCGGTGTAGGCGCGCAGGAAGGGCTGGGTCATGGTCAGGGTGGCCCGGTCGGGCAGCACGAACCGCGGCCCGGCCTGGGCGAAGTTCTTGATCAGCGAGAACAGGTAGTCCCACCGGCCGGCGTTCAACCCGGCGTGGTCCCGCAGTTCGTAGAGGATCTCGTCCATTTCGAAGGCGGCGGTGATGGTCTCGATCAGCACGGTGGCGCGGATCGTGCCGTGCGGGATGCCGAGGGCGGCCTGGGCGTGGGTGAAGACCTCGTTCCAGAGCCGGGCCTCCAGGTGGTTCTCCAGCTTGGGGAGGTAGAAGTACGGGCCGTGGCCGCGGTCGATCTGCCGCTGCCCGCAGTGGAACAGGTGGAGGCCGAAGTCGACCAGCGCGCCGACGGCGGGACGGCCGTCGATCAGCAGGTGGTGCTCGTCCAGGTGCCAGCCGCGCGGGCGGACCACGATGGTGGCGGGGTCGTCGCCGATCCGGTAGCGCTTGCCCGCCGGGGTGGTGTCGTCGATCCGGCGCTCGACGGCGTCGATCAGGTTGAGCTGGCCGGTGATCAGGTGGTGCCAGGTGGGGGAGGTGGCGTCCTCGAGGTCCGCCAGCCACACCTGCGCGCCGGAGTTGAGCGCGTTGACGGCCATCCGGCGCTCGGGCGGGCCGGTGATCTCCACCCGGCGGTCGGTCAGGCCGGGCCCGGCGCCGGCCACCCGCCAGCTGTCGTCGGCCCGGACGGCGGCCGTCTCCGGGCGGAAGTCCAGCGTGCCGCCGTTCGCCAACTCGGCGGCCCGGCGGGCCCGTTCGGCGAGCAGTTCGGTGCGGCGCGCGGCGAAGACCTCGTGCAGGCGGGCCACGAAGGCCAGGGCGGCGGGGGTGAGGACCTCCTCGAAGCGGTCCTCGTGCTCGCCGAGGATCTCGACGGTGGCCCCGGAGGGGGTCTCGGTGCGGCTGGTCGGACTCATCCGGTACTCCAGGAGGCGGGAGGCGGGAGGCGGGAAGCGGGGAGGGGATGGGGCCCGGGGCCTCGTCCCTCAACGAGGCCCCGGGCGGGGCGGGCGGCGGCCGTGGAGCCCCCCGGACCGGGCCGGGGCGGCCGCCGCGGGGCGGCTCAGTGGAACTGCTCGGCCTCGGTGGAGCCGGTCAGCGCCAGCGTCTCGGCGTTCGGGTTGAGCGCGGTGGAGACCAGGTCGAAGTAGCCGGTGCCGACCTCGCGCTGGTGCTTCACGGCGGTGTAGCCGTCCGGGGCGGCGGCGAACTCGGCCTCCTGGAGCTCGACGTAGGCGGTCATGCCGTGCTCGGCATAGCCCTTGGCGAGCTGGAACATCGAGTGGTTGAGGGCGTGGAAGCCCGCCAGCGTGATGAACTGGAAGCGGTAGCCCATCGCGCCCAGCTCTCGCTGGAACGTGGCGATCCGGTCGTCGTCCAGCGCGGCCTTCCAGTTGAAGGACGGCGAGCAGTTGTAGGCCAGCATCTTGTCCGGGTACTGCGCCTTGACCGCCTCCGCGAACTCCCGGGCCTGGGCGAGGTCCGGGGTGCCGGTCTCCACCCAGAGCAGGTCCGCGTACGGGGCGAACGCCAGGCCGCGCGAGATGACCGGGGCCATGCCGGGCTCGACCCGGTAGAAGCCCTCGGCGGTGCGCTCGCCGGTGCAGAACCGCGCGTCGCGCTCGTCCACGTCGCTGGTCAGCAGGTTGGCGGCCAGCGCGTCGGTGCGGGCCACGACCAGGGTCGGCACGTCGGCGACGTCGGCGGCCAGCCGGGCCGCGTTCAGGGTGCGCACGTGCTGGGCGGTCGGCACGAGGACCTTGCCGCCCAGGTGGCCGCACTTCTTCTCGGACGCCAACTGGTCCTCGTAGTGGACGCCCGCGGCACCGGCCGCGATCATGCCCCTGGTCAGCTCGAAGGCGTTCAGCGGGCCGCCGAAGCCCGCCTCGGCGTCCGCGACGATCGGCACCAGCCAGTCCGGGCCGTCGTTGCCCTCGGCGGTGTCGATCTGGTCGGCGCGCAGCAGCGCGTTGTTGATCCGGCGCACCACCTGCGGCACCGAGTTCGCCGGGTACAGGCTCTGGTCGGGGTAGGTCTGCCCGGCCTGGTTGGCGTCCGCCGCGACCTGCCAGCCCGACAGGTAGACCGCCTCCAGCCCGCCCTTGACCATCTGCACGGCCTGACCGCCCGTCAGCGCGCCCAGCGCGTGCACGTAGTCGCGCTCGTGCAGCTGCCGCCACAGCCGCTCGGCCCCCCGCCGGGCCAGGGTGTGCTCCTCGCGCACCGAACCCGACAGGCGCACCACGTCCTCGGCGGTGTACGTGCGCTCGATGCCCGCCCAGCGGGGATCGGACGCCCACCGGGCTTCGAGCGCGGCCGCCTGGTGCTCCTGCTGCTGTCGAACCGACTGGGTCATGGTGATCCGGCTCCAGAGATGGGTTGCGAAGGATGTGAGACACCTCTCACCGCGAGGTGGGCGGGCGGCCGGCCGACGCCGGGCCGCGGCGCGGTGCCGCGGGACGTGGTGGCCCGGACAGCCCGAACCACGGTGACCGACCTGGTGGTTCGCGACTGCTCACTGCGCCTTCCGGCCGCGGCACCGACTCTTCCACCGCGCTCCGCCGCCGTCACCGGTGGACCGGAGCCACGTTCTGCGAAGCCTTCCGGGCGGATCGGCGAAGCCTGCGAAGACCGCCGGACGGCCTTCCCGGCTAGGCTCCCGCACCGAAAAGCCGACGAGTGGCCGACAAGCGGCCGACGAGAAGCCGACGGGCGGCCGACGGGCGGCCGACGAGCGGCCGGTGCACGGCCCGGCCGGGACGGGGGAGTGACCCATGGGAAAGGCGTTCGCCGGCGCCCGGCTGCGCAGGCTGCGCGAGGAGCGCGGCCTCAGCCAGGCCGCCCTCGCCCGACTCCTCGAACTCTCGCCCAGCTACCTCAACCAGCTGGAGCACGACGCCCGCCCGCTCACCGTCCCCGTCCTGCTGCGCCTCACCGAGGCGTTCGGCGTCGAGGCCGGCTACTTCGCCCCGCCCGACCGGGCCCGGCTCACCGCCGAACTGCGCGACGCCCTCGGCGAGGAGGTCGCGGCCCGCCGGATCACCCCCGGCGAACTCGACGAGCTCGCCACCCGCCTGCCCGCCGTGGCCCGGCTGCTCACCGACCTGGCCCGGGGCCGCCGGGACACCGCCGAGCAGCTCGCCGTCCTGGCCGGCGACCGGGGCGCCCCGCCCGACGCCCGCACCCCGCACGAACAGGTCCGCGAGTTCTTCTACCGCCGGCAGAACTACCTGCACGCCCTCGACACCGCGGCCGAGCGGTCGGCCGAGCGGATCGGCGTGCGGCCCGGCCGGGTCCGGGAGGCCCTGGCCGCCCGGCTCGCCGACGGGCACCTGGTCCGGATCGCCACCGGCGGCGAGCAGCTGCACCACTACGACGGGCGGACCCGCACCCTGCACCTGGCCGACCGGCTGCGCCCCGGCCAGCAGGCGTTCCGGATGGCCACCCAGCTCGCCTACCTGGAACACGACGCGCTGCTGTCCGAACTCGCCGCCCAGGACAGCCCCGAGGGCTCCACCGCCTTCGCGCTCACCCGGATCGGCCTCGCCAACCACTTCGCCGCCGCCCTCGTGCTGCCCTACCGGGCGTTCCACGCCGAGGCCGAACGCTCCCGCTACGACATCGAGCACCTCGCCGACCACTTCGGCGTCGGCTACGAGACGGTCTGCCACCGCCTGTCCACCCTCCAGCGCCCCGGCCTGCGCGGGGTGCCGTTCTCCTTCGTCCGCGTCGACCGGGCCGGGAACGTCTCCAAACGGCAGTCCGCCACGCCGTTCCACTTCTCCCGCACCGGCGGCACCTGCCCGCTGTGGAACGTCTACGACGCCTTCGCCGCCCCCGGCCGGGTGCACGTCCAGGTCGCCGCGATGCCCGACGGCCGCCGCTACCTGTGGACCGCCCGCGCCGTCACCCGCTCACCCGGCGGCTGGGGGCGCCCCGGCAAGACCTTCGCCATCGGCCTGGGCTGCGAGGTCCGGCACGCCCACCGCCTGGTCTACTCCGCCGGGCTCGACCTCGCGGACGAGTCCGGCGCCACCCCCATCGGCCTCGGCTGCAAGGTCTGCGACCGCCCCGCCTGCCCGCAGCGCTCCGCCCCCGCCATCGGCCGCACCCTCGCCGCCGACGAGCACACCAGCACCTTCGTCCCGTACGCCGTGCGCGCCGACCCGGAGCTCCGGGACCACTGACCGGCGGGCTACTCGGGCAGCCGGGTGTGCAGGCGGACGGTGGTGCCCGCCTCCGCGGTGGAGCGGATCCGGACGAGGTCGCAGAGCTGCTGGACCAGCCAGAGCCCGCGGCCGCCGATCTGGTCGGCGGTCGGCCGGAGCCGGCCGACCAGCGGGTCCCGGAGGTGGCCGGAGTCGTGGAACTCGCAGATCAGGTCGGCGTCCTCCACCCAGGTGCGCAGGACGCCCCGGCCGCCGCCGTGCTTGATGCTGTTGGCGGCGATCTCGGAGGCGGCGATCAGCAGTTCGCGCAGCCGGGTGCCGCCCAGGCCGTGCGGGGTCGCGCAGGCCGTGATGTGGGCGCGGACCGCGGGGAGCCGGCCCCGCTGGTAGGAGAGTTCCTGGTGGGGGGAGGCGGCGGGGGTGAGCTCGGGGAAGGCGTAGGGCTCCTCGACGTAGGAGCCGTTGGGCCCGTGGGCCCCTTCGCTGAGGAGCATCGGGTGGCAGCGCCGGGCCGACTCCACCACGGCGGGCTCCAGCGCCGCCGTGTCGTACGGGCAGAGCAGCCACCAGGCGGGCGACCGGGCGAACGCCAGGTTCAGCAGCCACTCGTGGTACCCGAACTCGCCGCTCTCCGCCGGCGAGGGGTCGCTCCACACGGATTCGCTGATGCCGCGCACCGGGCTGCCCTCGGCGGCCTTGGAGACCCAGTCGCGCCAGGCCGGGATCAGCCGCCCGGGGTTGCGGCCCAGCGCGGCGGCGTCGAGGAAGGTGACGCCGTCGGCGGCGTCCGTGCCCGCCAGTTCGGTGCGCAGCATGCGCTCCTTCGGCTCCGCGACCGCGACCAGCACCGGCTCGCTGCCCGCGCGGGCGTCCCGGATGAAGGACATGGCGCCGTCGAGGAACTGCGCGTCCCCGTCGTACGGGTACAGCTCGTGCCGGAAGGCCGAGTCCTGGGCGGAGGCGGCCGGGCGCGTCGTGCTGTTCTCGCTCACGGTGCCAGCTCCACGGGGATCTGCGGGACGTCGTAGCCGAGCAGCGACCAGCAGCGCCGGAACGTCTCGTCCGTGTTCTCGACCACGATCCGGCGGCCGGGGACCCCGCGCGCCGCGTCCGCCAGGGCGCGCATGCCCGCGACGTCCACCAGTTCGAGGTCCTGGCAGCGCAGGCGCACGGTGGCGGAACGGGCGACCAGGGCGTCCAGGGCGGTGCGGAACGCCTCGGCGCCCTCGAAGTCCACCACGCCGCTCACGCTCCAGCAGTCCGTTCCCGCGCTGTACATCCGAAATCCCGGCACCTCCGCGCGTGTGCCCAACTGCTGCGGATGTACTCCGACGGCCTGGTCGAGGGCCGCCGGGCGGAAACCGACCTGGTGGTAGGCGCAGACGACGACGGCCGCCCCGGCGAGCACCAGGTCGTCCAGGCCCAGCTCGTGCCGGGCGATCTCCCGCGGGCTCGCCCCGTCCGGCCACACCCGGTCCATCCGGGCCAGCACCCGCAGCGCGCGGAAGCCCTGCCGGCACGCGGTGTCCGCCTCCCGGCGCACCGTCTCCAGCAGCGCCGCCGCGTCCCACACCGACCCGCCCGCCCGCTCGGCGACCGGGTCGAGGACCACGCCCTGGGCCGCGCCGCCCAGCGACCAGCGGGTGTCGGGGGTGCCGATGACCAGCACCTTGTCGCCGAAGAGCGCGCCGTCGGCGGCGAAGGCCCGCGCCGTCACGGCGAAGTCGTCGTCCGGGCCGACCAGCCAGCAGACGTGGTCACCCGCTTCGACGGAGTCGAGGGTGGACACCGCACGTGCGCTCCTCACACGCCCTCCCTCCACCCCGACCGGCTCCGGCGGCATCCTATCGTCCCCGGTCCGGCACCCCGGGCACCGCGGGCACCCCGGGCACCACGGGCCCGGCGCCCCGGAGCAGCCCGACCGGCCGAACACGCCTGCGGCCGAACACGCCTGCGGCCGAACACGCCTGCGGCCGAACACGCCTGCGGCCGAACACGCCTGCGGCCGAACACGCATGCGGACGGGTCGGGCATGCGGACGGGCGGACCGGGCAGAAGGCCGCCGGGCGCGGACCGCACACGACCGCCGCGCGGAGACCAAGGGGAAGGACGGACGTCAGTGAAGGGTTTCCGGGGTTTCGTCCTACGGGGCAACGTCGTCGACCTGGCCGTGGGCGTGGTGATCGGAGCGGCCTTCTCGGGCGTCGTCACCGCCCTGGTCCGGGCCTTCCTCACCCCGCTGGTCGGCCTCGCCACCGGCGCGGTCGGCGACTTCAGCCGCCGGACCCTCCACGTCCACGGGGTGGAGTTCCCGTACGGCGCCTTCATCGACGCCGTGATCACCCTCCTGCTCACCGCGCTGGTGCTCTACTTCGTGGTCGTGCTCCCGTTCAACAAGCTGCACGAGCGCTTCGCCCCGCACCAGGACGTCCAGGCGCCCAAGCGGGACTGCCCCCAGTGCCTGTCCGCGATCCCCGCCCAGGCGAGCCGGTGCGCCTTCTGCACGGCCGAACTCGTCCGGGCGCCCGACCTGCCGTGACCGCCCCCGGCCCGGTGGCGGCGTGGCGCGGGAAGGCGGCGGACGGCCGGCAGGTCGTCCGGGACGCGCTGCGCCACCCCGGGCGCGCCGTGCGGGCGCACCGCGAAGGGGTGGTGCGGACCGCCCGGGTGGCGGTGGCCTGCGCGCTGGCCTGGGAGGTCGCGGTCGTGCTGCTGGGCGAGGACGAGCAGCCCGTGCTGGCGCCCCTGGCGGCGCTGCTGACCGTCCAGCTCACGGTGTTCCGGACGCTGGCGCAGGGTCTGCGGCAGTTCGGCGGCGTCATGCTCGGGGCCGTGGCCGCGCTCGGCCTGCTGCGCCTGGCCGGGGCGAACTTCGCCACCATCGGCCTCGCCGTCGGCGTCTGCCTGGGCCTGGGGAAGCTGCTGCGCCTGGGCGAGCAGGCCACCGAGGTGCCGGTCACCGTCCTGCTCGTGCTCAGCACCGGCGCGCCGTACGCCCCCGTCCGGATCTGGGACACCCTGGTCGGCGTCGCCTCTGGCGTCCTGGTCAACCTGGTCGCGGCGCCCCCCACCTACGTCGGCCACGCCGCGGACCGCTCCGCCCGGGTCGCCCACCGCCTCGCCGACATCGCCCACGACACCGCCCGCGGACTGCGCGAGGGCTGGGACGAACGCACCTCCGACGGCTGGCTGCGCCGGGTGGAGACGGCCGCCCGCGAACTCGACCGGGCCCGGGAGGCGGCCGTCCAGGCCGAGGAGGGCATCCGCCTCAACCCCCGGCGGCTGCGGCAGGGCACCGACCCGGCGGTCGCGCTCGGCCCGCTGGGCGAGGGCCTGACCTGCCTCGGCCACGTCTGCGACCAGCTCGGATCGGTGCTCCGCGGCCTGGACGACCTGGCCCGCGGCGAGCGCCAGTTCCCGCGCGAGGCCGAAGCCCTCAGTGACGCGCGCGAACGGGTCCGGCCGATCGGCGACGTCCTGGAGGCCGTCGGCGACGCGCTCGACGTGCTCGCCCGCATCCAGCGCGACCACGTCCGCGAGGCCGGGCACACCGACGACCTGACGGCCGCCCTGGAACGGGGCCGCGACCACCACGCCGCCGCCGCCGAGACGCTCTGCCGCACCGACCACGGCCCCGCCGTCTGGTCCCTGCACGGCTCGATCATGGACGAGACCCAGCAGATCCTCCACGAACTCGACCCCCGCCACGGCCCCCACCCGGCCGCCCTGCACCCCCAGCCGCTCCGCCTTGCGGCCCCGCGCCGGGAGCGCCCGGAGCACTCCGAGGAGTCCCGGTCCCCAGTAAGTTGAACACGTTCAAAAAGTGCGGCATGATCGGCGCCACGAGGTCCGGACACCAGTCCGGACCGGCGCCGCCGTGCC
The DNA here is from genome assembly GCF_003259315.1 of Kitasatospora sp. SolWspMP-SS2h. GTDB lineage: Bacteria > Actinomycetota > Actinomycetes > Streptomycetales > Streptomycetaceae > Kitasatospora > Kitasatospora fiedleri. Next base: position 18,710 of record NZ_QLLT01000003.1, on the reverse strand, counting down.
CTGCGCGCGGACGGCCGGGGGAGTGGGAGGGGGGATCGTGGCAGACCTCGGAAGGACCCGGTGGCCGGCCGTCGCGGTCGCATCGATGTGGTGGTACGAGGGTTTCTGGTGCAAGGTCCTCCCCGGACGGGCCGACCAGCGGGCCATCGTCGAAGGACTGCCCCTGCTGCCGACCGGCGCGGTCACCCCGCTCCTGGTCGTCCTCGGCCTCGCCGAGGTCGCACTCGGAACGTGGGTGCTGCTGGACCGCCGCCCGCACGCCGCCGCAGTCGTGCAGACGCTCCTGGTGGTCGGCTTCAACACCGGCGGACTGCTCTTCGGCGCCCGACACATCCCGGAACCCGGGCGGCTGGTCGTCCAGGACCTCTGCTTCCTCGCACTGATCTGGCTCGTCGCCGCCCGGCGCCGCGCGAGCGTGGTGCGGCAGGGGGCCTGGGCGTGGTGACCGTCCCCGCGGTCTCCTCCGCCGTCGGCCGGCCCGGAGCCGTGCTGCGTCCGCCGGTCCCCGTCGCCGCCGGTACGCCGTGGCAGGCGGGTCGGCTGTTCGCCGGGCCCGTCGGCCGTCCCCGGGTGCTCTTCGGCCGGATGTACGAGGATCCGGCCGTCGAACTCGCGGTCTTCCCGCCGCCCGGCGCCCGGGTGCTCTGCATCGCCTCAGCCGGGGACACCGCCGCCGCCCTCGCCGCGGCCGGGTACGAGGTCACCGCCATCGACCTGAACCCTGCCCAACTCGCCTACGCCCGAGCCCGGTTGGAAGCCGGGGCGCCCGCGGTCACCGGCACGGCCGAACGGCTGACCGGCCTCGGCCGCGCCACGGCCGCCGCCCTGCTGCCGGCCTGGCGGTCCGCGTCCGTCGCCGATTTCCTGCGCCTCGACGATCCCGGCCAGCAACGGCGCCGGTGGGCGGCCGAGTTCGACGGCCCCGGGCTGCGGCTGCTCGCCGCCGCCGCCCTGCGGCCCGCCGGGGCGCTCGCCGCCGTGCTGCGCCCGGGCTTCCGGTGCGCGCTCCCGCGCGGCTTCGACACCGTGCTGCTCCGGCGGATCGCCCGGACCGTCGCCCGGCACCCCAATGCGGCCAACGACTGGGCCTGGCGGCTGCTGCTCGGCCGCGAACGCCCCGGCGCAGCCGGGCCCGTTCCCGCCTCCGCCCTCGCCCCCGCCGCTGCCACGGCCGGTGGCGGACGGGTGCGGCTGGTGCGGGGCGAGGTCGTCGAGCACCTGGAGCGGTCCGCCGCCGGGAGCTACGACGCGGTGACGCTCTCCAACGTGGTCGACGGGCCGGGGCCGCGGTTCGCCCGGCGGCTGCGCGCCGCCGTCGAGCACGCGGTACGACCGGGCGGCACCGCGGTGGTCCGCAGCCTGCGCGAACCGGGCCCCGGCGGGCCGGGACTCGCCGCCGAGGACCGGTCGATGATCTGGGGCGTGGTACGAGTCGTCCGCACCGGGACGGACGGAACCGAGACGGACGGAGCCGAGACCCGATGAAGCACCTGCTGCGCCGCCACCCCGTCCCGATGCGGACCCACTTCGCGCACTCGCTGGTCCTCACCTACGCCCTGCCCCCGCACGTCCTGGAACCGCTGCTGCCCCCGGGACTCGCGCTCGACACCTACACCGACCCGACCGGCACCGAGCACGGGTTCGTCGCCGTCGCCCTGGTGGACACCCGGAACCTGCGGCCCGCCTTCCTGCCCGCCCGGCTCGGCGCCGACCGGGTGCTCACCGGGTACCGGATCTTCACCCGCTTCCCGACCCCCCGCGGGCGGGCCATGCGCGGGCTGAAGATCCTCCGCAGCGACACCGACAGCCGGATCATGGCCCTCGGCGGTAACCTGCTCACGCGCTACCACTACCGGCCGGCCCGGATCGGCAGCCGGGTCGTCGGCGACACCCTGGAGTTCCGGGTCGTCAGCCGCGACGGCCGGGCCGACCTGCACGTGCGGGCCGACCTCGGGTCCGTCCCCGCCGACCTGCCGGCCGGCAGCCCGTTCGCCTGCGCCAAGGACGCCCGGCGGTTCGCCGGCCCGCTGCCCTACACCTTCGAACACGAGCCGGAGACCGGATCGATGATCGTGGTCAAGGCCACCCGGACCCACTGGGAGCCGACCCCGGTCGCCGTCGAACTGCCGACCCCGCCCGCCTTCTTCGACCACGGCCCCTTCGCCGGGACGACCCCCGTGCTCGCCAACGCCTTCCACGTCGCCGACCTCGACTACGGCTGGCACGCCGGCCGGCGCCGCGCCGAGAACGGGGCCGAACGGTGAAGCCGCCCCCGCCGGCCCCGGGAGAGCCGGCCGCCTTCTCCGGGGTCCGGGAGGTCGTCCGCTACAACTGGCCGATGTACGCGGCGGGTTGCCTCACCGCGGCAGCCGGCCTCGCCCTCGCGCACCGCCTGCCCGGGCCCGCCGCCGGCCTCGCCCGGGCGGGCGCGGTCGCCGCCGTGGCCCTGCTGGCGACCGGCACGGCCGCCACCTGGTGGGTCTACGACCGTTCGGAGCTGCGCACCTTCGACTGGCTGGAGGAACTGCTGCCGACCGGCCCGGGCGAACACCTGGTGGTCTCCTCCGGCCTCGACGAGACCAGCCGGCCGCTGGTGGCCCGCTGGCCCCGGCACCCGCAGACCGTGGTCGACCTCTACGACCCGGCCCTGATGACCGAGGGCTCGATCCGCCGGGCCCGCCGCCTGGTGCCGCCCGCCCCGGGCACCCTCCCCGGACGGCCGGACCGGCTGCCCGTGGCGACCGGTTCGGCGGACACCGTCCTCGCCGTCTTCGCCGCCCACGAACTGCGCCGACCCGGCGACCGGCACGCGCTCTTCGCCGAGTTCGCCCGGGTCCTGCGCCCCGACGGCCGCCTCGTCCTGGTCGAGCACCTGCGGGACGCCGCCAACACCGCGGTCTACGGCCCCGGCGCCTGGCACTTCTTCCCCCGCCGGACCTGGCTCCGGGCCGCGGCCGCAGCGGGCCTGCGCCCCGTCGCGCAACGGCGGATCGGCGGACTCGTCACCGCCCTCTCCCTCACCCCGACCACCGCCCCGGCCCCCACCGTCACCCCGACCACCACCCCCGCCGTCACCTCGACCGGAAAGCGCCGCACACCGTGACCCACCTGCTCACCCTGGACGGCCAACTGCGCCTGGTGGGCGCGGCCCTGATCGCGATGGGCGCGCTCCACCTCGTCCTGCCGCGGCTCATCGGCTGGCCCGCCGACCTGGCCGGAACCACCCTGCTGACTCGCCAGGTCTCCTACGTGCACCTCTTCTTCATCGCCCTGACCTGCGTCCTGCTCGGCCTGCTGCCGCTGCTGCTCACCCGGGACCTGCTCGCCGGCGGCCGGCTCGGCACCGCGCTGCTCGCCGCGCAGACGCTGTTCTGGGGCATCCGCTGGATCTTCGAGTTCGCGGTGTTCTCCCCGGAGTTGTGGCGCGGCGACCGGCTGCGGACCGCCGCCCACGCGGCGCTGTCGGTGCTGTGGACGTGGGTGACGGCCGTGTTCACCTGTGCGCTCGTGACGGCGCTCGGCAGCTGAGCGGCAGCGGTACGGCGCCACGGACCCCCGCCGGCCGGGCGGCCGACGGGGGTCCGGTAAGAGCGGACGGACCGGCGGGCGCCGGGGTCAGCCGACGGTCGCGAGGCCGTTCACCCAGAGGCTGTTGACCCGGTTCCGCTCGGTGGTGTTCGGGTACGGGTTGGTGCACGAGGTGCCGGGGCCGCCGCCGGACATCAGCTCGCTGCACGGGCCGGAGTAGTGGTCGGGCAGGCCGAGCACGTGGCCGGTCTCGTGGGCGGTGACGCGCAGCGAGCTGTACTGCCGGTTCTGCGCGTAGTCGAGGAAGACGTAGCCGCGCCCGTGGCCGTCGGTGGAGGCGTAGGAGCCGCGGGAGTCGTTGCCCTCGTAGTAGCGGAAGTCGGCGTTGGTGCCGGAGCGGAGCTGGACGTTGCTGACCGAGGAGTTCCAGATCTGCGCGCTCTGCGAGATGACGCTGCGGAAGGTCGGGGCCTGGCTGGCGTCGTAGGTGACGGCCACGGTCAGCAGATAGGGGTTGGCGGCCTGCTTGGCGCGGGCCGACTTCATCACCGCCTCGTAGAACGCCTTGTTGCCCGCCTCCTCGGCGGAGTTGGCGGCGATGCCCGCGGACGGGGTGTAGCCCTGGGCGGTGGGGGCGCCGGGGGCGGTGACCGCGGCGGCCGGCACGGTGGCGGTGCCGACCGCGAGGACCAGCCCGAGGGCAGCGGCGAGCACGGTCATGGAGCGGTTCATGTGGGGACTCCATTTTTTCGCGGGCCCCGGGGCCGTGGGGAGGCCGTCCGGGACGCGGTGACGGGTTGTTGCACCGAGCTTGGAGCAGGGCGGGCGGGGCGCGGAGATGGCAACCGGCGATAGCACCGGTCAATACCCTTGCCCAGCAAGCGGTTTGACGGGTCGTGGTCGGCTCTTGACATGCTCTTGGCAGATGAGGGACGCCTGGCTATGCTCCCGTGATGGAGCTCGACGTCCGACACCTGCGGGTGCTGTGCGCGATCGCGGACACCGGCAGCGTTCGGAAGGCCGCCCGTCGACTCGGCATGACCCAGCCGTCTCTGACCACCCAACTGCACCGCATCGAACGCACCATCGGCGGACGGCTGTTCACCCGCGGACAGACCGGCAGCCGCCCCACCGCCCTCGGCCACTCGGTGCTCTCCCGCGCCCGCCCCGTGATCACCGAGATGGACGCCCTCCTCGCCGCCGCCCGTGCCGAGGCCGCCGGACCGGGCCGCCGCCGACTGCGGATCGGCAGCGTCGGCAGCCGCGCGGTCGCCGCCTGGCTGCGCCGCATCCACGACCGGCTCCCGGAGACCGACACCACCATCCACATCGACATCTCGGCGATCGCCCTGCTCCACCTGGTCGCCGCCGAACAGCTCGACACCGCCTTCGTCCACGAGAGCGAGGGCTTCCCGCTGCACGTGCCGGCCGGCACCGAACAGCGGGTCCTGGTCGCCCGCGAACCCCAGTTCGTCGCCCTCGCCGAGACCCACCCCGCCGCCGGCCGACCGGTCGTCAGCCTCGCCGACCTCGCCCACGACACCTGGATGGTCGACCCCACCGCCGACCACGAGTACGCCGCCCTGCGCCGGGTCTTCGCCGAAGCCGGACTCGACCCGCGCGTCGTCCAGGTCCGCGACAACGCCACCGCCGCCGAACTCGTCGCCTCCGGCGAAGCCGTCCGCCCCTGCCAACCCACCTCGCCACCCGGCCCCGGCACCGTCCTGCGCCCCGTCCACGGCGACCCGCTCGCCGTCCGCCTCCTGCTCACCTGGCGCCCCGACACCGTCGGCGGCCCCGCCCTCGACGGCCTCTGGGTCGACCTCTGCCACGCCTACCTCGCCCTGGCCGGCGCCAACCCCGCCTACCGCGCCTGGCTGCACCGCCACAACCGCCCCCTGCACACCCTCCTCGCCCCGGCCGGCCCACCGCCCTGACCCCCCGCCCGGCCGGCCCGCCGAAGACCCCCACGGGAACCTCGGCCCCCGCACGAGAGACCGGAACGCCCCGGGCCCACCCTCCGGAACGCGGCTCGCCGCCCTACCGGAGGGCGGGGCCGGAGCACTGGACGCCACCGCCGGTACGGCGACGGGTCGCGCGGCGGCTGCCGGCGGCGGCACGTGGTCGCCGCCGTGCCGGCGAGGCGGGAGCAGTGGCCGTCGGCCCGCGCCGCGACCGAATCCCGCCGGTGCACCGCCCGGAAGGTGTCCGCCCCAGGCTCCACGGTCAACTCCGGCGCGGTTTCACCGACGTTCGCGACCACCGGCCGCGCCGGGCCTCCGGCGGACATCCCCAGCGCTTCTGCCGTCCCCTGAACGCCCGGGTACCCACCCGCCACCGGCGCGCACGGGCTGGTCCGCGCACCCCGGATTCGACCCCCCGGTCCGTGGACCCGCCGGTTTGCGAACCCACCGGTTTGCGAACCCACCGGTGCCGGGTCCGTCCGCAGTGTGCGGCGGCCCTCGATCGGGCTAACAGGGGTAGGGCCTCTGCGGCGGCGCGACACCCCGCCGGTACGGCGGCAACGGGAGGTGCCGACCGCCGCTCGGCGGGTGGGGGCGGCCCGTTCCGGTGGCGCGCCGACCGGTCGTGGACACGATGGGTGGCAGTCCCAGCACTCGTTGTGAAGGAACGTGATGACCATGCGTGTTCCCGCCGTTCTCGCCGCTGCCGCCCTGGGCGCGGCCGTCCTCGTGCCGGTCGCCTCGGTGACCTCCGCGCAAGCGCTGACCCCCGCGGCGGATCTGAACTGCTCGGACTTCGCGACGCAGCCGCAGGCGCAGGCGGTGCTGGACGCGGACCCCTCCGACCCGAACCACCTCGACACCGACAACGACGGCATCGCGTGCGAGGACCTGCCGGCCGGCACCACCTCCGGCGGCAGCACGGCCTCCGCGAGCGCCGCGCCCTCCGCTTCGGCGAGCGCGTCCACGGCGGCCGGCACCACCGCCTCGGCTTCCGCTTCGAGCGCCGCCTCGGCCTCCGCCCCGCCGAGTGCCTCCGTCTCCGTCTCCGCCTCCGCCTCCGCCGCGGTGCCGCGCGGCGCGGTCGCGGCCGGCTACGGGCCGTCCGACCACACCCAGGCCGCCGCGGTCCTCGGCGCCCTGGCCCTCGCCGCCGGCGGCGGTGCCGTGGTGGTCCGCCGCCGCACCCGTACCGGCCGGCACTGACCCCCCGCTCCCCACGGCCCGGTTTCGCCGGTCGCCGGTCCCGCCGTCCAGGGCCGTGTCCCGCGGCCCTGGACGGTCTTCTGGACGGCCTGGAGCGATGGCGACGAGGAGAGCGGTGAACGACGTGGGCAGCACAGCAGCCGGCACGCCCGGCGGCGACCGGCGCGGGCCCGGAGGCACCCGGGGCAACGGCCTCGCCGCCGCCCTGGCAGCCGCCGCGATCGGACTCGCCGGTACCGCCACCGTGCTCGCCACCACCGGCACCCCAGCGCCGCCCCCGCCCGCGCCGGCCGCCACCACCCCGGCCCCGGACGACCCCGCCACCACCGGCGCGCCGGGGATGCCGAGGGCCGACCCGACCCGCCTGCGCATCCCCTTGCTGGGCATCGACACCACCCTGATCCCGCTCGCGCTCGGCCCGGACGGCACCCTGCAACCTCCGCCCCTCGACCAGGGCGCCACCGCAGGCTGGTACGCGGCCGGCACCAGCCCCGGCGAGACGGGCACCGCCATCGTCACCGGCCACGTCGACACCCCCGCCGGCCCCGCCGTCTTCCACCCCCTCTCCCTCCTCACCCCCGGCGCGACCCTCACCGTCGACCGCGCCGACCGCACCACCGCGACCTTCACCGTCGACCGCGTCACCAACTACCCCAAGACCGACATCCCCGACGAGGTGTACGCGCCCGCCGCCCACCCCGAACTCCGCCTGATCACCTGCGGCGGTACCTTCGACCGCGCCCACGGCGGCTACCAGGACAACACCGTCGCCTACGCCCACCTCGTCGGCTGACCGCCGCCGACGACCGGCCGCCCCTTCCGGTGAACCGCCGACCCTCGACTTCTCCCGTCCACCCCGTCCAGGGGACGACGACCGGGCACTCGACCACTTCCACCGGCTGCCGGGCCCCGATCCGCGAGGGCGGCGGCGGTGCCGCCCGCGGCAGTCGACGAGACGGGGCATCGCGCGCCCGGCGAACTACCGGTCCCGGCCCGGGAATCGGCACCGGGTCCGGCTGCGCGGCCTCGACCGCTGCCGAAAGGGGCGCGGACAAAAGCGACATTCCCGCCCGGCTTTTGCCCGCGTTTGCACGGGGGGCTTTTCCGCGTGGTTCGCGCGAGGTGCGGGAGTAGCGTTGCGTACCAAGGCCGCAACTCACTGTACCGGTGATGTTGTCGTGGCCGGTGGGCCAACACCGACCACGACGAAGGGCCGATCCAAGCAAGGACGAAGAAATGCTTGAACGACCCGCTCGGGATCGAGCGATCATGCCCTCGATGAGCCTCCACGCTAGCAGGATGTGGAGGTTGGGTGACGGAACGCCCCGGCCGGGTGCGGCCGGGTTCCCCGTGAAGCTCGGCAGAGCGCTGGTGGTGTCGGCGCTGCGGTGGGCCGCGGTGGCCGACGGGCCGAGCTGCCGGGAGCGTGCGGCGCTGGTGTTGGCGCTGCTGTGGATGGCGAAGGACGTCCAGGTCGGCGCGGTCGCGGCCGGCCGGCTCTGACGTTCCCGGCGGCCGACCGGATGTGGTGTCCGGCCGGTCGCGCGCCCCGGCGCGCTCCGTACGCGCCGGGTTGCCTCCCCCGCCCGGGCCTCCGGCCCGGAACGGGTGTCACCGTTCCGTCGAGTTGACGTCGAAGGAGTCACGGTGTCCGGTCACCGGCCCGCGATAGCACTCGGGTACGCGGCCTTCGTCCAGCTGCGCCACGGCCCCTACGAGCAGTACGTCCGCGCCCGGTTGGGCGACGCGGAGGTGAGCCGCCAGGTGGTCCGGCACGCGCTGCGGCGCACCGAGTTGAGCTGGGACGCGGTGCTGGCGGCCGATCCGGCGGCGTTCGCCTGGCGGGTGCTGGGCGAGGTGGTGGCGGAGGCCCTGGCGGCCGTCCCGCGGCCCGGCGCTGACGCGCTCCACCGCGAACTGCCCGCCCGGGCCGCCGACGCGGCGCTCCTGTACGAGCACCTCGGCATGCCGGCCTGCGTGGCGGCGGAGCTGATGGGGCTCGCCGAACCCGAACTGCACGTCGAACTGCTGGTGGCCCGCCGCCTGCTGGCCGAAGGAAGGAGGAACGCCCCCGCCTAGAACCGGACGCCGCCCAAGAACCGGACACCGAAGCCCGCCGCCCGGCGGTCGCGCCGGCGCACTTCCTCCCCTCGGAACGCGCCGGAGCGGACCCGCACCAGGGGTCGCGCCAGGGCTCGCCATGCTTGCGCCATGCACCACCCGCACGGGTGATGCCGCTTCGCCATGCCCGCGCTATAGCATGACGCGCCGTCACATTGACTGGCGCAGAAGTTACTTGGCGACGCGAGGGGGAACGCGTGAGCGATTCACTGCCGGACGAGATCGACGTCAGCAAGCCGACCGCCGCGAGAATGTACGACTACCTGCTCGACGGCCGGTTCAATCACGCCTCCGACCGGGCCGCCGTCGCGCAGCTGCTGGAGATCGCGCCCAGCACCAAGGAACTGGCGCTGAACAACCGCGCCTTCCTGCGCCGGGTCGTCGAGATCATCGTCCGCGACTACGGGATCCGGCAGTTCGTCGACCACGGCTCCGGACTGCCGACCCAGGACAACGTCCACCAGGTCGCCCAGCGCATCGACCCGGACTGCCGCGTCGTCTACATCGACAACGACCCCCACGTCCGGGCCTACAGCGGCCTCCTGCTCGACGAGAACCCGCGGGTCGCGTTGATAGCGTCCGACATGACGCTGACCGAGCAGATCTTCGCGCACGAGGACTTCCGCTCCATGATCGACCTCCGGGAGCCGGTCGCGGCCCTGTTCGTGTCGGTGGCCCACTGCCTCACCGACGAGCAGGATCCTTTCGGCATGATCCGGCGCACCGTCGACGCCCTGCCCGCCGGAAGCGTCGTGGTGGTGTGCCAGCTCGTCAGCGAGGACGAGAAGGTCCGCGACGGGGTCACCCGCCTCATGCAGGAGGGCACCGGCGGGCGCTGGGGCCGGGTGCGCACCGAGGCCGAGGTGCGGGCCTTCTTCGACGTCGACCGGCTGCGGATCGAGGAGCCGGGCCTGCGCGACGTGACCTACTGGCGCCCCGACCGGGAGGTCTTCCCCCGGCAGCGCAGCGACGAGTGGATCGAGTTCGGCGGCCTCGCCGTCGTCCACTGACCGGGCGGGCGCGGGCCGTCCTCCGGTGATCCGGCGGGCGCGGGGCCATCGCCCGGTGGGCGCGGTTCCGCGGCGGCGGTTCCGCGCCCGTCACCCGGCCGAATCGCCCCGCATCCGGGCCCGGTGCCAGGCGATGGCCTTCCGGATCAGCTTCCGGCTCGGCTCGCGGTGCAGGGCCCGGGCCACGACCGTGTTCAGGACCTCCTTGTAGTCCTCGAAGGCCGCCGCGTCCCCCTCGCCGGGGTAGTAGTAGTGCCCCTCCCGCTCGCCGGTCTCCACGTAGACCAGCTCCGGCATGGCGTCCGGCGTGTCGAAGTGCAGCAGGGTCAGGTTCATGACCTGGAGCGCCAGCGGCAGTTCCACCGGGATGATCCGCACCCCGATGTTCGGGGTCTCGGTGTACTCCAGCAGCTTCTCCAACTGCTCGACCATGAGCTCGTGGCTGCCCATCACGCGGTACAGCGCGGACTGGTGCATGCAGAACACCGCCCGGACCCCGGACTCGCGCACCACCCGCCGACGCACCTTGCGCGCCTCGATCGCCGCCGGCGCCTCGTGCAGACGGCTGCGCAGCACGGTCTCCTCGGTGACCGCCGCCATGTACCGGTCGGTCTGCAGCGCGCCCGAGACGACGTTCACGTCCACGGCGATCAGCAGCACCGCCCGCCACACCATCCCGGAGAGCCGCTGCTGCGCCCCGGCGCCGGAGTCCCGGTGGAAGCCCGGCGGGTTCTTCTGCGACGCGGCGACCGCGAGCTCCATCAGCGCCGCCCGGTCGGGGCCGTGCAGCAGCCCGACGGCGTTCAGGATCGTGGCGACGTCCTCCGGGTTGTTCAGGCGCCGCTGCCCGTTCTCGATCCGGCTCAGCTTCGACGCCGAGAAGTGGGTCCGGGTCTTCAGCCACTGCAGCGTCCGACCGCCGCGCAGGGCCCGCAGCTTGCGGCCGAGGTGCGCGGCGGGAATGGACCACTCCGGCGCCCCCTGGTCGGCGGCGCGGGAAATGGGCTCCAGGTTTTCGTTCGAATCAGCGCTGTCGAACGGGTCAGCGGACACGAGGCCCCCCTTGCGAAAAACCGAATGATCGCGGTCAGCTTGACACAGGGAGGGCTTCGGCGTCACGCCGGGTTTCCCGCGAAAACGGGAAACCCCGTTTGATCAGGTCAGCAGGTTGTCGAACTCTTCCTTCTTCGCGCCGTCCAGCCAGGCGTCGATCTCGGGCCGGGTGAAGACCAGGGCCGGGCCGCCCGGGTCTTTGCTGTTGAACACCGCCACCCGGCCGTCGGGCAGGCGCCGCATGGTCACGCACTCCCCGAGCCCCTGGCTCTTCACGGCCTTCTGCGCCGGATACGGCGACTCGATGGCAGCCGCCGGCATCCCGTTGTAGTGCTCGCCACTAAGGTCCATGACTCATCTCCTCTTGTACGAAAAACGCCGACCATGCCCTCCGGTCATACTTTTTCGGGCTTTCGCAGGTCAGCGAACTGTGCAATCCCACGTGCAATTGCCCGGAGGGGGCAGAGTGAATCATTGCGCCCGGAAATCGAACAGCGCCACTCCCTGATCGGGTGATTCGGGAGCGAAAACGATAAATTCCGATCAGGCTTTGATCTGACCGTCGCGCCCGTCGCCCGTCGCCCGTCGCCCGTCGCCCGTCGCCCGCCGCCGGTACACACGCCCCCGGCCGTTCTCAGCTCCTGGACCCTGACCGGGGCCCGGCTCACCAACCACCAGGGGCGGAGCCGGCTGGCAGCGCGACCCGCGCACCGACCCGTTGGTGCGCGCCGTGACGCACTTCTCCGGCCGGCACAGCCTCCACGAGAACGCCGCCGATCGGGAGGAGCGCTTCACTTCGCTGCTCCGCCGCCTCGCCCTGGAAGCCCGCCCCCGCCGCCGACCACACCCTCACCACGAGCCTGACCGCCGACCGCACCCACGTCACCTGCCTGCGATCCACCGCCTGGTACCCCCCCGGCACCCTGGACGTCATCAAGACCACCGACGGCCCCGCCGAGCTCCACCCCGGCCCGGTCGTCGTCGAAGTCACCTGCGACGACGGCGCGTTCGGCCGCGTCGTGCTGCCCGCCGGCGAGAGCACCGCGAACCTGCCCGAACCGCTGCGCTTCCTCGACCCCGCCCGGTGCACCGTCACCGAACCCGACAACGGCGCCGACCCGGCCGCCGAAGTCACCACCACCGGCCAGGCCGTCCACGACGACACCACCGACCTGCCCGCCGGCAGCCCGCTCCCGCCGAGCTTCACCGTCACCACCCCCCGGCAGGACCACCGCGCCACCGTCCACAACACCTACCGCCTCCCGGCACCCCCGCCCCCGACCCCCACGCCGGCCCCGACCCCGCCGCCGCACCCCGCCCCGCACCCCGCCCCGCCCCCGCACCCGGGACACCTCACCGCCACCGGCGACGACAGCACCACCGCCCTGCCGGCCGCCGCCATCGCCGCAACCCCGGCCCTCGCCGGCGGCGTGCTCCTCCTGGCCGCCCGCCACCGCCGCAGCTGAGCGGTACCGGTCACCACGCTCCCGTTCACCGGGCACGAGAGCAGAACGAAGGGCCCCGACCGTTCAACGGCCGGGGCCCTCCCGCCGCGGGCGGCGCGGTCGCGGCTGCCGCGGTCAGCGGACGGCGGGAAGCTCCGCGGTGACGGTGAAGACCTTGCCGGCACCGGTGATCTCCAGCAGGTGCGTGGCGGCCTGCGAAGGCCGGGTCAGCCACAGCGCGCAACCGGCGCCCTCGCTGTCCATCCGGGCGTGCAGCAGGACGTTGAGACCGGAGCTGCTGATGAAGTCCACGTCGTTCAGGTCGATGTGCAGGACCGCGGGGCGGGCGGCCAGCGCGTGCTCCAGGGCTGCGGCCAGCTGCGGTGCGGTGTCGAGGTCCAGGTCGCCCGCGCACGCCAGGACCGGCCCGGCATCGCTGTCGTACACGGTGACAGTGAACGCCTCATCGTCGATCATGGCCACCCTTCACGTTCTCTGAGAACCGTTGCGTCGTGACAAACAATAGGGGACGGCGCCCGGGCGGCGACGGACGGCGGGATCGGATTCGGCCGCCGCGACAGGCAGGCCACCTGCGGCTCGTGCCGGTGTCAGGATTCGGGGGCACCCAGCAGGACCCACACGGTCTTGCCGCCCGGCACGGGCCGTACGCCCCAGTCGCGGGCGAGGCGCTGCACGATGTGCATCCCGTGGCCGTTGGGCTGCTCCGGCCGCCAGGGCCGCACCACCGGCAGGCCGGTGCCCGAGTCGGTCACCGCCACCGTCATCCGCGCCGGGCCGGGCGTCCCGGAGTCCTCGGCGCGCAGGTCCAGGGCGGTCGGGCCGGGGGTGTGCCGCTGGGCGTTGGCCAGCAGCTCGCACGCCACCAGCAGCACGTTCTCGCGGTAGCGGTCGCCCTTGAGCGCGGTGTCGGGCAGCGTGTCCAGCACCTCGCGCAGACGGGCCATCCCCCACGTCACCGGCCGTTCCACGTCCGGGTCGAACGCGATGCGCCAGTGCTGCTCCGCGCCGTGCGCCACGCCCGTCGCCTCCCGTCCGTCGTCGGCCTGGTCCTCCTGGCGGCGCGCCTCGCGAGACGGGCAGCCCACCGCATCGTACGCGCCCCGGCGGAGCCCACCCGGTGAGCGCCGGGACCGGGTCGCCGTCGGAAGCGGGGGGGATGCGGGCCCGGTCGCCCGGGGAACGGCGGATCAGCGCGGGCTCCCGGAAGCGACGGGTTGGCCTGACCTGACGGTTTCCACCGCGGAGAGGAGTTCTTCGGGTGAGTCGCCCCTGGTCATGGAGCCGAGGGCTCCGGCCCGGAGCGCATCGGTCGCGTCAGCGGGCTCCGAGGAGACGGGCAGGGCGAGGACCTCCACTTCCGGGACGAGCTGCTCGATGACGTCGAGGGGGTGGTCGAGCCGGTCCAAGTCGAGAGTCAGGAGGCCGTACCGGGAGGGGTCGGGGAGGTCTGCCGGGTCCTCCACGTCCGGCGGGCGACGACGTTCTGCCGGGTCCCCGCAGCGGGTGCCACAGGCGGCCGGCCAGTCCGCTCACGGCGTTCGACCGCTTCTGCCAGCAAGCCGCCCGAGGCGCCGTCGCCGGCGGCCCGGGCCCGGTCCGTGTCCCCCCGTCGATCACTGGGACGGGCATCGGTGCCGGTGCTCCCTTCGGGCGAGCGCGGCCCGGTGCGGGTGCGGCTTCCGCCGAGTCCGTCACATCCGTCGGGGATGCCGGCGAGGCGGCCGCCACCTTGCCCGGAACTCCGCCGAGACCGCCGAGACCGCCGAGTCCGGACGGTCGCCGGTCCGGCTCCGGCGGTGCCGTCGCACGGAGGCCCTACAGGGCCAGGGTGGCGCTGACGCGCTTGCCGCCGCCCGGCAGCGGGCGCACCTCGCAGACCTCCGCGAGCAGCTGCACGATGGGCCAGCCCCGGCCGCCCAGGCGCGACGGGTCGCGCAGCGCCGCGAAGTCGCCGCGCGGGTGGCGGCCGTCCGCGTCCTCGACGCTGATCCGCAACCGCGAACCCCCGCCCTCGACCCGCACCTCGAAGCCCGTGACGCCGCCCGCGTGGCAGATCGCGTTGGTGACCAGCTCGGTGACCACCAGCCGCGCGTCCGCCTCCCGGTCCGTCAGCGCCCCCGCCGTCCCCGCCAGCGCCCGGCTCACCGCCTCCCGCGCCCGTCCTGCCGTCCACACCGGCGTGCCGGTCGCCCGTGCACGTTCCTCCCGGCTGCTGTCCGCGGGCGGATGCGTGGCGGGGTGCGGCATGACGGTGACCTCGGATCGGTGCGCGGCCTGACGGCACGAAGGGGAGGAGGGTGCTGACACGGCGACTGCCCCGACCATCCCTGCCCACTCTCCCTCCGCCGGGTTTCTCGACCGCGCCGGCCGCCCGGCGGTGGTCGCGGGGGCGGACCGCTGGGCCGGGCGACGTCATCCGCGGCGCGGCCGTGCTCGAACCGGTCGATCGGGGGAAGGCGTGGAGGGTGGACGACTACGACGTGGACGCGGTGCTGCAGCAGGCACTGGACCGGCTGACGGTGCTGGCCGACGTCAACACGGCCCTGGCCGGAACCCTGAGCGCCACCGAGGGGCTGCGCCGGGTGGCGCGGATCGCGGCGCGCCGCCTGGGCGACTGGTGCGCCATCGACCTGCTGACCGCCAAGGGCCGCATCGAGCGCGTCTGCGTCAGCCGCACGCCCACCGGCCCGCCGCCGCGCGAGGAGCTGGTGCTCCTGAACCCGCCGCCGCCCCCGGCCGCCGGCCCGCTGGCCCGCGTGCTGCGCGGCGCCGGGCCCCTGCTGCTGACCGGTACCGACCTCACCCCCGACGACGCCGATCCGTGGGACAAGGAACAGGCCGACCTGCTGACCGGCGCCGCCAGCGCCGTCCTCGCGCCGCTGCGCGCCCACCGGGAGGTCCTCGGCGCGCTGACCGTCACCCGCACCGCGCAGCACCCTCCGTTCACCGAGCAGGACCTGCCGCTGATCGAGGACCTCGTCCACCGCGTCGGCCTCGCCGTCGAGAACGCCCGCCTGCACTACGAGACCCGCAATATCGCCGAACGCCTCCAGCGCTCCCTGCTCCCCGACCTGCCCACCACCAACGGCCTGCAGATGGCCGCCCGCTACGCCCCCTCGCACGCCACCGCCGAGGTCGGCGGCGACTGGTACGACAGCTTCGTGCTGCCCGCCGGCCACACCACCCTGATCATCGGCGACGTCACCGGCCACGACCTCAAGGCCGCCGTCACCATGAGCCAGCTGCGCAACATGCTGCGCGGCATCGCCTGCGACCGCCAGGAACCCACCGACAAGATCCTGCACCGCATGGACCTCGCCCAGCAGACCCTCTACCCCGGCACCACCGCCACCTGTGTCTACGCCATCCTCGAAGGCCCCGAAGGCGGCCCCTGGAGCCTCGAATACGCCGTCGCCGGCCACCCCCCGCCCCTGCTGATCACCCGCGACGGCGACACCCGCTACCTCGACGGCGGCCGCAGCCACCTCCTGGGCGTCACCACCCGCCTGCCCCGCACCAACGCCGCCGAGACCCTGCCCGCCGGCTCCACCCTCCTGCTCTACACCGACGGCCTGATCGAGCGCCGCGGCGAGAACATCGACCACGGCTTCACCCGCCTGCGCCAGCACGCCGCCGCCCTCGCCCGCGAGGACCCCGACACCCTCCTCGACGAACTCCTCACCGGCCTCGCCGCCGACACCACCGACGACGTCGCCCTCCTCGCCCTCCGCCTCCCGGAAGGCCGACCGCACGGCCCGGCCGAGCGATGAACGGCCGGGTCGAGGAGGCCCGCGGGCCGATCACCACGGACACCGGCAGACCGTACCGGGGCCGGCCGCGATCGATGCGGCGGTGAGGGGAGCGACAGCGGGGACGAGGGAGAACCGGCGGACGGCGGTGGCCGACGGCACCCCGGGGGACCGGGGCTGAAGGGGTGGGAATGGTCAGGAACCGGTGGGCGGGTGCCGCCGCCGGGCTCGCGGCGGCGCTGGCGGTGGCGGTGACGGTGGCGGTGGCGCTGGCGCTGGCGGGGTGCGGGCAGCTCCCCGAGCGGCAGCGCGCGGCGGACGCGGCGGCCGCCGACTTCGAACGGGCCCTGACCGGCCGACAGGGCGACGCGCTGTGCGAGGCGCTCGCCCCCTCCACCCGGCAGGAGCCGGAGCGCTCCGCCGACCAGCCGTGCCCCGAGGCCGCGGCCGACCTGAAGGTCGCCCCCGGCGGCGCGGCGGTGCGCACCGAGGTGTGGGGCGACCAGGCGCATGTGGTCCTCGCCGACGACACCCTGTTCCCGGCCCGGCCGCGGGACGGCTGGAAGGTGACCGCGGCCGGCTGCGAACCGCAGCCCGGGCAGCCGTACGAGTGCGGCCTGAAGGCGGGATGACCCGGTGCGGACGATGTTCAGCGGCTGCCTCCCCGCCGTCCTGGCCGGACCGGCCTTCTTCACCGCGCTGGGGCTGATGCACCGATGACCTCCCCTCCCGGCCCGACCACGGCTCCCTCCCGCGCGCCGGGCGCTTCGTGCGCCACAACGCGCCGGCGCTGGCCTTCGACGCGCCCTTCCTGCTCGCCCTGGCCGGCCAGGCGTTCGCCGGCTGGGCGCAGTTCAACGACCACCCGACCATCGACGGCCCTGATCGAGGACCAGGCAGGAACCACCCGGGTAGTGCTGGCTGCGGTGGCCGTCCGGAACGACGCCTCGTTCTTCGCCGAGATCCACACGCTCCGCGACGGCGAGTGTGCCTTGGAGTGGCAGAGCGGTTGCTCGCCCTGGAGCGGCCCGAGCCTGCCTTGGGCCCGGCAGATCGTGGACGGCCTCGGTGAGTCGGTAACGGCCCGCCTGCCGGGCGTCCCCCAGCCGGGTGCGGGGGCCCGCAATGCTCCCGGGGCGACCCGCAGGTCCGTGCCTTTCGATCCGTCCCGCCTTTCGATCAACGCCCAGCCCCGTACCCTCCGCGAGGAAACCGGGAGATGGCTGCCCGGGGCCGGCAGGCTGTCAGGCGGCGGTGGTGTCCGGGACCGATCCGGCCGCGAGGGCGGCGGGGTTGGTGGGTTTGCGGAAGAAGAAGATAAGGACGGGCACCACGTAGGCGGCCCACACGATGACCTGGAGGGTGGTCGGGTCGGGCTGGAAGTTGAAGACGCCCTTGAGCACGGTGCCGTACCAACTGGTCTTGGGGATGGTGGTGGAGATGTCGAAGGCCAGGGTGCGTAGTCCGGGCAGATGACCGGCTTCCTGGAGGTCGTGGACGCCGTAGGCGAGGACGCCCGCGGCGACGACGACGAGCATGCCGCCGGTCCAGGTGAAGAACTTCGCCAGGTTGATCTTCAGTGCGCCGCGGTAGAACAGCCAGCCGAGCACGACCGAGGTGAGCAGGCCGAGGGTCGCGCCGACCAGCGGGTTCCAGCCGTCGCCGGTGGCCTGGACGGCGGTCCAGATGAACAGGGACGTCTCCAGTCCCTCGCGGCCGACGGCGAGGAAGGCGGTGACGACGAGGGCACCGGTGCCCATGGCGAGGGCGGCGTCCAGCTTGCCGTGGAGTTCGCTCTTCAGGTGGCGGGCGGTGCGGCGCATCCAGAAGACCATCCAGGTGACCAGGGCGACGGACAGGACGGACAGGGTTCCGCCGAGGGTCTCCTGGGCCTCGAAGGTGAGGGTGGAGGAGCCGAACTGGAGCAGCGCGCCGAAGGCCAGGGAGAGGGCGACGGCGGCTCCGACCCCGGTCCAGACCGGCGGCAGGCGGTCCCTGCGGTCGGTCTTGACCAGGTAGGCGATCAGGATGCAGACCACCAGGCTGGCTTCGAGGCCCTCGCGCAGGCCGATCAGGTAGTTGGCGAACACGGCGGTTCTCCTTGTTCAGACTTCGGAAGAGCGGGGCGGGGGGTCAGCCGAGGAGGGTCTGGCCCCACCACTCGCCGGGCTTGCGGACGCCGGGCGGGCAGGCGAAGTGGGCGGAGGCGACGTGGGTGATGTACTCGTTGAGCTTGTCGTTGGCGGCGAGCTTGGTCTGGAGCGGGACGAACGCCTTGCGGGTGTCGCGCTGGTAGGCCAGGAAGAACAGGCCGGCGTCGAGGCGGCCGAGGCCGTCGGTGCCGTCGGTGAAGGAGTAGCCGCGGCGCAGGATCATCAGGCCGTCGTTGTTGTCGGGGTGGGCCAGGCGGACGTGCGCGTCGGCGGGCATCGCGGACAGGTCGGGGGTGTCGCGTTCCTTCTGCTTGCCGTAGGGGGCGCCCTCGATCTTGGTGCGGCCGAAGGTGTCCTCCTGGTCCTTGAGCGAGGCGCGGTCCCAGGCTTCGATGGTCATCCGGATGCGGCGGGCGACCAGGTAGGAGCCGCCGGTCATCCAGTCGGCGCCGTCGCCGGG
>NZ_QLLT01000002.1 GCF_003259315.1 Kitasatospora sp. SolWspMP-SS2h | reverse complement strand
CAGGGCACCGGCGGCCCCGTCGCCACCCAGTCGGTGTTCGCCGCCTCCTTCCAGGTCAAGTCCACCGTCACCACCGGCGCCCCCGTCATCACCGTCAAGCCCAACAGCGCCGCCCCCGAACCCGCCCCCGCCGCCGGCACCCTCCAGGACGTCACCGTCGCCCTGAGCGGCAACGCCGCCACCGTCACCTCCCGCACCCCCCGCGTCTCCACCGGCCGCCCCGAACTCACCGAGGCCGCCATCGTCGTCTCCGGCGGCCGCGGCGTCGGCGCCGCCGACGGCTTCTCCGTCGTCGAGGACCTCGCCGACGCCCTCGGCGCCGCCGTCGGCGCCTCCCGCGCCGCCGTCGACGCCGGCTGGTACCCCCACAGCAGCCAGGTCGGCCAGACCGGCAAGCAGGTCTCCCCCCAGCTCTACGTCGCCGCCGGCATCTCCGGCGCCATCCAGCACCGCGCCGGCATGCAGACCAGCAAGACCATCGTCGCCGTCAACAAGGACCCCGAAGCCCCCATCTTCGAACTCGTCGACTACGGCGTCATCGGAGACCTCTTCACCGTCCTCCCCCAACTCACCGACCAGGTCAAGACGGGCTGACGCCCCGTCGTCCACCTCGCTCAGCCCGAAGGGCGCGACCACTCCGGTCGCGCCCTTCGGCGTTCCCCGCCGCCCACGACGGGCCGGCCCCCGGCCCCGGCCGACTATGATCGTCCGCCCACCACCGGAACGAGGGGGACCCATGCCGCAGACCGCACCGCCGGCCACCACTTTCGACGCCAACGAGCGCACCGCCTGGGCCGGGCACGGCGCCGTCTACGCCGCCTCGTTCGGCCGGCTCTGCGCCCGCCCCGTGGAGCGGCTCCTCGACGCGGCGGGCGTGTCCGCGCGGGACCGGGTGCTGGATGTTGGGACGGGGCCGGGCACCGCCGCCGCGGCGGCGGTGGCCCGTGGCGCCCTGGTCACCGCCGTCGACGCCGAACCGAGCATGCTCGCACTCGTCCGCCGCGACGTTCCGCAGGCCCGGGTCGAACTCGCCACCCTCCCCGAACTATCCTTCACGGACGGCGAGTTCGACGCGGTGGTGGCCAACTTCGTGCTCAACCACGTCGGTCGGCCGCTGCTCGCGCTCGCCGAACTGCGGCGCGTGCTGCGCCCGGGCGGGCGGCTCGCCCTGACGATCTGGTCGGGCAGCCCGGCCCCGGGCCAGACGCTGATCCCGCGCGCCCTGCAGGCGGCCGGCGCGGCCCGCCCGGCGCACCTCGGGCCGCTCGACCCGGCCGACGACTTCGACCGCACCCCGGACGGCCTGGCCGGGCTGCTCACCGGCGCCGGACTGCGCGACGCCCACGGCCGCACCGTCGACTTCGACCACGCCACCACCCTGGACGAGTGGTGGAGCGGCCCGGCGGCCGGTGTCGCCACTATCGGGCTGACCCTGCTCGCCCAGCCGCCCGCCGTCCGGGACGCGGCCCGCCGCCACTACGAGCGGCTCGCCGAGGAGTACCGCACCGGTCCGGCGGCCCTGGACGCCCTGCTGCTTCCGCACCGCGCCCTGCTGGCCTCCGCCGTCCGCTGAACCGCGCCGACCTGCTGCCTTACCACTCGCGGGGGTCGACCAGCTCCTCCAGGTCGGCCTCCGGGAAGCCGTACGCCCGGGCGAGGTGGTCGAAGTCCGCGGCGATCGCCTCGCGCGCGACGGTCTCGATCTCGCTGCCGGCCTGGTGGAACTCCTCCGCCAGCAGGTTGAACTGCTCCGTCGCGGCGTGCGTCAGCTCGTACAACTCGTCGAGCCCGCGCGGCGGTCGGCCCTCGATCCGCTCGCACAGCGCGTGCAGGATGTCGCCGCCCTTGGCCACCAGGTGCGCCGGGTAGTACCCGTCCCCGCGCATCGGGCCCAGGAACTCGTACCCCGCCATCCGCTCGTTGGTGATCGCCACGCCGCCGCTCCGTCCGCTGGGGAATCCTCCCGGCCGATGATGCCTCCGGCCACTGACAGTCCCCGGCGGTCAGCGGTCCCCGGCCGGGTCGCGCAGCAGGTCGTCGACGCTCCGGCGCGGGGTGGCCGCTCCGGGCGGGCCGTAGCCGACCCGCAGCACCACCTGGACGGTGCCGAAGCCGCTGTCCGGGTCGCACAACCGCCGGCGGGTGTCCGGGAGTTCGACGGCCTGGTGGAGCACCGAGACCCGCAGCCCCCGGGCGGTGGCCACCAGCCACACCCGCTCCAGCGCCTGCCCGGCCCGCAGCCAGTCCGCCGCCGTGTCGCCCCGGGTGGCGAGGGTCGCCACCTGCGGCAGCGCCTCGAAGCGCTGCGTGTGCACGGGCCCGCGCCCGGCGAAGTTCCGTACGGGGACCCGGGCTTCGTGGTCCTGCGGCCCGAGCGCCCGCTCCGGGATGCCGTCCGCGGCGCCGCTCGCGGGAGCTCGGCCCGCGGGCTCCGC
Source organism: Kitasatospora sp. SolWspMP-SS2h (assembly GCF_003259315.1). Classification (GTDB taxonomy): domain Bacteria; phylum Actinomycetota; class Actinomycetes; order Streptomycetales; family Streptomycetaceae; genus Kitasatospora; species Kitasatospora fiedleri. Next base: position 411,512 of record NZ_QLLT01000002.1, on the reverse strand, counting down.
ACGCAGCCAACCACCCGTCTCCGCCCGGCGGGCGGCGTCCCCGGCGATCCGGGCCTCGGCCTCCGCGGTCAGCGCCAGCACCCGGCGCGCGCCGGACTCCTCCAGCACGTCCAGCACGGCGTCCTCGTCGGCGGCGGCCCCGATGAGTTCGCCGATCACCGCCTCGGGCACGTCCCGGTTCCCGAACGGCTCACGGCTGGAGTGTCGTTGGCCGACCGCCCCGGCCAACTCGGCCAACTCGAACGGCTCCTGGGGCGCGCCGCGCGGGCCGAAGCGCACCACCGCCACCGGCTCGTCCGGCCCGTCCGGCCCGGCATCAAATCCAACTCCTCGACCGGCAGCCCGAGTCGGGCGGCCGCTACCCGCAGGTTGAACAGCGCCGCCCCGACCGACAGCAGCATCGCCCGCCCGTCCGGGTCGGCCAGCGGCACCGCCCGGGCGGGGTCGGCGAACACCAGCACCCCGGGGCCGTCCGCGGTCGGCCGGAACCGCCACGGCTGCGTGTTGTGCAGCGAGGGCGCGGCTCCGGCCGCGGCGACCAGTTCCCGCAGTTCGGCCGGGCTCGGCCCGCCCAGCACCCCGTCCACCGTTCCCGCCATCGGCTCGGTCATCGCGGATCACTCCTCGCCGCATCCTCGTCGGGTCGCACGCTTGTCGTGTCTTGAGCCTGCGCCCGCCCCGCCCCGCCCGGTAGGGCCCAAAGGCCCGGGCCCGGCGACCTCCGACCCGGCCGGCCACCCGCGTCCGCCGCCCCGCGCACCGACTCCGCCGCCCCGTCCGCGGTGGTGCCGACGCCGCCGCCGCCGCTGACGTACGGTACAGATCATGGAATTCCGTCACCTGGGCCGCAGCGGCCTGATCATCAGCGAGATCGCGTACGGGAACTGGCTCACCCACGGCTCGCAGGTCGAGGAGGACACCGCGGCCGCCTGCATCCGGGCCGCCCTCGACGCGGGCATCACCACCTTCGACACCGCCGACGTCTACGCCGAGACCCGCGCCGAGTCGGTCCTCGGACGGGCCCTCAAGGGCGAGCGCCGCGAGGGGCTGGAGGTGCTCACCAAGGTGTTCTGGCCGACCGGCCCCGGCCGCAACGACCGGGGGCTGGGCCGCAAGCACGTCCTGGAGTCGATCGACGGCTCGCTGCGCCGCCTGCAGACCGACTACGTGGACGTCTACCAGGCCCACCGCTACGACCCCTCCACCCCGCTGGAGGAGACCATGGAGGCGTTCGCCGACGTGGTCCGCTCCGGCAAGGCGCTGTACATCGGCGTCTCCGAGTGGACGGCCGAGCAGATCCGGGCCGGTCACGCGCTGGCCCGCGAGCTGCGCGTCCCGCTGGTCTCCAGCCAGCCGCAGTACAGCGCGCTGTGGCGCGTCATCGAGGGTGAAGTGGTGCCCACCTGCGAGGAGTTGGGCATCGGCCAGGTGGTCTGGTCGCCGATCGCGCAGGGCGTGCTGACCGGCAAGTACCAGCCCGGGGCGGAGCCGCCGGCGGGCTCCCGGGCCACCGACGAGAAGGGCGGCGCGAACTTCGTCTCCCGCTGGCTGCGGCCCGAGGTCCTGGAGCGCGTCCAGCTGCTGCACCCGCTGGCCGCGGAGGCCGGGCTGTCGCTCGCCCAGCTCGCCGTCGCCTGGGTGCTGCAGAACCCGAACGTCTCGGCCGCGATCATCGGCGCCTCCCGGCCCGAGCAGGTCACCGAGAACGTCAAGGCCGCCGGCGTGAAGCTGGAGCCTGCGCTGCTCGCCCGGATGGACGAGATCCTGGCCCCGGTCGCCGAGTTCGACCCGGCCCGGACCGCGGAGAACGCCCCCAAGGCCCGCCCCTGAGCCCCACCGGCGCGCCGGGCGCCTGAACGCACGGACGCCTGAACGCACGGGTACCTGAACGCGCAGGCACCTGAACGCACGAACGCCTGAACCCAACCGGCGCACCGCGCCCGCGGGCGGCCACCGCGACACCCCGGTGGCCGCCCGCGGCCCGCTACTCCCCGCCGCCCTCCGTCGGCCCCGGCACCCCCGGAGGTGTCGGGGCCGCGGGCGCCCCCGTCGCCCCCGGCACCTCCGACGTCTCCGACGTCTCCGGCACCTCCTGCTGCGCCCAGATGGTCTTGCCGTGCCGGGCGAACCTGGTCCCCCAGCGCTGCGCCAGCTGCCCGATGATGAACAGCCCCCGGCCGCCCTCGTCGGTGGACTTGGCGCGCCGCAGGTGCGGGGTGCTGTCCGAGCTGTCCGACACCTCGCAGATCAGGCCCCGGTCGTTGATCAGCCGCAGCCGGATCGGCGACTTCCCGTACCGGATCGCGTTGGTCACCAGTTCGCTGACGATCAGGCCGGTGGCGAACTCCAGCTCCTCCAACCCCCAGGCGGCGAGCTGGTGTTCGGCCAGTCGCCGGGCGGTGCGCACCACCGCCGGGTCCTCCGGCAGGGTCCACACCGCGACCTTGTCCTCGGGCAGCTCCAGGGTGCGCACCAGCAGCAGCACGGCGTCCTCGCGCTGGCGCTCGGGCAGCAGCGCGTACACCGCCTGGTCGCACAGCTGCGCCAGTTCCTCCTCCCCTGCCCGGGCCAGCACCCGTTGCAGCACCGCCCGCCGGCCCTCCCCCGGCCCGGCCGGCAGCGTCTCGTCCAGGCCGCCGCGCTCCGCGCTGCGCCGCGGCGGGCCGGACATCAGCCCGTTGGTGTACAGCGCCAGGACGCTGCCGACCGGCAGTTCCGCGGCGCGCATCTCGTAGCAGTTGTCGCCGCAGCCCAGCGGCAGCCCGGGTTCGACCGGGAACGGCACCGGTACGCCGTCGGGGCCGACCACGACCGGCCCGGGGTGTCCGGCGGAGGCGGCCGTGCAGGTCCGGGCGATCGGGTCGTAGACCAGGTACAGGCAGGAGGCCAGGCCGTCCGGCAGGGTGCTCGCGCCGGCCGGGAGGCTGCCGCGCTGCTCGTCGGTCAGCACCCGGGCCGCGTCGTCCAGCCGGACCAGCAGTTCGTCGGGCGGCAGGTCCTGGACTGCCAGCGTGCGCAGCGCGGTGCGGATCTGGCCCATCAGGGCGGCGGCCTCGATGCCGGTGCCGGTGACCGAGCCGATCGCCAGGCCGACCCGGGCGGCGGACAGCGGCACCACGTCGTACCAGTCCCCGCCCGGGCCGACCACGCCCGGCAGGTAGACGTGGGCGCTGCGCACGGCGCTGAGCTCCACCGGTTCGCGGGGCAGCAGTTGGCGTTGCAGCGTGGTGGCGATCGACCGTTCCCGGGCGTAGCTGCGGGCCTTGTCGATGGCGACCGCGCCGCGCGAGGCCAGTTCGACGGCCAGTTCCAGGTCGTCCTGGTCGAAGGGTTCGGGCCGCCGGTGCCGGTACAGCGCCAGCACGCCCAGGACGGCGTCGTGCACCACCAGCGGCGCGACGATCATCGAGTGCACGCCGAGCCCGGTCAGCCGCCGCCCCCGCTCGGGGTCGGCGGCCAGCCACTCCTCCTCCCCGCCCAGCCCGCGGATCAGCCGGGCCCGCCCGTCCTCCAGGGTCCGGCTGTACGGGGTCGGCGCCCCGTACGTGGACAGTGCGCCGTGCGGGACGGGGCCCGCCGAGGGTCCGGCGGGGCCGGTGCCGCGCACCGAGCGGTAGGCGGCCCGGCGCAGTGGCGCGCCGGGGTCGATCGGGCCGGGGCGCAGCGGCAGTCCGCGCAGTGGTTCGTCGAGCAGGTCGACGGTGGCGGAGTCGGCGAAGCGGGGGACGGCGACTTCGGCGAGTTCCTGGGCGGAGCCGATGGCGTCGAGGGAGACGCCGAGGCGGCGGTGCGCGCTGTGCAGGATGTCGAGCCGGTCGAGGGCGCACTGCCGTTCGGTGACGTCCTCGACGGAGGCGACCAGGTAGCGGCGGCCGGTGTCGGAGACGATCCGGAAGAGGGAGACCGCGCCGACCATCTCGTGTCCGGGGTCGGCGGGCATCCGGCCGCGCACCAGGTGTTCGCGGACGTAGCTGCCGTCCTGGAGGGCCTGCCGGGCGAGCACCTCCAGTTCGACGCGGTCGAAGCCGGGGGCGAACTCGGCGGGGCGGTGTCCGACGATGTCGGTGCTCGCCATGTCGCGCACGCCGCGGGCGGCGCTGTTGTAGCGGATCACCCGCAGGTCGTCGTCGAGCAGGTAGAGGCCGATCGGGGCCTGCGCGAACAGCGCGTCGAGCAGGGCCGCGTCGACGTGGTCGCCCTGGCCGCTGCCCGCGGGCCGGGGCACCGCGTCCCCGCCCGCGCCGTCCGCCGGTCCGCTCACGCCGCCGCCCTCTCCGTCGCTGTGCCGGTCGTCCCGGTGGCCGTCCACGCCGTTCCTCCGCATCCCGTCCTGCCCGCCGTTCCCCCGCCGCTCCTCTTCCTCGCCGTTCCTCCGCACCCCGCCCCGCGCGCCGTTCCCCCGCCGCTCCTCCTGCTCGCCGTCGCTCACCGGCCGCCCTCCCGGCCGGGGCCCCTGCTCGCGCCGTCCGCCGCGCGTGCCTGCCGGTCGGGCCGGAAGGCGATCACGGCGATGTCGTCGCGGACGTCGGCGACCTGGGCGACCAGGTGGTCGCAGAAGTCGGCCAGCGGGCGGTGGCGGGCCGCGGCGGCGGTGCGGCAGAGCCGGGCGAGGCCGTCGTTCAGGTGCTCGCCGGGGACTTCGACCAGGCCGTCGGTGTAGAGCAGCAGGGTCTCGCCGGGCCCGACGGGGTGCCGGTGGGTGACCCGGGGCCGGCGCGGGTCCACGCACAGCGGGACGTCGGCGTCCTCGGCGGCCAGCAGCCGGGGCGGTCCGTCGACCGGGACGAGGACGGGCGGCGGGTGTCCGGCGTTGGCCCACTCCATCTCCCAGCCGCCGTCGGCGCCGTGCCGCACCAGCCGGGCGTGCACCGCGGTGGCGAAGCTGCCGACGCCCAACCCCTCGGCGGCGGTGTCGAGTTCGCGCAGGGTGTCGGCGGGGGTGTGGGCGTGGCCGCGGGTGTAGGCGATGGAGCGCAGCATGGCGCGCAGCTGGCCCATGGTGGTGGCGGCGGCGAGGTCGTGGCCGGCCACGTCGCCGATGGTGACGGCGAACGAGCCGTCGGGCAGCGCGAAGGCGTCGTACCAGTCGCCGCCGACCTCGGCGTTGCGGCTGCCGGGCTGGTAGCGGGCGGCGACGGCGGCGCCGCCGAGCCGGGGCGGCGTGGTGAGCAGGGCGCGTTGCAGGACGACGGCGGCGTGCCGGGCGCGTTGCAGGGCGAGGGCCTGGCGCAGCGGGGCCTGGGCGCGTTGCAGGACTTCGTGCTGGAGGTCGATGTCGGCGGGTCCGGGCGGGGGCGCGCCCTCGCAGCCTGCGGTGGCGGCGAGGGCGACGACGGCGCCGTCGACGACGATGGGCAGCAGGGTGAGGCTGGTGGCGCGGGCGGCGGACAGCCAGCGGGCGGATATCTCGGGGACGGCTCCGCCGGGGACCGCGCCGTCGGTGAGGTCGAGCAGGGCGGGGGTGCGGTCGGTGACGGCTTGGCGGGCCCGGGCGCCGAGGGTGAAGGTCTGCTGGTTGAGCGGGGGCAGCGGGGGCAGTCCGGGGCGGGCGACGGAGGCGATCCGGGTGGCGACGATCTCCTCGCCGGCGGCGTCGGGTGCGGGCAGCAGGTAGACGGCGCACACGTCGGTGAGGTCGGGGACGAGGGTGGCGGCGAGGGCCGCGAAGGCGTCCTCGGCGCGTTCGGCCTCGGTGACGGCGCCGGCCCGGGCGAGCAGCCGTTCGCGCAGGCGTCCGCGCCAGTGGTCCTCGATGTCGCGGGTGGTGCCGATCCACTCGGTGCCGCTGTTCTCGTGCGGGACGGGGACGGCGCGGGAGCGGACGTGCCGGTAGCCGCCGGCGGCGCTGCGGACCCGGAAGGTGTGGTCGAAGACGTGGGGCAGCTCGCGGGCGGCGGCGGCCCAGCGGGCGGCGGTGTCGGCGCGGTCCTGGGGGTGGACGACGTCGAGCCAGCCGTCGTCGGCGGCGGCTTCGGGGAAGGGCTGGCCGGTGATCTCCTCCCAGCCGGGCATGAGTTCGCTGGCGGTGCCGTCGGTGCGGGCGACCCAGACCATCTGGGCGGCGGCGGCCATCAGCGCCTCGTAGCGCCGCAGGGCCTCCAGGCGTTCGGCGGACTGGCGTTCGGCTTCGAGGGCGGAGTGCAGTTCGGCGGTGGTGTCGATGGCGGCGGCGAGGATGCCGGGGCCGTACCGGGTGGCGGCGGGCGAGCAGGAGTAGACGAAGTGGCGGTGGGCGGGTCCGTCGGTGGGGCAGCCGAGGGTGCGGTGGGCGGTGACCTGCCGGGCGGTGCCGTCGGCGAGGACGGCGTCCAGGGTGGCGAGGAAGCGCTCGCTGCCGGGTTCGGTGAAGGCTTCGCGGGCGGGTGCGCCGAGCGGGCGGTCGCCGAACAGTTCGCGGAAGGCGTCGTTGTAGTAGACCATCCGGTGCTCGGGGCCGGCGGTCAGGGCGATCGCGACGACGGCGCGGTCGAACACCTCGGGCGTCAGCTGCGGTTCCGGCACGCCGTGGTCCTCCTCCCGTCCGCCGCTCGGCGGGTTCGTCCGGACCGGTCCGGTCCGTTCTCCGGCCCGGCCGGGCGGTCCCGTCAGCCGTCGGTGTTCAGGCGAGCAGTCTCTGCTTCGCGGCCCGGAACTCCTCCTCGGAGATGGCGCCGCTGTCCTTCAGGTCGGCGAGCCGGGCGAGTTCGTCGACGTGCCGCGGTCCGGTGTCCCGGCCCTCGGTCCCGGCGGCCTTCCTGATGTAGTCCTGGAACTGTCCCTCGGCCTGGGCGGCGACCGCCCGGTCGCGGTGGCCCATGCCCTGGCCGCGGACGATCAGGTAGACCAGGACGCCGAGGTAGGGCAGCACGATCACGAAGATCGTCCAGGCGGCCTTGGCCCAGCCGCCCATGTCGTGGCTGCGGAAGATGTCGGTCAGCACCTTGAACATCAGGAAGAACCACAGGATCCACAGGAACAGCCACAGCATGGTCCAGAACAGGTTGAGCGCCGGGTAGTCGTCCATCGACTGGCTCCCTTCCACAGGTCCTACGAGTGGTATCACCACATTTCGGGCACCGCACGTCGGCGGCCGGCCGCCGCGCAGCCCGCCGCGGGCCGGGCGAGGATGTGAGCGGGTGCCGGGTCCGGCGCCGCGGCGGGCGCGGGAGGCGCGGATGGACGGCGGGCGGGCGGTGCGCACGGGGCCGGACGGCGGCGGGGTGCCGCTGGAGCGCTTGACGGCGCTGCTGGAGCGGCTGACCCGGATGCTGCTGGCGGCGAGCGGCGAGGGCGCCTCGGAGGTCGAGCGGACGGTGGCGCGGGTCGCGGCGGGTTTCGGCGCCCGGAGCGCGATGGTGCTGGTGCCGGACGGCGCGACGCTGACCGTGTCGCTGGACGGCCGCAGCTCGACGGTCGCGGTGCGGGCCTTCCCGGACGTCGCCCGGCTCGACAGGGTCGCCGCGCTCAAGCCGTGGGCGCACCGGGCCGCCCTGGGCCGCACCCCCCTCGCGGAGGCCGAGCGGGGGCTGGCGGCGATCGACGGCGCGCCCGCCCCGTACCCGTGGTGGCTCAGGGGCCTGGGGATCGCGCTGTTCACGGTGGGCTTCGCACCGCTGATGCAGCCGACCTGGTACGAGATCGGCAGCAGTGCGCTGCTGGGCCTGGTCACGGCGGTGCTGGCGGTGGCGGCGGGGCGGTGGCCGCGGCTGTCGCGGGTGCTGCCGCTGGTCGCGGCGGCGGCCGTGTCGGTGCTGGTGCTGGAGGTGTTCGCCCGGACCCCGGCGCACGGCGGGGCGGTGCTGCTGATGCTCCCGGCGCTGTTCTACTTCGTCCCCGGCGACCTGCTGTCGGCCGCCGCCGCCGAGCTGGCCGCCGGGTTCCTCACCACGGGCGCGGTGCGCCTGGTGTACGCGGTGTTCCTGCTGCTGCAGCTGTACCTGGGCGTGATGCTCGGCGTGTACGCGACCGGCAGGGACACCTCGGCGCTGTTCGACGTGGCGGCCCGCGCCGACCTGCCGCGCTGGGCGGTGTTCCTGTCCTGGGTGGTGTTCACCGTCGGCACGGTGCTGGCGTTCGCGGCGCCGTGGCGGCTGCTGCCGGTCCTGCTGGGCACGGTGTACCTGACGGTGGCGGTGCAGTCGGGGGCGACGAAGCTGGTCGGCGAGGTGGGCGGGACGTTCGTGGCCGCCGTGGCGCTGGGGGCGCTGGCCACGGCGGTGGCGCACCGGCCGGACCGGCCGCCGCGGCTGCTGCTGGCGCTGCCCGGGTTCTTCACCCTGACGGTCGGCTCGCTGGGCATGCGCGGCCTGACCAGCCTGGCCGGCGGCCATCCCGTGCGGGGCTTCCACGACCTGCTGTCGATGGTCACCACGGTGGTGGCGATCGCCGTCGGCTTGCTGCTCGGCGCGGTACTCGCCGAGCGCCCGCAGCCGCTGCCCTGAGCCGGCCGGCCCGGGCCCCGGCCCGTTCCCCCGCCCTCGGACCGTCCGGCTACCCGGCCGCCGCGAGCCCGCGGTCCGTCCCGCTGCCGTGGCAGGGCAGGTCGAGCGCGGCCGGGTCCATCGCGGGCAGCCACTGGCCGCTCTTGCGCAGCACGGGCGTCAGCACGATCTCCGGCCGGCCGTCCTCGCCGGGCCGCACCAGGGCGTCGTAGCGGACCGGGCGGTGGGCGGCGGTGGCGGGCGTGGGCCGTTCGTCGCGGTGGGCGCGGGCCTGCGCGTCGAGGGCCAGGTAGGCGTGGTGGAGGTGCGCCTCCCAGCCGGGCAGGTGGTACGGGTCGGCGGGGACGAGGTAGCGGGCGCCGCGGTCGGTCAGCAGGGCGACCAGGCGGTCGACGGCCTCGGTGCGGCGCAGGTCGGGCGGGAGCAGGTCGAGTGCTTCGGCGAGCGGGCGGGTGACGCGCAGCAGTGCCTCGTTGAAGTCGAGGCCGTGCTCGCCCTCGGCCTGGACGAGCAGGGCGCGCTGTTCGCCGGTGAGGTGGAGCCGGCAGGGGTGGGCGCCGCCCTCGGCGAGCAGGTCGGGTCGGCCGTGCCAGTGGACGGGGGTGTCGCCGAGGCGGGCCCACTGCGGCCAGTGGAGCTCGCCGCCGGGGCCCGCGACGGCGTGCCCGAGGTGGTGGTCGCCGACGGTGAGGACCTCGATCCGGGCGCCGACCACCCGGGCGGGTTCGGGGTGGTGGACCAGCCGCCGCCCGTCCCAGTCCAGGCCGCCGGTGTGCGCGCCGACGGGCGCGGTGGCGGCGAGGGTGAGCGGGCCGTGCGGGTGGGCCTCGTGCATGTGGGAGACCGTGACGGGGACCAGGACGGCCGCGCGGAGCACGGCCTGCCGATCGGGGAACGGCCTGGGCTGGACCGTTCCGGTGGTGGGGTGCTCCGTCATGCGCTGTGCCCTTCCCGCGCCCGCACGGCGCGCGACCCGGCGGGTGCCGGCTCGTCGGCCGGCCACCCCGCGGTGTGTCCCGTCAGGCCCGGTCCGGTCGATCTGGTCGGATCGGCGCGCGGCGTCGGAGGCCCGGCGGCCCGGCCGCCCGCGCGGCCAGGGGGACAGCGTACGGGGCGGCGGGCGGTTGGGGAACGCGGGCGGGGCGGGCGGTGGTGAATCGTGACCGCCCGCAACGCCGGTGCGGTCAGCGGTCGTTGGGCGCGATCCGCCAGGCGAGCAGGACGACCAGGAAGGACGCGGCGCTGAACCCGGTGCACCACCAGGCGGTGGCCGTCTCGCCGCGCATCCAGGCGTTGGTGGCGGTGCTCAACGCCCACAGCTGGCCGACCACGATGGTGACGGCCAGCGCCAGCCGGGCGGACAGGATCGCCGAGCGCTCGGGCTGCTGGTCGGTGCCCGCGCCGGGGCCGGGGCCGGTCGCGGAGACCCGGGGGTCGGCGTAGCCGGAGGTGGACCGGATCTGCGGGTACCGTTCGCGGACGGGCCGGTTGAGCCGCGGCTCGTCGCTGCCGGGGTGGTAGCCCTCCGGGTAGTGGCCTTCGGGGACGCTCATCCCGCACCTCCACAGGCTGGTTGACGGTCCGTCAGATTACTCCGGGCGGCGGTCATCGGCCGCTCTTGCGGTTCGCGCAGCCGGCCGCCTCGGTGAGGGCCGGGTTGCGCTCGGTCAGGCCGCGGCACAGGCCGGCCTCCTCGTCCTCGCCGGAGCGGGCGGTGCCGATCGCCCACACCGCGCCCTGGGCGTCCTCGACCACCACCACCTTGGGCAGCGGGCGGGGCGGCGGGCCGCCGGTGACCTCGCCGGTGCGGGAGTCGAACTGCCCTTCGTGGCACGGGCAGTAGAGGTCTCCGTCACTGCCGTGGTCGCGCCGCCAGAGCACCCCGCAGGCCAGGTGGGTGCAGACCGTGGAGTAGCCGACCAGGGTGCCGTCGGGCAGCCGGATCGCCATCGCCCGGTCGTCCTCGCCGGGGTAGTCGAAGCTCACCGCCTCGCCGCGCTCCAGCCGGTCGGCGACCTTCAGCGGGGCGGCGGCGCCGTCCCCGTGGCGGTGCAGCACGCCGGCCGAGACGACGGTGGAGCCGACCGCCAGGCCGCCGGAGACGGTGGCGACGATCCGCAGGTAGTCGCGCCGGGTGGTCAGCGAGTCGGCGCTGATCCGGTCCTTGAGCGCGGCCCGTTCGGCCCGGAGGCCGTCGGGGTCGGCGGCGCCGTAGGGGTCCGTGGAGCCCCCGGAGCCGTGCGGCTCGGGGGAGTTGCCGGAGCCGTACGGCTCGGGGGAGTTGCCGGGGCCGGTCACGCCCTCGCTCCGTTCCCGGGCGTGGGGCGCCCGTTGACCTCGATCAGGTTGAGCATGCCGCCGGGGACGGGGGCCCGCCGCTCCCCCGGCACCACCATGGCCACGCCGGTGGAGACCACGGTGTCGCCGAACGCGAACATCGTGGAGACGTCCACGCCGGGCCGCTCGGCCTGCAACTCCTCGACGGTGCCGTAGAACAGGGCGCCGGTGGGGCAGACCGTGGCGCACATCGGCGCCAGGCCGTAGGAGGTGCGGTCGTAGCAGAGGTTGCACTTCATCTGGAGCTTGGCCTCCAGGTCGATCTTGGGCACGCCGAACGGGCAGGCGTTGACGCAGTTCGCGCAGCCGATGCAGCGGGTCGGGTCGGCCTCCTGCACCACGCCGTCGGCGGTGATCAGGATCGCCTCGGCCGGGCAGACCTCGGCGCACGGCGCGACCGGGTCCTCGCAGTGCATGCACACGGTCGGCAGCGCGGCGACGGTGTGGCCCTCGTCCGGGTAGTCCAGGTGGATCATCGACTTGCCGCGGTGCGAGTCGCACTCGCGGCAGGCCGACACGCACGCCTGGCAGCCGATGCAGCGGCCCGGGTCGATGAAGATGGTGCGTCCGAGCATCTCGGTCAGCCCCTCTCGGCGGTGCCGCGGCCCTGCGGCGCGGTCGGCGGCAGCGGGTCGGTGCGGGAGACCTGGGTCTCGGGGTACGGTTCGCGGCCCGGCGGCACCGGCGGCGCGGGCACCGGGTCGATCCGCTCGGCCCGTTCGATCCGCACCGCGCACACCTTGTACTCGGGGATCTTCGAGCGCGGGTCCAGCGCGTCGACGGTCAGCACGTTCGCCGCCGTCGGATAGGGCCAGTGGTAGGGCACGAAGACGTGGTCGGGGCGGATCGCCTCGGTCACCAGCGCGGGCAGCACCTCGCTGCCGCGCCGGGTCACCACCCGCACCGGCTCCCCGTTGCGGAACCCGTGCGAGGGGTGGACCTCCACCCACGGCCGGGGCGTCTGCTCGACCAGGCCGCCCAGGCGCCGGGTCTGGTTGCCGGACAGGAAGTGCGCCACGGTGCGCCCGGTGGTCAGCCGCATCGGGAACTCGTCGCTGAACGGGTCGGCCGGCGGGTGCCACTCCACCGCCTGGAGGTGCACCTTGCCGTCCGGGTGGTACGTCCGGCCGTCCTCGAACAGCCGTGGCGTGCCCGGGTGTTCGAGGCTCGGGCAGGGCCAGGCGATGCCGCCGGTGGCCTCCAGGCGCTCGTACGTGATGCCGTAGTAGTCGATCACCGTGCCGGCCGAGGCGCGGCGCAGCTCGTCGAAGACGTCCCGGGAGCCCTCGAAGGCGAACTTGCTTCCCTCGCCGAGCCGTCGGGCGATCTCGCACAGCACCCAGGTGTCGGTGCGCACGCCCGGGGGCGGCTCCTGCGCCTTGTTGTGCTTGACCACCCGGGCCTCGGCGTTGGCCATCACGCCCTCGTCCTCGGCCCAGGTGGTGACCGGGAAGACCACGTGCGCGTTGGCGGCGGTCTCGGAGAGGAAGAAGTCGAACTGGGCGTGGAACTCCAGCCGGTCGAACCCGTCCTTCACCACCGCGTAGTTGGGCAGCGAGACGAAGGGGTTGTTGCAGACGCCGATCAGGCCGCGGATCTCGCCGCGCTGCATCTGCCAGACCATCTCCATCATCGAGGTGCCGGCCTGCGGGAGTTCGGACTCCTCGATGCCCCAGATCGCGGCGATCTGCCGGCGGTGCACCGGGTCGTTGATGGAGCGGCCGCCGGGCAGCAGGTCGGACTTCTGGCCGTGCTCGCGGCCGCCCTGGCCGTTGCCCTGGCCGGTGAGGGTGCCGTAACCGGCGCCCGGGCGGCCCAGGTTGCCGGTCGCGGTGCACAGGTTGATGACGGTCAGGCAGTTCTCCACGCCCTGGGTGTGGTGCTCGATGCCGCGCGCGTGGCAGGCCATCGCCCGCTCCGCGCGCCCGAACATCCGCGCCACCTGGACGATCTGCTCCGCGGGGACGCCGCAGATCTCGGCCGCCCGGTCGGGCGGGTACGCCGCGACGGTGGCCTTGACCTCCTCCCAGCCGGTGGCGTGCTCGGCCAGGAACGCCTCGTCGGTCAGGCCCTCCGCGACGATCACGTGCAGCACGGCGTTGAAGAACGCCGCGTCCGTACCGGACTTGAGCGCGACGTGGACGTCCGCGGTGCGGGCGACCGCCGTCTCCCGGGGGTCGACCACGATCAGGGTGGCGCCCCGGTCGCGGGCCCCCCAGACGTACTGGGTCAGCACCGGGAAGCACTCGCCGACGTTCGCCCCGGCGATCAGCAGGCAGTCGGTCTGCAGCATGTCGGAGAACGGGTTGCCCGCCCGGTCGATGCCGAAGGCCAGCTTGTTGGCGCCCGCCGCGCTCACCATGCACAGCCGGCCGTTGTAGTCCACGTGCCGGGTCTTGAGCGCGACCCGGGCGAACTTGCCCACCAGGTAGGTCTTCTCGGAGAACAGGCTGGCCCCGCCGAGCATCCCGAACGCGTCCCGGCCGTGCGCGGCCTGGAGGCGGCGGATCTCGGCGACGGTGAAGTCCAGCGCCTCCTCCCAGCTCGCCTCCCGGAACTCCTCGTCGCGGCTGCGGCGCACCAGCGGCGCGGTCAGCCGGTCCGGGTGGTTGACCTGCTGGTAGGCGTTGATCCCCTTGGGGCACAGGCGCATCCGGTTGATGTCGTGGTTGCGCGGCTCCACCCCGAACACCTTGCCGTGGCCGTCCACCCGCAGGTACATGCCGCACTGGATGCCGCAGAAGCAGCAGTGCGTGGGGACGAGGGTCTGCTCGGTCTGGTCGGCCCGCCAGGCGGCGGCGGGCAGGCCGCCCGCGTCGCGGAAGGCGCGCGTCCCCAGCGGGGCGACGCTCGGGTCCAACGGGACGTGCTCGGTGCTCACTTGAACCCCCGCTTGACGTTCGACAGGTAGGCGTTGCCGCGCAGCACCCGCTTGCAACGGGGGCAGTACTCGGCCCACTCGTCGAAGCCCAGGCGCAGGTCGCGCATCGTGGCGCGCAGGTTGTCCACCGCCGCGACGGTGTCGATCGGCTGCCCGCAGCGCCGGCACGCCTGCAACTCCTGGGCGTCCGGACCCTTGCGCCGCGCCGTGTACTTGAACAGCTGCATGCCGACCGCGGCCGGGCGCTGCACGATGTGGAAGAACTTGCCGAACGGCAGGTAGACCAGGGTCAGCACGACCGAGGCCATGTGCAGGATCGCCAGGAACTCGTAGCCGCCGCCGTGCAGGAACATCTCCGAGAAGGTCAGCAGCAGGCCGGTGACCGAGATGGTGATCAGCGCGAGCAGCGGCAGGAAGTCGTAGCCGAAGCGCTGGCCGGTGGTCGCGGCCCGGTCGCGCATCCGCCGCCACAGGAAGTAGCCGGCGCCGCCGATCACCATCACGGCGGCCAGGTCCAGGCCGTGGTAGAGCGCCCAGCCGAGGAAGCTGCCGGAGTCGAAGCCGAACAGCTTCACGCCCCACAGCCGCATCTCGTAGCCCGGGCCGGCCGCGCTGGCGGAGGTGAAGGTGAACCAGCCCCAGGTCAGCGGGAAGGTGATCGCCGCGGCCAGCAGGCAGCCCCAGAAGATCAGTTGGTGCGCGGCCCAGCGGGCGTGCGAGCGGGCGCCGAGGAACTTCTGGAAGCCCAGGTAGGTGGCGATCATCCGCGGCAGCGCAGCGGGCGAGCGCTTGAGGTTCTCCCAGGACAGCGCGGCCTTCCAGCCCTGCACGAAGAGCCGGCGGGCGGCCGGCGCGGAGACCCACACCACGTAGCGGTACACGACGCCGAAGGTCAGGAACACCGACGCCACCGCGTACGGCACCAGCGCCGAGTCGAAGTCCCGCAGGCCCCGGCTGCCCAGCACGATCGCCACCACCAGCAGCACGCCGGCCGCGGCGGCGATCACCGAGGCGCGCACCACCGTCGTCGAGCCGGGCGACGGCGCGACCGGCTCGACGCCGCCCGGACCGAGACCGCTCCCGCCCGGACCTCCCCCGGTCGGTCTGCCCTCCGCGGGCGGCGCTGTTCCGGCCACGCGCACTCTCCTCAGCGTTCGACGGCCCACTCGGTCTGGCCTGCTCTCCGCCGGACGCTAGCGATCAGCCCCGCCCGGGGCCCGTCGACCGCACCGCCAACGGCGCGTCGCTGCGCCGGACGGGTGAGCGGGGTGGGCGGGGTGGGCGGGCGACGGGTGGCGAGCTGCGGGGGGGCGGACCGCGAGGGGCCGGGGCGTCAGTCGCTCGGGCCGAGGGCGGTGACGGTGGCGCGGACGGCGTCCGGGTGGGCGAGCAGGTCGGTGCTGTCGGCCCACTGGTCCACCGAGCCGGTGAGCGGGCGGTGGCGCAACTCCGGTTCGGTGACGGTCCGCTGGAGGGCCCGGGCGAAGCGGTCGGCGTGCAGGACCAGGTAGGGGCGGCCGTGGTAGCGGCGGCGGGACGGGTCGAGCGGCTCGGTCAGGGCGAGCGCGTCGTGCAGGCGGGCCGCGGCCTCGTACGCGTCGCACAGGTGGTGTTCGCGGGCGGCCGGGTCGGGGGCGGCGAGGGCGGCCCGCAGGGCGGGTGCGAGGGCGGGGGCGGCGTCGAGGCGGGCGAAGGCGCTGCCGAGCCACTTGCCGTACGGGGCGTAGCGGCGGCTCATCAGGAAGGTGAGCCGCATCAGGTCGCGGACCAGGCGGGCGGTGGTCACGGCCGCGCCGAGCTCGTCGCCGGTCTCGGCGCAGCGGCCGACGAACGCCTCCTCCTGGGCGAGGCGCTGCCACTGGCAGGCCAGCAGGTACCGCCACACCTGGTCGGGGTACCAGCGCAGGCGCGCGCGGGCGGCGGTCAGGGTGCCGGGGCCGTCGTGCAGGACGGCCCCGCCGGTGACCTCGGCGAGCCGCTGCTGCGGGAGGGCCAGCCAGTCGGTGGCGGACGGTCCGGCGGCGGACGGCGCGGCGTCGGCCCAGGCCGCGGCGGGCGGGCCGAGGCGGTCGGCGAGCCAGCCGGGCAGGTCGTGGACGGTGACGCGGTGGTCGACCGGCCCGTCCGCGGGCGCCAGGTGGCTGACCGGGTCGTGCGGGTCGCCGGTGCGGCGGTAGTGGGTGGACCAGCCGCGGACCTGCGCGGGGAGGCGCTCGGCGAACAGCCGGTGCAGGTCGGGGCCGTGGCGGCGGGCGTCGTCCGGGGCGAGGAAGAGTTGCAGGCGCGGGCCCCAGTCGTGATCGGCGGAGCGCGCGGTGTCGAGGCCGAGCACCTCGGAGCCGGCGCCGATCAGGGCCGCCGCGTGGCACAGGCCCGGACGGGTCTGCGCCAGGATCGGGCGGACCACCTCCTCGTACAGGGCCCGGGCGAGGTCGAGGCCGGGGACGAAGGGCGGGTCCGGTGGGGTGGGTGCGGTCATGCGGCCCACTGTGGCGGCGGGGGACGGGCGGGTCCAGCGCTTATCGCCCGACGGGGGCCGGGCGTGCGCGGGGAGCGGGGGCGGGCGCGGCGGTCCGCTCCGGGGGCGCCGGGGCGGCGGGGCCGTCCGGCTGCTCGGGGTGGCGGCGGATCGGCAGGGCGAGCAGCAGGCCGAGGGAGGTCAGGGCGTACGCGCTGCCGCCGAGGAGGGTGCCGAGGCTGCGGCCGTCGGGGTGCCAGAGCCAGACCATGCCGCTGGAGAGCACGAGGTGGAGCAGCCAGCAGAGGGCGGTCCGGGCGCGGCGGCGGCCTGGTCGGCGCGGGGCGGCACCCGTACCGGCGTCGGCGGCGGGGGCCGGGGCGGGGTCAGGATCGGGATCGGGGTCGGCGAGGACGACCAGGGCGGGCAGCATCCAGACCAGGTGGTGCACCCAGGTGATCGGGCTGACCAGGCAGCAGGCGAGGCCGGTGAGGCTGTACGCGGCGAGGGTGTCGCGGGCCGCGGCGGCGCGGTGCAGGCGGTGGGCCCAGAGTGCGAGGACGGCCAGTGCGGCGGCCGCCCACAGGGCGCGGCTGGGCAGGTGGGGGCCGAGGCGGGCGATCAGCCCCTGTAGGGACTGGTTGGACATGTTGGCGAAGCCGCCGACCCGGTCGGTGTCCCAGAGCGCGGCGGTCCAGAACCGGCGGGAGACCTCCGGGGCGATCAGGAAGCCTGCGCCGGTGGCGCCGAGCGCGGTGGCGGCGGCGGTCGCGGCGGCCCGCCACTGCCGGGTGAGCAGCAGGTGGACGATGAACAGCGCCGGGGTCAGTTTGATCGCGGCGGCCAGTCCGGTGCCGACCCCGGCGAGCAACCTCCAACGGCTGCACATGAATTGACGGCTCGTCAATTGCCGGTCGGCGAAGACCAGGGCGACCAGCAGCAGGTTCACCTGGCCGAAGCTGAAGGTGTCGCGGACGGGGTTGGTGAGCGCGCACAGGCAGGCCGCGAGGCCGAACGCGTACCAGCGGCACCAGCCCCGGCGGCGGGCGACCGGGTCGACGAGCCAGTACAGCAGCAGGGCGGTGGCGGCGGCGGACAGCGCGACGCCGACGGCGATCGCCGGATGCCAGCCGAGCAGGCGCATCGGCAGCATGCAGACGGCGGCGAACGGCGGGTAGGTGAAGCCGTAGGGGGTACCGGGCCGGACGTAGTCGTAGAGCTGCCCGGTGGCGGCCCAGTGGCGCACGGCGCCGTAGTACACGCCGGCGTCGAACCAGCCGCGGTGGCCCGGGATGACCGCCAGGACCAGGCCGGTGGCCAGGACCGCGACGGCGAGGACCGCGATCCTGGCGGTGGTGGTGCCGCGGGTCAGCACACCGGCTGCCTTTCCTGGAAGGTGATCTGACGCTCCATCAGCAGAATGGCGAACACCCCGATGCCCAGCCCGCCGGCGGCCAGCACCAACTCGGCCCGGTCCGGGCCGAAACCGTCCGGCATGACGGCGAACGCCAGTGCCGCGCAGGCGAGTTCGGCTGCCCGGCGGGCCCCGGCGGCGCGCGCGGCGAACGCGGCCGGGACGACGCACCACAGCGCGTACCAGGGCCGGAAGGCCGGTCCGAGCGCGACCAGGGCCCCGAACGCGAGCGCCAGGGCCGCCGCCGGTTCGCTCCCCCGCCGCACGACCCGTGCCGCCAGCAGGCCCAGCGCCACCGCCGCCCCGACCGCCCCGAGCAGCCGGGCCGCCCCCACCGGCCCCTCCGGCGCGACCCCCAGCAGGTCGGCGGCCAGCCGGCCCAGCGCGGTGCTCGGCGACCAACTGCCCGCGGTGGCCGGGGTGGTGAGGGCGCCGACCCAGCCGTAGCCGGTACCGGCTGCGGCGGTGACGGCGGCCGTGGTCGCGGCGGCGGCCACCAGGACCGCCACGGCGCAGCGCGGTCGGCGCCCCCGCCCGGGGGTGTCGTCCGAGCGGCCGGCGATCCACCAGGCGACCGGGAGGGCCAGCGCGGCGGGGGCCTTGACCAGGGCCGCGAGGGTGATCAGGACGGCGGCGAGGAGTGGGCGGCGGCGGGTGGCGGCGAGCAGTCCGGCGAGCATCAGGGCGAGCGGGACGGCGTCGTTGTGCGCCCCGGCGACCAGGTGCAGCAGGACCAGCGGGTTGAGCGCCCCCAGCCGCAGCGCGCCCGCCGGGTCGGTCCCGAGGGCCCTGGCCAGGGCCGGCAGCAGGGCGGCCAGCGCGACGACGGCCAGGACGGCGGACAGCCGCAGCAGTAGGGTCCCGGCGTACGGGTGGTCGGCGAGCGGGGCGGCGGCCCGCGCCAGCAGCAGGAAGCCGGGGCCGTACGGCGCGGGGGTGTGCTGCCAGACCTGGGGCACCTGTTGGGCGACGGAGCCGCCGAGCACGGCGGGCCCGTCCGCGTAGACGTCGAACCCGCCCGCCACCATGGCGCCCTGGGCGAGGTAGCTGTAGACGTCCCGGCTGAACAGCGGCGGCAGGAGCAGCAGCGGGGCGGCCCACCAGCCCAGGGTGACCGCCAGCCAGCGGGTCCCGGACGGGCGGGCGGCACGGCGGGCGGCATGGATGTCGGTGGGCGGGACGTCGGCGGGCGGGGCGTCGACGGCGCGGCCGAGCAGGAGCCAGGCCGCGGTGAGGACGGTCAGGCCCGCGAAGACCAGGGTGGTGCCGGCGCCGCCGGAGGCCCGCAGGGCGGGGCCGGTGGCGGCGGCGGGCAGGGCGCCGGAGGTGAGGGCGCCGGCGGCGAGGACGAGCGAGCCCAGGAGGCCGAGCCACCGGTACCGGCTCGGGGAGGCGTTCGCGCCCGTGTTCGGCATGCCGGGAACGCTGGCAGAGCGGCGTGGCCCCGGCGGGAAGAGTCGGCGTCCGCCGGGTGGCCGGGGGGCGTCCGGCCGATGCCGTCCGCAGGCCGGGGCGGGTGCGGGGGCGCGGCGGTGCCGGAGGGGTCGAACCTGCCATTCAGCAGGTGCACATCTGGCCTCCCTCGAACGGCCACCTCAGTGCCGGGCGGGTCGGGGAGACATACGGAGGCCGCCCGCGGCCGGTACCGCCCGACCGGCGGTCCGGGTGCGAGCGCTCGTGTCGTTGCGTGTCGTCCCGTGCCGTCCGTCGCCACCCTATCGCGCCCCGAGATCCCGGAGAGTCCCGCCATGACCACCGCCCCCGTCCGCACCGGACAGGTCCACGTCCCCGTCCAGTCCTCCGCCCGGCTGTCGTCCGGCCGTCCGTCGGAGCCCCAACCGCCCTCGTACCAGCTGGTGTTCGCCCGGACCGCGGAGGACGTGGCGGCCGCGCAGCGGCTGCGCCACCGGGTCTTCGCGGACGAGCTGGGCGCGGTGCTCGACTCGCCGCTGCCCGGCCTGGACGTCGACCCGTTCGACGAGTTCTGCGACCACCTGCTGGTGCGCGAGCAGCCCACCGGCGAGGTGGTCGGCACGTACCGGCTGCTGCGGCCCGAACAGGCGCGCCGGGCGGGCCGGTTGTACTCCGACACCGAGTTCGACCTGGCCCGGCTCGGCGGGCTGCGCGAGGGCATGGTCGAGGTCGGGCGGTCCTGCATCGCCGCGGTGCACCGCGGCAACGGCGCGGTGATCAACCTGATGTGGGGCGGCATCGCCCGCTACATGACCGCCACCGGCAACGCCTGGCTGGCCGGCTGCTGCTCGATCCCGCTGGCCGACGGGGGCGCGACCGCCGCCGCGGTGTGGGACACCGTCTCGGCCAAGTACCTGGCCCCGCAGCAGTACCGGGTCACTCCGCTGCGCCCGTGGTCGGCGCGGGGCGTGGCCCGGGCCGACCGCACCCCGGTCCCGGCGCTGCTGCGCGGCTACCTGCGGCTGGGGGCCTGGGTGTGCGGCGAGCCCGCGTACGACCCGGACTTCGACGTGGCGGACCTGTACGTGCTGCTGTCGCTGGAGCGCACCGACCCGCGCTACCTGCGGCACTTCCTGGCCGCGGCGGCGGACCTGCCGCTGTCCGCGATCACCGGCGGCCCGGCGGGGGCCGCCGCCGACGACGCCCCCGCCGACGGCTCACCCGCCGGCGAGGGAACCGGGCGCGGGGCGGGGAACGGAGCAGGGGACGGAGCGGGGAGCGGCGTCGCGCGCGGAACGGCGACGGCGGCGTGAGCGCCTGGCTGCCGACCGCGCCGTGCACGCCCGGCGACTGCGTGGCGGTCACCGGGCCCCGGGCGGGGGTGGTGCGCCGGGTGCTGCGGCTGGCCGGGTGCCTGGCGGTGCTGGTCGCGGGGGTGCTGGCGGCCGGGCCGGTGCGGGCGCTGGCCTGGCTGCCGGCCGAGCGGCTGGTGCGCTGGTGGTCGCGGCTGCTGCTGGCCGCGCTGGGCGTGCGGGTGCGGCCGATCTCCGCGCCGGGGCGGTCGGCCGGCGGTTCGCTGCTGGTCTCCAACCACGTCTCGTGGCTGGACGTCCTGCTGGTGGCGGCCGTCCGGCCGGGCCGGATGCTGGCCAAGACCGAGGTCGGCCGCTGGCCGGTGCTCGGCCCGCTGACCTCCTGGGGCGGCACCATCTTCATCGACCGGGACCGGCTGCGGGCGCTGCCCGGCACCGTCGAAGAGATCGCCGCGGCGCTGCGCCGCGGCGAGCGCGTGGTGGTCTTCCCGGAGGGCAGCACCTGGTGCGGGCGCGACGGCGGACGGTTCCGCCCGGCGCTGTTCGAGGCGGCGGTGCGCGCGGACGTGCCGGTGCAGCCGCTGACGCTGCGCTACCGGGGCGCGGACGGGCGGCCGAGCACCGCGCCGGCGTTCGTCGGCGAGGACGGGCTGCTGGCCTCGCTGTGGCGGGTGGTGTCGGTGCGGGGCCTGACCGCGGAGATCGAGTTGCTGCCGCTGCTGCCGCCCGCGCTGTTCCCGGGCCGTCGGCAGCTCGCGGCGGCGGCCCAGCGGGTGGTCGACCTGCACCGCCGCCCGGACGGGGCCCCGGCCGACGCGCCCGGCTGCGCGGCCTGCGTCCGCTCCGGCTCTGTCCCGGTCTCCGGCTCCGGCTCCGGCTCCGTCGAGCGGCCGGTCGGCGTCCCGGGCACCACCGGGGCGGGGGCGGAGGCGGGGGCGGCGGGGGTGGTCGCCGTGGCGGCGGAGTCGGGGGTCGCGGTGGCGACCGGGCGGTAACCGGGCAGGTCGGGGCCGGTCCGGCGGTTCGTGCACCCGCGGTGCCCGGGCGGTGGCCGGGACGGGACGGCGGGGTGTCTCCCGTATGATCGGGCGAGTTCAGAGAAGGCGAGGAGGTGCTCGATGCAGGTGGACGACGAGGCCGTCGGCGCGGTGCTGAACCGGCTGCGCCGGGCGCAGGGTCAGTTGACCGGTGTGATCGCGATGATCGAGGCCGGGCGCGACTGCAAGGACGTGGTCACCCAACTCGCCGCCGTCTCGCGCGCGTTGGACCGGGCCGGGTTCAAGATCCTGGCCAGCGGCATGCGCCAGTGCCTGGCCGAGGCCGAGGAGGGCGCGGCGCCGATGAGCGAGGCGGAACTCGAGAAGATGTTCCTGACGTTGGCCTGACCCCGGCCCGACCGGCCGGGCGCCGACCGCCACGCACCGCGCCGGAGCGCGGTGCGTCGTCGTGTGCCCGTCGTACTTCCGTCGTACGCCCGTCGGCCGGCCTCCGTCCTCGCACCCCTGCCCGCCCGTCCGATCGACCGACCGGGCTCAGGCGAGGGCGAGGAAGAGCTTCTCCAACTCGGCCTCGCTCATCGGGGCGGTGCCCTCCTCCGCCTCGGCCAGGCACTGGCGCATGCCGCTGGCCACGATCTTGAACCCGGCGCGGTCCAGGGCCCTGGACACGGCGGCGAGTTGGGTGACCACGTCCTTGCAGTCGCGCCCGGCCTCGATCATCGCGATCACGCCCGCCAGTTGGCCCTGCGCCCGGCGCAGCCGGTTCAGCACCGCGCCGACGGCCTCGTCGTCCACCTGCATCGGGACTCCTCCTCGTCCTCGACGGGCGGCCGTCCGCCGCCCGCGCCGGGTTCCGTGTCGCGGATCGGGCGGTGCCGGTGCACCGGGACCCGCGCCGGGACGCCCTGCTCATACCCCCTCCCGTATCAACCTCACCGGTGGACGGCGCATTCCTCTTCCGGTTCCCCTTCCGGCCCGCCGGTGAACGGACCTCGCCCGGCCGCGCCCGGGGAACGTCAGCCGGCGTCGTTCCGGGCGGCGGCCCAGGCCGCGTAGCCGCCGAGCAGGTCGGAGGTCCGCGGGTGGCCGTGGTGGCGCAGCAGGCTGGCCGCGATCGAGGAGCGGTGGCCTCCGGCACAGTGCACGACGACGGCGCGGTCCTGCGGTATCTCGGCCAGGCGGTGCGGGAGTTCGGTGAGCGGGAGGTGGACGGAGCCGGGGACGTGCCCCTGCGCGCGCTCGCCCTCGTCACGGACGTCGACGACCAACGGCGGTTCGGCACCGGCGAGTTCGGCGCGCAGGTCGGCGACGGTGCGGCGCGGGGCCCGGCGGGTCAGGTCGGGGGCGGCGCGGAAGGCCCGTCCGGGGTCGGCGAGGTAGCCGGCGACGCGGTCGAAGCCGATCCGGGCGAGCCGGGTGACGGTCTCCCGCTCGCGGCCCTCGGGGGCGATCACCAGCAGCGGCCAGGCCGGGTCGAGAACGGTGCCGGACTGCTCGGCGAAGCGCCCGTCGGCGGGGACGTTGACGGACCCGGCGAGGTGTCCGGCGGCGAACGCCTGCGGGTCGCGGGCGTCGACCACGACGGCGCCGTCGGCCCGGCGGCCGAGGAACTCCCCCGCGTCCAGCGGGCCGGCGAGCGCGGCGGCGTCGAACAGCTCGCGGTCGCGGCGGTTGAGGTCGGCGTCGTAGCCGAAGTAGCCGGGAGCGGTGGGCTGTCCGGCGGTGACGATGGCCACGAACGCGTCCTCGGTCATCGGCGCGCAGGCGTAGTTGGTGGCGCGCTGCCGCCCGATGGTGGACTGCCGCTCGGTGGAGAGGTTCTTGCCGCAGGCCGAACCCGCGCCGTGCGCGGGGAAGACCCGGACCTCGTCCGGCAGGGACATCAGCTTGCGCTGGACGCTGTCGTACAGCATCCGGCCGAGCCGGTCGGCGGTGACACCGGCGGAGGCCGACAGGTCGGGGCGGCCGACGTCGCCGACGAACAGCGCGTCGCCGGTGAGCACCCCGTACGGGACGGCGTCGGTGGCGCGCTCGCGGACCAGGACGCTGATCGACTCGGGGGTGTGGCCGGGCGTTTCGAGGATCTCCAGGACGACCTCGCCGAGGCCGATCCGTTCGCCGTCGACGAGCCCGCGGATCGGGTACTCGGTCTCGGCGCGCCGCCCGTAGCCGATCCAGGCGCCGGTGCGGTGGGCGAGTTCGAGGTGGCCGGAGAGGAAGTCGGCGTGGAAGTGGGTGTTGATGACGCCCTCGACGGTGAAGCCGCGGGCCTCGGCCTCCGCGAGGTACTCGTCCACGTCCCGGCGCGGGTCGACCACCACGGCGCGGCCGGTGGTCTCGTCCGCGATCAGGTAGGAAGCCTGGGAGAGGCAGTCGAGGTAGTACTGGGCGAAGAACACGGAGTCCTCTTCTCTGCGCGGGGCGGGTCTCCTGGGCCCGGCGGACGCCGCGCCCGGGCCTGCGGACTTCGATACCCCTAGGGGTATTATTGCAGGCAGCTTCCCGCCGGTGGCCTGACCGAGTGATACGGGTGGGGGTATATGATCGGGTTCAACGATATACCCCCGCCGGTATCTTCCCGAGGATGGCCCGCCGTCCGGGAACCCGCCGGAACACCCTCGCGCACCGCCCCGCCACCCCAGGAGGACACCGTGGCCCGGTCCCCCCAGCCGCCCGCGCCCGAGCAGATCGACCCCGCCGAGGCGCACCGCCTGGCCGCTGCGGGCGCGGCGCTGCTGCTCGATGTCCGCGAACCCGCGGAGCACGCCGAGGTGCACGCGCCCGGCGCGCTCCTCGTCCCGCTCGGCGACTTCGGCGACTTCGACGGCGATCTCGGCGGTGGCGGTGGCGGTGGTGGCGACGACGAAAGTGGCGTCGAGGCGGTCCGGGCCGCGGGTGGTGGACGGCCGGTGCTGGCGGTGTGCCGCTCCGGCAACCGTTCGCAGCGGGCCGCCGAACTGCTGAACGCGCGCGGGGTGCCGACGGTGAACGTGGTCGGCGGGATGCGCGCCTGGCAGGAGGCCGGACTGCCCACGCACCGGGACGGATGTCGCTGCGGCGGCACGGCATGAACACCGTCCTGCTGGCGCTGGCCGCCGGAGCGGTGGTCGGCCTGGCACTCGGCGGCCTCGGCGGCGGCGGCAGCATGCTGGCCGTCCCCGCGCTGATCTACCTGATCGGGCTGACCCCCGGCACCGCGACCACCGCCAGCCTGCTGATCGTCGCCATGACCTCGCTCACCGCCCTGGTCGCCCACGCCCGGGCCGGACGCGTCCGCTGGCGCGAGGGACTGCTGTTCGGCGCGGCCGGCCTCCCGCTCGCCACCCTCGGCGGCACCCTCTCCCGCCACCTCCCCGCCCCGGCCCTGACCACCGCGTTCGCCCTGCTGGCCGGCCTGGCCGCCTGGCGGATGCTGGCGGGCGGACGACGGACACCCGACGGCGACGGCCCCGACGGCGGGCCCCTCCCGGAGCCTGCACGGACGCTGCCCACCGCCCGCCGATCGGCGGCGGTCGCGGAGCCGGCGTCCGCCACCACAACGGCCGCAGCCCCCACGGGGGCGCACCCCGAGCCCTCCCCGCCCTCGACGCTCTCCGAACCGGCAGCCCGGGCCCCGGGCACCACGCGCGTGCCCGACGGCGCAGCGGCGGAGGCTGCCACCGCAACGGCGCCGGTCCTCGCGGGGGTGCACCCCGAGCCGTTCCGGCTCCCGCTGGTCTCCGAACCGGCCGCCTGGTCCCCGCACACCACTCGGGCACCCGACGGCACGGAAGCAGGGACTGCCACCATAACGGCCACAGCCCCCACGGGGATGCGCCCCGGGTCCTTCCCGCTCCCGCTGGTCTCCGAACCGGCAGCTCGGACCCCGGGCACCACGCGCGCACCCGGCAACGCCGGAGCAGAGACCGTCACCACAACAGCGGCAGCCCCCACCGGGGGCGACCCCGCGCGGTGTCCGCGCCCGGCGGGCTCCGGGCCGGCGGCGCGGGTCGCGGGCTCGGCGCGGCGGGCTGCGTGGGCGGGGGCCGGGTTGGGGACGGCGACCGGGGTGCTGGGGGTCGGGGGCGGGTTCCTGGCGGTGCCCGCGCTGGTGTCCTTCCTGGGCTTCCCGATGGCCGAGGCGGCCGGCACCAGCCTGCTGGTGATCACCCTCAACTCGCTGGCCGCGCTGCTGCCCCGGATCGGCGGGAACGCCGAGGTGCCGTGGTCGACGGTCGGGCCGTTCGCCGCCGCAGCGGTCCTCGGTGCCTGGGACGGCAAGCGGCTCGCCGCGAAACTGTCCGGCCGCACGCTGCAACGGCTGTTCGCAGGTGCGCTGCTCGCCGTCGCCGCCCTGATGCTGGTGGACGCCGTGCTCTGACGCCGTGCTCTGACGCCGCGTTCCGGCACCCCGCGCCCACCGTCCCCGTACGGCCACGCGTCTCCCGCCCCGCCCGTGCCTCCCCCTCCCCCTTGTCTCCCGGCCGTCCGTACGCGCCGGGTCGTCTCCTCCCGAAGGGTTCACCCGTTCCGATGACCACGCCCCTGACCGTCGACCAGCTCCGGCCCCGCCTGCACCGGCTGACCGTGATCGACGTCCGTTCGCCCGGCGAGTTCGCCGGCGGCCACATCCCCGGCACCCACAACGTGCCGCTCGACCGGCTGGCGGAGGCCGTGCCCGCGCTGCGGGTCGCCGCCGGGCGCGGCGAGCTGGCCGTCACCTGCGCTTCCGGCGCCCGCGCGCTGGACGCCTGCGAGCAGCTGGCGGCGGCCGGCGTGCCGGCACTGCTCGTCGACGGCGGCACGGCCGCCTGGGCGGCCAACGGCGGGGCGCTGAACCGGGTGCCGGGCCGGCCGGTCCGCTGGGCGATGGACCGGCAGGTCCGGCTGGTGGCCGGTTCGCTGGTGCTGGCGGGCCTCGTCGTCGACGTCGCCGTCCCGGGGGTGCGCTGGGTGTCGGCGGCGGTCGGCGGCGGCCTGCTGTTCTCGGCCGTCAGCAACACCTGCGCGATGGGCTCGCTGCTGGGCAGGCTCCCCTACAACCGCCCGCGCGGCTCCGGTGCCGAGCTGGACGCGACGCTCGCCGCGCTGCGCGACGGCGGCAGGTGACGCGTCCGGACCGACGGTCCGCCGGGCCCCGCCCCGCCCGTCGGCGCGGCCTCCGCCGAACGCCCGTTCAGCGTTCGGCGACGGCCGCGCCCTGGGGGCTGGACGTGGCGGTGGTGGCGGTGGTGGCGGTCGGGGTGCAGGAGGCGGCGGGGGCTGCGGTGTTGTAGTGGCTGGCCAGCCAGAAGCCGGCCAGCAGGCCCGCCGCACCGAGCGTCTTGTGGCGGTTGCGCTTCCACCACGAGGGCGTGCCGGCAGCCATGAACCGCAGGTGGGTGAAGTCCGGATGCTCGCTGGGTGGTACGTCCTTGAACATTCCCATCGCGGATGATCCTCCTCTCGCGTCGGGGAGTTCATGACCATACGCCCGGTTCCGCCCGGACCGCAGGCAATTAATCCCGATTCAGGGGTCCACGTGCGCCCCCGCGCGCCCCCCTTCCGCGCTCTTCCGCCCCCGCACCGTCACTCCTCCCGTCCTCCCGGCGGGGCTCACCAGTGCGCGGGACGGACCAGCGCGGCGCCGACGCGGGTGGTGGAGTCGCCCTTGGCGGCGTTGAGTTGGGACTGGGTGAGGAACAGCGCCCCGGTCAGGTCGGCACCCCGCAGGTCGGCGTCGCGCAGGTCCGCGCCGATCAGGTCGGCGTCGCGCAGGTCCGCGCCGGACAGGTCGGCCGCGATCAGGTAGGCGCCGCGCAGGTTGGCCCCGCGCAGGTCCGCGCCGCGCAGACGGGCCCCGATCAGGTCGGCGCCACGGTGGTTGCGCTTCCTGCCGGGCAGCGCGTTCCGGGTCAACTCGCTCGCCTTCAGCAGGAGTTCGCTGGTCTCGGCCCGGATCGCGGGTACGTCGGCGGCGAGCAGTGCGGCGGCGTCCCGCCCGGTCAGCTGCTCGATCCCGTCGAGCGCCCGACGCAGTTCGGGGTGCACCGGCCGGGCTTTCGGCAACTCCAGCGCCTCCGTCAAGTACCAGAGCAGCTCGTGGAGTTGACGCATCACCGGGAAGGTCTCGAACACCTGCCGGGCGGTGTCCGGGTCCTCGCGCCAGCTGCGTCCGCCGAAGGTGTGCCGGGAGAGCTTCTGCCCGGCGCCGAAGCAGTCGAACACCGTGCAGCCCTGGTAGCCGCGCCCGCGCAGCTCGGTGTGGATGCCGCAGCGGTAGTCGGCCTGGAGGTTGCGGCAGGGCGTGCCCGCGTTCTTGTTCGCCGCGAAGTCCGCGGACTTGGCGAAAGGCAGGGCGACGCAGCACAGGCCGAAGCAGGCGGAGCAGTCGGCGAGCAGGTCGAGTCGACGGCCGGTCGGGGCGGGGTGCTGCTGGTCGGTCACGGTACGGGTTCTCCTGCGGCAGGGGATCGAACGGTCCATTCTCCCCGCCCGGCCGACCGTCCACCGCCACGGGCACCACCGCCACGGGCACCACGGTCACCGGGACACGCCGCGGTCCGGACGCCGCCGAGCGTCTGCGGAGGCCGAATCCGTCGACAGAACGGTCAGGAGAACGGTCGAGCCCGACGAAAACCCCGCCCCGCCGGACGCCCGCGCCGTGTCGGGTGCGGACCGGGGCGGGTTCGCCGAGTAGGGTGCGGTCCCCGGGTGCGGATCATCCGGGAGGCGGGACACCGGGCCGCGCGGTACGACGGCGCGCCCGGCCCGCCGACGGCTCCACGGGGACGTGGTGAGGGAGGGATCACGGGTGCGGCCCGAGTCGGCGGGCGACAGCTCGACGGATCCGCTGCTCACGACCGCCTCCGCGGCCCTGCGGGTGGACCGCGACGCGCTGACCGGCGCCCTGCTCGGGCAGCTGCCCGTGGCGGTGGCGGTACTCGACACGGAGCTGCGCTGGCGCTACTTGAACACGCCGTTCCAGCAGGTCACCGGCGTGTCGCCGACGGCCGTCCTGGGCCGGGCCGCCGACCGGCCGGACCCTGCCCTCCCGCGCGTCCTGGCCGACGGACGACCGCGTTCGGGCACCTTCGCCGGGCGGCCCGCCGACTTCCGCCGGCTGGAGGTCGGCGGCGCGCCGACCGGAGTGCTGGTCGTCCTGCCGGGCGGCGCCGACGCCCACCGGGCCGAGCTCGAACGCGTCCGGGCCCGGTTCGCCCTGCTGGAGGCCGGTTCGGAGCGGATCGGCACCACCCTCGACCCGGACACCACCTGCGCGGAACTCGCCGCGTTCGCCGTCCCCGGCTTCGCCGCCCTCGCCCTGGTCGACGTCCTGCCGCTCGACACGCCCGACAGCGCCGCACCCGGCACCGCCGCGCCACGCCCGGACGTCGACCCGAAGCAGGACCAGGGACGAGAGCAGGACCAAGGACGAGAACGGGGCCAGGAACGGGAGCGGGACCGGTCGCGGCTGCGGCTGCGGCTGCGACGGGCCGCCACCGCCGGCGGGCTGGCCCGGCCCGGCGCGCCGCCGTCCGCCCCGGTCGGCGGGGCGGTGCGGCACCGGCCCGGCTCGGTGGCCGCCCGGGCGCTCGCCGAGGGCCGTCCGGTGGCCGCCAACCTGCTGTCCGCCGAGGAGCTGGCGGCGCTGGTCCCGGACGAGGCCGCCCTGTCCGCCTGCCGGAGTGCCGGGGTGGACTGCCTGCTCGCCGTCCCGCTGATCGCCCGCGGCCGTCCGATCGGCGTGCTCACCCTGGCGCGGGCGTACGGCAGTTCGCTCGGGTTCACCAACGAGGACACCGAGCTGCTCGCCGCGATCGCCGGGCGCGCCGCGCTCACCCTCGACCACGCCCGGCGCTACGCCCGCTCGCAGAACACCGCCCTGGAACTCCAGCGGGCGCTGCTCGCCGAACCCGGCAGCCCGCACCCCAACCTCGAACTCGCCTCCCGCTACCTGCCGTCCGGGATCGCCTCCGTGGTCGGCGGCGACTGGTACGAGACGGTGCGGCTGCCGTTCGGGCGGACGCTGCTGGCCATGGGCGACGTGATGGGGCACGGTGTGGAGGCCGCCGTCGACATGAGCAACTACCGTTCCACGCTGCGCTACGTCGCCGCGATGGACCTGCCGCCGCACCGCATCCTGCGCCAGCTCGACGCGCTGATCGCCGAGCAGGAGAACGCCCGCCCCGCGACCTGCGTGCTGGCCCTCGCCGACCCGGCCCGCGCCCGCTGGACGCTCGCCGGCGCCGGGCACCTGCCGCCCGCCCTGCTCACCCCGCACGCCACCGAGCTGGTCGAGGTGCCGACCGGCCCACCGCTGGGCACCGGGGTCGGCGGCTACGAGCAGACCGTCGTCGAGCTGCGCGCCGACCACGCCCTGCTGCTCTACACCGACGGCCTGGTCGAACGGCGCGGCGAGGACATCGACGTCTCGCTCGCCCGCCTCTCCGCGCTCCGCCTCCCCGCCGACGGCCCCCTCGACGCCCTGCTCGACGGCACCCTCGCCGCCCTGGCCCCGGACGCCGCCGAGGACGACATCGCCCTGCTGGCGGCCCGGGTCCGCCACCGGCCGTCCTGACCGGGGGCGGGCGTCACCGTCCCAACAGGCGCCAGAAGTACGAGAGTTGCTCGGCCATGTCGATCTCGGGATCGTACTGCCACTGCATCTGCAACCCGTCGATGAGCGCGAAGACCAGCACCGCGAGGCGGTCCGCGTCGATGCCCGCGGGCAGTTCCCCGGCGGACTGGCTCGCCCGGATCGCTTCGGCGCCGCCCGCCCGGACGTCCCGGTAGCGGTCGCGGAAGTAGGCGTGGGCGGGGTGGCCGGGTTCGACGGCTTCGGCGGAGAGCCGTGAGAACAGCTGGACCAGGCCCGGGACTTCGGCGTTGTGCCGCTGGAGCGCGGCGAGCGCCCCTACCAGGTCGGGCGGGAATCCGGCGCCCTCCGGGCCGCTCCCGTCGTCCTCGCCGCCCTCGCCGCCCTCGCCGTTTCCACCGCCCGCGCCGCTCCCGTCGGCCCGGCCGTCCTCACCGTCCCCGTCGGCCCCGCCGCCCGCCCCGGTGGCCGTCCGCAGGTCGACCAGGTCGCGGCGGCGCAGGATCTCGACGAAGAGCTGTTCCTTGCTGCCGAAGTAGTGCAGCAGACCGGTCTGGCTGAGGCCGACGGCCCGGGCCAGTTCGCGCACGGTGGCGCGGCTGTAGCCGACCCGGGCGACGATCTCCAGCGCGGTGTCGAGGATCTCCTCGCGCTTGGCGATGCCCTTCGCGTAGGAGCCACGTGGTCGAGCCATGCGGACGACTCTACGCCACCGTCCGCCACGGGAAGTGACCTGGTCGCGGTGCTTGTGACACGAAAACCGAATGTCGTACTGTTTTTGTGTTCGGCAGGGTGGCCGACCGTCCCCGGCAGTGCCCGGGCCGCCGCCCCGCACCGGTGCGCCCCGCACTCCCCGAGGAGACCCCCGTGACCGCTCTCGGCCCCACCGACCCCGCCGACTCCAACGGCTCCAGCGACCTCGCCGCCGCGTCGGCGGACCTCTCGCTCGCGGAGCGCGCCGCGCTCGGCAGCGGGGCGGGCTTCTGGACCACCAAGGCCGTCGGCCCCGTCCCGGCCCTCACCCTGACCGACGGACCGCACGGCGTACGGCTCCAGGACGACCGGGCCGGGAAGAGCGACCACCTGGGCCTCGCGGCCAGCCGCCCGGCGACCTGCTTCCCGCCCGCCGTCGGCCTCGGCCAGAGCTGGGACGCCGAGCTGGTCGCCGAGGTCGGCCGGGCGCTGGGCACGGAGGGCCGGGCGCTGGGCGTGGACGTGCTGCTGGGCCCGGGCGTGAACATCAAGCGGGACCCGCGCTGCGGCCGCAACTTCGAGTACTACTCGGAGGACCCGCGACTCACCGGCACCCTCGCCACCGCCTGGGTGCGCGGCCTGCAGGGCACCGGTGTCGGCGCCTCGCTCAAGCACTTCGCCGCCAACAACACCGAGCACGACCGGATGCGCTCCAGCTCCGACGTCGCCGCCCGCCCGCTGCGCGAGGTCTACCTGCGGGCGTTCCAGCAGGTCGTCCAGCAGGCGCAGCCGTGGACGGTGATGTGCGCGTACAACCGGATCAACGGCACCTACGCGGCCGAGAACCGCTGGCTGCTCACCGAGGTGCTGCGCGGCGAGTGGGGCTTCGACGGGGCGGTGGTCAGCGACTGGGGCGCCGTCCAGGACCGGGTCGCCTCGGTGGCCGCCGGGCTCGACCTGGAGATGCCCGGCACCGGCGGCACCACCGACGCGCAGGTGGTGGCGGCCGTCGAGGCCGGCGCACTGGACGCCGACGCGGTCGCCTCGGCCGCCGCCCGGACGGTCTCGCTGGCCGCCCGGGCCCGGGCCGGACGCGCCCTGCCGGTCGGCCCGTCCGACCCGGACGCGCACCACGCGCTGGCCCGCCGGGTCGCCGCGCACTGCGTCGTGCTGCTCAAGAACGACCCCGTCGACGGTACGCCCGTGCTGCCGCTCACCGCCGGGCGTCCGCTCGCCGTGCTCGGCGCGTTCGCCACCGAGCCGCGCTACCAGGGCGGCGGCAGCTCGCACGTGAACCCGACCCGGCTGGACGTCCCGCTGGCGGAGATCCGCGCCCTGGCCGGGGCGGCCGAGGTGGTCCACGCGCCGGGCTTCACCACCGACGGCACCGGCGACGCCGCCGCGCTGCGGGCCGAGGCGGTCGCGGTGGCCGCCGCCGCCGACACCGCGGTGCTCTTCCTCGGGCTGGCCGCCCACCAGGAGTCCGAGGGCTTCGACCGCGAGCACATCGAACTCCCGCCCGAGCAGCTGGAGTTGCTGGCCGAGGTGGTCCGCGTCCAGCCGCGCACGGCGGTGGTCCTCAGCCACGGCGGCGTGCTGCGGCTGGCCCCCGTCACCGCCGCCCCCGCCCTGCTGGACGGCGCGCTGCTCGGCCAGGCGGCCGGCGGCGCCCTCGCCGACGTGCTGTTCGGCCGGGTCAACCCGTCCGGCCGGCTCACCGAGACCGTCCCCGTCCGGCTCCAGGACACCCCCGCCTACCTGGACTTCCCCGGCGAGCACGGCCATGTCGCGTACGGCGAGGGCCTGTTCGTCGGCTACCGCTGGTACGACGCCCGGGACATCGCGGTGACCTTCCCGTTCGGGCACGGCCTGTCCTACACCGAATTCGGCTACCACGGGCTGGAGTTGGCCGCCGACGCGGAGGGCATCCGGGCGTCCGTCACGGTCACCAACACCGGCGGGCGGGCCGGGCGCGAGGTCGTCCAGTTCTACGTCGCCAAGCCCGGCTCGGCCGTGGTCCGCCCGCCGCGCGAGCTCAAGGGCCACGCCACCATCACCCTGGAGCCCGGCGCGAGCGGGCGCGTCGAGGTCCTGCTGCCGCGCGCCGACCTGGCGTACTGGGACACCCGGGCCGGGCGCTGGATCGTCGAGGGCGGCGAGTACGAGGTGCTGGCCGCCGCGTCCAGCCGCGACCCGCGAGCCACCGCCCGCGTCGAACTCGCCGGGGACGAGCTGGAGTTGCCGCTGACGCTGGACTCCACGCTCGGCGAGGTGCTAGCCCTGCCCGGCGCGGCCGAGACGCTCGGCGCCCTGCTGCCGCTCCCCCAGGGCGCCGGCGGCGACGGGACCGGCAGCGGGACCGGCGGCCACGGCGGCGGCGACGGCCTGGGCGTCGACCTGGCCCGGATGATGGCCTCCGTCCCCGTCCGCCGCCTGGTCAGCTTCGCCGGCGGTGCGGTCACCACGGCCGACCTGGAACGCCTGCTGGCCCACCTCCAGTCCTGACCTCGGGTCCACCCCTCCGCCCCACCGGCCGCGCGGGCCGGGGCCGGGGGCCGCCCGGCCCCGGCATTCACACACCCGTGCGGAAATGGCGGCAGACGTTCGTCTGCGCGAAAGATCCCTTTGGCTGCCCGCACGCCCGGGTTGGCAACAACGTTGGCATGCGAGTCGCCATCGTCACCGAGTCCTTCCCGCCCGAGGTCAACGGCGTGGCCCACAGCGTGCTGAGGGCTGCCGAGCACCTCGTCCGGCGGGGCCACCAGCCCCTGGTGATCACCCCCGCCCCGGCCCGGGGCGCGCACTGCCCGCCGCAGTCCTTCGGCCCGGACCGGGAGCCGCTGCCGGTGGTGCGCGTCCCGTCCGTGCCGCTGCCCCGCTACCCGCAGGTGCGCATCGCCCTGCCCAGCCGCAGGCTGGCCGCCGCGCTGACCGCCCACCGGCCGGACGTGGTGCACCTGGCCAGCCCGTTCATCCTCGGTGCCCGGGCCGCCCGGCTCACCGAGCGGCTGGACCTGCCGACCGTGGCGGTGTACCAGACCGACCTGGCGGGGTACGCGCAGGCGTACCGGATGGGCCGGGGCGTCGGCTCGGCGATCGCCTGGGCGCGGATCCGCTCCGTGCACCGGGCCGCCGCCCGCACGCTGGCGCCGTCGACCCCGGCCGCGCAGGACCTGACGGCGCACGGGGTGCGCCAGGTCCGGATCTGGGCGCGCGGCGTGGACTCGGCGCGCTTCCACCCGGAGCACCGCGACGAGGCGCTGCACCGGGCGCTGGCCCCCGGCGGCGAGGTGCTGGTGGGGTACGTCGGGCGGCTCGCCCCGGAGAAGCGGGTCGACCTGCTGGCGGAGACGGCCCGGCTGCCCGGCGTGCGGGTGGTGGTGATCGGGGACGGCCCGAGCGCACCGGCGTTGCGGGCCGCGATGCCCGGCGCGGTGTTCCTGGGACGCCGTACGGGGGCCGAACTCGCCCGCTGCTTCGCCTCGCTGGACCTGTTCGTGCACACCGGCCCGCTGGAGACCTTCTGCCAGACCATCCAGGAGGCGATGGCCAGCGGCGTACCGGTGGTCGCCCCGGCGGTCGGCGGCCCGCTCGACCTGGTCGGCCACCGGCGCACCGGGCTGCTGGTCGCCCCGCGCGACGCGGGTGCCGTCGCCCGCGCCGTCGCCGACCTCGCCGCCTCGGCCGAACTGCGCGCCCGGTACGGCGCGGCGGGGCGGGCCGAGGTCACCGACCGGACCTGGGAGGCGGTCGGCGACCAGCTGATCCGGCACTACGAGGAGGTGCTCGCCGCGCACCGCGACCGCGACCGGAACGCCGCACCCGCCGCCGTCCTCGCTCCCGTTCACGCTCCCTCCCCCGTTCCCGCTCCCTCCCCGGTGGCCGCCGTCCCCGTGGCCGAGCCGGCCGCGCAGCCGCTCCTGGGCGGCGTCCCGGCACCCCGCCGCCCCGGCGGTTCCCTCCCCCTCCCCACCTCCCCCGCCTCCGCCTCCGCCTCCGCCACCCCGCTCTCGGTCGAGGAGCAGCCCGCGTGAACCGTGAACCGGCCCGTCCGGACGGCGGGTTGTGCATCGTCCGGGTGGCGAACTTCGTCACCCCGGTCTCGGGCGGACTGCGGACCGCGCTGCGCCACCTCGGGGCCGGGTACCTGGCGGCGGGCCACCGGCCCGTGCTGGTGGTGCCGGGGCCGGTCCGCACCGACGAGTGGACCGCGCAGGGACGGGTGATCACCCTGCCCGGTCCGCGCGTCCCGGGTACCGGCGGCTACCGGGTGCTCTCCGGTAGGAAGCAACTGTCCGCGCTGCTGGAGGAGTTGGCGCCGGACCGACTGGAGGTCTCGGACCGCACCACGCTGCGCTGGACGGGCGGGTGGGCGCGGGCGCACGGGGTGCGCTCGATGATGGTCTCGCACGAGAGCGCCGGCGGGGTGCTCGGTGCGTGGGGGGTGCCGCCCGGCACCGCGCGGCGGCTCGCGGACCGGCTCAACTCCCGTACCGCGCACGGCTATGACACGGTGCTGTGCACCACGGCGTGGGCGGCCGAGGAGTTCGAGCGGATCGGCGCCGGGAACGTCGAGCGGGCGCCACTGGGGGTGGACCTGGAGGTGATGCGGCCCGAGTGCCACGACCCTTCGCTGCGGGCGGAGTTGGCCGATCCGCAGCAGATGCTGCTGGTGATGTGCTCACGGCTGTCGGGCGAGAAGCGGCCCGAGCGGGCGCTGGAGGCGCTGGCCGAGTTGCGCCGCCGGCACCGCGTTCCGGCCGTGCTCGCGGTCGCGGGAACGGGACCGCTGCGCGGCCGGCTGGAACGCCGGGCGGCCGAACTGCGGCTGCCAGTCAGGTTCCTGGGCCACCTCACGGCCCGCTCCGAGGTGGCGGCCCTGCTGGCCACGGCGGACGCGGTGATCGCGCCCGGCCCGGTGGAGACCTTCGGCCTGGCCGCCCTGGAGGCGCTGGCCTGCGGTACCCCCGTCGCGGTCAGCCGGTCCTCCGCCCTGCCCCGGGTGGTCGGCCGGGCCGGACTCGCGGCGGCCGACACGGGGGCCGGATTCGCCCTCGCGCTAAGGGAGTTGCTGGAGCGTCCGGAGGCGGAACGGCGGGCCGCCGCCCGGGCCCGGGCGGAGGAGTTCAGCTGGGGAGCCGCCACCGCCGCCTTCCTCGCCGCCCACCGGGCACCCGCCACCGCCCGGTGCCCCGGCCCGCCACCGGCCCCGTCCCCTTCCGCCAGTACGGCAGGGTGACACGGCCCGTCCCCCACCACCTTCACCCGCACCAGGGTTCAGCCACCTTCCCAACCCCCCGGAGGGACGTGATGACGGTTCGATTCGCTGCGCTCGGCGACTCCCTGACCGAGGGGGTCGGCGATCCGGTACCGGGCGGGTGGCGGGGCTGGGCGGCCCTGCTCGCGCCCGCCCTGTCGCCGGACCCCGTCGAGTTCCGCAACCTGGCCGACAGCGGCGCGCTCAGCCGCGACCTGCTGGTCTCCCAACTGCCCGCGGCGCTCGCCCTGCGCCCCCGGTACGCGGCGGTGCTGGTCGGCGGCAACGACACCCTGCGGTCCTCCTTCGACCTGGAGTCGACGGCCCGCCGGTTCGCCTCCGCCCTCTCCTCGCTGACCGCGGTCGGGGCGCTCCCGCTGACCGCCTGCCTGCCCGACCCGGGGCGGCTGCTGGGGCTGCCCGCCCCGCTGGCCCGGCCGCTGGCCCGGCGGATGCGGGGCGTCAACACGGTGGTGCACGCGCTGTCCGCACACTACGGGGCCGCGCACCTGCACCTCGCGGACCTGCCCTGGACGCGGCAGCGGGAGCTGCTGAGCGTGGACCGGCTGCACCCGAGCGCCGCCGGGCACCAGCTGATCGCCCGGGAGTTCCACGCCCTGCTCGCCGCCGCCGGCCACCCGGTCGGCACGGCGCCCGCCCACCTGCCGGTGACGGCCCCCGGCCCCGGGGCCGACCTGTGGTGGATGGCCACCCGGGGCACCCGCTGGGTGGCGGCCCGCTCGACCGACCTCCTCCCGGGGCTGCTCACCCTGGCCGCCATGGAGACCCGCCACCTCCTGCGCGGCTCGGCCCGCCACCTCGACCACACCGCGGCCCGCACCGCCACCGCGATCACCGCCCGCCTGACCGCCTCCCCGACCCCCGGACCCGCGTCCGTACCCGCACCTTCCCCCTCCCCCTCCCGCTCCCACACGCCGACCGGCACCCCCGCCAACGGCTAGGCCGCCCACCACCCCCTCGCACCAGCCGTTCGAAGGAGGCCGTACGCCCCCGGCGCTCCACCAACTCGCGCCTTCACCCCGTCACTTGACGGCCCTTCCGGTAGGGTCGGGAGTTCATCTGGACCCACGAACATGGCTTGTCATGAGCAACCTCAGTCGCCGCATCTTCCTGCTAGGCGGGCTCACCACCGCGGGTGCCGCCGCACTCCAACTCGGCGCGACGGCCCAGTCGTCGGCCGCCGCCTCCACTCCCTTCCCCTTCACGCTCGGCGTCGCCTCCGGAGAACCGGACGACAGCAGCGTGGTGCTCTGGACCCGGCTGGCTCCCGCGCCGACCAACGCGGACGGCCAGGGCGGCATGCCCAACGCCGACGTCGCCGTCGACTGGCAGGTGTCGGCCGACCAGAACTTCACCAGCCTGATCGGCTCCGGCACGGTCACCGCCCGCTACGCCCAGGCCCACGCGGTGCACGTGCTGGCCGGCGGGCTCGCCCCGGACTCGGAGTACTACTACCGGTTCCGGGCCCAGGGGTTCATCTCCCCGGTGGGCCGGACCCGCACCGCGCCCGCGCCGGGCACGCTCGGGCGGCCCTTCACGATGGCCTTCGCCTCGTGCGCCCACTACGAGAGCGGCTACTACACCGCCTACCGGCGGATGGCCGACGACCGCCCCGACCTGATCCTGCACCTCGGCGACTACATCTACGAGGGCGGCGCCACCACCACCGGCGTCCGCCAGCACCTCGGCAGCGAGATCGTCTCGCTCGCGGACTACCGCCGCCGCTACGCGCTCTACCGCACCGACCCGGACCTGCAGGCCGCGCACGCGATCGCGCCGTGGCTGGTGGTCCCGGACGACCACGAGGTGGAGAACAACTACGCCAACATGGTCCGCGCCGACAGCAGCCCCGTCCTGACGGCCGCCCAGTGGACCGCGCGGCGCACCGCCGCGTACCAGGCGTACTTCGAGAACATGCCGCTGCGGGCCGCCGCGACGCCCTCCGGCAACAGCATCCAGCTCTACCGCCGGGTCCGCTGGGGCACCCTCGCCACGTTCCACATGCTCGACACCCGCCAGTTCCGCGACGACCAGGCCTGCGGCGACGGGACGAAGGTCTGCGCCGACGCCGACCTGGCCGGCCGTTCGATCACCGGCTCGGCCCAGGAGGCGTGGCTGCTCGACGGGCTCGGCCAGCGCCTGAGCACCTGGGACCTGATCGGCCAGCAGGTCTTCTTCGCCCGCAACGTGAACGCGTCCGGCGCGATGAACATGGACGCCTGGGACGGGTACCGGGCCAGCCGGGCCCGCATCCAGCAGGGCATCGTCGACCGGGCCGTGCGCAACCCGGTCGTCCTCACCGGCGACGTGCACGCGTCCTGGGGCAACGACCTCAAGGCCGACTACGCGAACCCGTCGTCGGCGACGATCGGCTCCGAGCTGGTCTGCACCTCCATCACCAGCGGCGGCGACGGCAGCGCCACCACGGCGGTCCCCAACGGGTCGCTCAACCCGCACCTGCGCTTCTACTCCAACCGGCGCGGCTACGTCCGCACCCGCATCGAGCCCGCGCAGATCACCGCCGACTTCCGGTCGGTGGCGGCGGTGACCGAGCACGGCGCGGCGGCGACCACCGCCAAGACCTTCATCATCCACGACGGACAGCCGGGGTTGGCCGATGCGTAAGCTCTCCGTACTCGGTGCGGCCGCCGCCGGTCTCGCCGCGGTCCTCGCCCTGGTCGCCCCGGCCTCGGCGGCCGGGCCCACGTCCTGGGTGACCGTCAACAGCGACGCCACCGGCGACCAGGACTCCTCCTCGATCGCGGCCGACCGCCTCGGCGACGTCGCGGTGGTCTGGGAGGACGACCGCGACACGACCGACCCGGGCGACGACGCGCACAGCGACGTGTGGGTGCGGATGTACCGCGACGGCGCCTCCGCCTACGAGACGAAGCTCTCGACCGGCGGCACGGCGGGCACCGCCTGGCGGCACCTCCAGCCCGACGTGGGCCTCGACGACCGGGGCGACGCCGTCGTCGTGTGGGCGGAGGACCCGGACGGCAACGGGCTCTACAACATCGTCTACCGGGTGCTCTCCCCGACCGGCGCGGTCCTCGGCTCCGGCCGGGTCAACGCGAACGCCGACGGCCAGCAGCTCCACCCGCGCGTCGCGGTCGACCCGGACGGCGCACCGGGCAGCACCACCGCGGTCGCGTTCTCGGTGGTCTGGGAGGACGTCCAGGGCAGCGCGGCGGCGACCGTGAAGGCGGCCGGGTTCACCGGGACCACCACCAAGGCGTACGAGGTGACGGTCAACGCGACCGGCGGCGCGCACCACAACCCCGACGTGGCGACCTCCGCCTCGGGCGACGCCGTCGTCGTCTGGGACGAGGACACCGACGGCAACGGCTACTACCAGATCGGCCTGGTGAAGCTGGCCAAGGCCAACGGGGCCGTCACGCTCAGCCGCCGCAGCGCCAACAGCGTCGCCGACGGGCAGCAGCAACGCCCGGCCGTGGCCGCCGACTTCAACGGCGACTTCGTCGTGGCCTGGGAGTCCGACCACACCGGCACCCGCGGCGTCTGGGCCCGGTCGTTCACCGCGACCGGCACCGCCGGCCCGGCCGAGGTCGAGATCTCCGGCGGCACCGGGGCCGGCAACCCCAGCGTCGGCATCGACGACCAGCGCCACGCCGTGGTCGGCTGGAGCGTCGCCGGCGCCGACCCGGCGGTCCGGGCCCGGGGCCTCAACCCCGACGGCACCTTCACCGGCCGACTGCCCTCCCAGTCCGTCAGCAAGGTCACGACCGGTCGGCAGGAGCAGGCCGCGGTGGCCTCCTCCCCGTTCGGCGCGCTCGCGGTGTCGTACACCGACGACAACGACGGCAACGACTTCGACCAGGTCCTGCTGAGCCTGGGAGCGACCAACGCCGACTGGTGACGCCCGGCCGAGCACGGGCCGCCCCGGACGGACCACCTCCGCCGGGGCGGCCCGGAACCCACCGACCCGCCACCTCCCGCCCCGCCACCTCCCGCCCCGGCGCGGGGCGTCACCGGCCGCCGCGGGTCACCACAGCTCGCCCTCGCGCCAGTCGCAGACCAGGTCGGCGTCGAGGTCCAACTCCCCTTCGCCGCCCAGGAGGTAGATCCAGCCGTCCTCCTCGGCGGTGCGCTGCCGCCCGTGCGGGCCGAGGGCCCAGGTGGGGCCGGGCCAGGGGCGCCAGCCGCGGGCGAGGTAGAACGGGACGCCCTCCTCGCTGGCGCCGAGGGCGCCGATCTCGTGGGCGGCCCGGACGACGCGTTCTGCCTCGTCCATCAACTTTCCTCCGACGCCGCGCCGTTGGCGGCTCCGGCGGACGGCCACGCCTTCCAGGTAGCCGGTCCGCAGGATGCGGTCGCCGTTCATCAGGCGGCGCTGCACCACGGCCGCGTGCCCGATCAACTCGCCGTCCTCCCAGGCGAGTACGTGCAGGCCGCCGAGGCAGTGCGTCCAGTCCTCCTCGGTCATGTCGTCCGCGCCGAAGACCTCGAACAGCAGGGCCCTGGCCGCCCGCTGGGTCTCCGGGTCGAGGTCCGCCGTGTGCACCGTCCGCACCGTCACCGTGTCCGCCGCCATGGTGGCATCCTGGCAGACCGGGCGCGGCCGGCGGGCGACACCACCCGCGCTCC
This sequence comes from Kitasatospora sp. SolWspMP-SS2h, assembly GCF_003259315.1. GTDB lineage: Bacteria > Actinomycetota > Actinomycetes > Streptomycetales > Streptomycetaceae > Kitasatospora > Kitasatospora fiedleri. The sequence goes on along the minus strand of NZ_QLLT01000002.1, from coordinate 371,142 downwards.
GGCCCCGCCCGTCCGGGCCGTTCACCCGTCCGCGCCGTAGCATCGCCTCGGAACATCCGCCAAGATCCACCGGCCGGGAGCTAAGGCCGGGAACCACCGGCCGGGATCGACCGGGCGGGGTCGCCGGAGGGGCCCGCCGGGGGTCCGCCGAGAACTGGGAGGCACTGCGCATGGACGTCGGTTTCGTCGGTCTGGGGGGAATGGGGCGGGCGATGGCCCGTCGGCTGCTGGCGGACGGGCACGCGGTGCGGGTGTGGAACCGCTCGCCGGAGCCGGTGGCCGAGCTGGTCGCGGACGGGGCCTCAGCCGCCGGGTCGCTCGCCGAGGCGTTCGAGGCGCAGGTGGTGGTGTCCATGCTCGCGGACGACCGGGTGGTCGAAAGCCTGTTGCTGGACCAGGAATTGCTGTCCGGCGCCCGGGCCGTCACGCACGCCAACATGGCCACCGTCTCGCCCGCGCTGGCCCGCCGGGCCGCCGAACTGCACGCCCGGCACGGCCTCGGGTACGTCGCGGCGCCGGTGCTGGGGCGGACGGACGTCGCGGCGGCCGGGAACCTGAACATCCTCGCGGCCGGCCCGTCCGCCGAACTCGACCGGCTGGCACCGCTGTTCGAGGCGATGGGACGCCGCACCTGGCCGCTCGGGGAGGACCCTGCGGCGGCCAACGTCGCGAAGATCGGCGCCAACTTCCTGCTGGTGTCGGCGATCGAGGCGTTCTCGGAGGCCGCCGCGCTCGCCGAGGCCAACGGGCTCGACCCGGCGGCGCTGCTCGACGTGCTCACCAACTCCCTCTTCCCCGGCCCGGTGTACGCCGGCTACGGGTCGATGATCACCCAGCAGACCTTCGAGCCGGCCGGGTTCCGCCTGGCCCTCGGCCTCAAGGACGTGAACCTCGCCCTGGACGCCGGAGCCGCCTCCGAAGTCCCGCTCCCACTGGCCTCGCTGCTGCGCGACTCACTGCTCCAGGCGGTCGCCCACGGCCACGGCGGACAGGATCTCGCCGCACTCTCCACCACCTCCCGCACCCGCGCCGGAATCTGACCGCCCGGCGGCCGGGAAGACCTCCCGGCCGCCCACCCCCTCCACCGCCAGACAGCCGAGCCCCGCCCCGCCACCCCCTTTTCGTCGTATTGACGACAAGGGGCGGTCCCAGTTATCGTCATCTGGACGAGAAGAAAGGACCGCGACTCCCATGGCCGACATCACGCGCCGCTTCGGCTTCCGCCACCTGCGCTCCACCCCCACCAGCCACATCCGCCACCTGCGCGGCGGCCAACTCGCCCACGAGGGCACCGGGCTGGCCTTCTGGTTCCGGCCGCTGACCGCCGCGATATCCGAAGTCCCGGCCGACGACCGCGAGTTGGCGATGATGTTCCACGCCCGCACCTCGGACTTCCAGGACCTCGCGGTGCAGGCCACCGTCACCTACCGGATCAGCGACCCGACCACCGCCGCCACCCGCCTCGACTTCGGCATCGACCCGGACACCGGCAGCTGGCGGGCCGAACCGCTCGCCCAGCTCGGCGCCCTGCTGACCGAGACCGCCCAGCAGCACGCCCTCCAGCTGATCGCCCGGACCCCGCTCGCCGACACCCTGGTCGACGGCGTGACGGCCGTCCGGGAGCGGATCTCCGCCGGCCTGGCCGCCGAACCCCGGCTGGCCGAGATCGGGGTGACGGTGCTCGCGGTGCGCGTCACCGCCGTCCGGCCGGAGGCCGAGATGGAGCGGGCGCTGCGCACCCCGGCCCGCGAGCAGGTCCAGCAGGAGGCCGACCGGGCGACGTACGAGCGGCGCGCCGTCGCGGTCGAGCGGGAGCGCACCATCGCCGAGAACGAACTCGCCAGCCGGATCGAACTGGCCCGCCGCGAGGAGGAGTTGGTCGAGCAGCAGGGCGCCAACGCGCGGCGCGAGGCGGAGCAGAAGGCCGCCGCGGACGCGGTCCGGACGAGCGCGGACGCGGCCCGCCGGACCAGGATGGCGGTCGCGGAGGCCGAGGCGGCCGGCACCCTGGCCGCGCAGCAGGCCGAGGCGGCGCGGACGCTGGGCGAGGCGAAGGCCGCCGCCGAGGCCGCCTGGCTGGCCGCGCACCAGCAGGCCGGCCCCGAGGTCCTCCAGGCGCTCGCGCTGATCCGGCTGGCCGAGCACCTGCCGCGGATCGACAGCATCACCCTGACCCCGGACCTGCTGACCGGCCTGCTCACCCGCCTGTCGGTGCCGGGCGGCGGCGCCGCCCCGGAGGGAACGGAGCGGTGAGCCTCTCCCCGCGCGTGGTGCTGGTCCACCGGCGCACCGAGTACGAGGAGCTGATCGCCCGGCACGGCACCCGCGGCCAGGCCGAGTTCTTCCTCGCCCGGCGCGGCCGCTCGCTGGCCGAGGCCGAGCAGCGGCACCACCGCTCCCGGGGTGCGCTCGCCGAGGTGTCGGCGGCGGTGCCGCTGGACTGGCGGCAGGCCCGGGTGGAGCGCGCCGACCTGGACCGCTTCCTGTTCGGCCCGGAGGACGTGGTCGTGGTGGTCGGCCAGGACGGGCTGGTGGCGAACACCGCCAAGTACCTGGCCGGCCAGCCGGTGATCGGCATCGACGCCGAGCCGGGCCGCAACCCGGGCGTCCTGGTCCGGCACCGCGCCGACCGGGCCGGGGCCCTGCTGCGGGCGGCCGTCCTGCCGGGCGCGGAGCGGCGGCTGGAGCGGCGCACGATGGTGCAGGCGGTCGCGGACGACACCCAGCGGCTGCTCGCGCTGAACGAGGTCTACCTCGGGCAGCCGGGCCACCAGACCGCCCGCTACCGGCTGGCGGCGCCGGGCGGCGAAGCCGAGTCGCAGGCGTCCTCGGGGGTGCTGGTCGGCACCGGCACCGGCGCCACCGGCTGGTGCCGCTCGGCCTGGCTGGAGCGCTCCAGCCGCCTGGACCTGCCCGGGCCGACCGCGCCGCGGCTGTCCTGGTTCGTCCGCGAGGCGTGGCCGTCCCCGGTGACCGGCACCTCCCGCGTCGAGGGCCTGCTGGACGCCGACCAGCAGCTCGCCCTGACCGTCGAGTCGGAACTCCTGGTCGCGTTCGGCGACGGCATCGAGTCGGACGCCCTGCACCTCACCTGGGGCCAGACCGTCCGGGTCGGCCCGGCCGAGCAACGCCTCCACCTGCTCGTCTGACCGCCCCCGCCGCCTCCCGTGTCCGCCTCCCGCGCCCGCGTACCGCCGCGCGACCGGCCCGCTACCGTCCGTCCGCACCCGCCGGCCCGCGACCGTCCGCCCGGCACCCGCCTAGGATGGAACGATGCCGATGGAAGAAGGCCAGGCCATGACCCAGCGATTCGCACTCACGTTCCCCGGGGAGACCGGCGGCCACGCCGAACAGGACGTGGTGGTGGTCGAGGCGACGGGCGGCCGCGGCCCGGGCGGCCACCCGGTGTACGCGGACCCCTCCGGCATCGTGCAGGCCGAGATCAGCGACCAGGGCGAGGTCCGCATGCTGGCCACCGGCGGCCACCAGGACCCGCGCACCCCCCTCCACGCCGAGCCCCTGCCCTAAGTCCGACCGCCCTGGCCCGGACCCGCCCGCCCCGCCCGGCCCCGGCTACCAGCGCGAGTGCACCTGGGCCCGCAGCCGCCGGTCGTACAGGTCGCGGACGGCCTCCAGGGTCCGCGGCGGCAGCGGCGGCAGTGCCATCGCCTCCGCGTTGGACCGGGCCTGCTCGGGGTTGCGGGCACCGGGGATGACGGTGGTGACGCCGGGCTGCTGGACGATCCAGCGCAGCGCGGTCTGCGCGGCGCCGGCGCCGGGCGGGGCGAGCCGGGCGAACTCGTCGGCGGCCTCCACCCCGGTCTCGAAGTCGATGCCGGAGAAGGTCTCGCCCTGGTCGAACGCCGAGCCGTCCCGGTTGTAGGTGCGGTGGTCGTCCGCGCCGAACACGGTGTCCTTGGTGTACTTGCCGGACAGCAGGCCGGAGGCCAGCGGCACCCGGGCGATGATGCCGACGCCCGCCTCCTCGGCGGCGGGCAGCACCTCGTCCAGCGGCTTGAGCCGGAACGGGTTGAGGATGATCTGCACGCTGGCGACACCGGGCCGGGCGATCGCGGTCAGCGCCTCCCGGCAGGTCTCCACGCTGACGCCGTACGCGGCGGTGCGGCCCTCCTCGACCAGGGTGTCGAGCGCGTCGAACACCTCGTCGCTGGAGTAGACGGCGCTGGGCGGGCAGTGCAGCTGCACCAGGTCGAGCCGCTCGACGCCCAGGTTGCGGCGCGAACGGTCGGTCCATTCGCGGAAGTTGGCGAGGTTGTAGTTCTCCGGGAGCTGCGGCAGCCGGCGGCCGAGCTTGGTGGCGACGGTCAGGCCGTCGCCGCCGTCCCCGCTCCGGCGGCTCTTCAGGAAACGGCCGATCAGCTGCTCGCTGCGGCCGTCGCCGTAGACGTCCGCGGTGTCGAAGAACGTCACCCCGGCGTCCGCCGCGGCGCTCAGCACCGCGAGCGCGTCGTCCTCCAGCACCACGCCCCAGTCCGCGCCGAGTTGCCACGTTCCGAGACCGATCACCGAGACCGGACGGCCGGTCCTGCCGAGTACACGCTGTTCCATGCGCCGAGCCTGCCACAACCCCGCGCACCACCGGAACGCCGACACTCCCCGCAACGACGACGGCGACGGCAACGGCAACGGCGACGGGACCGGCCCGAACGACGCGGGCCGCCCCGCTGCCCGGAGGCGTCGGAGCGGCCCGCCCGCGGCGAGGGGGAGGTCAGACGTTGACGCCGTAGTCGAGCGCGATGCCGCGCAGGCCGGAGGCGTAACCCTGGCCGATCGCGCGGAACTTCCACTCGCTGCCGTAGCGGTAGAGCTCGCCGAAGACCATCGCGGTCTCGGTGGACGCGTCCTCGGACAGGTCGTAGCGGGCGACCTCACTGCCGTCGGCCTCGTTGACGATCCGGATGAACGCGTTGCGGACCTGGCCGAAGCTCTGGTGCCGGTTCTCCGCGTCGTAGATCGACACCGGGAAGACCACCTTGGCGACCTGCGGCGGGACGGCCGCCAGGTCGACCTTGACCTGCTCGTCGTCGCCGTCGCCGCCGCCGGTCAGGTTGTCGCCGCTGTGCTCGACCGAGCCCTCGGGGCTGCGCAGGTTGTTGTAGAAGACGAAGTGCTGGTCGCTGAGCACCCGGCCGGCCTCGTTGCACAGCAGCGCGCTGGCGTCCAGGTCGAAGTCGGCGCCCGTGGTGGCCCGGACGTCCCAGCCCAGGCCGACGATGACGTTGGTGAGCCCCGGGGCCTCCTTCGTCAGCGAGACGTTTCCGCCCTTGGCGAGCGAGACTCCCATGTGTGCCCTCCTGTGGTTTCCCCGTACCGGGCCCGGCAGTTCGGCCGGTTCGGCGCGGCGGCCGTCGCCGGGCCCCTCGATCGGGCCCGGGCCCGAGTTGAATCTACAGCACTGTAGATCGGTACGGAATCCGCCTCCGCCCGACGCCCCCGCCCGTTCCCCTTCCCCCGGGGCGGCCGCTTCACCCCGGCGCGCCGGGCCCGCTTCCGCCGCGCGTCCGGCGCACCGGGCATACCCTGGCCGAGGAGGTTCCACGATGAGCGACGACACGACGATCCCCGGCATCGACCCCAGCGCTCTGCCGAGCGGCGACGGCTGCGCGGAGTGCCTGGCCGGCAACGGCCAGGGCTGGTGGTTCCACCTGCGCAGGTGCGCCGCCTGCGGGCACATCGGGTGCTGCGACTCCTCCCCGTCCCAGCACGCCAGCGCGCACGCCAGGTCGGCCGACCACCCGTTCCTCACCAGTTTCGAGCCCGGCGAGGACTGGTTCTGGAACACCGAGACCGAGCAGTTCTACGAGGGCCCGCCCCTGGCCGGCCCCTCCGCCCACCCGGTCACCCAGCCCGCCCCCGGCCCGGCCGGCCGCGTCCCGATCGACTGGCAGCAGCGCCTGCGCTGACCCCCGCCGCCCGGCCGCCCCACCCGGTACGGTCGTTGCCGAACGGCGCGCGGACGGCCCCGGCCGGCCGCGCGGTCGGCAGCGGAGCGATCGGGGCGGTGGAGCGTGGACGAGCGGCAGCAGGGGACGCGACGGGAGACGGTGGCGCCGCGGGGGACGGCGGCCCGGGGCGAGCCGGGGGCTCAGTGGGAGACGGTGCGGCGGCTGGCCGACTGGCTGGCCGAGGGCAGCACCCAACCCCCGGAGATGCAGCGGGTGTTGCAGTGCCTCAAGCTCGGCGAGGAGGCCGGTGAGGTGGCCGAGGCGGTGATCGGCGCCCTCGGCCAGAACCCGCGCAAGGGCTTCTCGCACACCTGGGACGACGTCGCGGACGAGCTGTGCGACGTGATGATCACCGCCATGGTCGCCCTGGTCCGGGTCCACCCGGACCCGCCCGCCGCGTTCGAGGCGCACCTCGCCAAGGTCGCCCGCCGGGTCCTGCCGGAGCTCCCGGAGCCGCCCGGCCGGTGACCCCGCGGCCGGCCCCGCAGCGGGCGGGCCCCGGGTTCAGTGCCGGGGTTCAGTGCCGGCCGCCGACCGCGAACAGCAGGATCACGAATCCGGCGAACAGGTGGGTGCCGGCGATGTAGATCAGCGCCCGGACCAGCATCTGCCGGCGTCGCGAGGTCTCCTCGCGCACCGCGGCACCGCCCGCCGCCGCCTTCCCGCCCACGGGGTCGCCGCCCACGACCGTCCTCCTGTCCGCGCCGTCCGGCCCGGCTTCGACCGCCCGGACCCCTTGCAGGGTACCGGCCTGGGCCCCGTGGCGGAGATCACGCTCCGCCACGGGGCACCTACGGTGGCGTAGGTCACTTCACAAGGTGAAGCATCTCCTGCATGGCCGACTACCAGGAGATCCTTGACCTCAGTTCCTACGCGGCCCTCGGTGACAGCTTCACCGAGGGCCTCAACGATCCCGGCCCCGACGGCCAGTTCGCCGGCTGGGCCGACCGCCTGGCCGGGATGCTGGCCGCCCGCCGGACCGAACCCGGCTTCCGGTACGCCAACTTGGCCGTCCGGGGCCGGCTGCTGGACCAGGTCGTCGCCGAACAGGTCCCGAAGGTCCGCCTGCTCCGGCCCGACCTGGTGACCCTGTGCGCGGGCGGCAACGACATCCTGCGCCCGGGCAGCGACCCGGACCTGATCGCCGAGCACTTCGAGGCGGCCGTCCTGGAGCTGCGCGAGAACGCCGGAACCGTCCTGATCTGCACCGGCTTCGACACCCGCAACGTCCCGGTGCTGCGCCACCTGCGCGGCAAGATCGCTACCTACAACGCGCACCTGCGGGCGATCGCCGACCGCAACGGCCTCGCGGTCGCCGACCTGTGGTCGCTGCGGGCGGTGCACGACCGGCGGGCCTGGTCCGAGGACCGGCTGCACCTCTCGCCGGAGGGCCACCAGCGGGTGGCCCTGCTGGCGGCGCGGGCGCTCGGCCTGCCGGTGGACGCGGACCCGGAGGCCGCCTGGCCGCCCGCGCCCGCCCTCACGGCCGCCGACCAGCGCCGGGAGAACCTGCAGTGGGCCCGCACCTTCCTGCTGCCGTGGGTGGGCCGCCGCCTGCGCGGCGAGTCCTCCGGCGACCACGTGGAGGCCAAGCGCCCGGAGCTGCTCCCGCTCTGAGCCCGCCCGCGGCCCGGTCGGCCGGGGCCGCGCCGCACCCTGGCCGGGACAGCGCCGGGACGGCACTGCGGGCCGCCTCCACCCCCATGTGGACGCGGCCCGCAGACCCCGGGTGAGACCCCTGCCCCGCCTTATTCGACGACCAGCTCCACCGGAATGTTCCCCGCGGTGGCCCTGGAGTACGGGCAGACCTGGTGGGCCTGCTTGACCAGCAGCTCGCCGGTCTCGCCGGCCAGCGACTCCGGCAGCTCGACCCGCAGGACGACGGAGAGGCCGAAGCCGGCGTCGTCCTTGCCGATGGTGACCTCGGCGGTCACCGACACGTCCGAGACGTCCACCTTCTGCTGCCGCGAGACCACGCCGAGCGCGCTGGCGAAGCAGGCCGCGTAGCCCGCGGCGAACAGCTGCTCGGGGTTGGTGCCCTCGCCGTCACCGCCGAGCGCGGGCGGCGGGGAGAGCTTGAGGTCGAGCCGGCCGTCCGAGCTGACGGCGCGGCCCTCACGGCCGTTCGCGGTGGCGGCTGCGGTGTAGAGCGCGTTCATGGCGACTGTCCCCTTCGTCTTCGTCCTGCTGCTGCGTACTGCTGCGTATTGCTGGTTCGTGCTGCCGTTCCGTCTTCCGGCCCGTCCTGCTGTCCACAACTACAGCACACAATTCAATTGCGCACAACTGAATCGACCGCTTGCTACCCTGGAGCCATGACCAGGCACGGCGAGACCTCCCCCCTCCCCCGCGGCGAGGAGACGGACCTGCTCCTGCTCGACCAGCAGATCTGCTTCTCGCTGAACGCCGCCTCCCGCGCGTTCGGCGGCGTCTACCGCACCGCGCTCAAGGACCTCGGGCTCACCTACCCGCAGTACCTTGTGATGCTGGTGCTCTGGGAGCACGGGTCGCTGCCGGTCAAGCAGCTCGGCGAGCGTCTGCGCCTGGACTCCGGCACCCTCTCCCCGCTGCTCAAGCGCCTGGAGGCGGCCGGCCTGGTGGCCCGCGAGCGCAGCCCCGAGGACGAGCGCTCGGTGATCGTCACGCCCACCCCGGCCGGGCTCGCCCTGCGCGAGGGCGCGCTGGCCGTGCCGCGCCGCATCCTGGCCGCCGCCGGACTCCCCCTCGACGAGCTGCGCAGCCTGCGCGAACTGCTCACCCGCGTCACCGCCAACCTGGACGCCGCCCAGGACTGACGCCGCTCACGCCCCCGGGGTCCGCGCGCCGCTACGACTCGTAGCGCTCGACCTCGTCGGCGCTGCGCACGCTCGCCCCGTCGGGGTCCTCGCCTACGTCGACCCGGGCACGGCGCTGGCGGAGCAGGTCCCAGCACTGGTCGAGCTGTTCCTCGATGTCCTTGAGCTCGCGGTGCTCGGTGGACTGGTCGATCCGGCCCGCGGCGAGGGCCGCGCGCAGGCCGCGCTCGGCCTCGACCATCTCGCTGATCCGCTCCAGGATGCGGCGGTCGGTGCCGCCTTCGGTGCGCTGCTGGTCCATCGGTGGGCCTCCTCGCGGTCGTCTGCCACCCACTCTAGGAAGGGGCGGGGGCTGCCGCGAGCCGGGCGGCGCGGGCGTGTTGCCCCGATCGAGGGAGCGCAATTGACACGGCGTCAGGCGGGCGACAGGATCACTTGTTGAAAACGACTTCCACTACCACCAGACCGGAAGGTCCGATCCGCCATGTCGCTGGACGTCTCCCCCTCCCTCCTCGCCCTGGCCGAGCGCGACGAGGTCGCCGACGCCGACTTCCTCGCCACCGTCCGCACCTCGCTGCCCTACGCCTACCGGCTGGTCAACGACCTGACGGCCGAACTCGCCACCAGTGGGGCCGAGTTCGCCGACAACACGGTGGCCCCGAGCGAGGCCGAGCGGGCCCAGCTGCTGCGCGCGCTGGCCAGCGACTCGATCCGCGGCGCGCTGGAGCGGCACTTCGCGGTGAAGCTGGCCTTCCAGAACTGCCACCGCCTCGCGGCCTTCCACCCGCACGCCGAACACACCGACGCCTACCGGGAGTTCACCTCGCCCCGGGCCCAGCTGCTGAACCAGTCGCCGGAGCTGCGCGACTGCTGAGCCCGTACCCGCCAGCCGCCGACGGCCGGCGGGTAGGGCCGGCGGAACGGCGAGCGGCCGGGCCGGCCGGGCGCGACATGGTGTCGCACCCGCCCGACCCGGCCCGCGGACCGAATCCCTCGCCCCTACCCGTCGGCGCTCACCCGCCGACCGCCTCCCGCTTGACCACGGAGAGCTGCGCGTCCGCGAGTTCCACGTCCGCGAGCTGCGCGCCCGCCAACTGCGCCCCCGCGAGTTCCGGCTCCAGGCGCTGCGCCGCCGGGGCCTCCACCGGCGCCGGCGCGTTCGCGGCGGCGGCCCGGCGGGCCGGGACGAGCAGCGCGGCCAGGGCGGCGGCCAGGCAGAACGCCGCGAGCAGCGCGAAGCCGTGGGTGTAGCCGCTCTCGGCGGGACGGCCGTCGGCCTGGAGGTGGCCGGTGACCAGGCCGGTCATCAGGGCGGCGCCCATCGAGCCGCCGATGGTGCGGATGTTGGCGTTCATGCCGGTGGCGGCGCCGGTCTGGGCGGCGGGGACGGCCTGCACGATGAGGTTGCTCATCGAGGCGAAGGCGAGTCCGATGCCGAGGCCGAAGACGCCCGCGGCGATCGCGACGTCGGCGGGGTTGCCGTGCCGGGCGGCGAGCAGCGCGCAGGCGACCGCGCCGAGCACGGCGCCGGTGACCAGCTGGGCCTTGGCCGGGAAGCGTCCGGCCAGCCGCCCGCCGAGCACGCCGGCCACGAACATGGCGGCGACCATCGGCAGCATGAGCAGTCCGGCGCCGGTGACGCTGGCGCCGAAGCCGTAGCCCGCGCTGGTGGGCATCTGGACGAAGCCGGGCAGGAAGGCCCAGACCGCGTACATGCCGCCGCCGAACAGCAGGGCCGCGGTGTTGGTGGTCCACACGGCGGGCAGCCGCATCACCCGCAGGTCGATCAGCGGGTTGCGGGAGCGGGACTCGTTGAACGCCCAGGCCGCGAACAGCACGACGGCGACGGCGAGCAGGCCGAGCACCTTGGCCGATCCCCAGCCCCACTGGGAGGCCTGGCTGACCGGCAGCAGCAGGGCGACCAGCCAGCCGGAGAGCAGCACCGAGGAGAACCAGTCGACGCTGCCCTCGCTGCGGTGCGGCGACTCGGGGACGTAGCGGTGCGCGAGCACGATGGTGCCGGCCACCACGATGACGGGCAGCCAGAACAGCCAGCGGTAGTCGAGGGCGCCGACGATCGGCCCGGCCAGGACCATGCCCAGGCCGCTGCCGACGGCGATCACCGCGGACATGTTGCTGATGCCGCCGGAGACCCGGCCGGGCGGGAACTCGTCGCGGATGATGCCGAAGGAGAGCGGGAACAGCGCGCCGGCGATGCCCTGGATCACCCGGGCGACGATCAGCACGGTGATGTTGGGCGCGAGGGCGGCGACCAGGCAGCCGAGCAGCAGCGCGACCAGCGCGGCGACCAGGGTGCGCTTCTTGCCGACCAGGTCGCCCACCCGGCCGAGGATCGGGGTGAAGACGGAGGCGGAGAGCAGGTAGGCCGTCATGATCCAGGTGACGGTGGACTGCGTGGTGTGCATCTCCTCCTGGACGATCGGGAGGGCGGGCGTGATCAGCGACTGGAGCAGCGCGTACACGCCGGCGCCGACGGCGAGCACGCCGAAGGTCAGGCGGGGGGATTGGCGGTTCATCGAACCCTCTCGGGACTCGGGGCGGGCGCGCGGGGAGCGGGGTGCGCGCCACGGCGGGGCAGCGGGCGCCGGGCGGACGCGGTTCGAACGGCGCGCGGGCGCCGTCGGACCGCGGCGGCCGGGCGTGGATCGGACCGGGCGGTGCGGACGGTGGCCGTCCGCGCACCCCGCGTCGTCGGGCGGGTGGCGGATACGGCGAAAGGGCCGGTCCGCCGGTGCGCGGCGGGCCGAAGTTCGGGCCCCGGTGCTAAAGTCGAGGCATGCCTCCAGATTAGCGGAGGCACGCCTCCGGTTCAATCCGGTTCCGTGATTTCCCCGAACGCCCCCCGAACGACTCCCGAACAGCCCCCGGTCATCCGGCCGCCCGCACTCCCGTCCCCCGCCCGTCCGGATGTGTCGAGAACGAGGTCCCCGTGCCGGATCAGATCGTGGTGAGCGAGTTCCTCGCCGCCCAGCGCCCGCGCCGCGCGGACGCCGCCCGCAACTTCGACGCCCTCCTGGTCGCCGCCCGCGAAGCCTTCGCCGAGCACGGCGCCGAAGCCTCGCTGGAGGACATCGCCCGGCGGGCCGGCGTCGGCATCGGCACCCTCTACCGCAACTTCCCCACCCGCCGGCACCTGTTCGAGGCGGTGTACGCCGCCGAGATCGAGGACCTCGGCCGGGTCGCCGGCCAGGTCGCCGACCTGCCGCCGTGGGAGGCGCTGAACGCCTGGCTGCGCCGGTTCGTCGACTACGCGACCACCAAGCGGGCGATCCGCGAGGCGCTGGCGGGCGAGGAGTCGGACATCTTCCAGGCCTGCCTGCAGTCCATGTACGCCGGGGGCACCCCGCTGCTGGAGCGCGCCCAGCGGGCCGGCGAGGCCCGCACCGACCTGGGCATCGAGGACCTGCTGCGGATGGTCTCCGGCATCACCTCGGTGGCGTTCCCGGAGGAGGGCCGGCGCGACCACGTCCTCGCCGTCGCGCTGGACGGGGTGCGCGCCCGCCGCTGACGCCCCGGCTCAGCGGCGCCCCGGCTCAGCGGCGGGCCAGCTCAGCGGCGGCCCAGCGGGTGCGCCGGGTCGCGGCCGACCAGGCCCAGCAGCCGGGTCGCGGCGTCCGCGTCCGGCGGCACGGGCACCGGGTCGGCGAACAGCCCGGAGGCGGCCAACGAGTCGGCCTGCCGGGAGAGTTCGGCGAGCGCGAACTCGGCGGCGGCCGGGTCGACGGTGGCGTCGGCGCCGATGCCCTGGGCGAGGTCCCAGGCGTGCACGATCGCGTCCACCGTCATCTCCCGGGCGTACCCGGCGGCCCGGCGCTCGCCGTACGAGAGGTGCACGGTGCGCTCCAGCGCGCCCGGCGCGGCGAACGCGGCCCGGGCCGCGTCGGCGGCGGCCGTCCAGGCGGCGACCGGGTCGTCGCCGAGCACGTCGCCGTCGAAGCGGTCGCCGACCTCGGCGACGGTGGCCCCGGCCAGCAGCTCGGGCGCCCAGAGCTGCTCGGAGGCCAGGTGGTTCACCAGCTGCCGCACCGTCCAGTCGGTGCACGGGGTGGGCGCCCGCCAGGCGTCGGCGGGGACGGCGCGGACCAGGGCGCCGAAGTGCTCCAGCGCCCGGGCGTGCAGCGCGAGCAGGTCCGGTCCTTCGAGGTGGGCTGCCATGGGTACACGCTCGCCCGCCCGGCCCCGGACGGGCAAGCCGACACCCCGGGCGACCGGTTACTCGACCGGGGCCTTCTCGCGCAGCAGCTTGACGAACGCCCGCATCCAGGCCGGGTGGTCCGGCCAGGCCCGGGCGGAGACCACGTTGCCGTCCACCACCGCGTCGCCGTCCACGAAGTCCGCGCCGCCCGCGGCCACGTCCGGCTCCAGCGCCGGGTACGCGGCGGTGCGGCGCCCGGCCAGCGCGCCGGTCCGCAGCGGGATCAGCGGGCCGTGGCAGACCTGCGCCAGCGGCTTGTCCTCCTCGAAGAACGCGGCGACGATCCGCTGCACCTCCGGGTCGTTGCGCAGGTACTCGGGCGCCCGGCCGCCGGGCAGCACCAGCGCCACGTACTGCGCGGGGTCGACGTCCGCGAGGGCCAGGTCGGCGGGCCAGGCGTAGCCGGCCTTCTCGGTGTACGTGTCGTAGCCCGGGACGAAGTCGTGCACCACGAACTGCAGGGTCTTCTTGGTCGGCGCGGCGATGTCGACCTCATAGCCCTCCTCCAGCAGCCGCTGGTACGGGTAGAACACCTCCAGCGACTCCGCCGCGTCACCGGTGATGATCAGGATCTTCGCTGCCATCCGGGGATTCCGTCCCTTCTTCGCACCTGGCACCGCCCGGCCCCGGCGGGACCGGGCGGTGCCCACCCTGCCCGCTGACGCGACGTCAAGCAAGGGGCGCACGCGGCGCGGCGCGGCGCCCGGGCGTGCGCTCCCCCGGGCGCCGCAGCGGGCCGCCCGGCCGGGGGTACTCCGGGGGCGACCCGCCCGGGGCGCGCCTAGCGTGCTGGCAAGGTCCGCCCGTTTCCCGGGATCCGTCGACAGGGAGGCCGTCATGCAGCACTCGCACCTCGTGGACTCCGCCACCGTCGCCAACCTGCGCGACCTCGGCGGCATCGACCTGCCCGGCGGGGCCCGGGTCCGGCCCGGGCTGGCGCTGCGCTCCGGCCAGCTGGACCGGCTCGATCCGGCGGGCGACCCGATGGTCGACGCGCTGGGCGTGCGCACCGTCATCGACCTGCGCACCGCCGCCGAACGCGCCGCCTTCCCCGACCGGGTGCCCGGCGGGGCGCACCTGCTGGTCGCGGACGTGCTCGCCGACCAGGGGGGCGGCGGCGCGGTGTCGGCGCTCGCGGCCACGCTCGCGGCGGCGCTCGTCGACCCGGCCGGTGCGAACCGGGCGCTCGGCGGCGGCCGGGCCGCGAGCGCGCTGCGCGCGGACTACCGGGCGTTCGTCACCTCGGCCTCCGCCCGGCAGGCGTACAAGCAGCTGATCACCGCGCTCGCCCACCGGGGCGGCGGCCCGGTGCTCTTCCACTGCACCGCGGGCAAGGACCGCACCGGCTGGGGCGCCACCCTCGTCCTGCTGCTGCTCGGCGCGGACGAGCAGACCGTCCGCACCGAGTACCTGTCCGTCGACCCGGCGGTGCGCGCGCACTACGCCCCGCTGGTGGAGCGCTTCCTCGCGGCGGGCGGCGACCCCGAGGTCGCGGACGCGGTGTTCTCGGTCCGCGCCGAGTACCTGGCCGCCGCGCTCGACACCCTCACCGAGCACTGGGGCGACGCCGAGAGCTACGCCCGGGCCGGGCTCGGGCTCAAGGACGACACCCTGGACGGCCTGCGCGAGCGGCTGATCGAAACCGCCTGAACCCCGTCCGGGCCGGCTCGGGTCAGCCCGGGGTCAGCCCGCGGCGCCGGCCGCGCCGACGCACGCCTCGTTGCCCTCCGGGTCGGCCAGCACCCAGTGGCCGGGCGCGTGCTCGTCGGTCACCAGCCGGCCGCCGGCCGCGATCGCCGCGGCGATCCGCTCCTCGGCGCGGTCGTGCGGCACCCAGACGTCCACGTGCACCCGGTTGCGCTGCGGGCGGGGCGCGTCCATCTGCTGGAAGTAGAACGGCGCGCCGCGACGGGCCGGGTCGAGCAGGTCCTCCGGGCTGCCGGAGCGGTCCCGGTAGCCGAGCAGCGCCCGCCAGAACGCGACAACGGCGGGCACGTCCAGCGCGTCGACCGTGACCTGCACGGTCTGCACCCCGCCCGGTTCGGCGACCGCGCCGAGCTCCCGGGCGACCCGGGACACCAGCCGGGCCAGCTCGACGTGCCGCCCGGTCAAGCCGTAGTACTCCGCGCCCGCCTCGATCAGCCGGACCGTCACGCCCTCCGGCCGCAGGTCCACGTCCGCCTCGCCGACCCCCGCCAGCGCCTCCCCGATCGCCCCGACCAGCCGCGCCCCCGCCCCGAACGACCCCGTCCGGAAGAACGCGCACGCCCCCTCCCCCAGCACCCGCCAGTCCTCGGTCCCGCCCGCCGCGTGGAACGCCGCCGGTCTGATCCTCACCACATCGTGCACGTCAGTCATCCGCGCAGCGTACCGACCCGCACTGACACCCCCTCAGCACCCCCGGCCCCCAGGCACTCCCCCTACCGCGCCCCCGCCCACGCCAGCAGGTGCTCCACCGACCACGCCGTGACCACCCGCTCCGCACCCAACCCCAGCGCCACCGCCCGCTCACAGCCGTCGACCTGGCGGTCGAGCCCGCCCCCCCCCCCCGCCCGCCGCCGGCGCCCTCCCCTACCGCGCCCCCGCCCACGCCAGCAGGTGCTCCACCGACCACGCCGTGACCACCCGCTCCGCACCCAACCCCAGCGCCACCGCCCGCTCACAGCCGCCGATCTGGTGGTCGAGCTGACCGGGCGCGTGGGCGTCGGTGTCGATGGCGAACAGGCAGCCGAGGTCGGCGGCAAGGGTGAGCAGGTCGTCGGGCGGGTCCCGGCGGTCGGGGCGGCAGTTGATCTCGACGGCGGTGTCGTGTTCGCGGCAGGCGGTGAAGACGGCCTCGGCGTCGAACTCGGACGGCGGACGGGGCCGTTCGCCGAGCCGCTGCCCGGTGCAGTGGCCCAGGACGTCGACCAGCGGGCTGCGGACGGCGGCGAGCATCCGGTGCGTCATCGCGTCGCGTTCCATCCGCGGTTCGGAGTGGACGGAGGCGACCACCACGTCGAGCCGGCCGAGCAGTTCCTCGTCCTGGTCGAGCGAGCCGTCGGCGAGGATGTCGCACTCGATGCCGGTGAGCAGCCGGAACGGGGCGAGCCGGCCGTTGAGATCCTCGATCAGGTCGAGCTGTTCGCGCAGGCGCTCCGCGCTGAGGCCGTGGGCGACGGTCAGGTGGGGCGAGTGGTCGGTGAGGACGGCCCAGTGGTGGCCGAGGGCGCCGGCGGTGCGGGCCATCAGCTCGATCGGGACGGTGCCGTCGGACCAGTCGGAGTGCAGGTGGCAGTCGCCCTGGAGCTTCTCGCGCAGCCGGAGCGCGGCGGGGGACGGGGCGGGTCCGGCGGCGGCGCGGGCCTCGGTCTCCAGCAGGTACCGGGGGGTGCGGCCGGCCGTGGCGTCGGCGATCACCCGGGCGGCGACGGGGTCGACGCCCGGGAGGCGTTCGGCGTCGGCGGCGGAGATCGGTTCGGGGGGCAGCGCGGCAGCGGCCCCGACGGCGGAGCGGAACGCCGCGGCCCGGTGCGGGGAGGGGAGTTCGCGCTCCAGCAGGAAGGCGATGCGTTCCAGGGCGGTGACCGGGTCCATGCGGCCAGTCTGCGCGGGGCCGGACGGGGCCGCACCCGGGCGGGAGACGGGCAGGGGACGGGCGGGGAACGGGCGGGGAACGGGCGGGCGGGTCGCCGCTGATCTGCCCCGACCCCTTGTTGACAGTCTGTCTCATTGGTTTACTCCTCCTGGAGCCCTCACCGCCCCGACCCTCCGGAGCCCGCCCGTGTCCGACACCACCGCCCCGCCCCAGACCCCCGCCCGGCAGCGCAACGCCGACCGCGAACTCAACGCCGCCCGCCTGCTGCGCGCCTCCGCCAAGCACTCCTACGACCCGCTCACCGAGATCGACTGGAGCGCCCCCGTCGACCCGGACCACTACGCCCTGCCCGCGCACCGCGTCGCGCTCCACGGCACCCCGCTGTGGGAACGGCTGGACGAGCGGCGGCGGGCGCAGCTGAGCGTGCACCAGTTCGCGTCCACCACGGCCGCCGGGATCTGGTTCGAGCTGGTGCTGATGGAGGGCCTGATCCGGCACGTCTACGCGGGCGACCTGACCACCCGGCACGCCCAGTACGCGCTGACCGAGGTCGCCGACGAGTGCCGGCACTCGACCATGTTCGCCCGCTACATCACCGCGACCGGCTACCCGTCGGCCCGGCCGACCCGGCGCGCGGACCGGCTGGGGAAGCTGCACTTCCTGCTCAACGACACCACCATGACCTTCGCCGGGGCGATCTTCGTCGAGGAGTTCACGGACGCGATGCAGCGCGAGATGATCCGCGACGAGTCGCTGCAGCCGCTGGCCCGGTCGGTGGCCCGGATCCACGTGGTGGAGGAGGCCCGGCACATCGGCTACGCCAAGCCGGAGCTGGAGCGCCGCTGGGCGGCGATGACCCCGGCCCGGCGGGCGGTGTTCCGGCGGGCGCTGGCACTGCTGGCCCGGCAGGCGGTGGCCGAGCTGGTCCACCCGCGGGTGTACGCGCTGGCCGGGCTCGACCCGGTCGAGGCCCGCCGGGCCGCCGCGGCCAACCCGCACTGGCGGCAGGCCCGGATCGACTGGGCGCGCAAGGCGATGGAGTTCTTCACCGACCTGGGCATCGTCACCCCGGCCACCGCCCGTCCCTGGCAGCGCGGCGCACTGCTGCCCTGATCCCCTCTCCGCGCCCCGCCGTCCCCGACCGCCTGCGCGCCGCTCCCCCGGCCGCCGCCCCTCCTGCCGGAGACTCGGACCGTGAGCGACGACACCCTGAGCGACAACGGAATCCGCCTCGGCACGGGCCGCGGCCGATGGGTGGTGGCGGCGACGGCGCTGGGCTCCGGCATGGCGATGCTGGACGGCACGGTGGTGAACGTCGCGCTGCCGCGGATCGGCGAGGAGCTGGGGGCGGGCCTGTCCGCGCTCCAGTGGACGGTCAACGCGTACATGCTGACGCTGGCGGCGCTGATCCTGCTCGGCGGCTCGCTGGGCGACCGGTACGGGCGGCGGCGGGTGTTCCTGCTGGGGGTGTGCTGGTTCGCGCTCGCCTCGGCCGGGTGCGCGGCCGCGCCGAACGTCGAACTACTGGTGCTGGCAAGGGCGTTGCAGGGCGTGGGCGGGGCGCTGCTGACGCCCGGTTCGCTGGCGATGCTGCAGGCGGTGTTCGCCGAGGAGGACCGGGCGGGCGCGGTGGGGGCCTGGTCCGGCCTGGGCGGGGTCGCGGCGGCGGTCGGGCCGTTCCTGGGCGGCTGGCTGGTGGACGGTCCGGGCTGGCGGTGGATCTTCCTGCTGAACCTGCCGCTGGCGGCGGTGGTGGTCGCGGTGACGGCCCGGCACGTCCCGGAGAGCCGGGACCCGGACGCGAGCGGGCGCTTCGACGTGCCGGGCGCGCTGCTCGCGGCGCTCGCGCTGGCCGGGATCACGTACGCGCTGACCGAGGCCGGCGCGGGGCCGACCCCGGCCGCGCTGGCCGCGGGGCTGGCGGGGCTGGCGCTGGCGGCGGCGTTCGTGCTGGTCGAGCACCGCTCGCCGAACCCGATGCTGCCGCTGTCGCTGTTCCGCTCGCGGCTGTTCACCTCGGTCAACCTGGTCACCCTGTGCGTGTACGGGGCGTTCAGCGGGGTGTTCCTGCTGCTGACGGTGCAGTTGCAGATCGTCGCCGGATTCACGCCGCTGCTGTCGGGGGTGGCGCTGGTGCCGATCACCGTGCTGATGCTGCTGTTCTCCGGCCGGGCGGGGAAGCTCGGCCGGGCGGTGGGGCCGCGGCTGCCGCTGACGGCGGGGCCGCTGGTGGTGGCCGCGGGGGTGCTGCTGATGCTGCGGATCGGGCCCGGCGCGAGCTACTGGCTGGACGTGCTGCCCGCGGTCACCGTGCAGGGCGCCGGGATGACGCTGCTGGTCGCGCCGCTGACCGCGACCGTCCTGGCGGCCGTGGACGTGCGCCGGGCCGGCATCGCCTCCGGCGTCAACAACGCCGCCGCCCGCGCGGCGGGCCTGTTCGCGGTCGCCGCGATCCCCCCGCTGGCGGGCCTGAGCGGCGACGCCTACCGCGTCCCGGCCGAGGTGGACGACGCCTTCCGCACCGCCATGCTGATCTGCGCCGGCCTGCTGACCGCGGGCGCCGCCCTGGCCTTCGCCACCGTCCGCTCCGACGCGCTGGCCCCGCCGCACCCGGTCGCCGAGCCCGACTGCGACTGGTACTGCGCCCCGACCACGCCCCCGATCCACCCGGACGGCGACGGACGGCGGGCGGACCGGGCCTAGGGCCCGTCTTCACACCCCCGTCGCAGCCCCGCGGCGTCTGGTGCGTGCTCTCGGCGTGCCGGGTGGAAGGTCGCGTACGGGATGCACTCGGCCTTTCGCCCGGTGCGGCGAGAGGGCGTGCCAGGCGCCGTGGGGCAGACGGTCGTGGGGCAGACGGGGGTGTGAAGACGGGCCCTAGTCGCGGGGCTGTCCGGCGGGTGGGCCGGTCGGCGTAGCGTTCGGCGGCCGGTCCGGGACGGGGCGGGCGGGCCGGGTGAGCAGGCGGGTGGCGGCGCGGTCGGCCGGTTCGGTGCCCAGCAGGGCGAGGGCGCCGAGCGGGAGGAAGAAGGCCAGGAAGAGCAGCAGCGGGAGGACCCCGGTGGCGGTGCCGGCCAGCAGCCGGGCCAGGGCGCCGGAGAGCAGCAGGTCGGCCGCGCCGCACAGGCCGACGTAGGCGACGCTGATCCCGGCCCTGGGGGCGGCGCCGCCGGTGGGGGCGCCGGCCGACCGTTTGGTGGCTCGCATGGCTGGCTCTCCGGGTGTGCTGGGCACCGCCGCCGTCGGCGTCCTCACCGTCCCCGCAGTGACGGACACCTGCGGTGTACCCCGCCCGGCCGTCGTCCGATCCCGGCTTCGGGCCGATTCCCTCCCCCGGGCGGCGCGGCGGTCCCCGGGAACCGGGCGCGGCCCGCCCCGGAGCTGTTCCGGGACGGGCCGCGCGGTGGCTGACGGTGCGTCAGAGGATGTCGCCGGGCGCGTACTTGGCGGCCTCCGGGTGGGCGGCGGCCACCTTCTCGATGCGCCGGACCAGCTCGCCGACCTGGGCGGCGGCGGCGCCGGTGAAGGAGAGCCGGTCGGCCAGTAGGGCGTCCAGCGCGGCGTGGTCCAGCGGGATGCGCGGGTCGGCGGCCAGGCCGGGCACCAGGGTGTTCTCGCGGGCGCCCTCGCGCATGGCGAGCGCGGCGGCCACCGCGTGCTCCTTGATGACCTCGTGCGCGGCCTCCCGGCCGACGCCGGCCCGCACCGCGCCCATCAGGACCTTGGTGGTGGCCAGGAACGGCAGGTAGCGGTCCAGTTCGGCCTCGATCACGGCGGGGAAGGCGCCGAACTCGTCGAGGACGGTCAGGAAGGTCTCCAGCAGGCCGTCGAAGGCGAAGAACGCGTCCGGCAGCGCGACCCGGCGCACCACGGAGCAGGAGACGTCGCCCTCGTTCCACTGGTCGCCGCCGAGCTCGGCGGTCATCGAGGCGTAGCCGCGCAGGATGACGGCCAGGCCGTTGACGCGCTCGCAGGAGCGGGTGTTCATCTTGTGCGGCATCGCCGAGGAGCCGACCTGGCCGGCCTTGAAGCCCTCGGTGACCAGCTCGTGGCCGGCCATCAGGCGGATGGTCTTGGCCAGGCTGGAGGGGCCGGCGGCGAGCTGGACGAGCGCGGAGACCACGTCGTAGTCGAGCGAGCGCGGGTAGACCTGGCCGACCGAGGTGAACACGTTCTCGAAGCCGAGGTGCCCGGCGACCCGGCGTTCCAGCTCGGCGAGCTTTTCGGCGTCGCCGCCGAGCAGGTCGAGCATGTCCTGGGCGGTGCCGACCGGGCCCTTGATGCCGCGCAGCGGGTAGCGGGCGATCAGCTCCTCGAGCCGGACGAAGGCGACCAGGACCTCGTCGGCGGCGGTCGCGAAGCGCTTGCCGAGGGTGGTGGCCTGGGCGGCGACGTTGTGCGAGCGGCCGGCCATGACCAGCTCGCCGTACTGGGCGGCGAGGCGGCCCAGACGGACCAGCACGGCCACCGTGCGGTCGCGGACGTGCTCCAGCGACTGGCGGATCTGCAGCTGCTCGACGTTCTCGGTGAGGTCGCGCGAGGTCATGCCCTTGTGGATCTGCTCGTGCCCGGCGAGCTCGGAGAACTCCTCGATCCGGGCCTTCACGTCGTGCCGGGTGACCTTCTCGCGGGCGGCGATGGACGCCAGGTCGACCTGGTCCACCACCCGCTCGTAGTCGGCGATCGCGGTGGCCGGCACCTCGATGCCGAGGTCCTGCTGCGCCTTGAGGACGGCCAGCCACAGGTGGCGTTCCAGGACCACCTTGTGCTCGGGGGACCACAGCTGGGCCAGGGTCGCCGAGGCGTACCGGGAGGCCAGGACATTGGGGATCTTGGGCTTCGCGCTCACGTTTCGCAAGCCTAACAGTCGAGGTCAGGCGAGCACGCGGCGCGTCCGGAAACCGGGATGAGCGCGGCGGGGTCGGCGGGTTAGGGTCCGGGCATGACCAAGCGCACCTTCCGGATCACGGTCCGCGGCTCCTTCGACGCCCTGACCGACGAGCAGCGGGCCGGGTTGCAGGCCCGGGCGGCGGAGCACGACGTGCTCCGCGCGGAGTTCACCGAGGAGGGGCACCTGACGTACGACCTGTCGGCGCGGCCGTTCTTCACCTTCCGGTTCCTGGAGCACGGGGAGGCGGAGGAGGACGTGGTGGCGGCGGCGGTGCGGGCCGAGACGGCGGCGGAGCTGTGGCTGACCGACCGCGGGTACGGCTACAAGAACCTGAAGTCGCAGGCGCAGGACATGGCGCTGGCGGCGCTGGGCGCGCGGCAGAAGCAGGAGGCCCGGAAGCGGGGCTGAACCCCCGGCCGTCGCTCGGGCCCGGGGCTCAGAACAGGGCGTCCTGTTCGGCCTCGGGCCGGGCCCTGGTGAGCAGGGTCAGCCCCGCGCAGCCGGGGCCGTCGGGTTCGGCGTGCAGCGTCCAGCCGGTGAGCAGGCGGGTGTCGAGCAGCAGCGGGAGGCCGTCGGGGCGGTCGAGAAAGAGGTGGCCGCCGATCGGGCGGCGCAGCCGGCCGGCCAGCCGGGCGCCGTCGGCGAGCGAGGTGACCTGCTGGTAGCGGTCGGGGGCGCCGCCGGTGAGGCCGAAGAGCTCGACCTGGTCGGTGACGGGGTGGTCGGGCAGCGGTTCCAGCTGTTCGTGCCCCTGCTCGGCCAGCAGCCGGTGGGCGCGGGTGCGGGCGGCGGTGAGCGCGGCCCGCCGCTCGGCGGGGGCGGGCAGCTGCCACCAGGCCGGGTACTTGGCGGCGGCGGGAATCCGCTCGCGGGCCAACCGGGCGTGGGCGAGGGCGAGTTCGGCCCGGCGGACGGCGGGCAGCGGGCCGCGGGCGATGAACGTCCAGGCGAGGGCGGCCTGTTCGAGCAGGCGGACGGTGCCGCGCTCCTCGGCGGTGAGGCCGACCTTGAGCAGGCCGGGGGCGAACCAGGCGAGGTAGAGGCGGTAGTCGCGGCCGTCGTCGAGGATGCGGTCCCGGGCGAGCTGGAGGCCGCGGTCGGCGTTCTGGCAGCTCGGGCACTGGCTGGTGGTGCCCTCGGGCTGGACGGTGGCGTGGTGCGGGCAGGGCCGGTGGCCGCGCTCGGTGTGCGCGCCGGTGCAGCGGCGGGGGCCGGAGATCCGCCAGGCGACGGCCAGGCCGTCGGTGAGCGGGCGGTCGTGGCGCTGCCGGCCCTCGCTGGCGGTGAGGAGGGGCGCGCCGTCCTGCCAGCGCAGCCCGGTGGCGGTCCATCCGTTCGCCTGGTGCATGCGGTGAGCGTACGGCACGCCACCGACGGTCACTGCGGCGGCGGGGTGCAGGGGCGCAGCAGCAGCGGCAGGACCTGGTCGCAGAGCCCGGCGAGGGCGGTGCGCTGGTCGGGGTCGAGGCTGTCGAAGGCGGCGCGGGCTCGGGTCATGTCGTCGCGGATCCGGTCGAGGACCTCGCGGCCCTGGTCGGTGATGGTGACGATCTTGACCCGGCGGTCGGCGGCGGCGGCCTCGCGGCGGGCGTAGCCGAGCGTTTCGAGGCGGTCGACGATGCCGGTGACGTTGGAGGCGTCGCAGCCGAGGCGGCCGGCCAGGGCGCGCATCGGGACGGGTTCGAGGACCGCCTTGAGCGCCTTGGCCTGGGAGGAGTTGAGGCCGTGGCGGGCCGCGGCGGCGGCGTAGTCCTGGAAGTAGGCGGTGCCGACGGCCGCGATCTGTTCCATCAGCTCGGTGGTGGAGGGTGCGGTGCCGGTGCCTGTGGTGCTGCCCATGGCGGTCAGGGTACGCCCATTCGTTTCAGCGGCTCCAGTATTGAGTCCGGCAAGTGGTTCGCGGCAGGCGGGCGGCGGGTGGACGTCCGTCGCGGCGGGTCCGCTCAGAGCACCAGCCGGTCGAACAGGTGGTGCAGTTCCGCGTCCGGGTCGGTGGTCAGCCCGGTGTGCACCGGGCCGGGCTGGACCACGGCGCTGCGCGGGGCGGTCAGCCAGCGGAAGCGCTGCCCGGCGCTGTCCCGGGCGGCCGGGCCGGCCGCCTCGCCGCCCGCGCAGACCGCCTCGATGCCGCGCAGCGCGCGCCGCACGCCGGCCGCGTCGGCCAGCGCGTCCAGGGCGAGCAGGCGGCCCTGGTCGAGGTGGGTGCGGGCGCCCAGGTACTCGGCGTGGCGGCAGTACAGCAGCACGCCGATGTTGACGCACTCGCCGCGCTCGACCCGGGGCACGGCCCGGATCAGGGCGTACTCGTAGTCGTGGGCCGGGTGTCCGGGCACGGGCAGGTCGGTCATCGGGCCGCCACCTCCGGGAGCCAGTCGCGGGGCCCGGCCAGGCGGGCGGTGAGCTGTGCGGTGTACGCGGCGCGGACCTCCGCGGGACCGGTGAAGCCGGGCTCGTCGGCCAGCCAGACGTCCGGGACGGCGGCGACCGCGGCGGGCAGCGCCCCGGCGGCGAGGTCGGCGAGGTCGGCGTCGACCAGCGGCAGGCGGCCGACGGCGTGCCGCAGCGCGTGGTCGGAGGCGTCGTAGGGCCTGCGGCGCCACTTCTCGGCGCCCGGCCAGCTGTGGTGGAAGACCAGGCTGGCGCCGTGGTCGATCAGCCGCAGCCCGCCGGCCGCGACCAGCAGGTTGGGGTTGCGCCAGGAGCGGTCGACGTTGCCGATCAGGGCGTCGAACCAGAGCACCCGGGCGGCGGTGTCCTCGTCCACCTCGAAGCAGAGCGGGTCGAAGTTCAGCGCCCCCGGGACGTACGCCATGCCGAGGTTGGTGCCGCCGCTGGCCCGCATCTGGTCCTGGATCTGCACCTCGGGCTCGCTGCGGGCCAGTACCGGGTCCAGGTCCACCAGGGCCAGTTCGGGCACCGGCAGGCCGAGCCGGCGGCCCAGCTCGCCGGCCAGCACCTCGGCCACCAGCGCCTTGCGGCCCTGGGCCGCGCCGACCCACTTCAGGACGTACAGGCGGCGGTCGTCGGCCTCGACCAGGCCGGGCATCGAACCGCCTTCGCGCAGCGGCGTCGCGTAGCGGACGGCCGTCACCTCGGAGAGCATCCGGACAGCCTAGCGGCCCGGGGCGGTGGCATGGCTCGGCGGCGGCCGGGCAGGCGTCGGGCGGGCGTTGGAGATGCACCCGCCGTTACCCCGTGCGAGTGTGGCCAACAGTCGTCCTTGCCACTCACGGACCTGCACACAGTAGGGGATGAAGATGGAACGACCTCGGATCCTGATCGTCGGCGGCGGCTTCGCCGGACTCGAGTGCGCGCGCCGCCTGGAGCGCAAGCTCGCCCCCTCCGAGGCGGAGATCTCCCTGGTCACGCCGTTCTCGTACCAGCTGTACCTGCCGCTGCTGCCGCACGTCGCGGCCGGGGTGCTGACCCCGCAGTCGGTGGCGGTCTCGCTGCGGCGCTCGCTGCGGCGCACCCACATCGTGCCGGGCGGGGCGATCGGCATCGATCCGCGCTCGAAGGTCGCCGTGGTCCGCAAGATCACCGACGAGGTGGTCGCGGAGAAGTACGACTACCTGGTGCTCGCGCCGGGCAGCGTCACCCGGACCTTCGACATCCCCGGCCTGCCGGACTACGCGCGCGGCATGAAGACGCTCGCCGAGGCCACCTACATCCGCGACCACGTGATCGCCCAGCTCGACCTGGCGTCCGCGTCGATGGACGAGAACGAGCGGGCCTCCCGGCTCCAGTTCGTGGTGGTCGGCGGCGGGTACGCGGGCACCGAGACGGCGGCCTGCCTGCAGCGGCTGACCACCGCGGCGGCCAAGCGCTACCCGCGGCTGGACCCGCAGCTGATCAAGTGGCACCTGATCGACATCGCGCCGCGGCTGATGCCCGAGCTGGGCGACAAGCTGGGCGTCACCGCGATGGAGATCCTGCGCGCGCGGGGCGTGGACGTGTCGCTGGGCGTGTCGATCGCCGAGGTCGGCCCGGAGACGGTGAAGTTCACCGACGGGCGGACCCTGCCGTGCCGGACCCTGATCTGGACGGCCGGCGTGGCCGCCTCCCCGCTGGTGGGCACGCTGGGCGCGGAGACGGTGCGCGGACGGCTGGCGGTGACGGCGGAGATGCGGGTGCCGCAGTTCGAGGGCGTCTTCGCGCTAGGCGACGCGGCGGCGGTGCCGGACCTGGCCAAGGGCGACGGGGCGGTGTGCCCGCCGACCGCGCAGCACTCGGCCCGGCAGGGCAAGAAGGTCGCCGACAACCTGGTGGCGGCGCTGCGCAACCAGCCGCTGCAGCCGTACTTCCACAAGGACCTGGGCCTGGTGGTCGACCTGGGCGGCAAGGACGCGGTGTCCAAGCCGCTGGGGATCGAGCTGCACGGCGCGCCCGCGCAGGCGGTGGCCCGCGGCTACCACGTGATGGCGATGCGCACCAACGCGGCGAAGTACCGCACGGCGGCCAACTGGCTGCTGAACGCCACCGCGGGCGACGACTTCGTCCGCACCGGCTTCCTGGCCCGCCAGCCCGCCCGGCTGCGCGACTTCGAGTACACCGACGCGTACCTGTCCCGCGACGAGGTCCGCGAGCACGCGCAGTCGCTGCTGGCCAAGGGCTGAGCCCCGGGCGCTGAGTGTTGAGCGCCCGCCGCACGGCGGAAGGCCCCGCCCGGTTCCTCCGGGTCGGGGCCTTCGCGGTGCTCAGCCCTGGCGGGCCTTGAAGCGCGGATCCCTCCGGTTGATCACGAAGGTGCGCCCGCGGCGGCGGACCACCTGCGCGCCGGGCTTGGCCTTCAGGGAGCGGAGCGAGTTTCGGACGCGCATGGCGGGGTCCTTCCCGGTCGTCTGGTCGGTGCGTCGTGCACAACCGGGACGGGACGCCCGCTATTCCTCGCGGACATGACAGCCACCGGAGGCGGTGCGGGTACGGCTCGGCGCGGCCGCGCGGGACGGCGGCCTCGATCCGGCCGGGCGGGACTGCCGGGTCGCCGCGCCGGCGCGCGAAGGCCGGGCCGTACGGGGTGCGGACCTCGGCGAGCGGGGGCCGGGGTCCGCGGGGCGCAGGCGCTCAAGGTGGACCGGCACGGGGGCGAGTCCGCTCAGGTGAGCCGGGAGCCGGCCGCGGGGGCGGCCAGGACGGCGGCGAGGTCGGCGGCGAGGGCGGTGGATTCGGCGGGGGTGAGGGTGGAGACGGTGATCCGGAGGCCGGGCGGGGAGGCGAGGCGGAAGCGGGAGCCGGGGGCGGTGACCCAGCCGCGGTGGAGCAGGGCGGCGGTGGCGGCGGTCTCGTCGGGGACGGGGACCCAGACGTTGAGTCCGCTGGCGCCGTGGGCGTGGATGCCGTGGGCGGCGAGCGCGGTGAGCAGGGCGTCGCGGCGGGCGCGGTAGACCGGGGCGGGGGCGGGCGGGTCGCGGCGCAGTGCGAGGACGGCGCGCTGGAGCAGGTGGCTGACCCAGCCCGCGTCCAGGCGCTGGCGGCCCAGGACCCGGGCGATGGTGTCGGCGTCGCCGGTGCAGACCGCGACCCGCAGGTCGGGGGCGAGCGCCTTGGCGGCGGAGCGCACCAGCGTCCAGTGCGCGACCGTCCCGGCGGCCAGGGACCGGAAGGGCTGGTCGACCATGCCGTGGCCGTGGTCGTCCTCGATCAGGACGGTCGCGGGGCGGGCGGCCAGGACGGCGCGCAGCGCGGCGGCGCGGGCCGGGGTGAGGGCGGCGCCGGTGGGGTTCTGGGCCCGGCTGGTGACGATCAGGGCGCGGGCGCCGTGGTCGAGGGCGGCGGCGGCGGGGCCGGGCAGCGGGCCCTCGTCGTCGACCGGGACGGGGACCGGGCGCAGGCCGAGCGCGGGCAGCAGGTCGAGCAGGCTGCCCCAGCCCGGATCCTCGACGGCGACGGTGTCGCCGGGGCGCAGGTGGGCCGCGAGGACCCGCGAGATGGTGTCCAACGCGCCGGAGCAGACCGCGAGTTCGCCGTCGGGGACGCCGTCGGCGCGGAACTCGGCGCGGAACCCGGCGAGCAGCCCGGGCTCGGCGACCGGCTGCCCGTACAGGACGGCGGGCCCGGCGGCCGCGGCGGCCAGCGCGGGGCCGAGCGGGGGCAGCAGGGCCGGGTCGGGGTTGCCGGCCGACAGGTCGCGGGCGCCGGGCGGGACGGGCAGCCGGGCCTGGTCCCGGGGGGCGGTGACCGGGCGGGGGCGGACCCGGCTGCCGCGCCGCCCTGCGGTCTCGATGACGCCGCGCTCGCGCAGCAGGCGGTAGGCGGCGGCCACCGTGTTGGGGTTCACGCCGAGCTCGACGGCCAGGTCGCGCAGCGGGGGCAGGGCGGCGCCCGGGGCCAACTCCCCCGCCGCGACCGCGCGTTCGACGTCGGCGGCAATCTCGCTGGCCCGCCGACCGGTGATCCGATACTCTCCTAGCACAAAGAAGATTATGCACTAGTGCAGAGGAGTTGTCATGTCGGACAGCCCCGGCGGGTCGTACACCCGCGACGGCCTCACCACCCCGACCCGCTCCAAGGAGCGCGCCGCCTGGGACGAGCAGGCGGTGCACGCGGTCCTGGACGCCGGGTACCTGTGCCACCTCGGCTTCGTCCGGGACGGCGCGCCCGTGGTGCTGCCCACGCTCTACGCCCGGGTCGGCCGCCGGCTGTACGTGCACGGCTCGACCGGCAGCCGCCCGCTGCGCGGGGCCAAGGGCGAGGAGGGCCTGCCGGTGTGCGTGACGGTGACGCACCTGGACGGGCTGGTGCTGGCCAAGTCGGCCTTCCACCACTCCGTCAACTACCGCTCGGTGGTCGCGCACGGCACCGCCCACCAGGTCACCGACCCCGCCGAGCTGCGGCTGGCGCTGGACGCGATCGTCGAGCAGGTGGTGGCGGGCCGCGCGGCCGACTGCCGGCCGGCCAACGCCAAGGAGCTGGCCGCCACCGCGGTGATCCGGCTGGAGCTGGACCGGGTCTCGGCCAAGACCCGCACCGGCGGCGTCAACGACGAGCCCGAGGACCTCGCCCTGCCGTACTGGGCGGGCGTGGTGCCGGTCGCCCCCGTCCACGGCGCGCCGCTGCCCGCCCCGCACACGGACGTCGAACTCCCGCCGTATCTCCGGGAGCCGGCGTGCTGATCCGGGGCTGGGACCGGGGCTCGGAGCGGGAGTGGCGCCGGTGGCTGGCCGCCGGGCGCGACTTCGGCACCCTGGCGGCCAACGGCCCCGACGGCCCGGTCCTCGTCCCGACACGCCCTCCTTGCCCGCCGCCGGGCAGGAGGGGCCCGCCTACTGGACGCGGACGCGGGCGAGGTGCTGCTGCACCTGGCCGCCGCCAACCCGCTGCTCGCCGCGGTGCGCGCCGACCCGCGCGTCACGCTGGCCGTCACCGATGACTACGCCTTCGCCCCCGGCCGCTGGCGCGGCGCGCCGTACACGCCGACCAGCTACTACGCGTCCGTCCAGTTCTCCTGCACCGCCGAGCTGGTGGAGGACGCGGCGGGCAAGGCCGCGATCCTCAACCGGCAGCTGGCGCACTTCCAGCCCGAGCGGCCCGGCGACCGGGTCGGGCCCGGCGGCGCGCAGTGGGCGCTGCTGACCGGCGTGCGGGGGCTGCGGCTGACGGTGCGCCGGGTGCGGGCGAAGTTCAAGTACGACGACAAGAAGCCGGTCGAGCTCCAGGCCGAGGTCGCCGAGCGGCTGGCCGAGCGCCACGCGGCCACCGGCAACCCGCAGGACGCCGGGGCGCGGGCGCAGTTGCTGCGGCGGATGGCGGTACGGACGGCCGGTCCCGACCGTTCGTCGGACTGACGGATCGTCCGTTCCGGGCGTGTCGAACGCGTACCGCGGGGTAGCCGCTGATCGAATTACCTCCGGATATTTCCGCCTGAAACGGGCGGAACGGGATGTAGGGAGAGAACACTGGCTACCCACTCCGCCGCCAGGGACGAACACCTCGGCCATGTGGTGTTCATCTCCGCAGCCGCCGCGATGGGCGGCTTCCTGTTCGGCTACGACAGCGCGGTGATCAACGGTGCGGTCACCGGCATCCAGAAGCACTTCGGCGTCGGCAACGGCGAGACCGCGTTCGTGGTCGCCATCGCCCTGCTCGGCTCGGCGGTCGGCGCGGTGGTCGCCGGCTGGCTGGCCGACCACTACGGCCGGGTGCGCACCATGCTGCTGGCCGCCGTCCTGTTCGCGATCAGCGGCGTCGGCTCGATGTTCCCGCCCAGCATCGAGGTGCTCGGCGTGTGGCGCGTGCTCGGCGGCATCGCCATCGGCATCGCCTCGGTGATCGCCCCCACCTACATCGCCGAGGTCGCGCCGACCGCCTACCGGGGCCGGCTGGCCTCCTTCCAGCAGATGGCCATCGTGCTCGGCATCACCGTCTCGCAGCTCGCCAACTGGGGGCTCAACCAGGCCGCCGACGGCGAGTCCACCAACCACCTGGCGGGCGTCCAGGCCTGGCAGTGGATGCTCGGCGTGGAGGCCGTGCCCGCGATCGTCTACGGGCTGATGGCGCTGTCCATCCCCGAGTCGCCGCGCTACCTGATCGCCAACAACCGGGAGGCGCAGGCCCGCAAGGTGCTGGCCGAGGTCGAGGGCTCCGGCGTCGACCTGGACGCCCGGATGGCGGAGATCAGCCGGGTGCTCAACACCGAGCACAAGCCCCGCCTGAAGGACCTGCTGGGCGGGCGGTTCGGACTGCTGCCGATCGTCTGGATCGGCATCGGCGCCTCGGTGTTCCAGCAGTTCGTCGGCATCAACGTGATCTTCTACTACTCGTCGTTCCTGTGGCAGTCGGTCGGCATCGACGAGTCCAACTCGCTGCTGATCTCGCTCTCCACCTCGATCGTCAACGTGGTCGGCACCGTGGTCGCGATGCTGCTGGTCGACCGGATCGGCCGCAAGCCGCTGGCGCTGGCCGGCTCCGCGGGCATGGCCGTCGCCCTCGCGGTCGCCGCCTGGGCGTTCTCCTTCCGGCACGGCACCGGCGACAGCGCGACCCTGGACGACGCGTACGCCACCACCGCGCTGGTCGCCGCGCACGTCTTCGTGTTCTGCTTCGCCTTCTCCTGGGGCGTGGTGGTCTGGGTGCTGCTCGGCGAGATGTTCCCCAACCGGATCCGGGCGCTGGCCCTGTCGGTGGCCGCCTCCGCGCAGTGGATCGCCAACTGGGCGATCACCGTCACCTTCCCCAACCTCTCCGACTGGAACCTGTCGGCGACGTACGTCATCTACGCCTGCTTCGCGCTGCTCTCCATCCCGTTCGTGGCCTTCTTCATCAAGGAGACCAAGGGCAAGGCCCTGGAGGAGATGGGCTGAACGGAACCGGTCGGCCTGCCGACCGGACGACCGGACGACCGGACGACCGACGGCGGGTGGCGGGTGGCGGGGACGGCCGCCGCCACCCGCCCCGGCGTCCTGGTCGTCCAGGAGTGGTGGGGCCTCACCCGGCACGTCGCCGAGCTCACCGACCGCCTCGCACCGACCAGCCTCGTCCGGGGACAGCGGGGCCGGGGCCGCGGCGTGCGGCTCCGGTTGGGCGGGGGGTTGCGCGGGTGGGTTTCGCCGGTGGGAAAAGTGCTGGACAGCGGGGGTGCGGCGGGGGCATCTTCGGGCGGTGGGATTCCTCGATCCGGCCTGGGCGGGCCGCAATTACCGTGTTCAGACCGTTGCGGCGGTGGTGAGCGGGCTCGGCAACGCCGCGGCGCCGATCGCCACCGCGTTCGCCGTGCTGCACTCCGGGGCCGGGTGGGGCAGTGCCGAGGTGGGGTACGTGACGGCGGCCCGGACGGTGCCGCTGGTGGTGCTGCTGCTGGTGGGCGGGGCGGTCGCGGACCGGTTGCCGCGGCATCTGGTGATGGTCGGGGCGAATGTGTTCAACGCCGGTTCGCAGGCGGTGCTGGCAGCGCTGGTGCTGCTGGGGCAGCCGGGTCTGTGGGCGCTGATGGCGCTCTCGGCGGCGGGCGGGGCCGGGCAGGCGTTCTACGCGCCGGCCGCGGAGGGCGTGATCCTGCGGGCGGTGCCGGCGGAGCACGCCGCGAAGGCATTCTCGGTGTTCAAGATGGCGGTGAACGGCGCGTCGATCGCCGGTGCGGCGTTCGGCGGCGTGCTGGTCGCGGCGGTCGGCCCCGGCTGGGTGCTGGCGGGCGACGCGGCGTGCTTCGCCGTCGCGGCGGCGCTGCGGGCCGGCCTGGAGCAGGTGGCCGCCGACCGGGGGCCTGCCGGTCCCGGGCTGGTGCACGAACTGCGGGTCGGCTGGCGGGAGTTCCGCGCCCGGCGGTGGCTGTGGGCGGTCGTGGTGCAGTTCGGGGTGACGAACGCCTGCGTGCTCGCGGTGGAGGCGGTGTACGGGCCGGTGGTGGCCGAGGACCGGATGGGCGGCGCCGGGGCGTGGGGCGCGGCGATGGCGGCGCTGAGCGTCGGCATGCTGGCGGCGGGCCCGCTGATGACGCGTTGGCAGCCGCGCCGGCTGCTGCTGGTGGGCAACGGCGGGGTGTTCCTGTTCGGGCTGCCGCCGCTGGCGCTGGCGCTGGGGTGGCCGCTGGTGCCGGTGGCGGTGGCGATGTTCCTGGCGGGGGCGGGCACCACGGTGTTCATCGTGGGCTGGATGGTGACGTTGCAGCAGGAGGTGCCGGAGGAGCTGCTGTCCCGGATGTCGGCGTACGACGCGTTCGGCTCGTTCGCGCTGCTGCCGCTGGGCAGTGCGCTGGCCGGTCCGGCCGCGGCGGCGTTCGGCCTGTCCGGGGCGCTGTGGGGGTGCGCGCTGGTCTGCGCGGCGCTGGCCGGGCTGGTGCTGCTGGTGCCGGAGGTGCGGCGGTTGGAGCGGGCGGTCGCCGGGCCGGCGTCCCGCGTACCGGAACCGGAACCGGTCACTTCCGGGTGACAGCCGCTGACAGCTTGCAACCTCCCGGGGCCGCGCTTCGTCCGACCAGGTAACTGGCCGCGACCCCCGGGGAGACCGCCGCATGGGCAAGCCACTGCTGTACCTGGACGTCGACGGGGTGCTGAACCCGGTGTTCCCGTCCCCCGACGACGACTTCGACGCCCACACCCTGCTGGGCTACTCCGTCCTGCTGTCACCTCGCCACGGCGACTGGCTGCGCGAACTGGCCGACCGGTACGAGCTCGTCTGGGCCACCACCTGGGAGGAGCGGGCCAACGAGCACATCGCCCCGCTGCTCGGGCTGCCCGAGCTGCCGGTGGTGGTGTTCAGCGGGTACGTGCCGCGGCCCGGCGACCCCCGGGTGCCGCTGATGGAGCTGTTCTCGGCCGCCAAGTGGGCGCCGATCCTGCGGCACGCGCAGGGCCGCCCGTTCGCCTGGGTGGACGACTGCATCCCGCCGCGGCTGGTGCGGCGCAGCGTGCTGCGGGCGGACCGGCTGCTGCTGCCGGTCGATCCGGCGCAGGGCTTGCAGCGCGAGCACGTGGAGCGGCTGCTGCGGCGCCCGCCCTCGCGGGCCTGGCCGAACCCGTGGGCCTGCTGAGGCCCGGACGCCGGAGCACCCGGACGCCGGAGCACCGGAGAACGTCGGCGTGGTTCAGCCCCGGGGCGGTTCCGGACGGTCGGCGGCCGGACGGTCGACGGCTTTGGCGTCGACGGCCTTGGCGTCGGGGGCCGGGGTGTCATCGGCGATCTCGACCCAGACCCGCTCCCAGCGGGCGTTGTCGCTGTGGCCGAAGCGGTCGCCGAGGCTGAGGACGCGCAGCACGGCCAGGGTCTGGGTGCGGTCGGGGTGCTCGCCGACCCCGACGGAGAGCCGGGTGGCGCCGGTGCGGGTGCGGTCGACCACCGGCGGGCGGCCGGTGAGCTTGTGCAGGGCGTCCGCCACCCGGCTCACCCGATCGCCGTGCCGGCTCGATTGTCCGTCCATCTGCCGCTCCCCCGTTCCGCGTAGCCGTGCTCGTCGGCACCACCCTACCGCCGCGCGGTGACGGTGCGTCAGGTATCGGGTCAGGGAGCGTAGCGGCGGGGGGCGGGGGGCGGTCGGGTCAGGGCAGCCAGCTGACGTGGCCGGCCAGCAGGGCGTAGCCGACGAAGGCGGTGGTGTCGATCAGGGCGTGCGCGGCGACCAGCGGGCCGACCCGCTGCCAGCGGCGGTAGAGCAGGCAGAAGACCACGCCCATCACCATGTTGCCGACCAGGCCGCCGACGCCCTGGTAGAGGTGGTAGGAACCGCGCAGCACCGAGCTGGCGGCGATCGCCGCGGGCAGGCCCCAGCCGAGTTGGTGCAGCCGGCGCAGCAGGTAGCCGACCACCACGACCTCCTCCAGGACGGCGTTCTGCCAGGCGGAGGCGACCAGGACCGGGATCCGCCACCAGACGTCGGGCAGGCCGGAGGGGGCGACGGTGAGGTTGAACCCGGCGGCCTGGGCGCCGAGGTAGAGGGCCAGGCCGGAACCGCCGATGCAGGCCGCGACCACCGCGCCGCGGCCGAGGTCGGAGAGCTTGCGGGTCAGGTCGAAGCCGAGGACGCGCAGCGCGGCGCCCTCGCGGACCAGCAGGTAGCCGACCAGGACGACGGGCATCAGGCCGCGGGCGACGTAGTAGAGCTGCCAGGCCAGGTCGAGCCAGGGGCGGCCGGGGGCGCGGGAGGCGTTGAGGGTGGCGACCTGGCTGCCGAGCGCGGCGGGTTCGGTGAGCGAGCCGGCGAAGCTGATCAGCGAGCTGATGCCGCTGGCGCCGAGGGAGAGGCCGAGGACGATCAGCAGTTCGACGGCGAGCAGCCGGCGCGAGGGGGTCTGGGGCGTGGTGGCGGGCTCGGCCGAGGTGGTGGTCACGGTTCTCCCGGGGGCGGACGATCGGCCCGGGGCGTGCTGCCGCCCCGGGCCGATCATCCTTTCACAGGAAGATGAGGCTCCCGTGAAACACCGCCGCGCGGGCCGGCCGGGCCGGGGCCGGGCCGCCGGGGCCGGGCCGCCGGGGCCCGGGTCAGGCGACCGGCCAGGTGTGCACCGGTTCGCCGGTGCGCATGCACTCGATGTAGCGGCGGGTCATCGCGGCGATCGCCTCGTTCGGGCCGAGGCCGTGGTGCTCGCGCAGCCGGTGGACGGTGGCGGCCTGCCAGGCGGCGCCGTTGGTGCGGCGCAGGCAGCGCTGCTCGATGATGCCGAGGTAGCGGTCCCGGTCGCGGGGCTCGATGCCCCACTCGTCCAGGCCCTGGTGGGCGAGCGGCAGCAGTTCGTTCAGCACCAGGTCGGTGGCCGGGAGTTCGACCCCGCCCCGGGCGCCGCGGCCGCTGCGGGGCCACCACTGGACGGCGTCGATGCCGTGCCGGGCGCCGTTCTGGAAATTCTGGTCGGCCCGCTCGAAGGGGAGCCTGGTCCAGATCGGGCGGGGCTGTTCGGCCAGCGCCCGGACCAGGCCGTAGTAGAAGGCGGCGTTGGCCAGGGTGTCGACGACGGTCGGGCCGGCGGGGAGGCAGCGGTTCTCCACCCGCAGGTGGGCGACGCCGTCGGAGACGTCGTACACGGGGCGGTTCCAGCGGTAGACGGTGCCGTTGTGCAGCCGCATCTCGCCGAGCCGGGGGACGCCGCCGGAGGCCAGCACCTTGACCGGGTCCTCGTCGTCGCAGATCGGCAGCAGGGCCGGGAAGTACCGGAGGTTCTCGGCGAACAGGTCGAGCGCGGAGTCGATCCAGCGCTCCCCGAACCAGGTGATGGGGCGCACGCCCTGCGCCTTGAGCTCGGCCGAGCGGGTGTCGCACGCCTGCTGGAACAGCACCGGGCGGGTCTCGCGCCACAGCTCGCGGCCGAACAGGAACGGGGAGTTGGCGCCGAGCGCGAGCTGCGCGCCGCAGATCGCCTGGGCCGCGTTCCACACCGAGGCGAACCGGGCGGGGGTGACCTGGAGGTGGAGCTGCAGCGAGGTGGCGGCGGCCTCGGCGACCATCGACACCGAGTCGACGGCCAGGCGCTCCACCCCGTCGATGTCGAGCGCGATGTCCTCGCCGCGGGCGGCCATGATCTGGTCGCTGAGCAGGCTGTAGCGGTTGTTGCGGCTCATCGCGTCCAGCCCGGCGTGTTCGAGGCCGAGGGTCGGCAGGATGCCGACCATCACGATCCGGGCGCCCGCGTCGGCGGCCCGGCGGTCGGCGTAGCGCAGGCCGGTGTCGAGCTCCTCGCGCAGGTCCTCGAACACGTGGCCGCCCAGGCGGCGCGCGGCCACGTTGACCTCGATGTTGAACCGGCCCAGCTCGGTCTGGAAGTCGGGGGAGGAGATCGCCTCCAGCACCCGCTCGTTGCCGAGCACCGGGAGCCCCCGTTCGTCGGCCAGGTTCAGCTCGATCTCCAGGCCCATCATCGCCTTCGGCCGGTCGAACCGCTCCTCCCTGAGCATCCGCCCCAGCACGTCCAGGCAGGACTGGAGCTTGCGGCGGTACAGCTGCCGGTCGGCCAGCTCCGCCCGGGTCGCCACGACCTTCTCACCCACGGGTGCCTTCCCTCCTCTCGGTCGACAGTGCCTGAGCATCATGCCCCGGTCGAAGATCGATAGCCCACGATGCGAACACCCGCGCGAGACAGTGATCCTGACGTTCCGTCAGTGATTTCCCGACTTGAACCGGGCAACTGAACGTGATATGAAGGTCACCCTGCGCGCCTGTTCGAATGGAATTCGCACGCCGCTCAGGCCCGGTCCAGGCCGTCCGAGTCACCCCCGATGCCGAGGGATCTCGTCGACGACCCGCCCACCCACTCGGCGCCCCGCGCACAACCGGACACGGCCAGACCTCCCTCACGTCGGTGCCGTGCCGGTATGCCGCAACGGCACGCCGATCTCGCACGGAGAGGCGACTCAGCCATGACCCTGCACCTGCCCCAGCCCCCGGTCGGCGCACTGCGCGCCGCGCTCTCCGCCCTCGCCCCCGCGGAGGCGGCGGTGCCACCCTCGGCCGCCGTGCCACCGCACGGCGCCGGCCGCCTCCGCCCCCTGCTCGCCCTGCCCGTCCACGCCCTGCACGGGCCCGCGCCCCGGCTGGCCGGGGCCGACCGCACGGGCTGGCGCTTCCTGCTGAGCGCGAGCACCGCCGACGACGCGGCGCCCGCACCCTGCGGACACGGCGGCTGCACGGCCGTAGCCACCGGCGGTGGCGACCGGCGCACGGAGCGCGGGCCGCTGGCCGTCGGGGAGTTCACCGGGGACGGGCTGGAGGAGGTGGTGGCCGCCGCCGAGGTGGTCGACGGCGCCGACGGCCCGGTCTTCTCCCACCTGAGCGCCGGCCCGTTCCTCGACTCCACCGTGCGGGCGCTGAGCCAGGCCTGGCAGCTCACCCACGGCACGCCCGCGCGGTACGAGCCCCGGCTGCTGTCGCTGCCCGAGCACTACGCCTCGGCGCTGTGGCTGCACGGCGGCCAGCCCGGGGAGGACCTGCTGATCCCGCTGGCCCCGGCCCCGCTCGGGGTGGCCGCGCACCAGGCGCTGCCCGCCGCCGAGCTGCTGGCCCGGCTGGAGCGCTCACCCGCGGCCCGGCCGACCGCGCTGATCGGTTGATCGCACCGATCGCACCGATCGCATCGATTGCGTTGATCGGGTGGACCGCGCCGCCGGGGTCGGCGGGCCCGGCGGCCGGTTGACAACTCCCGGAAATGGACCCGCACCACCCGGACGGGCCATGCCGCACTGATCCGATCGGATCGGGCCGGCATGGCCCGTCCGTGCGTGGACCGGGTCGGCCGCCACCCGCTCGGGTGATCTCGCGGGTTCTTCTGTGGCGCATGTCACCAAATGGCTGCGCGAGCGCCCGCGGAGCCGGACACTGGTGTCGGTCGGGTCGCGGACCCATCGTCCTACCCGGCTGACGCCGGTTCACACCTGAACCGGCCCAGATTTTCAGCGAAGCGAGGTACAAGGATGTGCCAGCACCGAACCGAGTGTCCGCCCGCCGACTCGGCGGACCGGGAGGCGGCCGTTCCGGTCGCCCGCCACCCCGAGCAGGGCTGGAGCCTGCTCTGCAACGGGGTGCTGCTGTTCGACGACACCGGCGAGCTGCTGCCGGACGGCCGGGTGATCGCCCCGCGCCGGAGCCTGCTGATCGCCGCCTGAACCTCCCGCTCCCCCGCGCTTCCCCGCCCCGCGCTCTCCCCTCTCGCGCGAATCCCGCCCGGTGCCCGTCCGGAGTCCGCACCCCTCCGGACGGGCACCGTTGCGTCAGGAGCCGCCGTGCGGGCGGTCGGCGGGCGTCGCGGGGTCGTACCAGAAGCCGGTCATCGGGGAGCGCGACGTCCAGCCGAGGCTGGTGTAGAGGGCGCGGCCCTCAGTGGTGCCGACCAGCACGGCGGTGCGCGCGCCGGCCGCGTGCGCCTCGTTCTGCAGGGTGCGCATCAGGAGCGAGCCGAGGCCGCGGCGGCGGTGCTCGGGGGCGGTCTCGATCTGGTCGGCGACGGCGAGCAGCGGGGCGTCGACCCGGCCGCCGAGCGGGGTGGCGGGGGCCAGGCCGACCTGGCCGCGGGCGGCGAAGGCGCCGTCGGCGGTGCGGACCAGGGCGCGGACGGTGCCGCCGCGGCTCCAGGTGGTGATCCGGTAGCCGGCCGGGACGGCGGGCCGCTCGGGGCGCAGGTGAACGGTCATCAGGTGGCCGGGGGCGTCCTGGTGCCAGCCGGGGCCGATCCAGGGCAGGACCCGCTCCTCCTCGGCGAACAGCTTGAGCCACGTCCAGGGGGCGGCGGCCTCGCCGAGCTTGCGGACGTCCGCCTCGGCGGGGGCGGGCAGCACGTGGCGCCGCACGTGGCGGGCCTGGCCGACGTCGATGCTCCAGCCCCAGGGCTCGGGGGCGGGGTCGGCGGCGCCGCGGGAGACCGTCCAGCCGCTGACCCAGGCCCGGACGAGTTCGGGGAGGGTGGCGTCCTCGGACATGCTGCACTCCAGATTCGGTAAGGGTTGATATCGGCCTGCGAAGCTTACACCGGACGGGGCGGGCCGGTCATCCGGTCATCCGCGGCACCCTCGCCAAGATGTCTGTACAGGTTGTGCCCCGGGTGTCATCCGCGCGTCATCCGCCGCACCGGTCCGGTCCACCTGGGCCGCCTACCAATGGTCACGGCCGGGGAGCAACGGAGCCCGGCACCGTGTACGAGGAGCCCCCGATGAGTCCCGAACCGTCGCGTCCGAGCCCCGCGCTGTCGCGCCGCACCCTGCTGGGCGGCGCCGCTGCGGCGGCCGTGCTGTCCGCGCTGCCGCCGAGCGTCCGTCAGGCGCTGGCCGCCCCCGCCCGACCCGGCAGGCTGGAGGACATCCAGCACGTGGTCGTCCTGATGCAGGAGAACCGGGCGTTCGACCACTACTTCGGCACCCTGCCCGGCGTGCGCGGCTTCGGGGACCGCGCCGCGGTGCGCGGCGTCAACGGCCGCTCGGTGTTCCACCAGCCCGACCCGTCCCGGCCCGAGGGCTACCTGCTGCCGTACCCGATGAACGCCGCCCACACCAGCGCCTACCAGCAGGGCGCGCCGGCCTTCGGCTACGTCGACTCGATGAACGCCTGGAACGACGGGCTGGCCGACGGCTCGGTCACCCGGCGCTCCTCGGGCTGGCTCGGCCAGGGCTACTACGAGTCGGCCGACATGCCCTTCTACCACGCGCTGGCCTCGGTGTTCACCACCTGCGACGCGTACTACGCCTCGGTGCAGTGCAACACCAACACCAACCGCGAGCACCTGATGACCGGCACCAGCGGCGGCACCGTCCGCGACACGCCGGTGACCGACAACTCCGAGCCCGCCGCGGGCTTCGAGTGGACTACCTACGCGGAGCGGCTGGAGCGGGCCGGGGTCAGCTGGCGCACCTACCAGGCGCTGGACAACTTCGACGACAACGCGCTCGCCTGGTTCACCAGCTTCATCCGGGCCGAGCCGGGCTCGGCGCTGTACGAGCGCGGGCTGCGAGCGGTCGGCGACCCGGCGAAGAAGGGCGACCCGTTCGCGATGGGCGACGCGCTGGTCGAGGCGTTCGCGAACGACGTGCGGGACGACCGGCTGCCGCAGGTGTCCTGGCTGGTCGCGCCCGCCGCGCTGTCCGAGCACGCCAACTACGCGCCGCCGAACGGCGAGCACCTCACCGCCCGGCTGCTGGCGGCGCTGGCCGCCCACCCGGAGGTGTGGGCGAAGACCGTGTTCATCCTCAACTACGACGAGCACGGCGGCTTCTTCGACCACCAGCTGCCGCCCGTCCCGCCGCTGGCCGCCGGGCGCGGCGCGTCGACCGTCCCGGTGGACGGCGAGGTGGTGGTGCGGGTCGGCAAGGGCGGCTCGACGTACCACCGGGTGGTCGGGCAGGACGGCCGCTACCGGGTGCGGAACGCGGACGGCTCACCGGGCTGGTCGGCGACGCTGCCCGCCGGGGAGACCCTGGTGTCCGGGCCGTACCCGATGGGCCTGGGCGTGCGGGTGCCGATGGTGGTGGTCTCGCCGTGGACCCGCGGCGGCGCGGTCGACTCCACGGTGTACGACCACACCTCGGTGATCCGGCTGCTGGAGCGGCGCTTCGGCGTCGCCGAGCCGAACATCTCGCCCTGGCGGCGGGCCGTCACCGGCGACCTCACCGACGTCTTCGACTTCTCCGGGCAGGACCCGGCCTGGCCCGAGCTGCCCGACACCTCCGGCAACCGGCAGAAGGTCACCGACACCGGCAAGCTGCCCGCCCCGACCGTCCCCGCGCCGCAGCGCGCCCCGCAGCAGCAGCGCGGCACCCGCACCGCCCGGCCCGTCCCGTACCACCTCCAGGTCAAGGCCCGGGTCCGCAAGGGCGTGCTCACCCTGGACCTGGCCAACCCCGGCCGGCAGGGCGCCGTGATCGCCGCCTACCCCGAGCCCGGCAGCGCGCCGCGGCACTACACGGTGGGCGTCAAGGGCAAGCTCTCCGACACCTGGCAGCTCGGCCCCGACGGCTACGACCTGCGCCTGCACGGCCCGAACGGCGCGCTGTGGCACCTGCGCGGCGACGCGGCGGGCTCGTACGAGACCTCGGTCTCCGAGGACGGCGGCGGCGGGTGGCAGCTGGCCGTGGAGGTCGCCAACCGGACGCCGGTGAGCCGGGTGATGACCATCGGCGACCTGGCGTACGGCGGCGGGCAGCGCGAGGTGCGGCTCGGCTCGGGCGAGTCCGCGGTGGTCAACCTGCCGGTGGGCAAGGAGGGTTGGTACGACGTCGTGGTCACCGCCCGGGACGACGCCCGCTACCGGTTCCGGCGCGCCGGACGGCTGCCGCACCAGGCCGTCGGGTCCACCGACCCGGCGATGGGCCTGGCCGACCCGCTGCTGCTCGACGTCGCGCTGGGCTCCGCGTCCGCGACCGTCGACGAGGCGGTCCTGCTGCCGGGCCGACCCGCCCGGCTCAAGGCCCGGCTCACCGCGACCGCCGACCTGACCGCCCTGGAACTCGCCCCGCTGCTGCCCGCCGGGTGGCCGGCCCCGACCGTGGTCACCGCGCCGCCCGCCGCACTGGCCGCGGGCGCGAGCGCCGACGCCGAGTGGGAGGTCCGGGTGCCCGCGGCGCCCGCCGCCGCCTCCCGGCTGCTGGTCACCGCGCGCGGCACGGCCGCCGACCGGTACGCCGTCGCCGACGGCGAGGTGGCGGCCCGCACCGCCCCGTCGATGGCCGGGTACCTGCTCGGCGAGGACTTCGAGTCGCTGGCCCCCGCCCTCGTCCCGGTCTCCGGCGTGCTCGGCTGGACGGCCCAGGCCCCCGCCGGCTGGTCGGTGGTCAACGCGCCCGGCATGCCGCAGGGCACCGTCCGCCTCCAGGGCTGGACCTTCCACACCAAGCGCGCGTGGTCCGCCCCCGCCGGGCAGGACCGCGGCAACTTCACCCGCGGCCTGGGCGTGCTCGCCGTCGCCGACCCCGACGACTGGGACGACAACGGCTCCCCCTCGGCCCGGGGCAGGTTCGACTCCACCCTGGTCTCCCCCGCCGTCCCCGTCCCGGCCGGCACCGACTCGCTATACCTCGCCTTCGACTCGCACTACCGCCAGGAGGCCCCGCAGAAGGCGTCCGTGACGGCGGTGTTCGACACCGGCGAGGAGGCCCGGCTGCTCTTCTACAGCAGCGACGCCACCGGCAACGACAATGCCGGCCAGGACGCCGAGAACGCCTCCGTCACCCGCCGGTTCGCCGTCCCCGCCGGGGCCCGGACGGTCACCCTGAGGTTCCGGATGTACGACGCGGGCAACAACTGGTACTGGGCGGTGGACCACGTCCGCCTGGACGTCCGCCCGATCACCGGCTGACGCCGTCGGACGCCGTCCCGCCCCCCGGACGCCGTCCCGCCCCGCCGCCACGATGGGCGGCGGGGCGGGGCGGGGCGGGGCGGGACGGGGCGGGGCGGGCGGGGTCAGAGGATCTGGATGGACTTCACCCGGGGCGGGTGGTTGGGGAAGGTGATGTCGTGCCAGCGCGTGATCTTCACCGAGTCGCCGTTGGCGTCGTAGTAGATGAGGTCGTTGTTGCCGGTGGAGATCCGGTCGACCCACCAGTTGCCGAAGTCCGTCCGGCCGGCGTTGGCGTAGCAGTCGACGCTCTGCTTGCCGTCGAGGTGGGACCAGATCTTGAGGTAGTTCTCGCCGCCCTTGCACTCGATGTGGTTGATGGCGTAGGCCTCGCCGCTCGGTACGACGACGGTGAGGGCGGTGGCGGCGGCGAACGCCAGGGCCGCCGAGAAGGCGGTCCGCTTGGTCCTAGAGAACACGGGGTCTCCTCCGGTACGGGGCCCGCTGACGGGTCGTCAGCGGGCCCGGGAGACCTCAACGTACCGAGCGGCGGCATGCCCCCGGACGCACCACTCCGGACACGAACTTCGGTTGTCCCACTTCACTCGTTCGTGTTCGCAACGTAGAACGGCGGCCGGTCCGGGCGGCGGGCCAGGAAGGCCAGCTGGAGGCCCCGGTCGAGGCGGAGGCGGAGGGCCGGGTCGGCGGCCAGCGCCGGGCCGAGGCGGGCGGCGAGGGCCTGGACGGCGGCGGGGTCGGCGGCCGGGTCGGCCAGGACCAGCGCCAGGGTGGCGTCGGCGTCGGCGGCCGGGGCGAGGTGGGCGGCGGTGACGGCGGGTTCGGCCGCGAGCAGGGTGCGCAGGGCCTGCTGCACCTCGGGGTCGCGGTGCGGCGGGAGGTGGCGGCGGTTCTCCGCGACGGCGCGCAGGCGGGCGCCGGACAGCTGGTAGGTGACCGGGCCCGCCGGGTCGATCAGCAGGGTGTCGGCGCGCTCGGCGAAGGCCACCATCGCGGCCTGCGGGGCGACCGTCGGGGCCGGGCGGGCGTCCGGGCGCCAGGCGGCCATGGTGGCCAGCGAGGTGAAGGCGGGCAGGGCGCGGCGGCCGTCGGGGGCCTCCACGACGGGGACGGCCATGTCGCTGGTCTTCTCGTGCCGGTGCCCGTCGGCGCCCACCTCGACCTCGCCGAGCAGTGCCACGATGGGCACCATCAACCGGCTCGGGGTGAGGGCGGCGAGCAGGTCGGGCTCGGTGGCCGGGTCCTGCTGCCAGGCGGCGAGGGCCGCGGCGAGGGCGGGGTCGGCGGTGCCGTCGTCCTCGGCGAACCCGGGGTTGGGGATGTTCTTGCGCTCCACCCCGTGAGGGTATGCCACGTTTACCTCGGGGCGGATCGCGGAGACGGCTCCGGCGGCGGTGCGGGCGGGCGCGCGGGCAGGTGGGCGGTCCGGGCTGGTGCAGGCGGTACAGGCGGTACAGGCAGTGCAGGCAGTGCAGGCGGGCGGTACGGGCGGAGGAGGTGGCCGGTGGAGCGGCGTGGGCGGTTGGCGGTGGCGGCCGTGGTGCCCGGGACGGGCGCGGCGGCGGTGCGCGGCGGCGGGCTGTTCGTGACGGCGAGCACGGTGAAGGTCGACCTGGTCGCGGCGCTGCTGCTGCGGCACGGCGGGGAGGGCCGCCTGACCGACGGGCAGCGGGAGTTGGCGGAGCTGTCGATCGTCCGCAGCGACAACGCGGCGGCGAGCGAGCTGTACCTGCTGGTGGGCGGGGCCGACGGGCTGGACGCGGCGTACCGGGCGCTCGGCCTGGTGGAGACCGTCGCCGGGCGGGACGGGTACTGGGGGCTGACCCGGACGAGCGCCGGCGACCGGGTGCGGCTGCTGCGGCAGGTCTTCGGGGCGGCGGCGGGTCCGGGGGTGGCGGGGCCGGGGGCGGCAGCGGGGGCGCTGCCCGGGCGGGAGTGGCTGGCCGCGCTGATGGGGCGGGTGGTGGCCGAGCAGGCGTGGGGCGTGTCGGCGGCGGGCGGGCACGGGGACGGGGTCCGGTTGAAGAACGGTTGGCTGCCGCGCAGCGCCACCGGGCGGTGGGTGGTCAACAGCACCGGCGCGGTGGGGGCCGGGACGCTGGTGGCGGTGCTCTCCGACGGCTGGCGGGAGCTGGCGGAGGGCGTGGCGGCG
The DNA here is from genome assembly GCF_003259315.1 of Kitasatospora sp. SolWspMP-SS2h. Classification (GTDB taxonomy): domain Bacteria; phylum Actinomycetota; class Actinomycetes; order Streptomycetales; family Streptomycetaceae; genus Kitasatospora; species Kitasatospora fiedleri. The sequence continues at coordinate 327,353 of NZ_QLLT01000002.1, read as the reverse complement.
GTGGAGGCGGCGGCGCGCTGGGCGGTGACCTCGGTGACCCCGGCGGCGCTGGAGGCTGAGGCATCGGCATCGGCAACGGCGGTGGCGGCATCGGCGGTAGCGGCAACGGCCGGGCGGGGGCCGGGCGGACGCGGCACCGGGGATTGAGGGTCCGGTGGATCTACCGTCCAGTAGGGGGATGTGGCAGTCTGCGCCCATGGCACTCGTTGAAACCGCCGCGACCAGCGGCACCGTCTCCGACCGGGCCCGCTACGACCGGGCGACGGCGCACCTCGACGCGCCACTGGCCGTCGTCGACCTGGCGGCGTTCGACGCGAACGCGGCGGACCTGGTGCGGCGGGCCGGCGGGAAGCCGATCCGGGTGGCGTCGAAGTCGGTGCGGTGCCGGGCACTGCTGGAGCGGGTGCTCGGGACGGACGGCTTCGCGGGGGTGATGAGCTTCACCCTGGCGGAGACGCTGTGGCTGGTGGAGTCCGGGTTCACCGACGTGCTGCTGGCGTACCCGTCGGCGGACCGGGCCGGGTTCGGACGGCTGACCGCGGACCCGGAGCTGGCGCGGCAGGTCAGCGTGGTGGTGGACGACGAGGCGCAGTTGGACCTGATCGACGCGGCCCGGGAGGGCTCGGCGACGGTGCGGGTCTGCCTGGAGCTGGACACCTCGCTGCAACTGCTGGGCGGCCGGCTCCGGGTGGGCGCGCGGCGCTCGCCGCTGCGGACGCCCGAGCAGCTCGGCCGGTTCGCCGAACTGGTCGGCCGCCGCCGGGGGTTCGAGGTGGTCGGGCTGATGGCGTACGAGGGCCACGTGGCGGGCGTCGGGGACGCGGTGCCGGGGCGTCCGCTGCGGTCGGCGGCGGTGCGGCTGATGCAGGCGAAGGCCCGGTCGGAGCTGGCGGTGCGGCGCGCCGAGGTGGTCCGACGGGTGCGCGAGGTCGCCGAGCTGGAGTTCGTGAACGGCGGCGGCACGGGCAGCGTGGAGTCGACGGTCGCGGAGCGCGCGGTGACCGAGGTGGCGGCCGGTTCGGGGCTGTTCGTGCCCCGGCTGTTCGACAACTACCGCGCCTTCCACGGGCGTCCGGCGGCGCTGTTCGCGCAGCCGGTGGTGCGGCGCCCCGGGGTGGGCGTGGTGACGGTGCTGGGCGGCGGCTACCCGGCGTCCGGCCCGGCGGGCGCGGACCGCTCCCCCGTCCCGTACCTGCCGGCCGGTCTGCGCTACGACCCGCAGGAGGGCGCGGGCGAAGTGCAGACGCCGCTGCTGGGCTCGGCCGCGGACGACCTGCTGATCGGCGACCGGGTCTGGTTCCGGCACGCGAAGGCGGGCGAACTGTGCGAGCGCTTCCCGCAGTTGCACCTGATCGAGGGTGACACGATCACCGACACCGTGCCGACCTACCGGGGCGAGGGCCACACCTTCCTGTGACCTCCGACGGCCCCCGCCGCGCGGCCAACCGCCGCGCGGCTCGGTCAGCGGCCGGTCAGGCGACCGTCCCGCCCGCGTTGCGGATCAGCCGCTGGAGCACCTTCACCGTGGTGACGTAGTCCGCGTCGTCGATGCCCGCGTGGAGGGCGGCGCGGATCGCGGGCGCGTTGCGGGCCAGGTCGACGCGGGCCCGCTCGCCCACCGGGGTGAGCCACAGCCGGTCCTCGGCGTCGCGGCTCAGCCGACCGCGTTCCACCAGGATCGCACGGGTGGTCATAGCGGTGGTCGCACGAGTCGTACGGAGACGGTAGGACTTCAAGCGCGGTTGAGGTCAAACGTCCGTTCCCGCTGTTCCGGGCCGACGGACGACCACCCGGCGACCACCCGGAGAAACGTCCGGAGATTTTTCCGCCGGTCGTGTCGAGAACCCGTCGGCGGCTCCGTCCCAGGGGTGAAGGCGGCCACAATGGGCCGCACCAGTACCTAGGAGTGAGACCGATGGCCAAGTACCTGATGCTGAAGCACTACCGCGGCGCGCCGACCCCCGAGGGCTTCGTCCCGATGGACCGGTGGACGCCCGAGGAGGTCACCGCCCACATCCAGTACATGCGCGACTTCGCGGCGAAGCTGGAGCAGAGCGGCGAGTTCGTGGACGCCCAGGCGCTCGCGCCCGAGGGGACGTGGGTGCAGTACGGCGGCGAGGGCCGGCCGCCGGTCACCGACGGGCCGTTCGCCGAGACCAAGGACCTGATCGCCGGGTGGATGGTGATCGACGTGGACAGCTACGAGCGGGCGCTGGAGCTGGCCGCGGAGCTGTCGGCGGCGCCGGGTGCGGGCGGCGAGCCCATCCACGAGTGGCTGGAGCTGCGCCCGTTCATGTCCGAGCCGCCGACCGTCACGGAGTGACCCCGGTGTCCTCGCCGCCGGACCCGCCGGACCGGCCGAACCGGTGGGACCGGTGGGACCGGCCGGCCCCGCCGATGGACGAGGCGCTGCTGCGCGTCCTCACCCCCGAGGTGCTGGCCGTGCTGGTCCGCCGCGGGGCCGACTTCGCGGCGGCCGAGGACGCCGTCCAGGAGTCCCTGGTGGAGGCCGTCCGGCGCTGGCCGGACGAGCCCCCGCGGGACCCGAAGGGCTGGCTGGTCACCGTCGCGTGGCGGCGCTTCCTGGACGCGGCCCGGGCCGACACCGCGCGCCGCCGCCGCGAGGACCTGATGGACGAGCAGCCCGGGCCCGGCCCGGTCCCGGACACCGACGACTCGCTGCGGCTGTACTTCCTGTGCGCGCACCCGTCGCTGAGCGCGTCCTCGGCGGTGGCGCTGACGCTGCGCGCGGTCGGCGGCCTCACCACCCGGCAGATCGCCGCCGCGTACCTGGTGCCGGAGGCCACCATGGCGCAGCGGATCTCCCGGGCCAAGCGCACCGTCGCGGGCGTGCGGCTGGACCGGCCGGGGGACGTGGCGACGGTGCTGCGGGTGCTCTACCTGGTCTTCAACGAGGGCTACTCGGGGGACGTCGACCTGGCCGCGGAGGCGATCCGGCTGACCAGGCAGCTGGCGGCCCGGATCGACCACCCGGAGGTGTCCGGCCTGCTGGCGCTGATGCTGCTGCACCACGCCCGCCGGGCCGGGCGGACCGCGCCGGACGGCAGCCTGGTGCCGCTGGCCGAGCAGGACCGCACCCGCTGGGACACCGCCGCGATCGCCGAGGGCGTCGCCGTCCTCCAAGCGGCGCTGGCCCGCGACCGGCTCGGCGAGTTCCAGGCCCAGGCGGCGATCGCCGCCCTGCACGCGGACGCGCCGACCGCCGCCGAGACGGACTGGGTGCAGATCGTCGAGTGGTACGACGAGCTGGCCGCGCTGACGGACAGCCCCGTGGTGCGGCTGAACCGGGCCGTCGCGGTCGGCGAGGCGGACGGCCCCCGCGCGGGCCTGGCCGCGCTCGCCGCGCTGGACGACGCGCTGCCCCGGCACACCGCCGCCCGCGCGTACCTGCACGAGCGGGCCGGCGACCTGCCGACCGCCGCCGAGCTGTACGCCCGGGCCGCCCGCGCGGCCGGCACGCAGGCCGAGCGGGACCACCTGATACGGCAGGCCGCCCGGCTCAACACCCTTCTGCGCGACGGGAGTTGAGCCGCCCTACGGTAGGGCCGCGGCCGGCGGAGGGTGCGGCGGTCAGGTGGTGGTGCCTCCACCGCCGCCCTGGAGGGAGCCGGGGTCGACCTTGGTGATGCCCTGCAGGATGCTGTCCATCTGGTCCAGGCCCGGCGCCTTGTCGGCGATGTCGAAGCCGAAGTGGACGGCGGTCAGGGCCTTGCCGTCGGCGGTCGGGAAGACCACCGTCTCCACGTAGCCCGGGTTGCCCTTCGCCGCGTCGACCTGCCAGCGCACCAGGTAGCCGGAGCGGCCGGCCACCGTGACCGCCTCGTTCTTCAGCTCCTTGTGACCGTTCAGGTCGCCGTAGGCATCCTTCGCGGCGGCGGCGATGTCCTGCTGGGCGGCCTGCTTGGCGTCGGTGCCGCTGATCTTGCCGGTGGACACCCCGCCCAGCGAGCATTTGTCCGAGCCGTCGACGCAGGTGTAGCTGCCGGTGGAGATGCCGGCGTAGCCCTCCGTGCTGGTGCCGCCGGTCCAGCCGCTCGGGATCGGCAGCGAGATCCCGTTGACCATGTCGATGGCGGCCTTGGCGTTCGTCCCGCTCCCGTTGCCGTTGCCCTGACCGTTGCCCTGGCCGTCTCCACCGGTGCCGCCGGTGCCGCCGTTCCCGTTGCCGCCCTGGCCGTTGCCGCCGCCGAAACCGAAGCCGAACGGGTCGCTGGGATTGGTCTTCCCGTTGCCGTTGCCGTTGCCGTTCCCGCCGGTGCCGCCGTTTCCGCCGTAGCGGTGCCCGTCCGAGCTGGAGGCGGCCGTGGACCTGGTGCCGTCCCGGTGGCCGTCCATCACCAGGTAGGTGACGCCGGAGCCGATCGCGAGGCCGAGCACGGCGGCGACCGAGGCGGCCACCAGGACCGGCTTGGACGGCTTGCGGCGGGACGGCCCGGCCGCCGCGAACTGCCCGGCGTACGGGGGCAGCGGGGGGTAGTGCACGGTCTGCCCGGAGGCGTTCAGCACAGTGCCCTCCAGGACGGCGGTGTCCTCGGGGCCGGCCGCACCGGCCCCGGCGTCCGGGCCCGGGGCGGGCGCGGCGTCGGCGGGGGCCGGGCGGGTCTCGGCGGTCCAGCCCTTGCCGTCCCACCAGCGCTGGGGGCGGGGGTCGCTGTCGGTGTCGACGGGGTCCGGGTACCACCCGGCCGGAATCTGCTGCTCGCTCACGGTAGAGACCCTAGGCGGCTGCGGATAAGCGGGAAATCAGCGCGGGGCCGCAAACGGGTGTCCGGCGATGAGATTCCGGTGAGAATCGTCCGCTCGCGCCCGTGGAACCCTCCCCGGGCCCTCCCGGGGCGGTTCCGGGGGGGGGGCCGGGCACGGCGGCAGCAGGCCGGGGCGGCCGCAGGGGGCGCGAACTTTGCTCCACGCGCCTGAAGGGGCGCGTGCGGGTGGTGGGTCACCCGGCGGGGGGCGTGCACGGGCGGCAGAATGCGCGCCATGACTCCTCGCCCCGTGATCGGCATCAGCACCTTCCTCACCGACGCCGCCTGGGGGCGGTGGGACACCATCCGCTCCGCGCTGCTCCCCGCGCGCTACCCCGAGCTGGTGCGCGAGGCCGGCGGGATCGCCCTGATGCTGCCGCCGGACGCCCCGGAGCACGCCGCGGCCGTGGTCGCCCGGCTGGACGGCCTGGTGATCGCGGGCGGCGAGGACGTCGACCCGGCCCTGTACGGCGAGCGCCCCCACCCGCTGACGGTGGCCTGCGCCCCCGAGCGCGACCTGTGGGAGGCCGCGCTGATCCGCGCCGCGCTCGCCGCCGGCACCCCGCTGCTGGGCATCTGCCGGGGCATGCAGCTGCTGAACGTGGTGTGCGGCGGCTCGCTGATCCAGCACCTGCCGGACGTGGTCGGCGAGGAACTGAGCCACGTCGGCGCGCCCGGCGAGTACGGGCGGCACCCGGTCCGGCCGGTCCCCGGCACGCTGCTCGCGGACCTGCTGCCGGAGGAGTCGCTCTCCGTCCCGACCTTCCACCACCAGGCGGTGGCCAGGCTCGGCGAGGGTCTGACCGTCAGCGCGTACGCCGAGGACGGCACCGTCGAGGCGGTCGAGGGCGCGGGCTTCACCGTCGGCGTCCAGTGGCACCCCGAGCAGGGCGAGGACCTGCGGGTGGCCCGCGCCCTGGTGCACGCGACCCGGCTGGCCCCGCTCACCGCCCCGGTCGAACCGGTCACCGTCCCGATCGGCCCGGTCGTGCCGGTCACCGTCCCGATCGGCCCGGTCGTGCCGGCCGCCGTCCCGATCGGCCCGGTCGGCCCGGGGAGCGCCGCCTCCCCCGGCCGCTGAGACGCTCACCTCCAGCCGCTGAGACGCCCGCCCCCCCGGACCGGGGGTCGGTCCCGGCTCAGGGCAGCGCGACCCCGGTCACGGCGGCGAGCACACCGAGGCCGGCCGCGCCGAGCAGGCAGGGCACCACGCCCCGGCGCAGCACCAGCAGCCAGAGCGCGGCGAGGACCAGCACCGCGTACTGCCAGGGGCGGCCGAGGGCCAGGGCGAGCGGGAGGGCGGAGCCGGCGATCGCGCCGATGACGGCGGGCCCGGCACCGGTGAGGAAGTCCTGGGCGGCGGTGTCGGCGCGCAGCCGGTCGAAGTGCGCCGCGCCGGACAGCACGAACAGGAAGGACGGCGCGAAGGCCACCGCCGCGGCGAGCAGCCCGCCCGGGACGCCCGCGGCGGCGTAGCCGACCACCGAGACGGTCTGCACCACCGGGCCGGGGGTGAGCTGGCCGAGCGCGACGGCGTTCAGGAACTGGCCGTCGGTCATCCAGTGGTAGCGCTCGACGGCGTCCTGCTGCATCAGCGGGACGATCACGAAGCCGCCGCCGTAGGACAGCGCCCCGACCTTGAGCGCGACCCAGGCCAGCGCGCCCGGGCCGCCGGCCGCGGCGAGGCCGGGCGCCAGCAGCGGCAGCGCGGCGCGTGGGGACCGCCGGGGTCGCGCCGGTCGCGCCGGTCGCGGCGGTCGCGGGGCCCCGGGTGCGCGCGGCGGGTCCGCGTCCGGTCGGCCCAGCGCGGCGTCCCCCGTTGGGCTGGTTCCCCCTCTGTCCGCGCGCCCGCGTCGGCGGAAGGCGATCTCGGCGGCGCCGGTGGCCAGCAGGACCAGGACCAGCCACGGCCCGGTGCGGATCGCGGCGGCGGCGCCGAGCAGCAGGTAGGCGGTCCAGCGGACGCGGGCCGGGCCGGGGCCGGAGCGCGCCAGGCTGGCCGGGACGAGGGTGGCGGCGGCCTGGGCGGCGACGGCGGCGACCGCCCCGCCCGCGCCCGCGGCGGCACCGAGCACCCAGTGCGGCGGGTCGCCCGCCAGGAACAGCCCGGACAGCAGCAGGATCAGCGCCAGCCCGGGCAGGATGAACGCCGCGCCGCCGACCAGCGCCCCGGCGGTGCCGCGCAGCCGCCAGGCGGTGAGGACCGCCAGCTGGGTGGAGGCCGGTCCGGGCAGCAGGTTGGTGGCGGCGACGCCGTCCTCGAACTCGCTCGCGGCGATCCAGCCGCGCCGCTCCACGCAGAGGCGGCGCAGCAGCAGGACGTGCGCGGGCGGGCCGCCGAAGCCCAGGACGCCGATCCGGCCCCACTCGCGGGCGATCACCGCGAGCGGCACCCGCTCCACCGTCTCCCCCGCCACTACGTCCCCTGCCACCACGTCCACTCCCCCGCCTGCCCGACCGTCCGGCCGTCCGATCGCCCGGCCACCGCGCGAACGGCGCGGATGCGCCGCGCACCCTACCCGGCCCGGATGGCGTACCGGAGAACGACAACGGTCACCAGTGCAGCCTTTGGATCTTCCTCCGATCTGGGGTTCACTTCCGGTGCGGACACCAGAGCGGAGGGACCCCGATGGCCGAGCACGAGCACGACCACGGCAGTGACCACCAGCACGGCCACGGGCACGGATCGCACGCCGGGCACAGCCACGCGGTGGCGGCGGACGCGGACCGCAGGTGGCTGTGGAGCGCGCTGGTCCTGCTGGTGGCGTTCATGGCGGGCGAGGTGGTGGTCGGCTTCGCCGCCCGTTCGCTGGCGCTGATCTCGGACGCGGCGCACATGCTGACCGACGCCGCCTCGATCGGGCTGGCCCTGGTGGCGATGCGGCTGGCGGCGCGTCCGGCGCGCGGCGGCTACACGTACGGGCTGAAGCGGGCCGAGATCCTCTCCGCGCAGGCGAACGGGGTGACGCTGCTGGTGCTGTCGGCCTGGCTGGGCTACGAGGCGGTGACCCGGCTGGTCTCGCCGCCGGAGGTGCAGGGGTCGCTGGTGCTGGTGACGGCGCTGGTGGGCGTGGTGGTGAACGTCGCGGCGACCTGGTGCCTGTCGAAGGCGAACCGGTCCTCGCTGAACGTGGAGGGCGCCTTCCAGCACGTGCTGACCGACCTGTACGCGTTCGTCGCGACGGCGGTGGCGGGCGCGGTGGTGCTGTTCACCGGGTTCGTCCGGGCGGACGCGATCGCCTCGCTGGTGGTGGTGGCGCTGATGCTGCGGGCCGGGACCGGGCTGGTGCGGGACTCGGCGCGGATCTTCCTGGAGGCCGCGCCGGCCGGGATCGACCCGGACGAGGTGGCGGACCGGCTGGTGGCCGCGCCGCAGGTGGAGGAGGTCCACGACCTGCACATCTGGGAGATCACCTCCAACCAGCCCGCGCTGTCGGCGCACATCCTGGTCGCCCCGGGCGGCGACTGCCACGCGGTGCGGCGCGGGCTCCAGCGCCGGCTGCGCGAGGAGTACCGGATCACCCACGCCACCCTCCAGGTCGACCACCTCGGCGAGGACGAGCGGGACGGGCTGCTCCAGATCGCCCCGAACAGCGCGGCCGCGGCGGCCGAGGAGGAGGCCCGCGAGCACTGCGCGGACGCGCACGGCCCGGTGCACCGGGCGGGCCCGCACCCGCACTGACGGCGGATCAGCCCCGGGCTGTCGGGGGCATGCGGCATGATCGGGGGGTGACCGCACCGACCGCACCGAGTGTCCCGACCGCGCCCCGGCTGATGCTGCTGGACACCGCGAGCCTCTACTTCCGCGCCTACTTCGGCGTCCCGGATTCGCTCCGCTCCCCGCAGGGCGAGCCGGTGAACGCGGTGCGCGGCCTGCTCGACTTCATCTCCCGCCTGGTCCACGACCACGGCCCGGACCAGCTGGTCGCCTGCATGGACGCCGACTGGCGCCCGCAGTGGCGGGTCGACCTGATCCCGACCTACAAGACCCACCGCGTCGCCGAGGCCGCCCGGGACGGCGCGGAGGAGGTCCCGGACACGCTGGCCCCCCAGGTCCCGGTGATCGAACAGGTGCTGGACGCCCTCGGCATCGCCCGCGTCGGCGTGCCCGACTACGAGGCCGACGACGTGATCGGCACCCTGGCGACCCGCGCCACCGGCCCGGTCCAGATCGTCACCGGCGATCGGGACCTGTTCCAACTGGTCGACGACGCCCGCGCGGTGACGGTGCTCTACCCGGCGAAGGGCATCGGCTCGGCACTGACGATGGACGACGCGGCGCTGCGCGAGAAGTACGGCGTCCCGGGCTCCTCGTACGCCGATCTCGCCGCCCTGCGCGGGGACGCCAGCGACGGGCTGCCGGGCGTGAAGGGCATCGGCGAGAAGACCGCGACGCAGCTGGTCCAGGAGTACGGCGACCTGGCGGGCGTCCGCGCGGCCGCCGCCGACCCGGCCTCCGGGCTCACCCCGGCCCGCCGCCGGAACATCCTGGAGGCCGCCCCCTACCTGGACGTGGCGCCGACGGTGGTGCGGGTGGCCAGGGACGTGCCGCTGCCCGCGTTCGAGCCGGAGCTGCCGCGGGTGGCGCGCGATCCGGAGGGGTTGGAGTGGCTGGCCGGGCGCTGGGGGTTGGGGACGTCGCTGACCAGGCTGCTGGAGGTGCTGGCCGGGCGGTGAGGTGCCGGGCGGCGGTTCAGCGGCGGAGGGCCGGGCGGCAGAGCAGGATCTGCTTGGGCGAGGTGCTGGTGAACGGGGACGCGTCGTAGTCGCCGTGGCGGTCGGTGACGTCGAGGCCGGCCAGGCGGCAGAGGGCGAGCAGTTCCTCGGGGAAGAAGCAGCGCATGCTGACCTTCTTGGTGCGGACGCGCTCGCCCTCGCGCAGGTAGTCGAGGGTGAAGTGCAGGACCTGGGTGGCGGCGTCGTAGCCGGTGGCGGCGCGGACGTCGAGTGCGGTGCCGTCCGGGTCCGTGACGGACTTGTGGTGGTAGGGGGCGTCGGGGAGCCGGGAGAGCTTGGCCGGGGCGGGGTTGAAGACGTCCAGGAGCAGGGTGCCGTCCGGGCGCAGGACGTCGCGGGCCGAGGTGAGGAAGGCGAGGACGGAGTCCAGGTCGTGCAGGTGCTGCATCGCGTTGGTGGCCGAGAAGACCAGGGCGAAGCGGCGGTCGGTGCGGATGTCGCGGCAGTCCTGTTCGAGCCAGGTGACGGGCAGGTGTTCGGCGGCGGAGCGGCGGCGGGCCCGGGCGAGCATCGAGGGCATGACGTCGAGACCGGTGATGTCGACGCCCGCGCGGGCGATCGGGAGGGTGAGGCGGCCGGTGCCGCAGGCCACTTCGAGGACCGGGCCGCCGGCCCGGACGGCCCGGTCGAGGAAGAACGGGACGTCGTGGGTGCGGTCGGCGAACTCCCGGTCGTAGAAGTCGGCGTCGTCGTAGACGGCGAGGTCCTGCAGCGGCTTCATCGGGTGGCCTCCGGGGTGGGGCCGAACGCGTCGGCCAGGCTGGTCAGGACGGAACCGGGCCAGGAGGTCTCGCCGAAGGCGGTGGCCGGGAGGGCGAGCAGGCCGTGGTCGCGGCGGAGGGTCTCGGCCGGGGTGTCGACGGGGAAGAAGTAGTTGCCCGGGCTGGTGCGGCTGGCGGTGGGGATCGCGGCGCGGACCGCGTCCGGGAGCCGGGCGAGGAGCCGTTCGGCGCGGGCGTCCAGGGCGGCGGCGACCTGTCGGGGGGTGTCGGCGTGGTCGGTCAACAGGCTTTCGGCGAGGGCCAGTTGGGCGGGGCTGGGCGGGTCGGCCCGGAAGGCGTCGGCGAGTTCGGGCTCGTCCGGGCCGAGCAGGACGATGCCGAAGGTGCGGGGCCGGAGCCAGCCCTTGGTGACGGAGTGCAGCAGGACCGCCCGGCCGGTCTCCAGCAGGCGCCGGGTCCCGGGGGCGAACGGGGTGCCCAGGTCGTAGACGGCGTCGATCAGCAGGCGGCGGTGCGGCGACCGCTCCAGCCAGGCGGTCAGTTCGGCGCACTCGGGGTCGGTGAGGTGGCGGCCGAGCGGCTTGCTGGGGTTGGCGAGCAGCAGGTACTCGGGGCGGTCGCCGTCCGGTGCGGACCGCGGCAGGACGGGGGCGGGCAGGGTCGGGTAGGAGTCGGGGGCGAGACCGGCGGCGCGGGCCAGGTCGAAGTAGACCGGGTAGACGTCGGCGGGCAGCCAGAGCCGGGCCCGCCGGGCGCGCAGCCGGGGGAAGAGCAGGTCGAGCCCGTGCCGGACGCCGCGGCCGACCATGGCGCGGCGGGACCACTCCGCCGGCAGGTCGTACCGGCGCAGCCAGGTGCGGGCGAGGTCGCAGCGGTACACCGTCCGGGTGCCGGCGTCCTCGGGCGGCGCGGGGCACAGCGGGGCGAGCGCCCGGTAGACGTTGGTCTCGGCGGCGTCCAGCAGGGACGGGTCGGCGGCGAGCCGCTCCTGCCGGAACTCCTGGAACTGCTGGAACGTTTGGAACGCCCGGAGCTGCTGGGAGTCGCCGAACCTCGTGCCGTCGGACCTGGTGCCGTCGGGCCTCGTGCCGTCGGGCCTCATGCCGCCGCCTCCTCGGGTGCCGGGTGGATCTCGCTGGCCCGGTCCTCCAGGGAGGCGTAGCAGCGTCCGTCGGCCAGGACGTTCCAGCTGCGGACGGTGCCGTGGGTGCGTTCCCAGAGCAGGCTGGGCTCGGTGTAGGCGGCGATCCGCATCGGGCGGCCGTCCCAGCTGCCGTCGAGGACCGGCGCTCCCCAGGGCAGTCGGCCGGTCTCGGTGAAGCCGTGCTGCTCGGCGAACCGGGTGACGACGGACAGCGACACCTGGTGGTCGCGGCTCCAGCGGTTGGCGGCGTGGTCGTGGTAGAGCGACTCGGTGCTGGTGGAGACGTAGAGCTCCTTGAAGCAGACTTCCTCGACGCCGTGGGCGGCGGCCCAGGAGAGGTAGGCGGCGACGCCCGCCGGGTCGGCGACGCCGCCGTGCTGGAGCACGCAGATCAGCCGCATCCGCAGCCCGGGCCAGCGGTCGCGTCCGGCGTGCCAGGTGTCGGCCACCTCGCCCACCGGCGTGCGCAGCGCCATCAGGCGTTCGCTGGTGGCGTCGTCCTGGTGGTGCCGGGAGACGGCCAGCACGCTCAGGCCCGCGGCGGCCAGGGCGGCCAGCCGGTCGGCCCGGGTGGCGGGGTCGAGCCCGGCCAGGGTGTGCGCGTTGGTGATCAGGACGGTCTTGGGGAAGGCGGCGGCGCAGGCGGACACCAGCCGCAGCTGCTGGTCGAACGGCAGCAGCGTGGGCTCCCCGCCGCCGGTGATCACCGCCCGTTCGGCGCCCGCCGCGCGACCGCGCTCCAGCCAGGAGGCGACGGTGTCCCACGGGACGCGGGCCGGGGGCTGGTCGCTGGAGATCGAGGCGGCGGAGAAGCAGAACGCGCACTTGGCCTGGCAGGCGGCGGCGACCGGCAGCACCGAGACCGAGCGCGGCCGCAGGTCGGCGTAGTCGGCCAGGTCCGGGTTGAGGCGCAGCGAGGCGGCCATCGCGTCCTCGACGGTGGTCGGGCGCAGGACGAACGGCTCGCCGGACGGCGGGTTCCCGCCCGGCGCCGGGTCGAGTTCGTGGACGGCCGACAGCCGGATGCGGTCCCGGTGCAGCTCGGCGCCGAGGCCGGTGACCTGGTTGGGGCGCAGTTCGCCGGGGTCGACCGCGGTCTCCAGCACCAGCAGTCGGTCGCCGGGGACGGCCAGCCGCGCCAGCAGGCGGCCCGCCTTGGCGGTGCCGATGCCCAGTTCCGCGCGGGTCAGCAGGTGGAAGCGGTCCGGGTAGGTGCTCTCCGGGATTCCCGCCTTGCCGTAGGCGAGCGCGTACTTGTCGAAGCCCCGGGCGAAGTTCGACAGCACGATGACGTGGAAGCGCTGGTCGGTGCCGTTCATCCGGTCATCATGCATCCGATCGCGGCTCCCGGGAACGGGGTTTCCGCCACAATCGTCACCACTGTCACGGCCGACCCGGATGACCCGGCCGACCCGGACACCCCGGCCGTCGCAGCCGTCGCAGCCGTCGTGGGCACCGTACGGCGGTGCCCACGACGGCGGTCGGGGTGTCGGGGGTGTCGGGGGTCAGGAGACGTCGACGGTGATGTCGTCGAGGACGAACGAGGTCTGCTTGGTGTAGTCCTCGGCGCCGGTGAACTTCAACGTCACGCTCCGGCCCGCGTAGGCGGCGAGGTCGAAGGTGCGCTGCTGGTAGCCGGCGGCGGCCTTGGTGTTGTCGTAGCCGGCCAGGGTGGTGCCGTTGGCGGTGACGGTGAGGGTGTCGAAGGCGGTGGTGGTGGAGGCGGCGCTGTCGATGTGCAGCCAGAAGCTCAGCCGGTAGCCGGCGCAGCCGGTCGGCAGGGTGACGGTCTGGGACAGCGTGTCGGTGGTGGTGGCGCCGTTGCCGTCGAGCCAGGCGTCGTAGCCGCCGGTGCGGGCGGGCTCGCCGGCGGCGGAGTTGACGGTGCTGGTGCCGTCGCTGTTGGTCTCGGTCCAGCCGGCGGTGGAGCCGGTCTCGAAGCCGGGGTTGGTGATCAGCTGGGCGGCGGGGCAGCCGGTGCCGCCGCCACCGGTGCCGGTGCCGGCGCTCTTGGCGAGCCAGGCGGTGGTGTTCAGGGCGAGGGCGGCGTCGGTGCCGGCCGGGTCGTTCCAGCCGTCGTAGAGGGTGTTGCCGGACTGGCCGGTGCCGTCGTCGATCGGGGAGGAGTCGCCCCAGATGGCGACCCGGCCGCTGCCGAAGGTGGAGGTGGCGAAGGCGGCGCCGGTGCTGCCGCTGTAGCCGGTGCGGTAGAGCAGGCCCTTGACGTTGGGGTTGTCGGCGGGCTTGAGGGTGAAGGTGGTGCCGTTGCGGATGATCGAGCCGGTGACCTTGCCGAACGGGCCGTTCAGCACCGGGTCGGTGGTGTCGGTGATCGCGCGCGGGTTGTCGGTGGTGAGGTTGAGCAGGTCGACGGAGAAGCCGAACGGGTCGGTGCTGTCGACGCTGTTGGTGGTCAGCAGGTCGTTGATGACCTTCGGGGAGTCCCAGCCGTCGTTGTTGCGGTCGCTCTGGGTGTGGTCGGAGATCAGGAACAGGCCGCCGCCGTTCTGCACGAACTTCATCACGGCGGTCTTCTCGGCGTCACTGAGCCGGACGTTGGGCTCGGGCAGCACGAACGCGTCGAAGTTGGCGAGGTCGAGCGCGCCGCCGGTGCCGTAGCTGATGGTGTTGCCGGCCGGGAGGGTCTTCAGGCTGTAGCCGCCGGCCTTCTGCAGGGCGACGCCCCAGGCGGAGAGGGCGCCGGTCCAGGAGGTCTCGGTGGCGGGGTTGGCGTTCTGGGCGAGCGGGTCGGGCTGGCTGGTGGAGATGATCCAGTCGGCGTTGCCCGCGGTCTCGCCCTTGGTGTTGTCGAACAGCACCCGCTTGGGGGTGGCAGCGGCGGGCGCGGCGGCGGTCTGCGGCCGGAGGGTGGTGGCTGCCGCGGCGGGGTGCGGCTGGACGGTCGCGGCGGCGGCGAGCAGCAGGCCGGTCGCGGCGAGGGCGGTCGGGCGGACGGCCTTGGAAGCCCTGATCATCTGTTGATCTCCTCTGCCGTGAGTGGGGGCGTCACCGGTGCGCGCTACGCGCGTAGGCGCACCGGAACGGTCCCATGGTGAGGTAATCGGGGCTTGAACGGAACACGTCGAGTCGGCGCGGCGCGCACTGACACCGGATCAGCACCCCTGCGGGGGAACGGAGACGGAGTGCCCGCCGCGGGCGCTCAGGCACGCGCGCGACGGGCACTCCTGGGGCGGTCGGTCCACCAACCGGCCACCCCGGCTCAGGGGGGCGACGGCCCGGGCGTCGGGCCGGACGCCCGGGCGGGACGTCAGGCCGGACGCCCGAGCCTGTCGTCGGCCCGGGCGGGACGTCGGCCCGGGGTCAGCCGACCGCGGTGAGGCGGAAGGACTGGGCGGAGCCTCCGGTGCAGGCCCACTGCTGGAGGCGGGCGCCGTCGGCGGTGGAGACGTCGGTGACGTCCAGGCACTTGCCGCTGTTGCGGTTGACCAGCGTCCAACTGCCGTCGGACTGCTGGACCGGCTTGAACTGCTGATTCGCGCCGGAGGACCACTGCCAGGTCTGGATCTTGGCCCCGTCGGCGGTGGCGGCCCCGGTGACGTCCAGGACCTGGGCGCCGGCCGCGGCGTTGCGGTTGGTGACGCGGTAGTAGCCGCTGTCGGTGGGGGTGAACTGCCACTGCTGGTTGGCGCCGTTGCCGCAGGCCCACTGCTGGACGGCGGTGCCGTTGGCGGTGCCCCAGCCGGTGGCGTCCACGCACTTGCCGGAGTTGGCGTTGGTCAGGGTGTACCAGGCCGCGGTGTTGACCGGTCCGCTCGGCGGGGTGGTGCCGCCGCCGGTGGGGGCGCCGGGCCAGGTGAAGGTGGCGACCGCGCCGGCCGGGAGGTCGTAGACCAGGGAGCGGCCGCTGTCGCTGATCGAGAAGTGCTGCGAGCCGCCGGTGGCGTTGAGCACCACGGCGCCGCGCGAGCCGTCCGGGTTCAGGAAGGCGACGTCCTGGAGGCCGCCGCTGCCCTGGCTGGTGGAACCGATCCGGCGGGCGCCCGGCTTGACGAACTTGGAGACGTGGCCGAGCACGTAGTACTCGGCGTTCTTGCTGTAGCCGCCGCCCGAGACCTCCAGCACGCCGTTGCAGGTGGTGGAGCAGTTTCCGTACTGCGGGCCGCCGTTGGCGTCCAGGGCGACGTTCCAGAGGACGGCGGTGCGGCCGCCGCTGCGCAGGTTGCGGATGATCAGGTTCTCGGTCTGCCACTTCAGGGTGCTGCTGAAGGTCTGCGCGGGGGTGGCGGAGTCGGTGCCGGTGCACTCGGTGAAGAACACCGCCTTCCCGGTGTTCGCCACCTGCTGCTCGGCCTCGGGCTGGCCGCCATAGCAGTGGAACGCCGCGCCCTTGAGCCGGGCCACCGAGGCGTCCTGGGAGAGCACGCTCAGCGGGAAGGAGGTGTCGTCCCAGTTGTGGTCGTAGGCGTAGAGGTCGGTGGACAGCCCGGCGGCGGTCAGCTTGGTGTCCAGCACCTTGATGAAGTCCGCCTGTTGGGCGGCCGTCATCCCGGTGGAAGGGTACGTGGTCTGGAACTTGGGCTCGTTGGCGACGGTCAGGTCGCTGATCGGGGCGCCGGCCGCGCCGTACGCCTGGACCGCCTTGACCAGGTAGTCGGCGAAGTCCCCGTAGTTCTCCGGCTTCAGGCTGCCGCCGTTGAGGGAGTTCGAGGTCTTCATCCAGGCGGGCGGGGACCACGGGGTGCCCATGATCCGGATGTTCGGGTTGACCGCGCGGGCCTGGTTGATCGCGGGCAGGATCTCCTGCTGGTCGCGGGCGATGGAGAACGAGCCCCGGGTGTCCTCGTACGAGTAGAACGGCAGGTGCGAGACGAAGTCGGAGGCGCCGAGCGGCTGGCGCAGGTAGTTGAGGCCGATGCCGCCGCCCGCGGTGGAGAACAGGTCGTTCATCAGGGCGGCCCGGGTGGTGGCGGACAGCCCGGCCACCAGGTGGGCGGAGGACTCGGTGAACGCGGCGCCGAAGCCGACCAGCGGCTGCTGCGCGTCGGCCGCGTTGACCGCGATGTCCTGCGCCTGCGGGCTGGTGGCGGAGAACGCGACGGAGGCGGCCTGGGCCAGGCGGCTGCCGCCGTCGGCGGTGGTGATCCAGACCTGGGCGGTGGTGTCGGCGGCCTGGGCGGACGTCCCGCCGACGGTGGCCAGGCCAGCGGCGGCCAGGGCGAGGGCCACGGCGGTGCGGACGGAGCGGTGCGGTCCGTGCATGGGGCGGCTCCTTGTGGGGGTGGGGAGTTGCGGGCGCGGGGTGACGGGGTGGTGGGGTGGAGGAGTGGCGCGGCGGCGCGGTGGGGGCGCGGGGTGGCGGGGTGGTTCAGCGGTAGAGGCGGACGTCCACGAGGCTCCACCAAGCGGGCGCGGTACCGGTGTTGGTGATCCGCAGGTACCGGGCGCGGGTGCCGGGCGGCAGGTCGACGGTGGTCAGCTGGCCGGTGCCGGCGCCGTCGGCGAGGGGGTGCCAGCGGGTGCCGTCGTCGCTCGCCTCGATCCGCCAACTGCGGGCGTAGTCGCCGAGGTTGTCGCCGCTGTCGAGGGCGACCCGGTCGAAGGCGGTGCGCCGTCCGAGGTCGATCCGCAGGTACTGGCCGGGGGTCTGGGCCGCGCCGCTGGACCACCGGGTGGCGGCGTCGGCGTCGATCGCCAGGTGCGCGTCGGCGTCGGCGGGCTGGGCGGTGGCGGTGGCCCCGGTGAGCGGGACTTCGCGCCGATCGGGCTGCGGCGCACCGGACCCGGGCCAGCGGAAGGTGGCGAGCGCGCCGCCGGGCAGCGTGTACTCGAAGCTCCGGCCGCCGACCGCGACGGCGAAGTCGCGCGGCGCGTCGTTCTCGTTGTGCACCACCAGCACGGTCGACCCGTCCGGGTCGGTGAACGCGACGTCGGCCAGCTGGCCGTTCCAACCCGGCGTGCCGAAGCTGGTGCTGGCGATCCGGACGGCGCCCGGGCGGACGAACTTCGACAGGTGGCCGACGGTGTAGTACTCGGCGCCGGTGCTGACGGTGCGGTCGTCGTGCACGGTCAGCAGGGCGGTGCAGGTGGCGCAGCCGCCGTTGTGCGGGCCGTCGCGCTCGTCCAGCGCGATGTTCCAATTGAGCACGGAGCGGGCCCAGTTGCGGGTCGCGCCGATGGTCAGGTTGCGGGCGTGCCAGGTGAGGGTGGACCGGAAGGTCTGGGCCGCGGTGTCGTCCGGGCCGTGCGAGCCGGAGCACTCGGTGAACCAGATGCCCTTGTCGGGGTGCGCGTCGTGCAGCGCGCTCTGCGCGGACGGGTCGCCCGCGTAGCAGTGGTAGGCCGTCCCGGCCAGCCACCTGGCGGCGTCGCTGTCCAGCAGCCGGTACGGGTAGTCGGTCTCCGGGTCCTCGCCGGGCGGGGTGTTGGCGACGTCGTCCGGGTGGGTGGTCCAGTTGTGGTCGTAGCCGAGGATCCGGGTGCGCGGGCTGGCCCTCTTCAGCAGCGGGCCGAGCGCCTCGACCACCTTCTCCTCCTGCTCGGCGGTCAGGTCGGTGCCCGGGTACGCGTTGGGCTTGCGGTTCTGCGGCTCGTTCTGCACCGTCAGGTAGTCCACCGGGACGCCGGCCGCGGCGTACGCCTGGACGAACTTCACCAGGTAGCGGGCGTACGCGTCGTAGACCGCCGGGTCGTCCTTGAGCCGGCCCCCGACCAGCGAGTCGCCGGTCTTCATCCAGGCGGGCGGGCTCCACGGCGTGGCGACCACCTTCAACTCCGGGTTGAGCCGCCGGGCCTGGCGCAGCAGGGGGAGGATCTGCCGCTCGTCGTGGGCGATCGAGAAGCGGCTCAGCGCGAAGTCGCTCTGCCCGGCCGGGACGTCGTCGTAGGTGTAGTGCGCGGCGGCGGCCGTGAAGTCGGAGGAGCCGATCGGCTGGCGGACCATGCTGATGCCGATCCCCCGTGCGGGGTCGAAGAGTCGACGCAGCGCGGCGTCCCGGTCGGCCGGGGGCAGGGAGCTCAGGACGGCGGCGGAGGAGTCGGTGATCGAGGCGCCGAAGCCGTCCATCCGCTGGAAGGCCTGCCCGGGGTCGACGGTGATGGTGGTGCGGGTGGAGGCGCCCCGGTGGAATGCCACCGACGGCCGCTGGTGCAGCAGTTCGGTGCCGTCCGGGGTGGTGACCCAGACCTCGACCCCGCCGGGCCGGTGCGAGGGCGCGGGGGCGGCTCCCAGCAGGCCGAGTGCCAGGGCGGCGGCCGTGGCGGTGCCGAGCACGCGTCGGTACATCGGTGGTCCTTCCGCTTCCTTCATGAAACGAAATGAAACATTTCCGTCATCCGGGTGGTGCGTTCAGGAAACGGCACTGGGTTTCCGTGTGTCAAGATTCCTGCACGCCTTGAGAGTTGGGAGAGGTAAGATCGCTTCCATGAAACGAAACGATGAAACACATGGGTAGACCGAAATCCACCCGGGTCACGGTGCGGGACATCGCGGCCGCCGCCGGGGTCTCCCCCGCGACGGTCTCCCGCGTCCTCACCGGTCGGGCCGCCGTCTCCGAGCCGACCAGGGCCGCCGTCCGGGACGCGATGCACCAGCTCGGCACGCCCGAGTCCGCGAGCGCGACCGCGAGCGCGGCGGCCGCCGCCCGACGGGCCGCCACCCCGCCGGGCGCGGTCTTCGTCCGCTGCCCGTACCTGCTCACCGACTACTTCGGCACCATCGTCACCGCCGTCGCCGAGGCGCTCGACCGGCACGGGCGGGAACTGATCCTCAGCGCGGGCGGCTCCGCCCAGCGCAACGGGGCGCTCGCCGGGCTGCCGCGCCGCCGCGACCTCGCCGGGGCGCTGCTGATCCTCCCGGTCGAGGAGAGCGCCGAACTGGAGCGACTGCGCCGCCAGGACGTCCCGTTCGTGGTCATCGACCCGCGCACGCCCGTCCCCCGGGACATCGCCGCCGTCTCCGCGTCCCACTTCACCGGCGCCCGCAACCTCACCGCCCACCTGGTCACGCTCGGCCACCGGCGGATCGGCTTCATCAACGGCCCCGTCGACTGGCTCGCCTCCACCTCCCGCTTCGCCGGCCACACCGCCGCCCTCGCCGAGGCCGGCGTCCTGATCCCCCCGGAACTCGTCACCAGCATCGAACCCACTAGCGACTGGGGCCACACCGCCGCCGCCCGCCTCCTCGACCTCCCCCGGCCCCCCACCGCCCTGGTCGCCTTCAACGACAAGGCCGCCATCGGCGCCCTCCGCGCCGCCCACGAACGCGGCCTGCGCGTCCCCGAGGACCTCTCCATCGCCGGCTTCGACGACGACTACCTCAGCCGCACCTCCATCCCCACCCTCACCACCGTCCGCCAACCCCTCGAAGAACTCGGCGGCCTCGCCGTCAGCCTCCTCCTCCGCCTCATCGAAGGCACCGCCCTGGAGGCCCTGCACGTCGAACTCGCCACCGAACTCATCATCCGCGACTCCACCGGCCCGGTCCCGGGCGCGGCACTCTGAGCCGGCCGCCGGACGGACGGCCCTCCGACGGGCACGCCGCCGCCGGTACGGCCATCGGGGCCGGACACCCGGGCCCGCCGGGGCCGGGTCACTCGACGGGAGCGGTCTCCGCGGCAACCTCGGCGTCAGCCGCCAGGGCGGCGCGGGGCCTGCGCAGCAGCGCCTCGCGCTCGGCCTCCGGGATCGCCATCGACTCGGCGAGGACGGCGGCCAGCGCGTCCACCCGGGTGCCGTCGCCGTCGGGACGGAAGACCCACCGGATGCTCTCGTCCCGGGTGATCAGGTCGATCACCGGCCGCGCGTCCCCGTCCCGCGCGGGCGCCGACCGGACGTAGCGCACCAGGTCCAGCGGGACGACCTGGCGGATCTCGCCCTGTTCGAGGAACGCACCCGCCCGGGCGGTGACGATGCGGCGGTCCGTGACGGCGACCAGCGTCCGGGTGGTGCTCCGGTCCCGCGCCGCCGCCAGCATCTCCTTCGCGCCGCCGAGGATCGCCGAGATCGGGCCCAGGGCGTCCAACTGGTCGGGGAAGGCCAGCGCCCGCAGCGTCTCGCCGCCCTCCAGGACCCACCGCAGCAGGCGCAGGTACGGGTCGAGCTCCAGCGACCCGGGCGCGCAGAGCACCTGCGGGGCCGCCAGCACCGGCGGTGCCGGGCGCAGGGCGTCCGCGAGCGGCTCGACCGCCTCCAGGAGCCGG
Organism: Kitasatospora sp. SolWspMP-SS2h; assembly: GCF_003259315.1. Lineage (GTDB taxonomy): Bacteria > Actinomycetota > Actinomycetes > Streptomycetales > Streptomycetaceae > Kitasatospora > Kitasatospora fiedleri. Next base: position 306,826 of record NZ_QLLT01000002.1, on the reverse strand, counting down.
GCGGAGGTCTGCCGCACCGCCTTGGCGTCCTTGCGGCGGCCCGGCAGCGACAGCCCGTCCGGCCCGGGGAGTTCGGCCAGGGTGCGCAACTCCCTGGTCAGCGCGTCGAGCAGGCCCGTCGCCCCGGCGAGCGCCGAGTCGAGCTCGGCCCGGGTGCCGCGGACGACGACCTCGGCGTACCGCGCCTCGTCGGCGTCCGCGTGCCCCGCCGCGCTCGCCCGGCCGGCCCGCAGCGCCTGGTAGCCGGTCCACGCCTTCAGGGAGGACAGCAGGGCGTTGGCGTCGAAGACGATCGCCTCGGCGTTCGTCCGCAGGTACTCGCGGCGCTGCGCGCCCGGCCGGTCGAGCTCCTCGACGTGACCGCGGACGTTGCCCCGGTACAGGTCGACCTGCTTGCGCAGCAGCGCCTCGCTGCCCGCGAGACCGTCCCACAGGGACGCTGGGACCGCCCCGACCTCCCGGGCCTGTTCGATCGCCCGCTCGACGGTGGCGACCAGGCCGGTCAGTTCGGCCCACTGCTCGTTGCGGATCGCGGTGAGCACCTGGGTCGTCAACGCGATGTTGGTCCTGACCAGGCCGGTGATCTCGTTCAGCTGCATCTGCAGGGCGATCGAGGCCAGCGCCGGCCCGAGGGTCACCGCGACCTGCGCCGCACCCGCCGCACCCGTCATGCCCGCCGCACCCGCCAGGCCCACTTCGCCCACGGGAACGAGCCGGGCCTGCCCGACGATCCTGCCGCCGTTGAACACCGCGCCGAGGTGCGCCCCGTCCTTGACGGCGAGCGTCCCGCCGGCCTTCAGCAGGGCCTGCGTCGCGTCGCTCAGCCGGTAGAGCCCCTGCGCGGCGGGCAGCGCCTTCCCGAGCGTGCCGGCCGCCTTGGCCACGGTGCCCACCGAGGCGAGGGCGGTGGACAGCAGCGTCCGGTCGGCGGTCGACACCAGCCCGAAGTCGACCAGGCCGGGCGCGAGTTCCGCCGGGACCTCGCCGAAGACCACGGCGATGCCCGGCAGCACCTCGGCCAGCACCGTCGAGGCGGGTACCGCGTCCTGTGCCGCGTCGGCGCCGGCACTCCCCCCGGGCTCGACGGTTCCGGTCGGGTCCGCAGGGTCGTGCATGCGATGTCCTCCCGCAGGGCCGGACGGCCGGACGCCGTCGGCGTTCACCGCCGCAGTCTAGGGGCCCGACCGCGCGAAGCGGTCGGGCCCCTCGCCGGGGGCAGGTCAGCCGACCGAGGAGTACGCGATGATGCCGCGCCGCATGCCGTCGACCGCCTTGCGGGCGGTCTTGCGGAGTTCCGCGTTCTCGCCCGCCGCGTCCTGGATCTGGCCGAGGACGTCGATGAGTTGCTTGGTCCAGCGGACGAAGTCGCCGGCGGGCATGTCGGCGTCGCGCAGGACGGCGTCGAGGTCGTGGCCGAGGGCCCACCGGTAGGCGGTCCAGGCGAAGCCGACGTCGGGTTCGCGCTGGCCGACGCCTTCGGCGGTGGAGATCTTGTGCTGTTCCTCGAGGGCGTCGAGCCGGCCCCAGATGCGGACCATCCGGCCGAGGGCCTCCTTGGCGCCGCCCTCGGGGACGCGCGGGGCGAGCGCGTCGTCGGACTGGCGGGCCTCGTAGACCAGGGCGGAGGCGCAGGCGGCGAGTTCGGCGGCGGCCAGGCCGTCCCAGACGCCCTCGCGGATGCACTCGGCGGCGAGCAGGTCGAGTTCGCCGTAGAGCCGGGCCAGGCGCTTGCCGTCGTCGGTGACGGTGTCGCCGCGGAGGTAGCCGAGGTCGGTGAGCAGGCCGCAGACCCGGTCGAAGGTGCGGGCGATGGTGTGGGTGCGCGAGCGCATCCGGCGTTCGAGGAGTTCGGTGTCGCGGTGCAGGCGGTGGTAGCGCTCGGCCCAGCGGGCGTGGTCCTCGCGTTCGTCGCAGCCGTGGCAGGGGTGCCGGCGCAGGGCGGCACGGAGCCGGCTGATCTCGGGGTCGTCGGCGGCGGCGGCGCGGCCCTTGCGGAAGCGCTCGGGTTCGAGGTGGCCGGCCTTGGTGCGCAGGGCGGAGGCGAGGTCGCGGCGGGACTGCGGGCTGCGCGGGTTGAAGGACTTGGGGATGCGCATCCGGTCCACCGCGGCGACGGGGTGCGGGAAGTCGATCATCGCGAGGCGCTTGACCTGGCGTTCGGCGGTGAGCACGACCGGGCGCGGCCCGTCCTGGAAGTCGGGGTGGCGGGGGCCGCCGCGGCCGTGCCCGTTGCGGCCGGCCGGGGGCAGGCCGGGGTCGAGGACGAGGGCGAGGCCGGCGAACTTGCCGGTCGGGACGTGGATGATGTCGCCGGGCTTGAGCTGCTCGATGGCCTCGACGGCGGCGTTGCGGCGCTGGGTGGAGCCCTCGCGGGCGAGTTCGTTCTCGCGGTCCTTGAGTTCGCGGCGCAGCCGCATGTACTCGTCGAAGTCGCCGAGGTGGCAGGTCATCGACTCGCGGTAGCCGTCCAGCCCCTCCTCGTTGCGCTGCACCTGCCGGGCGATGCCGACCACCGAGCGGTCGGCCTGGAACTGTGCGAAGGAGGTCTCCAGCAGTTCGCGGGAGCGGTGCCGTCCGAACTGGCCGACCAGGTTGACGGCCATGTTGTACGAGGGGCGGAAGGAGGACTTGAGCGGGTAGGTGCGGGTGCCGGCCAGGCCGGCCAGCGCCTCCGGGTCGAGGCCGCGCTGCCACAGGACGACGGCGTGGCCCTCGATGTCGATGCCGCGGCGGCCGGCCCGGCCGGTGAGCTGGGTGTACTCGCCGGGGGTGATGTCGGCGTGGGTCTCGCCGTTCCACTTGACCAGCTTCTCCATGACCACCGAGCGGGCGGGCATGTTGATGCCGAGGGCGAGCGTCTCGGTGGCGAAGACCGCCTTGACCAGGCCCTGGACGAACAGCTCCTCGACGACCTCCTTGAACCGGGGCAGCATGCCGGCGTGGTGGGCGGCGATGCCGCGCTCCAGGCCGTCCAGCCACTCGTAGTAGCCGAGGACGTGCAGGTCCTCGTCGGGGATGTCGCGGCAGCGCTCCTGGACGAACTGGCGGACCCTGGCGCGGTCGGCGTCCCGGTTCAGGCGCAGCCCGGAGTTGAGGCACTGCTGGACGGCGGCCTCGCAGCCGGCCCGGCTGAAGATGAAGGTGATCGCGGGGAGCAGGCCCTCGGCGTCGAGCCGGTCGATCACGTCGACCCGGCTCGGCGTCCAGACCCGGCCGGGGCGGCCGGTGGGCATCGAGCGCCCGCGGCCGCGGGCGAACCTGTCCCGGCCGCGGTCGGCCTCGGAGCGGGCCAGCCGGACCAGCTCGGGGTTGACCGCCTTGGCGGGGTTCTTCAGGCTGCCCTTGGGGCGGCCGTCCCGGTCGGGGCTGGCGAACAGGTCGTACACCCGGTTGCCGGCCATCACGTGCTGCCAGAGCGGGACGGGGCGGTGCTCGGAGACGATCACCTCGGTGCCGCCGCGCACGGTGTCCAGCCAGTCGCCGAACTCCTCGGCGTTGGAGACGGTCGCGGAGAGCGACACCAGGGTCACCGACTCGGGGAGGTGGATGATGACCTCCTCCCAGACCGCGCCGCGGAACCGGTCGGCGAGGTAGTGCACCTCGTCCATCACCACGTAGCCGAGGCCGTCGAGGGCGCTGGAGCCCGCGTACAGCATGTTCCGCAGGACCTCGGTGGTCATCACGACGACCGGCGCGTCGCCGTTGACGGAGTTGTCGCCGGTGAGCAGGCCGACCTTGGCCTGGCCGTAGCGCTTGACCAGGTCTCCGTACTTCTGGTTCGACAGCGCCTTGATCGGCGTGGTGTAGAAGCACTTGCGGCCGCCGGCCAGCGCCAGGTGGACGGCGAACTCGCCGACGATGGTCTTGCCGGAGCCGGTCGGCGCGGCGACCAGGACGCCCTGGCCGCCCTCCAGCGTCCGGCAGGCGCGGAGCTGGAAGTCGTCGAGCGGGAAGTCGTACAGCTGCTGGAAGCCGTGGAGGGCGGTGGCCTGCTCCTTGGCGCGCTCGCGGGAGGCGGCGTACCGCTCGGCGGGGCTGAGCCGCTCCTCGGCCGCGGGGTCGAGCTGCTCTTCGGGCATGGGGCTGCCGGGCACTGGCGTCACCTTTTCTTCCCGTGGGTGTGGCTGGACGAGAACGCAGACGGCGACGCCTGCGGCTGCGGGGCCGTGGCCCGGGCGGGCGACGGGGCGCAGCGGGTGCTTGGGATGTGGTGATCGAGCATCTCAGCCTGAGATTACCCGTCCGGAGTGACATCAACATCAGACTTTTCCGGCACTTCTCCGGCTGCGTGCCCATGTCAGGGCGGCTGCCGCCGCCGGTCGAGCAGGGTGCGGAAAACCGGGTGACCGTCGAACGGGTGTGCCGCTACCGTCCTCGGGTGGCCAAGTTGAACCAGATCATCGCCGTGGAAAAAGGCGTCAAGTCGAAGTCGTTCCAGGAGCTGACGCAGTCCCACCAGGACTTGCAGAAGCCCGCGCTGCTGGCCGGCCTGTCCCGGACGTACCAGCCCAAGGACGAGGAGGGCGAGCAGCTGCCCCCCGAGTCGACCCGGGTGCAGGTGAAGGCGGAGGACGTGCTGCGGGCGACGGCGGCGACGCTGACCCGGCTGTTCGACGTGACGGCCACCAAGGACTGGGCGAACACCGAGGCCCGGGCCGACGTGGTGGTGGACGGGCGGACGCTGGTGGCGGGCGCGCCCGTGACGTACCTGCTCTTCCTGGAGAAGCAGCTCACCGACCTGCGGACGTTCGTCCGCAAGCTCCCGGTGCTGGACGCCGCGGAGGCGTGGTCGCTCGACCCGTCGACGGACGCGTGGAAGACCGAGGCGGTGCGGACGATCCGCACCAGGAAGGTGCCGCGCAACCACGTGAAGGCGGAGGCGACGGAGAAGCACCCGGCGCAGGTCGAGGTCTACTACGAGGACGTGCCGATCGGGTACTGGACGACGGTGAAGTTCTCCGGCGCGCTGCCGGCCCGGCGGGTGAACGAGCTGCTGGAGCGGGTGGAGAAGCTCCAGCAGGCGGTGCAGTTCGCCCGCGAGGAGGCGAACGGGGCGGAGGTCACCGACCGGCGGGTCGGCGACGCCGTCTTCGGCTACCTGTTCGGGTAGCCCCATGATCGCCCCCGGGTGAGACCGGGGGTGGCGCGAAGAGCGCAAGCTGACACTGAGGTTGAAGCTGAACCCGGGGAACGGTGGGGGTTCGAGTCCCTCCCCCGGCACCACGTGCCGGGGTGGCCCAAACGGTAGAGGCACCCCTTGAAACTCAGACTCTCGCTCACGTCTCAGCATTCGCCGCCGAGCGCCGGATCGACCGGGCGGGGCCAATAGCGTCGGATGGGGGTTCGACTCCCCCCTGCGCCTCTCCGTGGCGCGGTAGCTTCAACGGTAAAGCAAACGCTTTGAGCATGATCACCGTCCTTAAACGTGCCGGTGCGCAGCAATTGGGTGGCACACAGGGGCCCGGGAGCCGGATACCGCTCCCGGGCCCCGTCACGTTCCGGGCCGGTTCCCCGGGAAGGGTTGCCGGAATCGCGTACGCGTGAACTGCTCACATCCGTAGTTGCAAATGTCTTCATGTGGTCATTGAATCGACGCTCATCGATCACAGTCGGACCAGAAACGAAAGATTACGGTCAACAGTCGGCCGGGGTGCGATCCCGTTCCTACAGTCGTGCCGACCGACCCGGCCACGACAGGAAGACGGACGATGGCGAATCTCGAAACCTCGCTCAAGGAAGCCATGACCATTGAAGGTGCCATCGGGGTGGCCCTGGTGGACTACGGCAGCGGCATGGCGCTCGGCACCCTGGGGGACGGCGGAGACATCGACCTGAACGTCGCCGCGGCCGCCAACACGGACCTCGTCCGTGCCAAGATGCGGGCGATGGAAATGCTCAACCTCCACGACGACGGCATCGAGGACATCCTGGTCACCCTGACCAACCAGTACCACCTGATCCGGCCGCTCACCACGTCCAGCGGACGCGGCCTGTTCCTGTACCTCGCGCTGAACCGCGGCCGGTCCAACCTCGCCATGGCCCGGCACCAGCTGAAGCGGATCGAGTCGACGCTGGAGGTCTGAGCGCGGGACGGCGGCCTGCGTGCCGTCGGAGAGGGGAGGAAGCATGCCCGTACCGCTGTACCAGGCCAAGGCCGAGTTCTTCCGGATGCTCGGCCACCCGGTGCGAATCCGGGTCCTCGAACTGCTCCAGGCCGGCCCGACGCCGGTGCGCGACCTGCTGCCCGAGCTGGACGTAGAACCGTCCAGCCTCTCCCAGCAGCTCGCCATCCTGCGCCGCTCCGGCCTGGTCACCGCGACCCGCGAGGGCTCGACGGTGGTCTACGCCCTGGCCGGCGCGGACGTCGCCGAGCTGCTCCGGACGGCCCGGCGCATCCTGACCGAACTGCTCGCCGACCAGGGCATGCTGCTGGAGGAACTGCGCGCCGCGCACTAGCCGGGAGCGGCCCGCCGCACGGGCAGCGGCCCGGTACGGCGGGCCGCCGGACGGCCGGGGCCTCCGGACGGCCGGGGCGGCCGAGGCGGCTAGGGCTGTGCGGTGAGGCGGAAGCTCTGCGCGGCGCCGTTGTCGCAGGTGCGCTGGACGAGTTGGACGGAGTCGGTCGCCGCGGTGGTGGCGACCGCGAGGCACTTGCCGCTGTGGCGCGCCACGAAGTGCTGGGTGCCGGCGGGTTCGGCGACGGCGCGCCACTGCTGGTTGGTGCCGCCGGCGTAGGCCCAGAGCTGGAGCGGGGCGCCGTCGGCGGTCGACCGGTCGGTGACGTCGACGACCTGGTCGGGGTTGTTGCGGGCGGCGAGGCGGACGTAGGCGCCGTCGGTGGGGGTGAGCCGGAACTGCTGGGCGGCGGTGCCGTTGCAGGCGTACTGCTGGACGGCGGTGCCGTTGGCGGTCGCGGCGGCGCGGGCGTCCGCGCACCGGCCGTTGGCCTGGGAGGTCAGGGTGTACCAGGAGTCGGCGGGGGCGGGCGCCCCGCCCAACCACTTGAGGGCGTCGACCAGCATCCGGTTCTGGGTGGCGGAGGCGAAGGTCGAGGACGTCCGGGTGTTGGTGCTGTAGTTCATCGCGTTGTGGCCGAAGTTGGCGTAGAGCATCCGGTACTGGGTGTTGGTCCACAGCACGGGGTAGTCACCGCCGTACCAGGACTGGTTGGGGTCGGTGCCGAGCGGGAAGCTCGACGGGTCCACCGAGGCGAGCACCTTGATCGCGGGGTTGGCCCGCAGGTTGTTCGACCAGCTGTACCACTCGCTGACCGAGGAGGTCCAGGTCGCCGGGAGCGAGGCCGCGGCGGGGTGGGTGCCGTTCTCGGTGCGCAGCACGGCGGTGGTGGGTCCCCAGGTGTTGGAGCGGAAGTTGCCGCTGCCGAGGAACTGGTTGTAGTACCAGTCCCAGCTCGCCGCGTCGGTGGTGAACGCGGAGACGTGGAAGCCCAGCCAGGCGCCGCCGCCCCGCATGTAGCGCTCGAACCCGGCCCGCTGGGCGGTGCTCTGCGGGGCGTCGTCGAGGAACAGGACCACGTCGTAGGCGTCGACGCCGCCGTTGGCGAGCAGGTTCCAGTCGGTGGTGGCGGTGTAGCTGAAGTTGTTGGCCGCGGCCGTCTTCGGGAACCAGTCGTTGGCTTCCTTGTCGAAGTCGATGTGGGCCGCGTCCCAGGTGCCGCTGTAGAAGGCGATCACCTTGAAGTCGGGGACGGCCGCGGCGGCGCGGGTGCCCGGGGCGGCCAGGCCGAACAGCAGGGCGAGCAGGGCGAGGACGGCGGGTGCGAGTCGTTTCAAGGACGGTTCGCGAACGAACACGGGTGCTCCTCGGCGTGGGGGGCGGGGCCCGGCGGTGGGAGCGCCGAGGGGCGCGCCGCGCCCCGCTTCTCTGAGCCGGGAACCTAAAGGTCTGAACCAGACACGTCAAGGGTTCTCGCCTTCGCCTCTTGAACGCACAACGCCGGTTCAGGGCACGGATGGTGAGGTTGCGTCAGTTCCGGCGTGAAGTCTTGACGCCGGGAGCACCCGCCGGCCGCATCAGCCGGCGCCCTCCGCGGCCAGCATCCGGAAGTCGTAGGCCCGCGGAAGCTCCGCACCGCCACCGGCCGCACCGCCACCGGCCGCGTCGCCACCGGCCGCGTCATCACCGGCCGGGGCGGCGGCGCGCCGGTGGGCGAACCAGAGTTCGTGCAGGGAGCCCTCGCCCTCGCGGAGGTCGGCGAGTTCGATGCCCTCGCGCAGCAGCCGCCCGCAGCGCTCCGGGTCGCCGCTGTCCAGCGCGGCCCGGGCCTCCGTCCAGCGGACCCGACCCGCGGCGCGGTCGGCCGGGGCCAGCGCGTCGAGGCGGTCCAGCACCTCTCCGGGGTGTCCGGCGCGGAGCAGGACGGCGGCGCTCTCCAGGACGAGCGGCAGCAGGGCGGGGGCGAGGTCGAGCGCCCGGCGGTAGGCGTGGACGGCGTCGTCGAGCCGGTCGGTGTGCGCGGCGAGGGCGGCGAGGCTGCGCCAGGCCCAGGCGGTGGGGCGGTGTTCGAGCGAGCGCCGCCAGGCCGCGCGGGCGGCGTCGTGGTCGCCGGCGCGGGCGTGCAGGGTGCCGAGGTGGAGGTGGGCGAGCCAGTTGTCGGCGGCGGCCAGCGGCGGCGCCCAGGCCGGGTCGCTCTGGTAGGAGACCGGCGGGCGGTCGGGGTCGCCGGGGGTGAGCGTGCCGTGGGTGAGGAGTTCGAGCCAGGGCTGCTGCTCGGGGCCGAGGGTGCGGTCGGGGAAGGGCGTGCCGGGGGTGGGCAGCGGGCCCTGGCCGGCCCGGGCGCGGCGGTGCTGCTCCAGGGCGCCCCAGCCGGAGCCGGCCTGCAGGATCTCCTCGGGTGCGCGGTCGGCCCAGTCGGCGGCGGCTTCGAGTTCGGCGTCCAGGACGTGCTGCGGGAGGAGGGCGTCCAGGGCGTGCTCGGCCGCGTCGTGGGCCGCCGTCCAGTCCTCGCCGTGGACGGCGGCGGGGTCGGCCTCCAGCAGTCCGTAGGCCTCGGTCCAGGTCCAGCGGGCGCCGGCCGGCATCGGGAGGTGTTCGAGCTGGGTGCGGGCGAGGCCGGCCTGGATCTCCAGGTAGGCCAGGCCGGGTCCGGCGAGCCACTCCTGCCAGTGCCGGCCGCCCTCGCCCTGGCCCCAGAGGAAGAGCTTGCGGCCGCGGAGCCGTTCGGTGGAGGCCTGGACCAGGCCCCGGCCACTCCCGTCCAGGGCGGTGATCCAGCGCCGCCGGCCGGCCGGGAGGTCGAAGAAGTAGTCGGCGGCGTCCCGGGCGAGGGTGGTGCGGCTGAGGTCGGTGCCGTCGGGGGCGGGGAGGGCGACCCGGCGGACCCGGCGGTCGTAGGAGAACTGCCAGGCGGCGTCGGCCGGGGCCAGCACCCGGACGTCGGGGGCCTCGGTGACGGCGATGTTGGACCACCAGTACATCGGGACGGTGTGCTCGCGCGGGTTGGTGATCCGGACGTGCACCAGCAGCACCGGGGAGTCGTCCGGGAGGCAGGCGTCGATCTGGAAGACCGCGCCGCGGATGCGCTCGTACTCCCACATCCGCAGCACCGGGGTGCCATCCGGGCGGGTGAGGCGGGCGGCGTGCAGCGGCTCGCAGGTGGTGGGGGTGTGGCCGATGGTGCCGATGTTCCACTCGACGCCGCCGGCCGGCCAGGCGCCCCGCAGGGCGAGGTTGGCGGGCTGGAACACCGGGTTGCGGAACAGCAGTTCGCGGCCGGTCGGCTTGTGGACCAGCGACTGGAGCCGGCCGCCCGCGGCGAGCAGGAAGACCGCGCGCAGGGTGTCGTTCTCCAGCACCGCCACGGGGTGGTCGGCGGGCGCCCGCTCCCGGGTGTAGCCGTCCTGCACCAGGTAGGGCAGGACGGAGGGCACCCGGCCGTAGCCGATGTTGCGGCGCATCTCCTCGTCGGCCTCGTCGGCGTCCTCGACCTGGTGCGCGTCCACACCGGTGAACAGCGGGGGAAGGGGGTTGACGGGGCCGACCGGCGCGGTCGGCAGCGTCAGGGTGGCAAGCCGGAGCTCACTCATCTGCGGGTCTGCCTCTTCGGAGTCTGCGGAGTCTGCGGGGTCTGCGGGGTCGGTGAGGTCTACGGGGCCGGTGAGGTCTGCGGGGTCCGCCGGCCCGGCGGAGTCGGCGGGCCGGGCCGCGGGCCGGCCCCGGCGAGGGGGCCGGCGGCCGAAGCGGACCGACTGGCCGGCTGGCCGACTGGCCGGCTACTTGACGCTGCCGGAGGTGAGTCCGGCCTTCCAGTGCCGCTGGAGCAGCAGGAACATCACCACGATCGGGACGACCGAGAGCAGCGCGCCGGTGATGATCAGGTTGTAGGGGACGGTCTGGCCGCGCTGCTCCTTCCAGGCGACCAGGCCGACGGTGACCGGCTGGAGGCGGTCGTCGGCGAGCATCAGCGAGGGCAGCAGGTAGTTCGTCCAGATCGTCACGAACTGGAACAGGCCGACGGTGACCAGCGAGGGCCGCAGGACCTTCAGGGCGATGGACCGGAAGATCCTGAACTCGCCCGCGCCGTCGATCCGTCCGGCCTCCAGCAGTTCGTCGGGCACCGCGGCGGCGGCGTAGATCCGGGACAGGTACACCCCGAACGGGCTGACCACGCTAGGGATGAACACCGCCCAGAAGGTGTTCACCAGGTGGGTCGCGGAGAACATCAGGTACAGCGGCAGGGCGAACAGCGGGGCGGGCAGCAGGACGGCGCCCAGGACGGTGTTGAAGACCGCCTCCCGGCCGCGGAAGGCGTACTTCGCCAGCGCGTAGCCCGCCATCGCGGACAGCAGGGTGGCGACGGCCGCGCCGCCGACGGCGTAGAGCAGGCTGTTGAGCAGCCAGCGGCCGTAGATGCCGTGCTGGACGCCCAGCAGCTCGGAGACGTTGCGCACCAGCTCGATCCGTCCGGCGAACCAGAAGCCGTTGCTGGAGAAGAGGTCGCCGCTGCCCTTGGTGGCGGAGACCACCAGCCACCACACGGGCAGCAGGGAGTAGAGCGCCGCGAGCACCAGGACGGCGAGCGTCCCCAGGCGCCCGGCGGGGTCGGCGGCCCGGGCCGGGCCCCTCGACGTGTCCTTCACAGGGCCGCTCCGCGCTTGTTGACGAACCGCATGAACCCGAACGAGAGGACGAAGATCACCAGCGCGAGGAGTACCGAACGGGCGGCGGCGGCCTGGTAGTTGTTGGCCGCGACCTCGTTCTGCGCGGCCATGATCGGGGTCCAGTCGCCGGACAGCGCGGGGGCGACGGCCCGCATGACGACCGGCTCGTTGTAGAGCTGCGCGGTGCCGATAATCGAGAACACCGTGGTCATCACCAGGGCGGGCCGCACCATCGGGATCTTGATGTGCCAGGCGAGTCGCCAGCCGGTGCAGCCGTCGAGCTCGGCGGCCTCGGCGTACTCGCCGGGGAGCGCCTTGAGCGCGGAGTGGATGACGATCGTGTTGTAGCCAGTCCAGCCCCAGGTCAGCATGTTGCCCACCGACCAGGGCAGCATGCCCGCGGAGGTGAAGTCGACGTGCAGGCCGAGGCCGGAGAGCGCCCGGGTGACCGGGCTGACGTCCGGCTGGTAGAGGAAGGACCACATCAGGCCGCCGATCACGCCGGGGATCGCGTACGGCAGGAAGAAGGCGAGCCGGAAGAAGCGCTTGCCGGGGGTGCGGCGGGCGTCGAGCAGCAGGGCCAGCAGCAGCGCCAGGCCCAGCATCAGCGGCACCTGGACGAGGCCGATCAGCAGCACCCGGAGGACGGAGGAGGTGAACGCGCGGTCCGCCAGCGCCTCGGTGTAGTTGGCCAGGCCGGCGAAGGCGGTGGTCGGGGGCGTGAGCCCGAGGCCGGAGCGGTGCAGCTTGAACAGGCTCTGGTGGACGGCGTAGCAGATCGGCGCGACGAAGGTGAGGACGAACAGGGTGCCGAACGGGAGCAGGAAGCCCAGCGGCGTCCAGCGGCGCCAGTCGACGGCGCGGGGCCGCGGGGCGTCCGGCGGGGTGGGCCCGGTGCGCTCGCGCGGGGGTGCCGGGGCCGGGGCGGTGGGGGACGGGTGCATGGTCAGCCGGCTTCCATGCCCTGGGTCTTCATCTCGGCCAGGGTCTGGGCCTGGGTGTCGGCCAGCGCGGCGTCCAGGGTGGTGGTGCCGGTGCCCGCCTTGCCGAGGCCGTCGCCGAGCGCGCCGGAGGTCCTGGTCATCACCGGGCCCCACTGGAAGCCGGGGTCGACGTGGGTGGCGGCGTCCTTGAAGACGTCGAAGACCCGCTGGCCGCCGTAGAACGGGTTGGGCTCGGCCAGCGCCGGGTTGTCCAGGCCGGAGAGGGCGGCGGGGTAGATGCCGGTCTCCTTGATCAGGTTGCCGACGCCGGCCGGGTCGGTGCCGAACCAGTGGGCGAACTCGACGGCCTGGGCGGGGTTCTTGCAGCCCTTCAGGACGGCATTGGGGGTGCCGCCGGCGTTGCCCGCGGCGGGGGTGGCCGCGTCCCAGACCGGCATCGGGGCGACGGCCCAGTTGCCGGCGGTCTGCTTGACGCTGTCGGCCAGGATCGGGGTGTCCCAGACCGCGTTGACGTCGGAGAGGATGCTGCCCTCGCCCATGCCCTGGTAGAGGGCGGTGTCGAAGCTCGGCACGACCTTGACCAGCTTCCGGTCGATCAGGTCCTGCCAGAACGCGGCGACCTTCTTCGTGGCCGGGTCGGCCAGGTTCACGGTCCACTTGTCGCCGCTGGTGCCGAACCACTTGGCGCCGGCCTGCCAGGCGAGGCCGGCGAAGTTGTAGGCGTCGTTGCCGAAGTAGCCGATGTAGGCGTTCGGGTCGGCGGCGTGGATGGCCGCGGCGTCGGCGGCGTACTCGTCCCAGGTCTTCGGGGGCTGCTGGATGCCGTACTTGGCGAACAGGTCCTTGCGGTAGATGAACGCCATCGGGGCGGTGTCCACCGGCAGGCCGTAGGTGTGCCCGGCCACCCCGGACTGCGCGAACGCCCAGGACGCGTACTCCTTCGCGTACGGCGCGGCGGCGGGGGTGACGTCCTGGAGGGCGCCGGCGGCGGCGAAGGTGGGCAGCGTCTCGAAGCCGACCATGGCCACGCAGGGGGCGTTGCCGGCCTTCACGGCGCTGAGCAGCTTGGTGTAGCCGCCCTTGGAGCCGGGCGAGATCTTGCTGTAGACGACCTTGACGTCCGGGTGGGTGGAGTTGAAGAGCTCGACGGACTTCTCGTAGCCGGGGGCCCAGCCCCAGAACTCGATGGTGACCGGCCCGGCGGAGCGGCCCGCCGATCCGTCCGACCCGCAGGCGGCCGTGCCGGCCAGGGAGGCGAGCGCCACGGCGAGGGTGAGCGTTCTGAGCGCGCGGTTCTTCATGAGGAGGTCCTGTTCTGCTGCCTGCCGCGAGCGGACTCGGCCCCGGCGCGGCGGTGGGGGCCCGCTGAACACCCCGGGCCGTTAATTCGGCTAGTGTGTTAATTAAGGCTCGGGGCTGTCAAGGGGTGCGGCGGGCCGTTGCACAAACGCGACGAACGGCCGCACTCGCCGACCCGGTCGGGCAAAATGCCTGACAGCACGGGGAATTGACCCGCTCCACCGCATGCCGCAGGTGCCGCGGGGGCGGGATCGCGACCGGATCGGCACCCGGCGACGGACGGTGGCGGACGGCGGCGGGTGGTGGTGGCCGCGGTTATTTCATGTGGTGCATCAACTAATATGGGCAGGTCGACACCGGCCGGTCCCAGGTCTCGGAACGAGGAGAGCACGTGCGACAGACGCAGCGCGGCACCACCGGCACGGGCGGCCTCGCGAGCGCCGTCCTGGCGGGCCACCCCGAGGTCGCCGACAAGGCCTCCCTGCGCCGCACCAACCTGGGCGTGATGCTGCGCCAACTGCGGGAGAACGGCGCCCAGTCGCGCACCCACCTGGCCACCGCGAGCGGCCTGCCCAAGGCCACCGTCTCCGTCCTGGTCGCCGAGCTGATCCAGCGCGGCCTGGTCCGCGAGGGCGAACTCGACCGGGCCGGTGCGGTCGGCCGCCCGCACCGGATGGTCGAGCTCAACGGCCGCTGGATCTGCGGCGTCGGCGCGGAGGTCGGGCCCGACCACATCACCGTCCTCGCCCTCGACCTGCGCGGCACCGTGGTCCACCAGGACCGCCGCGCCCTCGACGTCCCCGCCCTCACCCCGCAGGCCGCCCTGCGCGAGGTCGCCGACCTGGTCGCGGACTGCCTCAGCGCGGTGGCCGAGCGCGGCCTGCACACCATCGGGATCACCCTGATCACCCAGGGCTCGATCGACAGCGCCACCGGGACGGTCACCGTGGCCACCAACTTCGGCTGGCGCGACGTCCGGGCCGTCCACGAGCTGCGCGCCCGGCTGGGCCGGCACGCGCCGCCCGTCCTGCTGGAGAACGACGCCGAGTCCGGCGCGCTCGCCGAGTACCTCGCCGCCCCCGGCCCCGACACCCGTGAACTCGTCTACGTCACCGGCGGGATCGGCGCCGGCGGGGCCGGCATCTCCGGCGGCCGGCTGCTGCGCGGCTCCGAGATCGGCCACATGAAGCTCGACCGGCTCGACCGGCCCTGCGGCTGCGGGCGCACCGGCTGCTGGGAGGTCGCCGTCGGACTCCAGGCCCTGCTGGACGCCGCCGCCGACCCGGACGACCCGGTCCACGACCGCTCGGTCGACCTGGCCGAACGGCTCGGCGCGCTGCTCGACCGGGCCGACGCCGGGGAACCGCGCACCCTCGCCGCACTGGCCGCCGTAGCCGAGGACCTGGCCCTCGGGCTCAGCGTCCTGGTGGACGTGCTGAACCCGCCCCGGATCGTCCTGGGCGGCTACTTCGCGGTCTTCGACCGGTACCTGGTCGGCCCGGCCCAGGAGTTCCTGGACCGCCGGCGGATCTCGCCCGGCTCCCAGCAGGTCGTCGTCACCGCCTCCGCGCTCGGCCTCTCCAACGCGGCCCGCGGCGGCGCGCACCTGGCGCTGGAGGGGATCTTCCAGGACCCCTCCGACGTGCCGGTCCGGCCGGAGCCGGTCGAGGACGGGGTCCGCACCGCCTAGCCCGGCCGGGCCCGGAGCGGCCGACGCCGTGCCCCGCGCCACGACTTGAACGGCGGCCCGGGCGGCGGCAGCTCTTGACTTCACCCCCGGGCACTGCCACGGTGTGCGTGAAGTTGCTCAAAGACCCACAGGAAAACGCAACTTCGAACAGATCGTCCCCCCGGCCGTCCGCGGGGCGGCCCCCTGGAGCCCCGCGGCGGCCCGCGGGCGCTCGCACCGACCGCTCCGGCACGTCCCGGCCCCCTCCGTACCGGCCCCTCCCCTGTACCGGCCTCCCGTACCGGCTCGCCTCCGCACCGGCACGCCGCACATCCGCGCGCCCGCACCGCCGTCCCCCCCTGCGGTCCCGGACGGCGGGCACCGCGCGCCCACCGGCCGGGGACCGGCGCCCCCCACCGCGAAGCACCTCGTCACCGAAGGAGCATCCGTGCCATCCCCCCGCAGAGCCCTCGCGGCCGTGTTCGCCGCCGCCGTCCTGCCGCTGTCCGCCGGGGTCGCCGCGGCCCCGGCCTCGGCGGCCCCGGCTCCGCCCGCCGCCACGTACACCGTCGGCGTCGGATCGCCCGTGCCGTACGCGCACCCGACCGACACCCAGGCGAGCCCGTACCTCGACAAGGACGGCACCTTCTACTTCCAGCAGTCCGCCGCCCTCTACGGCGCGAACGACCCCAGGTACTGGGACTTCTTCACCGGCCCCGACTTCGACACCGCGACCCGCTCCGGCGCGATCAGCGGCGCCGTCAACCCGGCCAACGGCAGCGACCGGAACGACGACACCACCTGGCGCTGCAACAACAGCCCCACCGGCCGCGAGGCCACCGCCGCGCCGAGCGGCTCCGGCTACGCGCAGAAGAACTACTGCGACCTGGCGGGGGTCTGGGTCGACCCGGACACCGGCGACTGGTACGGGCTGGTGCACAACGAGTTCACGCCCCAACCCTTCGGGGACGGGCTGCACTTCGACGCGATCGACTACGCCGTCTCCAAGGACCAGGGCCGGACCTGGACCATCGCGGACCACGTGATCACCTCCCCCTACAGCACCACCAGGGGCGACACCGCCGCGTTCCCGAACCAGACGTACTCCTACGGCGACGGCGACCAGCGGCTGTACGTGGACACCGCCTCCGGGTACTTCTACGTCTTCTACGGCTCGCGGATCGTCGACAAGAACGGCGGCTGGAAGGCGTTCTACGAGCACGCGGCCCGCGCCCCGATCTCCGCCAAGATGGCACCCGGCTCCTGGCGCAAGTGGTACGACGGCGCCTGGACCCAGCCCGGCACGGGCGGCCGGGAGAGCAACATCGTCCCGGTCGGCTCCGGCAGCACCACCGGGTACACCCCCGTCTCCGGCGAGTACGACCCGGCGAACACCGGCACCGCGGCCCAGCAGATCGCGGCCGGCACGATGCCCCCGACCTCACCGCTGTTCGTCATGAACATCACCTACGACGCCCACCTGAAGCTGTACGTCGGCGAGCCGCAGGCCGTCGACCAGAGCGGATCGGCGCCCCAGCAGCTCTACGCCACCGCCGACCTCTCCACCCAGAAGTGGTTCCTGCTCGGCGACACCGGCAGCTACCGCACCGCCTCCTGGTACCGCTGGTTCCTCGACGGCGCGAGCCGGACGGGCGGCGGGATCGTCGGCCGGAGCTTCCGCTCCTACTGCGCGTTCGGCTGTGCGAAGAAGCCCGACGGCAGCACCTCCTCCGGCGAGTACGTCGACGTCACCCTGGACGCCTCCGCCACCGCCCCCGGCCCGGTCGACGAGACCGGGTCGTACCGGATCGCCGGCGGGGCCGGGCGGGTGCTGGCCCAGGTCTCCGGCGGCTCCGCCACCACCTCCACGGGCACCGCCACCGGCTCCGCCCTGGAGTCCTGGACCTTCACCGGCAACGGCGACGGCTCCTACCGGATCGCCAACGCCGCCACCGGCGGGCTGCTCGGGGTGGACTCCACCACCACCGCGGGCCGCGCCTGGGGCGCCCGGCCCACCGTCACCGCCGCCGGCTCCGGCGGGCCCGCCGTCGGCCAGCAGTGGTGGGTCGTCCCCGGCACCGCCGCCGACAACACCCCCACCGGCACCGTCCGCCTGGTCAACCGCTACAGCGGCCTGGTGATCGGCCTCTCCGCGGACGCCGGCCGCCCCGCCGAGACCACCCCCGCCCGCAGCTGGACCAACACCACCGGCAACCCCGTCGGCGGCACCCGCACCGCGGGCGAGCAGACCCTCACCCTCACCCGGACCGGCTCGGCGCCCGAGAGCGTCTCGGTCTCCTCCCCCGGCGACCAGTCCGGCAGCCTCGGCACGGCCGTCTCGCTCCGGCTCACCGCCCACGACAGCGCCGGCAAGCCCCTCACCTTCACCGCCACCGGCCTGCCCGCCGGGCTGACCATCAGCCCCGCCGGCCTGGTCTCCGGCACCCCGACGGCGGCCGGGGCCTCCACCGTCACCGTCACCGCCTCCTCCGGCACCGCCACCGGCACGGTCTCCTTCGGCTGGACCGTCGCCCCGGTCCTCAGCGGCGCCCACACCCTGGTCACCGGCGGCAAGGCCCTGGACGACCCCGACCACTCCCTCGACCAGGGCACCCGGCTCATCACCTGGGGCGCCAACGGCGGCAGCAACCAGAGCTGGACCTTCACCCGGCAGTCGGACGGCAGCTACCAGATCACCAACGTCCTCTCCCACCTGTGCGTGGACGTCAGCGGCGGCTCCGGCACGGCCGGCGCGCAGATCATCCAGTGGGCCTGCACCGGCGGCGCCAACCAGCGCTGGACGGTCACCCCCACCACCAACGGCTACCGGATCACCTCCCGCAGCAGCGGCCTGTCCCTGACCACCGCCTCCACCGCCAACGGCGCGGCCGTCACCCAGCAGACCGACACCGGCTCCGCCCTCCAGCGCTGGACCATCGGCTGACCCTCCCCCTTCCGGCGGCCCGAACGGGCCGTGATCTACTGAACCCGGTGGTCGGCGGCTTGTAAAGAACTCTTTCCAAAGCTAGCTTTAGAACATGAGCGAACCGCCGCCGGCCATCCGGCTCACCGACCCGCGCGCCCTGCGCGCCTACGCCCATCCCACCCGGATGGCACTGGTGGGCCTGCTCCGCCTGCACGGGCCGCTGACCGCGACCCGGGCCGCGGAGCTGCTCGGCAGCGAGTCGGTGGCGAGCTGCTCCTTCCACCTGCGCCAGCTCGCCAAGTACGGCCTGGTGGAGGAGGCGGGCGGCGGGCGCGGCCGGGAGAAGCCCTGGCGCGCGACCGCCGCCTTCACCAGCTGGGACGCCGCCCCCGCCGACCCGGAGCGGGCCGCCGCCACCGAGGCGCTGCAACGCGCCGTGCTGGACGGCTACTTCGCCCGCGCCACCAGCTGGCTGCTGCACCGCGGCGAGAGCAGCCCCGAGTGGCGCGAGGCCGCCTCCTTCGGCGACAGCGCCGTCCTGGTCACCGCCGCGGAACTCACCGAACTCGAAGCCCGCGTCGAGGAGTTGATCCGCCCCTACGCGGAGCGGCTGGGCCGCCCCGGCCCGCCCCCCGCAGGCGCCCGGGCCGTCCAGCTGATCCGGCTCGCCGTCCCCACCGACCCCACCGACCCCGCCCCGGAGGGGGAAGCACCGTGACCCTCCTCGCCACCCGCCCGGCCGCCGCCGTCCGCCGCCGGATACCCGAGCTGCTGCACGAACCGGCCTTCCGCCGCTACTGGACCGGCCAGACCGTCTCCTCGCTCGGCGACCAGATCACCCTGCTGGTGATCCCGCTGATCGCGGTCGCCACCCTGCACGCGGACGCCGCCCAGATGGGCTACCTGAGCGCCGCCGGCTACCTCCCCTACCTGCTGTTCTCGCTGCACGCGGGCGGCTGGGCCGACCGCTACGGGCGCCGCCGCCGGATGATGATCGCCACCGACCTGGGCCGGGCCGCCGCCCTGCTGACCGTCCCGATCGCCCACGCGGCCGGGGTGCTGACCCTGACCCAGCTGTACGCGGTGGTGCTCGCCGTCGGCGTGCTGTCGGTGTTCTTCAACGTCTGCAACCCGCCGCTGTTCGTCGCCCTGGTGCCCGCCGAGCGGTACCTCAGCGGCAACGCGCTGATCAACGGCAGCCGGGCCGCCACCTACGTGGCCGGCCCCGGCCTCGGCGGCCTGCTGGTCCAACTCCTGGCCGCCCCGCTGGCGCTGGTGGTGGACGCGGCCTCCTTCCTGGTCTCCGCGCTGTTCCTGCGGAAGATCGACCCGGCCGAACCGCCGCCCGCCGAGAAGGAGCACAGCGGCGCCGCGGAGGGCCTGCGCTGGATCCGGCGCGACCCGGTGATCCGGGCCTCGCTGCTCGGCACCGCCACCGTCAACCTGTTCACCTTCGTCATCGGCGCCCTGTTCGTCCTCTACGCCACCCGCGAACTGCGCTTCAGCGCCGGCCTGCTGGGCGCGGTGATGGCCGCCGCCGCGGTCGGCACCCTGCTCGGCGCGGCCCTCACCGGACGGCTCGCCGCCCGGATCGGCATCGGCCCCGCCTTCCTGCTCGGCCTGGTGCTCTTCCCCGCCCCGCTGCTGCTGATCCCGCTCGCGGGCGGCTCGGTCGGCGCCGCCGCGGCCCTGCTGTTCGGCGCCGAGTTCCTCTCCGGCGTCGGCGTGATGATCCTCGACATCTCGGCCGGCACCATCTTCGCCGCCTGCATCCCCGACGCCCTGCGCTCCCGCGTCTTCGGCGCCTACCAGGCCGTCAACTACGGCGTGCGCCCGCTCGGCTCGCTGCTCGGCGGCCTCCTCGGCAGCACCCTGGGCCTGCGCCCCGCGCTGTGGATCGCCGCCGTCGGCGCGGTCTGCTCCGCCCTGTGGGTGCTGGCCTCCCCCATCCCGCGGATGCGCGAACTGCCCGTCCGGCCGGAGCCCGCCGAGGACGCGTCCCGGACGCCGGCCCAGGAGCCAACCGCCGCGCGCTGACCTCCACGCACTGACCTCCACGCGCCGACCGGCGCTCCCCCGACGGCCGTACCCCGGCAACCCCGCCGCGGTGTACGGCCGTCGGCGTTCGCGCCACCGTCCGGTCCGCCATCCGTTTCGCCGTCCGGTCGGCCATCCGTTTCGTTGCCCGCATCGCCGTCCGCATCACGTCTGCGGCACCGTTCACGTCGCTGTTCGCGTCCCTCGGCGGACCGGCCGGCCCCGGCGGCGGTGGCTCAACCGGCGGCGCACCTTAGCGCATTCGCGCATATGCCCGAGGGATATGACCGAAAGTCTCGCTCTCCCGTGGCGACGACGGTAGCGTTGCGTCCTGGTCAGACTACCGCAGGTGAAGGCGGTGACGGCGACGCACCGTGCCCGCACGGTGGGGAGGGAACGCGGTTCGTGTCCGGGATCGAGGAGTGCCTTGCGGAAGCCATGGGGATCACCGGCGCCCTGGGGGTCAGCCTGGTCGACTGGACCAACGGCCTGGCCATAGGCACCGCCGGTCTCGGCCCCGACGGCGACCACGAGGTCGGTGCGGCGGACGCCACCGAACTCGCCCGGGCGGTCACCCAGACCCCCTCGTTCGCCGACCCGGACACCGGCGCGCCGCCCGCCGAGGACGTCATCGTCACCTCCGGGGCCCACTACCACCTGCTGCGCTTCGTCCCCGCGTCCTTCGACGCCAACGTCTTCCTCTACCTGCGGCTGGACCGGGAACACGCCAACCTGGCGATGGCCCGACTGCGGCTGGCCGCCGTCGCCGACCGGCTGGTGCTCTCCTGATGTGGCCCACCGACACCCTCACCCCGGCACCGCAACCGCCCGTGCCCTCGCTCCCGTCCGCGCCCTCGCTCCCGTCGGTCCCGGTCGCGCCGGTCGTCCCGCCGATGCCGTCCGTGCCGCCACTGCTGGTGGCCTCACCGGTCTCGGTGCACCGACTCGCCCCCGCCGCCGGGCCGTTCGGCCACGCCGCCGAGGTCCCCGGCCCGTACCTGACCGCCGACCGGCCCGCCGAACCGCAGGGCACCGAACCGCAGGGCCCCGAACCGCAGGGCCCCGGAGTGCAGGGCCCCGAACCGCGGGACGCCGGACCGGAGGCCGCCGACCCACCGGCCGTCCGGCCGCGGGCCCACGCGGCGCCGCTGCCGCGCCGCCGGCGGTCCAGCTGCGCGCCCGCCACCACCTTCGAGGCCGCGCTGACCGACCTCGCCGCCGACGGCTCCACCGGCGCCCTGCACGGCCCGGACGGCGCGGTGCACCTGTCCGGCGGCCTGGTGGTGCACGCCGAGGCGCCGGGCGCGGCCACCGTCGGCCACCTGCTGACCGGGGCCGGGCGGATCACCCTGCGCGCGTGGGAGGACAGCCTGCTGCCGGGGGCCGGACGGCACGCCGAGTACCTGGTGGGCAGCGGCCTGATCGGCCCGGGCGAACTCGAACTCGCCCGGCTGGCCGCCACCTTGGACGGCGCGCAGGACGCGCTCGCCCAGCACGACGGCGAGCTGCGCTTCGACCCGGCCGCCCGCCCGGCGTTCCGACTGGCCCGCCCGCTCTCGGTGCTGGAGCTGCGCGGTGCGATCGGCCGCCGCCGCTCGCTGCTGGACGGCTGCTGGCCGTCCGCCGAGCTGGACCGGGTGCCGCTGCGGGCCACCGGCGCCGCCCCGACCTGCCGCACCGCGGTGCCGCGCCGCCGGCGGCAGGCGCTGCTGGCCGCGGCCGACGGCACCCGCACCGCGCCCGAGCTGGCCCGGCTGCTGGGGCGCTCCACCTACGGCACGCTGCTGGACGTCCGGCAGTTGGCCGCGGCGGGGCTGCTCGCGGCCCCGCGGCCGGCCGCCGTCCCCGACCCGCCCCCGGCCGCCGTGCCGCAAGCCGCGCCACCGGACGTGCTGCTGCCGCCCGGTCCGCGCTCCCACGACTCCTCGGACCCGGAGGTGGGCCTGCTGCTCCGACTACGCGCCGCTCTGGAGGCCCTGTGACCGCCCCGCCCGCCCGCCCCGTCCCGCCGACCCCGTCATGAAGCGGACCTTTCGACAACTGACCGCGAGGAGGACCCCCGTGCTGCCGGAGGCCGAGGTGCAGGCCGAACTGCGGGGCCTGCGGGCGAGGATCCCGCACCTGACCGGGTCGCTGGTGGCCACCATCGACGGCCTGGTGGTGGCGCACGACGCGCCCGCGCTGGAGCCGGAGGGCGTGGCCGCGCTGACCGCGGCCGCGCTGGGCGTCGGCTCCCGGCTGACCGAGGCGACCGGGCAGGGCGCCTTCCGGGAGCTGATCACCCGCGGCGAGCGCGGCTACACCGCGACGTACGCGGCCGGCGCGTACACGGTGCTGACCCTGCTGGCCGGCCCGCAGGCCAACGTGGGCCGGCTGCACCTGGAGGCCCGTCGGGCCGGGGCGCGGATAGCGGCCCTGGCCGACACCGACCTCGACCGGACGACCTTCTGACCCCGGACGTCCCTCCCACCCTGCGGTACACCCGTCGCTCCAAAGAGTTGACGAGTCGTCAATTCCTTTCACGGAAGAGGTACTTGGAAAAAATGGCTGCTGTGGAAACCGCCCTCAAGGACATCATGAGCGCGATCGAGGGCACCATCGGCGTCGCCCTGGTCGACTACAACAGCGGTATGGCGCTGGGCACCATCGGCGGCAGCGCGGAGCTGGACCTGAACGTCGCCGCCGCGGGCAACACCGACGTGGTGCGGGCCAAGCTGCGCGCGATGGAGCTGCTCAACCTGAACGAGGCGATCGAGGACATCCTGATCAGCCTCTCCACCCAGTACCACCTGATCCGGCCGCTGACCTCGCGCACCGGCAAGGGCCTGTTCCTGTACCTGGCGCTGGACCGCAACCGGGCCAACCTGGCGATGGCCCGGCACCAGTTGAAGCGGATCGAGGCCGACCTGGAGGTGTGACCCGCACAGGGGCGAGCAGGCCCCCGGTGGGAACGCGGACGGACGGCTCCGTCCCGCCGACCGGGGCCCGCCCGGTGTCCCGCGCACTCCCCCTCGCACCCGGCGCCGTCGGATCCCGGAGGGGCGACCTCCTCGGCCGAGCCGCCTCCCCGGGGCCCGCAGTAGAGTCCGGGGCATGCTCCTGTGGATCAACGGGCCCTTCGGCGGCGGCAAGACGCAGACCGCGCACGAGCTCCGGCGGCGGCTGGCCGGCAGCGTCGTCTGCGACCCCGAGCACGTGGGCTTCGGCCTGCACCGGATGACGCCCCCCGCCCTGCGCGGTGACTTCCAGGACCTCCCCGCCTGGCGGCAGGGCGTGTACGAGGTGCTGGACCGCGCCCTCACCGGGCACGACGGGACGGTGATCGTGCCGATGACGGTCGTGGAGCCCGCGTACTTCCGCGAGACCGTCGGCCGGCTGCGCGAACGCGGCCACGACGTCCGGCACTTCGCGCTGCTGGCCGAGCGCGGGACGGTGCTCCGCCGACTGCGCGAGCGCGGCTTCGGGCGCGCCGTGGGCCTCCTCGCCGGGAAGGACGTCCCTCCCCGCCGGGAGAGCTTCGCCGTGGCGAAGCTCGACCTGTGCCTGGAGCGCCTGCGCGGGGACGAGTTCGCCGCGCACCTGTGGACCGACCGCCTCGGCGTCCCGCAGGTCGCCGACCGGATCGCCGCCGCCTGCGGGCTGGCGCTCGCGCCGAACACCGACGGCGCGCTGCGCGGGCGCCTGCGCCGGGCCTGGACGGGGGCCCGGCACATCCGGTTCGACTGAGCCGCCGGTGCCCCGGAGCCCGCGCTCTCACCCCGCGCGCAGCGCGTCCCGCCACAGGTCGCGGGTGACGTCCGCCGCGCCGCCCGTGCGGGCCCGGCGGTGGGCGGTGCCCGCCCACAGGTGCATCGCCGCCAGGTCGCCGCGGCGGCCCGCGGCCGCCCTGAGCGGCTGGGTGAGGTGGTGCACCTCCGGGTAGGCCGCCGGGGCGTGCCCCTCGTGGCGGTCGGTGAACGCGTTGCGCAGCCCGCGCGCCGGTCGGCCGGTGAAGGCCCGGGTGACGGTGGTGGCGTCCAGTTCGACCAGGGCCCTGCGGTGCGCGGGGGACGCCCCGGACTCCGCGGTGCGCAGGTACGCGGTGCCGAGCTGCGCGGCCACCGCACCGGCCCCGAGCGCCGCGGCGATCGCCGCCCCGTCCCCCAGCCCGCCCGCGGCGATCAGCGGCAGCGCGGTCACCTCCCGTACGGCGGCCAGGAGTTCGAGCAGCGGAAGCGTCCCGGGCGGGTCCTCGGCGCGGTGCGTACCGCGGTGCCCGCCGGCCTCCGGGCCCTGGACGACGAGCGCGTCGAGGCCGAGCGCGGTCGCGGCCCGGGCCTCCGCGGGGCTGGTCACGGTGCCGGCCTGCCGGATGCCGGCGGCCCGGACGGCGGCGGCCTCGGCCGGTTCGGGCAGCCCGAAGGTGTACGACACCCAGTCGACGGGGTCGCGCAGCAGCAGTCGGACCTTGGCGTCCCAGTCGTCGCGGTCGGGCGGGATCTCGGCGGGCAGTTCGACGCCCCACCGCAGCGCCTCGGGCCGCAGCCGTTCCCGGTAGGCGTCCACCGCCCCGGGCGGGGCGGGCGGTCCGGGGACGAACAGGTTCACGCCGATCGGCCGGTCCGTCAACTCCCGCGCCCTCTGCACCTGTTGGCGCAACCCCTCGACACTGCGGTACCCCGCCGCGAGGAACCCGAGCCCCCCGGCCCCGTTCACGGCGGCCACCAGCTCGGGGGTCCCCGCCCCACCCGCCATCGGCGCCATGACCACCGGCACCGCCCACTCCGCACCCATCCCGCGCTCCCTCCACCGACCCCCCGCCCGCCACCCTACGCCGCCCCGCACCCACCCCCCTGGCCTGTCACCGTGGCGCGAACGTGCCGACCGGCGGGAGGCGCGTGATGGACACCGACCGAGGCGGGCCGTTCACCCACACGGCCGGGGCGGCCGGGGTGCTGCGGCCGGCGGACCGGCGCGACGAGCACGCGGCGAGCACGTGGCGCGCGCGGCCGTCGCGGTGGCGCCGGAGCGGGCCGGGGTGCGGCACCCGGGCGGGTCCACGGATGCGGCGGCGTTCCCGCGCTGCCCGACGTGCGGGGGGTTCTCCCTGGCGCGGGAAGGGTTCTTCGTGTGCGTCTTCTGCGCATCCGAGCCGCCTGCGCGGTGGAACGCGGGCCCGCCGATAGCGTGACGGGCGTCACATCCGAGGGCTGTCACATCGGGGACGGCCGCGGGGTCAGACCTTCGAAAGCACGCGACGACCGTTCGAAGAACGAAGAACAAGGAGCCATCACCATGGACGCCCGCCTCGACTACTTCGCCAACCCGCTCGGCGCGAAGTTCCTGAAGCACATCAACTCGGCCGGCCACGCCCTGGGCCTGTCGGCGCTCCCGATGTCGACCCAGGAGCTGGTGAAGATCCGCGCCAGCCAGATCAACGGCTGCGGTTTCTGCACCGACATGCACACCAAGGACGCCGCGCACGCCGGGGAGACCCAGCAGCGGCTCAACCTGGTCGCCGCCTGGCGCGAGGCCGGGGTCTTCACCGAGGCCGAGCGCGCCGCGCTGGAACTCGCCGAGCAGGGCACCCGGATCGCGGACGCCGCGGGCGGGGTCAGCGACGACGCCTGGGCGGAGGCCGCCAAGCACTACGACGAGGAGCAGCTGGCCGCGCTGGTCGGTCTGATCGCCCTGATCAACACCTACAACCGGATCAACGTGATCATCCAGCAGCCCGCCGGCGACTACGTGCCCGGCCAGTTCGCCTGACCCGCCCCCGCCCCGCCCCCGCACCGGTCGCCCCCGCCCCCCTGCCGGGGCAGGGGCGACCGGGCCGGACGGCGGCCGGGCCGACCTCGACCCCGGCCCCGGCCCCGGCCCCGGCGGGAGCGGATCAGCCGGAGGTCCGCGCCACCGGGATCCACAGCTGTGCGGAGGACTCCCCCGGATCGTCCGGCACCGGCCGGACCCGCAGGATCTCCGGGCCGGGCCGGTACTCGTACGGGTTGGACGGCATCCACCGGGCCGCGACCTCGGCCCACAGCTGCTGGAGCGCCTGCGGAAACGGCCCGGTGTTCTCGAACACCGCCCAGCTGCCGGCGGGGCAGTCCAGCACGTCGAGGTCCGCGGGCAGGTCGTCCGCGTCCGCGCCGCTGACCACCGCGTGGTAGTAGTCGAGCAGGCTGCCCTCCGCGAAGCCGTCCAGCCCGTCCGGGCCCTCCTCCGGCAGCCGCACGGTCGCCGCGACCAGGCCCTGCGGGTCCTGGTCGGACAGGGCGGTGATCCGCCGCACGGTCTCCGCCGGGATGCCCCGGACGTGCTCGGCGATGTGCGGGTTGACGCCTTCGTGGACCAATGGGACCCGGGCCCTGCGGCCCACCACCCGGAACGCTTCCTTCTCCACGATGCGGTACCGCATGGTGGCACTCCCTTCGACGACGAGGCGGAAGGAGAGCCGGGGCTGCGCGTTCAGCACCGCCCCGGAGCGCCGGGCCTCCCCGGGGCCGACCCCGTGCAGGGCCCGGAACGCCCGGGCGAAGGACTCCCCGGAGCCGTAGCCGTAGCGCACCGCGACGTCCAGCAGCGACGGCTCCCCGGCCAGCACCTCGGCCGCCGCGACGGTCAGCCGCCGGCGCCGCACGTACTCCGACAGCGGCATCCCCGCCAGCGAGGAGAACAGCCGCCGGAAGTGGTACTCCGAGGTGGCGGTGATCCGGGCCAGCTCGGCCACCTCCAGCCGCCGGTCGAGGTGCTCCTCGACGTGGTCCATCGCCTGGTTCAACCGCTCCAGCAACCCCGCTCCCCTTCCCTTTTCCTTGCCACCGACCCTAGGCGGGGCCCGCACCCCCGCACCCGACATTCCCGGCCCGCTCCGGTCGGGTCCCCGCCCGGGTCTCCGCAAAGGTCCCCGGCCGGATCGGCGTGGGGATCGGTGTCCGGATCGGCGCCCGCTCAGCGTTCCGCGGCGCGGATCAGCCCGGCCGCGAGGCCGGCCGCGACGGCGGAGGTGCGGGAGTCGACGCCGAGTTTGTCGTAGATGTGCACCAGGTGGGTCTTGACGGTGGCTTCGCTGATGAAGAGGCGCCGGGAGATCCGCCGGTTCGGCAGGCCCTCGGCGAGGAGCCGGAGGATCTCCGTCTCGCGCGGGGAGAGCGAGGGCCGGCCGGCCCGGACGCGGCCGAGCAGCCGGGCGGCGACGGGCGGAGCGAGGACGGTCTCGCCCCGGGCGGTGGCCCGGATGGCGGCGGCCAGGTCCTCGGGCGGGGCGTCCTTGAGCAGGTAGCCGGTGGCCCCGGCCTCGACGGCGGCGAGGATGTCGGCGTCGGTGGAGTAGGTGGTGAGGACCAGGACGGCGGGCGGGTCGGGCAGCGCGGTGATCCGGCGGGTGGCCTCGACGCCGTGCATGCCGGAGCCCATCTGGAGGTCCATCAGGACGACGTCGGGGCGCTGCCCGGCGGGCAGTTCGGCGAGCAGGGCGAGCGCGGCGGCGCCGTCCGCGGCCTCGCCCACGGCGGTGGCCTCCGGCAGGTCCTCGACCACGGCGCGCAGTCCGCGCCGGACCACCGGGTGGTCGTCCACCACCAGTACCCGGATCACCGCCGCACCCCCGCGGGCAGGAACTGCCGGGCCGTGTCCAGCGGGCGTTCGGCGGCGGGGCCGCCGGGCCCGCCGGGGCCGGGCGGGGGCGCCGCGGGCTGGTCGACGGCGCGCAGCGGGAGCGCCGCGGCGACGGCGGTGCCCTCGCCGGGGGCGGACTCGACGGTGAGGGTGCCGCCGAGGGCGGCGATCCGCTCGTGCATGCCGTGCAGGCCGAAGGAGTCGGGGGCGGGCGCGGTGGCGGGGTCGAAGCCGGTGCCGTCGTCGTAGACGTCGAGGGTGACGGCGTCGTCGAGGTAGCCGAGGGTGACGGCGACGTGCGCGGCGGCGGCGTGCCGGACGGCGTTGGCCAGGGCCTCCTGGGTGAGGCGCAGCAGGGCGACCTGGGCCTCGACCGGCAGCGGGTACGGGTCGCCGTCGCGGTGGAAGGCGGCTCCGGCGCCGTCGGCGAGGCGGCGCAGCGCGTCGGGGAGGGTGGTGCCGTCGAGCGCGGGCGGGGTGAGGGCGTGGACGAAGCGGCGGGCCTCGGCCAGGTTGGCGGAGGCGGTGCGTCCGATCTCGTCGAGCAGCGGGGCGGCGGCCGGGAGGTCGGCGGCGCCCCGGGCCTCGCGGGCCAGCAGCACGATGCCGGCCAGGCCCTGGGCCAGGGTGTCGTGGATCTCCCGGGCCAGCCGCTGGCGTTCGGCGAGGCGGCCGGCCTCGCGCTGGCTGGCGGCGAGTTCGTCGCGGGTGCGGACCAGGTCCTCGATCAGCCGCTGGCGGGCCCGGCTCTCCCGGTAGAGGGCGGCGTAGCCGTACGCGGTGAGCAGCGCGACGGCGGCGCCGGCCAGCGGGCCGAGCACCTTGGCGGTGGTGAGCCCGCCGGGGGTGGTGGCCTGGGCGGCGAGGACGGCGGCGGTGAGCGCGGCCACGGCGGGCAGGGCGAGGCGCGGCGGCAGCACGTGCAGGCAGCCGAAGTACAGCGGGAAGGCGAGGTAGCTGAACTCGGGGTGCCGCAGGGTCAGTCCGATCCACAGCAGGGCGACGGCCAGCAGCCAGGCGCCGCCCAGGGCGCGCGAGGCGCGGACCGGCCGCACCGCACCGCCCGCCGCGTACAGCGCCGCCAGCGTGCCGGCGGTGGCCCAGCCGCCCGCGCCGAGCGCGCCGTCGGCGGCGGCCCGGGCCAGCAGCACGGCGAGCAGGGCGAGGAACAGGCCGTGCACGGCGAGGTTGGCCAGCCGCAGCGCGGGCGTCGGGCCGGCCGGCGCGGCGTGCGGCCCGGCCGGCGACGGGGACGGCGGCGGGGGCGGTTCGGTACGGGGCACGCCTTCCGAGGGTACGGGGCGGTGGCGGCCCCGGACCGCGCCCCGGCATCAACCGTTCGATGGATTTCCGGGTGCACCCCTCGGCGGGTGGCAGCTCCGTCCGTCTCCCCGATGGCCGCGGGGCCGCCGCGGAGCAGTCTGGAGCGGCCCGCTCCCGGAGCGCGGCCAGAACGCCCCGCTCCGCCGTCCCTCCGGAAGGTCTCCCGTGTTCGTCGCTCTGCGTGACATCCGTTTCGCCCGTGGGCGGTTCGCCCTGATGGGCGCGGTGGTCACCCTGATCACCACCCTGGTGGTGTTCCTGTACGGCCTGACCGGCGGCCTGGCCTCGGCGGCGTCCTCCGCAATCGCCGGACTCCCGGCGGACGGCGTGGTGTTCGGCGCCCCGGCGGGCGCCCCGGCGGAGGCGTCGTTCGCGGCCAGCACGGTCTCGCCGGCCCAGCGGGACGCGGTGGCGGCGGCGGGGGCGGGCGCGGTGCACCCGCTGGGCGTGGCGATGAGCCGGCTGACGGCGGACGGCGGGGCGGCCGCGGTGAGCGTGCTGGGCACCGATCCGGCGCTGCTGCCGCCCCTGGTCGCGGGCACCGCCCCGGCGGACGGTGAAGTCGCGGTCGGCGCCGACACCGCCGCCGCCCACCACCTGGCCCCGGGCAGCGAGGTCACCGTGGGCGCGCGGCAGTTGACCGTCTCGGCGGTCACCGCGCAGCGCTCCCTGTCGCACGCGCCGAGCGTGTGGACCACCCCGGAGACCTGGCAGCAGGTCTCCGGCCGGCAGCAGCCCACGGCGCTGGCGGTGCGCGGCACCCCGCACGGCCTGCCCGCCGACCTGCTGGCCGTCCCGCTGGGCGACGCGCTGTCCGGGATCGACGGGTACGCGGCCGAACAGGACAGCCTGCGGCTGATCCAGGGCTTCCTGTTCGCGGTGAGCGCCCTGGTGGTCGGCGCGTTCTTCACGGTGTGGACGGTGCAGCGCCGCCCGGACATCGCGGTGCTCAAGGCCGTCGGCGCCTCCAGCGGCTACCTGGTGCGCGACGCACTGGCCCAGGCGGCGGCCGTCCTGCTGGCGGGCGCGCTGCTCGGCGGGGCGCTGGGCGCGACCGGCGGGGCGTTCGCCTCCCCGGCGGTGCCGTTCGACGCGGGCGTGTGGACGGTCGCCGTCCCGGTCGGCGCGATGGTGCTGCTGGGCCTGCTGGGCGCGGCCCTCGCGGTGCGCCGGATCACCGCCGTCGACCCGCTGGCCGCGCTGGGCGCCCACCGATGACCCCCCGTCCCGCCCCCGTCCCGCAGGAGCCCCCCGTGACCGTCCCCGCCACCCCCGCCACCCCCGCCGCCGCCGCCCGCACCGGCCTCGCGCTGCACGGCGTGACGCTCGGCTACCCGGACGGCGAGGGTCGGCTGACCGCCCTGGACGACGTCGAACTGGCCGTCGCCCCGGGCGAGTTCACCGCCGTCGCGGGGCCCTCCGGCTCCGGCAAGTCCAGCCTGCTGGCGGTCGCCGCGACGCTGCTGCGCCCGGACCGCGGCCGGGTGCTGGTGGACGGCGTGGACGCGGGCGCGCTGGGCGAGCGCGCCCGCGCCGCGCTGCGCCGCGAGCGGCTGGGCATCGTCTTCCAGCAGTCCAACCTGCTGGCCTCGCTGACCGCCGTCGAGCAGTTGCTGGTCCTGGAGTCGGTGCGCGGTCGCCGTCCGGAGCGGGCCCGCCGCCGGGCGGAGGAGCTGCTGGAGTCGGTCGGCCTGGCGGGCGGCAAGCAGCGCCGCCGCCCGCACCAGCTGTCGGGCGGCGAGCGCCAGCGGGTGAACATCGCCCGCGCGCTGTTCGGCAGCCCCTCGGTGCTGCTGGTGGACGAGCCGACCTCGGCGCTGGACCACGAACGCGGCGCCCGGGTGGTCGACCTGCTCGCGGAGGTGACCCGCGCCCACCGCACCGCCACCGTGATGGTCACCCACGACCGCGACCTGCTGGGCCGGGCCGACCGGGTCCTTGAGCTGCACGACGGCCGCCTGACCGGCTGAGCACCCGGTCCCGCCCCGGCCGCCGGGGAACCACCCGGAGCGCCGTCCGGGCAACCACCCGGAGCGCCGCCCGGTCAGCACTCCACCCCCAGCAGCCCGCGCAGCGCCGTCCGCCCGCCCGCCGTGACCCGCAGCGCCCGGCTGTCCGGGCGCCGCAGCACCCAGCCGGCGTCCACCGCGTGCCGGCAGAGCGCCGCGCCGACGGCGCCCGCCAGGTGCGGGCGGCGTTCGGTGAAGTCCAGGCAGGGCCGGACGGCGGGGCGGCGGCCGGGGCGGACGGTGATGCCGGTCGCGGCGAGCCAGTCGGCCCCGGCGGCGGTGAGGGAGAGCCCGTTGCGGTCGTCGAGCAGGCCGCGGGCGGTCATCGCGTCGGTGACGGCGACGCCGAGCGCCCCCGCGAGGTGGTCGTAGCAGGTGCGGGCGCGGGCGAGTTCGCCCTGTTGCCGGGCGGTGCGCAGCGAGCGGGCGGGCGGGGCGGGGGCGTCCCGGTCGCCGAACTGGGCGAGTGCCTCGACCAGTTCGGCGGCGGCCGGGCCGGCCAGCCGCAGGTAGCGGTGGCGGCCCTGGCGCTCCTCGGCGAGCAGTCCGGCGCCGACCAGCCGGTTGAGGTGGCCGGTGGCGGTGGGGGCCGCGACCCCGGCGCGGCGGGCGAGTTCGCCGGCCGTCCAGGCCCGGCCGTCCAGCAGGGCGAGGCAGAACGCGGCCCTGGTCGGGTCGGCGAGCAGGGCCGCCGTCGCGGCGAGGGAGCGGGTGCCGGTCGGGGTGTCCATCCGTCCATCCTGCCGGGCGGACGCTTCGGCGCGGGCCGAAGCGTCCGGGTCCTACGGTCGGCGGCATGCGAAACGACCTTCCCCCGGCCCCGTCCCACCGCGTCATCGAGCCGCACGTCCTGTACTTCGGCACCCCGGTGGTGCTGCTGAGCAGCGTCAACCCGGACGGTTCGGCGAACCTCGCGCCGATCTCCTCGGTCTGGGCGCTGCACCACACGGTGGTGCTGGGCCTCGGCCGCAACGGCTGGACGGCGCGCAACCTGGCGGCCCGCCCGGAGCTGGTGGTGAACGTGCCGGGGCCGGAGCTGTGGCGGCGGGTGGAGCGGCTCGGCGGCACCACGGGACGCCCGGACGCCCCCGGCGGACCGGACGCACCGGCCGGGCCGGACGGAGCCGGGACACCGGAGACGCCGGGCGGCCCGGTGTTCGTCCGGGACAAGTTCGCCCGCGCGGGCCTGACCGCGCTGCCCGGGCAGACCGTCGCCGCGCCGCGGGTCGCCGAGTGCCCGCTGCACCTGGAGGCCGAGGTGGTGGACCTGCGGCCGGACGCCACCGGGGAGTTCCGGCTGGTGGAGGCGCGGGTCCGGCGGACGCACGCGACGGAGGCGGTCATGGTGCCCGGCACCGACTACGTGGATCCCGCCGCGTGGAGCCCGCTGGTGTACAACTTCCGGCACTACTTCGGGCTGGGCCCGGAACTGGGCCACTCCGCCCGCAGCCGCACCCCGCGCACCCCGACGACCTGACGGTCCGTCAGCGGGCGGGCAGCCGCAGCGCGCTCTCCGGCTCGGCCGGCTCGGTCCGGCCGCCGGCCGCCCGCAGGTGGCGGACGTGGCCGAGGTGCCGGGTCATGCACGCCTCGGCGGCGTCCGCGTCGCCGGTCAGCAGCACGTCCAGCAGTTCCAGGTGCTCCTCGGCGGAGCTGACCAGCTCGCCCTGCCGGTCGAGCCGGTTGAGGCCGTACAGCCGGGAGCGCTTGCGCAGGTCGCCCACGGTCTCGACCAGGCGGGCGTTGCCGGCCAGCGCGAGCAGGTCGAGGTGGAACCGGCGGTCGGCCTCCAGGTAGCCGATCAGGTCGTGCTCGCGGGCGGCCTCGACGATCGCCACGGCCTGCGGGCGCAGCGCCTCCAGCTGTTCGGCGGTGGCGGTCCGGGCGACCCGGCCGACGGTGGGGACCTCGATCAGGGCGCGGATCTCGGTGTACTCGTCGAGGTCCCGGTCGGAGAGCTCGGTGACCCGGAAGCCCTTGTTGCGGACCGCCTCGACCAGCCCCTCCCGGGCCAGGTCGAGCATCGCCTCGCGGACGGGGGTGGCGGAGACCCCGAAGTCGGCGGCCAGGGTCGGGGCGGAGTAGACCACCCCGGGGCGCAGCTCACCGGAGATGAGTGCCGCGCGCAGGGCGTGGGCGACCTGGTCGCGCAGCCGCTCCTGGACGGAGATGAGGTTGCGGGGCTTGAGGTCGGCCATGGTGTTCCTCCGGAGGTTCAACAGGCCCTCATTGTACAATGTCACGTTGCGGAGAACGGACGGTCGGCCTCGCGCAGCGCGACCGCCCGGTCCACCCGTCGGGCGTCCGGCCCGTGCGAGTCGGCCGCCGCCGCGCCCGGAACGCCGAACGGCCCCGAACCGACAGGTCCGGGGCCGTTCACCGCCGCGCGGGGCTCGCCGCCCGCGCGCCCGGTCAGGTGATGTCGTCGATCTGGTCGCGGCGCGAGGCCGGGACCGGCGCGGGCGCCTCGACCGCCTCGACCCCGCCGACCGACTCGGCGTCCGCCACGCCCTCGACCGTCAGGTCGACCCGGGAGGCCTCCTCGTCGCTCAGCCCGGCGTCGGGGTTGCGGGCGGCCTTGCGCTTGTCGTTGAGCAGCGCGAACCCGACGGCCAGGAAGTACAGCGCCCAGATCGGCGCGGCCAGCGCCAGCATCGAGACCGGGTCGGTGGACGGGGTGGCGAAGGCCGCGAACACCGTGATGCCCATGACCATCGCGCGCCACCAGCCGAGCAGCCGCCGGCCGGTGAGCACCCCGACCAGGTTGAGCATCACCAGGAACAGCGGCAGTTCGAAGCCCGCGCCGAACACCAGCACCATGCGGGTGATCAGGTCCAGGTAGGTCTCCACCGGCACGATCGACTTGACGCCGTCGCCGGCGAAGCTGATCAGCATCTCCGCGGTCAGCGGCATCACCACGTACGCGAGCACCGCGCCGGCCAGGAACAGCGGGGTGCCGATCACCAGGAACGCCACCGAGTAGCGCTTCTCGTGCTGGTGCAGGCCGGGCGCCACGAATTT
Organism: Kitasatospora sp. SolWspMP-SS2h; assembly: GCF_003259315.1. Classification (GTDB taxonomy): domain Bacteria; phylum Actinomycetota; class Actinomycetes; order Streptomycetales; family Streptomycetaceae; genus Kitasatospora; species Kitasatospora fiedleri. The sequence continues at coordinate 272,882 of NZ_QLLT01000002.1, read as the reverse complement.
CCACAGCTGGTACAGCCAGACCGGGGTGGCGGCCACCGCACCGGCCGTGAGGCTGACCTTCAGCATGACCGTGAACGGGGTGGTCAGGCCGATGTTGGAGATCTCCGCGCAGTGCTTCAGGCCGGCCGGCAGGGTGCCGTCCGGGTTGCACGCGGGCAGCGGCTCGATCAGGAAGTCCAGCAGCGCCTTGTGGTAGAACACCGCGACGATCGTGAAGAGGATGATCGCCAGCAGCGACTTGACCAGCCGGTTGCGCAGTTCGCGGAGATGGTCGGCGAGCGCCATCCGCCCCTCAGGGTCCTTGGCCGCTTTGCTCGTCTTGCTCAACCCGGTCCTCGAATCGTGCGCTCGTCGTAGTCGGTGTGGTGCGGGGCCCGACGCGGGCGTTCAGGCGGCCCGGTCGGGGCGGGGACCGCCCGGGGCGGCCTTGACCACCCGTTCCGGTTCGGCGGCGGGCCGCGGGGCCGGGGCGGGGGCGGCGGGCACCTGTCGGCCGGAGTCGAACTCCCGGCGCAGTGCCCTGCCCTCGCTCTTGAGGATCCGCAGCGAGCGGCCCAGCGCCCGCGCCGCGTCCGGCAGCCGCTTGCCGCCGAACAGCAGCACCGCGAGCGCCGTGACCAGCAGCAGCGAGCCGGGTGAAAGGAGTCGCATCCGCAGTGCACCGCCTTCCTCGTCCGGGAGGCAGGGCCCCCTCTCTGCGGGCGATGGTAGCCGCTCGGGGTGTCCGCGCGGGAACCCGGTACCCAACGATCGGGTACCGGTCACCGGCCGTCCGGCCGTGGTCAGTCGCCCGCGGCGGCCCGCTGCAGCGCGCCGACCGCGCCGTCCACCTCGCGGGCCAGCGCCCGCACGTCCAGCCACAGCCGCAGTGCGAGCGCGCCGAGCACCAGCAGTCCGGCCGTGGACAGCAGGACGGCTCCGACCAGGGTCCAGTTCACGTGCGGTCCTCCCTATCCGTCCACCGGCAGCAGCCGCATGGTGCGCACGCCGGCCTCGGTGAGCGCGGCGACGATCTTCTCCCCGGCGATCTTGCGGACGACCGCTCCGCAGGCCGGGCAGGTGAAGCTGTAGAAGGTGCGCTCCTTGCTGGCGCCGAGCGCCAGCCGGAACTCGCGGGCCGGGAGCTCGACCTTCTCCCGGCACTGCGAGCAGTACACCTTGAATCTGGTGCCGTCGGTCACGTGGTTCCGACCCGTCCGTCCCGGTAGTGCTCCAGCGCGGCCAGCGCGGCGGTGCGGGCCTGTTCGGCGAGCTGGGCGGGGGCGGTGATCCGGCCGTCCCGGCCCAGCCGCAAGGCGAGCGGGCGCAGGCCGGACGGCTCGGCGGAGCGCAGGGTGATCCGCAGGCCGCCGTCGGGGAGTTCCTCGGCGCTGTCGTGGGTGTAGTACTCGGCGACCCAGCGGCCGCCGGGGCCGACCTCGACCACCACCTGCGGGTCCTCGGCGGTGGGGGCGACCAGCCCGGCGGACAGGTCGCGGGGCTGGAGCCGGGGCGGGTTGGCGGGCTCGTCGAGCACCTTGATCTCGGCGATCCGGTCGAGCCGGAAGGTGCGCCGGTCCTCGGAGGTGCGGCACCAGCCCTCCAGGTAGGTGTGGCCCTCGGTGACCAGCCGGATCGGGTCGACCTCGCGCTCGGTCAGCTCGCCGCGGCCGTGCGACCAGTAGCGCAGCCAGATCAGCCGGCCCTCGCTGAGGGCGCGGTCGATGTCGGCGAAGACGGTGCCCTCGGCCTCGAAGGTGACGCCGACCCGGGCCGCGGACTCGGCGTTCTCGCCCGCCGCGTCCTCGATCTTGGCGACCGCCCGGGTGAGCGCCTGCCGGTCCCGCTCGCGCAGGCCGGGCAGCCCGGCGACGGCCCGGGCGGCGACCAGCAGCGCGGTGGCCTCGTCGGCGGCCAGCCGCAGCGGCTGGGCGACGTCGTCCACGTTGTGCCACCAGATCCGCTCGCCGTCGGTGTCGATGTCGAGCAGGTCGCCGCCGCGGAAGGAGGTGCCGCACATCGGCAGCACGTTCAGGTCGCCGATCAGCTCCCGCTCGGTGATCCCGAACGCCCGTGCCACCTCGGCGACCTCGGCCCCGGGCCGCTCGCGCAGGTAGGTGACCAGCGACAGCATCCGGCGCGTCTGGTCGATCGCGTTACTCACTGGGAAACAACCTCCGCGAGACCGGCGACGGCGCGCAGCCGGTCGATGACGTCGGCCCGCAGGTCCTCCGGGCCGATCACGATGACGTCGGGACCGTACTCGGCCAGGTCGGCGCCCAGGCCGTTGCCGTACGGGACGTCCAGCTCGTCCCAACCGGCACCGGCCGGCCGGGTCCCCAGGGCGCGCTGGCGCAGCGGGTAGGCGGCACCGGAGCGCACCCTGACCCGGGCCACCGCGGTGGCGCCCTCGCCGGCGAACCGGGCCACCACGGCCCGGACGTCCACGTGCTCGGGCACCTCGCCGGTGAACGCGCCGGCCCGGGAGCGGACCTTGCCGGTGATCCGGGAGAGCCGGAAGACCCGGGCCGAGCCGCGGTCGCGGTCGTAGCCGGCCAGGTACCAGTGGCCGCGCCAGCACTCCAGCGCCCAGGGCTCCACCGAGCGCGGCTCGGCGGTGGCGGCGCCGGCCTTGCGGTAGTCGAAGGTGACCGGGCGGCGGTCGCGGGCGGCGGTGAGCAGCGGCTCGAACGCGGCCTCCCGGCCGGGGATGCGCGGCTCCAGCGCGCCGTGCTCGCGGTCCTCGGCGAACGGGACGCCGGCCGCGCGCAGCTTCTGCAGGGCGCCGCTGGCGGCGCCGGACATCTTGGCCTGCTGCCAGACCCGGGCGGCCAGTGCCAGCGCGGCGGCCTCCTCGGCGTCCAGCGCGATCTCGGGGAGCCGGTTGCGGTCGCGGCGGGCGAGGTAGCCGATCTCGCCGTCGAGCGCGTTCTCGTCCACGTCGATGATCAGGCCGAGTTCGCGCAGGTCGTCCTTGTCGCGCTCGAACATCCGGTTGAAGGCGTCCTCGGAGCCCTGTTGCCAGGCCTCCCGGTACGCCTCGACGGACTCGCGCAGCTCTTTCTTGGAGAGCGGACGGCGGGTGTTCATCAGGCACAGGGCGAGGTTCATCAGCCGCTCTGCCTTGGCGATCGCCATCGGTGACCCTTCCTCCGATCGGGGGTGACCCGCCTGACCGTACCGGTACGAGCACGTCCAGAGAAAGCCGAACCCCCGGCTCCTGGCGGAACCGGGGGTTCGGTGGTGCGTCCGAGGTCAGACGCCCAGCAGGTCCACCACGAAGATCAGGGTGGAGCCGGCCGGGATGAGCGGGCTCGGGGACTGGTTCCCGTACGCCAGGTGCGGCGGGATGACCAGCTCGCGCCGGCCGCCGACCCGCATGCCCTCGACGCCCTGGTCCCAGCCCTTGATGACCCGGCCGCCGCCCAGCGGGAAGCGGAAGGTCTGGCCGCGGTTCCAGGAGGCGTCGAACTCCTCGCCGGAGGCGAAGGTGACACCGACGTAGTGGACCTCGACGACCGCGCCGGCCTTGGCCTCGGCGCCGTCGCCGACCACGATGTCGCGGATCTGGAGCTCGGTCGGGGCGTCGCCGCCCGGGAAGTCGATCTCCGGCTTGGTCAGGCTCACGATTGCTCTTCTCGTTCGGTTGCGTGAACGGGACTCATCCTAGGCGCACCGACGGGCCGTCAGCTGTCGCCGCCGCCGACACCGGCGTCCAGGATGTCGACCACGAACACCAGGGTGGAGTTGGCCGGGATGCTCTCGCTGGCCTGGTCCTTGTAGCCCAGCGAGGCGGGGATGACCAGCTCGACCCGGCTGCCGATGTTCTGGCCGACGATGCCCTTGTCCCAGCCCTCGATGACGCTGCCGGCGCCGGTGGTGAAGGTGAACGCCTGTCCGCGGTCGAGCGAGGAGTCGAACTTCTTGCCGTCCTTGTACAGCGCGCCGGTGTACTGGACTAGCACCTTCTCGCCGGACTCGATCTTGCGGCCCTTGCCCTGGATCAGCACGTGGCTCTTCAGGTCGGTCGGGTCGGCGACGCCCTTGGGCGGGGTGATGTCGGCGGGCTTGGTGCCGTTGTCCTTGACCTGCGGGAAGTCCGCGGGCGGCGGGGTCACGTCACCGGAGAGCACCGCGCCCGGCGCGGTGGCCTGCCGGACGTCCAGCACGAAGACCAGGCTGTCGGCGGCCCCGATGCCCAGCTGGCTGTTGCCCTGCGCGCCGAACGCGGCCCCGGGCGGGGCGACCACCAGCAGGCGGCTGCCGGCCTTGTGGCCCTCGACGGCGTTGTCCAGCGCCGGGATCAGCGACCCGCCGCCGGCCTGATACAGCTGAGGCTTGCCGTTCTGCTCCCCGTACGAGCCGGGGATGTCCTTGCCGGTCTGCCAGTCCATCGCCGTGTAGTCGACGGTGACCCAGTTGCCCTTCTCCACCTTCGGGCCGTTGCCCGCGGAGAGCTCCTTGACCACGAACGTCCCGTCCGGGGCGTCCTTGGGCAGCGTGATGGCCGCCTTGGAGCCGAAGTCGCCGGCGACGGTCGGCAGCACCTTGGCGCTGTCCTTGATCGGCGGCACCGGCTCCTGGGTCGGGGTGTCCGAGGGGGCGGGGCTGGCGGCGGCCGAGTCCGCCTGCGCGGAGGGCTTGCCGTCGTCCTTGTTGACGTAGTACATCGTCACGCCGGACGCGACCAGCAGCACGGCCAGCACCGAGCCCAGGATCACGCCGAGCCGGCCCACCCCGCCCGGGTCCTCGTCGTAGCCCGCTTCGGAGAGCGGCACCTTGCGCTGGTTGGACGCGAAGACCTTCGGGGCCTCCTCGGCCTTCTCCCCGGGGGCCACCGGGGCGGTGGGCGGCGCCCACCCCGCCTGGGTCAGCATCTCGGCGGGGACGACGATCGACTCGCGGTCCACCGAGGGCTTGTTCCCGTTGGTGTCGGCCTCGCCCGGGCTCGACGCTTTCTCAGACATGACTCCCCATTCGACTCGCCCGACGACGCGTGTACCACTGGTGCGGGGCAGCAGTATGTCAGGTCGGCATGAGAGCGGGTCGGCCCGGCCCTCGCCCGGCTGTCAGGCGGTTCTCAGACGGCTTGCAGGATGTCGATCACGAACACCAGGGTGGAGTTCGCCGGGATCGAGCCGCTGGCCTGGTCGCCGTAGCCCAGCGACGGCGGGACCACCAGCAGCACCCGGCTGCCGACGTTCTTGCCGACCAGCCCCTGGTCCCAGCCCTTGATCAGGCTGCCGGTGCCGACCTGGAGGGCCTGCGCGCCGCCGTGGTTCCACGAGGAGTCGAACTGCTTGCCGTCCGTCCAGGTCACGCCGGTGTACTGGACCACCAGCGTCTGCCCGCTCTGCACCTGCGGGCCGGTGCCCTGGACCAGCACGTACTGCTGGAGGTCGGCGGGCGGCTGCTGCCCGGCCGGGACGGTGATGGTCGGGGCGGCCTTGCCGTTGTCCTTCACCTGCGGGGCGTTCGCGGGCGGCTGGGTGAGGTCCCCGGGGACGGTGGTGTCCTGCGGCAGCGCGCTCACCACGTCCAGCACGAACACCACGGTGTCGTCCTTGCCGACGCCCAGCGCGCTGGAGCCCTGGCTGCCGAACCCGGCGGCCGGCGGGGCCACCACCAGCACCCGGCTGCCGGCCTTCTTCCCCACCACGCTCTGGTCGAAGGCGGGCACCAGCTGCCCGCTGCCCGGCTGGTACAGCTGCGGCTTGGCGCCGGAGTCGTAGGAGCTGGACAGGTCCTTGCCGCTGGTCCAGTCCTTGACGGTGTAGTTGACGGTCACCCAGTCGTTCTTGTTGACCACCGCCCCGGAGCCCTCGCTCACGGTGCTCACCACGAACTGCCCGGACGGCGGCTCGGCGGGCAGCGTGATGGTCGCCTTCGAGCCGAAGTCCCCCGAGACGGTGGGCATCGGCGAGGCGGACGCCACCGGGCTCGGTACCTCGGCGGCGGAGGCCGAGGAGGCCGCCGGCGTCGTCGCGGTGGACTTCCCGGAACCGCCCGAGCTGCTGCACCCGGCGAGCAACGCGACGGTCAGGGGAACGGTGAGCAGGTAGGCGGTTCGACGCATGACGTCAGCCTATGACCCGATTCGTCCGGTCCGTCGGAGGCGCGGCGCGCCCCCGGCGGACCGGACCGGGCCGGCGGATCACATCCCGGCGATCAGCTTCTCCACCCGCTCGTCCACCGAGCGGAACGGGTCCTTGCACAGCACGGTGCGCTGCGCCTGGTCGTTCAGCTTGAGGTGCACCCAGTCGACGGTGAAGTCGCGGCGCTGCTCCTGGGCGCGCCGGATGAAGTCGCCGCGCAGCCGGGCCCGGGTGGTCTGCGGGGGCACCGACTTGCCCTGGAAGGTCAGCAGGTCGGTGGTGACCCGCTCGGCCTGGCCGTTCTTCTGCAGCAGGTAGAACAGGCCGCGGCGGCGGTGGATGTCGTGGTAGGCGAGGTCGATCTGGGCGACCCGCGGGTTGGACATGGTCATCTGGTGCTTGGCCCGGTACTTCTCGATCAGCTGGTACTTCATGATCCAGTCGATCTCGGTGCCGACCTTGGCCAGGTCCTCGCCGCGCACCGCCTCCAGGGTGCGGCCCCACAGGTCCAGGACGCGGGCCACGGTGCCCTCGTTGAGGCCCTTGCGGTCGGCGAACTCCAGCGCCTTGGTGTAGTACTCCTCCTGGATCTCCAGGGCGGAGGCCTCCCGGCCGTTGGCGAGGCGGACCTGGTGGGTGCCGGTCAGGTCGTGGCTGACCTCGCGGATCGCCCGGATCGGGTTCTCCAGCGTCAGGTCGCGCATCACCACGCCGGCCTCGATCAGCCGCAGCACCAGGTCGGTGGCGCCGACCTTGAGCAGCGTGGTGGTCTCCGACATGTTGGAGTCGCCGACGATGACGTGCAGCCGCCGGTAGCGCTCGGCGTCGGCGTGCGGCTCGTCGCGGGTGTTGATGATCGGGCGGGAGCGGGTGGTGGCGGAGCTGACGCCCTCCCAGATGTGCTCGGCGCGCTGGCTGACGCAGTAGACCGCGCCGCGCGGGGTCTGCAGCACCTTGCCGGCGCCGCAGATCAGCTGCCGGGTGACCAGGAACGGGATCAGCACGTCGGCCAGCCGGGAGAACTCGCCGTGCCGGGCCACCAGGTAGTTCTCGTGGCAGCCGTAGGAGTTACCGGCCGAGTCGGTGTTGTTCTTGAACAGGTAGACGTCGCCGGCGATGCCCTCCTCGTGCAGCCGCCGCTCGGCGTCCACCAGCAGGCCCTCGAGGATCCGCTCGCCGGACTTGTCGTGGGTGACCAGCTCGGTGACGTCGTCGCACTCGGGGGTCGCGTACTCGGGGTGGGAGCCGACGTCGAGGTAGAGCCGGGCGCCGTTCTTCAGGAAGACGTTGCTGCTGCGGCCCCAGGAGACGACCCGGCGGAAGAGGTAGCGGGCCACCTCGTCCGGCGACAGCCGGCGCTGGCCCCGGAAGGTGCAGGTGACTCCGTACTCGTTCTCCAGCCCGAAAATTCGGCGGTCCATGTGCGACTCTTCTCTGTTCGAAGCTCGGTGGAACCCCTCGGTGGCGGTCGGTGGACCGGCGGGCGGCCCGCGCTGCGCGGCGGGCCGCCCGGGCGGTCATTCGGTGTCGGTGCTCGCGTCGCCCGCGCCGTCGGCGGCGTCGGCGTCCTCGTCGGCGGCCGACTCGTCGCCGCTGAGCAGCCGGGCCAGCTGGCCGCCCAGGATGCGCTTGAACTTCCGCTGCTGGAAGCGCTGGCGGTCCAGGACGGCGACCTCCAGCTGCTCCGGCGTCATGGCGCGGGGGCTGCCGCCGTTGGGGTCGCGGGCCAGGCCGTCGACCGCCAGCTTGAGCGCCTCGGCGAGGGTGAGTCCGGCCCGGTGGCGCTGGCCGAGGTAGTTGCCGATGGAGTCGGCGTTGCCGCCGACCACCACGGCGTTCTTCTCGTCCACCACCGAGCCGTCGGGGGTGAGCCGGTAGATCTGGTCGTCGGCGGGGGTGCGGCCCACCTCGGCGACGATCAGCTCGACCTCGTAGGGCTTCTCCCCGACCGAGGAGAAGATGGTGCCCAGGGTCTGGGCGTAGACGTTGGCCAGGCCGCGGGCGGTGACGTCGGCCCGGTCGTAGGAGTAGCCGCGCAGGTCGGCGTAGCGGACACCGCCGATCCGGAGGTTCTCGAACTCGTTGTAGCGGCCGACCGCGGCGAAGGCGATCTTGTCGTAGATCTCGGAGACCTTGTGCAGGGCCCGTGAGGTGTTCTCCGCGACGAAGACGATGCCGTCGGCGTAGGTGAGCACGACCACGCTGCGGCCGCGGGCGATGCCCTTGCGGGCGTACTCCGCGCGGTCCGCCATGGCCTGCTGGGGCGAGACGTAGAACGGCGTGGACACCGCCGGTCTCCCTTCGGGTGGTTGAGGCGGACTCAGAGGAGCGGGGCCTGCGGGCCGTTGGGCTGCTCGCGGCGCCGGTCGGTGATCGAGACCGCGATCGCGGAGACCTCCGCCTCGGTGAGCCGGCGGAAGCCGTCCTCGGTGATCAGCGTGACGATCGGGAAGATCCGGCGGGCCAGGTCGGGCCCGCCGGTCGCGGAGTCGTCGTCGGCGGCGTCGTACAGCGCCTGGACGGCGAGGGTGGCGGCCTCGTCGCCGGTCAGGCCGTCCCGGTAGAGCTTCTTCATCGAGCCGCGGGCGAAGACCGAGCCGGAGCCGGTGGCGGCGAAGCCGGCCCGCTCCTCGGAGCGGCCGCCGGTGACGTCGTAGGTGAAGATCCGGCCCCGGCCGAGGTCGAGGTCGTAGCCGGCGAAGACCGGGACGACCGCGAGGCCCTGCATGGCCATCGCCAGGTTGGAGCGGATCATCGTGGTGAGCCGGTTGGCCTTGCCCTCGAACGAGAGCACGGCGCCCTCGATCTTCTCGTAGTGCTCCAGCTCCAGCTGGAACAGCCGGACCATCTCGACCGCCAGGCCGGCCGTGCCGGCGATGCCCACGGCGCTGTACTCGTCCGCCGGGAAGACCTTCTCGATGTCCCGCTGGGCGATGACGTTGCCCATCGTGGCGCGGCGGTCGCCGGCCAGCACCACGCCGCCGTCGAAGACCGCGGCGACGATGGTGGTGCCGTGCGGCGCCTCGACGGCCATTCCCTCGGGGAGGGCGCGCCGCCCGGGGAGCAGCTGGGGCGCGTGGCTGTCGAGGAAGTCCAGGAACGAGGAGGAGCCGGGGGTGAGGAAGGCGGCCGGCAGACGCCCGGTGCCACTGAGGTTGGCTTCCACACGTGTCCTTCCGGATCGAAGATCGAAAGTTGCTTGGTGCCCCGGACCCTACCCGCTTCCGGGGCCGGTTCCACGCTCTCCGGGGGAGGTGCTCCGAGGAGCTTCCGGCAGCACGAGGCCGCAGGCGCGCTCAGGGCACACCTGCGGCGCTCGTGCTGCTCTTTTCGGTGGACGGAGGGGTTTCCCCCTCTCACTCGCCGCCCTTCTGGACGAATCCGCGCACGAAATCCTCGGCGTTGGATTCCAGTACCTCGTCGATTTCGTCGAGTACCGAGTCGACGTCGTCGCTGAGCTTTTCCTGGCGCTCCTTGAGCTCGTCGGAGCCCTGCGTTTCCGCGGCCTGCTCCTCGACCTCCTCGGAGGAGCGGTTGGCCCGCTGCTGACCGCCGCCGGTGTCCTTCTCCGCCATTTTCCTCACCCCGCTCGTTCGGTGTTCTCGTTCAACGCTGGCTGCTCACCGGAATGATTCCCCGTCCGGGAAACGTTCACCCTCGGTGATCGAAAAGTTACCCGCCGGAGAGGACGCGCACCAGGTCCTCGGCGGTGCGGCACCGGTCGAGCAGCTCCTTGACGTGCTCCCGGGTGCCGCGCAGCGGCTCCATGGTCGGGACGCGCTGGAGGCTGTCGTGGCCGGGCAGGTCGAAGATGACGGAGTCCCAGGAGGCGGCGGCCACGTGGTCGGCGTACTGCTCCAGGCAGCGGCCGCGGAAGTAGGCCCGGGTGTCCTCGGGGGGCTGGGTGACGGCTCGGCGGACCTCGTCCTCGTCAAACAGCCGGTCGAACCGGCCGCGCGCCTCCAGCCGGTTGTAGAGGCCCTTGTCGGGCCGCACGTCGCTGTACTGGAGGTCGACCAGCTGGAGCCGGGGGCTGTCCCACTCCAGGGCGTCGCGCTGCCGGTAGCCCTCCAGGATCTCCTTCTTGGCGATCCAGTCGAGCTGCCGGGACAGGCTCATCGGGTCCCGCTCCAGGCGGCCCAGCACGTCCTCCCAGCGGGCCAGCACGTCCACGGTCTGGTCGTCGGCGTCCTGCCCGTAGCGGTCCTCGACGTACTTGCGGGCGAGCTCGCAGTACTCCATCTGGAGCTGCACGGCGGTCAGCTTGCGGCCGCTGCGCAGCTGGACCAGCTGCTTGAGTTCCGGGTCGTGGGAGACCCGGTGCAGGGTGCGCACCGGCTGGTCGACGGCGAGGTCGACGGCGATGAAGCCGTCCTCGATCATCGACAGGACCAGCGCGGTGGTGCCGAGCTTGAGGTAGGTGGAGACCTCGGAGAGGTTGGCGTCGCCGATGATGACGTGCAGCCGGCGGTACTTCTCGGCGTCGGCGTGCGGTTCGTCGCGGGTGTTGATGATCGGGCGCTTGAGGGTGGTCTCCAGGCCGACCTCGACCTCGAAGTAGTCGGCGCGCTGGCTGATCTGGAAGCCGTGCCCGCCGCCCTCCTGCCCGATGCCGACCCGGCCGGCCCCGCACACCACCTGGCGGGAGACGAAGAACGGGGTCAAGTGGCGGACGATGTCGGCGAACGGGGTGGCCCGCTGCATCAGGTAGTTCTCGTGGGTGCCGTAGGAGGCGCCCTTGTTGTCGGTGTTGTTCTTGTAGAGCAGGATCCGCTGCCCGTTGGGCAGCTCCAGGGCGCGCTCGGCGGCCTCCGCCATGATCCGCTCGCCCGCCTTGTCCCAGAGCACCGCGTCGAGCGGGTTGGTGACCTCGGGCGAGGAGTACTCGGGGTGGGCGTGGTCGACGTAGAACCGGGCGCCGTTGGTGAGGATGACGTTGGCCAGGCCGATGTCCTCGTCGGTGAGCTGGCTGGAGTCGGCCACCTCCCGGGCCAGGTCGAAGCCCCGGGCGTCGCGCAGCGGATTCTCCTCCTCGAAGTCCCAGCGGGCGCGGCGCGCCCGGTGCATCGCCGCCGCGTACGCGTTGACGATCTGGGACGAGGTGAGCATGGCGTTGGCGTTGGGGTGGCCGGGCACGGAGATGCCGTACTCGGTCTCGATCCCCATCACGCGCCGTACGGTCATGCGGCCCTCCTGACCTGTGGGTCCTGCTGGGTACTGCTGGGCGGTGCCGGTGCAGACGCACCGTCCGGCCGCGGAGCCCTGCCGAGCGCCGCAGCCGGACGGGGTGGTGCGCGTGCTACAGGTACTGCCCGGTGTTGGCGACGGTGTCGATGGAGCGGCCGGACTCGGCGCCCTGCTTACCGGTGACGAGGGTGCGGATGAAGACGATCCGCTCGCCCTTCTTGCCGGAGATGCGGGCCCAGTCGTCCGGGTTGGTGGTGTTCGGCAGGTCCTCGTTCTCCTTGAACTCGTCCACGCAGGCGGCGAGCAGGTGGGAGACGCGCAGACCGCGCTGGCCGTGGTCGAGGTAGTCCTTGATGGCCATCTTCTTCGCCCGGTCGACGATGTTCTGGATCATCGCGCCGGAGTTGAAGTCCTTGAAGAACAGCACTTCCTTGTCACCGTTGGCGTAGGTGACCTCCAGGAAGCGGTTCTCCTCGGTCTCCGAGTACATCCGCTCGACCACCGACTGGATCATGGCGGCGACGGTGACCGACACCGAGCCGTCGTGCTCCTTGAGGTCGTCCGGGTGGAAGGGGAGGGTGTCCCGCAGGTACTTGGAGAAGATGTCCTTGGCCGCCTCGGCGTCCGGCCGCTCGATCTTGATCTTGACGTCCAGGCGGCCGGGCCGCAGGATCGCCGGGTCGATCATGTCCTCGCGGTTGGAGGCGCCGATGACGATGACGTTCTCCAGGCCCTCCACGCCGTCGATCTCCGCCAGCAGCTGCGGGACGATGGTGTTCTCCACGTCCGAGCTGACGCCGGAGCCGCGGGTGCGGAAGAGCGACTCCATCTCGTCGAAGAAGACGATGACGGGTGTGCCCTCGCTGGCCTTCTCCCGGGCCCGCTGGAAGACCAGGCGGATCTGCCGCTCGGTCTCGCCGACGTACTTGTTGAGCAGCTCGGGGCCCTTGATGTTCAGGAAGTAGCTCTTGCCCTGCGGCCGGCCGGTCACCTCGGCGACCTTCTTGGCCAGTGAGTTGGCCACCGCCTTGGCGATCAGCGTCTTGCCGCAGCCGGGCGGGCCGTAGAGCAGGACGCCCTTGGGCGGCCGGAGCTCGTACTCCTTGAACAGGTCGGCGTGCAGGTAGGGCAGCTCGACCGCGTCCCTGATCTGCTCGATCTGGCCGGCGAGGCCGCCGATCTGCCGGTAGTCGATGTCCGGGACCTCCTCGAGGACCAGCTCCTCGACCTCGGACTTCGGCACCACCTCGTACACGTAGCCGGAGCGCGGCTCCAGCAGCAGGGCGTCGCCCGCCCTGATCGTGACGCCGTGCAGCGGCTCGGCGAGCCGGACCACCCGCTCCTCGTCGGTGTGGCCGACGACCAGCGCGCGGTCGCCGCCCTCCAGCACCTCCTTGAGCGTGACGATCTCGCCGATCCGCTCGAACGCCATCGCCTCGACGACGTTCAGCGCCTCGTTGAGCATCACCTCCTGGCCGCGGCGCAGCTCGTCCAGCTCGACGCCGGGGCTGACGTTGACCCGGAGCTTGCGGCCACCGGTGAAGATGTCGGCGGTGCCGTCCTCGTTCTTCTCGAGGAAGGTGCCGAACCCGGCCGGCGGCTGTGCGAGCCGGTCGACCTCCTCCTTGAGAGCCACGATCTGGTCGCGGGCCTCGCGCAGGGTGGCGACGAGCCGCTCGTTCTGGGCGGTCACGCCGGCCAAGCTGTTCTGGAGCTCGACGATCCGCTCCTCAAGAACTCTTGAGCTGCGCGGAGAATCGGCGAGCCTGCGCCGCAGGACGGCGATCTCCTGCTCGAGGTACGAGACCTGTGCGGCCTCGTCGGACCCCCGTGCGGGCCTGCCGGCGCTGCGGTCGTAGTCGTCATCGTGGGCTGCCACGGTCCTCACCTCCTCCTGGGGGAGCTGGACGACCCAAACCTACCTGGCACCAGGGTCATGTAAACCCCTAGATCAGAAAGATGGATCGGGCGTGTCCGATGTCCGCCCCGCTCGCTTCCCCTCTGGTAGAGGAGATGCCCACCGCTCAACGGTTCAAAGCAGCGCGGATGTATCGTGACAGGAATGTCCCCGAATGCGGGGCGACCAGAGCAGAAACGGCAGGGGCAATGGCGGGGACTGGCGAGGCACTCGAAGTCTGGATCGACCAGGATCTGTGCACCGGCGACGGCATCTGCGCGCAGTACGCGCCCGAGGTCTTCGAGCTCGACATCGACGGGCTGGCCTACGTGAAGGGCGCGGACGACGAACTGCGCCAGCAGCCGGGCGAGACGGTGCCCGTGCCGCTGACGCTCCTTCAGGACGTGGTGGACTCGGCCAAGGACTGCCCGGGCGACTGCATCCACGTCCGCCGCGCGGCGGACGGCGTCGAGGTCTACGGGCCGGACGCGGACTGACCCGGCGGACCGGGCCGGCCCGGGCGGCCGGGCTGACCGGTCCTCAGCTGCCGCGGACCGGCGTGGCGGTCTCGGTCTTCGTCCACGCCCCGCCGCCGGCCCGCTTCCAGGTCAGCTCGACCTCCAGGTCGGGCGCGAAGCGCGGCACGTCCGGCGAGGAGTAGCCGCGGGCCCTGCCGCGGATCGAGCCGTCACTGCGGATCGCCAGCTCGGTGACGGTCAGGCCCTCGGTGTCGGGCAGCAGCACGGCGGGCGGGCCGTCCGGTCCGACCAGGAACACCCCGTCCGGCGGAGTGCCCATGTCGGCCTGGCAGTGCGCGGCGGCGACGGTCACCGGGGCGCCGCCCAGCACCGCGGCCGTCCGCAGGCTCACCGCGACCGGGAAGGGCCCGCAGTCGAGGGGGAAGCGCACCTTCGACAGGTCCGCCTCGGTCGGGGCCGCCGACCCCGCCGTGCCCGCCGTCGAGTCGGCCGCCGGTTCCGCGGCCGGTTGACCGGCCGTCACGGCCCCGGTCGCCGAGGTCGCCCCCAGCGCCCCGCCCACCACGGCCGCGCACCCCGCCGCGACCAGCACCCAGTGCTTCAACCCCGAGCGCGCGTGCCCGGGTATCCGACGCTCCGTCACCACGAGACTCCCCTTTCCGGTGCGCGCATCCTCGCACACCGGCGCGGGCCGTCGCCCGGCCGGGGCGCGGGGGCGTCCGGGCGGGCCGGGGAACGCCGACAGCCAGGTCGCGGGGCGGGCGGTGACCCGCCGTTCCCGTGCGACCTGGCTGTCGGTGCGCCGTTACTGCGGGAGGTCCCGCGCGTCGTGCGAGGCGGCCTCGCGCTGGGCCTTGCGGACGGCCGCGCGCTCGGCGAGCGTCAGCTCGCTCTCCGGGCCGGTCTCGTAGTCCTCGCCGTAGGAGCCCTTCGCGGGGCGGCGGCGGCGCAGCGGGGGCTCGACGCCGTCGGCGAGGCGGCGGGCGGTGAGCAGGAAGCCGGTGTGGCCGATCATCCGGTGGTCCGGGCGGACGGCGAGGCCCTCCAGGTGCCAGGTGCGGACCATGGTCTCCCAGGCCTGCGGCTCGGTGAAGGTGCCGTGCTCGCGCAGCGCCTCGACGGTGCGCGACATCTGCGTGGTGGTGGCCACGTAGCAGCAGATCAGGCCGCCGGGGACGAGCGCCTTGGAGGCGACGTCCAGGCACTCCCAGGGGGCGAGCATGTCGAGGATGACCCGGTCGACGTCGGCCTCGACCAGGTTGTCCTGGAGGTCGCCGACGGTGAGCTTCCAGGCCGGGTGCGGGCCGCCGAAGTAGCGCTCGACGTTGCCCTGGGCGATGTCGGCGAAGTCCTGCCGGCGCTCGTAGGAGGCGAGCATGCCGGTGTCGCCGACGGCGCGCAGCAGGTAGGTGGAGAGGGCGCCGGAGCCGACGCCCGCCTCGACCACCCTGGCGCCGGCGAAGATGTCGGCCATGGCCAGGATCTGCCCCGCGTCCTTGGGGTAGATCACGGCCGCGCCGCGCGGCATGGACAGGACGTAGTCGGGGAGCAGGGGGCGCAGCGCGAGGTACGGGACGTTGCCCGTCGTGCGGACGACCGTGCCCTCGGGAGCGCCGATCAGCTCGTCGTGCGGGAACGCACCCTTGTGGGTGTGGAACTGGTTCCCGGCCTGGAGCGTGAACGTGTAGTGGCGGCCCTTGGGGTCGGTCAGCTGGACCTGGTCCCCGACCTGGAAGGGCCCGCGTCGGCGGGCGGCACCGGTCGGTTCGGACATGGGGGCCATCCTACGGGAGCCGGGGGGCTGCCCCCGACCACATGATCAGTCCGCTCCGGCGGCCCGGCCGAGCAGCGCGGCGGTGAGCCTGCGTTCGAGGTCGCTGAGCGAGAGCACGCCGTAGACCGAGCCGTCCGGCCGGACCACCAGGTACTCGGTGGCGGGGGCGCGGCGCAGCACGTCGAGGATCTGCTCGCCGGCCAGGTCGACGGGGACGGTGAGGCCGGGTTCGAGGTCGCGGGAGACGGCGGTGACGGCGACCCAGGGGCGGCGGTGCTCGGGGACGGCGCTGACCGCGGACTCCTTGACCACGGCGGTCGGCTCGCCCCGGCCGTCGACCACCACGATCGCCCCGGCGTGCGCCTCGCGGGCCCGGCGCATGGCCTCGCCGAGGGGGGTGTCGGCGGGGACGTCGATGCTGCGGCGGGCCAGCTCGCGGATCCTGAGCCGGGGCAGCACCTCCTTGAGGCGGGCGTTGCGCAGCGAGTTCCCGGCGCCCTGCCAGATGATGAAGCCGAGGATCGCGGCGAGCACGCCGTCGACCATGGCCTCGGTGGCGGAGCGCTCGACGTCCTGGGAGGAGCTGAAGACCGGCAGGCCGAGGACGACGGCGACGGCCAGCGCGCGGCCGACCCAGACCGCCGCCAGGGTGCCCTTCATCGGCTTGCCGGTGCAGGCCCAGACCACGGCCCGCAGCATCCGGCCGCCGTCCAGCGGGAGGCCGGGGAGCAGGTTGAAGGCGGCGACCACCAGGTTGGAGACCATCAGCCCGGCGAGCAGCACGCCGGGGACGGTGGCGGGTTCGACGGCGCGCAGGCCGAGCCAGAAGGCGCCGCCGAGGACGAGCGAGAGCAGCGGGCCGACGAAGGCGAGCCAGAACTCGCGCCAGGGGCGGTCGGCCTCCTTCTCGATCTCGGAGACGCCGCCGAGGAACTGGAGCTGGATGCGGCGCACCCCGAGCTTGTAGCGCAGGCCGACCAGGGTGTGGGCTAGCTCGTGGACCAGGACGGAGCCGTAGAAGGCGACGGCGAAGGAGAAGGCGAGCAGGTAGCGGGCGGCGCCGAGGTCGGGCAGGACGTCGGCGAGGCGGCTGCCGAAGATCCAGGTGATCAGCGCGGCGACCAGGAACCAGGACGGGGTGACGTAGACGGGCACGCCGAACGGGCGGCCCATCAGGATGCCGCCGCGCGGCTGGTCGTCGGGCTCCGGCTTCGGCCTCTCCGGTGCCCGCCCCTCGGTGTCGTTCACCGTGCTCCTCTCTCGCCGTCCGCTGGTGCCTCGTACGCTACGTGATCTCCCGGCGGGAACGGCGGTGCCCCCGCCCTCCCCTTTTCCCCGATCCCGCGCCCCGACCCGTGCGCGGCCCGTCCGCCCGTGCGGTCGGTCCGGTGCAATAGGGTCGTGGCATGCAGCAGACCGACCCCTCGCCCGCCCCGCGTCCGGCCGCCCGGCCGACCGGGCTGTCGCCGTCCCGGGCGGGTGACTTCATGACCTGCCCGCTGCTGTACCGGCTGCGGGTGATCGACCGGCTGCCGGAGCCGCCGAGCGCCGCCGCCACCCGGGGGACGCTGGTGCACGCGGTGCTGGAGCGGCTGTTCGACCACCCGCCGGCCGAGCGCACGCCGGAGCGGGCGCTCGGGCTGCTGGGCCCGCAGTGGGAGCGGTTGCTGGGGGAACGGCCGGAGCTGGCGGAACTGTTCCCGGGCGCGCCGGAGGAGCTGGCCCACTGGCTGGCGGACGCCGAGAAGCTGGTGCGCCGCTGGTTCCGGCTGGAGGACCCGACCCGGCTGCACCCGGTGGAGCGGGAGCTGTACGTGGAGACCTCGCTGGCCTCCGGCCTGCTGCTGCGCGGGTACATCGACCGGGTGGACGTCGCGCCCTCCGGCGAGGTGCGGCTGGTGGACTACAAGACCGGCCGGGCGCCCTCGCGGGACTTCGAGGGCCGGGCGATGTTCCAGATGAAGTTCTACGCGCTGGTGGTGTGGCGCTGGCGGGGCGTGGTCCCCAAGCGCCTGCAGCTGGTCTACCTGGGCGGCGGCGGGGACGTGGTGACGTACGACCCGGACGAGGCCGACCTGCTCGCGGTGGAGCGCAAGCTGGAGGCGCTGTGGGAGGCGATCTCGGCGGCGGTGGCCACCGGCGACTTCCCGGCGACGCGCAACCGGCTGTGCGACTGGTGCGACCACAAGGCGTCCTGCCCGGAGTTCGGCGGCACTCCCCCGCCGTACCCGCTGCCGGTAACTGTGACCATTCCTGGCAAGGAGTCGTAGGTGACGATCCGTGTGCTGCTGGTGGACGACCAGCCGCTGCTGCGTACCGGTTTCCGGATGATCCTGGAGGCGGAGTCCGACCTGGTGGTGGTCGGCGAGGCGGGCGACGGGCAGCAGGCGCTGGACCAGGTCCGCGCCCTGCAGCCGGACGTGGTGCTGATGGACATCCGGATGCCGCGGATGGACGGCGTGGAGGCGACCCGGCGGATCGCCGGCCCGGACCGGGACGGCCCGGCGAAGGTGCTGGTGCTGACCACCTTCGACCTGGACGAGTACGTGGTGGAGGCGCTGCGGGCGGGGGCCAGCGGCTTCCTGCTCAAGGACGTGCCGGCCGAGGAGCTGGTGCAGGCGATCCGGGTGGTGGCGGACGGCGCGGCGATGCTGGCCCCGTCGGTGACCCGCCGGCTGCTGGACATGTACGCCACCAAGCTGCCCTCGGGCGACGAGGCGCCGCCGCAGGCGCTGACGGTGCTGACCGAGCGCGAGGTGGAGGTGCTGCGGCTGGTGGCGCGCGGGCTGTCGAACGCGGAGATCGCCGCCGAGCTGTTCGTCTCGGAGACCACGGTGAAGACGCACGTGGGCCACGTGCTGACCAAGCTCCAGCTGCGCGACCGGGTACAGGCGGCGGTGTACGCGTACGAGAGCGGCCTGGTGCGCCCGGGCGCGCTGTAGCCGCGGGCGGGAGCGCCGAACGGCCCGTCGCCCCCGAGGGGGTGGCGGGCCGTTCGGCGTGCCGGCGGATCGTTACTTCGCGGTGCGGCCGATCTCCCAGAACCGGAACACGCCGCTGCTGTCCACGGTGGAGTCCACGCCGGTGATGGCGGGCTGGTACACGTAGAAGGACTTGTTCTGGAACAGGGGGACCATCGGGACGGCGTCGGCCAGGATCTTCTGGATCTGGTCGTAGGCGCCGCCGCCGGAGCGGTCGGTGAGCTTGATCGAGTCCGGCACCAGCTTGCCGCTGATCTGCGGGTTGTCCCAGCCGTTGTGGAAGGCGCCGCCGCCGACCACCAGCGGGCTGATGTAGTCGTCGGCGTCGGAGTAGTCGGGGGTCCAGCCGACGGTGTACGCCTGGTAGCCGCCGTTCTTCCAGCCGGCCTGGAAGGCCGTCCAGTCGGGCTCCTGCTGGACGGTGACCTGGAACAGGCCGCCGTTCTCCAGCTGCTGCTTGACGGACTCCAGCTCGGCGGCGCCGGCCCGGGCCCGGGACCAGGTCAGGGTGAGCTTGACCGGGGTGGCGACGTGCGCGTTGGTGAGGATGCGCTTGGCCTTGGCCGGGTCGGGCTCGCCGTACTTGTCGAAGAACGCGGTGGTGTGGCCGGCCACGCCCGCCGGGACGATCGAGTAGAGCGGCTGCACGGTGCCCGCGTAGACGTCGTGGGAGATCGCCTTGCGGTCGACCAGCTGGGCGGCGGCCTGCCGGACGGCCTGGTTGCCGCCGGTCTCGTCCTTGGTGTTGAAGACCAGGTAACGGGTCTCGCCCGAGGCGCCCTCGGCGACCCGGAGCTTGCCGGTGCCGGCCAGGTCGTCGCTCTTGATCTGGGCGGCCGCGCCGGGGTCGAGGCTGTTGTCGGTGAGGTCGACCGCGCCGCTGTCGAGGGCGGACTTCAGCTCCTCGGGCTTGTCGAAGTAGCGCACCGCGAACTTGCCGTTCTGGAGCTTGGCGGTGCCCTGGTAGCCGGAGTTGGCGCTGAGCAGGACCTTGCTGGGGGCCTTGCCGTCCATCTCGACCGAGTCGATCCGGTACGGGCCGGAGCCGACCAGGGAGCCGTTGCCGAGCAGCTTGTCGGCCGGGAAGACCTGGTGGTCGACGATCGAGCCGGCCGCGGAGGCCAGCTTGGCCGGGAGCACCGCGTCGGGGCTGTCCAGGTGGAAGGTGATGTCGCGGTCGCCGGAGGTCTCCACCGAGGCGATGGTGGACAGCAGCGAGGCGGGGCCGGACGGGTCGTCGATCTTCTTGACCCGGTCGATCGAGAACTTGACGTCCTGGGCGGTCAGCGGGTGCCCGTTGGAGAACTTCAGGCCGCCGCGCAGCTTGCAGGTGTAGGTGAGCGCGTCGGCGCTGGTGAACTGGCAGGACTCGGCGGCGTCGGGCTGCGGCTCGGTCGCGCCGGAGGGGAAGCTCAGCAGCGACTGGAAGGTGTTGTTGAGGATCAGCCAGGAGCCCGCGTCGTACGCGCCGGCCGGGTCCAGCACGCTGGTCACGCTGGTGGTGCCCATGGTGATCGTCTCGTTGCCACCGCCGCCGGCGACCTTCTCGACGGAGGCGCAGCCCGCCGCCGTGGTGGCGACGAGGGCGGCGCAGCTGAGCACGGCCAGGCGGTTGGGCGTCGTCATGCGGGGTGGTCTTCCTCACTGCGTGCGGCCGGCTGTCGCCGGTGGCCCGCCGTCCGGCGCCTGGGTGTGGCGGCGGTGGCGGGTCTGGTACGGCCCGCGTGCGCGCCCGGTACCCGGTTTTTCGGGTGGGGCGGCGCGGGGACTGGTGCGGCCTTAGCGTGCCACATCGGTCCCGGAGGGTCACCGGGCGTGCGGCGGGCGCGGGCGCGCGGTTCGCAGGGCCTTGTCCGCTCAGCCGACGAGTTGTCAGCCAATGCCCGTTTTCGTCCGCGCGGCCGGATACGTTCCGCGTACCACCGAACGCGGAACGAAACCGACAAAGGGGGTGAGGGAGACGAACCTCACACCCCGCCCCGCACTCCGCGTCACACCCGGGCGCCGGCCAGGGTGCGCAGCAGGCCGAGGTCGACGTGCTCCAGCGAGGGCAGCACCAGGCGGCCGGGGGCGGGCCCGATCGGGGCGATCGAGGGGATCGCGATGACCGGGCAGCCGGCCGCCTCGGCGGCGGCGACGCCGGTGGGGGTGTCCTCGATGACCACGCAGCGGGCCGGGTGCGCGCCGAGCCGGGCGGCGGCGGCCAGGTAGGGGTCGGGGTGCGGCTTGGTGCGGGCGACCTCGTCGCCGGCCACGGTGAAGGCGAAGTGCCGGGCGCCCAGGCTGCGCAGCACGATGTCGATGATGTGCCGGTGCGAGGCGGACACCAGGGCGGCCGGGACGCCGTGCGCGGCCAGGGTGTTGAGCAGCCGCTCGGCGCCGGGCATCAGCGGGACGCCGCCGGCCAGCAGGTCGACGAAGCGCTGGTTGATCAGGACGGTCAGTTCGGCGGGGCTGAGGGTGACCCCGGTGCGGGTGATCAGGTAGTCGATCACCCGGGTCATCGGCCCGCCGACCACGTGGGTGCGGTCCTCGGCGGTGAGGAGGTGGCCGAGTTCGGCGAACAGGTCGGCCTCGGCCTGCCACCAGAGGTCCTCGGTGTCGACCAGGGTGCCGTCCATGTCGAGCAGGACGGCGTGCAGGCCGCCGTCCTCGCCGTCTCCGCCGATGCGGACCGGGGTCGAGACCGTCGTCATGCGCGCCGTCCTTCCTGGTGGGTGGCCCGGCGCGGTGCGGTCGCGGCGCGTCCGGGGATGGCGCGGGCCGGCCCGCTGGTCTGCGGACCGGCCCGTTCAGGATCATCAAGAATACGCCCGCCCGGTCGGATTGCACCGGGCGGCGGCGGGGCGAACGGATGATCTCCGGTGGAAGGTCTAGCGCGCGTTGAAGTACTTGGCCTCGGGGTGGTGGAGCACGATGGCGTCGGTGGACTGCTCGGGGTGCAGCTGGTACTCCTCGGAGAGGATCACGCCGACCCGCTCGGGGCGCAGCAGCTCGGCGATCTTGGCCCGGTCCTCCAGCTCGGGGCAGGCGCCGTAGCCGAGCGAGAAGCGGGCGCCGCGGTACTTGAGCGCGAACATGTCGCGCACGTCCTGCGGGTCCTCGTCGCCGAAGCCCAGCTCGTAGCGGACCCGGGCGTGCCAGAACTCGGCCAGCGCCTCCGCCAACTGGACGGACAGGCCGTGCAGTTCGAGGTAGTCGCGGTAGGAGTTGCCGGCGAACAGCTCGTTGGCGGCCTCGGAGATCCGGTTGCCCATGGTGACCACCTGGAGGCCGACCACGTCGCGCTCGCCGGACTCCTCGGGGCGGAAGAAGTCGGCCAGGCAGAGCCGGCGGCCGCGGCGCTGGCGGGGGAAGGTGAACCTGGTCAGCTCGGAGCCGTCCTCGCGGTACAGGATCAGGTCGTCGCCCTTGGAGTTGGCCGGGAAGTAGCCGTAGACCACGGCGGGCTCCAGCCAGCCCTCGGTCTGCAGCCGGTCCAGCCAGCCGCGCAGCCGCGGGCGGCCCTCGGTCTCCACCAGCTCCTCGTAGGACGGGCCTCCGCTGCGGCCGCCCTTGAGGCCCCACTGCCCCTTGAACAGGGCGTCCTCGTCCAGCCAGGAGGCGTAGTCCTGGAACGGGATGCCCTTGATGATCCGGTCGCCCCAGAACGGCGGGACGGGGACCGGGTTGTCGACGGCCACGTCGGAGCGGATCTGGCCGAGGTCGGCCTCGTCCGGCTCCTCCACCTCGACCCGGGCGTGCCGGCGCTTGCGCAGCTCGGGCAGGGTCGCGCCGGGCACGCCGCGCTTGATGCCGATCAGGGCGTCCATCAGCCGCAGGCCCTCGAAGGCGTCCCGGGCGTAGCGGACCTCGCCGTCGTAGATCTCGTGCAGGTCCTGCTCGACGTAGGCGCGGGTGAGGGCGGCGCCGCCGAGGATCACCGGGAAGTCGGCGGCCAGCGCGCGCTGGTTGAGCTCCTCCAGGTTCTCCTTCATGATCACCGTGGACTTGACCAGCAGGCCGGACATGCCGATCACGTCGGCCTTGTGCTCCTGGGCGGCCTCGACGATCGCCGACACCGGCTGCTTGATGCCCAGGTTGACGACGTTGTAGCCGTTGTTGGACAGGATGATGTCGACCAGGTTCTTGCCGATGTCGTGCACGTCGCCCTTGACGGTGGCCAGCACGATGGTGCCCTTGCCCTCGCTGTCGGACTTCTCCATGTGCGGTTCGAGGTGCGCGACGGCGGCCTTCATCACCTCGGCGGACTGGAGTACGAACGGCAGCTGCATCTCGCCGGAGCCGAACAGCTCGCCGACCACCTTCATGCCGGACAGCAACGTGTCGTTGATGATCTCCAGCGCCGGGCGTTCGGCCAGCGCGGCGTCCAGGTCGGCCTCCAGGCCGTTGCGCTCGCCGTCGATGATCCGGCGCTGGAGGCGCTCCTCCAGCGGGAGGGCGGCCAGTTCCTCGGCCTTGGACGCGGCGCTGGAGGCGGCGGAGACGCCCTCGAACAGCTGGAGCAGCTTCTGCAGCGGGTCGTAGCCCTCGCTGCGCCGGTCATAGACCAAGTCCAGGGCGGTCTGCCGGCGGTCCTCCGGGATGCGGTTCATCGGCAGGATCTTGGCGGCGTGCACGATCGCCGAGTCCAGGCCAGCCTCGACGCACTCGTGCAGGAAGACCGAGTTGACCACCTGGCGGGCGGCCGGGTTGAGGCCGAAGGAGATGTTCGACAGGCCCAGGGTGGTCTGCACGTCCGGGTGGCGGCGCTTGAGCTCGCGGATCGCCTCGATGGTCTCGATGCCGTCGCGCCGGGACTCCTCCTGGCCGGTGGCCAGGGTGAAGGCCAGGCAGTCGACCAGGATCGAGGACTCGTGGATGCCGTACTCGCGGCCCAGCTGCTCGATCAGCCGCTCGGCGATGGCGACCTTGGTCTCGGCGGTGCGGGCCTGGCCCTGCTCGTCGATGGTCAGCGCGATCAGGCCGGCGCCGTGCTCGCGGGCCAGCGCGGCGATCCGGCCGAACCGGGTGTCGGGGCCGTCGCCGTCCTCGTAGTTGACCGAGTTGAGGACCGCCCGGCCGCCCAGCATCTCCAGGCCGGCCTCGAGCACCGGCGGCTCGGTGGAGTCCAGCACGATCGGCAGGGTGGAGGCGGTGGCCAGCCGGCCGGCGATCTCGCGCATGTCGGCGACGCCGTCGCGGCCGACGTAGTCCACGCACAGGTCGAGCAGGTGGGCGCCCTCGCGGATCTGCTCGCGGGCGATCTCCACGCAGCTCTGCCAGTCCCCCGCGATCATCGACTCGCGGAACTTCTTCGAGCCGTTGGCGTTGGTGCGCTCGCCGATCGCCAGGTAGGAGGTGTCCTGCCGGAACGGCACCGCCTGGTAGAGCGAGGCGGCGGCCGCCTCGGGGCGCGGGTCGCGGGCGGTGACCGGCAGGCCCTGGACCCGCTCGACCACCCGGCGCAGGTGCTCGGGGGTGGTGCCGCAGCAGCCGCCGACCAGGGCCAGGCCGTAGTCGCGGACGAAGCCCTCGTGCGCGTCGGCCAGCTCCTCGGGGCTGAGCGGGTAGTGCGCGCCGTCCTTGGTGAGCACCGGCAGGCCGGCGTTCGGCATGCAGGAGAGGCCGACCTTGGCGTTCTTCGCCAGGTAGCGCAGGTGCTCGCTCATCTCGGCCGGGCCGGTGGCGCAGTTCATCCCGATGAAGTCGATGCCCAGCGGCTCCAGCGCGGTCAGCGCCGCGCCGATCTCCGAGCCCAGCAGCATGGTGCCGGTGGTCTCGACGGTGACCTGGGCGAGGATCGGCAGGCTCACCCCGGCCTCCGCCAGGGCAACCTGGCAGCCCAGCACCGACGCCTTGGTCTGGAGCAGGTCCTGGCTGGTCTCGATCAGCAGCGCGTCCACGCCGCCCGCGATCAGGCCCGCCGCGTTCTGCCGGAAGCCCTCGCGGACCACCTCGAAGGTGGTGTGGCCGAGGGTCGGCAGCTTGGTGCCCGGGCCCATCGAGCCGAGCACCCAGCGGGTGCGGCCGTCCTCCGCGGTGAAGGCGTCGGCCGTCTCCCGGGCGATCCGGGCACCGGCCTCGGACAGCTCGAAGATCCGCTCGGGGATGTCGTACTCGCTCAGCGCCCAGTGGTTGGCGCCGAAGGTGTTGGTCTCCACGCAGTCCACGCCGACCGCGAAGTACGCCTCGTGCACCGAGCGCACGATGTCGGGACGGGTGACGTTCAGGACCTCGTTGCAGCCCTCCAGCTGCTGGAAGTCCTCCATCGTCGGCTCCTGCGCCTGGAGCATGGTGCCCATCGCACCGTCGGCCACCACCACCCGGGTGGCGAGTGCCTCGCGCAGGGCGTCGGCGCGGTCCTGCTGGGCGGAGGTGGGTACAACGGTGGCCATGTGGCTGCTCCCTGAGTGCGACGGCTGTCGGCTATGCGCTCCCGCTGGACCGGGGACGCACCCCGCCAGGGTATCGGTCCCACCCCGGCCGGACGGAACCCGTTTCGAATCCTGGGCGTCCTTGTCCACCGGAAGGGAGCACGATCATGCCCGCTTGGGGGGAACAGAGCCGGTGGAAGCGCGCCGCGCGCACCCCGCGTGCATCCGAATGGCGGACACTGCCGGCCCGGGCGCGCCGCCGCTGGCGCGGGCGCACCCGGTGGAGCCGGCCGCGCCGCGTCCTCACCGCGCTCGGCACCGTCCTCGCCCTGCTCCTGCTGCCGGTGCTCGGCGGGGCCGCCGCGCTGCGCTGGGAGTACGCCGGCGACCCGGCGGCGGACGCCCGCACCCGCGGCAAGGACGCGATCTGGCTCGGCCACGCCTGGGTCGACGGGCGGCGCACGCCCGAGGAGCTGACCGCGCTGGCCGCGAAGGTGCGCAGCACCGGCATCCACGACCTGTACGTGCACACCGGGCCGCTGGCGCACGACGGCTCGCTCGACCCGGCGCTGGCGCCCGGCGCGGCGGACTTCCTGGCCCGGGCGCACGCGGCGATGCCGGGGGTGCGGGTCCAGTCCTGGCTGGGCGACGTGGTGGCGCCCGAGAAGGAGGGGCTGCACCTGGACCGCCCCGACGTCCGGGACCGGATCACCGGCGCCGCGCGGCAGGTCCTCGACCTGGGCTTCGACGGCGTCCACCTCGACCTGGAGCCCGTGCACTCGGGCTCGGCCGGGTTCCTCGCCCTGCTCGACCAGGTGCACGCGCTCACCGCCGCCCGGTCGGTGCCGCTGTCCGTCGCGGCCCCGCAGATCGATCCCGTCCCGGGGCTGGGGCGGGTCGCCCTCGCGCTCAGCGGGCACGGCAAGTACTGGTCCGCGGCGTACTTCGCGGCGGCGGCGCGGAGGGTCGACCAGGTCGCGGTGATGTCGTACGACACCTCGATGCCGGTCGAGTCGCTGTACGGCGGCTACGTCGCCCGGCAGACCGCGCTGGCCCTGGCCCACACCCCGCCGGGCGTCGACCTGCTCATGGGCCTGCCGGCCTACTGGGCCGACACGCCCACCCACCGCGGCGCCGCGGAGACCGTCCGCGCGGCGGTCCGCGGCGCACGACTGGCCCTCGGCCCGAACGGCCGGCGGAACTTCGGCCTCGCCCTGTACGTGGACTTCGCGGCCACGCCGGACCACTGGGAGGCGTACCGGGACGGCTGGTGCAACTAGCTGCGCGGGAGAGCGGAGACAGGGGCGCGGGGAACTGCGCGCGGCGGGAGTCGCGCGTCGGCGAGGTCGCGGGACAGTGCAAGCCATTGGCCTGCGTCGCGATCCGGCGGTGCGTGCTCGCTTGGCCGCGCGGTTCCCCGCGCCCCTGGTTGTGCTTCGGTTTCCCCTACCGGAGCCAGACCGCCGTGTCGGTGGGGAGGTGGCCGTCGGTGAGTTCGCCGGAGGCCAGCAGGATCTCGCCGTCGAGCGGGAGCGGCGAGGTGGAGAGGTTGACCAGGCAGCGGACGTCGCCGCGGCGGAAGGAGAGGACGCCTTCGGGGGCGTCCTCGGCCCAGGCGAACTCGCCGCGCAGTTCGCGGCGGAGCCGGATGCCCTCGCGGTAGAGGGTGAGCATGGAGGACGGGTCGCCGTGCTGGGCCTCGACGGTGAGCGGGGCCCAGTCGAGGGGCTGCGGGAGCCAGGGGTCCTTGCCGTCGCGGGTGAAGCCGTAGGGCGGGTGGGTGCCGCTCCAGGGGATCGGGACGCGGCAGCCGTCGCGGCCCGGGTCGGTGCCGCCGGAGCGGAAGTGCATCGGGTCCTGGAGGGTGTCCAGCGGGAGGTCCTCGACCTCGGGCAGGCCGAGTTCCTCGCCCTGGTAGAGGTAGAGCGCGCCGGGCAGCGCCATGCTGAGCAGGGCGGCGGCGCGGGCGCGGCGGCGGCCGAGGTCGAGGTCGGTGGGGGTGCCGAAGGACTTGGTGGCGAACTGGAAGCGGGTGTCCTCGCGGCCGTAGCGGGTGACGGTGCGGGTGATGTCGTGGTTGGCGAGCACCCAGGTCGCGGGGGCGCCGACGGGGGCGTGCGCGGCGAGGGTGGTGTCGATGGACTCACGCAGCGCGGCGGCGTCCCAGGGGCGGGCCAGGAAGTCGAAGTTGAACGCGGTGTGCATTTCGTCCGGGCGCAGGTAGCGGGCGAAACGCTCGGCGTCGGGGACCCAGATCTCGCCGATCAGGACGCGTGGCGGGCTGTAGGAGTCGGCGACGGCGCGCCAGCTGCGGTAGATGTCGTGCAGGTCGTCGCGGTCGACGTAGGGGTGCGGGCGGCCGGGTTCGACGTCGGCGAGGTCGGGGTCCTTGGTGAGCAGGCCGGCCGAGTCGATCCGGACGCCGGCGGCGCCGCGGTCGAACCAGAACCGGAGGATCTCCAGGTGTTCCTCGCGGACGGCGGGGTGGTCCCAGTTGAGGTCGGGTTGGGCGGCGGCGAACAGGTGCAGGTACCACTGGCCGTCGGGGAGCCGGGTCCAGGGGCAGCCGCCGAACTCGGACTTCCAGTCGTTGGGCGGGAGTTCGCCGTCGGCGCCGCGGCCCTCGCGGAAGTGGAACAGGTCGCGCTCGGGGCTGCCGGGGGCGGCGGCGAGGGCGGCCCGGAACCAGGGGTGCTGGTCGGAGACGTGGTTGGGGACGATGTCGACGATGGTGCGCAGGCCGAGCTGCTGGGCCTCGTCGACGAGCAGTTCGGCCTCCTCCAGGGTGCCGAAGACCGGTTCGACGCCGCGGTAGTCGGCGACGTCGTAGCCGCCGTCGGCCATCGGGGAGGGGTACCAGGGGTTGAACCAGATGGCGTCGACACCGAGTTCGGCGAGGTACGGAAGCTTCGCGCGCACTCCGGCGAGGTCCCCGATCCCGTCGCCGTTGCCGTCGACGAAACTGCGCGGGTACACCTGGTAGATCGCCGCGTTCCGCCACCACTGCTCTGACACGGTCAGGGTTTCCTTTCAGACGTTGTTGGACCGAGGTCGTCGGACCGGGGCTCAGCCCTTGAGGCTGCCCGCGGTGAGGCCGGCCATGATGTTGCGCTGGAAGACCAGGAACAGGGCGATGGTCGGGAGGGAGGCGAGGAAGAGTCCGGCGATCAGGGTGTTCTGCGGCATCGAGGTGGCCGCGGTGTTGACGCCCACGTTGAGCGTCTCATGGGCGGGGACGGTGATCAGCGGCCAGAGGAAGTCCTTCCAGACCGCGACCAGGCCGAAGATCGAGACGACGCCGAGGATCGGCCGGGACAGCGGCAGGATGACCGACCACAGCACCCGCAGCGGCCCGGCCCCGTCGATGGACGCCGCGTCGAGCAGTTCGTTGGGGATCGAGTCGAAGAACCGCTTGAGCAGGAAGACGTTGAACGCGTTGGCCACGGTGGGCAGCCAGATCACCCACGGGGTGTTCAGCAGGTTCACGTGGATCAGCGGCAGGTCGAGCACCGTCAGGTACTGCGGGATGACCAGGGCGGCGGCCGGGATCATCATCGAGGCCAGCATCATGCCGAGGATCACGTTGCCGAAGATCGGCCGCAGTTTGGACAGCGAGTAGGCGGCGGCGACGCAGAAGACCAGCTGGAGCAGGAGCGCGCCGCCGGCGTAGACGACGGTGTTCAGCAGCAGCTGTCCCATCCCGAGCCGGTCCCAGGCCTCGGTGAAGGCGTGGGTGCCGGGGTTCTCCGGGAAGAGCGTCGGCGGGGTGCGGACCAGTTCCTGCGAGGACTTGAAGCCGCCGGTGGCCATCCAGTAGAGCGGGCCGATGAAGACGACCGTGGCGACGGCCAGGGTGAGCGCCAGCACCAGCCGGTAGATCCGCCGGCCGCCGGGCTGGTTGAGCCGGACCGGCGAGATCAGGGTGCGGGTGCCGCTGTGGACGGGCTTGCTCATCGTCACTCCTCCCCGCCCCGGCGCTCCAGCCACAGGTAGAGGGCGGAGAACGCGCCGAGTACCAGCAGCAGGACGACGCCCAGCGCGGCTGCGGTGTTGAACTTGTCGAAGTTGAACGCGTAGTTGTAGAGCATGTAGACCACGGTGGTGGTCGATCCCTGCGGTCCGCCGCCGGTGAGCACGAAGGACTCGGTGAACATCTGCATGGTGGCGACCACCTGCAGCATCAGCATCAGCGAGAGGATCAGCCGGGTCTGCGGCACGGTGACGTGCCAGATGCGGCGCAGCACGCCGGCGCCGTCCAGTTCGGCGGCCTCGTAGAGCTCGCCGGGGATGCTCTGCAGGGCGGCCAGGTAGACCAGGGTGGCGCTGCCCATGTTGGCCCAGGTCGAGACGATGACCAGGGAGAACATCGCGGTGTCCGGCGAGGCCAGCCAGGACGAGGTCGGCAGGTGCAGGAACTCCAGGATCTGGTTGAAGAGGCCGTAGCCGGGGTCCATGAAGTACTTGAACAGCAGGATGCCCGCGACCGGGGGCAGCATCACGGGCAGGTAGACCAGGATGCGCAGGTAGCTCTGGGCGTGCCGGAACTCGTTGATCACGATGGCGGTGACGAACGGGGCGACGAAGCCGAAGAACAGGGCGATGCCGGTGAATTCGAGGGTGTGGCCCCACGCGGGCCAGAACTCCGGGTCGGCGAAGATCTGCCGGAAGTTGTCGAACCCGACCCAGTGGGTCTCGCCGTAGCGGACCTTCTGGAACGACATGATGATCTCGCGGACCATCGGGTACCAGGTGAACAGCGCGAAGCAGAGCAGGGCGCCGATCAGGAAGGCGTGGGCGCGCAGGTTGCGCGCGACGGCGCGGCGCAGGGCGCCGCCCGACGGCTTGGCCCCGGTGCGGGCCGCCCCGGCGCGGGCCGGTCCGCGGCTCAGCGTGGTGGTCATGGGGATGGCTCCTCGTCAGGGTGCCGGCCGCCGGCCGGGCCGCCGGGAGGGGGCGGTCCGGCCGGCGGCACCGGTCACTGGTTGGCCAGGATCTGGTTGGCCTGGGTCTCGGCGGTGGCGAGCACGCTGTCGAGGTTGGCGTTCGGGTCGGTCATCGCGGCCGACATCGCGGTGTCGAGGATCTTGTAGAGCTGCTGGGCGGCCGGCGGCTCGGTGATCGACTTGGTGGGGTTCTTGATGTAGGGGTCGTAGTTGGACAGCGGCAGGTTGCCGTTGGTCTTCAGCGACTCGGTGATCGCCTTGATCTGCGGCGAGTCGGCGGACCAGAAGTACGGCTGCGGGACGGCGATCGCGACCGGGTCCTTGCTGCTGCCGGCCAGGGTCTTGGCGCGGGGGAAGTTGAACTGGCCGACGTCCGGGGTCTGGTACTGGAAGTTGATCCAGGCGATCTCGGCCTTGATCTGGTTCGGGGTCTGGCCTTTCTTGATGTAGTAGAGGTCGCCGCCGCCGAGGCTGTTGCCGGGGCCGGTGGCGCCGGGCATCGGGCCGAGGCCCCAGGCCTTGGCGTCGGCGCCGAGCACCTCGATCAGGTGCTTGACGACGTCGGGGGCGCCGAGGAACATGCCGACCTTGCCGGTGGCCAGCGGCGGGAAGGCGTCGGCCCACTGGGTGACCGGGGTGGCGCCGATGCTCTGGTCGGTGAAGCGCATGTCGTGCAGGCGCTTGAGGACCTGCTTGCCCTCGGCCGAGTTGAACGCGGCCTTCTTGCCGTCGTCCGAGACCATCTTGCCGCCGAGGCTGTACAGCTCCGAGGTGAAATGCCAGCCGCCGGTGTTGCCGCCGCTGTAGTCCTCGTAGCCGGAGATGCCGTTGCCGAGCGCGGCGATCTTCTTGGCCGCGGCCTGCACCTCGTCCCAGGTGGTCGGCGGCTTGTCGGGGTCGAGGCCGGCCTGCTTGAACAGGTCGCGGTTGTAGACCAGGCCGGTGGTGTAGTAGTTGATCGGCAGCGCGTAGACCTTGCCGTCGACCGTCATGTTGTCCTTGACGGACGGCAGCATCGAGGAGAAGCCGGGCAGCGTTTCGTCGTTGACGTACTTCGTGATGTCCTGCGCGTCGCCGGAGTTCAGGGTGGCGTCGCGGTCGGTGAAGTAGGCGTGGAACGCGCCGGTCTCGTCGTGCGCCTTGTACTGCGCGGTCTGCTGGGCCGGCACCTCGCACTGGCCGACGTACGGCTTCGCGTTGATGGTGACGTTCGGGTACTTGGTCTTGAAGAGCGCGAGGTCGTCCGCGTAGTTGGCCTTGCCCGCGGCCTGGTCCGCACCCGGGGCGCAGTCGATCGAGATGGTGACGGTCGCGTTCGGGTCGAGCGGCTTGCCGTCCGCCGTGCCGGCCGCGGCGTCGCCGCTGCCGGTGGAGGAGGAGCTGCTGCACGCGGCGGTGCTCAGGAGCAGACCTGTGGCGAGCGCGACGGCGGCCATCTTGCTCGATCTGTTCAGCTTCATGCGTACCCCATGGGTGGGAAGAGGTTTCGGGTGAGGCCGGGCGAAAGCCTGACGTGTGAGGAACGTAGGTGTTTCGCAGAGTTAACGCAAGAGTGCGACGAGAAATTGAAAAGTTACGACTCTGCATCACCCGGATCGTCTCGGCCGGACCGGCCCGCCCCCGCCACAGGCGCCGGTCGGTCACCCCTGCAAGGCATCCTTGCAGTTTCTTGCTCGATCCTGTTCTACTTTTGCGCATGAAAAGCAAGCTCTCGCTGGTCGCGCAGAAGGTCGGAGTCAGCGAGGCCACGGTCAGCCGGGTGCTCAACGGCCGGCCCGGGGTCGGCGCCGCCACCCGCAGCGCGGTGCTCACCGCACTCGATGTCCTCGGCTACGAACGGCCCACCCAGCTGCGCGGGGAACGCGCCCGGCTGATCGGACTGGTGCTGCCGGAGCTGCAGAACCCGATCTTCCCGGCGCTGGCGGAGGTGGTCGGCGGCGCGCTCGCGCAGCGCGGCTTCACGCCGCTGCTGTGCACCCGCACGGCGGGCGTCGGGGAGGCCGGGCACGTCAGCATGCTGCTCGACCAGCAGGTCTCCGGCGTCGTCTTCGCCGGCGGGCAGTGCGCGCAGGCGGACGGCTCGCACGCGCACTTCGCGCAGCTGCGCGAGCGCGGCGTGCCCGTGGTGCTGCTGAACGCCTCGGTGGAGCGGCTCGGCTTCCCGCAGGTGTCGACCGACGACGCGGTCGCGGTGGCCCAGGCGTTCGGCCACCTGGCCACGCTGGGGCACGAGCGGATCGGGCTGATGGTGGGTCCGGAGGACCACATCCCGTCCCGCCGCAAGCTGGCGGCCTTCCGGTGCCAGTACGCGCTCCGGGGCGGCGAGCCGCGGCCGGAGTGGGTCGCGCACGCGCTGTTCGGCCTGGAGGGCGGCCACGCCGCCGTGGGGCGGCTGCTGGAGGCGGGGGTGACCGGCGTGATCTGCGCCAGCGACCCGCTCGCCCTGGGGGCCGTCCGGGCCGCCCGGCGGGCCGGGCTGGACGTCCCCGGCGACCTGTCGGTGATCGGCTTCGACGACTCGGTGTTCATCAACTGCACCCGGCCGCCGCTGACCACCGTCCGGCAGCCGATCGAGGCGCTCGGCCGGACCGCCGTGGAGCTGCTGGTCGGCCAGATCGAGGGCGGCACGGTCTCCCCCGGCGAGCTGCTGTTCGAGCCCGAGCTGGTCGTGCGGGGCTCCACCGGCCTGGCCCCGGGCCGGGCCTGACTCCCCCTCGCCTCCGCACCCGTTCCCGGGGATGCCGAACAGGACGGGCGCTGTCAGAGGCGCCCGTCCTGCCCGGGGTCGGAGGGGTTACGGGTTGACGGTGATGTGCATCGTCGAGGTGGTGTTCTGGATGTCCTTGTAGTTGTTGCTCAGGGTCAGGTGGTTGAAGGTGACGTCACCGACCGCCGGGCCCTGGCCCGCCTCCGGCATCTCGTTGGCCCACAGGCCGTAGCCGGACTTGGCGTCGAAGGCGTCGCCGCTCTTCTGCGCCCCGGTGATCGAGACGTTGGTGAAGACGGTGTCCTTGATCGGGTTCTGCGGCTGACCGCCCACGTAGTTGGTCTGGAACATGATGCCGCTGTAGGTGGGGTCGACGATGTCCACGTCGCTCACCCGGATGCCCTGGAACACCTTGGAGGCGGAGAACACCCAGATCGCCGGGAAGACCTGCGAGCCCCAGAAGTGGCCGCCGGCCCGCACGATCGAGATGTTCTGCAGGTTGGTCGGGTCCGTCCCGAAGCCGTTCATGGCGTAGCCGAAGTCCAGCGAGGAGATCGTCACGCCCGAGTAGCAGAGGGTGTCCGCGATGTAGATGTTGCGGAAGGTGTTGGCATAGCCGCCGTACACCGCGATGCCCGCCGCGCGCCAGGTCAGGATCGAGGTCAGGTTCTGGAACACGTTGTTCTTCTCGTCCGCACCGCCCGCGTCGATCGCGGAGAACAGCGCGAAGGAGTCGTCACCGGTGGCCCGGGCCTCGTTGTTGGAGACCAGGTTGTCGGTCGAGCCGTTGGTCATGTTGATGCCGTCGGCGAAGGTGTCCCGGATCCGCGAGTTGGTGATCGTCGTGAAGTCCGTGTTGGCACCCCAGTACATGCAGACCATGTGCTCGGTCCAGATGTTGTCGATCGTGATGTTCGCGACGTTGGAGAAGTCGAACACCTTGCCGGGGCCGTCGATCCGCGAGGTGTAGTTGCCGAAGTAGGCGAACCCGCTGAAGGTCGAGCCGTTGGCGGTGGACTCGGCCCGGAAGCCGACGTCGGTGTTGGACTGGCTGGTCGGGGCGTAGAAGCGGGTGAACCACGGGCCCGCGCCGACGACCTTCACCGGCTTGCCGTAGACCTGGAACTTGTTCGCGGTCTGGTAGTCGCCGGCCGGGAGGTAGACGCCGACCAGGGTGCCGGTGGTGTCCATCCGGACCTTGTCCAGGGCCGCCTGCACGTCGCCCTGCGCGAAGCCGGTCGGGACCACGTACTTGGCCGGGTCCGGGTTGGCGACCTGGGTGGCCTGCTCCAGGCTGACGAAGTCGATCGCGTACTGCGAGGTGTTCGCCGAGTCCTTCTGCAGCTTGATCTTGTGACCGGCCGGGACGGTGGTGCCCAGCAGGACGTTGGCCTCGTCGTAGATGTGCCGCGGGCTGCCGGCGCTCGGGCCGTTGCCCGGGGCGGTCTCGGAGCCGTACAGCCAGGCGTACTTGGAGGTCAGGTCGATCGCCTTGAGGAAGGTGCCGTCGACGTAGACGTTCAGGGTGGCGTTGGTGCCGTCGCCGCCGGCCGCGTCCGGGATGGAGAACCGGGTGACCAGGGTGTTGGTCGCGGCCTTGGTGGTGAACTCCACCGAGGAGCCGGTGGTGTTCAGCGTGACGGCCTTGCGGCCGGACGCCTCGCCCGCCACGTCGCCGATGGTGCGGTTGGGGCCGACCACCTGGGCGCCGCCGGCCAGCACGCCGTCCTCGGCCTCGTAGTTGTCGAACGGCAGGTTGGCGCCGCGGCCGACGTACAGGGACTGGGTGGAGGTGTTGTTGGCCTGCTTGACCGGCAGCTCGTTGCCGTCGTTGGCGATCACCGTCTTGACGGTGTAGCGGCCGTTGGCGGCGGTCCAGCTGCCGAGCGAGACCGGGCTGCTGGTGGCGCCGGGGGCGAGCGTGCCGCTGTACGCGCCGGTCAGGGTCTTCAGCACGGTGCCGGTGGTGGCGTCCGCGACGGTCACCGTGATGCCGTGGCTGCCGGAGGCGCTGGCCACCGTGCCCTGGTTCTTGACCGCGACGGTGAAGTTCACCGCGCTGCCGTTCGCCGGGTTGGAGGGCGACCAGGTCGAGGGGGCGGCGACCAGGTCGGAGGAGGCGACCTGGTTGACCGTCAGGGCGCTCGCGGCGGTGAACGAGTTGTTGGTCTCGTCCTGCTCGATGACCTTGTTGTCCTCGTCGACCTTCGCGGTCAGCTGGTAGCTGCCCGCGTTCTGCGCCGGGATCTGCGCGGAGACGGTGGCGGAGGCGCCGGCCGCGAGGGCGCCGACGTTGGCCGAGCCGACCTTGGTGGCACCGAGGTAGAAGTTCACCGAGGTGGCGCCGGAGGCGTTGGTGCCGGTGTTCTTCACCACCGCCGACAGGGTCGGGGTGTCGGTCTCCACGGGGGTGGCCGGGTTGCTGCTCACCGAGGTGACGGTCAGGTCCGGGTTGGGGGCCGGGACGCCGATCACCTGGAACTCGGCGGCCTGGGCGCCGCTGGAGCCGGAGTTGGTGGTGAACTTCAGCTGCACGTCGGCGACGGTCGCGCTCACCGGGATGGTGACGGTGTTGCCGCTCGCCGGGTCGAAGCTGTAGCTCTTGGCCGCGACCAGCGTGCTGAAGCCGCTCGCGCTCTGCTCGCGGCCGTCCACCTCGATGGTCTGGGTGCGGGCGCCCCACGCCGAGCCCGGGTTGAGCTTGACCACGACCGCGCTGGTGGTCGCGTTCGCGCCCAGCTTCACCGCGAGGGTGCTCGGATAGCTGCCCGCCGCGCTCTCCCAGTAGGTGGAGGTGTCGTTGTCGTTGGCGTTGGTCGCCACGAAGGTGAAGGTGGAGGAGGAGGCCGTGATCGGCTTGCCCGCCGCCAGGTTGGTGCCCGTCCCGGTGCCGGTGCCGGTGCGCACCACGGTGTTGGAGGCCGCGGACTGGTTGCCCGCCGCGTCCTTCGCCTTCACGTAGTACGAGACGGTCGCGGTGTCCGGCTGGCTGTCGGTGTACGTCAGGGTGGTGCCGTTGACGCTGCCGCGCAGCGCGCCGTTGGCGTACACGTCGTAGCCGGTGACGCCCGTGTTGTCGGCGGACGCGCCCCAGGTCAGCTTGACCTGGCCGGAGGCGGGCGAGGTGTAGGCCAGGTTGGACGGGGCGCTGGGGGCCTGGGTGTCGCCGCCCTGGCCGGTGCGGGTGACGGTGTTGGAGGCCGCGGACTGGTTGCCCGCCGCGTCCTTCGCCTTCACGTAGTACGACACCGTGGCGCTGTCCGGGCGGCTGTCGGTGTAGGTCAGGGTGGTGCCCGACACCGAGGTGAGCAGCGCGCCGTCGGCGTAGACGTCGTAGCCGGTGACGCCCGTGTTGTCGCTGGCCGCGTTCCAGGTCAGCTTGATCTGGCCGGAGGCGGGCGAGGTGTAGGCCAGGTTGGACGGGGCGCTGGGGGCCTGGGTGTCGCCGGAGGTCGGGCCGTACGCCTCGAACTCGGAGAGCTGGCCGGCCGGCCAGGCGGTGTTGCCGGTGAAGGTCAGCCGCAGGTACCGGGTGGTGGTGGTCGACAGGTTGACGGTCACCGCGTTGCCGGCGGCCGGGTCGAACACGTAGCCGGCCGAGGCCACCAGGTCGGTGAAGTTGCTGCCGTCGGTGGAGCCCTGGACCTTGAGCGTCTCGGTGCGCTTCTCCCAGCCGGCCGGCAGCTTGAGCACCAGCTTGTTGACCGGGACGGCCGAGCCGAGGTCGCCCTGGACCCACTGCGGGAAGGCGTTGTTGGCGCTCTCCCAGTAGGTGGCCTGGTTGCTGTCGCCGACGTTGCCGGCCACGTAGGTCTGCGAGTAGCCGCTGGCGGTGAAGGTGCGGCCGGCCAGCAGGTTCGCGGAGGCGGAGGTGGCGCCGTAGACCTCGAGTTCGGAGACCTGGGCGGCCTGCCAGCCGGTGTTGGCGGTGATGTTGACCCGCACGTACCGGGCGGTGGTGGCCCCGAAGGAGATCGTCGCCTTGTCGCCGGAGGCCGGGTCGAAGGTGTAGTTCGCCGAGGCGGTGATGGTGGAGAAGTTGCTGCCGTCGGTGGAGCCGAGCACGCTGAGCGTCTCGGTCCGGGCGCCCCAGGAGCCGGGGACCTTGAGCACCACCGTGTCGATGGAGGCCGCCGAGCCCAGGTCGACCTGGACCCACTGCGCGGAGGAGAGGCCGTTGGACTCCCAGTAGCTGTCCTGGCTGCCGTCGTTGACGTTGCCGGCGCCGAACGTGCCGTTGGTGCTGGAGGCGGTGACGGTCTTGCCGAGGGCCAGGTTCGGCCCTCCCGCCGCCTGTGCCGCCGGGAGGAGGGGCCCGGCGAGCAGGAGCATTCCCAGCGTGGCCGACGACGCCGTCAGCCGCGCGGTTATGCGCTTCGATCTCATGACGTCCCTTCATAAGGTCGAGAAGATGACAATCTTCTGTCCATCTTTTGCGTGATGGCAGCCAAGAGTTACAGCGGCGCTACGAGCATGTCAACGGATCGGTCCAAGTCCGCGCACACGAAAAGCGGGCGGGCACCGAAGTGCCCGCCCGCTCGGCGGTCCCGTCGTGACCCCGCGTCAGGGGCCTGCTACCTGCTGCTGATCAGCTCCGCTCGCGGGCCGGCGCGGTCGAACCGCGCACCACCAGCTCGGGCTCGAACAGCAGCTCGTCGTGGGTGACCCGGACCCCGGCGATCTCGCCGACCAGCAGGTCCACCACGGCCCGGCCCATCGCCTCGATCGGCTGCCGGACGGTGGTCAGCGGCGGGTCGGTGCACATCATGAACGAGGAGTCGTCGTACCCGACCACCGACACGTCGTCCGGCACCGCGAGCCCGGCCCGGCGCACCGCGCGGACCGCGCCCAGGGCCAGCGGGTCGCTCGCGCAGACCACGCCGGTGACGCCCTGGCGCAGCAGCCGGGTGGTGGCCGCCTGGCCGCCCTCCAGGCTGAACAGCGCCCGCTCGACGTGCTGCTCCGGCAGCTCCAGGCCCAGCTTGGCCACCACCGCCCGGGCCGCGGCGAGCTTGCGCTGCGAGGGCATGTGGTCCAGCGGGCCGAGCACCAGGCCGACCTTGGTGTGCCCCAACTGGCGCAGGTGGCCGAAGGCCTGCTCGATCGCCACCGCGTCGTCGCAGGAGACCCGGGGGAAGTCCAGGTGGTCGATCGCCGCGTTCAGCAGCACGGTGGGCAGGCTGCGCTCGGCCAGCCGCTGGTAGTGGTCGTGCGGGGCGTCGCCCTGGGCGTAGAGGCCGCCGAAGAACACCACGCCGGAGACGTGCTGCTCCAGCAGCAGGTCGACGTAGTCGGCCTCGGAGACCCCGCCCGCGGTCTGGGTGCACAGCACCGGCGTGAACCCCTGGCCGGCCAGCGCGCCGCCCACCGCCTCGGCGAACGCCGGGAAGATCGGGTTGCCCAACTCCGGCAGGACCAGCCCGATCAGCCGGGCCCGCTCCCCGCGCAGCTGGGTGGGCCGCTCGTAACCGAGCACGTCGAGGGCGGTGAGAACGGCCGCCCTGGTCGCTTCGGAGACACCGGGCTTCTCGTTCAGCACCCGGCTGACGGTCGCCTCGCTGACCCCGACCTTCTTCGCCACCTCGGCAAGTCGTCGTGTCATGTGCCGAGTGTACGACAGAAAACGCAAGCGGCTTGCGTGGATTTGCAGAAGAGGACGGAACCGATCGGTTCCGTCCTCCCCGGGCCGGAGCCCGCCGCCGGGTCAGCGCAGGTCGAACACCAGCCGGGCCGAGACCTTGCCCGCGAGCACCTCCGCGAAGCAGGAGTTGACGTCCTCCAGCCTCCGGGTCTCCCGGATCACCTCCGTCCTGCCCAACTGGTGCAGCCGGAACACCTCCGCCAGGTCCTGCCGGGTGCCGACGATCGAGCCGACCACCTTCGTCCCGTTCAGCACCGTGTCGAACACCGGCAGGGTCAGCTCGCCCTCGGCGGGCAGGGCGACCAGGACCAGGGTGCCGCCGCGGCGCAGCGAGTCGTAGGCGGCCCGGAACGAGGAGTTGGAGACGGCCAGCGAGATCGCCGCGTCCGCGCCGCCGAGCTTCCGCACCTCGTGCGCGACGTCCTGGGTGCGGGCGTCGAGGACGTGGTCGGCGCCGAGCCGCTCCGCCAGCCTCAGCTTCTCGTCGGTGATGTCGACGGCGACCGTCTCGGCGCCGAAGATCCGGGCGTACTGCAGCGCCAGGTGCCCGAGGCCGCCGATCCCGGAGACCAGCACCCGGGTTCCGGGGCGGGCGCCGGAGAGCTTCACCGCCTTGTACGTGGTGACGCCCGCGCAGGACAGCGGGGCGGCGTCCATCGGGTCCACCCCGTCCGGCACCGGGACCACGTAGTCGCCGTGCGCCAGCGCGTACTGGGCGTAGGCGCCGTCCACCGAGTAGCCCGAGTTGTGCTGGCTGGGGCAGAGCGTCTCCCAGCCGCTCACGCAGTAGTCGCACCGGCCGCAGGCGTCGGCCAGCCACGGGATCGCCACCCGCTCGCCGACCTCGACATGCCGGACCTTCGCGCCGGCCGCCTCCACGATGCCGACGCCCTCGTGGCCGGGCACGAACGGCGGGGACGGCTTGACCGGCCAGTCGCCGTGCGCGGCGTGGATGTCGGTGTGGCACAGGCCGGAGCACTCGATCCGCACCAGCACCTGGTGCGGTGCCGGGGCGGGCACCTCGCGCTCCTCGATCTCCAGCGGCTCGGTGAAGTCCCGGACGACGGCTGCCTTCATGTCCTTCTCTCCTCGCGGTGCTGAACGGCGCCCGGTGGCGCCCGGTGGTGCCGAGCGCCGCCGAGCGGTTCCGAGTGGTGCCGAACGGTTTCGGCGGGTCGCGCTCCCCCGTCCCAGCCTGCTGGTTCCCCGTTCGAACCGCGAACGGACGCGCCGCCCCGGGCACCGCCCGGGCCGGTCGGCGGACACCACTACGCTTGGCACCCGCCACCCGGCCCACGGCGGCATTCAATGCCCGTAGGCTGGGCAGTAAGGGACCACGGGGGCGGCAGAGCCCCCGCCACTGACGGAGGGAAACGCCGGGTGATCGAGCTGGAAGACCTTCCCGAGTTGATCGACCCGGTGATGATCTGCGCCTTCGAGGGCTGGAACGACGCCGGCGACGCGGCCTCCGCCGCACTCGGGCACCTCGACGAGACCTGGGGCGGCAAGGTGTTCGCCGCGCTCGACGCCGAGGACTACTACGACTTCCAGGTCAACCGCCCCACCATCTGGCTCGACGGCGGGGTCCGCCGGATCACCTGGCCCACCACCAGGCTCTCGGTGGTCCGGGTGACCGAGCCCAAGCCGCGGGACCTGGTGCTCGTCCGCGGCATCGAGCCCAGCATGCGCTGGCGCTCGTACTGCAACGAACTGCTCGGCTTCGCCCACGAGCTGGGCGTCGAACTGGTCGTCGTCCTGGGCGCGCTGCTGGGCGACGCCCCGCACACCCGGCCCGTGCCGGTCTCCGGCGTCACCTCGGACGCCACGCTGGCCCGCTCGCTCGACCTGGAGGAGAGCCGCTACGAGGGCCCCACGGGCATCGTCGGCGTCCTCCAGGAGGCCTGCGCGCACGCCGGCGTCCCGGCCGTGACCTTCTGGGCCGCCGTCCCGCACTACGTCTCCCAGCCGCCCAACCCCAAGGCCACCCTCGCCCTGCTCAACAAGGTCGAGGACCTGCTCGACCTGCGCATCCCGCCGGGCGAGCTCGCCGAGGACGCCCGGGCCTGGCAGCTGGGGGTCGACCAGCTCGCCGCGGAGGACTCCGAAGTCGCCGAGTACGTCCAGCAGTTGGAGGAGGCACAGGACACCGCGGAGCTGCCGGAGGCGTCCGGCGACGCGATCGCCCGGGAGTTCGAGCGCTACCTGCGGCGGCGCGACAACCAGGGGCCGACGGGCGAGAAGCCGATCACCGGGCACGCGACGGAGCGGCCGAAGGACGAGGACGAGGAGTAGGCGGGCCCGCCGCGCGGACCGGCCCCGGGAGGGCGGTGCTCCCCCGGGGCCGGTCGTGCTGTGCGGGTGCCGCGCCGTGCTGTGCGGCTGCGGTGCGAGTGCCTGGCCGCCCGCGCGGTTCCCCGCGTCCCCGACGGGGGCGCGGGGGTCGGGCGGGGTGCTACAGCGCCACGCCCAGCAGGGCGTCGACGGTGCGGGAGACCAGGCCCGGGGCGCCGGTGTCCTCGCCGCCCTCGGCCCGGGCCGAGGCGGCCCAGCGGTCGACGGCGGCGAGGGCGGCCGGGGTGTCCAGGTCGTTCGCCAGGGCCGCGCGGACCTCGGCGAGCAGCGCGGTCGCGGAGGGGCCGTCCGGGCGGGAGACCGCGGCGCGCCAGGTGGCGAGGCGGGTGAGGGCGGTGTCCAGGTCGGCCGCCGTCCACTCCCAGTCGCTGCGGTAGTGGTGGGCGAGCAGGGCCAGCCGGATCGCGGCCGGGTCGACGCCGTCGCGGCGCAGCGCCGAGACGAAGACCAGGTTGCCGCGGGACTTGGACATCTTGTGGCCGTCCAGGCCGACCATGCCGGCGTGCACGTACGCGCGGGCGTAGGGGTGCTCGGCGAGGGCGACCTGGGCGTGGGCGGCGCCCATCTCGTGGTGCGGGAAGGAGAGGTCGCTGCCGCCGCCCTGGATGTCGAAGTCCATGCCGAGGAACTGCAGCGCGATGGCCACGCACTCGATGTGCCAGCCGGGGCGGCCCCGGCCGAGTTCGGTGTCCCAGGCGGGTTCGCCCGGGCGGGCGGCGAGCCAGAGCAGGGCGTCCAGCGGGTCCTTCTTGCCGGGCCGCTCGGGGTCCCCGCCGCGCTCGGCGAAGACCGGGAGCATCTGCTCGCGGCCGAGGCCGGAGACCTCGCCGAAGCGCGGGTCGGAGTCGACCGAGAAGTAGACGTCGCCGTCGACCTCGTAGGCCGCGCCGGAGGCGAGCAGGCGCTGCACCAGCGGGACGATCCACGGGATGGACTCGACGGCGCCGACGTAGTGCGCGGGCGGGAGCATCCGCAGCGCGGTCATGTCCTCGCGGAACAGCGCGGTCTCGCGCTCCGCGAGTTCGGTCCAGTCCTGGCCGGTGGCCTCGGCCCGCTCCAGCAGCGGGTCGTCGACGTCGGTGACGTTCTGGACGTAGAGGACGTCGTGGCCGGCGTCCTTCCAGACCCGCTGGACCAGGTCGAAGGCGTTGTAGGTGGCTGCGTGGCCCA
This sequence comes from Kitasatospora sp. SolWspMP-SS2h, assembly GCF_003259315.1. Lineage (GTDB taxonomy): Bacteria > Actinomycetota > Actinomycetes > Streptomycetales > Streptomycetaceae > Kitasatospora > Kitasatospora fiedleri. The sequence continues at coordinate 231,321 of NZ_QLLT01000002.1, read as the reverse complement.
GGTGGGTCGCGTCGTAGGGGGTGATGCCGCAGACGTAGAGCCGGGCGGTCGGGCCGGTGGGCACGACCTCTCGGACACTGCTCGTGGCGGTGTCGTAAATGCGCAGGGGAAGCCCCTGACCGGGCAGGGCGGGAACCTCGGAGGCGGGCCAGGCATGCATGGGACCGACTCTAACCTCGCGATCATTTGAAAGACCAACCTATGGACGCGATCGGCCTGAATCCGTTCTTCCTCGGTTTCGGATCGGTATCAGACCGGCGGCCAGGGAATAGAAGGCCACTCCGCCGACGGCAGCGGATGGCGTCCGGCGGACCGCAGCGCGGCCGTCCGGGCCTTCAGCGCGTCGAGTTCACCGGACGTCAGGTGCGGGCGCAGCCGCTCCCCCAGCGGCCCGTCCAGGTCGGCGGCGAGCCGGCCCAGGACGTCGAGCGCCTCGGCGGTGAGCGGCTCCTCGGCCCAGCCCCAGAGCAGGGTGCGCAGCTTCGGGTCGGTGTGGAAGGTGACGCCGTGGTCGATGCCGTAGATCCGGCCGTCGGCGGCGGGCAGCCAGTGGCCGCCCTTGCGGTCGGCGTTGTTGAGGACGGCGTCCAGCACGGCGAGGCGGCGCAGGCGTTCGTCGTCGCGGTGCACCAGCCAGGCCAGGCGGCCGCCGTCCAGCTGGGCCCGGACGATGGGCAGCCAGCCCGCGCGCGGGTCGTCCAGCGGCTGGAGGTCGAGCAGCTCGGCCGCCTCCGGGTCGGGTTCGATCCAGAGCTGCACCATGCCGGGCCCGGCCGGGCCCCCGCGCAGCACGGTGGGCGGGACCAGCCCCCAGCCGGTGGCGGCGGAGACCTCGTACGCGGCGGTCTCCCGGCCGGCCAGGGTGCCGTCGGGGAAGTCCCACAGCGGGCGCTCCCCCGCGACCGGCTTGTACACGCAGGGCGCGGTCAGGCCGTCCAGGGTGACCGTGCAGTACAGGACGGCGTTGGAGGCGTCGGTGACCCGGCCGTGCACGGCGAGCGCGCCCTCGCGCAGCAGGGTGAGCGCGGCGGCGGTGTCGGCGGCCAGCGCGGCGCTGGTGGCCGGGTCGGTGGCGGGGGCCTCGACCTCCGGCCCGGCGTGCGGTTCCGCGGGCTCGGGCCGCTCGGCGGGCTCCCGGTCCTCGTTCAGCGCCGGTAGCCGTTCGCGCGCGGGCACAGGTGGCCCTCCGGGTCGAGCGGGAGGTTGCAGAACGGGCAGGGCTTGCGGCCGGCCGCGACCAGGTCCAGGGCGCGCTTGGCGAACACCCGGGCCATCGCGCCGCTGAGCCGGACCCGCAGCAGGTCGGGGCCGTTCTCGTCGTCGAAGACCTCGGCCTCGCTCTCGTCCTCGTCCTCGGACTCCTCGACGTACGCCTGCGCCTCGACCACCAGGCAGTCGTCCCGGGCGTCCCAGGCCAGGGCCATCGTGCCGACCCGGAACTCCTGCTCCAGCGGCAGGTCCAACGGGGCGGTGTCGAGCAGCTCGACGGGGGCGACGGCCGGGATCGGGGCCTCGCCGCCGCTGCGCCGCAGCGCCTCGTCGAGGACCTCCTCGATGCGCTCGGCGAGCGCCGCGACCTGGGCCTTCTCCAGCAGGACGCTGGTGATCCGGCCGCGCGAGGAAGCCTGCAGGTAGAACGCGCGGGCACCGGGCTGGCCGACGGTGCCGGCCACGAACCGCTCGGGCTGGTCGAAGAAGTGGACCTGACGGGACACGCTGCTCGCTCCGGAAGGGGTTGCGGTCTTCTCGATCTCACCCTACGGCCAAACGGGCCGGGGACGGCACGCGGGGCGGGCGGTTCCCGCGTGCGCTCGGGCAGTTGTGCGGCGGGCGGCGGCCCGGCCGTGCGGCGGGGTCGGCGGCCCGGCGGGGCTCAGGCCGTGCCGGTCTCGCCGCCGACCACCGCGTCGTCGCCGGCCGAGTGGCCGTGCGGGCGCGGGGCCAGCGCGGCGAGCGAGCCGGTCTCGCCCAGGCGCAGCAGGTAGGGGCGGTTCGGGGTGTAGCGGATCGCGGTGACCGAGCAGGGCTCGACCGAGATCCGCTGGAAGTGGTCGAGGTGCAGGCCGAGCGCGTCGGCGACGATCGCCTTGATCACGTCGCCGTGGGTGGCGGCGGCCCAGAGCGCGTCCGGCCCGTGCTCGACGGCGATCTTGTCGTTCCACTCGCGCACCGCGTCGACGGTGCGGTGGCTGAGCGCGCGCAGAGACTCGCCGCCGGGGAAGGCGGCGGCCGAGGCGTGGTCCTGGACGGTGCGCCAGAGCGGCTCGCCGGCCAGCTCCGCGAGCGGGCGGCCGGTCCACTCGCCGTAGTGGCACTCGCCGAGCCGCTCGTCGAGCGCGGGGGCGGCCAGCTCGGGGCGGTCGGCCGACAGCGGCTCCAGGGTCTGCCGGCAGCGCTCCAGCGGGCTGCTGACCAGGCGGGCGATCGGCAGCCCGGCGAGCCGCTCGGGCAGCGCGGCGGCCTGGGCCCGTCCGGTGTCGTCCAGGTCGACTCCGGGCGTCCAGCCGGCGAGGATCCCGGCGGAGTTGGCGGTGGACCGGCCGTGGCGGACGAGCAGCAGGGTGGGCATACCTGAAAGGGTACGGGGTCCGGACCTCCCCGCGGGCGGCCCCCTTCGGTCACAATGGCGGGCATGATCGTGGATTGCGGCACCTACCGGGACGGAAAGCGCGTCCGGGGCCCCGAGGACTTCTCGGACGCCCTGGCGGAGGTCCGCACGGCCGGCGACGGCTTCGTGTGGATCGGCCTGGCGGACCCCACCACGGAGGAGTTCGACCACGTCGCCGAGGAGTTCGGCCTGCACCCGCTGGCGGTGGAGGACGCGGTGAAGGCGCACCAGCGCCCGAAGGTCGAGATCTACCGGGACTCGGTGTTCACCGTCCTGAAGACCGCCGCCTACCACCAGCGGAACGAGACGGTCTCGATAGGCGAACTGATGATCTTCCTGGGCGACTCGTACGTGATGACCGTCCGGCACGGCCCGGAGAGCCCGCTCAAGGACCTGCGCTCCCGGCTGGAGGGGCAGCCCGAACTGCTCGCGCACGGGCCCGCCTCGGTGCTGTACGCGGTCTGCGACCTGGTGGTCGACCAGTACCTCGACGTGGCCACCGAACTACAGACCGACCTGGACGAGTTGGAGGAGCAGATCTTCTCCCCCGGGCGCTCGCGCGGCGCGGCCGAGCGGATCTACGGCTTCAAGCGGCAGGTGGTGGGCTTCCGCAAGGCCACCGTCCCGCTGATGGAGCCCGCGCTGCGGCTGACCCGGGGCGAGGGCGAGCTGCAGGTCCCGTTCGTCGCCGCCGAGTTGCGTCCGTACTTCCGGGACGTGGCGGACCACCTGGCCAAGGTCAACGAGGTGGTGGAGGGCCTGGACCGGCTGCTGTCGGACATCCTGGCCGCCAACCTGGCGCAGGTCAGCGTGCAGCAGAACGACGACATGCGGAAGATCTCGGCGTGGGCCGCGCTGGCCGCCGTACCGACCATGATCGCCGGCGTCTACGGGATGAACTTCGAGCACATGCCGGAACTGCGCCAGCCCTGGGGCTACCCCGCCGCCCTGGCCCTGATGGCGGCCGTCTGCGTCGGCCTGCACCGGCTCTTCAAGCGCGCGGGCTGGCTGTAGCGGGCCGCCGCCCGGACACCGCGGGTGCGCCGGCGCCGGGGGGCGGGCCGGTGTCGCCCGGGTGTCAGGACTCCCGGCGACGGCGGCGGGTGGCCACCAGGGTGCCCGCGCCCAGGACGATCGCCGCCGCGCCGGTGGCCGCGACGGCGCCGAGCGGGGTGCCGGGGCCGGTGGAGGCCAGCTCCGTGCCGCCGCCGGTACCGGTGCCGGTGGTCGTGGTGGTGCCGGTGGTCCCGGTGGTCAGCCCGGCCCGGACGGCGCCGCTGTCGCCGTTGCCCGGCGGCCGGCCGCCCTGCCGCCCGGCCGCCTCGTCGCGCTCCTGGGCCTCCTTGAGCCCCTTGGTCAGGAAGTCGCGCAGCGCCTCCGGGGTGTCGGCGCTCAGCACAGCGTTCGCGGCCTTCCGGACCTCCGGGCCGCCGACCGACATCGCCTGGACGACCTGGGCCCGGTAGTCGGTGTGCCGGAGTCCGGGCGCCCGCTCCAGGAAGTCGGCGATCGCCCCGGAGTCGCCCTCCTCCAGCACCGCGAGCGCCTGCGCGCGCAGTCCGGCGCTGATGACCGGGTCCGCGATGAACTGCGAGAGCTTGACCCGGTTGTCGGAGGCAGTCAGCGCCGGGACGGTGACGTGCAGGAAGTGTTCGAACGCCTCCGGGCGGCCGTCGGTGAGCACCGCCTGGGCCGCCTTCCAGATCGGGGTGCCTGCCCCGGCCTCATGCATGATCTGGGTGGTCCTGATGGCGTTGTCGTCGTGGATGGCCACGATCAGCTCGGCGTCGAGAAAGTGTCGGATCTGCTCGGCGGTACCGGCCTGGGCATTCTTGACCGACTGGTAGTAGTAGGCGTAGTGGCCCGGCTCGGCGAGCAGTTCCGCCAGCCGGGCCCGCAGTGCGGCCTCGTCCAGCTCCGGGTCGGCCTTCTCGACGGGTGCGGACGGTCGGGACGGCTGGACCGGATCAGCCGACTCGCCCGGCGCGGTGGGCGCGGTGGGCGCGGTGGGCGCGGCGTCCGAGGCGGCGGCGTCCGGGGCAGCAATGTCCGGGGCAGCAGCGTCCGGCTGGGACTGACCGGTCGGTGCGGTCTCGGCCATCGCCTGGGCGGCGCCGAGGGCGGTGGGCGCGGAGACGGCCGCGACGAAGACGGCAGCGGCAATCGACCGACGGATGCTCAAGGTTCTCCCTGGGAAGGTGGTGCGCGTGACGGGCGCGGCCGTGGCGGATGATCACACGGCAGCGAACCCGGGGATCGTATCGGAACCTTCCTCTTGGTCATAACAGATTCTTTTCCGACCCTTTACCGCCTACCGCCCACGGCGACGGGGGGCGGCCTCGGGTGGACCGGCGGGAGTCCGCCCACGGGCGCGGGGGGAGAGGTACCGGGCAGGTTCCGGGCCGCGGGCGGGCTGCGCCGACCGGCCTGCGGGCCGGCCGGGCCCATACCGTGGGAGCGGGCGCGGGAGACGGACGTGTCGACGGCCCGCGCGCCGGTACCGGAACGGCGGGTGGTGCCACGGCTGTTCGACGGCCGCTCCGCCTGGAACGCGTTCCCGGCGGTGTGCGGCCCCCACCCGGACGCGCAGATCCGCAGCCGCGGCGCGCCCACCCGTCCGCGCCATTTTTTGCCTCGGCCATGACAATACGTTAATGGTCCCGGCCTCCTGCCGGGCACCCGATAGGAGTGACGGCCGCCGGAGGCGGACCCGCGCGTTCAGGAGTTGTTCCGCAAAACGTGGATCGGGGCATTTCTGCCGTATGGGCGGGGTGTCGCGGGCTGGGCCGGTGTGGGGCGGAACGTGCCCGGCTCCGCGGGGGCGGCGTTCCGGGGTTCGCCGGGTGGCGCGGGGGCGAACCCGCAGGGCGGGGAACCTCGTTCGCGCTGGTCGGCGGCCCGGCGGCGGGAGGGTGCCGCCGGTCCGGGCATCGCCGGACCACGGCCGCGCGGAGGGAACGGATCGCCGGACCGCCCGCGTGTTAATGAGAGGTTTCCGGGAAGTGTGGAGTGCCGGAACGGTCCAGGGTGCGCCACATAAGGTGAACCGTCCCGGCGGGCCCGGCCGGGGTGCGGTTCTCCGACGGAGGGCCAGGTGGGGGAAGGGTGCTCCGTGTACCCGGGTTCCACGGGTGAGCGCCGGGGGGGATCAGTGGTGCACCGAGTGTGACCGAAAGTCTTGTCCGGCGCTGCCCGACGTTGCTATAAATGGGCGTCCGCCGGTTACCGGCGCGGCCGATCCCGATCGGATGTCCGGCCGCTCGATCCGTTGACGACCGACACGGGCTGATTCACGCAACGAAGCGTGCTTGGCATCTTCTCCCCGAAGCGCCCCATTCCTTCGCTCCACCAATGCGCAGAATTATTCACTGCAAGGTGCGTTGTCATGCAAAATTCTTCCGTTGTCAGTGGACCAGCCACTTTCGGGCAGCTCTCGCTCTGGCGTTCCATCGCGAACATCCCGCCCACCGCCTGCAACCTCCCCCAGACCTGGGCCCTCCCCCCGGGCACCGGCCCGGACGCGGTCGAACGGGCCCTGGAGCGCCTGGAGGCGCGCCACGAGTCGCTGCGCACGCGGTACGCGGAGACGGCGGACGGCGGTCTCGTCCAGCTGGTCGGGCCGGCCGCGCCCACCGGTCTCGACCTGGTCGAGGGGGTGCCCGCGGAGGTGTCCGCGGAGCTGGCGGCGGTCCCGTTCGACCCGGCGGCGGACCGGCCCTGGCGGGCCGCGCTGGTCACCGAGCGGGGGGTGCCGGCCGCGCTGGCGATCTGCTTCCACCACATCGCGGTGGACGCCTGGGCGATCAACCAGCTGCACGAGGAGTTCGGCGTCCTGGTGGCGGGCGGGGAGCTGCCCGGCGCGGCCCCCAGCTGCCGCGAGCTGGCCGCCGAGCAGTGGTCCGAGGCCCGCGGCAACCGCCGCCGGGCGGCGCTGCGGCACTGGCGGCAGGTGCTCGCCGACGCCCCGCCGATGGCCCGGGACGCGGCCCCCGAGGCGGTCACCAGCCGGTGGGCCCGGCACGGTTCGGTGCCGGCCGGCGAGGCGGTGCGCACGCTCGCCGAGCGCCTGGGCGTCTCGGCGCCCTCGGTGCTGCTGGCGGCCTTCTGCGCGGCGCTGGCGCGGCACACCGGCGAGGAGCGGGTGCTGGTCGCGGTCTACGCGAACAACCGCAGCGACCCGCGCTGGGAGGGCCTGGTGGCCGCCCAGAACCAGATCATCCCGCTGCTGGTGCAGACCGTCCCGGACGAGGGGTTCGGCGCGTTCGCCACCCGCGTCCACTGGGAGCTGATCCGCTCGTACAAGCACGCCGCCTACAACGTCGACGACGCGCTGCTGGCGGGTGCGGAGCACGGCTACACGGGCACCGTCAACGGCTCCTTCGCCGGGTCGGTCAGCGGCTTCTTCCGCTACTTCTTCAACTACCTCGGCGAGTACCAGCGGGATCAGACGCCGGTGAACTCCGCGATGGAGACCGGCACCGGCGGGCGCAACATCGGGGCGCCGCTCTACCTCCAGGTGCAGGACGGCGACGCCCTCACCAGCACCCTGCGGGAGAATTCCTCCTCGGCGGACTTCAAGGCGGTGACGGAGATCCTGCTCGCGCTGGAGGACGTCCTGGTCTCGGCCGCCGCGAAACCTGCCGAACCGGCCGAACCGGCTGAACCGGCCGAATCGGTCGAATAGCGCCTCCGCCCCACCGCGCCCGATTTCCACCGGATTCCCGCCCACCGCGCCGCCTTTCCGGCGTGCGCCCCCGGCACCCGAATTCCAGGAACCCCGCCTCCGGCCGTCCCGCTCTCCGGCACCTCCTTTTCCGGCGCCGCCGCCTTTTCCCTGCCCCAGCTCCGCCGTTCCCCCGGGAGGGGAAGTGTCAGAACACGTCGTCGTCCTCCACCGCTGGAGTGACAGTTACGCGGACTACGGTTCCTACCTGGACCACCGCACCCACCGGGTCAGCTACGTGACGACCCGCCGGGCCGCGCCCGCGCTGCCCGAGGGGGCGGCCGCGGTGCGGGTCGTCGACAGCACCGAGGACGGCAAGGCGGTGCGGGAGGCCGTGGCCGCGCTGGTCGAGGAGTTCGGCACGCCCGCCCGGGTGGTGGCGCTGCACGAGGTCGACCTGGACATGGCGGCCGAGCTGCGCGAGGAGCTGGGCGTCCCGGGCGAGCGCTCGGAGGGGCTCGCGCCGTTCCGGGACAAGCTGGTGATGGCCCGTCGGCTGGCCGCCGCCGGGGTGCCCGTCCCGGCGACCGAGCCCGCGCCGGACCACGCCGCGGTGCGCGCCTTCGCCGCCGTGCACGGCTGGCCGGTGCTGGTGAAGCCGGTGCGCGGGACGGCGAGCGCGGGCGTCACCCGGCTCGACGGCGAGGCCGAACTGGCCGCCTACGCCTTCCCGCCGGACGTGCCGGTGCTGGTCCAGCCGTACCTGCCGCACGAGGTGCTGCACGTGGACGGCGTGGCCACCGGGACGGGGCTGGGGGCCTGGCGGGCCTCGGCCTACCTGAACACCTGCCTGGGCTTCACCGAGGGCGCGGCGCTCGGCTCGGTGGAGCTGGACGACCCCGAACTGCTGGCCGCGATCGGCCAGTTCACCGACCGGGTGACGCGCGCCCTGTCGGACGGCGCCTGGGTGTTCCACCTGGAGCTGTTCCGGTCCGGGCCGCCGGACGCCCCCGAACTGCAGGTGCTGGAGGTCGGCGCCCGCCCGGGCGGAGCGGAGATCCCGTTCCTGTGGCGGGAGGTGCACGGCGTCGACCTGATGGCGGCCGCCTTCGCCGTCCAGCTGGACGCGCCGCTGCCGGAGGCGGCCCGCACCGGCGGCCCGACGGCCGGGGAGCGCGGCGGCTGGCTGCTGGTGCCCACCCCGGCCGTCCGCCCCTGCCGGGTCACCGCCGCCGGGAGCCGGGCCGGAACGGCGGCCGGCCCGTACGCCGCACGCGTGCCCGTGGTCGGCCAGTTGCTCGCCGACCTGCCCGGCTACGAGCACTCCGGTGCCCGGTTCCGCTTCCGCGGCGCGAGCAGCGCCGAGGTGCGGGCCGCGGTGGAGCACACCGTCGCCGACTTCGACTTCCGGTGCGCGCCGGTCGACCCGTCCGCGCCCGACCTGGTGGTGCTGGTCGGCAGCGGCGGCCGGGCCTACCGCGAGTACGCCTTCGAGGCCGCCGCCGCCCGCGCCGAGCTGGCCCTGGTCACCGCCACCGGCGCCGACTGGCAGGAGCGCTACCTGACCGGCCACCGGCAGGTGGAGGCCGCCACCCCCGAGGAACTGGTCCGGGCGATCGGCGCGGCCGCCGCCGGGCGGACCGGTCGGGTCGGCGTGTTCACCTGGGACGAGGTGCTGCTGGAGGCCACCGCCGAGGCCGCCCACCGCCTGGGCCTGCCGCACATGTCGCCCGAGGCGGCCCGCAACTGCCGCGACAAGCTCGCCACCCGCCGGCTGCTGGCCGAGCAGGGCGTCGCCGGGGTCGGCCACGCCCACGTGCACGGCCCGCAGGAGGCGCTGGCCGCCGCCGGGGCGATCGGCTACCCCGTCGTGGTCAAGCCGCGCTCGCTGGCCGGCAGCGTCGGCGTGGTGGTCGCCCCCGACGCCGACCGGCTGCGGGCGCTCTACCACCACGCCTCCGACGCCGCCTACCCCGGCCTGGACGCGCTGGACGGCCTGGTCCTGGAGGAGTACCTCGACGGCCCCGAGGTCAGCGTGGACTCGGTGGTCCGCGACGGCGGGGTCCGCCCGGTGAACGTGGTGCGCAAGCGCCTCGGCTACGACCCGTTCTTCGAGGAGGTCGGCCACCTCGCCGCGCCCTGGCGGCACGAGCCGTGGGCCGAGGAGCTGGTCGAGCTGGTCACCGCCGCCCACCGCGCGCTGGGCGTCACCACCGGCGTCACCCACGCCGAGGTGCGGCTCACCGCGGCCGGCCCCCGGCTGGTCGAGCTGAACGGCCGCCTCGGCGGCGACTTCATCCCGCTGCTGGGCCGGCTCGCCAACGGCGTCGACCTGACCGCCGCCGCCCTGGACCTCGCCCTCGGCGCGGAACCCGACCTCGTCCAGCCGTACGACCGCTGCGCCGAGGTGCGCTTCCTCTACCCCGCGCACGACGGCACCGTCCGCGCGCTGGACACCGCCGCCGCCGCGGCCGTGCCCGGCGTCGAGCGGATCGTGCCGCTGGCCGGGCCCGGGACGCGGCTGCTGCTGCCGCCGCGCGGCATCGTGCCGCGGCTGGCCGCCGTGATCGCCACCGGGGAGACCCCCGAGGAGTGCGGGGAGGTCCTGGACCGCGCCGCGGCCCTGGTCCGCGCCGAGGTCGAGCCGCTGTCCGCCACCCCGAACGACCAGGAGGAGGGCCGGTGACCGGCGTCCTGCGCAGGCTGCTGAGCACCTACACGCTGCCCAGCCGGGGCGGCCGGATCATCGCCTCCGGCGTGGTCGTGTACGCCAGCAGCAGCGGCCTCTACCTGGCCGGCGGCACCGTCTACTTCCTCAAGGGCGCCGGCCTGAGCGCCGCCCAGATCGGCACCGGGCTGACCATCGCCGGACTGGTGGGCTTCCTGACCACCGTGCCGGTCAGCCTGCTGGCCAACCGCTGGGGGCCGCTGCGGCTGCTGCGCGTCCTCCAGGTGTGGCGGGCGACCTGGTTCGCGGCGCTGGCCTTCACCCACGACGTGTACACCTTCACCCTGTTCGCCTCGCTGTTCGCGATCTCGCAGGGCCCGGTCTTCCCGATGGTGCAGCTGCTGGTGAACGGCGTCGCCGGGGAGGCCGACCGGACCCGCACCCTGGGCGTGATCAGCTCGGTCATCAACGTCGGCATGTCGGCGGGCGCGCTGGCCGCCGCGCCGTTCCTCGCCGTCGGCGGCACCGGGATGCTGCGCGCCGTCCTGCTGATCGGCGCCGTGCTGTGCCTGTCCGCGGCGGGCGTGTTCGGCCTGCTCCGGACCGAACCCGCCGCCGCCACCGTCGAGAAGGCGCTCGCCGAGAAGGCCCCGGCCCGCTGGCACGCCGGGCTGCTCGTGGTCGGCCGGGACCGCCGCTACCTGGGCCTGACGGCCGCCAACGGGGTGATGTTCCTGCACACCGTGCTGCTGGGCATCGGCCTGCCGCTGTGGATCGTGCAGTCCACCAACGCCCCGGTCGGCATGCTGAGCGCGCTGTTCGCGGTCAACACCGGCCTGGCGATCGTCCTTCAGGTGCCGTTCGCCAAGAACGTCAAGAGCACCCGGGACGGCACCCGCGCGCTGCGCAACGCCGGGCTCGCGCTGGCCGCCTTCAGCCTGCTGCTGATCGCCACCATGCACACCGACCGCTGGCTGACCATCGGCCTGCTGGTGGCCGCGACCGCCGTCCTCACCTGCGGCGAGCTGCTCCAGGGCGCCGGCGGCTGGGAGCTGTCGTACCGGCACGCGCCCGAGGAGCGGCGCACCGAGTACCTGTCGGTGTTCAACCTGGGCACCTCGGCCGCGGGCATCGTCGGCCCCGCCCTGCTCGGCCTGCTGCTCGCCCGGGAGACCGCCGGGCTGCTCGTCCTCGCCGTGCTGTTCCTGGGCACCGCCGCCGCGGTGAGCGTGCTCGGCGGCCGGCTCGCCCGGGCCGAACTCCCGCCGCAGGACGCGACTGCGGACGGCCCCGCGGCCGGCCCCGCGGACGAACCGGCGTCCGAGCCCGCCGCCCAGCACTGAACCACTCCCCCACCCCTGCCGCCCGCCGGGCGCAGACCCCTGACCGACCTGAGAGGAACCGCCATGGAGGACCAGCTCCTCGAACTGCTCGCCGGCGTCGTCGACGAGTTGAACGAACGCCGCGAGGAGAAGATCCCGACCGACGACCTGCGGGAGGTCTGCCTGTACGGCGACGCCGGGGTCTTCGACTCGATGCACCTGGTGAACTTCCTGGTGCTGGTCGAGGAGGCGCTGGAGGACGAGTTCGACGTCGAGATCTCGCTCACCTCGGCGAAGGCCGTCTCCCGCCGGGTCAGCCCGTTCAGCAGCGGCCGCCGCCTGATCGCCTTCATCGAGGAGGAGCTGGCGCTGGCCCGCGGCGAGGGCGAGCTCGCCGGGCAGGGGGCCTAGGGCGGACGGCCCCGCGGCCGACGACAGCGCAGACATGATCATCCTGATCACGGGCACCCGCACCGGCATCGGCAAGGCCCTCGCCCGGCACTTCCTCGACCTCGGCCACCGGGTCGTCGGGTGCAGCCGCCGGCCGTCGACCATCGAGCATCCGGAGTACACCCACCACGAGGCGGACCTCACCGACCCCCGGCAGGTCAAGGCGCTGTTCCGCTCGCTGCGGGCCAGCCACGGCTCGCTCGACGCGGTGGTCAACAACGCGGGGGTGGCGACCATGAACCACTTCATGCTCACCCCCGACGAGACCGCCCGGCACCTGTTCGACGTCAACTTCTTCGCCGTCCTCAGCTGCTCCCGGGAGGCCGTCAAACTCCTCCGCCGGAGCACCGAGCCGTCCCCCGCGATCCTCAACGTCTCCACGGTCGCCGTGCCGTGGGCGCTGGAGGGCCAGCTGCTCTACTCCGCCAGCAAGGCGGCCGTCGAGCAGCTCACCCGGGTGATGAGCAAGGAGCTGGCCGAGTTCGGCATCCGGGTCAACGGGCTCGGGCTGCCGCCGGTGCGCACCGTCCTGACCCGGACGGTGCCGGCCGAGAAGATCGACGCCCTGGTCCAGCGCCAGGCCATCAAGCGGATGTGCGACACCGACGACGTCGTCGGACCCGTCGAGTTCCTCCTCTCACCGCAGTCCCGGTTCGTCACCGGCGAGACACTATTCCTTGGCGGAGTGCACTGACGTGACGTACGAAACAGCCGAACCCCACGACCCGCACGACCTCCCCGACGGCACCGGCGGTCCCGGCGGTCCCGGCGGTCCCGGCCGGACCGAACTCCTGGACCGGCTCGACGAGTTGGGCGACCGCCCCGCCGTCGTGCACGGCGACGAGCGGTACGGCTACGCCGAACTCGCCGACGAGGTGCGGCTGCGGCTCAAGGAGCTGGACGCCGCCGGGGTGCGGCCGCACCAGGCCGTGATCCTGAACGGCGACTTCTCGTTCCGCTCGATCGCCGCGCTGCTCGCGCTGCACCTGCACCGCGCCGTCGCCGTCCCGGTGGTCACCCTCACCGAGGCGACCCTGGCCACCGTCACCGAGTCCTGCTCCCCGCGCCACCTGCTGCGGGTCGGCGCGGACGGCGTCACGATCGAGCCGGTGGCCGGCGTGCCCGACGCCCCGGCCGCGGGCTACGCCGGCCTGGTGGAGCGCGGCGCGTCCGGCCTGGTGCTGCTCAGCAGCGGCAGCACCGGGGCGCCGAAGGCGATCCTGCACGACCTGGACGCGCTGGTGCTGGAGAAGCTCGGCAAGCGGCCCCGGACGGCCGGCCGGCCCGCCCCGATCCTGATGTTCCTGCTGTTCGACCACATCGGCGGCATCAACTCGCTGCTCGGCGTGCTGCGCCTGGGCGGCACCGCGATCCTGCCCCGGCAGCGCACGCCGGAGGAGATCTGCGCGCTGATCCAGGAGCACCGCATCCGGCTGCTGCCGACCAGCCCGACCTTCCTCAACCTGATCCTGATCGCCGGCTTCCACCAGAAGTACGACCTGAGCAGCCTGCGGATGATCAGCTACGGCACCGAGCCGATGCCGGAGGAGCTGCTGGCCCGGGTCGGCGCGGCCTTCCCGGCCGCCCGGCTGCTGCAGACCTTCGGCACCAGCGAGACCGGCATCTCCACCACCACCAGCGAGTCCTCCCGCAGCACCTTCTTCCGGATCGAGGACCCGGGCGTCGAGCACCGGATCGTCGACGGGGAGCTCCAACTGCGCAGCAGCACGCAGTTCCTGGGCTACCTCAACTACCCGAGCGACTCGCTCACCGAGGACGGCTGGTTCCGCACCGGCGACCTGGTGGAGGAGAACGCGGACGGCTACCTGAAGATCAAGGGCCGGGCCAAGGAGGTGATCAACGTCGGCGGCGAGAAGGTCCTCCCGTTGGAGCTGGAGTCGCTGCTGCTGGCCAGTCCGATGGTCGCCGACTGCACGGTGTACGGCCGCCCCAACGCGATCACCGGCCAGTCGGTCTGCGTGGACGTCATCCCGGTGGGCACGCCGACCCGGGCCGAACTGCGCAAGCACGTGGTCGCGTTCCTCACCGGCAGGGTCGACCCGTTCAAGATCCCGACCAAGGTCAACCTGGTCGAGGCCGTCACCGTCTCCGAGCGGTTCAAGAAGAAGCGGATCCTGCCGTGAGCGGCCTGCTGGCGATCGGCGCCGGGAAGTTCGCCGTCGAGCTGGCCCGGTACGCGCGGGACGCGGGCCTCGGGCCGGTCGAGCGCTACCTCGACCTGCCGGGCGAGGAGGCGCACGCCCCCGCCGAACTGCGCGTCCCGTTCGACGGGTACCGGCCGGAGCCCGGCACCCGGGTGCTGCTGGCCACCGCCGACCCGGTGCGGCGGCGCGAGCTGATCGACTGCTTCGTGGACGCGCACGCCCTGGTCGCCGAGACCCTCGTGCACCCGACCTCGGTGGTCGACCCGGCCGCGCTGACCGGGCCCGGCACGGTGGTGGGCCCGTTCTGCCACGTCGGCGCGGGCGCCGTCGTCGGCGCGCACACGGTCGTCCACAACCACGCCAGCATCGGCAACCACTCGACCATCGGCGCCAACAACTTCCTCGCGCCCAACTTCCACTGCGGCAACAGCGTCACCGTCGGCGACGACAACTTCTTCGGCCTGAGCTGCACGGTCGCCCCCGGGGTGGCCGTCGGCAGCGCGAGCCGGTTCCAGGCCGGCCTGGTGCTGTTCGAGGACGCGCCGAGCCGGCACAGCTACCTCGCGGCGAGCCGCGTCAAGGCGCTCCCCCTGCCCTGAGCGGCCACCGCCCCGGGCCAGGAACCCCGACCGAACCACCCCACAGAAAGGCACCACCCCACCATGAACCGAGCGAAGGTCGCCGTCATCGGAGCAGGCCCCGGCGGCTGTGTGGCGGCCCTGAGCCTCCAGAAGCTGGGCCACGAGGTCGAGGTGTTCGAGAAGGGCCGCTTCCCGCGCTACCGGGTCGGCGAGTCCTTCCTGCCGGGCACCCTGTCGATCCTCAACCGGCTCGGCCTCCAGGAGAAGATCGACGAGCGGGAGTTCGTCAAGAAGCCCTCCGCGACCTTCCTGTGGGGCCAGGACCAGGCCCCCTGGACCTTCTCCTTCGCCACCGCCCGCACCGCCCCGTGGATCTTCGACCACGCCATCCAGGTCAAGCGCGAGGAGTTCGACCAGCTGCTGCTGGACGAGGTCCGCGAGCGCGGCGTCGCCGTCCACGAGGGCACCGCCGTCGCCAAGGTGGACGTCTCCGCCGCCGACCGGGTCACCCTGACCATCCGCGAGGGCGAGGGCACCCGCACCGCGGAGTACGACTTCGTGATCGACGCGGGCGGCGCGGGCAGCCCGCTGGCCCGCCAGCTCGGCGTGCGCCGCTACGACGAGTTCTACAAGAACTTCGCGGTCTGGAACTACTTCCAGCGCAAGGACCCGTTCGAGGGCGGCCTCAAGGGCACCACCTACTCGATCACCTTCGAGGACGGCTGGGTCTGGGTCATCCCGCTCAAGGACGACGTGCTGAGCGTCGGCATCGTGGTCGACCGCTCCAAGGCCGCCGAGGTCAAGGAGCTCGGCCCGGACGCCTTCTACCGCCGGACGCTGGCCAAGGCCACCCGCGCGGTCGCGCTGCTCGGCGACGCCGAGCCGATCGACGAGACCCGGATCGTCCACGACTGGTCGTACGACTCCGAGCACGTCTCGGCCGGCCGCTACTTCCTGGTCGGCGACGCCGCCTGCTTCACCGACCCGCTGTTCTCCCAGGGCGTGCACCTGGCCACCCAGTCCGCGGTCAGCGCCGCCTCCGCGATCGACCGGATCACCGGCGACCCGGAGGAGGCCGAGGCCGTCCACGCCTGGTACAACCGCAGCTACCGCGAGACCTACGAGCAGTACCACGAGTTCCTGGCCTCGTTCTACACCTTCGCCTCCTACACCGAGCCGGAGTCCGAGTTCTGGCGCAAGCGCCGGATCACCGAGTCCGACGACGAGCGGCTCAGCCGCAAGAAGTGGTTCGAGCGCCTGGTCGAGGGCGGCGCCGCCAACCCCACCGGGTCGGTGGCCGACTTCCGCGACCGCGCCGCCACGATGATCGCCATCGGCCGGCACCAGCGCACCGAGCTCAGCTCGGAGTTCTCCGACGAGGAGCTGAACCCGGCCCGGGTGCAGTGGATCGGCGCGCTCACCAAGCAGCTCAACCGGATCACCCGGCTCGCCTGGACCGGCGAGGAGGTGCTGCTCAAGCCCTACTACAAGGTCGAGCCGCACTCCTTCCGGCTGGAGCAGAAGCAGGTCCTCGCCAACGAGGACGGCCTCGACATGATCAAGTTCCCGGTGGAGGAGGTGCACCGGGAGATCTTCCAGCTGGTCACCAAGGAGACCGTAGGCTACAAGAGCCTGATCAAGCAGCTCAACGACACCGGCAAGCAGGAGATCAGCTCGCAGATCGTGATCCGGCTGATGGAGGCCGGCCTGCTGACCGGCTACGACAAGAACGGCGAGCGGGTCGTCGTCCAGGACCGCCTGCGCTTCGACGGCGTCGGCGTCGAGTACGAGGTCTGATCATGAACCGTCCCACCCACGTCTTCGTCGCCGGGATCGGCAACTCCGGCCCCGACCACTGGCAGTCGCTCTGGCGCGACCGGACCGACGGCGCCGTCTGGGTCGAGCACACCTCCTGGGACGAGCCCGACCGGGACACCTGGGTCGCGGAACTCGACGCCGCCCTGCGCGCCGTCCCGGGCCCGAAGGTCCTGGTCGCGCACAGCCTCGGCTGCACGCTGGTCGCCGAGTGGGCCGCCGAGCACCGGGACGAGGACATCACCGCCGCGCTCCTGGTCGCCGTCCCCGACGCCGACGGCCCCGCCTTCCCCACCCAGGCCACCGGCTTCGACTCCGCCCGGCACGGCCGGCTGCCGTTCCGCTCGCTCGTGGTCAGCAGCCAGGACGACCCGTACGGCTCCCCGGAGCACGCCGCCGCCGACGCCGAGCTCTTCGGCGCCGAGCTGGTCGACGTCGGCCACAAGGGCCACATCAACGCCGAGTCGGGCCTCGGCGACTGGCCCGAGGGCCGGGCGCTGCTCGACAAGCTGCTCGGCGGCTGACCCACCGCCCGCCGCACCCGCGAGAACGGCGGCCCCCGGCCCACCGCCGGGGGCCGCCGCAGCATGCCCCGCCCCGCGTTCCCCCCTCCCATGCCCCGCTCCCCACGCCCACGGCAGGTTGGAGAACCCCGTGTCCGCCGCCCAGTCGATCCCCGTCACCGCCCTCGGCGGCCTCTCGCTCGCCCTCGCCGTCGGCGTGGTCTTCACCCTGCTCTGCCGCCGCCTCGGCCAGCCCGCCGTGGTCGGCGAGATGGCCGCGGGCATCTGCCTCGGCCCCAGCCTGCTCGGGCTGCTCCCCGGCGACCTGCCCGCCCACCTCTTCCCGCCCGAGGTCCGCCCCTACCTGAGCACGGTCGCCCAGGTCGGCCTGCTGCTCTTCATGTTCGCCATCGGCTGGGAGTTCGACGCCCGCTCCGTCCGGGGCCGGCTCGCCTCCGCCGGGACGATCTGGGCGACCTCGCTGGTCGTCCCCCTGCTGCTGGGCGTCCTGCTGGCCCGCACCCTGGAGCACCCGGCCCTCAGCACCGGCGGCCGGCCCGTCTCCGACACCGGCTTCGCGCTCTACTTCGGCCTCGCGATGTCCGTCACCGCGCTGCCGGTGCTCGCCCGCATCGTCGAGGACCGGGGCCTGCGCGGCACCCGCCTCGGCAACCTCTCGCTCGGCCTGGCCGCCGCCGACGACCTGCTCGCCTGGTGCATGCTGGCCGTCGTCGTCGCCCTCACCAACACCGGCGGCGCCGGCGACTTCCTCGGCGTGATGGGCTGGTCGGCGCTCTACCTCGCCGTCCTGTTCGGCCTGGTCCGCCCGCTGCTGGCCGCCGCCGCGACCCGGGTGCGCTCCCGCCACCTGCCGTACGCCGCACCGCTGGTCGCCGTCGGCGTCTTCCTCTCCGCCTACAGCACGGCGCGGATCGGCATCGACGCGATCTTCGGCGCGTTCATGTTCGGCACCGCGATGCCCCGCCCCGAACCGGGCCCGCTCCAGCGCGCCGTGCACGTCCCGTTCGAGTCGGTCAGCCGCCTGCTGATGCCGGTCTTCTTCGTGGTCACCGGCCTCTCCGTCGACCTCACCACCCTCTCGCCCGGCGGCGTCCTCCAGGCCGGCCTGATCATGCTGGTGGCCTGCGTCGGCAAGCTCGGCGCGGTCGCGCTGTCCGCCCGGGCCACCGGCATGGACTGGCGCGACGCCACCGTGATCGGCGCGCTGATGAACACCCGGGGCGTGACCGAACTCGTCCTGCTCAACGTCGGCCTGGGCCTCGGGCTGCTCACCGTCCCGCTCTACTCCACGATGGTGCTGATGGCGCTGATCACCACCGCCCTCGCCGCCCCCGTCATCAAGGCCGTCACCCGGCGGACCGACCCCCCGGCCCCGGCCGAACCCGAACTCCTGGAGGCCGCGGCCGGCTGAGCCGGGAACCGGCTGAGGGGGGCCGCCGCCCGGGTGAGTCCGGCGCGGCGGTGCGGGGCGGGGGGAGGTCGGCCGTCCAGACTGCCCTGATGATCGGTTCAGTGCGGGAGCTGGTGCTGCCGGAGCACCAGCGGCGGACGGCGCGGGAGTTGCGCGAGGACCTCGACCTGTCGTCGGGTGACGTCCGTTCCAAGCGGTCGGCGTTCTGGACGATGCTGCTGCTCTCGGCCGTGATCGCCGCGTGCGGGGTGCTGACCGACTCCACCGCCACCGTGATCGGCGCGATGATCATCGCGCCGCTGTCGACCCCCATCATGGGGATCGCGCTCGGCGCGGTGCAGCGCCGCCGCAGCGGCGCCGGACGGTTCGTGCTGGCGGGCGTCGCGCTGGTGGTGGCGGTCGGGGCGCTGGCCTCGCTGGCCGTCCCGGCCGACTACGACCTGCTGAGCGACGGCCAGATCGCCGGCCGCACCTCGCCCGGGCTGCTCGACCTGGTCGCGGCCCTCGCCACCGGCTTCGCCGGGGCCGTCGCGCTGGCCCGGCGCGACGTGGCGGCCGTGCTGCCCGGCGTGGCGATCGCCATCTCGCTGGTCCCGCCGCTGGTGGTGGTCGGGGTGTGCGCCGGGCAGGGCTCCTGGTGGCTGGCGCTCGGCGCGCTGGTGCTGTTCGTCTCCAACCTGCTGGCCCTGGTCTTCGCCGGGATGGTGGTGTTCGCCGCGATCGGCACGGGCACCGGGGGCGGCGGCCCGCGCCGGGCGTACGCGACCGTCGGGGTGCTGTTCGCGGCCGTCGGGGTGCTGCTCGCCGCCAGCACTACCGGCACCGTCCTGGTCCACCTGTGGACCGCCCGCACCACGGACGCCGCGACCGCCTGGCTCTCCGCCACCCCCGGCGCGCAGGTCGTCGACGTCCGGGCGCACGCGCGCACGCTCTCCGTCGTCGTCCGCACGCCCGCCGAACTCCCGCCCGTGGAGGCCCTGCTGGACGCCCTGCGCGGGCAGGTACCGGACGGGGTACCGGTGGTGGTCACCACCACCGAGGGGCGGCGGATCGAGGCGGGCCGGGTCGGCCGCTGAGCCAGACGCCGTCCGGGGGCGGGGCGACCGTTCAGGGCAGGTTACCGCGTGTCACGGCCGGTAGCTGAGAAAACGGTGAAAATCACCACAAAACTCTCTTCTGACAGCCCGTCAGTCATGAAGAGAGGTGTCGGATGCTCCGCTTGAGACCAGCCGGGAGCCGGGAACGGACCTGGTGGGAGTCCGCGGTGGCGGTGACGCTCGGCCTGGCGCTGAGCACCCTGGGCGTGACCCCCGTCGCGGCGGCGGACCACGGCGGGCGCGCGGCGAAGGCCGGGGCGGCCGGGTCCGGCGCGCACCGGGTGGCGGGGGTGCCAGCCGATCCGGTGGTGGTCTACGACGAGGACTTCGAGAACGGCATGGCGGGCAAGGCCCCGATCCGGCTGCCCGACTACACCGGCGCCTCGGGGATGACGTACACCGCCTCGCCGTCCTGGCTGGCGTTCTGCAACGGCTGGGTCATGGACTACGACGAGCGGGGGCCGACGCCGCCGGAGTGCAAGACCGACCTGTTCTGGGACACCCTGGCGGACGTCGCCACCGCGATCGGCGAGTACAGCGGGGACGCGGCGCCGAGGAAGAACCACAGCGTGACGGCGTGGACCGAGGACGGCACCTATACGCCCACCGACATCCAGCTGCAGACCGACAAGGACATCCCCGTCGCGGGCGCCAACCACTACCTGACGGCCTCCGTCTCCTCCGGCGCGGTCTGCTACGACGGCGCGTACGCCGACCCGCAGCAGAACTTCTTCCTCACCACCGGCGGCACCGAGATCGCGCTGAACACCGTGCCGCTCAACCCGTGCACCGACCCGGGCGCCAAGGAGTACACCTACCCGGACGCCAAGGCGCCGATCGACGTGGTGCAGGCGACGGCGAACAGGCCGTACCTGTTCACCGGCAGCCAGTTCGGCGTCATCCTGCGCAACAGCGCCAACACCGGCCAGGGCAACGACGCGGCGTTCGACAACATGCGGGTGCTGGACGTCACCCCGCAGATCGACAAGTCGTTCAGCCCCTCCCCGGCGCCGGTCGGCGGTACCTCCACGCTGACCTTCACCATCACCAACACCTCGGACCTGCTGGAGAAGGACGGCTGGTCGTTCACCGACAACCTCCCCGCCGGGCTGAGCGTGGCGGGCACCCCGAACACCGCCACCACCTGCACCAACGGCAAGGTCACCGCCGACGCCGGGAACATCGCGGTCAAGCTGTCCGGCGACCTGACGGCCGGCCAGACCTCCTGCACCCTGAGCGTGGACGTCACCTCCGCCACCGCCGGCACCTACCAGAACTGCGCGGCCAACACCGCCGACCTCGTCGGCCTGCTGCCGCCGCCGTGCGCCACGGTGGAGTTCGCCGTCCCGCAGTACCGGATCACCAAGACCGCCTCCCCCGCCTCCGGCAGCACCGTGCACCCGGGCGACAAGGTCACCTACACCGTGCAGGTCGACAACACCGGCCGCGTGCCGGTGGACGCCACCGCCGCCGACGACCTCACCCGCGTCCTCGACGACGCCACCTACGACGGCGACGCCAAGGCGAGCACGGGAGCCGTCTCCTACACGGCGCCGAAGCTGAACTGGTCCGGGACGCTCGACGCCGGGAAGTCGGCGACCATCACCTACTCGGTGACCGTCAACAACCCCGACGCCGGTGACGGGAAACTCGACAACGCCGTCACCGGCAACGGCTCCTCGAACTGCACCACCGGCCTCGAAGCCGGCTGCACCACCCACGAGGACGTGAGCGGCCTCAAGGTCACCAAGACCGCCGACACCGCCACCGCCAAGCCCGGCCAGAAGGTCACCTACACCGTGACCGTCACCAACCTGGTCGGCGCCCCCCGCACCGGGGTGAGCGTCAGCGACGACCTGAGCAAGGTGCTGGACGACGCGGCGTACGACAACGACGCCAAGGCCAGCGCCGGAACGGTCTCCTACGCGGCGCCGACCCTCACCTGGAACGGCGACCTGGCACCGAGCCAGAGCGTGACCATCACCTACTCGGTCACCGTCAACCAGCCCGACACCGGGGACCACCAGCTCGCCAACGCGGTCGTCGGCCCCGCCGACTCCAACTGCGCGAGCGGCTCCACCGACCCGGCCTGCTCCGCCGTCGTGCCGGTCGCCGAGCTGAAGATCGCCAAGTCCTCGGACGCCAAGAACCCGGTCAAACCCGGTGACAAGATCACCTACACCGTCGTGCTGAGCAACCCCGGCACCGCCCCCTACCCCGGCGCCTCGATCACCGACGACCTGTCCAAGGACCTGGACGACGCCACCTACGACAACGACGCCAAGGCCAGCGCGGGCACCGTCTCCTACGCCGCTCCCGTCCTGTCCTGGAACGGCGACGTGCCCGCGGGCGGCTCGGTGACCATCACCTACTCGGTGACTGTCGACAAGCCCGCCAAGGGCGACAAGCAGGTCACCAACGCAGTGGTCGGCCCGCCCGACTCCAACTGCGGCCCCGGCTCCACCGACCCGGCCTGCTCCACCGCCGGGAACATCGCCCAGCTGACCATCGCCAAGACCTCGGACGCCAAGAACCCGGTCAAGGCCGGTGACACCGTCACCTACACGGTCACCGTGCAGAACACCGGCACCGCCCCCTACCCGGCCGCGCAGCTGACCGACGACCTGACCCGGGACCTGGACGACGCGACCTACAACGGCGACGCGAAGGCCACCTCCGGCACGGTCACTTACGCCGCCCCCGTGCTGAGCTGGAACGGCGACGTGGCGGCGGGCCAGACCGTGACGATCACCTACTCGGTCAAGGTCAACAACCCGGACACCGGCGACTACGAGCTGGCCAACACCGTGGTCGGCCCGGCCGACTCCACCTGCCCGCCCGGCGGGAGGGAGCCGCGCTGCGGCACCCGTGACCGGATCGCCGCGCTCCAGGTCGCCAAGACCTCCGACAGCCGCCGCTCCCCCGTCCGGCCCGGCGCCAAGGTCACCTACACCGTGACCGTCACCAACCCCGGCAAGGCCGCCTACCCGGCCGCGCAGCTCACCGACGACCTCAGCCGCGACCTGGACGACGCCGCCTACAACGGCGACGCGAAGGCCACCTCCGGCACCGTCTCCTACACGGCCCCGGTGCTGAGCTGGAACGGCGACGTCGCCCCCGGCCAGAGCGTGACGATCACCTACTCGGTGCGGGTCGACAAGCCCGACACCGGCGACAAGCAGCTCGCCAACACCGTCGTCGGCCCCGACGGCTCCAACTGCCCGGCCGCCTCCACCGACCCGGCCTGCTCCACCAGCGACGACATCGCCGACCTGACGATCACCAAGTCCTCCGACGCCAAGACCCCGGTCAAGCCCGGCGACACCGTCACCTACACCGTCGCCGTCACCAACGACGGCACCGCCGACTACCCGAACGCCTTCGCCACCGACAACCTCAGCGGCACCCTGGACGACGCCGCCTACAACGGCGATGCCACCGCCACCTCCGGCACCGTCGCGTACCGGGAGCCCGTCCTCGCCTGGACCGGTACCGTCCCCGCCGGACAGAGCGTCACGATCACCTACTCGGTGACCGTGAACAACCCCGACACCGGCGACCACCACCTGGCCAACACCGTCGTCGGCCCGAACAGCTCCACCTGCCCGCCGCTGCGCAGCACCCCCGAGTGCGCCACCGACAACGGCGTCGCCGAGCTGAAGATCACCAAGACCTCGGACGCCAAGGACCCGGTCCAGGACGGCGACCAGGTCGGCTACACGGTCACCGTCACCAACACCGGCACCGCCGCCTACCCGGCCGCCGCGCTCAGCGACGACCTGACCGGCGACCTCGACGACGCCGCCTACAACGGCGACGCGAAGGCCACCTCCGGCACGGTCTCCTACGCGGCACCGGCCCTCGCCTGGAGCGGCGACGTGGCGGCCGGACAGACCGTCACGATCACCTACTCCGTCACCGTGAACAACCTCGACACCGGCGACCGCGAACTCGCCAACACCGTCACCGGCCCGGACGCCTCCAACTGCCCGGCCGGCTCCACCGACCCGGCCTGCACCACCCGCCACAAGACCGTCCCCCG
Organism: Kitasatospora sp. SolWspMP-SS2h; assembly: GCF_003259315.1. GTDB lineage: Bacteria > Actinomycetota > Actinomycetes > Streptomycetales > Streptomycetaceae > Kitasatospora > Kitasatospora fiedleri. The sequence continues at coordinate 207,975 of NZ_QLLT01000002.1, read as the reverse complement.
CCCGGCCCCCAGCCCCAGCCCCAGCCCGGGCCCCGGCCCGCTGCCCGACACCGGCAGCAGCACCCTGGTCTGGTACGCGGGCATGGCCGCCGCCCTCGCCCTCGCGGCCGGCGTCCTGCTCACCACCGCCCGCCGCCACCGGAGCGGCCGATGACCTGACGCCGCCACCGGGCGGCCCCACGACGGCCCCCGCGCCCACCCGGCGCGGGGGCCTCGCGCTGCCCGCGGCTCTCCCGCCGCCCGCGGAGCGGCCCGCGGTCAGTCGCCGAGTTCCGCGCGGAGGCCGAGCACCCGGGTGAGGGCGGAGGGGTACGGGAGGGTGCGGGCGAGGTGTTCGGCCCGGGTGAGGGCGGGGCGGGCGGTGGCCGGGTCGGCGAGGCGGGCGGCGGCGGTGGCCTGGGCGAGGAGGGCCTCGGTCTCGGCGAGGCGTTCGCCGGTGGTACGGGCGCGGGCGGCTTCGGCCGCGGCGATCCGGGCGGCTTCGGCGGGGCGGCCGGCGGCGAGGTGGGCGTGGGCGGCGAGTTCGGGGGCCTGCTCGGCGGCGCCGGGGCCGAGGGCGGCGAGGGCGGCGGCGGGGTCGTCGCCGCGCAGCGCGAACAGGGCGCGGGCGCGGCGCACTTCGTGGTGGGCCTGCTGGTCGTCGGGGGTGCCGGCCCGGTCGAGGAGGGCGGCGGCGCGGTCCCGGTCGCCGGTGCGCAGCAGGACGCGGGCCAGGACGGCGAGGGCGTAGGGCAGGGACCAGGCGTCGTCCCAGTCGGCGGCGGCGACGGCCGCTTCGGCGTACTGGGCGGCGGTGTCGGTCTCCTCCAGCAGCAGGTGGAGTTCGGCGAGGTTGAGCTGTTCGAAGGCGGTGGCCATCGGGTCGCCGGAGCGCCGGGCGTGGTCGAGGGCCTGGCGGCCGAAGCGGACGGCGTCGTGCAGGCGGCCGTGGCGGCGGGCGTTCTCGCGCAGGGTGGAGAGCACCGAGCCGAGCAGGGTGGGTTCGCCGTACGCCTGGGCGGGGGCGAGGGCGCGGTCGCCGGCCTCGCGGGCCTCGCCGAAGCGGCCGGCCAGGCCGAGGCTGACGGCCTGGCCGGCGTACGCGCGGGCCTGGAGCAGTTGTCCGGTGGGGCCGGGGACGTGTTCGGCGTGCTCCAGGGCGCAGCAGGCGGCCCGGTAGGCGTCCTGGTAGCGGCCGCGGATCTTGTGGATGGCGGAGCGGGCGAAGTGGTGCTGGGCGCAGGCCACGGGGCCGGTGCCGGGCCGGAGCGGGTGGGCGTCCAGGACGGCCGTGGCCTGGTCGGCCTCGCCGATCCGGAAGAGCGCTTCGGCGAGGTGGGCGGCGGCCAGCACGGTGTCGTCGTGGTCGCCCCGGGCCGCGAACTCGGCGAGCGCGGCGCGCAGCACTTCGGCGGCGCGGCCGGGTTCGCCCATCCGGTGCAGCACCTGGCTGTGGGCGAGGCGGGCCCGGGCGGCGTCGACGTCGAGGCGGGCGACCAGGTCGCGGTAGTAGCGGTCGGCGGTGTCGTTGGCGTAGAGCGCGGCGGCGCGTTCGGCGGCGCGGCGCAGGTACGCGGCGGCGCGCGGGTCGTCGGCGCGGGTGAAGTGGGAGGCGAGGGCGTCGACGGCGTCGGGGCGGCGGCGCTGGACGGCCTGGGCGTAGGCGGCGTGCAGTTGGCGGCGGCGGACGGCGGAGAGGCCGTCGTAGCAGGTGAGCCGGACGAGGGGGTGGCGGAAGGCGAGTCCGGCTTCGGCGCGGCCCGCGACGACGATTTGGCGTTCCTCGACGAGGGCGGCGGCGATGGCGTGTTCGACGGCGTCGGCGGCGGCGGCGCCGGTGACGGGCGGGTGCAGTCCGTGTTCGGCGACGTCGAGGAGTTCGGCGAGGGCGGCCTCGCCGCCGGCCACCGAGAGCGCTTCGACGAGGCGGCGGGCGTGCGGGTCGAGCCGGACCAGCCGTTCGCCGACCAGGTCGCGGACGCCGTCGGGCGGCTGCGCGGGGCCGTCCCCGGGGTCCGCGCCGCGGGCGAGTTCGAGGGCGAACAGCGGGTTGCCGAGCGAGAGTTCCCACACCTCGGGCCGGGGCGCCCGGCCGGTGGCGTCGCGGACGGCGGCCAGCACGGCGGCCTCGCCGAGGCGCGCCAACTCCTGCTTCACGGCGAGCTGTTGGCGGACCAGCGCGGCGACGGCACGTCGGCGGGCGTCGCCGTCGGGGAGTTCCTCCTCCCGGTAGGTGGCGAGGAAGCGCAGCGGGGTGCGGCGGTCGCGGGCCCGCCGGGCGAGGTGGCCGAGGAGCTGGTAGGAGCCGGGGTCGGCGGCGTGCAGGTCGTCGAGGACGACCAGCACGGGCCGGGTGGCGGCGAGGTCGCCGAGCAGGGCGGCGCCGGCCCGGAACAGCCGGTCGCGCTCCTCCTCGGGGCTGCGCGCGGCGCCGGCCGGGACTTGGCCCAGCGCGGGCAGGACGGCGGCGAGTTCGGGGTACTCGGCGCCGACCCTGGCCCGTCCGGCGGGGTCGTGTTCGGCCAGCCAGCCGTCGAGCGCGCCGGCGAAGACGCCGTAGGGGGTGTGGTCCTCGGCGTCCTGGCCGCTGCCCCAGAGCACGGCGGTGCCGTCGGCGGCGGCGCGGCGGGCGGCTTCGACGGCCAGCCGGGTCTTGCCGATACCCGCTTCGCCGGTGAGCAGCCGCACGGGCGGCCCGGCGGGGGCCAGCAGGCGGTCCAACTCCGTTTCGCGGCCGTGCAGTCGGGCGGGGGCGGCGCTGCGCAGCCGGGCCGGGAGGACGGTGGCGGCGGGTGCGGGGGCGGGGGTGGCGGCGAGGGCGGCGCGGTGCAGGCGTTCGGTCTCGGGGCCGGGGCGGATGCCGAGTTCGGTGTCGAGGGCTTCGCGGCACCGGTGGTACTGGCGCAGGGCGCGGCGGCGCTGTCCTCGGCGCAGGCAGGCGTCGATGAGCAGGCGGTGGGCGAGTTCCTCGGCGGGGCTGGTGGCGAGGACCTGTTCGGCGCAGGCTGCGGCCTCCTCGGGGCGGCCCTGGTCGAGGTGGGCGGCGGCGAGCCGCAGCAGGAGCTGTTCGCGGAGCTGTTCGATCCGGGTGCGGCGGGCTGCCGCCCAGTGCGCGTAGCGGTCCTCGGGGAGCAGTTCGCCGGTGAACTGGCCGGTCGCGTGGGCGAGTCGGTCGATCCTGCCGTCGGCGAGGGCGTCCTCGGCGGCCTGTTCGGCGTGGTCGGCGTCGATCCAGACGGCGGCGGGGTCGAGCAGCAGCAGCCCGCCGTCGGCCCTGAGGTAGGAGGAGGAGGCGCGGGGGGCGAGTTCGGGTTCGAGGGCGTGCCGGGCGGCGTGCAGGGCGACGCGCAGGCTGCCGGCGGCGGCGGACGGGTCGGCGTCGGGCCAGCAGGTCTCCATGGCCTGTTCGCGGTGCAGGCGGTGGCCGGGGGTGACGGCGAGCAGCTTGACCAGGGCGCGGGCGCCGGGGCGGGGCCAGCGTTCGGCGAGCGGCGGCCCGGAGTCGCGCTCGGCCCGGAACCCGTTGAAGAGGTAGAGGCGCAGCACGGGTGGTGCGGTGTCCGTCCGGTTGGTCTCTCGTGCGCCCATGAGGCCGGTAACGGTACACGAACGAGCCGAGCACCCCGCAGGCGGGAGCCTGCGGGGTACCGGCTCTTTACCCGTCCGGACGGTCTCGCGGGGGTCCGGTGAAGGACCTCAGGAGAGCTTGTACGTCGTCATCTGGTGGATGCCGTTGTCGATCGACAGCACGCCGCCGCCGAGGAGTTCGGCGGCCCGGTTGGCGCCGAGGGCGTCGGAGTTGAGCGAGACCATCTCCTCCTTGCCGTCGCCGTCGAGGTCGGCGGCGAGGTAGTCGCGGCCGCCGCGCAGGGTGGCGGAGCCGTTCGAGGAGTGGAAGGCGTTCCCGTCGCCGACGATCGCCGGGTCGTAGGCGGCCAGGCCGCCCTCGACGCCGCCGACCAGCAGCTTCCGCCCGTCGGGGCCGGTGATGAACTGGGCGGTGCGCAGCGGCGCGGTGGTGGAGGTCCACCGGTCGTCGCCGCCTCCCAGGTACTGGCGCAGTACGCCGAAACCCATCTCCAGCAGGCCGTCGCCGTCCTCGCCGGTGAAGAAGTCGCCGTGCGACCAGGGGCCGCCGGCGACCTTCCGGTGCAGCACCTCGCCGGTGCGGCCGTCGCGGATCTCGGTGACCGACATCGGGCTGGCCAGGTCGGTGCCGCCGTCGTCGATGCCGCCGGGAACGGCCGAGATGAGCCAGGTGTAGACCACGGCGTGGCCGTCGGCGTACGGGATCTTCGGCGAGGCGAAGACCGCGTGGTCGAGCAGCGTGCCGTGCAGCTTGCCGTCGACGGCCTCGGCGGGCGCCTTCGGGTCGGCCTGCCAGCGCAACCCGCCCTTGGCGGCGTCCAGGGCGACGCCGTTCTGCACCGAGTCGGCCCGGTTCATGGCGCCGATGCCCGAGTACTGGACGTACACCTGGCCTTCGGAGACCACGGCGTCGGAGAAGACGACCTCGCCGGAGCCCTTCGGGGCGTCGTACGTCCACAGCGGCTTGCCGTTGCCCCGGTAGGCGCGCAGCGCGTCGGTCGGGACGAGGACCTCCTGCTTGCCGTCGCCGTCCAGGTCGGCGAGCGTCACCGAGCGGACGAACGTGCCGCCGCCGTCGATGGTGGTGAGTACCTTGCCGGTGCGGCCGTCCAGGACGACGGTGGCGGTGTCGGCGGCGACCACCACCTCGGGCCTGCCGTCGCCGTCGACGTCGCCGGTGGCGACGGCGTGCACCTCGCCGGGGACGGTGGCCCGCCACAGCTGCTCCGGGGTGCCGGTGAGCAGCGAGGGGCCGGAGAAGGCCCAGACGCCGTCGGAGCTGCCGCCGGCGATGACGTCCTGCCGGCCGTCGCCGTCGAGGTCGGCGGCGGCGGCGTGGTCGAGGTCGCCCTGCAGCGGGGTGAGGCTCTGCTGCTTGCCGTTGCCGAGCTTGTAGGTGCGGATGTTCTGCTGCTGGTCGACGGTGCGCACGACGCCGCCGTCGATCTGGTGCAGGCGCGGCGAGGCGGTGGTGCCGTCGGCCTGCCAGCGGACCTTGCCGTTGTCGCCCTTGTACGAGGTGAGCACGCCGTAGCGCAGGCCGGAGACGTTCTCGGCGTCGTCGGTGTGGCGCCCGTCCTGGGAGCTGGCGAGCAGCGCGCCGTCGGCGACGTCGAGCTGCCAGGTGCTGGGGCCGTCGCCGGCGCCGGTGCGCTTGGTGGTGCTGGTCCAGGCGACGGTGGAGCCGCCGTCGCCCAGGACCCGCAGGGTGCTGGCGTTGACGTACAGGTCGGGCGAGAAGGAGTCCTCGGCGACCGCGTACTCCTCCCCCTTGGCGCCGCCGAGGTCGCCGACGGTGAGCGCGGTGGCGGCGACGTTGAGCCGGGTGTCGAGCACCGTGCGGGCGCCGGTCCGCAGGTCGTAGGCGACCACGGAGTACGACAACTGCTGCACGTAGTCCGGCTGTTCGATGGCGACGAGGCGGCCCCGGGAGGCGTCCAGGCGCAGCTGGCGGCCGAACTGGTCGCTGTCGGCCCGCCAGCCGGGGGTGCCGTCGGCGGTGTCCAGCACGAAGGTGGTGCCGCGCCCGGCGGCGCCGGTGGTGCCGCGCCGGTCGAAGGAGACGGCGACCTTGCCGCCGCCGAGGTCGAGCAGGTCGCCCCAGGCGGACTCGCCGCTCTCGCCGGTGTCGTACGTCCAGGTCTCGGCCGGGGTGAGCTTGCCGTCCGCGTAGCCGAACCGGATGCCGGTCAGGGTGGCGGTGGCGGTGGCGGGGGCGCTGCTGTTCTCGCTGGGGGCGTCGGAGACCAGCAGGGTGCCGTCGACGACGCGGACGATGGTGCTGGAGGCGTACAGCTTCGACCAGAGGGTCCTGCCGGTGGAGCCGTCCAGCACGGTCACGAAGGAGCCGGAGCTGAGCGGGGAGCCGGGCGAGCTGAACGGCCGGTAGGGCAGGTCGCCGACGGAGGCGGAGACCACCAGGTCGGGGACGCCGTCGCCGGTCAGGTCGGCGGTGTCGTAGCCCCTGGCCGCGTCGCCGTTGAACGGGCTGACGAAGTCGTAGGCGAGCGGGATGCGCGCCGGGTACGGCTCGGTGTCCCACGGCCGCAGCGGCTTGACCTGCCAGTCGGCGTACAGCGAGGCGTTGGTGCGGGCCCAGGAGGTGGAGCCGTCGGCCCGGTGCAGTTGCACGTTGCCGAGGCTGTGCACGGTGAAGTAGCTGCCGTCCTTCCCGGCCGGGACGGTGGCGGCCAGGCCGCGCACGCCCTCCAGGGTGGAGCCGGCGGTGAAGGTGACCGGCGCGTGGTCGTCCAGGTGGCTGCCGCCGCCGCTGCCGCCGGGGGCGGTGCCGGTGCCGCCGGTGCCGGTGCCGGTGGAGTCGGCGGGGGCGGTACCGACGGTGTCGGCGCCGTCGGTGGCGGTGGCCTGCGGGTAGGCGTCGGCGCTCAGCCGGGTGCTGAGGTCCTGGGCCTGGCGGTCGGTCAGCTTGACCACGCCGTCGGTCCCGGCGGTGGCGTCGGCGGCCAGCGCGTGCGGGGCGGCGGTCAGGGCCAGGCCCGCGGCGACCAGGCCGGAGGCGAGCCGGAGGGCTCTGCGGTGGGTGGTCATCACTTGGCTCCCTGGGTGAAGCGGATCGCCGAGCCGTCGGTCAGGACGGCCTGGTCGAAGGAGTACTGGAGGGCGTCGGTGCCCGCCTGGTTCTCGATGCCGACGGTCGCGCCGGAGCCGTTGCCCGGCACGGACTCGTACTGGAAGGTGATGTCACCGGTGGCCTCGTCGAACAGCACCTCGAAGCTGACCCGCTTCGAACGGTCGGCGACCAGCGGGACGTCGTCCCAGACCACGGCGAAGGTGCGCCTGCCCGCCCTGCCGGTGGTGGCGGTGGCGACGGTGGCCTTCTTGTCGAGCGTCAGGTCGTCCCAGAACGGGGCGACGACGCCGTTGGGCCGGTAGGCCGTCGGCAGCTCGGTGTTGGCGTAGTCGCCGATCCGCGGCTCCAGGAAGTCGATCAGGCCGTCGGTGGTGACGGAGGCGCTGGTGTACTGCACGCCGTAGTACGTCACCGGGAACGGCAGGCCGACGGTCTTGGCGTCCTCGTCACCGCTGAGCGCGACCTTGCTGCTGCCCTTGACCCAGCCGTACGCGGCCGGGGCGCAGCTGGTGCCGGAGCCGTCGGTGCGGGCCGGGGTCCGCACGGTCTCGGCCACGTCGGCGGCGACGGCCAGCGGGCCGGTCCACACGCCGTTGCAGAGCACGGGCTGGGCGGGCTTGACGGTCAGCGTGTAGTCGCCCTCGGCGACCTTGCCCAGGGTGTACGAGCCGTCCTGGCCGGAAACCACCGGCTTCACCGGGGTGCCGGTGAGCTCGACGACGGCGCCCGCCAGCGGCTTGCCGGTGACGTCCAGCACGGTGCCGGTGACGGCGTGGGAGGCAACGGCGGTCATCGCCAGCGGGACGCTCTGCGGCTGCCCGGTGGTGACCGTCAGACCCTTGAGCTCGAAGTTCGCGTAGCCGTACCCGGAGGCGGCGACGTCGTAGCTGCCGGGGGCCAGCGCGAGGCGGTAGGTGCCGTCGGGGGCGGTGGTGACGGTGCGGGTGCCGGTGGCCTGCGAGCTCACCTTGACGGTGATGCCGGGCAGCGCGGCACCGGTCTTCCGGTCGGTGGCCCTGCCGGTGATGTCCACGGCGGTGTGCGGGGCCAGGTCGACGGACTTGAGGATGTCGAGCCTGCCCTCGCCCCAGACGTTGTTCGCGCCGGCGGTGCCGCCGCAGTGGGTGTCGTCGACGTCCCGGGCACCCTGGTCGAGCAGCGCGCGGGTGCCGTCGATGTCGCCGATCAGGCTGGGCGCGGCCGACCAGAGCAGCGCGACGGCGCCCGCCACGTGCGGGGTGGCCATCGAGGTGCCGGACTCCGCCATGTACGCCGAACCCGGCCAGGTGGAACGGACGTTGACGCCCGGGGCGGAGATGTTCGGCTTGGCCGAGCCGTCCACCAGGGACGGGCCGAAGCCGGAGAAGCTCGCGATCCTGCCGTTCACGTCGTACGCGCCGACGCCGTAGGACGGGGCCTGCGAGCCGGGGGCGTGCGAGGTGGAGCAGGTGGTGCCGTCGCCGTCGTTGCCGGCCGCGAACGCCTCGAAGATGCCCGCCGAGTTCCAGGCCTCCACGATGTCCTGGTAGAAGGTGGTGTCGCCGCCGCCCCAGGAGTTGTTGACGATGTTCGGCGCCAGGTCGGGCCGCGGGTTGTTCCCGTTGTGGTCGGTCGGCGCGAGCAGCCACTGCCCGGCCTTCAGCAGGTACTCGTCCGAGCACTGCGAGGACTCGCAGCCCTTCGCCGCGATCCACTTCGCGTCGGGGGCGACGCCGATGCCGTTCTTGGCGACCATGGTGCCCATCGTGTGGGTGCCGTGGCCGTTGTTGTCGCACGGGGTGCTGGGGGTGGCGCAGGTCCCGGTCGGGTCGTAGAAGTTGTAGTCGTCGGTGAAGGTGCCGTCGCCGTTGTTGCCGCGGTAGTCGGCGACCAGGTCCGGGTGGTCGTACTGCACGCCGGAGTCGACGTTGGCGATCACGACGCCCTCGCCGCGCGCGCCGTACCGCGACCACACCTGGTCGGCCCCGATGTCCTTCACGCCCCACTCCGGCGTGCCGTCGCCCGCGTCGGCGGAGGGGGCGGCCGCGAGCGGGGTGTCGTCTATGCGGTACGCCTGCGCCTTGACGATCCTCCGCACGTCGGAGCGCTTCGCCAGCTTCGCGACCAGCCCCGCGTCGCCGGTGACCTGGACGGCGTTGGCGATCCAGTAGTCCTGGTGGCCGACCTTCTCCCGGTCGAGGTACTTCTTCAGCGCGTCCTGGCTGCGCGCGGCGGTGTCCCGCAGCTCCTGGTAGGCGGCCTTCGCCTTCTCGGCGTGCGAGCCCTTGCCCTTCGCCCCGCCCAGGTCGGCGCGGTCCTTGAGCACCACGAAGAAGGTGGCGTCCTGACCCCCCGCCACCGCCCCGGTCAGGGCCGGGTCCACCTGGACGGTGGCGGAGGCGGACGGGGCGGGGGCGGCGGCCACCGCCGCGGGCAGCGGCGAACTGACCAGACCGGCCGTCACGGTCAGTGCGGCAGTGGCCCAGAGAGCCGTTCTGCGCCGGTTCTGTCGGGGCAGGTGCATCGGGGGAATCCTCCAGGGAGGGAGCGGGATTCCCCGAAGGTAGGCAGCGGCCGTTACTGCGGAATTACAGGCTCCGCCCCCGCCGCGACGGGCGGCCGGCACCGGCCCTGAACAGAGCCGACCGCCGACCGTCGACCGCCGACCGTCGACCGGGCCTAGGCGAGCCCGGCGCGTTCCAGGGCGTCGACGCCGGTGCGGAGGGCGGCGATCCGCTCGTCCAGGGTCCAGCCGGCCGGGGCGAGGGTGAGGGTGGTGACGCCGGCGGCGGCGTAGGACTGCATGCGGTCGGCGATGCGGGCGGTGTCGCCGAGGAGGGCGGTGGCGTCGATGAAGTCGTGCGGGACGGCGGCCGCGGCGGCGGCCTTGTCGCGGGCCAGGTAGTGGGTCTGGACCTCGTCGGCGGCCTGCTCGAAGCCCATCCGGCGGGCGAGGTGGCTGTAGAAGTTCTTCTCCTTGCTGCCCATGCCGCCCAGGTAGAGGGCGGTGTAGTCGCGCAGCGTGTCGGCGGCGGCGCGGACGTCGTCGCCGACGGCGATGTTGACGGTGGGGCAGAGGTCGAAGCCGTCCAGGGTGCGGCCGGCCTTGGCGCGGCCGGCGGCGAGGGCGTCGACGGAGAGGGCGGCGTGCTCGGGGGAGAAGAACAGGCCGAGCCAGCCGTCGGCGATCTCGCCGGTGAGTTCGAGGTTCTTCGGGCCCATCGAGGCGATGTAGAGCGGGATGTGCTCGCGGACCGGGTGGACGGTGAGCTTGAGCGGCTTGCCCGGGCCGCCGGGCAGCGGGAGCGTCCAGTTGGCGCCGTCGTGCACCAGGCGCTCGCGGGACATCGCCTTGCGGATGATCTCCACGTACTCGCGGGTGCGGGCCAGCGGCTTGTCGAACCTGACGCCGTACCAGCCCTCGGAGACCTGCGGGCCGGAGACGCCGAGGCCGAGCCGGAACCGGCCGCCGGAGAGGGTGTCGAGGGTGGCGGCGGTCATCGCGGTCATCGCCGGGGTGCGGGCCGGGATCTGGAAGATCGCCGAGCCGACGTCGATCCGCTCGGTCTTCGCGGCGACGTAGGACAGCACGGTCGCGGCGTCCGAGCCGTACGCCTCGGCCGCCCAGCAGACGGAGTAGCCGAGGCGGTCGGCCTCCTGGGCGACCGCGATGTTGTCGGCGTCCAGGCCGAGTCCCCAGTAACCGAGGTTGATCCCGAGTCGCATGTGCCCAAGCCTTCCAGTCGGGTGGTGCGGTGAGCGTAGCCGTCCTGCCGGAGGCCATGCTACTGACCGGTAGTGGCGGTGCGGGCCACACCGGCGGACGGACGGCGGCGCGGCGCGCGGACACGTCGTCCGTGCGGGTCGTCCCGGGCCCCGGGGGGTTTCGCCGCTACCCTCACAGCACGTGGGGGGCACCGCCCCCGACCTGCGCCGACACCGTCGGCACAGCAGGCATGACGGAGGGCGCGATGGAACAGCGACAGCTCGGCCGGACCGGCCTGCGGGTCTCCCGGCTCGGCCTGGGCACCCTCACCTGGGGCCGGGACACCGACGAGCACGAGGCCGCCGAGCAGTTGAAGGCGTTCGTGGACGCGGGCGGCACCCTGGTCGACACCGCCGACGTGTACGCGGACGGCGGCGCCGAGTACCTGCTGTCCCGGCTGACCGACGGGCTCGTCCCGCGCTCCGAGCTGGTGATCGCCACCAAGGCGGGCGCGCTGCCCGGCACCCGCCGCCACGACACCTCCCGCGGCCACCTGCTGAACGCCCTGGACGGCTCGCTGCGCCGCCTGAACACCGACCACGTCGACCTGTGGCAGGTGCACGCGCACGACCCGGCCACCCCCACCGAGGAGACCCTGCACGCGCTCGACCTCGCGGTCTCCTCCGGCCGGGCCCGGTACGTCGGGGTCTGCCAGTACAGCGGCTGGCAGCTCGCCAAGTCCGCGGCCCGCCAGCACGCGCTGCCCGGCTCCACCCCGCTGGCCTCCGTCCAGCTGGAGTACTCGCTGCTCCAGCGCGGCATCGAGCGCGAGGCGCTGCCCGCCGCGCAGGACGCCGGGGTCGGCCTGCTGGCCTGCTCGCCGCTCGGCCGGGGCGTGCTGACCGGCAAGTACCGGCACGGCGTGCCCCCCGAGTCGCGCGGTGCCTCCCCGCACCCCACCGGGCCGGTCCAGCCCTACCTGGGCGAGACCTCCCGGCGGATCGTGGACGCGCTGGCCACCGCCGCCGACGGGCTCGCCTCCACCCCGCTCAAGGTGGCGCTCGCCTGGGTCCGCGACCGCCCGGGCGTCTCGGCCACCTTGCTGGGCGCCCGCACCGCCGCCCAGCTGCAGTCCTCGCTGTCGGTCGAGGCCCTTACGCTTCCGGGTGAGATCCGCGCTGCGCTGGACGACGTGTCCGCCCCGGTGCACCGCTACCCGGACCAGGGCTGGACGGAGCTGTAGCCGCCCCGCCCGTCGAAGGAGCCTTCCCGCGATGACCACCCCCGAGGAGAGCCCGGCCGAGCGCCGGGCGGAGAGCCAGGCGGAGAGCCCGGCGGAGCCGACGGGCACCCCGGAGCCCCCGGCGGGCCCTGGCGTCCCGGACGACGGCACCCCGCACGACGGCGCCGCGGACGACAGCGCCACGGACGACGGCGCCGCGCGGCCGGCCGGCACGCCGCTCACCGGCGAGGAGCGCGCCGCCGCGGTGGCCGCGCTGGCCAAGGCGATCGGCGCGATCAACGCGAACGACATCGTCGCCCCGCCCCGTCCGCGTGACACCGACCTGTCGGCCGCTGACGAGACCGCCACGGGCGGGACCGCCACGGATGAGTCCGCTACGGGCGAGTCCACCGGCGGCGCGGCTCCCGCTGACGGGTCGTCCACTGACGGGTCGTCCGCTGACGCGCCCGCCGCTGACGAGACGCCCGAGCGGCCGTCCGACGTCCCCGGCGGGCCGGCTGACGCCCCGTCCGAGCGCCCGGTCCGCCGTCCGAGCGCTCCCGCCGCCCGGTCCGACGTCCCGCTCGACGACGCGCAGCGCAAGGCCGCGCTGGCCGCCGTCGGTGAGGTGCTGGCGGTCGGTGGCGCGCCCGCCGAGCTGGCCCCGGCGGCGCTGGCCGAGTTCGGCGAGGGCGCGGCCGGGCAGCTCCGCGAGGATCCGTGGGCGGTGCTCTCGCTGCCCGGCGTGCGGCCCGAGCACGCCGACGGCTTCGCCAAGACGCTGCTCGGCCCCGGGGCCCGGCCGGACGACCCGCGCCGCTCCGGGGCGCTGGTGGCCTGGCTGTTGGAGCAGGCCGCGCTGCACGGGCACTCGGCGCAGGAGATCGGCGAGGTCGCCGAGGGCCTGCGCGCCCGGCACGTCCCGGACCCGGAGGGCGCGTTGCAGGCGGCGCTGGAGGACGGGCGGGTGATGCCGTTCCAGGAGGAGCTGCCGCTGCCGCCCGGCAGCCACGACGAGGACGAGGAGCCGCCCGTCCGCACCATGCTCGCCCTGGAGCGCCTGGCGCTGGCGGAGGAGAGCCTGGGCGAAGGCCTGGTCCGGCTGCTGTCCACCTTCGCGCCCGGCGAGGACGGGGAAGAGGACGGGGAGGGGCGCGAAGGGGGAGAGCCCGAGGGCGCGGGCGGCGCTGCGGGCGGCGTCCCCGCGCAGCCCGGCCCGGCCGCCTGGGAGGCCGCCGCGGCGGCGGCCCCGCGGTCCGCGCAGGAGCTGGTCGGGGCCGTGGCCGGTTCCGGGCTGGTGCTGCACACCGGCGGGGAGGCGGCCCGGGCCGAGCCGGTCGCGCTGCTGCACGCCGCCGCCGGGCTGGGCCTGCGGGTCCGGGCGGTGACCTGGACCGGCCAGGGGCGGGACGCGCTGGCGGCGCTGCTGCCCGAGGGCTCCCCCGCCGCCGGGCGGATCGGCACCCTGAACGACCTGCTGTACGGCGCGGACGTGCCGCGCGCGGTGGACGGCACCCTCGCGCTGGACGTGCTGGTGGTGCTGGACGCCCCGCTGCTGGACGTGGAGACCGCGGCGACGCTGCTGGAGGCGCTGGCGGACGGCGCCCGGCTGGTGCTCTCCGGGGACCCGGGCGGTCTGTGGTCGGCCGGTCCGGGCCGGTTCTTCGGCGACCTGCTGGCCGCCCGGGCGTGCCCGGTGGTCGCGTCCCGCACGCCGGACTTCGGTCCGATCGGCGAGCTGGTGTCCGGGGTCGGCGTCGGCGAGCTGCAGCCGGTGGACGCCCCGGACAAGGAGGTGGTGATCCTCACCGCGCAGGACGGCGGGGAGGCCGTGCACCGGGCCGTCCAGCTGCTCACCGACTCGATCCCGCGGGCGCTGTCCGTCCCGTCCGAGCAGACCGTGCTGCTGACCCCGGGGCACGGCGGCCCGGCCGGCACCCGGGCGCTGAACGCGGCCGCCAAGGCCCGGCTGAACCCCGGCCCCGGCCGGTTCGGCGGCTTCGACCCGGGCGACCGGGTGGTGCACTCCCCCGCGCTGGGCGTCAACCTGCCCGGACGGGTGCTGGACGGCGACGCGAGCGGCCTGCACGTGGAGCTGGCCGACGGCGGCCGGATCACGCTGACCCCGGCGCAGGCCGGGAAGCTGCGGCACGGCTGGGCGGTGACGGCCCACCAGGCGGTCGGGCGGCGCTGGCCCGCAGTGGTCGTGGTGCTGCCGCCGGAGGCGTCCGGGCAGCTGACCAGGCAGTGGGTGTACTCGGCGTTCGGCCGCGCGGAGCGGCACCTGTCGGTGGTGCACGCGGCGGGCCCGGCGCTGGCCCAGGCCGTCGCCGAGCGGCCCGCGCGGGACCGCACCACGCGGCTGCGGACGGTCCTCACCGACCAGTGAGACCACGGGTGGGGCGGTGGGGGGCACGGTGCTCCCCCACCGCCCCACCCGTGGAACGACGTACGTGCCGCTGCCGGGCCAGCCGTTCGACCGGCTCCGGTGGGGGGAGCAGGGCTTCGGCGTGGTCGACTGCTGTCAGGTTGGTGACGGTTTGTCAGGTGGTCGGGGTGGAAACAGGGTGGGCGCGGACTCCCAGGATCATGGAGTCCTCTACGTCCCGTGACCTGCGGGGAAGACCGTGCTTGCCGATGTGTCGGGGCCGATCCCGTCCGCCTTCGACCAGCTCCGATTACAGCCCGGTGTCGGTCCGGTGGAGGTGCCTGGTCTGCTGGAGCGGCTTGCCCGGGTCCCGGACCCGCGCGATCCGCGCGGCGTACGACACGCACTGGCCGCTGTCCTGGCCCTGACTGCGTGCGCGGTCCCGGCTGGCGCGACGTCCCTGCTGGCGGTGGGCGAATGGATCGCGGATGCGCCGCCATCGCCGCCGGCCTGCGCCGCAATGCCCGCGAACCGCAACGGGTACTCGCCCTGCTCGGCCTCGCCTGATCTCGAAGTCGCCGTGGGCAGGGCAGGCGATGCCACGCCAGGCGGATCGACCAGGCCAGGGCGACTCGCACTGCTTGATAGTCAAGCAAGTCCTTGACCAAAGGGCGCAGTCCAATAAACTCAAGCACATGCTTAACCATGAAGTCTCGCTGGACCGGGTCTTCCAAGCCCTGGCGGACCCCACCCGCCGAGTGCTGGTCGACCGGCTCATCCGCGGACCCGCCACGGTGAGCGAACTGGCCCACCCCCTGCCCATGTCCCTGGCAGCGGTCCTCCAGCACGTCCAGGTGCTGGAAGCGAGCGGACTCGTACGTTCCGAGAAGGTCGGCCGCGTGCGGACCTGCCACATTGAGTCGGCCGTCCTTCGGGAGGCCGAACAGTGGATCGCCGCACGCCGCACCTCCTGGGAGAGCCGTCTGGACAGACTGGGCGACCGCCTCACCGACACATCGACCACTCCCACCGAACGGAGCAGCACATGACCCAGCGCAGCGTGACCCACGGCACCTTCGTCATCGAGCGCCTCTACGACGCGGCACCCGTCCGGGTCTTCGCGGCCTGGGCCGACCCGGTCGCCAAGACCCGGTGGTTCAACGGCACCGCCGGCACCCTGATGGACCTCGACTTCACCGAGGGCGGCGTCGAGCGCACCAGTGGAGGCAAGGAGGGCGGCCCGGTGTTCACCTACGAGGCCCGTTTCCAGGACATCGTCAGCGGCGAGCGGATCGTGTCGACCAACCAGATGCACGCCGACGGCACCCGCATCTCCGTCAACCTCGTGACCGTGCAGTTCCTGCCGGAGGGCGAGGGAACCCGTCTCATCCTGACCGACCAGGGCACCTACCTCGACGGACACGACAACCCCGAATGGCGCGAGAGCGGCACCCGTACCCAGCTCGACGCCCTGGCCGCCGAACTCGGCAGCCCCGTCAACACCTGAACAACGCACGCGCAGGCACCGCCGAACCCCGGCGGCGCCTGCGCCCACGCCTGCGTCCCTCACGCACAAACCGCACAAACCGCACACCAAAGGACTTCGCCGAGGCCCTGGTGGGGGGAGAGCCGCCGCAATCCCCCCTGGCGCCTCAGCGTCGAGGCGCTCTCCGTCCTTCGCCCGCCGTGGACCGGCAGCAATCGCCCGTACGACGCACGGAGGCACCGAGGCACCGGCGACCGTGCTCCGGGTGGTCCGTTCCCCCGGCACGGAACCGCCGGAATGCCGTTCCGTTGCCGCTCGAACGGTAACCGAAATTCCACCGGTGGAACCGTTATTTCGCCGGGTGATCCGCACCGTGCCGGAATTCTGCGGCCGGGCGGCGGACGAGTGGCGGGCCGCCCCAGGACGATTCCGAAACGCACCGGGACCGGGCGGTCGGCGGCCGGGCACGGGGTGGCCGGGGAGCGGGCACCGGACGGGCGGGGAGCGGGCGGGGAAAAGGGGCGGGAGAAGTGCTCGGCCAGCCGTCGGCGCACCGTTTCGGCCCCTACGCTGCCGATTCCGGTGAAGCCCCCGGACCGCCTTCTCCCGGTATTCCCCGACCTCCGCCGCCCGCCCTCGGGAGATCCGGGCCGTGCCCATCCGGTCGATCGCCCAGCCGACCATCGGCAGGTCGCCGAAACGGCGGGCAACGGCGAGCGGGTCCGCGCCGGGTTCGAACGACTGCTGGTGCTCGCCGAGGCGTGGCAGCACCCGGGCGAGTCTCAGCCGGGTGTCCGCGACGGCGGCCCCGGCGCCGATCCGCTCGCGGACGGCGCGCGTCTCGGCCGTCAGGTCGCGGGCGTCGGCGTGGCGGCCCTGCTCGTTGCGGACCGGGGCGAGGTTCTGCAACGACTGGTGCGGCAGCGCGTCGTCGCCGGTCGCCCGGGCGGTCGCCGACGTCCCGGGAAGCCGGAACCGCGAGGTGCGCCATCGCTGCGACCGCGCTCCGGCCTCCCGGACGCGTCACCGTTCGCCGATCGCCGACCGGACGGGCTCCGGCCGGCCGCCTCCCCGCTCCCGGGCCTTGATGCCGGCTGCCGGGCCTGCGGGCCCGCCGCCACCCGGGGCCGGGCGGCGGCGGGTCGCGGCGGGTCACGGCGGGCAGGACGGCGACCGGCCGACGGGCGGCTCAGAGCTCGTCGAGCTCGTCGTCGTAGACCTCGCTGACGTCGAAGCGGCAGATCAGCAGCTCCGGGTCGGCCCCGTCGAACGGCTCGGGCAGCCACTCGCCGGGGTCGGACGGCTCGGCGGCCGACACCCACAGCGTGGAGTCGCCCTCCTCCAGGCCGAACTCCTCGGCCCGGGCCGCGATCTCGTCCGGTTCGTACTCGCCGAACAGCACGCCGATCGCCGCCGTCACCTCGCCCTCGGTGCCCGCACCCGGTTCGAGCGACTCGTCGACCCGCTCGGCCTGGGCCCGCAGCCGCTTCGGGTCGGTGATCAGGTAGTCGCGGCGGATCAGCACGCTGATCGCCTCGGGGTGGTCCGGCCCCTGGTAACCGGACCCGGCGTCGTCGCCGGGGATCTCGAAGGGGGTGACCTCGTCGTAGACCTCGTACAGGATCTGGTCGTAGGCGACGGCCGCCGCCGCGAGCTCCTCGTACGCGTGGACGACGACCGGATCGCCGGGCTCGGTGGAGTTGGAGACGGCCTGCAGGTGGCGGTCGATGGCGGCCTTGACCGCCTCTGCGGCGGCCCGTACCTCGGTGATGGTCAGCTGCGCGGCATCAGACATGGTGCAGACGCTATCCCCACCCGGCGACGACACGCACAGCGGTTGTCACCTACAGCCGCTAAAACTGGGCAAGTTCACCCCCGATGTCCGTTCCGCGTGCTTCTGCGACCTCCGGCGCGGGCGGTTTCCCGCGTTCTTCCTGCGTCCCTCCCGCGCCCCTCCCGCAGTTCCCCGGGTGCTTCCGGCCTCCTGCGCGCCGTCCGACGGCGGCTTCCGGCCGCGCATCGGCGCGCTCCGGCGCGGGTATTGCTTCCGGTACCGGAAAACTGATTGACGATCAGCTCCGGCCGGGGCGAGGCTCGGACCGTCCGACCGGGCGGGCCGCGCCCGAACCGTCGACATGTCGGCGATGCGCCGTAGGCTTGCAGGCGGCACAGCAGTGGAGGAGACGCCTTGATCCCTACCAAAACGGTCCGGCTTCCGGAGTACGAGTACCAGTCGCTCCGCCTGCCGCGCGGCACCACCAGGAACGCCGCCCGCCAGCTCCTGACCGAGCACGCCGAGTACGGGAACTGGGAGCTCGACCGGCTCCGGCTGTTCCCCGACGGCAGCCGCACGGTCCG
Organism: Kitasatospora sp. SolWspMP-SS2h; assembly: GCF_003259315.1. Classification (GTDB taxonomy): domain Bacteria; phylum Actinomycetota; class Actinomycetes; order Streptomycetales; family Streptomycetaceae; genus Kitasatospora; species Kitasatospora fiedleri. The sequence continues at coordinate 190,198 of NZ_QLLT01000002.1, read as the reverse complement.
GTTGAAGCGACGGATCATCCGGCAGGTCCGTTCCAGCTGGTAGCGGGCGCCGAGTCCCGCCCCGCCCCGTCTCCCGCCTCGTTGCACGCTCCGCTCACGCTCGCGTTCACTGCGCGCCCGCCACTGCGCGCCCGCGCCCGGGCACCCCGCGGTCCTGCTCCGTGCGGCGGGGTGCCCGGGCGCGGGCGTCAGTGCTGCTCAGGCGTTACCGGGCGCGCTCCGGCGGCCCTCCTCAGCGGCGGGCGAGGGAGCGCGAGCGGCGGTAGAGCACGCCGCCGCCGAGCAGCAGCGCGATGCCAGCCGGGGCGATGATCTCCAGGCCGGACGCGCCGGTGGAGGCCAGCTGCGCCTGCTCGGTGACGGCGGCGGCCCGGGCCTGGACCGCGGGGGCGGGGGTGGAGGGGGCGGTCACCGGCGTGGCGGGGGTGGAGGGCAGGTCGCCGCCGGGGCCGCCGGTGCGGTCGGTGACCGGCGGGCTCGGCGGGGTGCTGTGCCCGCCGCCGGGCTGCTCGGGCGGGCAGTCGTGGCCGGGCGGGGTGACCGGCGGCGGAGTGACCGGGTGCTGGTGCTCGACGGTCGTGTGGGAGCAGTCGTTGCCGAACGCCGGATTGCCGAGGCCCACCACGTTGACCGAGTTGCCGCAGGCGTTGACCGGCGCGGTGACCGGCACCTGCACGTTGTTGCCCGAGCCGACCCCCGGCGAGTTGCTGCTCGTCCCGCTCGCGGCGGAGCCCGACCCGGCGGTGCTGCCGCCGCCCTGCCGGCCGCCGCCGCTGTCGTGGCCGCCGCCGCTGGTGCCGCCGCCGCTGCGGTTGTGGCTGACGTTGGAGCAGTCGTTGCCGTACGCCGGGTTCAGCAGGCCGATCACGTCGATCGTGTTGCCGCAGGCGTTCACGGGGAGCTCCACGGGCACCTGCACCGCGTTCCCGGAGGCCACGCCGGGCGAATTGGCCGCCACGCCGTGCGCGTCGGCGGCCGCGTGGGCGTAGCCCGCGGTCGAGGCCAGCACGCTGCCGGTGGCCATGGCCGTGAGGAGGCCTTTCCTGGCGACCTGTCGCATTGACTCCCCTTTTGGTTTCTCGTTCGACGGGCCGGGACGGTTCTCGGGCGGGTCGCGGGGGATTTCCCCGGGATTCGCCGGAAGTCCGATCGGTCCGATAGTCGGAATTGCCTGCCGAGACGGCGGCGGTACTACTCCAACGACCCTTAACGGTGAAGGTTGAGCCATCTGCAGTCAGTTCATCCGATCGGGTGAGATGCGGCTTTCGCCGGGAACCGCACCGTTCACCCGGTCGGGGCGGGCCCGCCGTCCGGAAACGGGACCGCCCCCGCACGACACGGAGGTCGCACGGGGGCGGGAAACACGGGGTCGGGCGGCCCGCCGGTCGTCGGCGGGACCGGCTCAGACGTTCTGGCAGGCGTTGCCGAACGCGGGGTTGAGCAGGCCGATCACGCTGATGGTGTTGCCGCAGACGTTCACCGGGACGTGCACCGGGATCTGGATCAGGTTGCCGGAGAGCACACCCGGGGAGCCGACCGCGGCACCGTCCGCGCCCGCGCCGCCGTGCGCCGAGGCGACACCGGCGCCCGCGAGCACCAGGCCACCGGTGGCGGCGACAACGGCGGCGATCTTCTTGGCCTTCATCTGAACTGCTCCTCCTGGTCGTTTCCAGCCCGTTCCCCCGGGCTGCACCCGGAAGAACGAAGCCTCCACGGCCGGGACACGGGGCCGGAACCGCATTCACCCGTTGAAGCGATCAAGCGAACAGACGATCGCCATTTCGGATGCTCGACAGCTCTGATGCTGGACGGACTAGTCCGACTTCCCGCCCCGCGACCCCACGTCTCCGTGTCCCGCGTTCCCGTGTCCCCGCGTCCCTCGACCGCCGACCGCCGGGTGCCGACCGCCGACCGCCGACCGCCGGGCGTCAGGCGTCAGGCGTCAGGCGTCAGGCGTCAGGCCAGGTCGATGAACCGGTCCAGCACCCGGACGCCGAACTTCAGGCCGTCCACCGGCACCCGCTCGTCCACGCCGTGGAACATCCCGGCGAAGTCCAGCTCCGGCGGGAGCTGGAGCGGCGCGAAGCCGAAGCAGCGGATGCCCAGGTCCTGGAAGGACTTGGCGTCGGTGCCGCCGGACAGGCAGTACGGGACGGCCCGGGCGATCGGGTCCTCGGCGCGCAGCGCGGTCTGCATGGCCTCGACCAGGGCGCCGTCGAAGCTGGTCTCGATCGCCTTGTCGTGGTGCAGGCTCTCCCGCTTGACCCGCGGGCCGAGGACGCTGTCCAGCTCGGCCAGGAACTCCTCCTCGTAGCCGGGCAGGAAGCGGCCGTCCACGTGCGCGGTGGCCTGGCCGGGGATGACGTTCACCTTGTAGCCGGCGCCGAGCATGGTCGGCTGGGCGGTATTGCGCAGGGTGGTGCCGATCATCTTGGCGATGCCGCCGAGCACCCGGAGCGTCTCGTCCATGTCCTCCGGGTCGAGCGGCACGCCGAGCGCGTCCGAGAGCTCGTCCAGGAAGGCCCGGACGGTCTTGGTGATCCGCAGCGGGAACTGGTGCCGGCCGAGCCGGGCCACCGCCTCGCACAGCTCGGTGATCGCGTTATCGTCGTTCTCCATCGAGCCGTGCCCGGCCCGGCCCTCGACGGTCAGGCGCATCCAGTGCATGCCCTTCTCCGCCGTCTCGATCAGGTACAGCCGGGCCTGGTCGTTGACGGTGAAGGAGAAGCCGCCGACCTCGCCGATCGCCTCGGTGACGCCCTCGAACAGCTCGGGGTGCCGGTCCACCAGGAAGCGGGCGCCGTAGGTGCCGCCGGCCTCCTCGTCGGCCAGGAACGCCAGCACCAGGTCGCGCGGGGGCTTGCGGCCGGTGCGCAGCCGGTCGCGGACCACCGCGAGCGTCATCGCGTCCATGTCCTTCATGTCGACGGCGCCGCGGCCCCACACGCAGCCGTCGGTGATCTCCCCGGAGAACGGGTGCACCGTCCAGTCGTCGGCGTTGGCCGGGACGACGTCGGTGTGCCCGTGGATCAGCAGGCCCGGCCGGGACCGGTCCTCGCCCTCGATCCGCACCACCGTGGAGGCCCGGCCCTTGGCCGACTCGAAGATCTGCGGCTCCAGCCCGAACTCGGCGAGCTGCTCGGCCACGTACTCGGCGGCCTTCCGCTCCCCCGGCCCGGAGCCGTCCCCGTAGTTGCTGGTGTCGATCCGGATCAGGTCCCGGCAAATCTCGGCGACCTCCGACTCCGCCGTCACCGCGCGCTCGCTGCCCACGCTCATCGCTCCCACCTCGTGTCTGCCCGCCCCGGCGCGGCTGCGGCCCGCGCCGCCCCGACCCCGGCCGGGGACCGCGGGCGCCGTCCCGCCATCCTCCCCCAGCACCCGTCCGGCCCCAAGGGCATATCCCCTCACGCTCCCGCCGACCGCCCCCCGCGCCCCGCATTCGAAGCCCCGCCCGTCCCGCCGCCCCCGGTTTTGGGCCTACCAGTCGATCTTTGCTACTGTTGTCCATGTCAGCGCGGGGAACACCCCGCGAGGACGACACCCGGTCCGGGTGGCGGAATGGCAGACGCGCTAGCTTGAGGTGCTAGTGCCCTTTATCGGGCGTGGGGGTTCAAGTCCCCCCTCGGACACCAGCGAAGGCCCCTGTTCACCAGGGGCCTTCTTGCTTTTCCCGCCGGGAGGCCCAGGAGGTCGCCCGTCCGCACCGAGGCCCGGCGGACGCTCAGCGGCTGGTGACGGCACGCCACAGCCTGCGGTGCCACCGCAGCCAGGAACGCTTCGACGGAGACTCCCAGCGCCGCTCCACCACCGGCCTGCGCAGGCCCGCCCGGCCTCCGGACATCAGGTGGTCGAACTCGCCGCTCACCAGCGCGTCCCGCAACCGCGCGAGCTCGTCCGCGCGCAGGAACAGCACGGACCGCTGCTCCTCCTCATCCTCGCCGAGCACACGGCCCAGCTCCGGACACACGTTCTCCGCTCCGACCGACGCGAATGACTTCCCGCGGCTCTCTGCTCCGTTGGCTGGGAGACCAAGCCAGAGCCGCCGGGAGCCCGGGTCCGAGGTCTTTCCCGTTACCTCAAGAACTCGTCCCTGATGCCCTCGACCAGCGTGCGCATCTCGCTCCCGTGCAGAGCGGCGGCGTCGAACCGGGCGAAGGTGGACAGGTAGAGCCGCACGTCCTTCGGGTCCCGGGTGGTGATCTCCGAGTGGAAGGTCTCGACGATCACCAGGCGGTCGTCGTGGGCGCTGAAGCACGTCATCGGGAAGTCCGGCATCGGTCGGCCGAGCGACAGGACCCCGACGGTGACGTTCGGCAACCGGGACAGGGAGACCAGCCGGTCGAGCCGGGTGACCATCACGGGGGCCGGACAGATCAGCCAGCGCAGGACGTGTTCGCAGATCACGACGTGGAAGGCCCGGCCCGGGTCGTACAGGACCGCCTGGCGTTCCAGCCGAGCGGCGACGGTCCTGGCCTTCGCCTCTTCCGGAAGCTCGGGGTGCAGGGCGAACACGTCGACGCACTCGGCGCTCTGGAGCAGACCGGGGACCGACTGTCCCTGAAACAGCCGGAGAACGGTCGTCCGCGTCTCGACCGCCTTGATGGACTGCTGGTGCTTCCAATGGCCCGTCCGGCGCAGCTGACGCCAGGCCGTGGCCTCGGTGGCCGCTCCTCGCGCAGCCTCCGGGAACGCGGCCTTCACTGCCTCGGACACGCCGAGGGCGGTCAGGATCAGGTCCACGTCCTGCACCGTCGGCAGCACCCTGCCGTTCTCGATCTTCGAGAGCTTGGCCGGGGACATGGCGGCCCTGCGGGCCACGGTCTCGGCCGTCCGGTCCGCCGCGATCCGCAGGGCCCGCAGGGCCTTGCCCGGATCATCGGGGTGTTCGTCGCTCAAGCAGCCGTGTACTCCCCGAACGGCATGGCGTGCGCCAGGGCGATGTCCCGGTAGCGCAGGTACTCGTCCAGGACCGATGCCGGGACCATGACCGCCGTCTCACCCTCCGGCAGATCGAGTTCCGCCAGACGTTCAGGATCAGTGATCACGTACCCCTGCACCACGTAGTTCCCGTTCTCGGCGCCCCACGGTGTCGGGCACGTTCCGTTGTTGCAGGACCCTTCCCCGGACAACCAGCGCAGCATCGTGCCCCCCTGTCACATGCGGCTCCTGTCCAGCCCGATGCTCCCGACCCGCGCGGCGCAAGGTCAAGAATCTCGGCTTTCCGGAACAGGAAAGATCACCGGTGCCCGAGGCGGGGCCCGGTGGGGGAAGCGAGGTGTGGGTGCGGCCGGGATGTGACGTGGGGTCGGGAGACTCGTTCTCATGCGGAATGACGGGGGGCGGGTGCTGCGTTGGGCGGGGCATCCGAGGACGTGCCAGCCGCGCTACCACGCCTGGATCGCCGGCGCGATCGCCTCCGGCGTGGAGGCGGCCGTCCAGCTCACGGCCGGCTGACGGACGGCTGACGGCTGACTGGCGGTCGGCTGTCGGCCGGACGGGGTGTCAGGAGCGCTCAGCCCGCCCGGTGCGCGTCGCCCGGGAGGGGTGGGTGGCGGCGGGGTGACGGCAGGTCAGGGCCCGGCCTGCCGGGCGGGACCGGGGGAACGCCGATAGCATCGGCACATGTCTGACGCCGACCGGGACCAGCGGCCCTCCGTGCTGCTGGCGTTCCGCTCGGCGGTGGCGCTGAACCGGCTGCTGGACGTGCTGCCGGTGTTCGGGGGCGACCCGCGGATCGACCGCTGGTTCACCGTGGTGCCCGGCTCCCGGTTCGGGCTGGACGCGCTGGCCGCCCTGGACCGCTCGGGCGCCCGGGTGATGGACTTCGAGCAGGCCCGGCGCGAGCGCTTCGACCTGATCCTCTCCGCCGGCCCCAAGGGCGCGCTGACCAGCCTGTCCGGCCGGGCCAGGGCGCTGCTGCCGCACGGCGCCGGGTTCAACAAGTCGTTCGGCACCGAGGGTTCGCCGGGCCTGCCGTCCGGCCTGGACCCCGCGTTCCTGCTCTCCGACGGCGAGCCGTGGGCCGACCTGCACGGCCTCGGGCACCACGAGCAGCTGGCCCGGCTCACCGAGTTGTGCCCGTCGGCCGCCGCCCGCGCCGTCGTGGTCGGCGACCCCACCCTGGACCGGATGCGGCAGTCGGTCGGCCGCCGGGAGACCTACCGGGACCGGCTCGGCGTCGGCGAGCGGACCCTGCTGGCGGTGCTGACCACCCACGGCGCGGAGAGCCTGCTGGCCCGCCGCCCCGACCTCCCGCTGGAACTGGCGCTCCACCTGCCCGTGGACGACTACCGGGTGGCCCTGGTGGTGCACCCCAACGAGATCGGCGAACGCGGCAGCCACAACCTGGCCGAGCAGCTCCGCCCCGCCCTCCAGGCCGGGCTGCTGCTGCCCTCCTCGCACCAGGAGTGGGCCTCCGTCCTGGTCGCCGCCGACGCGGTGCTCACCGACCACGGCTCGACCGCGCTGTACGCCGCCGCGCTCGGCCGCACCCTCGTCCTGGACGGCTACGACGGCGGGACGGAGCTGATCCCCGGCACGCCGATGGCCCGGCTGCTCGCCGTCGCGCCGCGCTTCACCGACACCGCCGGCCTGCCCGAACTGTTGCGCGAGGCCCGCGTCCCGGACCCGGCGCGGTTCGCCGCCGACGCCTTCGGCCGCCCCGACCTGGCGCTGCCGCTGCTGCGCGCCGAGCTGTACCGGCTGATCGGCCTGACGCCGCCGCGGACCCCGCTGGCGCCCGAGCTGCTGCCCGACCCGGTGGCGGCCCGGCCCCCCGCCCCGGCGCTGGCGGTGCGGGCCGAGGTGGACGGGCGGCGGGTGCGCGTGGAGCGCTTCCCGGTCGCCACCGAGCTGCCGGTGCACCACCGGTCCGCCCAGCACGGCGCGGCGGGCCTCGCCGAGCAGCGCAGCGCGGCGGTGCTGTGGCGGCGCCCCGGCACCGGCCGCTGGTCGGCCGCCGGCTGGGCCGCGCACGTCCTGGACGAGCTGCCGGGCTGCCGGGTCGCCGCCGCGCTGCTCTCCCGCGAGCGCTGCCTGCTGGTGCACCGCGAGCACGGCCCGTTCGCCCTGCGGGTGCCGCCGCACCGCGCGGACGGCCGGGTCCACCGGATCGACCCGGCCGCGGCGGTCTCCGCGGTGTACGCCTGGCTGGTCGCGCACCGGGGGTCGGCCGCCGTCGGGGGGCTGCCGGTGGAACTCGACTGCACGGTGGGCGCGGTGACGGTCCGCCTGGAGCTGCGGGCCGCCGGGCCGGAGGAGCTGGACGCCGAGCTCTGAGCCCTGCCGGTCCCTGCCGGTCCCTGACGAGCCCTGCTGAGCCCTGACGAACTCTGAGCCTTGCCGAGCCCTGTCGAGCCCTGATGTCTGAGTGCCGGGGCCGGTCCCGGCTCAGTCCGTGCCGGGTTCCGTCCGTGCCCCGCCGTGGGCGGCGCGCAGGGCGGCGGCGTGGGCGCGGTGGCGGGCGGCGTCGGCGGGGTGGCCGGTGCTGTCGGCGAGTTCGGCGAGTTCGGTGGTGATCCGGGCCTCGTCGTAGCTGGAGCCGCGCTCGACGGCGTCCGCCAGGGCCTCGGCGAGCGGGGCCCCGGCCTCGGCGGGGCGGCCGAGCAGGCGCAACGCCCGGGCCAGGCCGAAGGCGGTGCGGGCGGCCATCCGGCGGCGGCCCGGCAGGGCGGCGAACTCGGCGCGGGCCGCGGCGAAGAGTTCGGCGGCGGCCGGGTGGTCGGCGGCGGCGGTGGCGGTCTTGGCGAGCTGGTAGGTCTGTAGGGCGGCGCCGTACGCGTTGCCGATCGCCCGCTGGATCTCCCGGGCTGCGGTGAAGTCGGCGCGGGCGGCGGCGAAGTCGGCGAGCGCGGCCGTCCGGTCGCCCCGGGCGGCGGCGGATTCGCCCCGGGCGAGGGCGAGTTGGCCGCGGAAGTCGATCGCGGAGCCGGCCATCCGGCGGTGCGGGTGGGAGTCGTCGAGCAGGGCGGCCAGCGCGCACGCCTGCTCGACGGCGGCGGCTGCCTCCTCGAACTCGCCCTGCTCCCAGAGCGGTCGGGCCAGCATGTCGCGGGTGCGGACCCGGGCGAGCAGGTGTTCGGCGCGGTCGGCGGCGACGACGGCGGTGCGGAAGGCGTCGACGGCGTCGGCGTGCCGGGGGTGGTCGAGGAAGTGCGTCCAGAGCGATTCGGCGAGTGCGACGGCGTCCTCGTCGTGGCCGCTGTCGTAGGCGAGGGCGACCGCGCCGTACAGGGCGTGCCGGTTGGCCTCGATCCAGCGCAGCGCGTCGGCCTTGGCGGTGCCGAGGTCGGCGTCGGGGACGCCGGGCAGCGGCGGGAGTTCGGTCTGGACGGTGGCGCGGGGGCCGGCCGTCAGCAGGTCGGCGCGGGCGGTCTGGCGGCGCAGCCAGTGCAGCAGGCGGGCGCGGGCGGCGGCGCGTTCGGTGCCCTCGGGGTCGGCGGCGCGGGCGGCGCGGCGGGCGTGGCCGCGGACCAGGGCGTGCTGGCGGTAGCCGCCGGAGCGGTGGTCGAGCAGTCCGGCGGCGAGGAGTTCGGCGAGGGCGTCCTCGGTGTCGAACAGGTCGCGGCCGAGCAGCGCAGCGGCGGTCGGCAGGACCACGAACGGGCCGGGGCACTCGGGCAGGAGGCGGTACAACCGGGCGGCTTCGGGGCCGAGTTCGGCGCAGGCGGCGTCCCAGACGGCTTCCACGGGGGCGCTCCCTCGCTCGTGCAGGTCGGCGGTGAGCCGTTCGGCGAGTGCGGCCAGGCCGCGGTGCGGGTACTTGCGGGCGAGGTCGCCGGCCACCTCGGCGGCCTTCGGCAGTCCCTCGCAGACGGCGGCGAGCGCCCGGACGGCGGCGGGGTCGGCGTCGGCCCAGCGCTGCTCGCCGAGGAACGCGCGCAGCAGTTCGGCGGTGTGCTCCGCGCCGAGCGGGGCGAGGACGAGTTCCTCGGCGGCGGGGCCGAGGTCGTACAGCGGGCCGTGGCTGGTGACCAGGACCAGGCTGCGGGCGGAGGCGGGCAGCAGCGGTTCGGCCTCGGCGGCGGTGCGGGCGTTGTCGACGACCAGGAGCAGGCGCTTGCCGCGGGTGCGGTCCCAGAACTGGCGGACCAGGCCGCGGAAGTCGCGGCGCAGCCACTCCTGCTCGACGCCGAGCGAGCGCAACAGGTCGGTCAGGACGGCGGCGAGGTCGGTGACGCCGTCGCGCCGGTACTCGTCCAGGTCGAGGTAGTGGGCGCCGTCCGGGTGGCGGTCGGCGAGCCGGTGGCCGGCCCGGACGCACAGGGCGGTCTTGCCGATGCCGCCGAGGCCGCTGACGGCGAGGACCCGGGGGCGGGTGCCGTCGGCGTCCGGTCCGGCGGCGGTGGCGGCGATCCGCTGCTGCTCCGCCGCCCGGTCGACGAAGTACGCCTTCTCCGGCGGCAGTTCGAAGGAGGGGTGGTGGACCAGCACCCTCGCCGGGTGGACGTGGACGGCGTCGATGCGGTTGGCCTGCACCAGGCTCTCCACCCTGGCCCGGCCGCCGACCACGTTGTGCGTCTGCTCGCTCACCCGACCAACCCTACGCGTTCGGCGGGGCGCTGACCGGCGGTCGGGCCGAGTCGGGCCGGGGGTCGGGCCGTGCCGGGCCGGGGGTCGGGCCGTGCCGGGCCGGGGGGACGGGCCGTGTCGGGCCGGGGGGACGGACGGGCGGTCAGGAGATGTAGTAGGTCCAGAGCGGGCTCTCGGCGATGGAGCGCCAGGCGGTGAGCGCGAACGGGGGGCGGGTGCGGCCGGAACGGACGGGTTCGCCCTCGGGGGTGACGGTGCCGGCGTACTCGGTGAAGTCGAGGACGGTGCCGTCCGGGCGCCAGATCGCCACCCGGTAGCCGAACAGGCCGGGGACCTGCGCGTCGTTCGCGGCGACCAGCTCCCAGCTGCCGTCGGGACGGTAGCCGGAGAGGCAGGTGTCCTCGTGGTTGCCGGAGGTGCCGCTGTCGTGGCCGCACCGGAACGGGAGCTGGTCGTCGGCGGGGGTGGCGCCGTCGGCGGGGAAGGGCAGTTCGGTGCGGCGCAGGGCCAGTTCGAGGGCAGCCGCTCCGGCGGCGTCGGTATAGGTCAGGTGGACAGTGGAGCCGCCTTGGCGATCGGCCTCGAACGGGGTGCCCGGGCTGAGGTTGTTCCGGTGGACGGGCAGCGCCGTCCGTAGATTCTGGAGCACCCCGTACGCGTCGAAGGCCAGGACGGCCCGGTCCGCGGTGACCGGCTGGTCGGGGCCGTTCTGCATTGGGGAGACGACCGGCAGCGGGAGCGGCCGCCAGCGTTCCCCGGCGGAGGCGGCGGGAACGCCCGGGTCCGGTTCCGGCTGCCGGGCCGGGGCGGCGCCGGCCCGGACGGTCGGGGCGGTGCCGAGCAGCGGGAGTCCGGCGTTCGCGCCCGCGAAGGCGACGGCGGCGACGGCCAGCGCCGCCCCGGCGGTCCGCAGCCGCCGGGCCGCCTTCCGGCGGCGGCCGAGGCGGCCGCTCTCGGCGACGATCACCGCGACGGGCACGCTGATGTCCCGGACGCTCGTCCCCATCAGGGCGGAGAGCTCCAGGTCCAGTTCGAGGTCGGGGTCGGGGTCGAGAGCGCGGTCCGGGTCCAAGGTCCGATGCCTTCCGTGACGAGCGGGTCAGGGGCTGGTGCGGTGGGGGTCAGTCCTGGAGCAGCAGGGCGCGGTCGGGGCCCAGGATGGTGCGCAGGCGGGCCATCGAGCGGGAGTTGAGGCTCTTGACCGCGCTGACGGTGATGCCCATGGCCTCGGCCGTCTCCTCCAGGCTGTAGTCCTCCAGGTAGCGGAGCACCACGACGGCCCGGTTGCGGGGCGGCAGTTGGCGCAGCGCGGCGACCAGGGTGATCCGCAGGGCGGCCGAGCTGCCCTCCCGGGCGCCGATCGACGGCTCCTCGGGGAACTCGTCGACCGCGAGTTCGCTGGAGCGGCGCAGCCGCCGGTGGGAGAGGTAGCAGCGCAGCAGCACCTTGCGGGCGTAGGCGTCGATGCCGGCCGCGCCGTCGCCGCGCTGCAACCGTCCCCAGACCGGGTAGAGCTTGGACAGCGCGGTCTGCACCAGGTCCTGCGCCTGGTGCCAGTCCCCGCACATCAGGTACGCCAGGTGGAACAGGCGGCGTGCCCGGCCGGCCGCGAACTCGTCGAAGTCGAGCCCCTCGGTCATGTGGTCCCCCGGTTGGAAAGTGTTCCGTCGACGTCCTGGAGTCACGCCTCGGGCGGGGCGGCCCGTCGCGCCTCGAAGGTCAAGACTGCATAACGATGATCGGGAAGGGCGCGGCGGGGTGTCGGGTCCGGTGGCGGCGGTCGGCCGGTCCGACGGCGCCGGGGGCGGGCCGGGAGTGGCGTGAGGGACGGTCCGGGGGCGGCCAAGTCCATTGCCGGGCGCAGGCGTTCGGTCCCGGGCGCGGTCCGGGGTGGTGCACCATGGGAGCGACCTGCCGACCACGACGAAGGGAACCCCACCGCATGAGCGCGGACGACTGGCTGCGCCGCTACCACCCCGGTCCGGCCGGGGCGCCCCGGCTGGTGTGCTTCCCGCACGCCGGCGGGACGGCCAGCTACTGGCACCCGCTGTCCGCGGCGCTGCGGGACCGGGCCGCGGTGACGGCCGTGCAGTACCCGGGCCGGCAGGACCGGTGGAACGAGAAGCCGCTGGAGGACCTGCACGAGCTCGCCGACCGGATCGCCGAGGTGCTGCTGCCGTCCTGGCTGCCCGAGCCGCCCGCCCTGTTCGGGCACAGCATGGGCGCGATGCTCGCCCACGAGACGGCCCGGCGGCTGGCCGCGGCCACCGGGCGGGGGCCGCGGCTGCTGGTGGTCTCCGGACGCCGCGCGCCGCACTGCCTGCGGGCCGACCCGGAACTGCGCGACGCCTCCGACGCCGAACTGCTCTCCCACCTCGCCGCCCTGGGCGGGACGGCGACCGCCGCCCTGGAGGACCCGGAGCTGGTCGAGCTGTTCCTGCCGCCGCTGCGCGCCGACTACCGGGCGGTGGAGACCTACCGGTACCGGCCCGGTCCGCCGCTGGAGTGCCCGGTGACGGTGCTCACCGGCGAGTCGGACGAGCAGGTCACCCCGGACGAGGCGGTGGCCTGGGCCGTGCACACCACCGGGCCGGTGGAGGTGCGCACCTACCCGGGCGGGCACTTCTTCCTGGCCGAGCACCAGCAGGCCGTCACCACCCTGATCGCCGACCGCCTGGCCACCGGCGGGGCGGTCTGACGGATGCCAGGACGTCCGGCCGCTGGGTTCTCCGCGCGGCGGACGGGCGGCGGCGGACGGGCGGCGGCGGACGGGCGGCGGCGGACCGCTGCGGGCGCTGGCCGCCGCCGAGGCCGAACGCCGGTCCGCCGCCGAGCGGGTGGACCGGCCGGCCGCCCGCGAGCGCTGGCCGCGCGAGGAGACCGACCCCACCCCGTCCCCGACGGTCCGGGCCGTCAGCACGGCGGGGCGGCATCGGCCGGAGAGCCGGTACCGCCCCGCCGGGGCTGCCGGGTCGTCAGGCGCGGGGCCGCCAGACCCGCAGGTAGTCGGCGGCGGTGGAGATCGGGTCGGTGTCGGACGGGGCGGGGTGCCAGGAGCCCGCGCAGATCGACAGGTTGAAGATGAGGTAAGCGCTCCAGTTGGGGCCGGTGCCGGTGTGGTCGGAGAAGACCAGCTCGTGGTTGACGTACCAGTCGTTGTTGGAGGCCCCGTAGTGGACGCCGATGCTGACCCAGGCGCCGGGGCGGATCGCGTCGGCGTCGGTGTAGTAGGTGCCGGCGCTGTTGATCCGGTTGGAGAGTTCCAGCAGGTTGGGGTTGTCCGGGTGGTACTCGAAGGAGTCGATCTCGTTGCCGCCGTCCTTCCAGGTCCACAGCGCCGGCCAGGCGCCGTTGCCGCCGGGCAGTTGGATCCGGACCTCCGCGTAGTCACCGGGCCGGACCTGGAAGCCCTGCTGGGTGCCCTCGGTGGTGAGCAGGCCGGTGTCCCAGGACCGGTCGCCGTTCTCCAGCAGGTTGGTGCCGGGAGTGGCGGTGAAGGTGTTCGCCCCGCTCCTGCTGCTCAGCGCGCCGGGCTGGAGCCAGTCCAGTTTGTCGTCGTCCGGGTTGTGGTTGCCGTAGCGGTAGGCGCTGGTGGTGGAGGAGTTCCAGACGGTGCCCAGGGCGGGCGGGCTGCTGAACTCCTCGTCGAACACCAGCTGCCCGGCGGGGAACGGCGGCGTCGGCGGGTGGGGCGGGACCACCGAGCCGGTGACGGTGAACGTCCGGCCGGGCAGGTCGTGGTACTCGCCCCCGATCCGGTAGAAGCCGAACTCGGTGTACGTCCCGGCCGGGAAGCTGCGGGCGGCGGTGGTCAGCGTGTAGCCCTGCGGGCAGATCCGCACGTCGGTGGCGGTGCCGGGGAAGTCCAGGTTCTGCTGGTTCGCGTCCCGGACGCCGACACCGACCTCGTCGGCCGTCAGGCAGGCGGTGGAGTTGAGGGCCAGGGTGGCGGTGACGGGGGTGTCGGCGACGGCCCGGGCGGGCACCAGGGCGAGCTGGCGGACGGTGGGCGCGGCGACGGTCAGGGTCTGGCTGGGCAGGTCGTAGTACGTCGAGCCGATCCGGTAGAAGCCGAACTCGGTGTACGTCCCGGCCGGGAAGCCGCGGGCGGCGGTGGTCAGGGTGTAGCCGCCGGGGCAGATCCGGGTCCGGCCGGTGGAGCCGGGGAAGTCCAGGTTCTGCTGGTTGGCGTCCCGGACGCCGACACCGAGTTCGTCCACGGTGACGCAGGTGGAGAGCGAGCCGACCGAGAGCGTCGCCGCGACCGGCGTGTCGGGCAGGGCGCTGGTGGGGGCGAGGCTGCGCTGCTGGATCCGCGGCGCGGCGGAGGCCGGGGCGGCAGGCAGCAGCGGGACGACGAGCAGCAGCGACAGCAGTGCTACGCGGCGGGGCAGGGACACGGAGCTCCGATCGGCGGGCGGGGGTCGTCGGGGGACGGGTGGAGGGGCCGCGCGGGCGCGGTGGCGGTCGGGGCTACTGGACGTCGATGGTGAACGCCCGGCTCGGGACGGGCCGGTCCGGACGGTCCGGGTCCTGGAGGGAGACCGCGCCGCCGGAGAGCCGCTCGCCGGAGCGCACGTCGTCCGCGACCCGCAGCGGGACGAGCAGCGTGGCGCTGCGGCGCAGCCCCAGACCCTTGCGGAACCGGCAGGTCAACTCCCGTCCCCGGTCGTCCGGTCGGCAGTCGTCCGGGAAGACCCGGCCCTCCACCGTGACGCCCTTGGGCAGGCGCACCGTGGTGGTGAACCGGTCGGTGACCGGGTTCGGGCCGAGGTTGGCCACCAGGGCGCGCACCACGGTGAGGCCGCGCACCGGGGTGCGGTCCACCGAGACGTTCACCACCTGGAGGCCGTCCTCGCTGTCGGGGGCCCGCTGTCCGTCCGCGCTCACCGCCGCGCGGCCCTGCTGCGGCGCCACCCCGGACGCCACCGCCGCCGTGGCGGTCCCGGTCATGCACAACGCGGCCGCGATGCCGAGCCGCCACCAACCGCGCCGACCGATGCTCACCGTCCAGCCACCTCCCGCTCTCGTCGCCGACCTCGTCGACCTCGTCGACCTCGTCGACCTCGTCGACTCCCGGAAGGATCGACCGCGCGGGCGGGCGGTGGCGGCCCGACGCACCGCCGCCGGAGCGCGAGAACCCGCGCGGCGGACAAAGGTCGGACCATCCGAAAGGCTGATCTACGGGCGGACTCGGGCTCGGCGTCGGACGCGGACCGGGGCACCCGGCCGCGGGCCGCCGCCCCCGGCCGACCGGCCCGCGCGGCACACTGGGGGCATGGAACCCACCGAGCCCGCGGGCGGCGAGCCCGCCTGCTTCCTGCACCTGGTCTGCGAGGAGTGCGGCAAGGTCCGCGAGAACGGCCGCTGCCCGCTCTGCGACGCTGCTACGGCGGCGGCATCGGAGCGGGCCGACTCCCCCGCCGACCGGGAGGGCTGACGCCGCCGGGAGGGACGACGGGCCCGGGGAGGGACGACGGGCCCGGGGAGGGGCGGGGTTCAGCGCAGCAGGCCGTGCAGCAGGAGTTCGGCCAGGTGTCCGTACGCCTCGGCGTCGGCCAGGCCGGTGGCCTCGGCGACCTGGCGCTGCTGGATGCGCACCATGACCGAGCTGATCACGTCCGCGGCGAAGGCCACGTGGGTCTCGCGGAAGGCGCCGGCCGCGACGCCGTCCTCGATCAGCTGCTGGATCTGGCGGGCGGCGGCCCGGGTGTTGCGGCCGTAGACCTCGGCGGCCGGTTCGAAGGCGGCCAGGTCGTCGAAGAAGCGGGCCGAGCCGGGGGCGAGTTCGGCGGAGACGGCGCGCAGGTAGGCGGCCAGCCGGGCGGCCGGGTCGGTCTCGGCAGCCAGGGCCGCGCCGACCCGGGCGGTGGCCTCGCGGAAGAAGTGCACCACGGCGGCGCGCACCAGTTGTTCCTTGGAGCCGGCCAGCCCGTACAGCGTGCGCTTGGAGCAGTGCAGGCGAGCGGCCAGGTCGTCCAGGGTGAACCGGGCGAAGCCCTCGGCCACGAACAGCGCCACCAGTTCCTCGAAGAGCTCACTGCGGCGGGCGGCGCCCCGTCCGGTGGGCCGGGCTGCGGCTGCGCTGTCGATCACCCGGCCAGTATGGCAGCCGGTCACCGGGGGTCGGCACCTCACCCGGTCCGGGCGGGGCCGGGCGGTCCTGCCGCTCCGGGCGGCTGCTCCGCCCAGCCGTCGCGGGTGCCCCGACCCGGGCGGGCCGTCGCGGGCGGGCCTTGGCGGTCAGTCGCGGGCCGCTCCGGTTCCCGGTGACGGCGGCCTGCCCGGGACGGGGCACCCTGCGCTACGCTGAGCGGTACTGACGTACCGCTTTGCGTACCGCTTGGAGCCGGAACATGGCCGTGGATCGCTTGCTGCCCACCGAGGAAGCCGCGGACCTGATCGCGCTGACCCGCGATCTCGCCGACAGGGAACTCGCGACCGAGGTCGCCTCCCACGAGAAGGAGGAGCGCTACCCGGAGGGCCTGTTCGCGCTGCTCGGGCAGGCCGGGCTGCTGGGCCTGCCCTACCCGGAGGAGTTCGGCGGCGGCGGCCAGCCCTACGAGGTGTACCTCCAGGTGCTGGAGGAGCTGGCGTCCCGCTGGGCGGCCGTCGCGGTGGCCACCAGCGTGCACACCCTGGCCTGCCACCCGCTGACCGCGTACGGCACGCCCGAGCAGCAGGAGCGCTGGCTGCCCCGGATGCTCGCGGGCGAGCTGGTCGGCGGCTACAGCCTCTCCGAGCCGCACGCCGGCTCGGACGCGGGGGCGCTGAGCTGCAAGGCCGAGCCGGTGGAGAAGGGGTACCGGATCACCGGCACCAAGGCGTGGATCACCCACGGCGGCAAGGCCGACTTCTACGCCCTGTTCGCCCGCACCGCGCCCGGCCCGCACGGGGTGTCCTGCTTCCTGGCACCCGGACAGGTCGAGGGCCTGACCTTCGGCCCGCCGGAGGAGAAGATGGGCCTGAACGCGGTGCCGACCACCGCCGCGTACTGGGACGGCGCGCTGCTGGAGCGCGACCGGCTGATCGGCGCGGAGGGCCAGGGCCTGCCGATCGCGTTCTCCGCCCTCGACTCGGGCCGGCTCGGCATCGCGGCCTGCGCCACCGGCCTGGCCCAGGCCGCACTGGACCACGCCGTCGCGTACGCCAACGAGCGCACCACCTTCGGCCGCCGGATCGTCGACCACCAGGGCCTGGGCTTCCTGCTCGCCGACATGGCCGCCGCCGTCGACTCCGCCCGCGCCACCTACCTGGACGCGGCCCGCCGCCGCGACCTGGGCCGCCCGTTCAGCCGGCAGGCCAGCGTGGCCAAGCTGGTCGCCACCGACGCCGCGATGAAGGTCACCACGGACGCGGTGCAGGTGTTCGGCGGCTACGGCTACACCCGGGACTTCCCGGTCGAGCGGTACATGCGCGAGGCGAAGATCATGCAGATCTTCGAGGGCACCAACCAGATCCAGCGCCTGGTGATCAGCCGCCACCTCGCCACCCGCTGACGCCGGACCGGCGCCCGCCGACGCCCACCCGCCCGCCGACGTCCGCCCTCCCCCGGCCGACGCCGAAAACCCTGCCCCGAAAGGACGTTCCACCATGCAGCTCTCCGGCACCGCCGCCCTGGTCACCGGCGCCGCCTCCGGCCTCGGCGCGGCCACCGCCGCCCACCTGGCCTCGCTCGGCGCCACCGTCTACGGCCTCGACCTGCCCAAGGCGGTGGAGTCCGCCCCCGCGCAGCCCGCGGGCGTCACCCTGCTCGGCGCGGACGTCACCGAGGAGCAGCCGGTGCGCGACGCGCTGGCGCGGATCGCCGCCGACGGCCGCCCGCTGCGGCTGGCTGTCAGCTGCGCGGGCATCGCCCCGTCCGCGCGGGTGGTCGGCCGCCGCGGCCCGCACGACCTGGACCTGTTCCGCGGCGTGCTGAACGTCAACCTGGTCGGCACCTTCAACGTGATGCGGCTGGCCGCGGAGGCGATGTCCGCCCAGGAGCCGGACGGGGCCGGGCAGCGCGGGCTGGTGGTCAACACCGCGTCGATCGCCGCCTTCGAGGGCCAGGTCGGGCAGATCGCCTACGCCGCGTCCAAGGCGGGCGTGGCCGGGATGACCATCACCGCGGCCCGCGACCTGGCCCAGTACGGCATCCGGGTGGTCACCATCGCCCCCGGCATCGTCGACACCCCGATGATGGCGGGCTTCTCCGAGGAGGTGCGCTCCGGCCTCGCCGCCACCGTCACCTTCCCGCAGCGGCTGGCCCGCCCCGAGGAGTACGCCCGCCTGGTCGCGATGATCGCCGAGCACGACTACCTGAACGGCGAGACCATCCGGATGGACGGCGCGCTGCGGATGGCCGCCCGCTGAGTCACCGCTCGGCGGGCGCGGCCGCGGTGCGGTGCACGCTGCGCACTGCGGCCACGCCCACGGCCGGGACGGACGGCGGGACGGCCGCGCTGAGCGCGTTCAGGCGATGCCGGACGCGGCGCGCGACGCCCTTGCCCAGCAGGTAGCGGGTCCGGGTGACGGGGCCGGTCGGATTCGAACCGACGTCCTCCGGTTCTGGAGACCGGCGCATCGACCGCTGTGCTACGGCCCCGTCGCGGTGATCCTAGGGGCCGCGCTCACCACTCCGCCACCCGGTAATCCTTCAGGAAGACGCCCACGAACGGCTCCCCCGCCTCGCCGCGCACGATCGGGTCGTACACCCGGGCCGCGCCGTCCACGACGTCCAGCGGGGTGCGGAAGCCCGCACCGGCCAGGCGGGACTTCTTGGGCGCCGGGTTCTCGTCGGTGATCCAGCCGGTGTCGACGGCGCACATGTGGACGCCGCGCTCGGCGAGTTCGGCGGCGCTGGTGCGGGTGAGCATGTTGAGGGCGGCCTTGGCCATGTTGGTGTGCGGGTGGCCGGCCGTCTTGTTGCGGACCGCGAACCGGCCCTCCACCGCCGTCACGTTGACGATGTAGCGGGACGGGTGCGGGGAGGCTTCCAGCAGCGGGAGCAGCCGGTCGCAGAGCAGCGCCGGGGCGAGCGCGTTGACCAGCTGGGTCTCCAGCACCTCCGCCGGGTCGAGCCCGCCGAGGGTGGCCGACCAGGAGTTGCGCGGCGCGGTGTCGGGCAGCAGCCCGGCCTCGTCCACCGCCCCGGCGTCGACCCGGCTCGCCGCCAACGAGGTCTCGTCGGCGGCGAGTTCGGCGGCGGGCCAGGCGGCGGTGAGCGCGGGCATCGGGCGGAACCCGGGCGCGTACCCGATCCGGCCCGGGACCGCGCCGGTCGCACCGGCCTCGCCGATCCGACGGGTCCCCGCGGTCTCGCCGGCCGCCAGCAGGGCGTACGACTCGGGCGGGCGGCGCAGGGTCTGCGCGGCGTTGTTCACCAGGATGTCCAACGGGCGACCCTCCGCGCGCAGTTGCTCGCACAGGCCGAGCACCTGGCGCGGGTCGCGCAGGTCGATGCCGACGATCCGCAGCCGGTCCAGCCAGCGGTCGCTGCCCTCGGCGGCCCGGAAGCGGCGCAGGGTGTCGTGCGGGAAACGGCTGGTGACGACGAGTTCGGCGCCGTCGCGGAGCATCATCAGGGCCAGCTGGAAGCCGATCTTGACGCGTCCGCCGGTGAGCAGCACCCGTCGGCCGGTCAGGTCGGTGCTGAGCGCGCGGCGGGCGGTGTGGTCGGCGGCGCAGGCGGGGCACAGTCGGTGGTAGAAGCCGTCGACCTGCCGGTAGTGCTGCTTGCAGACGTAGCAGCGCTGCGGGCGGGCGAGGTCGCCGATCGGGGTGTGTCCGGCGGCGGTGGGCAGCGGGGCGTCCTCCCGGCGGGCGGTGCCGCCGGTGGCGGTGGCGCCGACCAGGTCGGCGTCGGCCCGGGCGGTCTCGGTGCGGCGGACCCGGCGGCGGGTGTGCCGGCCGTCCCGGACGAAGGACTCGGCGCCGCGTTCGGCCCGCAGCCGCACCGGGTGGTCGGCGGGCAGCAGCCACAGGCGGCCCAGCGTCCGCTCGAAGGCGGCGAGTTCGGCCTCGTCCGGCTCCTCCCCGGGGCGGGGCGGGGTCGTGCTCATCGGACGGTCCTCCGGAGGGGGTGCGGCGGGGCGGCGGACGGCGGGCCCGACCGGAGGGCGGACTGGCGTGCTCCACACGGGCGGTGCGGCGCGTCCGCCGCTGCGCCACGGGGCCCTCGGGCCTCCCGGGGGCCGGATTCGAACCGGCGTGGTCCGCCATGCCGTGGCGGTGCGACTGCCTCTGCGCGCACGCCCGGGAGGTGACAGCGATGCTAACGGCACGCCCGGAACGTGCGGAAACCCTTTTGCGCGACCCGGCCCGGCCCGGCGCGGCCGTCGCGGTCGCCGTCGCGGTGGCGGTCGCCGTCGCCGTCGCGGCGGCCGTCGCGGCGGCCGTCGCGGCGGCCGTCACGGTGGCCGTCACGGTCACGGTCGCGGGTGGCCGGAGCGGCGGCGCGGGCGGCGGCTCCCGGCCCGACCGGTTTGCCGGGCGAACTACCGGACACACCACAGGGCATGACCGCACCCACTTCACGCATCGTGGTGATCACCGGTGCCAGCGCAGGAATCGGACGGGCGTGCGTCGAGGCGTTCGCCGGGCGCGGCGACCGCCTCGCCCTGATCGCCCGTGGCCGCGCGGGGCTGGAGGCAGCCGCCGCCGAGGCCCGGAAGGCGGGCACGACCGCCCTCGTGATCGAGGCCGACGTCAGCGATCCGCGGGCCGTCGAGGCCGCCGCCGAGCACGTCGAGCGCGAACTCGGACCGATCGACGTGTGGGTGAACGACGCGTTCACCTCCGTCTTCGCGCCCTTCACCGAGATCTCGGCGGAGGAGTTCCGCCGGGTCACCGAGGTGAGCTACCTCGGCTACGTGTACGCCACCCGGGCCGCGCTGCGCCGCATGCTGCCGCGCGACCGCGGGACGCTGGTGCACGTCGGCTCCGCCCTCGCCTACCGGGGCATCCCCTACCAGAGCGCCTACAGCGGCGCCAAGCACGCCCTGCAGGGCTGGCACGAGGCGCTGCGCTGCGAGTTGCTGGCCGCCGGTTCGGGGGTGCGCACCACGATGGTGCAGATGCCGGCCGTGAACACCCCGCAGTTCGACTGGGTCCTCTCCCGGCTGCCGAAGCGCGCGCAGCCCGTCCCGCCGATCTACCAGCCCGAGGTGGCGGCCCGCGCGGTCCTCCGCGCGGCGGACCGTCCGGGGCGGCGCGAGTACTGGGTGGGCGGCAGCACGGTCGCCACCCTGGTCGCCAACGCGGTGGTGCCGGGGCTGTTGGACCGCTACCTGGCCCGGACCGGGCTCGACTCCCAGCAGACCGACCAGCCGCGCCGCGACACCGACCCGGGCAACCTGTGGAAGCCCGTGGACGACCGGGAGGACCACGGCGCGCGCGGCCGGTTCACCGGCCGCTCCAGCGGCCGGAGCCCGCAGCTGTGGGCCACCACCCACCGGGCCGCCGTCGCCGGGGCGTGCGCCGCCACGGCCGCGGCCGTGGCCCTGGGCTGCTACGCCGGGCGGCGACGGTGACGGGCACGACGGCGACGGGCGCGGCGGTGAAGGGCACGACAGCGACGGGCACGACGGCGACGGGCGCGGCGGTGAAGGGCACGACAGCGACGGGCACGACGGCGACGGGCGCGGCGGCGCGCGCCGGGGCGGGGAGGGCGGCATGACGGTCTTCCCGCACCCCGCCGAGCGCACCGACGGCGGGCGGGGCCGGTTCGAGCGGCTGGCCGAGTCCGCGTCCAACCTGACCGGCTCGCCGGTGTTCTCGGTGTTCTGCCTGCTGCTGGTGGCGGGCTTCTTCGTGGTCCACGCGCTGGGCCTGTCGACCGAGTGGCAGATCCTGGCGGGGGACGTGATGACCGCCGTGACGCTGGTGCTGCTGGCCCTGCTGAAGAACGCGGAGCGCCGCGCGGAGCACGCGCTGCAGCGCAAGCTGGACGCCATCGCCGCCGCCCTGCTGGAGCAGCACGCGGGCAGCGGCGACCGGGCCCACCAGGACCTGCGCGAGGCGATCCGCCTGGAGGAGCGGCTCTGAGGAGCCCCCGACCGAACGGCCGGAGCGGCCGGCCGGAGTGCCGATCGGCGCTCCGGCCGGCCGCTCCGGCCGTTCAGGTCAGGTGGTGCTCCGGTGTCGGCCCGGCGCGCCGGTCAGGGCTCGCCGACCCGCAGCCAGCGGTAGCCGTACGGCGGCAGTTCGACGCGCGGCGCGCCGGTCCGTTCGACGGCGGCCCCGGTGAGGATGTCGGTCAGTCGGCCGTCGGGCACCCCGGCGGGGGCGGCGGTGGCGGGCCGGTCGGCGAAGTTGTGCAGCACCAGGACGGCCCCGTCCCGGGTGGAGCTGAGGTGGGCGAGGACGGCGGGGTCGCCCGCGTCGAGGACCTCGCAGTGGCCCCAGGCCAGTTCGGGGGCCTCGCGGTAGCCCTGGGCGAAGGAGCGCATCCGGGTCAGCAGCGCGTGCGGGTCGTGGGCCTGGTTGCGGACGTTGACGTGCTCGGGGCCGTAGGCGCCCCGGGTCAGCGGCCGGGGGTAGCGGGCCGGTTCGGCGTCGGAGAAGCCCGCGGTCGGCTCCGGGGTCCACTGCATGGGGGTGCGGACGGCGAGCCGGCCGTCGGCGGCGAGGTTCTCGCCCATGCCGATCTCCTCGCCGTAGAAGAGCACGGGTGTGCCGGGCAGGGTGAACAGCAGGCTGTAGGCGAGGTCGATCCGGCGGCGGTCGCCGTCGAGCATGGGGGGCAGCCGGCGGCGCAGGCCGCGGCCGTACAGCTGCATGTCGGCCTCGGGGCCGAACGCCGCGAAGACCTCGTCGCGTTCGGTCTTGGAGAGCTTGTCGAGGGTGAGTTCGTCGTGGTTGCGCACGAAGGTGGCCCAGTGCGCGTCGCGCGGCGGCCGGGGGCGTTCGCGCAGCGCGTCGGCCAGCGGGGCTGCCTCCTGCCGGGCCATCGCCAGGTACGTCCGCTGCATGCCGATGAAGTCGAAGCACATCGTCAGCTCGTCGCCGCCCGAGGCGGGGTCGCCGAAGAACCTGAGCGTCTCCTCGTAGGGCAGGTTGACCTCGCCCAGCAGCATCGCCTCGCCGTTGCGGCGGCCGAGGAAGGCCCGCAGATCGGCCAGGTACGCGTGCGGGTCGGGCAGGTCGTCGGCGTCCACCTGTCCGGCGGTCTCCAGCAGGAACGGCACCGCGTCGACCCGGAAGCCGGACAGGCCCAGCTGCATCCAGAAGCCCATGATCCGGGCTATCTCGTCGCGGACCGCGGCGTTGGTGATGTTGAGGTCGGGCTGTTCCTTGTAGAAGCGGTGGAAGTAGTACTGGCCGGTGGGTTCGTGGTACTGCCACAGGCTCTGCTCGGCGTCGGGGAAGGTGACGCCCTGCGGGCCGTCGGCGGGCGGGGTGTCGCACCACACGTACCAGTCGCGGTGGCGGGCGTCCCGGCCGGAGCAGGCGTCCCGGAACCACGGGTGGTGGTCGGAGGTGTGGTTGACGACCAGGTCGGCGATGACCCGCAGGCCCCGGTCGCGGGCGGTGCGGACGAACTCGGTGAACTCGCCGAGGGTGCCCAGCCGGGGGTCGACGGCGTAGTAGTCGGTGATGTCGTAGCCGTCGTCGCGCTCGCGGGTCGGGTGGAAGGGCATCAGCCACAGGCAGGTCACGCCGAGCCGGACCAGGTGGTCGATCCGCTGGGTGAGGCCGACGAAGTCGCCGACGCCGTCGCCGTTCCCGTCCTGGAAGGTCTCGACGTCCAGGCAGTACACGACGGCGTTCTTCCACCACAGGTCGGCGGTCTCGGTCAGTCTCATCGGGCGTTCTCCCCTTCGGTCTCGGTGAGTCGGTGCACGCGGGCCTCCCAGGGCGCCAGGACGGTGGGGGCGGCGCCGGGTTGCGGGGTGTCGTCGGGCTGCGGGTACGCGGCGGCGGGCTGCGGGGTGTCGTCGGCGGGCAGGTTGCCGAGGAGCAGTTCGGCGTCCCGCCAGCGCGGCGGCAGGTCGACCGGCACGTGCTCGCCGGTGAAGTTGCCGAGGACGAGCAGGGTGGTGCCGCGGTGGTGGCGGGTGAAGGCGTACACCCGCTCGTCCTCGGGCAGCAGCGGGGTGAAGTCGCCGTGCACGACGGCCGGTTCGCGGTGGCGCAGGGCGATCAGCCGCCGGTAGTGGTGGTAGACCGAGTCGGGGTCGCGCCGGGCGTCGGCGGCGTTGACGGTGGTGTGGTTCGGGTTGACCGCGATCCACGGGGTGCCGGTGCTGAACCCGGCGCCGGGCGAGGCGTCCCACTGCATCGGCGTCCTGGCGTTGTCCCGGCCCATGGCCCGCAGTCCGCGCAGCACCCGCTCCGGGTCCTGCCCGGCCGCGAGCGCCTGCGCGTAGTGGTTGAGCGACTCGATGTCGCGGAAGTCGTCGATCGAGGCGAACGGGGCGTTGGTCATGCCCAGTTCCTCGCCCTGGTAGACGTACGGGGTGCCGCGGTGCAGGTGCAGGACGGTGGCCAGCATGGTGGCCGAGCGCGCCCGGTGGCGGGGGCCGTCGTCGCCGAACCGGGAGACGATCCGGGGCTGGTCGTGGTTGCTCCAGTACAGGCTGTTCCAGCCGGTGTCGGCCAGCCCCCGCTGCCAGCGGGCCAGCGACGCCTTCAGGTCGGTGAGCCGCAGCGGCCTCGGGTCGAACTTGCCGCCGGGGCCGTGGTCCAGGCTGACGTGCTCGAACTGGAAGACCATGTTGACCTCGGCCCGCGCCGGGTCGGTGAACAGCCGTGCCTGCTCGACCGTCACCCCCGGCATCTCCCCCACCGTCAGCAGCCGGCCCGGGTGGTGGGCGAACACCTCGCGGTGCATCTCCTGGAGGTACTCGTGCGCCCTCGGTCCGCAGAGGTAGGACGGCGAGCCGTCGCCGTACGGGCCGTCGCCGCGCAGCGGGCCGTCCGGCAGGGCCGGGTCCTTGGAGATCAGGTTGACGACGTCCATCCGAAAGCCGTCCACGCCCCGCTCCAGCCACCAGCGCATCATCGCGTACACCGCCTGCCGCATCGCCGGCTCCTCCCAGTTGAGGTCCGGCTGCCCGGGGGCGAACAGGTGCAGGTAGTACGCGCCGGACGTCTCGTCGTACGTCCAGGCCGGGCCGGAGAAGAACGAGCCCCAGTTGTTCGGTTCGGTGCCGTGCGGCCGGGCGGCCCCCGGACCGGTGGCCTCGCGCGGGGGGCGCCACCAGTACCAGGAGCGCTTGGGGCTCGCCGGGTCGCGGGACTCCTGGAACCACGGGTGCCGGTCCGAGGTGTGGTTCACCACCAGGTCCATCACCAGCCGCATGCCGCGCGCGTGGACGGCCGCCAGCAGCCGGTCGAACGCCGCCAGGTCGCCGAAGAGCGGGTCGACGTCCTGGTAGTCGCTGATGTCGTAGCCGTTGTCGGCCTGCGGCGACGGGTACACCGGCGACAGCCACAGCACGTCGACGCCCAGCTCGGCGAGGTGGTCGAGCCGCCCCGTGATGCCGTCCAGGTCGCCGATCCCGTCGCCGTCGGAGTCGGCGAAGCTGCGGGGGTAGACCTGGTAGACGACCGCCGACCGCCACCACGCCCCGTCCGGCTCCGCCGTGCTCCCGCCGTCCTCCCGGCCCACCGGACCGTCCCTCCCGTCCTCGGTCACCGCACCGTCCTCCTCCCGCTCGCCGTACCGTCCACGGCCCCTCCTTCCCCCTGGCGCCGGATCCACCGGACCGGTTCCGGCCGATCGGGGGGCGTGCGGGGCCGGGCGGGGCGGCGGCCGGGCGGATCGGGGGCGTGCGGGGCCGGGCGGGGCGGCGGCCGGGTGAACCGGGGGCGGGGCGGTCCGAAGGACCTGTTCGGCCGGCAGGCCAACGCCCCCGCCGGGGACGGCGCGCGCGGGGGCGTGGGCCTCAGCGGGCCAGGAACTCCAGCAGCGCCCGGTTCCACTCGGCGGCGTGGCTCACGTTGACGCCGTGCGGGCCGCCCGGGACCAGGTGGACCCGGCTGCCGGGCAGCGCCGCCCGGGTGCGGGCACCGGAGCCCTCGAACGGGACGGTGGCGTCGCTGTCGCCGTGCAGCACCAGGGTCGGCAGCGGCCCGAACTTCTCCAGGTCGGCGCGGAAGTCGGTGGCGCCGAAGATCGTCATGCACTCCAGGGCGGCCTTCTTGTCCGCCTGGTCGCACAGGGCGCGGGCCTCGCGGAGCTGCTCCTCGGTGACCTTCAGCTCGCCGTCCGCGGAGAAGAACTCCCGCATGAACCCGTCGTAGAAGGCGTCCTGGTCCTCGGCGAGCGAAGCGGCCATCTGGGCCGCCGCCTCCTCGGTCAGCGGGCCCTGCGGGTTGTCGCGGGTCCGCAGCATGAAGGGCGTCACGGCGGAGGCGAGCACGGCGCCGCGCAGCCGCTCCGTGCCGTACGAGGAGACGTAGCGCGCGACCTCGCCGCCGCCCATCGAGAAGCCGACCAGCGTGACGTCGCGCAGGTCCAGCTCGGTGAGCAGGGCGTTCAGGTCGTCGGCCAGGGTGTCGTACGTGTAGCCCAGGAAGGGCTTGTCGCTGCGGCCGAATCCGCGGCGGTCGTAGGTGACGACGCGGTACCCGGCCTCGGCGAGGGCCGGCACCTGGTACTTCCACGACTCGCCCGACAGCGGCCAGCCGTGGATCAGGACGACCGGGCGGCCCGGGCCGCCGGTGTCGTCCACATGCAGCGCGGTGTCGCGGAACAGCCCGTGGTGGGCGGTGACCTCGGACATGGGTGCTTCCTCCTGGAGCTGGACGCGGTGGGGTAACCGCGACTACCCGCGCTCCGCCGTCCGACGCGCCCGCCGCCGTCCGTTCCCCCGAACGGGACCGCCCGGCGGCTCCCGCGCGCCGGCTCCCACACACCGGCCGCCGGCCGCCCGCTCAGGTCGTGCGGCGGCGGCGTTTCATCTCCGCCTCCGCCAGGTGCCGCCGTCCCCCGGCGAGCGCCCGGCGCACCCGCTCCTCCACCTCCGCGAAGCGCCGGTGGTAGCCGTCCTCGTACGCCTCGACCACCTCGAAGGTCCACATCCCGGGCAGCACGTCGGCCCCCTGCACCTCGCGCTCGACCAGGTCCGCCTGCTCGTGGTGGCCCGCCGCCCGCAGCGCCCGCACCGCCTCGCCCAGCAGCCGGTCGGCGCCGCCGGTCAGCTGGTGGAAGTCGTACAGCCGCCCGCGCGCCCGCTGCGTCGTCTCGAACGCCTCCGACAGCAGGCCCAGCGCCTCCACCGTGGCCCGGTCCGGCGCCCGGTCGCCGCCCCCGCCGCTCTCCCGGCCCGTTTCCCGCACACCCATGGACAACTCCCTCGTCGCGACCCCGGAACGGACACCACGTCCGGCGGCTGCCCACTCCCGCCCCGCCGACACCGGCCGGCCGGACCGGTCACCCGGCCGCCGGACAGCGCCCCGCCTCCCGGACCGGCCGGGAGCGGAACGGTTCGCCCACCGTGGCGCGGACCCGGGGCCCGGGCGTTTCGTCCTCCCTACAGGGCTCGGGCCCCGCGCGGGTCGTCGTGTCCGGTGAGTCCGGTGAGTCCGGCGTCGTGGGCGGTGTCGACGTGGACCGGGGCCTTGGCCTCGGGGCGGATGGTGTCGAAGACCGGGTAGGGGCGGGGGAAGGGCGTGCCGAGGTGGAAGCGGTGGGCGAGGACGTCGGCGAACGCGGCCGCGATCCGGATCTCGCCGTTGGGGTTGGGGTGGGTGTCGTCCCAGGTGTGTTCGGCCGCGGTGAACTCGACGGCGGTGTCCGCGACTTCGACCGGGGAGAGGGGGCGGCGCAGTTCGGCGGCGACGGCGCGGATGCGGTCGTTGCACTTGGCGACCCGCCGGGCGAAGGCGAAGTCGGCGGTGGCCCTGGCGGTCTCCAGGACGGTGCCCAGGACGAGGCGCACCGCGTGGTGCCCGGCCCGGGCGTTGGCGATGAACTCCCGCAGGTGGGCTTCGAGTTCGTCCGGGGTGGCGTCGTACCAGACGATGTCGTTGATGCCGAGCAGGACGAGCACGAAGTCGGGCCGGTGGGCGGCGACCTGCTCCCGGACCAGGGTCTTGGCCACCACGTAGGGCTGGCCCCACTTGGCGGCGTGGTCCTTGTCGAAGGCCGCGTCGGCGTAGGTGTCGTCGCCGTCGCCGGTCTCCTCGGTGCGGATGTTGTCCAGGGTCTTGTACGGCCCGACGAAGTCGACCTCGACCCCGCACGCGCGCAGGTGCTTCCAGAGCCGGTAGCGCCAGGTCCAGTCCCCGCTGCTGCCGTGGCTGATCGAGTCCCCCACGATCATCAGGGAGACCTGCACGGACGCGGGGGTGTCGTAGTCGACGACTGCCACGGCACAACTCCTTCGGTCGGACCGGCCCGCGAGGAGCGGGGCTGTCGCCATCGTCGGACCGCCACCGACCGGACGGGCCCGGAACGGCCACCGACCAACCCAACGAGTGAACCCGCGCCACCACCCAAGACGTCACCCGCTCCGGGGCCGTCCTCACCGGCTCGGGTCGCCAGGTGGGACGGACACCCCCGGGGTCCCGTCGTTCCGCCCGGAGACAGCCGCCTGACCTGCGCGGACGACGGGAGCCGGCCTCCGGGGCCCGGCTCCTCGGTTCCGTGCCGCCCTTGACCGATGATCACAGGAGCTGGCAGCGTGCCGGTATGCCCGCGGCCGGGCAACGAGGCGGCGGCCGGGGCCGGGACACGCAGGGACGGACAGATGGCACCGGACACGGCCGCTCGACGGGATTCCGCCGCTCACCTCGACTTCCGCGCTGCGCGGGACCACCTGCTGAGCACCCGCGACGACCTGGACGCCGCCCGCGGCTTCCCGCGCCCGGCGGGCGAGCACTTCAACTGGGCGCTGGACTGGTTCGACGTCCTGGCGGAGGGCAACGGGGCGGTCGCGCTGCGAGTGGTCGACCTGGACGCGGACGGGGCGCCGCTGGGCGAGAGCGCGCTGAGCTTCGCCGAGCTGAGCGAGCGCTCGGACCGCACCGCGGGCTGGCTGCGCGAGCAGGGCGTGGCACGCGGGGACCGCGTCCTGCTGCTGCTGGGCAACCAGGTGGCGCTGTGGGAGGTGATGCTCGCGGCGATCAAGCTGGGCGCGGTGGTCATCCCGGCCAGCACCCTGCTGACCCCGGACGACCTCGCCGGCCGGCTCTCCCGCGGCCGGGTGCGGCACGTAATCGCCGAGTCCGCGCTCACCGGGGGCTTCGCCGAACAGGACGGCGAGCGCACCAGGATCGCGGTCGGCGCGCCCGTCCCCGGCTGGCTGGACTACGCCGAGGCCGCCGGCTTCGACGGCGGCTTCGCCCCCGACGGGCCGACCCGGGCCGAGGACCCGCTGCTGCTGTACTTCACCTCCGGTACCACCAGCAGCCCCAAACTGGTCCAGCACACCCACCGCTCCTACCCGGTGGGACACCTGTCGACGATGTACTGGATCGGCCTGCGCCCCGGCGACGTCCACCTGAACGTCTCCTCGCCCGGCTGGGCCAAGCACGCCTGGAGCAACTTCTTCGCCCCGTGGAACGCCGGCGCGGAGATCCTGATCGTCAACCAGCCCCGCTTCTCCGCCCGCCCCCTGCTCGACGCCCTCGTCCGCCACCGGGTCACCTCGTTCTGCGCGCCGCCCACCGTGTGGCGGATGCTGCTGCTGGAGGACCTGCGGCAGTGGCAGCCGCCGCTGCGCGAACTCGTCGGCGCGGGCGAACCGCTCAACCCCGAGGTGGTCGAGCGGATCGAACGCGCCTGGGGCGTCGCCCTGCGCGACGGCTACGGGCAGACCGAGACCACCGCGCAGATCGGCAACACCCCGGGGCAGCCGGTCAAGCCCGGCTCGATGGGCCGCCCGCTGCCCGGCTACCAGGTCGTCCTGGTCGACCCGGTCACCGGCGAGGAGATTACCGGCGAGGGCGTCGACGGCGAACTCTGCCTGCCGCTGGCCTCCGCGCCGCTCGGCCTGATGACGGGCTACCAGGACGACCCGGAGCGGCACGCCCGGTCCACGGCCGGCGGCCGCTACCACACCGGCGACGTCGCGCAACGCGACACGGACGGCTACTACACCTTCGTCGGGCGGGCCGACGACGTCTTCAAGAGCAGCGACTACCGGCTGTCGCCGTTCGAACTGGAGAGCGTGCTGATCGAGCACCCGGCGGTGGCCGAGGCCGCGGTCGTCCCCTCCCCCGACCCGCTGCGGCTCTCGGTGCCCAAGGCGTACGTCATCCTGGCCCCCGGCCACGAACCCGACGCCGAGACCGCCCGGTCCGTCCTCGCCTTCACCCGCAAGCGGCTCGCCCCCTACAAGCGCATCCGCCGCCTGGAGTTCGCCGACCTCCCCAAGACCATCTCCGGCAAGATCCGCCGCATCGAACTGCGCCACCTCGAAGAGGCCCGGCACGCCGCCGCCGAGCAGCCCGACGCCGCCCCGGCCCGCGGCGAGCGCGAGTTCTGGGAGGAGGACTTCCCCGGCCTCAAGGACGCCTGAGCCGAGGGGGACGGGACTCGTGGTGCCAGCCGAGGAGTCCCGTCCCCGCGACGTACGCGGTGGCCGACCCTGGCTCCGCGCACACCTGTCCTTCGTGGGGCGGGGGCCGTCGGCTTGGTGCCGGTCCCGGAGATTCACCCGATCGGCCCAATGTGGGGGCGCCGGTCCTGGTCAGGGGCCAGCGGGTCCGGAGCGGGGAGGGGCGGGGCCGCCGTCGGGGTGGGCGGGGCCGGGCGGTGCGGCCGGACGGGTGAGGGGGCTGGGCCGCGAGGGTGATCGGGGCACGCCGGAAGCCGGGTCGGGACGAACCGGGGGCGGCGGCGGAGGACAGTACGTGTCGGCCGACCCGCCGCACGACATCCCCACGGCCCGCATCCGGTACGGATGCGGACGACCGTCCCCGAACCGGAAACCGGAGACTCCTTGATGAGCCTTCTTCGTCGATCCACGGGTCGCAACTCCGCCGCCCGAGGAGCCGCGGTCCTCACCGCGCTCGCCCTCGGCATGGCGGGCACCGCCCTGCTCGGCACCGGCGCCGGCACCTCCTCGGCGTCCAGCCACCGCGAGGCTCCGCTGATCGCCGCCGACCCGCAGGTCGACAACACCGACGTGTACGCCTTCACCAGCCCGGACAACCCGGACACGGTCACGCTGATCGCCAACTGGCTCCCGTTCCAGGAGCCCAACGGCGGCCCGAACTTCTACCCGTGGGCCGACGGCGCGCACTACGACATCAACATCGACTCGCAGGGCACCGGGCAGCCGGACGTCACCTACCGGTGGACCTTCCACACCGAGGACCTGCGCGGCACCGACACCTTCCTCTACGACAAGGGGCCGGTGAACAACCTCGGCGACGACACGCTGCGCTTCCGCCAGTACTACACGCTCCAGGAACTGCACCCGAACTGCGCCCCGGTGACGCTGGTCGAGCACGGCCAGGCGGCCCCGTCCGACACCGGCCGGGCCTCGATGCCCGACTACGGGCGGCTGCGGCAGCAGGCCACCGTCCAACTCCCGGGCGGCGGGCAGACGGTGGCCACCCAGGCCGCCGACCCGTTCTTCCTCGACCTGCGGGTCTTCGACCTGCTGTACGGCG
Organism: Kitasatospora sp. SolWspMP-SS2h; assembly: GCF_003259315.1. Taxonomy (GTDB): domain Bacteria; phylum Actinomycetota; class Actinomycetes; order Streptomycetales; family Streptomycetaceae; genus Kitasatospora; species Kitasatospora fiedleri. Next base: position 159,112 of record NZ_QLLT01000002.1, on the reverse strand, counting down.
GGGACCTCTCCGAGGTCGGCCAGAACACCCTGGCCGGGTACAACGTCAACTCCGTGGCGCTGCAGATCCCCAAGAGCCGCCTCGCCTACAAGGGCGACCCGGCCCGCAACCCGGTCGTCGGCGTCTGGTCGAGCACCGAGAAGCAGAGCATGAAGCTCAGCCCGGGCAAGTCCGACCCGGTCGGCCCGTACGTCCAGGTCTCGCGGCTGGGCAACCCGCTGGTCAACGAGGTCGTCGTCCCGGCCGGGCTCAAGGACGCCTTCAACGCGCTGCCCCCGTCCGAGGACCACAACCAGCCCGCCGTGGTGGCCAAGGTCCTCGACCCCGAGGTGCCCAAGCTCGTCCAGGCGATCTACGGCCTGCCCGCGCCCGCCGCGCCGCGCACCGACCTCCAGGAGATCTTCCTGACCGGCATCGCCAAGGCCGCGGACGGGCCGCTCGCCGTCGACCTCAACTCGCAGCTGATGAACCAGGACATCGACCCGAACCGGTTCGTCCCCGCCGAGGAGCTGCGGCTGAACCTGACCACCCCGGTGACGCCGAAGCCGGACCGCCTCGGCGTCCTGAACGGCGACTTCCAGGGCTTCCCCAACGGCCGCCGCCTCGGCGACGACGTCGTCGACATCGCCCTCCAGGTCGTCGAGGGCGCCACCCCCGGCACGTTCGTCCAGGCCCTGGCCGCCGGCGACAAGGTCAACGGGCCCGACCGGCCGTTCGCCGCGACCTTCCCGTACCTCGCCCTGCCGTACGACAAGGCCGTCAACCAGAAGTGACCGCCCGCGCGGCGGCCCCGGGCCGGGGCCGCCGCCGGCCGCTCCACCGACCACACCGTCGACCACGCCGCCGATCGAGGACCGAACTCCCGTGCGCCGTCTCCCCCTTGTGTTAGCCACCGCCCTGGTGTGCGGCGGTCTCGCCGCGGCCGGCGGCCTGACCGACCCGCCGCGGTCGGCCACCGCCGCGCAGGCCGCACCCGCGCACCCGGCCGCACCGCCGGCGGGCGGCGCGCTCGCCGCCGCGATCGGCGCCGACCAGCGGCACCTGCGCGCCCGCCCCGACGACGCGGCGGCCTGGGCCCGGCTCGGCGGCGAGTACGTCGAGCAGGCCCGGCTGACCGCCGACGCCTCCTACTACCCGAAGGCCGACGAGGCACTGCACCGCTCGCTCGCCCTCGCCTCCACCGGCAACACCGACGCGCTCACCGGCCTCGGCGCCCTCGCCAACGCCCGCCACCTGTTCGCCGACGCCGCCGACCACGCCCGGCAGGCCCTGGACGGCGCCCCGCTGCACTGGCAGGCGTGGGCGGTCCTCACCGACGCCCGCACCCAGCTCGGCGACGACACCGGCGCCACCGAGGCCGCCCAGCACCTGCTCGACCTGCACCCCGGCACCGCGTCCTTCACCCGCGCCGCCTACGACCTCGAACAGCACGGCCGGCCCGAGGACGCCGCCGACGCCCTGCGCCGCGCCCTCGACGGCGCCTACGACCCCGGCGACCAGGCGTTCTGCCTCCACCAGCTCGCCGAACTCGACCGCAACGCCGGCCGCACCGAGGCCGCCCTGGACGGCTACCGCCGCGCCCTGGCCGCCGACCCGACGTACACCGCCGCCCTCGCCGGACAGGCCCGCGCCGAAGCCGCCCTCGGCCGCACCGACGACGCGCTCGCCCACTACGCGCAGGCCGCCACCGCGGTGCCGCTGCCCCAGTACCTGCTCGAACTCGGCGAACTCCACGAGTCCCTCGGCCACCCCGAACAGGCCGCCGAGCAGTACCGGCTGCTGCGCGCCGAAGCCGACCTCGCCGCCGCGGGCGGCGTCGTCGACGACCTGACGCTCGGCCAGTTCGAGGCCGACCACGGCGACCCGGCCACCGCCGTCCGGCTGCTGCGCGCCGAATGGGACCGGCGCCACCACGTACTGGTCGCCGACGCCCTCGCCTGGGCCCTGCACCGCACCGGCGCCGACCGCGAGGCGCTCGGCTACGCCGACCTCGCCCTCGCCCACGGCTGGCACAACGCCCTCTTCCGCTACCACCGCGGCGAGATCGAACGCGCCCTGGGCCGCACCGACCGGGCCCGCGCCGACCTCGCCGGGGCCCTGGCCACCGACCCGCGGTTCGACCCGCTCCAGGCGCCCCTGGCCCGCTCGGACCTGGCGGCGCTCACCCCCTGATCTTGTGCCGGAACGCATCCGACCGGGTGAATCACCGCCCCTCGGCCACGCCGCCGGCACGAGCACCCCGAATGACCGGTGTCGCCCCGTCCGGGACGGCACCCGACCGAAACCAAGGAGCAGACATGTCCCGTACCCGCACGTACTTCGCCGTCGTCGCGCTGGCCGCCACCGCGGTGCTCGGCACCGCCGGCGCGGCCTCGGCGTCCGCCGGCGCCGAGGGCGTGGCCGCCGGCTCGCCCGGCGTCCTCTCCGGCAACGTGATCCAGATCCCCGTGCACATCCCGGTCAACCTGTGCGGCAACAGCATCAGCCTGATCGGCGCGCTGAACCCGGCGTTCGGCAACTCCTGCGCCAACATCGGCTGACCCAGCCCTTGTCGATAGACCGATAGGCCGATAAGCCGGGAGACCTGGGAACCGGGAGACCGGGGGGTCAGGAGGCCGGGAGATCGGGAGGCCGACCCGGGCCGGGAAACCGGCTCCGGGTCGGCGCCGTTCCCGCTGACGGCCGCCGCCCCGGGTCCGTACCCGTGCCCGGTGTCCCCGCCCCGTGCCCGCGCCCGCGACCGCGCCCCGTGCCCCGGGTCCCCGACAGGACGGGGCGGGTCGGGGATCAGGGTTTGCCGTCGGCGAGGTCCGCGATCCGGCCGACCAGCAGGTGGTACGACTCCTGGGCCGGGATGACCTCGCTGAGCTTGGCGCCGCCGGTGAGCGCGTCGGTGTTCCGGGTGCAGTCGGTGGCGGCGGTCTCCATCTGGTCGAGGGCCTGCTGCCAGTAGGTCCGGGCGGTCGCGTCCGGGATGGCCCGGTGGTCCCGGGCCTTCTTGATGTCGTCGAGGACCTGTTGGCAGTGCCTGGTGTTGTCGGCCGGGGTGCCGTTGGCGTTGAGCAGGACCTTGAGGTCCTCGCCGATCACCCGGGTCTGCTCCTTGCCGCCGTCCTTCGACCAACTCGCCATCGTGTCTCCCCCGTCGGAGGAGCAGGCCGCCAGGACGGTGGCCAGCAGGACGGCGGGGAGCAGGGCGAACGCCCCGCGGCGGAGCGAACGCCGGTGTTGCGACAGGGGCATGGGCACGTCCTTCGTCCGGGGTGGTGGTGGTCGGGCTGTCGGGCTGAATCCTGTCAGGGTGCTCTGACATCCCGTCAGTACGGTGCCCGGCGGGGAAGTGCCCCTCGGGTAGTGCCGGTCGGGGGCGGGCGGCAAGTGGCGGGGTCTTCCGGCGTGGCGTGTTGGGGCGGTCACGTCGGGCCGCGATGCTGGGCGGGACGGCCTGGCGGTTGCTGCTTCCAAGGGGGATCGACGGACATGGCGACTCGGGTGACCGGCCGGGCGGCGACCGCGACGGTCGACGGCGGCGGGGTGGTGACGGGCTGGTCGGCGGCGGCCGAGCGGCTGACCGGGTTCGGGACGGGGCAGGCGCTCGGGCGGAGCGCGGTGGGGCTGTTGGCGGGTGGGGTGCCGGTCGCCCTGCTGCGGGCGGCGGTCCGGCACGAGCCGTTCACCGGGATGGTGCGGTTGGACCGGGCCGAGGACGAGCCGGTGGCGGTCGAGCTGGGGGTGGTGCCGGTGCGGACGGCGCGCGGGGAGCGGACCTGGGTGGTGTCGGCCCAGGCGTTGCAGCCGTTGACCCCGGGGGCCGCCGCGCGGCCGGCGGCGGTGCCCTCGGTGCTGTCCGGGTCCTCCGAGGAGCGGGCCCGGCACCGTCTGGCGCTGCTCGGGGAGGCCGGTCTGCGGATCGGATCGACCCTCGAAGTGGACCGCACCGCGCAGGAGTTGGCGGAGGTGGCGACCGGTTCGTTCGCCGATTTCGTGGCGGTCGACCTGCTCGATTCGGTGTTCGGCGGCGGCCCGCCGTCGGGCGCGGGGCTGGTCTTCTACCGGGTGGCGCAGCAGTCGGTGCTGCCGGGCTGTCCGGAGTCCACGGTCGTGTCCGGTGCCGGGGACGTGATCGCCCCGGACTCCCCGATGGCCCGGGTGCTCGCCTCGGGCCGGCCCGTCTCCGTCGACTACCGCGATCCGGAGCTCCGGTCCTGGATCGCCCAGGAGCCCGAACGGGAGCGGCTGGCCGAGGAGTTCGGCATCCACTCCGGACTGATCGCGCCGCTGACCGCCCGCGGGGTGACGCTGGGCGTGGCGATCTTCCTGCGGCACCGCTCGCCCGAGCCGTTCGACGAGGACGACCTGCTGCTGGCCACCGAGCTGACGTCGCGCGCCGCGCTCTCCGTCGACAACGCCCGCCAGTACACCCAACAGCGCGACACCGCACTGGCGTTGCAGCGTTCCCTACTGCCCAGCCGGACGCCCCGGCAGGCCGCGGTCGAGGTCGCCTTCCGGTACCTCCCGGCGGGCGGGCGGGAGGGCGTCGGCGGCGACTGGTTCGACGTGATCCCGCTGTCCGGCGCCCGGGTGGCCCTGGTGGTGGGCGACGTGGTCGGCCACGGCGTGCCCGCCTCCGCCGCGATGGGGCGGCTGCGGACGGCGGTGCGCACCCTGGCCGACATCGACATGCCGCCGGACGAACTCCTCACCCACCTGGACGACCTGGTGCTCCGGGTGGACCTGGACGAGCAGCCGGAGGGCGGCACCGCCTGGGCGGGCGGCAGCGTCGGCGCCAGCTGCCTGTACGCGGTGTACGACCCGGTGGCCCGGTCCTGTTCGCTGGCCCGGGCCGGGCACCCCGGGCCGGCCCTGGTCGGCCCGGACAACACCGTGACCTTCCCCGAGCTGCCGCCGGGGCCGCCGCTCGGCCTGGGCGGACTCCCCTTCGAGGCAGTCGAGTTGGAGGTCCCGGAGGGGAGCGTGCTGGCGCTGTACACCGACGGTCTGCTGCGCGCCTCCGAGCTGCACGGCGATCCCGGGCTCGGTCTCGACCGGCTCGGCTCGGCCCTCACCGCCCGGGCCGACTCGCTGGAGGACCTGTGCGACCAGGTGCTGTCCACCACGCTCGGCCCGGACGCCCCGACCGACGACGTCGCCCTGCTGCTGGCCCGCACCCGGGCCCTGCACACCCAGGACGTGGCCGAGTGGCCGCTGCGCCGCGACCCGTCCGAGGTGGCCCGGGCCCGGAAGGCGGCGGCCGCGAAGCTCGCCGAGTGGGGGCTCGAAGAGGCGTCCTTCGTCACCGAGTTGGTGGTCAGCGAGCTGATCACCAACGCCGTCCGCTACGGCCTGCCCCCGATCGGGCTGCGGTTGATCCGGGACGGCTCCATGCTGCTCTGCGAGGTCTCCGACGGCAGCAGCACCGCCCCGCACCTGCGCCGGGCCCACAACGACGACGAGGGCGGACGCGGCCTGCTGCTGGTGGCGCAGCTGTGCCGCAACTGGGGCACCCGGCACACTCCGCGCGGCAAGACCATCTGGGCGGAGCAGGAAATCTGACGGCACGTCAGTGTCGGGACGCCGGTGCGGTGGCGTCCGTTCAGTGCGGCCGGTCCAGTGCCGCGCGCAGGGCCGCGCGGAGCCGTCCGCCGGTGGCGGCCAACGCGGCGTCCACGGCGGCGGGTTCGGCCCCGGTGGCGAGGGCGGTGATCCGGCGGCTGCGGGCGCGCAGCTTGTCGTTGCTCGCGCAGAGGTCGGCCATCAGGTGATCGCCCGCCCCACGCGGCCCGGAGGAGGGGGTGGCGGCGGGCACGGGCCGGAGCCCCGCCACCGGGCCGGGCCGCTGTGGGGGCGGGGACCGGGTCCGGTGAGCGGGGCTGCCGCGTCGGCTGCCGCGTCGGCGGGTCAGCCGCAGTGGCTCCAGGGGCTCTCGTACGCGCTCTGGTCGAAGTCGCTGAACCAGCCGCCCCACTTGACGCACTTGCCCGCGGCGTAGGCGTAGACCGGGCCGGCGTAGGACCCGTAGTAGCCGGTGTCGGTCTTCTGGGTGCCGCCCTGGACCGTGAGGTCGGCCGACATGTGCACCGGGTCGCCTCCGTTCCCGCGGATGGTGACCACGCAGTTGTAGCCGTTGGAGCTGTTGTAGGTCAGGTAGACCCACACGGTGCGGTTGATGAGCTGTTCGGAGTCGACGACCTTGTAACCGGGACCGCAGACCTCGGTCGGCGAGGCGGTGAGGGCCGAGGCCTGGGGCGCGGTCATCACGGTGGCGGCTCCGGCCATCGCGAGGGCACCGAGGACGGAGACGATCTTCTTGCGCACGGATGTACCTCTCTTGCGCCGAACATCCAGCGGTTCGGCACGGTTGGAAATGCGGATCTGTCGGGCTCCGGTCGGTCCGCCGGGAGCGGGCCGTGGGCTCAGGCCCGCCGGGAGCGGGCCGTGGGTTCAGCAGCCCCGGGTCCCGCTCGACACGGAGTACTCGTGGCCGGCCCAGTCGACGTAGCCGTAGGCGTAGACGCAGTAGTTCGCCGTGCCGGTCACGCCGACCGGTCCGGCGTTGTACGCGTACGACCCCTTGTCGACGCGCGACGAGACGTCGACGGTGCAGCCTCCGCCCGTACCGGACTTCTGGAGGCACCGGTAGATCTCGACGCTGGTCGTCGCCGCGACGCCGTAGGACGCTCCACGGTGGTAGAAGCAGGCGCTGTTGGTGCCGCCGTTGCTGCTGTTGTAGTAGATGACCAACTCGCCGATGGCGCTGCCGTCGCGCGAGACGGTCTGGTCGTACGTGACGGTGCCGGAGCAGGAGGTGGCGGCCTGCGCGGCGGAGGACGCGAACAGGCTGACGCCGGCGAGCAGCGCCGTACTGGCGACCACGGCGAGGACTCGGCGGAGGACGTGCATACGGAACCCTGTCTGAGGTGGATCACTGACGATCGATCGAACGCCGACCATGCTGGCGCAGCCGCGTAACGCCGCCGTATCGCGCGCGGTCCCCGCACGGCCGGCCGGGGTTCCGGGGACCGCTGCGGACGGCCCTTCCCGGCGTCGGTCCGTCCGGGACCCGCGCCGGGTTCCCGATCATCAGGGTTTTCCCGGGGCGGTCTCCGGGTTCTCCCGGGTGGGCGGGCCGGGTCCGTTCTGCCAGGCTCGCGGCATGGGTGCGCGGGGGAACGGGTCGGCTCCGGCCGACGGCTCGGGACAGCCGGGGGAGGGCGCAACGGGCTTGGCGCGCTTCGCGGTCGGTCCGGTGCTCGGGGTCGCGGGCGCGGTCGCGGCGGTGCAGGCGGCGCTGGCCGGGCGGTACGGGTTCCACCGGGACGAGTTGTACTTCCTGGCGGCGGGGCGGCACTTGGCCTGGGGGTACGTCGACCAGCCGCCGCTGACACCGCTGTTGGCCCGGCTGTCCACGGCGGTGTTCGGCGACGGCCCGGCCGGGCTGCGGATGGTCGCGGTGCTGCTGTGCGCGGCGACGATCGTGCTGACGGCCTTCGCCGCACGGGAGTTGGGGGCGCGCCGGGCCGGTCAGGTGTTGGCGGCGGCGGGGGCGGCGGTCTCCGCGATGGTGCTGGCCCTCGGGCACGTGCTGAGCACGGCGAGCTTCGACCTGTTCGTCTGGACGCTGCTCGGCGTCCTGGTGCTGCGCCTGCTGCGCACCGGGGAGCGCCGCTGGTGGTTGGCGATCGGCGCGGCGGCCGGAGTCGCCCTGCTGAACAAGGACCTGGTGCTGCTGCTCGCGCTCGTCCTGCTGCCCGCCATCGCCTGTTGCGGCCCCGGTGGCGGCACCGCTCCCGGCCCGCGGGCGGTGCTGCGCGGCTGGTGGCTGCCGGCGGGGGCGCTGCTGGCGCTGCTGGTGGCGGCGCCGAACCTGTCCTGGCAGGCGGTGCACGGCTGGCCGCAGCTCACCGTCGCCTCGGGGATCAGCGGCCAGGACGGGCTGACCAGCCGGTTGACCTTCGTCCCGATGCAGCTGGCCTACCTCTCCCCCGTGCTGGTCCCGATCTGGCTGGCCGGGTTCCGCCGGCTGCGCGAGGACCTACGGGTGCGCTGGGCCAGGCCGTGGGGGTACGCGTACCTGGCGCTGTGCGGGCTGGTGCTGGCCCTCGGCGGCAAGCCGTACTACGCGCTGCCGCCGCTGCTACTGGTGCTGGCGGCCGGGTGCGGTCCGTTCGCGGAGCGGCTGTGGGGACGCCCGCCGGAGGACGGCGGGGACGGGCGCGGAGGCGGGCCCGGAGGCGGGACGCGGCGCGACCGGGTCCGGACGGTGGGGCTGCTGTTGGTGGCCGCGCTGCTCAACTCGCTGATCACGCTGCCGGTGCTGCCCGCCGACCGGCTGTCGGCCGTCTCCTGGCTCTACCCGGAGTCGGCCGAGCAGGTGGGCTGGCCCGAGCTGACGGCGGCGGTCGCCGCGGGGTGGGCGCGGGTCCCGCCGGAGCAGCGCGGGCGGGCGGTGGTGTTCGCCGCCGACTACGGCGAGGCGGGGGCGCTGGTGCGCTACGGGGGCGGCTACGGCCTGCCCGCCGTGTACTCGGGCCACATGTCCTTCTACGACTGGGGCCCGCCGCCGGACTCCGCGACCGGCCCCGTGCTGGTGGTCCACCCGGCGCCGTACCCGGAGGTCGAGCGGGCCTTCACCGGGTGCCGGCGGGTCGCCGAGGTGGACAACGGCCGGGGTGTGGCGAACGAGGAGCAGCACGCGCCGGTGCTGCTCTGCGCGGGGACGGTGGCCCCGTGGTCGCGGCTGTGGCCCCGGCTGCGGCACTTCTACTGACGCTCGGCCCCGTCGGGCGGCGTGCGCAGTGCGGTGTCGGTGATCCCGCCGGGGCACTCGCGGGCGCGTCCCCAGCCGGCCAGGTCGGCCCCGGCGCGGTAGGCGGAGTCGAGGAACTGCCGGGCGGTGGCCCACGGGTCCTCGGCGGCGCGCACCTCGTCGTACGTCAGCAGGGCGAGGTGGCTGCCCCGGTTCGGGGTCCAGCGGGCGGCGGCGGGGTGCAGCGGGCGGGTGTCCAGGCCGGCGGGTTCGGGGGCGGTGTAGGAGTAGAAGGCGGGGGCGGGGACGTTGGCGTCGCCGAACCAGAACCCGGCGCTGATCACCTCGCGGGAGTACGCCTCGCGGGTGACGCTGTCGGCGGCGGGCTGGGCGATCTCGCGGTCGGAGAAGCGGGTGACGGCGAGGTCGAAGGTGTGCCAGAAGTGGTGGACGGGGCTGGTCTTGCCGGCGTACCCGGCGGCGTACTCCTCCAGCAGCAGGGCGACCTGGCTGAGGATGTGCCAGTAGGTGGTGACGGCGGCCGGGTCGTAGCTGCGGTGCTCGTGGTCGTCGGCGAACGGGCGGTGCGCGTCGGGCAGGTCGTAGGGGTAGGGGTGGTCGGGGAGCACGTCGATGTCGAGGTGGACGAGGGCGCGCAGGGTGTCGCGGTAGAAGTCGGCGACGGAGCGGCCGGCCAGCGGGAAGGAGTCCTCGGCGCCGTCGAGGGTGCGGACGTACAGGCGGTGGTCGGTGAAGTCGAAGTCGATGGTGAACGCGTCGCCGCCCCGGGTGGGGCCGGTGGGGCGGGTGGTGATGCCGCGTCCGGTCAGGTGGAAGGGGACGTTCCACCAGTGGTTGCGGCGGGGGCTGCCGGCCAGGCGGATCTTGCCGATGACCTGGGTGAAGCGGTGCAGTGTCTCCTTGGTGTCCCGCCAGGACTCCAGGGGCAGGGGCGGGAACAGCTCCATGGTGCGCTCCGGCGTGAGGGGGGTGGTCGGGGGCCGCTGACCATCCTCACTGCAGGGGGCGGGCCGCCCCGGTCCGACGCGCCCGGGCGGGCGGGGGCGCTGCTCCGCCCGGGTGCGGCACGGAACCGGCCCTCCCGCCGGGTGGCGGGAGGGCCGACGGGGGGCCGGGGGCGCCGTCAGGTCGCGACGGTGTTGGGCTGGGGGTGGGTGACGAGGTGGGCGCCGGCCGCGAGGGCGCCGCCCACCAGCGGGGCGACGATGAACAGCCACAGCTGGGAGAGCGCCGGACCGCCCGCGAACAGGGCCGGGCCCAGGCTCCGGGCCGGGTTGACGGAGGTGCCGGTCAGCGGGATGCCGATCAGGTGGATCGTCGCCAGGGCGATGCCGATCGGCAGTCCGTCGAAGCCGGTGACCGCGAGCCGGTGGGTGACCGCGAGGACCACGAAGACCAGCAGGAACGTCAGCAGGACCTCGGCCAGGAACGCGCCGCCGCCGCTGATGCCGACCTGGGAGCGCGACCCCCAGCCGTTGCTGCCCATCTTCCCGTGCGTCTGCACCCCCGGGACGGTCTTGGCCAGCCAGAAGACCAGCGCGGCGCCCGCGATGCCGCCCGCGAACTGCGCCACCCAGTACACGGCGGCCGTGCGGACGTCGATCCGCCGGGCCAGCAGGAACCCGAGGGTGACCGCCGGGTTGACGTGGCAGCCCGAGATCGGGCCCATCGCGTAGGCCAGGGCCAGCAGGGTGAAGCCGAACGCCAGCGCCACGCCCAGGTCGCCGATGCTCTTCCCGGCCAGGACCGCGGCGCCGACCGCGAAGAGCACCAGTAGCAGCGTGCCCAGGAACTCACAGATGACTGCCCGCCTGCTCATGTCTCACCTCCTGCGCCCGCACCTCCGGACGGGTGCGGGATCTCCATCCATGGTCGGCGCGCCGGCGGGCGGGCGCATCCGTAGCGCCCCGCACGGAACCGGCCGGTCCGCAACCCGGCGGGCGGGTCGGGGCCGGTCCGGGCCGGTGCTAGCGGTCGCGTCCGGTGCCGGTGGCGTGCGGCAGGACGTAGTGGTGGGGGGCCATCGCGGTGTCGTGGCCGGGGAGGGCGGCCATCACGGCGGCGTGCGCCCGTTCGGGGGTGAGGGCGGGGTCGTCGGTGCCGATCGTCGCCGTCAGCACGCCGCCGGTCCAGTCGACCTCGACGTCCCGCAGGCCGGGCAGGGCGGTGCGCAGCAGGTCGGCGACGGCGTCCAGGTCGACCCAGTTGCTGCCGACCTGCCGCCAGCGGGCCTTCTCCCGGCGGCCGGCGGGCAGGCCGCTGAGGGCGGCGATCTCGCCGCCGGGGCCGAGCGCCACGGTGCGGGTCCCGGCGAGGTCGAGCAGGCGGAGCAGGGCGTGGGCGAAGAGTTCGGTCTCCTCGCGGTCGAGGACGTCCGGGTGGGTGTGCAGGGTGAATTCGAGGCAGCCGGCGGTGCGCCAGATGTTGAGCATCAGCCGGGTGGGGGTGGGTTCGGCGGGGTACCAGGCGAGGTCGGGCTCGCCGGGCGGCAGCGGGCGGGCGGCGGCGATCTCGGCGGGGACGGTGGCGCTCAGGTCGTTGACCACGACGTGCCGGGCGAACCGGGCGCCGCGCCGGACGGCGACGTCCTCGATGAGCTGCCAGATCCGTTCGGCGTCGAAGGTGGCGTGCCAGTAGCCGGACAGGGCGTGGGCCTGGGTGCGGCCGATCAGGGTGTCCAGGTCGGGGCAGTCGGTGTCGACGGCGAGCAGCGCGTCCTGGGCGAGGGTGCCGATGTGCTCGGCGAGGCCGGGGCGGTGCCGGTTGGCGGAGAGCGCGGCCATCACCACGGTGGTGCGGGCGGCCCGGTGGGCGGCGAGGACGGCGTAGCAGGCCAGCAGGACGGCCGAGTGGGAGGCTCCGGTACGGGCGGTGGCGCGTTCCAGGGCGGCGGCGCCGGCGGTGGAGCGGACGCCGAGGGTGGGCAGCAGGGTGTCGTTGGGGCCGATCCGGTCGTCGGCGAACACCGAGGTGGGCTGCTCGGCCAGGATGTGCTCCCAGTGCCGGAGCGCGGCCTTGGTGCGGCGCTGTCCGGAGGAGGAGTGCTCCTGTGCGGCGACCTCGACGGGGGTGGGCGCGGTGGGTGCGGGCAGGGTGCCGCCGGCCGCCAGGGTCAGCCACTCCTGGAACAGCAGCCCGGTGGCGACGCCGTCGAGTTGGGCGTGGCAGATGACCACGGCGAGCAGGACGGGCCGGCCGTGCCGGGTGAGCAGGGCGAAGCGGAGCGGGAACTCCTCGGCCAGGTCGAACGCCCGCCGCCGCCCGTCCCAGCAGTACTCCTCGGCCCGGGCGGCCGGGTCCTCGCCGTCCGCGAGGGCGATCACCCGGACGGTGAACTCGCCTTCGGCGCGCACCCGTTGGCGTTCGGGCTGGCGGTCGGCGGGGCCGGGGAAGACGGTGCGCAGCGCGGCGTGGCGGTCGGCGAGGGCGCGCAGCGCGTCGAGGCAGGCGGGGAGTTCGGCGCCGGGCGGGACGTACCAGGTGGCCTGCTTATTCATGTGCGAGGGCTCGTCGTGGCGCAGGCAGCGGATCATGTTGTCCTGGCCGAGGGTCAGCGGGCCCTCGGCCTCGGGCGCGTCGGCGCGGTAGTGCAGGGTGAGGGTGGTGGGCTCCGGGTTGCTTCCGGATGGTGCGGCTGACATGCCGTCAGTCTCCGTTCAGGGCGGTGCCGAGATGCGGGGGCCAGTCCACGGGTCGGGGTCCGTGGGTGTGCAGCAGGGCGAGGGCGATCCGGTCGAGGCCGAAGGCGGTGCAGGCGGTGTTGCCGGTCCCGCCGTCGGCGGTGAAGTCGAAGGCTTCGCCGAAGTGGTCCTTGTGGATGTTGGCGGAGGCGATCGCCTGCGGCAGGCCGTCGGCCACCGGGACGCGCAGTTCGAACTTCAACTCCTGGGCGCGCTGGGCGGCTTGGTAGAGCTTGCGGCCGCCGCCGAAGAACGGGTCGTCGGCGAGTTCGACCGCGGGCTTGAGGCCGAGCCCCTCCAGCCAGTCGGCGACCCTGCCCAGCCACTGCTCGCGCCACTCCTGGCAGTGCGCGGGGGTGCCGGCGGTGACCAGTTCGGCCATCCGGAAGCTGCGCAGCCGGCCGGGCTCGGCGGTGGCCTCCTGCCGGAAGCACTGCGCCTCGACGCTGTAGCGGACGGGTTCGCGCAGGTCACGGCCGGTGAGGGTGGCGTAGACGGGGTAGCAGGCGGCGGGCAGCAGCACCAGGTCGGAGATGTCCTGCCGGGCGTGCCAGGGGCCGGACCCGGCGATCAGCGGGGCGAGCCCGCGCCACTCGGCGGCGCTGCCGGTGTAGCTGTGCACGGTGCCGAGCAGGTGCGGGAAGGAGGCGGCGAAACCGGCCCGCTCGATGGTGGCGCGGGAGATCACCGGCGGGACGACCAGGCGTTCGAAGGGCTCCTCGGCGGCCAGCCGGGCGATCGACCCGCGCAGCGCGTCGAGCAGCTTCTCGTAGGCGGCGGGCTGGAGTTGGACGCCGGGCGCGGCGGTGGGCAGCGGGGTGGCGTCGTCGGGGTGGCGGGTGCTCATGGCTCTGCCTCAGGGTCGGGGCCGACGGGCGGCGGGGGTGCGGTGGTCGTCGCCGCGCGCGGCGGGGGCGTCCGGTGCTGCCGGATGTGCGGACGGCTCCGGCCTCGGCTCCGGGTAGCTGCGCAGCCGCGGTCGGACGGGGCGGGTGCCGGTGCGGGCGACGGCGGCCCGGTGGCCGGGGGGCGCGGGCAGGTCGTGGACGGTGCACGGGCCGAGCGGGCCGTGCAGCCGGTGCGGGCCGGGCGTGTCACCGGGCGGTCCGGCGTGGGTGCGCAGGCCGTCGGCGAGGCGTCCGCCGTATGCCTTGGTGTACGCCTCCTTGCGGGTCCAGCGGCGGGTGAACTCCTCGGCGTCGGGCGCGGGTTCGTCCGCCGGGTAGTAGCGGGCGGCGAGCCGGGCGGCGGCCCGGCCGTCCGGGACGGGTTCCAGGTCGACGCCGATGCCGCCCCCGTCCGCCTCGTGGCAGTGGTCCACGGCGAACAGCGCCCACGGGCCGGCGGTGCTCAGGTTGACGCTCAACTCGCCCTGGAGGCCGACGGGTTCGGGGCGGCCGTGCGGGCCGCGGCACCAGCGGACGCGGTCGGGCGGGAGGCCTGCCGCGGCGGCGGTGAGCAGCCGGGCGGCGGCGTGCGCGGTGACGAAGCGGCGGCGGGCGGGGCCGTCGGGGTGGCGGGCGGCGCGGGCGCGTTCGTCCGCGTCGAGCAGGGCGAGGGCGCCGGGGAGGGCGGCGTCGGTGCGGATCAGCCAGATGTCGGTCACCGGGCGGGCTCCGTTCCCGTTCCCGCAGCCGTTCCCGGGCCCGGCGCGCGGTCCGCGCCGGGGGCCGGCGCCCAGTGGACGAGGTCGAGGCGGCCGGTCTCCGGTTCGTGGTCGGCGAGCGCGAGCGGCCGCCCGGCGAGCCGGGGGTCGGCGAGCGCCGCGCCGAGCGCGGCCCAGCCGCCGGTGTACGGGTTGCCGGGGCGGGCCGTCCGGGTCTCCGGGCCGCCCGGCGGTGCGGTTCCGGCCAGGCCGGGGCCGCGCAGCAGCAGGGCCTGTTCCGGCAGGTCGGCGCACCACTCCTTGAGCGTGTCCGCGATCTGACGGTCCGTCACTTCATGGGCGCTGCGCAGCTCTTGCAGAGGGCGTCCGGATTCCGGCTCGGCCTCCCAGAGCAGGGCGGCGGCGGAGTGCCGATCCGGGAGCCGGGCGGGCCGGTGCGGGCGGTGGTGCAGGTCGGCCTGCTCGACGGCGATCAGCAGGGCGCGCCGGGCCCCGGCGGTGCGGGCGTAGGCGTCGGCGATCCGCAGCGCGCTGAACCCGGCGCCGGCGCCCTCGTCGCAGAGCGCGAAGGACAGCGGCGCGCCCGGGCAGACCCCGGCGAGGTGCAGGGCCACGGCCTGTCCGGGCCGGACGTCGGGCGTGGCGTACACCAGCAGCAGCAGGTCGACCGGGCGGGTCGGGTCCACCAGGGCGCCGATGGCGCGTTCGGCCAGCGCGGCGTACGACTGGCCGCGCGCCCCGGCCAGCGCGTCCTCGTCGAGGGCCACGCCGTACGGGCGGGCCAGGTCGGCGGTGAAGACGCGCAGGTCGGGGTCGGCGGCGAGCGGGGAGTCGCCGGGCAGGTCGAGGGCGTGGGCGGCGGTCAGGCGCAGCGGGGAGGCGGCGCGCGGCAGGGTGGTGGCGGGGAGCGGTCCGCGGACGCGCACGGTCGTCAGTCCTCGGCGATCACGTGCCCGGCGACGAAGCCCGCGAGGGTGCCGACCGAGCGCAGGTCGTCCTGGTCGATGCCCTCGACGTCGATCTGCACGTCGAGGTGGTCCTCCAGCTCCAGGATGAGTTCCAGGGTGGCGGCGGAGGTCAGGCCGACCTCGTCGAACAGGCAGGCGTTCTCGCCGATCTCGGGCAGCTCGCGCTTGAGCACCCGGGGCAGCAGCAGCAGGATGCCGTCGAGGGCCCGGCCGCGCAGCTCGGGGTCCACGGCGGCGTCGGTGACGTCGGCGGCACCCGCGGCATCGGTGGCGGTTTCGGGCACGGCGAGGTCGGTGGCGGAGTCGGTCATGGCGATCCCCTGATCTGGCCGGCACTCCGGCGGGACGGCCGGGTGCGGGCGGGTGGACTGGGTGGCGTGGGCGCGCGGCGGTGACGGGGCGCCGCGCCGCCGGGCCCGGGCGTCCGACCGTCCCGGGGTGCCGGGGCGGTGCGGGCCGGTGCGGGTCAGTGCTGGAGCACCATGGCGGCGAAGGTCGCGCCGATCCCGGACGCGGCGACCAGGTAGCGGTCGCCGCGGCGGAGCAGGCCACGGGTGGTGGCGGTGTGGTGGTTGAGCAGGATGTCGGCGGCGAAGCTGTGCCCCACCGCCGGGACGTTGTCCAGCACCACGCGCTCGGGCGGGTACCCGGTCGTGCGGCAGATCCGCTTCCAGGAGATCTGGTTGACGTTGTGCGGCAGCAGCAGCCGGATCGAGTCCCAGCTCTCGCCGGCCTCCTCCAGTGCCGCCTCCATCACGGCCACCATCAGCTCCGGGTAGCTGCGCTGGTAGTCCAGCATCAGCTCCGGATCGTCGGCGAGCCGCCCGTCGAACTCGCCGTGCTGGTCGACCGCGTAGGACAGCACGCGGTCGCGTTCACCTCCGGCCCGCACCAGGCAGGCGGCCGCCCCCTCGCCGAACAGGGCGGTGTCCGGGACGATGCGGGCGTCCCGGGTGAAGGTCTTCTCGCCCGCCAGGATCAACGCCAGCGCCTCGGGGTCGGGATCTGCCGCCAGCAGCCGACCGGCCACGTCCAGGGCCAGCAGGGAGCCGGCGCAGGCGTGGTGGGTGATGGTGAAGGCACGGGCGTGCGTCAGCCCCAGACGGCCGAGCACGTCGTGCAGCGGGTTGTGCGGGTAGGGTGCCGCGATCGGCAGGCTGCGCGCGTGCAGCACGTACCTCACGCGGTGTTCGTTGCCGCGCAGCGGGGCCAGGGCCGTCGCTGCGGCGGTGAGCAGATCGGTCAGGTCGCCGTCGGGGTCCACCCTGACCTGGTCCAGGCCGTGGAACCGGCGGAACAGTCTGATCTGACGATCCGTCAGCCCCAGGCGTTCCCCGACCAGTTCGATCGGTTCGGCGACGGGCGGCAGGTGGACGGCGACTGCCTCCAGAGCGGTCACGCGGGCTAGTATTCCGTCGCCTCACCGGCCCGCACAAGAGATCGCCGACGCTTCCTTCCCGGCCTCCCCCTGTGGTCTGTACCAGTTCTCCCTCGTTTGCACACGACTCGTACGGGATTCCCGCCGGTGCCGCCGAGCCCGCGCCGGTTCCGGCCCCGCCGGGCCGCCCCGTGTCCCCTTCCAGCCCGCCCGCGCGCCCTTCCGGCAACGCTCCCGCGCCCCCTCCAGCCCGCGCCGCCTCCAGCCCGCTTCCGATCCGCCGCTCCGAGGAGAACCGCCCGTGCCCACCGCCACGCCACCGCTCCCCCCGCTCCCCCCGCTCCCTCCGCTCCCTCCGCTGCGCCTGCTGATCGTGGTGCCCCCGCTGGCCGGGCACCTGCTGCCGGCCCGGGCGCTGGCCCTGGCCTGGGCCGCGCGCGGGCACCACGTGGCCTGGGTCGGACCGGAGTCGGCCCTGCGCCCGCTGCTCGGGCCGGACGCGGTGGTGCACCCGACCGGCGCCCGGGTGTTCCGCGAGCAGGCGGTGGGCGGGCCGGCGGCGGTGCGCTCGCTGTGGGAGGGCTTCGTGGTGCCGCACACCCGGTTCACCCTGAGCGCGGTCCGGCGGGCCGTCGAGCAGTGGCGGCCGGACGTGGTGCTGGCCGACCAGCACAGCCCGGCGGGCGCGCTGGCCGCGCACGGCGCGGGCGTGCCGTGGGCGAGCTTCGCGCCGTCCTCGCTGGAGATCGGCGACCCGCTGGACGGTGACCTGTGGGACGACGACCTGCCGGACGGCGGGTCGCGGGACGGCGGCGGTGACGACGGCGGCAGCGGCGGCGGTGACGGCGATGGCGGTGTCGGCGGCGGCCTGGCCGCCTGGCGGGACGGGGTGCTGCGCGGTCTGTGGGAGCGGGCCGGGCTGCCCGCCGCGGAGTACACCGACCCGCGCTTCTCCCCCGGACTGGTGCTGGCCGCGAGCAGCGCCGCCCTGCTCGGCCTGGACGCCGCGGCCGTCCCGGACACGTACGCGCTGGTCGGCCCGCTGCTCGCGGAGCGTCCCGAACCGCCTTTCCCCTGGGAGCGGTTGGACCCGGCGCGGCGCCGGGTGCTGGTCACCATGGGCACGCTGTCCGCCGAGGTCGCGGGCGGTTTCCTGGGCCGGACGGCGGCCGCGCTGGCCGGACTCCCGGACGTGCAGGCGGTGGTGGCCGCTCCCGGGGACGTCCCGCTGCCGCCGGGCGCGATCGGGTGTGCGCGCGTTCCGGTGCTGGAACTGCTTGAGCGCGGGGCGGTGGACGCCGTACTGTGCCACGGCGGGATGAACACCGTCGGCGAATCCCTCGTCCACGGCAGGCCGTTGGTCCTCGCCCCGATCCGGCACGACCAGCCGGTGACCGCCGGGCGGCTGGCCGCGCTGGGCGCGGCCGTCCGGGTCGACTTCGCCACCGCCGGGCCCGAGCGGCTGCGGGCGGCGCTGCGCGCCGTCCTCGACGATCCGGCGTTCCGCTCCGCCGCCGAACTGCTGGGGCGTCAACTGCGCGCGGGAGGCGGCGCGGTGGCCGCCGCCGAACGGCTGGAGCGGTTCGCGCGCGCACCGTACCGGCACCGCCCCGCCACCTGGTCCAGACCATTGTCGGGGGGCCCGGTCGGGGCCTAGGGTCTGCTCCGGCATCCGCCCCTCACCCCGCTCCCCGGAGCATCCGCCTCCCCCGGAGCATCCGTTCCTTCGACGTACCCGCTTCCCTCGAAGCACCTCGCTTCCCTCGAAGCACCCGACCGCACCCACCGACCACAGGAGTCCGGGTTGATCGTGACCAAGGGGCTGCGCAAGTCCTTCCGGCCCCGCCGCGGCGCCGCCACCGTCGACGCGGTGCGCGGCATCGACCTGAACGTCGCGGAGGGCGAGATCTACGGCCTCCTCGGCCCGAACGGCGCAGGCAAGACCACCACGCTGCGCATGCTCGCCACCCTGCTCGTCCCCGACGGCGGCGCGGCCACCGTGGCCGGCGCCGACCTGCGCGCCGAGCCCGGCGAGGTCCGCCGCCGGATCGGCTACGTCGCCCAGGGCGGCGGCACCACCGACCAGGCCACCGCCCGCGAGGAACTCGTCATGCAGGCCCGGATGTACGGCATCCGCAAGGCCGAGGCGGTGCAGCGCGCCGAGCAGGGCCTGGCCGCCTTCGACCTCGCCGAGTTCGGCGACCGGGTCTGCAAGACGTACTCGGGCGGCCAGCGCCGCCGCCTCGACCTGGCGCTCGGCGTCGTCCACCGGCCCGGGGTGCTGTTCCTGGACGAGCCGACCGTCGGGCTCGACCCGCGCAGCCGCGCCCAGGTGTGGGCCGAGGTCCGCCGCCTGCGCGAGCAGGGCATGACGGTGCTGCTGACCACGCACTACCTGGACGAGGCCGACGCCCTGTGCGACCGGATCGGCATCGTCGACAACGGCGGCATCGTCACCGAGGGCACCCCCGAGGAGCTCAAGCAGAAGATCGCCGGCGACTCCGTCACCATCGGCCTGCCCGAGCCGGAGTCCACCGCCGGCGCCGAGCGCGCCCTGGCCGAACTCCCCTGCGTGCAGCGGCTGGAGGCCCTGCCCGGCGGGGACGGGCTGCGCCTGCACGTGGACTCCGCGGCCACCGCGATCCCGCAGCTGCTGCGCGCCCTGGCCGCCGCCGGCATCGAGCCCGAGCACGTCCAGTTGCAGCGCCCCAGCCTGGACGACGTGTTCCTGGCCCTGACCGGCCGCGCGCTGGTCCACAGCTGATCCCCGTTCTCGGAACCACCGCCCCGAAGCGCCGCCCCGAACCGCCGTCCCGAACCGACGCCCCGAGGTCCCCGTTGAAGCTCGCCCGCGACACCTGGCTGGTCTACCAGCGCCAACTGCTCCTGATGGCCCGCTCCCCCGTGTGGATCGCCGTCGGACTGCTCCAACCCCTGTGCTACCTGCTGCTGTTCGCCCCGCTGCTGACCTCCGCGCTGGCCGCGTCCGGCGCGCACAGCACCGCCGACGCCTACCGGGTGTACGTACCCGGCCTGCTGTCCGCGCTGGCCGTCATGGGCGGCCTGTTCACCGGCTTCACCCTGCTCGGCGAGCTGCACGCGGGCGTGATCGAGCGCTCCCGGGTGACGCCCGTCAGCCGGGTCGCCCTGCTGCTCGGCCGGGCGCTGCGGGAGACCACCGCGCTGCTCATCCAGGCGGTGCTGATCTCCGTGCTGGCCATCCCGTTCGGCCTGACCGTGGGCTTCACCGACCTGCTGCTGGCGCTGGCGCTGCTCGCGCTGATGGCGCTGATGGCGTCCTCGGTCTCCTACGGCCTGGCCCTGCTGGTGCCCACCGACGCGGCACTCGGGCCGGTGGTCAACACCATCGCGCAGCCGCTGGCCCTGCTCTCCGGCACCCTGCTGCCGATCGCGCTGGCCCCCGCCTGGCTGCGCACCGCCGCGTCCTGGAACCCCTGCTACTGGGCCGTGGAGGGCATGCGGGCCCTGTTCGCCGGGCACCTGGACGCCCCCGAGGTGTGGCGCGGCCTGCTGCTGACCGGGCTGATGACGGCCCTCGCGGTGGCCTGGTCGGCCCGGCTGTTCGCCCAGCGCATCCGCTGACCCCGGACCGCCCCGGACCGCCCGTGCGGTCCGGGGCGGGACGCACCCGAGCGGGGCCCGGCACTCCCGTGCCGCCGGGCCCCGCTCGGTGCTGCGCTCAGCCGTTCCCCGGGCCGCCCTCCGCCGCGCACTCCGCGGACCCCCCGGGCTCGGCGTACTCGGCGTACTCGGCCACGAAGGCGGCCAGCCGCCGCACGCCGTCGGTGATCTCCTCCGGCGTCAGGTAGGAGCAGGAGAGCCGCAGTTGGCGCTCCCCGCCGCCGCCCGGGTGGAAGCCGTCCATCGGGGTCCACAGCACGCCGTGCTTGCGGGCGCACGCGTCCAGGGCCTGCGTGTCGGCCCGGAAGGGCACCGTGACGACGGCGAAGAAGCCGCCGTCGGGGTGGTTCCAGGAGACGCCGGGAACGCCCCGGAAGGCCGTCTCCAGCGCGTCCAGCAGGGTGTCCATGTTGCGGGCGTAGAAGCGTCGGGCGGGCTCGTTGGCGTCCCGCAGGCGCAGTCCGCCGTCGAGCAGCATGCCGCCGATGACGGCCTGGCTGAGCGCCGAGGTGTTCACGGTGGTCATGCTCTTGAGCTTGGCCAGCTCGTCGGCGAGCAGCCCGCCGGAAGCGACGTGGGAGCTGCCACCCGCGACCCGCTGGTCGGCGACCACGTAGCCGACCCGGGCGCCGGGGAAGCAGGTCTTGGCGAACGAGCCGAGGTAGACCACGTTGCCGCGGTCGCCGTCCAGGGCCTTGAGGGTGGGGCGGGCGGCGGCGGTGCGGCCGAAGAAGCCGTAGGGGTTGTCCTCGATCAGCAGGACGCCGGTCTCCTCGGCCACCTCCAGCAGCCGGCGGCGGGCCGCCTCGTCCAGGCTGGCGCCGCTGGGGTTGGCGAAGTCGGGGACGACGTAGCAGGCCCGGGGGCGCTTCCCGGCGGCGCGCAGGGCGTGGACGGCCGCGGCCAGCGCGGCGGGGTCGAGGCCGCCGTCCCGCCCGGCCTCGGGGACGGGGTGCACGGTCAGGTCGAGCAGCCGGGCCGCGCCGGTGACGCCGACGTAGCAGGGCGCGGAGACCAGCAGCACGTCGTCCGGCCCGGCGCACAGGGCGCGCAGCACCAGCAGCATGCCCTCCTGGGCGCCGACGGTGACCACCAGGGCCTCGGGGTCGGTGTCGATCCCCTCGTCGGCGGCCAGCGCGCGGGCGATCAGCGGGGCGATCAGGCCCTTGGTGCGCCCGTACTGGAACACCTCCCGGCGGACCTGGCCGTCGGTCAGGCCGCGTTCCTCGCGCAGGTGGCGCAGGTAGGTCTCCAGGTGGCGGGGGACGTCCGCCGGGTCGAAGAACTCCTCGTACGGGCGGCCGGGGGCGAAGGAGACGGCCTCGGGGTAGCGGGCGGTGACCTCGTTGAGGAAGGTCATCGCGTCCAGCAGCGGGTCGGACAGCGAGCCGTGCAGGTCGGCGAGGTGCAGCACCCTGGTCACCGGGCACCCTCCGCCACGCCGGTCCGGTAGGCCGCCACCAGCCGCTCGGCGGCGAAGAGTTGGGCGCGGCGGCCGTCGTCCAGCAGGCCGGGCATGGCGAAGAAGCCGTGCGGCATGCCGTCGTAGCGGCGCAGTGCGACGGGGACGCCGGCGGCGCGCAGGGCCTCGGCGTACTCCTCGCCCTCCGCGCGCAGCGGGTCGTACTCGGCGGTGATCACGGTGGCGGGCGGCAGGCCGGCCAGCGAGGGGGCGCGCAGCGGGGAGGCCAGCGGGTTCGCGCCGTCGGCGGGGTCGGCGAGGTAGTGCGACCAGTACCAGGCCACCGAGTGCCGGTTGAACAGCGCCGGGTCGGCCTCGCCGTCGGCGGGGACGCGGTGGTCGGTGTTGGGGTAGACCAGCAGCTGGTGCAGGATCGCGGGGCCGCCGCGTTCGCGGGCCAGCAGGGTGAGGGCGGCGGCCAGGTTGCCGCCGGCGCTGTCGCCGCCGACCGCGATCCGGGCCGGGTCGAGGCCCCACTGCGGGGCCTGGCGGACGATCCGGTCGAGGGCGGCCCAGCAGTCGTGGAGGGCGGCGGGAAAGCGGTGCTCGGGGGCGTGCCGGTAGCCGACGGCGAACACGTCGGCGCCGGTGGCGTTGGCCAGCGCGCGGCAGACCGGGTCGCCGGTCTCCAGCGAGCCGAGCACCCAGCCGCCGCCGTACAGGTAGAGCAGGGCCGGGCCGGGCGGGGCGTCCTGCGGGCGCGGCGCGGGCCGGTAGCGGCGCAGTGCGAGCGGGCCGCCGGGGCCCTCGACGGTGGACTCCTCGACCCGGTGGACGGGTTCGCCGGCGCCGGTGGCGGCGCGCAGGTCGGCGAGGTCGGCGGCGCGGGCCTCGGCGAGGGTGCGGGTGTACAGCGGCGGGGTGCCGGCGGCGGCGCGGCGGGCCCGCACCGCCTCGGCCTGGGGGTGCAGCGGCATCAGCGCGGTCCTCCGGGGGCGACGGCCTCCAGGTAGATCGACTCGTCCTTGCGGAAGGCGGTGTCGAGGGCGGCGACGTCGGGTCGGGCGCCGGTCTGGAACTCCTGCCGCACGACGGTGAACGCGCCGTAGCCGGCCCGGTCCAGGACGTACCGCAGCTCGGCCTCGTCGTAGATCCAGCGGTGGCCGAAGTGGTAGAAGATCTGGTTCAGCATGAAGGCCCGCCGCTCCGGCATCGGCGGTCCGACCCGCATGGTGCGCAGGCGGCGGCGGTGGCGGCGGAAGAACTGCTCGCGGTCGTCGAGGTAGCCCTCGACGTACCGGGCCAGGTCGGGGGTGGTGAGGCGGAGCAGGCCGCCGGGGCGCAGGACGCGGCGCACCTCGGCGAGCCAGCGCACGGCGGTGTCGAGCGGGACGTGCTCGATCAGGTGCTCGGCGTACACCCAGTCGACGCTGTGGTCGGCGAACGGGAGCGGCGCGCCGATGTCCAGCCGGGTGTACAGGCTGGTGCCGTCGATCCGGTAGACCGGGCCGGGGCGGGTCTCCTCGGTGTCGGTGTGCAGGCCGACCAGGTCGGTGCCGAGGCCCTGCGGGTGGCGGGTGCGGAACGCGGCGAACTCGACGCCGGTGACGCCGAGGTCCCGGAAGTCCTGGTGCGTGTGCGGCGCTTCGGGGCGGACCAGCTCGATCGCGGTGCACCGGGCGAGGTCCTCGGTGAAGGCGTCGGTGCGGGCGGCCAGGCCGTCGGGGTCCTCCCAGTCCCAGTCCGCGAACAGCTCGGCGGCGGGGTCCGCGGGGGTGTCGGAGGCGCGGGATTCGGTGTGCGTCACGGGGGTTCTTCCGTTCTCTTTCACATACTTTGTCGGTGCTCCGTCACGGCCCCTATATATAAGGAGAGGGACGCGCGCTCAGCGGTACGTCCGCGGGGCCGCCGGCCAGGGCGCGAGCGCGCCGCGGTCGAGGTCCGCGAGGGTGGGCCGGCCGGCCAGCACCATGGTGTCGAGGAGTTCCTCGCGCAGCAGGTCGAGCACCGCCCGGGCGCCGTCCGCGCCGCCGTGCGCCAGGCCCCACAGCACGGGTCGGCCGACCAGCGCGGCGCGGGCGCCCAGGGCGAGCGCCTTGGCGAGGTCGGAGCCGTGCCGCAGGCCGCCGTCGACCAGCACCGGGTGGTCGGCCGGGACGGCGTCCACCACCTCGGCCAGGGCGTCCAGCGCGGGCGGGGTGCCGTCGAGCTGGCGGCCGCCGTGGTTGGAGACGACCAGGCCGTCCACGCCGTGCTCCACCGCGCGCCGGGCGTCCTCGGCGGTGAGCACGCCCTTGAGCAGCAGCGGCAGCTCGGTGCGCCGCCGCAGCCAGGCCAGGTCGGCCCAGGTGACCGTCGGGTCGAACTGCTGCCGGGAGTGCTCCTCGATGCCGGAGCGGCCGGGTGCGGCCTGCCCGGCGGCACTGGTGAGCCGGGGCGCCAGGTTGGCGGCGGTCATGCCGGGCGGCAGCGCGAAGCCGTTGCGCAGGTCGCGCAGCCGGCGGCCGACCTTGGGCGCGTCGACGGTGAGCACCAGGGCCCGGTAGCCGGCCCGTTCGGCCCGCCGGACGATCCCGGCCAGCGCCTCGCGGTCGCGCAGCCAGTACAGCTGGAGCCAGCGCGGCGCGCCGGGGGCGGCCTCGGCGATCCGCTCCAGGGTGCACCCGGCGAAGATGCTGGTGACCAGCAGCGCCCCGGCCCCGGCGGCGGCCCGGGCGGTGGCGCACTCGGCCTCGGGGTGGGCGAGCCCGTGGTAGGCCATCGGGGCGACGCCGTACGGGGCGGCCAGCCGGTCGCCGAACAGCTCGGTGCCGCAGTCGGGGGCCGAGACGTCCACCAGGGCGCGCGGGCGCAGCACGTACCGGCGCCAGGCGTCCAGGTTGGCCCGGGCGGTCCACTCGGACCCGGCCGCGCCGTCGAAGAAGTCCCAGATCACGGCGGGCAGTCGGGCCTTGGCCAGTGCGCCGTGCTCCGCCAGGGTGAGCGGAACCATCGCGTCCGAACCTCCTGATGTTCCGTCAACTCGTGCGAAAACGAGGGACAGCGTAGGGGGCAGTCCGCCACTGGTATAGACCTTGACCCTTGATGCGCTCCCGTGCAAAGGTCGGCACCGACGGGGGTTCCACACTGAAGCATCACAACTTCCGAACCTTGCTTCCCACACGAGCGCGTGGAGTTGCGTTGACGCTTACCCCAACCCCGGTACGCGGCGGCACGGTCGCCGCGGACTGGGTGGACGAGCAGTTACTCGCCGGACCGGACGGCGAACCGTGCCTGCGCTTCGGCGCTCCGGTGAACAGGGGCACCCTGCGGGCCCTGGTGGCCGAACGGCAGCGGCAGTTGGCCGCCGCCGGGCTCGGCGAACGCGGGACGGTGGCGCTGCGGATGCCGCCGTCGGCGGAGTTCGTCGCCGTCCTGCTGGCCGCCTGGCGCTCCGGCGCCCAGGCGATCCTGCTGGACCACCGGCTGACCGCCGCCGAGGTGGACCGCGCGGTGGACCGGCTGCACCCCCGGGTGCTGGCCGAACTCACCGACGGCCGACCGCAGTTCCGGTCGCTGCCGGGGGGTGCCGGAGCCACGACCGAGCACGCCCTGGTGCAGCTCAGTTCGGGCTCGACCGGACCGTCCAAGGTGATCGCCCGGACGGCCGCCGACCTGCTGCGCGAACTCGACCGCTACGCCCGGCTCCCGGAGTTCCCGACCCGCGGCGAGCGCACCGTGCTGCTGTCCTCGACGGTGCACGTGCTCGGCCTGGTCGGCGGACTGCTGCACGCCCTGCACGCGGGCGTGGAGCTGGTGGTGCCGCAGCGGATGACCCCGACCGGCATCCTGGCCGCGATCGCCGAGGGCGGCGCCCCGACCACCGTGATCGGGGTACCGTTCCACGCCGAGCTGCTGGCCGCGGCCGCCGCGCCGCCCGAACTGCCGCAGCTGCGGCGGATGGTGGTGGCCGGCGAACTCGTCCGACCACAGCTGCCCGCCGCGTTCCGGGCCAGGTTCGGCGTCCCGCTGGGCACCATGTACGGGATGACCGAGACCGGCGTGATCGCCACCGACCTGAACGGCCACCACCACCCCGCGGTGGCACCCGTCCACGGGATGGAACTGTCCGTCGCGGGCGGCGAACTGCACATCGCCCGGGAGCGGTCCCCGTACCTGGGCCCGACCGACCCGACCCGCTGGTCGGACGGCCTGCTGCACACCCGCGACGCCGCGCTGATCGAGGACGGCACCGGCCTGGTGACCGTGCTCGGGCGGCGCGACTCACAGATTTCCATCGGCGGCCTCAAGGTCGACCTGAACGAGGTCGAGCAGGCCCTCACCGGGCTCCCCGGTGTGGTCGAGGCCGTGGTGCTGTTCGCCGACGGCGCGATCGAGGCGTACGCCGCGACCGCCGAGGGTGTCACCTCCGCGCCGTCCGAACGGGGCGGCCCCGCCGAGCAGTTGCGCGAACTGCTGGGCAAGGAGCTGGCGAGCTACAAGCTGCCCCGCCGGCTGCACCTGATGCCGCGGCTGCCCCGGACCGCCACCGGGAAGCTGCTGCGGGACGCCGCCGCCCTGCGCCGACAGGCCGACGCCGCCCGCTGATCCACCCCTCCCGCTCGTCCCGCGTTTTGCTCGTTCCGCGTTTTCTCCCTCCCCTTCCGGTGCGGCCGTCACCGGCCGGGTGGACGGCTCCAGACACCGTCCGCCCGTCCGTCGGCGCGCCCTGCCCGGAAACACCTTCCCTCCCCTCCCCTCCCCGACGCACTGGAGAGAGTCCGTCCATGCAGGAACAGATCCGCACGTTCGTCCTGACCGCCCTGGCCGGGATGAACTACGACGTCTCGCAGGTCACTTCGGAGACCGACCTCGGCCCGGCCGGCCTCGACCTGGAGTCGCTGGCGCTGGCCGACCTCGCGGTGCAGGTCGAGGAGGAGTTCGGCATCCGCTTCGAGCTGGACGACATGGAGTCCACCGCGCTGATGACCATCGACGAGTTCAGCGCCGAGGTCGCCGCCCGGGTCGCCAAGTCCACGGTGAGCACCGCCTGATGAGCACGGACGCCCGCACCCGCTTCGGCCGGACCGAGGCGCTGGCCATGCTCGCCCGCTACGGCGACCGCTCCCCCGAGCAGGTCGACGAGCACCTGGGCTCGCTGGAACTGGCCTGGCTGATCGCCCAGGCCGAACAGACCTACGGCGTGCAGATCGACCTGGACGACGAACGCCTGGACGCCATCCGCACGGTGGACGACGCCGTCGCCGCGCTCGACGCGCAGCTCGCCGCCGCCCCGGCGGGCGTCCCGGCAGCCGCCCCGGCCGGGGTCGGTGTCACAGCCGGTGCCGGTGCCGGTGTCGCTGCCACGGCCGGTGTCGGGGCCGCCACGGAGGCGGGGGCCGCCGCGCCATGACCCCGCCCGCCTCCGCGACCACGTCCGTGAGCACGACCACGTCCGCGACCGGGACCGCGCTCCGGAACGGTCCGCCGCGGCGCGCCGTCCTGGTCGGCGGCATCGGCGTGCGCTCGGCGTTCGGTGCCGGGCTCGCGGCGCTCACCGACGGCGTGCTCGCCGGGCGGCCGGCCTTCACCCCGGTGGAGCGCTTCGGCACCGCCGCGCACCGCACCGACCGGGCCGCCACCGGGCCGGGTTCCCCCCGGCTGGCCGACCAGCTGGTCGCGGTGCTCGCCGAGGCGGGTGCGCTCTCCGGCCCGGTCGACCTCGAACAGCCGTCTGCGGAAGAGGAGTTGCTGCTCGCCCTGCACGGCGACCGGCGGGCCGGTCCGGTCGCGGCGGAGGTCGCCGAACGGACCGGGCTGCGGCCCCGGGTCTACACCGGGGCGTGCGTCGCGGCGTCCGGCGCCGTCGCCGACGCCGCCGCGCTGATCGCCTCCGGGCGCCGCGAACGGGTGCTGGTCGCGGCCGGGTACCTGGTCGAGCCGGACACCTTCGCGGTGTTCGACGCCGGCCGGGCGCTGGCCGGGGACGGCGCCGTCCGCCCGTTCAGTCTGGGCCGCCGGGGCATGCTGCTCGGCGACGCGGCGGTCGCCGTGGTCCTGGAGTCCGCACCGGCCCTGCGCCGGCGCGGCGGCCGGGCACTCGCCCGGATCGCCGGCTGGGCCCGGACCGGGGACGCCTTCCACGTCTGCCGGCCGCACCCCGACGGCACCGGCCTGGCCCGGGCGGTGCACGGCGCGCTCGACCGGGCGGGCGCCGCGCCGGACGCGATCGGCTACGTCAACGCCAACGGCGCGGGCTCCAAGCTCGGCGACCTGGCCGAGGCCGCCGCGCTGCGCGCCGTCTTCCCGGCCGGCACCCCGCCGGTCAGCTCCACCAAGTCCGTGCACGGCCACGCCCTGGAGGCTTCCGCCCTGCTCGAACTCGCCGCCACCGTGGGCGTGCTGGGTGCCGGGGCGCTGCCGGTGAACGCCGGCTGGCAGGCTCCCGACCCGGGCTGCCCGCTGGACCTGGTGCTCGACCGCCCCCGCCCGGCCGCCCCCGGCCTGGCGCTGACCGTCAACGCCGCGTTCGGCGGCGCCAACACCGCGCTGCTGGTGGCCCCCGCATGACGCCGCGCCCCGACCGCCCGCACCGTCCGTACCGCCGCGCCCTCCCCGTCCGTTCCCGTCCGGTCGCCGCCCGGCCCGCACCCCTGGTGACTCCCGCATGACCGCCCCGAGACCCGCCGTCCTCCCCGACCACGTTCCCGATCACGTTCCTGCCCCCGATCACGTTCCTGTCCCCGCCCCCGTTGCCGTCGCCGTCCCCGTTCCCGGCCACCCGCGCCCGGCGTCCCCGTCGGCGGCGCCGCGCGTTCTCGCCGGGCCGCTGCGGGTGCTGGCCGCCGCCCGCTGGCCGGACCGGCCGGGGGACGAACTGCCCGCCATCGCGGGCTTCGTGGAGTCCTCGTTCAGCCCGCTGGTGGCCGAGACCGCCGAGCGCTGCCTGCGCGCCCGTTACGGCCCGCCCCCGGCCGCCGGGGCGCCGCGCACCGCGCTGCTGCTGGCCAGCCCGAGCGGCGACACCGGCACCGCGGACGCGCTGGCCCGGGCCACCGCCGCCGGGGAGCGGGTCGCCCCGCTGCTCTTCTTCCAGTCCAACCCGAACGCGGTGCTCGGCCACCTGGCCGCCCGCTGGCAGCTGGACGGCCCGGTCGTCGCGCTCGGCCCCGGCTTCCAGGAGGAGCGCGAACTGCACGAGCGGGCCGCCCTGTTGATCGAGGACGGCGACGCCGAGCAGGTGCTCGCCATCACCGCCGTCCAGGGCCCGCCCGACCGCGCCACCGCCGTCCTGCTCGCCCCCTGACACCCGCGCCGCCCCTCGCGGCACCGCGGCCCCCGCCGGGGGAGCCCGCCCCCTTTCCCGCACCACGAGAAGAGAACGGGAACGATGAGCCTCCGCACCCTTCGCGCCGTGCTGTCCGCCGACAGCTCCGTCGGCGCCGGCAACGTCCTGACCACCAGGGTCGAGCAGGGCCTCGGCCTGGACTCGCCGACCCTGACCTTCGACACCCCCGTCGACGGCCACCCGGCGGGCACCGCACTGACGCTCCGTCAACTCGACCTCGCGGTACGGGCCCGGGCCGCCGCCCTGCACGCCCGGGGGGTGCGCCGCCGCGACCCGGTCGCCGTGCAGGCGTCCGCCGCGGCCGAGCAGGTGCTGTGCTTCCTCGCGCTGAGCCGGCTCGGCGCGATCCCGGCCCTGCTCAACCCGGCGCTGGACGCGGACACCTCGGCCCGCTACCTGCGCCGGTTGAACGCGGTCGGGCTGCTCGCGGACGCCGCCCACGCCAAGGCCCTGGCCGACGTGGACTTCGGCGCGCCCGTCCTCGCCGACACCGCCGAACTCGCCGACGGCGACCCGGAGTCGGCGCCCGAACCGTACCGGCACTGGCCCACCGACCCGGTCGCGATCACCCACTCCTCGGGCACCACCGGCCTGCCCAAGGCGGTGCTGCACTCGCACCAGAGCCTGTACGCGGCGATCCGCCACCGCCTGCTGCTGCCCCGGCCGCAGGGCATCGACCGGGTGCTCAGCGCGCTGCCCGCCGCGCACGCCGCCACCCTGATCGCGGTCAACCTGGCGCTCAGCTTCGACGCCCAACTGCACCTGATCTCCCAGCAGTCGGGACCGGCGGTGCTGGAGGCGATCGAGCGCTGGCAGCCGCTGGGCGTGTACGGCTTCGCCACCACCTGGGCCGACCTGGCCCGGCAGGACCTGTCCGCCCGCGACCTCTCCTCGGTCGGCCTGTGGTGGAACACCGGCGACTGCGCGCACGAGGCGCACATCCGCCGCCTGGTCGCCCAGGGCTCGCGCGAGACCGCCACCCGGCAGGGCCGGGTCCGCACCGCCGGGTCGGTGTTCATCGACGGCCTGGGCTCCTCCGAGATGGGCCACTCGCACTTCTTCATCACCCACACCGTCGACTCCGAGCGCTACGGCCGCTGCGTGGGCCGCCCGCACGCCTTCGTCGACTGCGCGGTCCTCGACCCCGACGGCAACGAGCTCGGCCCGGGCGAGGTCGGCGAGCTGGGCACCCGCTCGCCCACCCTGTCCCCCGGCTACTGGAACGACTCGGTGACCACCCACCGCACCCGGGTCCGCGACTACTTCCTCACCGGCGACCTGGTGTACCGCGACGAGGACGGCTACTACTACCACGTGGACCGGGCCGTCGACACCGTCGACCTGGGCGACGGCCGCCGCCTGCACACCGCCGCCAGCGAGGAGCGCGTCCTGGCGGCCTGCCCGGACGTGCACGACTGCACCGTGGTCGCCTTCCGCGACGGCGGGCGGACCGTCGCCGACGTGCTGCTCCAGCTCGACCCGGCCGCCGACCAGGACGCCGACCGCACCGCCGAGGTGCTCGCCGCGCTGGAGCCGCACGTGGCCGCCGTGGTCCGCACCGTGCTGGCCGTCCCGGACGGGCGCATCCCGCTCGGCCCGACCGGCAAGGTCCGCAAGGTGCTGCTGCGCCAGCGCCACCTGGCCGAGGCCGGGACCGGAGCCGGGGCCGGGATCGCCGCCGGGGCCGGGACCGGCGCGCCGTGACCGCCCCCGACGCCGCCGGCGCCACCAGCCCCGCCGGCGTCACCGCGCAGGTCACCGGGATCGGCTGGGTGACGCCGCTGGGCCGCGCCGTGCCGGAGGTGTACCGGGCGCTCGCGGCCGGCCGCTCCGGGCTGGTCGCCCCGCCGCCGGACCACCCGGCGGCGGGCTGGCTGCGGGTGGCGGGCATCGCCCCGCACGTCCCGGCCACCGAGGTGCTGCCGCCGACCGAGACCCGGGTCGCCGACCGCTTCCTGCTGCTCGCGCTGGCCGCCGCCGAGGACGCCCTCGCCGACGCGAAGCTGACGATCCGTCAGGACACCGACCCGGAACGGGTCGCGGTGGTGCTGGCCACCGGCGGCGGCGGGCTGGAGAGCTACGAGCAGCAGGCCGCCGGGCGGCGCGAGCGCGGCCGGGCCGCCGTCAGCCCGTACCTGCTGCCGGGCATGCTGTCGAACATGGCGGCCGCCCGGATCGCCATCGCGCACGGCATCCGCGGCTACAGCTCGGCCGTGATCACCGCCTGCGCGGCGGGCGCCCAGGCGGTCGCCGAGGGCCTGCGGCTGATCCGCGGCGGTGAGGCGGACGTGGTGGTGTGCGGCGGCGCGGAGGCCCCGCTGCACCCGACGATCGCCGCCGCCTTCGACAACTCCCGTGCGCTGGCGGCCGGTTGGGACGACCCGACGCAGGCGTCCCGACCGTTCGACGCCCGCCGCAACGGCTTCGTGCTGGGCGAGGGCAGCGCCGTCCTGGTGCTGGAGCGCGCCGAGCACGCGGCGGCCCGCGGCGCCTCCGCGTACGCCGCGCTGGCCGGCTGGGGCGCGGCCACCGACGCCCACCACCCGACCATGCCGCGTCCGGACGGCGCGGGCGCGGTCTCCTCGATGCGGGCCGCGCTGCGCTCGGCGGGCCTGGCGCCGTCGGCGGTGGACTACGTCAACGCGCACGGCACCGGCACCAAGCTGGGCGACCGGGCCGAGGCGGCGGCGCTGCGCGAGGTGTTCGGCGACCACCGGCCGTGGGTCAGCTCGACCAAGGGCGCCACCGGCCACCTGCTGGGCGCGGGCGGGGCGGTGGAGGCGGCGGTGTCGGCGCTGGCCGTCGCCGAGGGCCTGATCCCGCCCACCCTGAACCTCGAACAGCCGGACGACGCCTGCGCGTTGCGGCACGTCCGCGGCGCGGCCGAGCACGGTGTCGTGCGCCACGCGCTGTCCAACTCGATCGCGTTCGGCGGCCACAACCTGAGCCTGCTGTTCGGCCCGCCGAGCATCACGGCCAAGCACCTCGGAGGGGACTCATGACCGTGCCGGGCATCGCGTACACCGAACTGTACGTGGAGGACGCCCACAAGTACGCCGCGCTGCTGCGCGACGACTGGGGCTTCACGCTGAGCGAGCCGGACCGGGCCGCTCCGGGCACCGCGCAGGTGGTGGCGCACCAGGGCTCGATCCGGGTGCTGCTGACCTCGGCGGTGGAGGCCGACCACCCGGTGGCAGCCTGGGTGCGGCGGCACGGCGACGGCGTCGCGGTGATCGCGCTGCGGCACGCCGACCGGGCGTCGGCGGACGCGGCGGCCGGACGGGCGCTGGCGGCGGGCGCAGAACGACTGGACGGCGAACGGCCGGACGGCGAACGGCCGGACGGGGCGGGCGCGGACGGGGCCGGGCCGGGCGGGGCGGGCACGGTCTCCGGCTTCGGCGACCTGGCGCTGCGCTTCGTCGGCCCGGACGACCTGCTGCCGGCGGACGAACTCCCGGGCGAAGGAGCGCTGTTGTCGCTGGACCACGTGGCGGTGGTGGTGCCGGGCGGGCAGTTGGACGGCTCGGTGCGGTGGGCGGTCGACGGGCTGGGCTTCCGGGAGGTGTTCCGGGAGTACGTGGAGGTCGGCGACCAGGCGATGGACTCCCGGGTGGTGCAGAGCCCGTGCGGGACGGTCACCTTCACCCTGCTGGAGCCGGACACCTCGCGGGCCTCCGGCCAGATCGACGGCTTCCTGACGGCCCACGGCGGCGCGGGCGTCCAGCACCTGGCGTACGCGACGGAGTCGATCACCGCCGCGGTGCGGGAGTTGGGCGGGCGCGGGGTGGCGTTCCTGAGCACCCCGGGCGCGTACTACGAGGCGCTGGAGTCCCGGCTCGGCCCGACGGCCATCCCGGTGGCCGAACTCCGGGACACCCACGTGCTGGTGGACCGGGACCACGGCGGCGAGCTGTTCCAGATCTTCGCCCGCTCCACCCACCCGCGCCGGACCTTCTTCCTGGAGCTGGTGGAGCGGCGCGGCGCCGGCAGTTTCGGCACCGCCAACATCAAGGCCCTGTACGAGGCGGTGGAGCGCGAGCGCGCCACCGCGGACAGCTGAGCAGAGGAGAGCCCACGTGACCACCGCGATCGACCGGTTCGAGCTGACCGAGGAGGAGTCGGCGCTGCTGCCGACCGTCGAGGAGGTGCTGGAGTACGCGGAGCGCGGCTGGTACCTGTCGCGGCGGCTGTTCTCCGACGCCGAGCTGGACGCGCTGCAGGCCGCCACCGAGCGCTACTACGCGGGCGAGCGGGACCGCGAACTCCCGGCCCGGCCGCCGCACCTGGCGTCCTGGCGGCCGTCGGACGGGCCGGTGCAGCGGCACAACGACTACGTGCACTACGAGCACGCGGAGATCGGCCGCATCCTGCGCAAGCCGCTGCTGGGCGCGGTCGCGGCGCGGCTGGCGCAGGCGGCGGAGATCCGGCTGTTCCAGGCGACGCTGATCTACAAGCCTCCGGTGCCGGGCGAGCCGAGCAACGTGGTGCCGTGGCACTTCGACAAGCACTACTGGCAGACCTCCACCTCGCAGCGGATGCTGACCGCGTTCCTGCCGTTCCACGACTGCACCGAGGAGATGGGCACCATTACCATGGTGGACGGCAGCCACCGCTGGGAGGAGCGCCCCGGCGGCGACGACTCGACCCGGCACTTCGCCGCCCGGGACCGCTCCGAGCTGGAGCAACTGCTGCACGAGAACGCCGAGTTCAACGGCACCGAGGTCCGTACCGTGCCGATCGAGATCCCGCGCGGGCACGTCTCCTTCCACCACTGCCGCACCTACCACGGCTCGGGCCCGAACCGGTCCGCGCAGCCGCGCCGGGCGGTGTCGCTGCACCTGCAGGACGGCTCGAACCGCTACCGCTCGTACCTGCGGCCGGACGGCTCGCCGGTGGTGTACAACCACGACGCGGTGGTGCGGCGGGACGCGGACGGCCGGCCGGACTACGCGGACCCGGAGTTCTGCCCGGTGCTGTGGCGGTCGGGCCCGGGGCGGTCGGAGCCGGGGCGGTCGGGCCGGTGAGCCTGCCGCACCTGGCGGACCCGGCGGGCCGGTACCGGACGATGCGGCTGATCCGGTCGTTCGAGGAGCTGGCGCTGGAGTGGGTGCGCGCCGGGCTGGTGGTCGGCGGCACCCACCCGTACATCGGGCAGGAGGCGGTGGCGGTCGGCGTGTGCGCCGCGCTGGAGCCGGCCGACCGGCTGACCTCCACCCACCGCGGGCACGGGCACGTGCTGGCGAAGGGCGCCGACCCGGCCCGGCTGCTGGCCGAACTGCTGGGCCGGGTCGGCGGGTTGAACGGCGGCCGGGGCGGTTCGATGCATGCCGCGGACTTCTCGCTGGGCATCCTGGGCGCCAACGGCATCGTCGGCGCGGGCGCGCCGATCGCGGTCGGCGCGGCCTGGGCGGCCCGGCGGCGCGGCGAACCCACGGTGGTGGCCTCGTTCTTCGGCGACGGCGCGCTCAACCAGGGCGTGCTGCTGGAGTCGTTGAACCTGGCGTCGATCTGGCGGGCGCCGGTGGTGTTCGTCTGCGAGAACAACGGCTACGCGACGACGCTGCCGGCCGGCGCGGCGGTGGGCGGTTCGGCCTGCGGCCGGGCCGAGGCGTTCGGCATCCCGGCCGAGACGGTGGACGGGATGGACGTGGAGGCGGTCCGGGCGGCGGCCGGGCGGGCGGTGGAGCGGGCGCGCGCGGGGGGCGGGCCGTCGTTCCTGGAGTGCCTGACGTACCGGTTCGAGGCGCACCACACCATGGAGCGGCGCTTCCGGCTGTCCTACCGCACGGCCGAGGAGGTGGCGTCCTGGCGGGAGCGCGACCCGCTGGCGACCGCGCTGCCCGCCGGGGAGGCCGCCGCGATCGACCGGGAGATTGTCGAACTCCTTTCCAGGGCGGCGCGGTTCGCGCTAGCTTCGGCGGAGCCGGATCCGGTGACGGCCAATGATCACCTGTACGCGAGCGGGCTGCGGCCCCGGTCGGGAGCGGCCCTGTGACGCTGTTGTCGTACGCCAAGGCGATGAACCGGGCGCTGGCGGACGCGCTGGAGGCCGATCCGGCGGTGTGCGTGTTCGGCGAGGACGTCGGCGCGGGCCTGGCCGGTCTGACGCTGGGCCTTCAGCGGCGGTTCGGCGCCGAGCGGGTGGTGGACGTGCCGCTGTCGGAGCAGGCGTTCACCTCGGCGGGCATCGGGGCGGCGCTGACCGGGATGCGGCCGGTGATCGAGTTGCAGATCCCGTCGCTGCTGTTCCTGGTGTTCGAGCAACTCGCCAACCAGGCGCACAAGTTCTCGCTGATGACGGGCGGGCAGGCCCGGGTGCCGCTGACCGTGGTGGTGCCGGGCTCGGGCTCGCGCAGCGGCTGGGCGGGCCAGCACTCCGA
The DNA here is from genome assembly GCF_003259315.1 of Kitasatospora sp. SolWspMP-SS2h. Lineage (GTDB taxonomy): Bacteria > Actinomycetota > Actinomycetes > Streptomycetales > Streptomycetaceae > Kitasatospora > Kitasatospora fiedleri. The sequence continues at coordinate 123,962 of NZ_QLLT01000002.1, read as the reverse complement.
CCACCCGTACGGCCTGTTCGCGCACGTCGGCATCAAGACGCTGGTGCCCGCGACGCCCACCGACGCGTACGGGCTGCTGAGTTCGGCGATCGCGGACGACGACCCGGTGGTGCTGTTCGCCCCGGCGGGCGCGCTGGGCGTCCGGGAGGACGTGACGGCACCGCTGGCCCCGCTGCCGCTGGGCGAGGCCCGGACGGTCCGGCGGGGCTCGGACGTGACGGTGCTGGCGGTCGGCCACCTGGTCCAGCAGGCGCTGTCGGTGGCCGAGGAGTTGGCGGACGAGGTGTCGGTGGAGGTGCTCGACCCGCGCACCCTGTACCCGCTGGACCGGGCGGCCCTGGTGGAGTCGCTGGACCGCACCGGGCGGCTGGTGGTGGCCGACGACTCCAACCGCTTCGCCGGTTTCGCCGCCGAGGTGCTGGCGGTCGCCGCCGAGGAGTGCCGGCTGCTCGCCCCGCCCCGCCGGGTCACCCGCCCCGACGGCGCGGTCCTCCCGTTCGCCCTCGCCCTGGACCGGGCCCTGCAGCCGAGCGCCGAGCAGCTGCGGGACGCGATCCGCGCCGTCCTGAAGTGACCCCTCCCGCCCCGGCCGTTCCCGCGTAACCGCCGCCTCCGGGCGGTCGTTGTCCACCACCGGACCACCGCGACGTCCACCCGCGTTGCCTCCGCCGCACCCTGCCGCACCCCGCCGTACCCCCGTTGCACCACACCACAGAGGAGAGCAGCCATGAGCGACCGTTACCACTGGGACCGCAGCCACCCCGGCCTGACCGCCCTGCGCGAGTCCATCGAGGAGGTCCGCCACGAGGTGGTGTCCCACCCGATGTACCTGTCGCTGGACAGCCTGGAGAAGGTGCGGACCTTCCAGCAGACCCACGTGTTCGCCGTCTGGGACTTCATGTCCCTGCTCAAGTGCCTCCAGCGGCAGCTCACCTGCGTGACCCTGCCGTGGCTGCCGGACGGTCCGACCGCGAGCCGCCGGCTGATCAACGAGATCGTGCTGGTCGAGGAGAGCGACGAGCTCGGCGACGGCTACATCAGCCACTTCGAGCTGTACCTGGACGGCATGGCCAGGGCGGGCGCGGACACCGCCCCGGTGGAGGCGTTCCTGGACGCGATCCGGGCCGGCCGGTCGGTCGCGGAGGCCGCGAAGACGGCCGAGATCCCGGAGGCGGCGGCCGAGTTCGCGGCCGTCACGTTCCGGATCATCGAGGACGCGCCGGTGCACTGCCAGGCCGCGGCGTTCGCGTTCGGCCGGGAGGACCTGATCCCGGAGATGTTCGAGCAGGTGGTCCGGATCGACGACGCCGAGGGCCGGCTGAGCGTCTTCAAGGACTACCTGGCCCGGCACATCGAGGTGGACGGCGAGCAGCACACCCCGATGGCGATGCAGATGCTGATCGACCTGTGCGGCGACGACACCGAGCGCTGGGAGGAGTGCGCGGCGACGGTCCGCACCGCGCTGCGGGCCCGGGTCGGGCTGTGGGACGCGATCACGGCCGCGCTGTGACCGGCGGGGGCCCGGCCGCGCGGTGACCGGCGGGGCCCGGCTCCGGACGGGTCCGGGGCCGGGCCCACGGGGAGGGGCGTCCGGTCAGTCCCGGCCGAGCCACAGGTCGGGGCCGAACACCTCGTAGTGGATGTCGGCGGCGGGCACGCCCGCGGCCAGCAGCCCGGCGCGGACGGCGCGCATGAACGGCAGCGGGCCGCACAGGTAGGCGACGGCGTCGGCGGGGACGTCCAGGCCGGCCAGGTCGACCACGCCGGTGCGGTCGGCGGGCCACTCGCCCTCCGGCCGCTCGTACCAGACGTGCGCCTCGCCGCCGGGGAGCTCGTCGACCAGCCGCGCGAAGTCGTCCCGGAAGGCGTGCGCGGACTCCCGCCGGTCGCCGTGCACCGCGATCACCCTGCGGGTGGCGCCGGTCCCGGCGAGGTGGGTGAGCATCCCGATGATCGGGGTGCAGCCGATGCCCGCCGAGGCGAGCAGCAGCGGGCGGTCGCCGTCCGCCAGTTGCACGTCGCCGAACGGGGCGCCGACCAGCAGCGTGTCGCCCTCGCCGACGTGCCGGTGCAGGTGGGTGGAGACCTCCCCGGCCGGGTCGCCGGCCACCCGCTTGACGGTGATCCGCAGGCCGCCGTCGGGCTGCCCGGAGAGGCTGTACTGGCGGATCTGGCGGGCGCCGTCGGGGAGTTCGACCTGCACCGAGACGTACTGGCCGGGCCGGTGCGCCGGGACGGGGCCGCCGTCGGCGGGGCGCAGCAGGAAGGTCGTCACGTCGTCGGTCTCGGCGGTGCGGGCGGCCACCGTGTAGGGGCGGCGCTCGCCGCGGGTGCCGCTCTCCTCGTACAGGCGGGCCTCGACGGCGATCAGGGCGTTGGCCATCAGCCAGTACACCTCGTCCCAGGCCGCGGCGACCTCGGGGGTGACGGCCTCGCCGAGCACCTCCACGATGGCGGCGAACAGGTGGGTGTGGACCACCCGGTACTGCTCGGGGGCGATGCCGAGCGAGGCGTGCTTGTGGGCGATCCGGGCCAGCATGGCGTCCGGCCGCCGGTCGGGGTGCTCGACCAGGGCGGTCGCGAAGGCGGCTATCGAACCGGCCAGCGCCTGGCGCTGGCTGCCGTCGGCCTGGTTGCCCCGGTTGAACAGGTCGCGCAGCAGCTCGGGGTGGGCCGCGAACAGCCGGTCGTAGAACGATCCGGTGATCTCCCCGATGGCCGCGCCCACCACGGGCAGGGTGGCGCGCACGGTCCGCGCGGACTTCTCGGACAGCATCCGAAGCTCCAAACTCGCATCTGCGATGCGTATTAAACGATCCGGGAAGACCCGTCGGACGATGGGGGGAGGCCCGCTCGCGGAACGGGTGGCGCCCGCCTCGATGCTCGCCCGGCGGGCGGTTACGCGGAAGGGCCGAACGGCCCCGGCCCCGGCAGGCCGGACGGGCCGGACGGCCCCGGCGGGCCAGGCGGGCCAGGCGGAGCAGGCGGGCCAGGCGGGCCAGGCGGAGCAGGCGGGCCGGACGGGCCACCCGGCACCGGCAGGCCGAGCAGGACCGGCCCGCCGGGTCCGTCCGGCCCGCCGCCGACCAGGTCGTCCACGGTCAGCGGATCGAGGGAGGCGAAGAACGCCTCCTGGGCCCGGTGCAGCGCCCCGCGCAGCCGGCAGGAGTGGCGCAGCGGGCAGGGCGGCTCGTCCTCGCAGCCGACCACGTCGCCGACGCCCTCCAGTTCCCGGACGATCCGGCCGAGCGATCCGGTGCGCCCGGCGGCGGTCAGGGCGAGCCCGCCGCCCCGGCCGCGCCGGGCCTCGACCACGCCCAGGTGCTGGAGGCGGCTGACCACCTTCGCCGCGTGGTGGTAGGGGACGGCGACCGCCTCGGCCACCTCGCGGGTGGTCGGGTTCCGGTCCTCGTCGAGCACCGCCAGGCGCATGGCGATGCGGAGCGCGACGTCGGTGCCCTTGGTCAGCCTCACGGGGCCGACCCTAGCCAATTGCGCATCGCGGACACCCGTGCCCGGGCTGTCTGCTGCGTCACGCCCGCGGCAGCCCGCCGCACGGCCCGGTGATCCTGCTCACCACCGTGCGGCGCACCCGCCGACGGCCCCGCCGCCCCGCTAGCCTCGGTGGCGCGGCCCGCCCCCGCTCCCTGCCCGACTCCCCCGTGACGGAGGCCCCGGTGACGGCACGTCAGCTCCTCGACCTGCTGGTCGACCCCGGCAGTCTGCACAGCTGGGACGAGCCCGTCGGCACCGGGTACGCCGACCCCGCCTACCGGGACGCGCTGGCCCGGGCCCGCGAGCGCACCGGCCTGGACGAGGCCGTGCTCACCGGGCGCGCCCTGCTGGACGGGCGGCCGATCGCGCTGGTCGCCGGCGAGTTCGGGTTCCTCGGCGGCTCGATCGGCGTGGCCACCGCCGAACGGATCACCCGCGCCGTGGAGCGCGCCACCGCCGAACGCCTGCCGCTGCTCGCCCTGCCGGTCTCCGGCGGCACCCGGATGCAGGAGGGCTCGGCCGCGTTCCTGTGCATGGTCCGGGTCACCGCCGCCGTCCACGCGCACCGCGCCGCCGGGCTCCCCTACCTGACCTACCTGCGCAACCCCACCATGGGCGGGGTGTTCGCCTCCTGGGGCACCCTCGGCCACCTGGTGCTCGCCGAGCCGGGCGCCCGGCTCGGCTTCCTCGGCCCCCGGGTGTACGAGGAACTGCGCGGCGAACCGCTGCCGCCGGCCGTCCAGCGCGCCGAGACGCTCGCCGCCCACGGCCGGCTGGACGCCATCGTCCCGCCCGAACGGCTGCGCGTCTTCCTCTCCCGCGCCCTCACCGTCCTCACCGCCCCCTCCCCGACGTCCCACCCCGCCCCCTCCCCTTCACCGGTGTCCCTCCCCGCCGCCCCCGCCGCGCCGCCGGACGCCTGGGAGTCGGTGCTGCTCAGCCGCCGCCCCGACCGCCTCTCCGCGCTCGAACTCCTGCACCACACCGCCGACCTGTTCCTCCCGCTGGACGGCGACAGCGCGCTGGTCCGGGGCCTGGCACTGATCGGCGGACGGCCCGTCATGGTGGTCGCCCAGCAGCGCCAGGGCCCCGACCAGCCCGAACTCCCCGTCACCGCCGCCGATCTGCGCGCGGTGCGGCGCCAGGCCCGGATCGCCGAGGAACTGGGGCTGCCGCTGCTCACCGTGGTCGACACCACCGGCGCGGAACTCTCCATCGAGGCCGAACTCGACGGCGTGGCCCTGGAGATCGCCCACTGCCTGACCACCCTGGTCGGGCTGCGCACCCCCGTCCTCGCCGTCCTGCTCGGCCAGGGCAGCGGCGGCGGCGCACTCGCCCTGCTGCCCGCGGACCGGGTCCTCGCCGCCCAGCACGCCTGGCTGGCCCCACTGCCCCCCGAGGGCGCCTCCGCGATCGTCCACCGCGACGGCGACCACGCCCCCCAACTCGCCCGCGCCCAGGGCATCACCGCCACCGACCTGACCACCACCGGCCTGGTCGACCAGGTGATCCCCGAAACCCCCTACCCCACCGACCTGCGCGACCGCCTCGCCACCGCGATCACCACCGCCCTCACCGAACTCGCCGCCCTCCCCACCCCCGCCCGCCTCAGCGCCCGCGCCACCCGCAACCGCCACCTCGGCGGCCCCACCCCGGCAGACACCCCGCGATGACCGCCACCGACCCGCCGGTCCCCGCCCTCGCCCACCCGCTGTTCTTCGCCGAACCCGACCCGGGACGCCGCACCTCGCCCGCCGAGTCCCCGCCCGCCTGATCGGCCGGGCTCCGGCCGCGCCCTCGCGGTCCCCGCAGCACCGCTCAGGTCGGGGCGCGCAGCCAGTCGTCCAGGGTGGTGAGGTCGTCGTCCGTCAGGCCCGTCCGGGGGTCGACCCGGAGGAGGAGGGCGGGGGCGGGGTGGTGGGCGGCCAGCCAGGCGCGGTCGGGCGGGCCGATCTCGTCGTCGACCCAGGCGAACGCCGCGCCGGCCGCGTGGGCCAGTAGGAGCGGGGTCTTCCAGTGCACTCCCGGCGGGAGGTCCGGCCGGTCCGGGTCGGCCGGCTCCTCCAGGACGGGCCAGGGCGGCAGGCCGAGCAGGGGGGCGACGCAGTCGTTGGCCGCGTGCTCCCAGGTGGTGGCCCACACCGGGCGGCAGGGCAGCGCCGCGAGCCGCGCCCCGACCCGGGGGTCGAGCCGGGCCAGCAGCGGGTGCCCCGCCGCCGTCCCCAGCACGTCGCGGATCCGGCGCTCCGTCAGGTGCTCCGGGTGCCGACCGGCAGGCCCGCCGAACGGGATCAGCGGGCCGTCGACGTCGAGGTACAGCAGCGGTGGCTCCATCTCCCGCATTCTGCCGACTCCCCGCCCTGCCCGATGGACCGCCCCCAGCGGCGGTGCAGGACGTGCCACCGGTCGTCCTTCGAGCGCGGGTGCGGCGGGCCGGGTGCCGTCTGGACGAGGTGCGGCAGCGTCCAGGCGACGGCGCAGCAGTCGTCCGGGCCGAAGCGGGCCGCGAGCGCGGCCGCCTCCTCGGCCGTGACCGGCCGGGGGATGTCCTCCAGTTGCCGACGGCGCCGGTCGAGCTCCTCCAGGTCCGCGTCCGTCTCCGCGTCCGTGGTCGGGAGCGGGCCTGCCGCGACGAAGGTCCGTACCTCGTTCCGCGTCCCCGTCCCCTCGTGCTCGTACCCCGGCCTGAGGCCCGGGAGGCCGGGCCGGGAGGGCGCCGGGGTCGGTTCAGCGCTTCGCCGTCAGGGCGTCCGCCAGCCAGTCGGCCGTGTCGGGGAGCCAGTCCGGCAGGGCGTTGCCGAGGAGGTGGTTGCCGTGCGGGACGTGGAGCAGTTCGGCGTGCGGGAGGTCGGCGGTGAGGGCGTCGGCGTTGGTGACGCCCGGGATGCGGTCCCGGCCGCCGTCGACCAACAGCAGTGGCAGGCCGCGCAGTCGGGGGGCCAGCGCGGCCAGGTCGAGCTGCTCGACGAAGGCGCGGGCGGCGGACGTGCCGCCGCAGCGCCGGGAGAGGGTGGCGACGACGAACGGGACCAGCGCGTCCCAGTCCAGCCGGTACGGGCCGCTGACCAGCGCCGCCGTTCGGACCCGCGGGTCGTGGGCGGCGACGGCGGCGGCCAGGTAGCCGCCGAGGCTGAACCCGAGCACCGCGATCCGCTCCGGGTCGATCACGCCGCTGTCGCCGGGCCCGTCCGGGTCCGCCGGGTCCGCCGGAACCGCCGGGTCCGCCGGGTCCGCGGCGGTGGCCAGGGCGTGGTCCAGGGCCCGGCCGATCGCGTGCCGGTGGTCCGGGCCGAGCGCGGGGCCGTCGGCCAGCACGCCCTGTCCGGGCCCGTCGACGGCCAGTACGGCCAGCCCGCGGGCGAGCAGCGCGTCGGCCGGGCCGTGGAACTCCTCCTTCGAGGAGTCCATCCCCGGCACCAGCACCACCAGCGGGAGGCGTTCACCGTCCGCCGCCGGCGGCAGGCGCAGCCATCCCGCGTAGCCCTCGCCCTCGGTCCGGCGGGCCCGGGGTTCGAGCAGCGCGAGGGCGTCGCCCATCGCACGGTCCGCCTCCGCGGCGACGGCGGCGGCCCGCTCCCGGTCCGGGTCGGGCAGCATGGCGGCGAGCTGGAACCAGCGGGCCGCCGAGCGGTGGTGCTGCCCGGCGGTGCTGACCCGGCCGCGCCCGGCGGCCCGTTCGGCCCGGGCGCGGTGGGCGAGGGCGGCCGTCCGGCAGGCGTCCGGCCAGTGCAGCAGCGAGTCGATCGGCGCGGTGACCCGGTCGTACTCGTAGGGGTCGATGCCCGCGCCGTGGGCACGCGGACGGGTCTCGGCGATGAACCCGGCCGCCATGCCGGGGGCGGTGAGGAAGGAGAGGTCGGTCATGGGCGGTGCGGTCCTCCGGAGTGGGCGGCCTCGATGAGCCGACAGGTCGACAAATCGACGGAACGGTGCGCGGAGCGGTGCGATGCGCGGAGCAGTACGGTGCGGTGCGGCGCTCAGGCGTCGGGGTTCTTGCCCTGGGCCACCTGGGCCACGCGATCCGCCGCCACCGTGGCGAGCCCTTGGATGATCTCGAAGTCGGGCATGTCGTAACCGGTGAGCAGGACGACCACCCCGCCGATCCGCATCATCACCTTGGCGTCGTGGATCTCGATGTCCTGCCCGCTGGAGTAGTCGTGCGAGGGCGGGAGGCCGTAGGCGTCGAGTTCGTCCGCGTCCGCGGAGACCTCCAGCGGCTGCGGGTCGGACGACGCTTCCTCCTCCCGCTTGCCGGCGGCCATGGCCTTCCAGGCCACCTGCGCGTCCTCGGCGGTGTCGAAGGAGAAGGCGTCCCAGAAGACGTCGCCGTCCCCCGGGTGGGTGGTGTATCCGCTCAGGGCCGCCGCCACCAGCCCGGAGCAGGCGGTGCCGGTCTCCGAGTCGCACCGGTCGGCGGCCTTCTGGCCCTCGAAGATGTCCGTGCCGCCCATCCCCCCGCCCAGCCCGTCGGGCAGGGCGTCGCCGAGGGGCGCGGCCACCCGGAGCTGCTCCGCCGAGAGGACGACCGCCGCTTTCCCGCGCCCCACGGCCGCGTCGCCGTTCCGGCCCGGTGAGTCCGTACCGCTGCCGCCGCCACCGCAGCCGGCCAGCAGTGTCACGCAGGCGACCGCGAGGGCCGCCCCTCCCGCTCTTGTCCGCACGCGGAATCCCCCGTCAGGTCTCTCGGATTCGATCACCCCCACCCAACCCCAGAACCACCCGTCGCTCCAACAGGCTTTTCACGCAGTGGACTTCCGCGCGCACGCCCGCGTCCGCGCCGGTGGCCCGCCCCGCCCGGTGTGGCCAATGTCGCACGCTGGATCTCCGCAGCTCGCGGGGGGTACGGCGGCCGGTTGCGGGTAGGCTGCGGCTGCCCCGTCCCCGAGCCCTGAGGAGTTGCGCGTGTCTGCGATCACCGTCGTCGGGGTGGGTGCGGACGGCTGGGCGGGGCTCTCGGCGGCGGCGCGGGAGGCGTTGGGCGCGGCGGAGGTGGTGCTCGGCGGGGGGCGCCAGTTGGGGCTGCTGCCGGAGGGGGTGGCGGCGGAGCGGGTGCCGTGGCCGTCGCCGTTGCGGGTGGCGGTGCCGGGGCTGTTGGAGCGGTTCGCGGGGCGGCGGCTGGCGGTGCTGGCCAGCGGCGATCCGATGTTCCACGGGATCGGGCGGACGCTGCTGGAGTGCGGCGTCCCGGCGGAGTCGCTGCGGGTGCTGCCGCATCCGTCCTCGGTGTCGCTGGCGTGCGCCCGGCTGGGGTGGCCGGTGGAGGAGACCGAGGTGGTGACGCTGGTCGGCCGGCCGGTCGCGTCCCTGCACGCGGCGCTGTACCCGGGGCGTCGGCTGCTGGTGCTGAGCGCGGACGCGTCGACGCCCGCGCGGGTGGCGCGGGTGCTGGCGGAGCGCGGGTTCGGGCCGAGCCGGGTGCGGGTGCTGGAGCAGTTGGGCGGTCCGGCGGAGGCGGTGCGCGAGGGGGTGGCGGCGGGCTGGTCGCTGCCGCCGGGCGATCCGCTGAACGTGCTGGCGGTGGAGTGCGTCCTCGACCCGGCCGTCGCGGCGGACGCCCCCCGGCAGCAGCTGGTTCCCGGCCTGCGGGACGAACTCTTCGAGTCGGACGGACAGTTGACGAAGCGTCACGTCCGGGCGGCGACGTTGGCGGCACTCGCCCCGGCACCGGGCGAGCTGCTGTGGGACATCGGCGGCGGTTCGGGGTCGATCGGCATCGAGTGGCTGCGGGCGCACCGCACCTGCCGGGCGGTGAGCGTGGAACGGGACCGGGCGCGGGCGGAGCGGATCGTCCGCAACGCGGCGGCGCTCGGCGTGCCCCGGCTGCGGGTCGTGACGGGGGCCGCGCCGTCGGCGCTGGCCGGGCTGGAGACCGAACTCAACCGTCCGGACGCGGTGTTCGTCGGCGGCGGGCTGACGGCGCCGGGGCTGCTGGAGGCGTGCTGGTCGGCGCTCGGGCCCGGCGGGCGGCTGGTGGCGAACACGGTGACCCTGGAGTCGGAGGCGCTGCTGACGCAGTGGTACCGGCGCCACGGCGGCGAGTTGGTGAAGCTGGGCGTGGCGCACGCGGTGCCGGTGGGCGGGTTCACGGGGTGGCGGCAGGCGATGCCGGTGACCCAGTGGAGCGTCGTCAAGGACGCCGGGGGCGCGGGTCCGGACGCGGGCGAGACCGGTGCGGACGCCGGTGCGGATGCCGGTGCGGATGCCGGTGCGGATGCCGGTGCGGACGAGGTTGTCGGAGTTCTCGGAGGAGCGAAGTGACGGTCTATTTCATCGGTGCCGGTCCGGGCGCGGCCGATCTGATCACGGTGCGCGGCCAGCGCACCCTGGCCCGCTGCGGGGTGTGCCTGTACGCGGGGAGCCTGGTGCCGCCGGAGCTGCTGGCGGACTGCCCGCCGGACGCCCGGCTGGTCGACACCGCGAACCTCGACCTGGACCAGATCCTGGCCGAGATCGTCAGCGCGCACCGCGCGGGCCAGGACGTGGCCCGGCTGCACTCCGGCGACCCGTCGGTGTTCTCGGCGATGGCCGAGCAGATGCGCCGCCTGGACGCGGCGGACATCCCGTACGAGGTGGTGCCGGGGGTGCCCGCGTTCGCGGCGGCGGCGGCCGCGCTGAAGCGCGAGCTGACGGTGCCGACGGTCGGCCAGACGGTGATCCTGACCCGGGTGGCCCGGCAGGCGACGCCGATGCCGCCCGGTGAGGAACTCTCCGTGCTGGGCAGGAGCGGCGCGCTGCTGGTGCTGCACCTGGCGGCCCGCTACGTGGACAGCGTGGTCGAGGAGCTGCTGCCGCACTACGGACCGGACTGCCCGGCGGCGGTGGTCGCCATGGCCAGCCGCCCGGACGAACTGGTGCTGCGCGGCACGCTCGGCGACATCGCCGTCCAGGTCCAGGCCGCGGGCGTGCTGCGCACCGCGGTGATCATCGTCGGCCGGACGCTGGCCGCGACGGAGTTCCGCGACAGCCACCTGTACTCGACCACCCGGGCCCGCTGACCGGGGCCGCTCCCCGTCCGGCGACGGCTCAGCGAGCGCCGGACGGCTCGGCCGCGCCGCCGGACGGCCGCGGCCGCGGCTCCGGCGCCGGCTCATCCCGGTCCGGCTCACCGTGGTGCAGCTCCCCCTGGTGCGGTTCGTCGGACAGCAGGCCGTCGGCGGCGCCGTCGAGGAGGCGCTGCATGTCGGCGGAGCGGGGCAGCATGGTCGCCTCGTAGGCGCGGACGGCCCCGGCGAGGGTGTCGTGTCCGGCGATCGCGAGGGCGAGTTCGCAGGCGTCGAGCATGGCGAGGTTGACGCCGACGCCGAGCGGGGGCATGAGGTGGGCGGCGTCGCCGAGCAGGGTGACGGCGGGGTCGTGCGTCCAGGTGTGCGGGACGGGCAGGGCGTGGATCGGGCGGTCGACGTAGGGGCCGTCGTTGTCGGTGAGGAGTCGGCGCAGGGCGGGCGACCAGCGGCGGTAGCGGTCCAGGAGGAGGGCGCGCAGGGCGTCGGTGTCCTGGACGGTGTGGCCGGCCTGCGCGATCCAGTCGGCGGGGGCGCGCTGGATGACGTAGACCCGGATGTGGTCGCCGCTGTTGCGCTGGGCGAACAGTCCGCGTTCGCCGTCGGCCGCCGAGGCGCTGCCGGGGCCGACCAGTGCGGCGAGTTCGGGGTGGCGGCGGTCGACGTCGTGGAACCAGGCTTCGAGGAAGCTGATCCCGGTGTGGCGGGGGGTGGCCGGGGAGAGCGCGCGGCGGACCCTGGACCAGGCCCCGTCCGCGCCGATCACCAGGTCGGCCTCGACGGCGGTGCCGTCGGTGAAGTGCAGGCGGCGGGGGCCGCCGGCGGGGCCCTCGACCGAGCGCAGGGTGCGGCCCCACCGGACGGTGTCCGGGGCGAGCGAGCGCAGCAGGAGGTCGCGCAGCTGGCCCCGGTCGATCTCGGGCTTGAACCGTTCGCCGTCCTCGGGGACGTGGTGGAAGCCGATCTCCCCGGTCAGGGCGTCGAGTTGGCGCATCTCCTGTCCTTCGGCGCGGGCGAGGCGGAAGAAGTCGTCGAGCAGTCCGGCTTCGCGCAGGGCGAGTTGGCCGTTGTCCTCGTGCAGGTCGAGGGTGCCGCCCTGGTCGCGGGCGTCGGGGCCGCCGTCGTGGTCGTACACGGTGACGGCGATGCCGTGGCGCTGCAGGATGCGGGCGCAGGTCAGGCCGCCGGGCCCGGCGCCGACGACGGCGATGCGGGGGACGGGCGGGCCGGACGGGGTGGGCGGGGTGGTGGAGGCGGGTGCGGTGGTCATGGCGGTGCTCCTTCCGGACGGGCGCACGGCGGTGCCGGGCGACCGGGCAGGGGGTGTGGGGGCGGCCGGGGCGTTCACGCTCCACGGGGCCGCAGCTCCAGCAGACCACACCGAGTACAAAAGTGCAACGACTCAACTTTTGAACCGAGTGAACCCAGGAGGTAGGATGCCCCCATGCCCGACACCCCACCGCCTCCGCCGCCGCCCGCACCGAGCCCCGCGCCCCCGCCCAGCCCCTCGTCGCCGCCCCCGCCACCGGCCCCGTCCCCAGCCCCGCCGGGGCGCCGCGAGCGCAAGAAGGCCGCCACCCGCCAGGCCATCGCGGACGCCGCGCTGCGCCTGTTCCTGGAGCGCGGCTACGACGACGTCGGCATCCGCGAGATCGCGGACGCCGCGGACGTCTCCACCACCACGCTGTTCAAGCACTTCCCGGTCAAGGAGGCGCTGGTCTTCGACGAGGAGGCCGACCTGGAGGCCGACCTGCTCGCCGCCGTGCGCGAGCGGCCCCCCGGCCGGTCGATCCCGGCCGCCCTGTGCGACCACGCCCTGCGCCACCGCCGGGCCGGCGCCGGCGGCGACCCGCGTTTCCCGTCGTTCGCCGCCCTGGTGGACTCCACCCCGGCCCTGCGCGACTACCAGCAGGCCATGTGGCTGCGCCACACCGCCGCGCTCGCCGCGGTCATCGCCGAGCAGAGCGGCCGCCCCGCCGACGACCCGGCCTGCACCGCCCTGGCCCACTTCGCCCTGGAGGCACCCCGGGCGGTCCAGTCCCACCCCGACGTCCGGGGCGCCATCGTCCGCGCCTTCGACCTCCTCGACCACGGCTGGGGTGCCCTCGGCTGAGACCCCCGCCCGCGACCGACGGACCGCCACCCGGGCACAGGATCAGCCGATGCCGGTACCGACGCCGAGGCCGTCGAGGACGGTCCGGGCGCCGTCGGTGAAGGCCCGGGCGGGGTCGGTGGCGGCGCGGGCCGCCAGGGCGGCGGAGAGCAGGGGGAAGGTCTCGGGGACGAGCGGGCCGCCGGGGTCGGCCGCGACACCTGCGCCTGTGGCTGTGGCGGTGGCTACGGCCGCCTGGTGCTCCAGTTCGAGTTCGCCGATCACGTAGGCGACCAGGGCGTGCAGGGCCGCGGCGCGGCGCGGCGCGTCGAGTCCGGCGTCGGCCAGGGCCTCCAGCAGCCGTTCGCGCCAGCGCAGCGCGGGCAGGCAGCCGCCGTGGTGCCGGACGGCCAGCGGCAGGACGCCGGGGTGGGCGCCGACGGCCTCGCGCATGAGGTCCAGCAGGGCGAGCAGCCGGGCCCGTGGGGAGGGCGGAGCGGGTTCGCGGGCGGCGCGGTCGAGGACGGGGCCGAGGGCGAGGTCGACGACCAGGCACTCCAGTTCCTCGCGGTCCTCGACGTAGCGGTAGAGGGCCATGGTGCGGCGGTCGAGTTCGGCGGCGACGGTGCGCATGGAGAGGGCGGGCAGGCCGTCGCGGTCGATCACGGCGAGGGCGGCGGCGGCGATCTGGCGGGTGGTCAGGGAGCGTGGGCGGGGCACGGGTTGACAGCGTACGGCATACGCCTACAGTTTTGGCGTACGGTCTACACCTACGAGGAGCCCACGTGTCCCGACTTCGGACCGGTACCGCCGCCCCCGCCCTGCCCGCCACCGACGCCGCCGACGCGCCCCTGCCGCCGGTGCCGGCGGGCGGCCTGACGCACCTGCAGTTCCGCCGTTTCGCGGGCTGCCCGATCTGCAACCTGCACCTGCGCGGTTTCGCCGTCCGTCACCCGGAGCTGCGCGCGGCGGGGGTGCGGGAGCTGGTCGCGTTCCACTCGCCCGCCGCCGAACTGCGGCCGTACGCCGACGGGTTGCCGTTCCCGCTGCTGGCCGATCCGGAGCGGCGGCTGTACCGCGCGTACGGGGTCGAGCGCGGGGCGCGGGCGCTGCTCGACCCCCGGGCGTGGCCGTCGATGGCGCGGGGGGTGGCCCGCAGCGTGCCGCTGGTGCTGCGCGGGCGGGAGCGGCCGCCGTCCTCCCGCCCGGTCGGCGGGCGGCTGGGCCTGCCCGCCGACTTCCTGCTCGCCCCCGACGGCCTGGTCCTGGCCGCGCACTACGGCACCCACGCGGCCGACCACTGGACGGTGGACCGGGTGCTCGCCCTGGCCGCCGAGCACCGTCCGGCGACCGCCCCGGCGACACCCGCCGCACCCACTGCCCCCGTCGCACCCGCCTCCCCCACCGCACCCGCCGCCCCCGCCGCCTCCACGGCCGACCGCGAGTGACCGCACGTGACGTCACTCAGCCGAGCGAGGCGGTGAACTCCTTGGCGCGGCGGGTGATCCCGGCCCAGTCGCCGTCCGCGACGGCCTGCGGCGGGACGACGTCGGTCCCGGCGCAGACGGCGAGCGCGCCGTGGTCGAGGAAGGCCCTGGCGTTGCCGGCGTTGACGCCGCCGGAGGCGACCAGCGGGACGTCGGGGTAGGGGCCGCGCAGGTCCTTGAAGTAGCCGGGGCCGAACGCCTTCGCGGGGAATATCTTGACCGCGGCGGCGCCGAGGTCGACGGCGTCGGCGACCTCGCTGGGCGTCAACGCGCCCATCACGACCGGGACTCCGGCCTCGCGGGCGGTGTCGGCGACGGCCGGGCGCAGGCCGGGGGTGACCAGGAAGCCGGCCCCGGCGGCGATCCCGGCCCGGGCCTGGTCGGCGGTGAGCACGGTGCCGACGCCGATCCGGCAGCCGGCCCCGGCGGCGCGGGCCAGGTGGCGGGTCACGTCCGGTGTGGTGAAGGTGAGTTCGGTCCAGGCGATGCCGCCCTCGGCGAGCGCCTCGCAGAGCGCGACCGCGTCGGGGATCACGGGGGCCCGCACCACGGCGATCACCGGCTGCCGGGCCAGGGCCGCGCGCAGTTCGGTCGTTTCGGTTCCCATGCTGGCGATTCCTCTTTCCGTGCTGGTCGTTGGGGGTGGCGGTGGCCGAAGGAGGCTTCCCGCCCTTAAAGGTGACGGTGTGTCAGGTCACGGCCCGGACCTTGCGGTCGGCGCCGCGCCGCAGGGCCCGGCCGGCCAGGTCGCCGGTGGGTTCGCCGTCGGTGAGCGCGGGGACGCCGTTGACCAGGACGTGCCGGATGCCCTCGGCGGGCTGCCGGGGCCGGTCGAAGGTCGCGGTGTCGCGGACGGTGTCCGGGTCGAACAGGACCAGGTCGGCGTGGTGGCCGGGGCGGATCAGGCCGCGCCGGTCGAGGCCGAGGCGGCGGGCGGGGCGGCCGGTCATCCGGGCGACGGCCTGTTCGAGCGTGAGGACGCCCAACTCGCGGCCGTAGCGGGCCAGGTAGCGGGGGAACGTGCCCCAGGCCCGGGGGTGCGGGCGGGCGCCGACCAGCAGTCCGTCGCTGCCGGCGGTGTGCACGGGGTGGCGCATGATGGCCCGGACGTTCTCCTCGTGGCCGACGTGCTGGAGGATCGTGGTGCCCAGCCGGTCGGCACGCAGCAGTCCGAAGAAGACCTCGGTGCCGGTGCGGCCCTGTTCGGCGGCGAGTTCGGAGACCTTCCGGCCGACGACGGCGGACAGCGCGCCGTGCCGGACGCCGGAGACCTGGATGGTGTCCCAGTCGGTGACGACGCCGTGGCAGCCGTCGCTGCCGCGCTCCTCGACGTCGGCGCGGATGCGCTCGCGGGCGGCGGGGTCGGCGAGCCGGGCGAGGGTGGCTTCGGGGCCGCCCTCGGTGGACCAACTGGGCAGCAGGGCGGCCAGAGTGGTGGAGCCGGGCAGGTAGGGGTAGCTGTCGAGGGTGAGGTCGACGCCGTCGGCGAGGGCGGCGTCGACCAGGGCGAGGAACTGGCCGGCCCGGCCCTCGTTGACGCCGAAGTTCATGGTGGCGTGGGTGAGGTGCAGCGGGCAGCCGGAGCGGCGGGAGATCTCGACCATCTCCGCGTAGCCCTCCAGCGCGCCCGCCCCGTAGGAGCGCTGGTGCGGGGCGTGGAAGCCGCCGCGGGCGGCGACGACGGTGCACAGCGCGACGAGTTCGGCGGTGCCGGCGTACATGCCGGGGGTGTAGGTGAGGCCGGTGGACATGCCGACCGCGCCGTCGGCCAGCGCCCGGTCCACCAGCTCGCTCATCCGGGCGAGTTCGGACCCGGTGGGGGGCCGGTTGTCCCAGCCCATGGCGAGCATCCGGACGGTGCCGTGCGGGACGAGGTAGCAGGTGTTGACGGCGGCTCCGGCGTCGAGGCGGTCGAGGTACTGGGCGACGGTGCGCCAGTTCCAGTCGAACTCGGCGTCGGCGGGATCGCCGTTCCAGCCCGCGAGTTGGCGGCGCAGCGCGGCGAGGGTGGTGTCGTCGACGGGGGCGTAGGAGAGGCCGTCCTGGCCGAGGACCTCCAGGGTGACGCCCTGGGTGATCCGGGAGGGGTGGTCGGGTTCGAGGAGCAGCCGCAGGTCGGAGTGGGCGTGCATGTCGATGAAGCCGGGGGCGAGCACCAGCCCGTCGGCGTCGATCACCTGACGTCCCGTCAGCTCTTTTCCCGCCCGGTCGATCTCCGCGATGCGGCCGTCGGTGACGGTGACGTCGGCGCGGTAGCGGTCGGCGCCGGTGCCGTCGACCACGGTGGCGGCGCGCAGCAGCAGGTCGGCCATCAGAAGTACGTCCGGACCAGGTCGACGACGCGGGGGCGCTCGGCGTCGGCGTGGTCGAGGACGGGGATGAGGCTCCACTTGTCGAAGGCGGTGCAGGGGTGGGACAGGCCCAGCCGCAGGACGGCGCCGACGGGGGCGGCCGGTCCGGCGTCGCGCAGGAAGGCGTGCTGGTCGTTGAGGGCGGTGACGGCGGCCGTGGCGTCCAGTGGGCCGCCGCCGCGGACGAGTTGGGGTTCGGGCAGGCCCTCGTCGAAGGGGAGGTCGCGCTTCCCGGCGTCGAGCAGGGCGAGTCCGGGTTCGGGGTGGGAGACGACCCGGGCCCAGCCGTGCAGGGCGGAGCGCAGCGGGGTGGCGCCGGTGGCGCGGGCCAGCGGGGAGATGCCGCGGTAGAAGCCGTCGTCGTGGGCGAGGTAGGCGCCGGCCCGGACGATCACGGCGGTGCCGGGGACCTGCTCGGCCAGCGGGGTCAACTCCTCGGCGACGGTGTCGAAGTAGGCGCTGCCGCCGGCGGTGACCACGGGGGTGCGGGTGGGGTAGTCGGGCGCGAGGCGGCGGTGCAGGTCGGCGAGGTCGCGCAGGTAGCCGCGGACGGCGGCGAGGGCGGTGGCGGAGGCGTCGTGGGCGAGGGCGCCCTCGTAGCCGCCGACGCCGGCCAGCCGCAGGGTGGGGGCGGCCAGGACGGCGGCGGCCACGTCGAGGGCGGCGTCGACGCCGCGGGCGCCGGTGCGGCCGCCGGGGCCGCCGAGTTCGACCAGCACCTCGACGGGGTGCCGTGCTCCGGCGGCGCGCAGGGCGGCGTCCATCTGCCGGACGCTGTCGGCGGAGTCGACCCAGGAGGTGAAGGCGAAGCCGGGGTCGCGGTCGAGTTCGGCGGCGATCCAGGCGAGGCCGGCGGGGTCGAGCAGGGTGTTGGCGAGCAGCAGGCGCCGGACGCCGAAGGCGCGGGCGACCCGCAGCTGGGGGAGGTTGGCGAGGGTCACGGCGTGGGCGCCGGAGGCGAGTTGGGCCTGCCAGAGGGCGGGGGCCATGGTGGTCTTGCCGTGCGGGGCGAGCAGCACGCCCGCGTCGCGGCACCAGGCGGCCATGGTGCGCAGGTTGTGGTCGAGGGCGGCGGCGTCGAGGGTGAGCAGGGGGGTGCCGAGGCCGTCGAGGGCGGGGCGGGTGGCGAGCCAGTCGCGGACGGTCAGTCCGTGGGCGGCGGCGGGGACGGCCTTGAAGCGGAAGTCGAGCGCCTCGTCGGCGAGGGCGGCGACGGCGGCGGGGTCGATGCCGGGGCCCTGGGCGGGGTCGGCGAAGTACCGCCGTCGCGCGCCCGTCTCCCGCGCCGCGCCCGCCTCCCGCGCCGCGCCCGGCCGCCGTTCCGCGCCCGGCCGCCGTTCCGCGTCCGCCCGGTCCACCGTCTCGCCCATCGCCGTACCTCCGCTCGAACCCCGACCCGCCTGCGAGCTGGGGAGTTGCAACATGTGCAACCTCTATTGCGCATGTTGGTGATACGGTTCTAGCATTCACGCCGGACGGCGGTCAACGGACCGCGACGCGGCCCGTCCACCCCTCCCACCAGGCACGCAGCACCGGGCTCACCGCCGAGCGCCGGTCCGCGCGGGCCGCCGGCGGCGGGAGCGGGGCACGGGCCCGAGGGCGAGGGAGCGGGATTGATGGCGGATCAAGGCGGTGCGGCGGCCGCCGCCCGGGCGGTGTGCCTGGGCGAGTCGATGGCGGTGCTGCTGCCCGACCGGCCGGGGCCGTTCGAGGCCGTCGGCGCGTTCCGCCCCTCGGTGGGCGGCGCCGAGTCCAACGTGGCGGCGGCGCTGGCCGCGCTGGGCGTGCCGACGGCGTGGATCAGCCGGGTCGGCGCGGACGGCTTCGGCCGCCGCCTGACGGGCGACCTGGCCGCGGCGGGCGTGGACGTGTCGGCCGTCGCGGTCGACCCGCACCGCCCCACCGGCGTGTACCTGAAGGAGACCGGCGGCTCCGGCCTGCCGCACGACCTCGGCCCGGGCCGCTCCCGGCTGCACTACTACCGCACCGGCTCGGCCGCCTCCGCGCTCTCCCCCGCGCTGCTGGACGACCCGGCCGCCGCCGCCCTGCTGGACGCCGCGCCGCTGCTGCACCTGACCGGCATCACGCCCGCCCTGTCGGACGGCTGCCTGGCCCTGGTGCGCGCCCTGTTGGCCCGCCGCCGCCCGGGCCGGCTGGTCTCCTTCGACCTCAACTGGCGCCCCGCGCTGTGGCGCCTGCGCGACCCGGCGGTGCTGCCGGAGCTGCTGGACGCCGCGGACGTGCTGCTGCTCGGCGCGGACGAGGCCGAGGACGCGTTCGGCACCGGCGACCCGCGGGCGCTGCGCCGCCGCTTCCCCTCCCCCGCCACGCTGGTGGTCAAGGACTCCGGGCACCTGGTCACCGCGCTGGACCGGGACGGCGGCGCGGTCACCGAACCGGCGCTGCGGGTCGAGGTGGTGGAGCCCACCGGCGCGGGCGACGCGTTCGCGGCCGGCTACCTGGCGGGCACCCTGCGCGGCCTCGACCAGCGCTCCCGGCTGCGGCTGGGCCACCTGGCGGCGGCCGGCGCGCTGACCGCGCCCACCGACCACGGCGCGCTGCCGGACGCCCGGACGGTGGCCGCGCTGCTGGCCGCCGACGAGCGGGACTGGGCGGCGACCCGGGTCTCCGCGTCCGGCATCGACTCCCCCGCCCTGCCCGCCCCGGCCGCCCGGCCCGTCCCCGCGCCCTGACCCCGCCGACCCGCCGGTCCGCCGACCCGCCGACCCGCCGACCGCCCGCACCCCCTCCCGGCACCCTCGAAGAACACTCGGGACACCCATGAGCCAGACCGTCACCCGCGCCCTGCGCCTGCTCGCCGAACTCGGCGAGGGCGAACGCTCCCTCGACCAGCTGGCCGACCTGATCGGCGTGCACAAGACCACCGTGCTGCGGCTGCTGCAGAGCCTGGAGGAGGAGCGCTTCGTCCACCGCGACGCGCAGTACCGCTACCACCTCGGCGCGGGCCTGTTCGCGCTCTCCAGCCTCGCCCTGGAGCAGCGCGGCATCCGGCGCACCGCCGCCCCGCACCTCGCCGAGCTGAACGCGGCGACCGGCCAGACCGTGCACCTGGCCGCGTACGAGGGCGGCGAGGTGGTGTACATCGACAAGTACGACTCCCGGCACCCCGTGCGGATGTACTCGCGGATCGGGCTGCGGGCGGCGCTGCACAACACGGCGGTGGCCAAGGTGCTGCTGGCCGACCTGCCGCCGGTCGAGCGCCGCCGGGTGGTCGACGGCATCGAGTTCACCGTGCACACCCCGCGCACGATCACCAGCCCGCAGGCGCTGCTGGCCGAGCTGGACCAGGTCGCCGCGCAGGGCTGGGCGCAGGACCACGCCGAGCACGAGGCGTTCATCAACTGCGTGGCCGCGCCGATCCGGGACGCCTCGGGCCGGGTGGTGGCCGCCGCGTCGATCTCGGTGCCGGACGTGGTCCTCCGCTACGAGCAGGTGCTCGACCTGCTCCCCCAGCTGCTCGCCTGCACCCGGGCGATCTCCGCCGACGCGGGCCTCCCGGCCCGCGGCACCGTCCACTGACGAACCGTCACCAACCTTCTGGAGCAAGACGCATGAGCGACAAGACCGAGGTCCGTACCGACGGCGCGCCCGCCCCGGCCTGGATGTTCTCCCAGGGCGTGCGCAAGGGCCCGATCCTCCAGGTCTCCGGCCAGGGCCCGCAGGACCCGGCGACCGGCGCGTACCTGTACCACGGCGACGTGAAGGCGCAGACCCGGCGGACGCTGGAGAACGTCAAGGCGATCGTCGAGGCCGGCGGCGCGAGCATCGAGGACGTGGTGATGTTCCGCGTCTACCTGACCAAGCGGGCCGACTTCCCGCTGATGAACGAGGTGTACGCCCAGTTCATCGAGGAGAACATCGCGCCGGGCGGCGTGAAGCCCTGCCGCACCACGATCTTCGTCGAACTCCCGCAGGAGCCGATGCTGGTGGAGATCGACGCCCAGGCGGTCGTCACCGGCTGACCCCGGCGCCGCACGAAGGCCCCCGGTCCCGCGCGGACCGGGGGCCTTCGCGCGGCGGTACGCGGGCACCGCGCGCCGAACGGGAACCGACGGCCCGTCGGTTCCGCTCAGGGCCCGGCGGGGGCGGCCCGGCCGACGATCGCGCCCGCCCGGTCGACGCAGATCACGTCGACCGTGACGGGCGCGCCGAGCAGCACGCCGAGGGCGGTGGCGCGGGCCCGTTCGGCCACCAGGTCGCCGAGCGGGACGCCCGCCGCCGCGCACGACTGCACCGCCTCCAGGGCGGTGTTGGCGGCGGCGACCCGCGCGGCCAGCTCCTCGGTCGCGCCGCCCTCCCGGGCCAGCGCGGCGAGCCGGCCCTTGTCGACCTGGGAGCGGCCGGAGTGCAGGTCGAGGTGGCCGTCGGCGAGCTTGGAGAGCTTGGCGAAGCCGCCGCAGACCGTCAGCCGGGGCACCGGGTGGCGGCGCAGGTACTTCAGGACCGCCCCGGCGAAGTCGCCCATGTCGAGCAGCGCGTCCTCGGGCAGGCCGTACTCGGCGGCCACCACCTTCTCCGAGGTCGAGCCGGTCGCGCCCGCGACGTGGGTGTGCCCGGCGGCCCGGGCCACGTCGATGCCGCGGCGGATCGAGTCGATCCAGGCCGAGCACGAGTAGGGGACGACGACGCCGGTGGTGCCGAGGATGGACAGGCCGCCGAGGATGCCCAGCCGCGGGTTCCAGGTGTGCCGGGCGATCTCCTCGCCGCGGTCGACGGACAGCTCCACCTCCACGTCGCCGGACGCCCCGAACTCCCGGGCCACCTCGGCGACCACCTCGCGGATCAGCTGCCGGGGCACCGGGTTGACGGCCGGTTCGCCGACCGCCAGCGGCAG
This sequence comes from Kitasatospora sp. SolWspMP-SS2h, assembly GCF_003259315.1. GTDB lineage: Bacteria > Actinomycetota > Actinomycetes > Streptomycetales > Streptomycetaceae > Kitasatospora > Kitasatospora fiedleri. The sequence goes on along the minus strand of NZ_QLLT01000002.1, from coordinate 102,681 downwards.
GCCCGGCTTGGTGACCGTCCCCACCCCCGGGCCGGCCCGGAACACCACCCCGCTGCCCGCCGGGCCCGGCCGCACCGTGGCGCGGACCAGCGCGCCGTGCGTCACGTCCGGGTCGTCGCCCGCGTCCTTCACCACCCCGGCGCTGGCCCGGCCCGCCGCGACCTCCTCCACCGCCAGGGCGAACGCGGGCCGCTCCCCCTTCGGCAGCGTGATCACCACCGGGTCCGGGAAGCCGCCGCCGAGCAGGGCCGTGTACGCCGCCTTGGTCGCCGCCGTCGCGCACGCCCCCGTGGTCCAGCCGGGTCGCAGCCCGCTGCTGCGCAACTGGCCCCGGCGCCCGCCCCCGGCCGCTCCGCCCCCGGCCGCCGGAGCGCCGTCCCGCACCTCACCGCTCACCGCTGTCCGCCCTCGTCGACTCGTCCGGCCTGCCCCGCTCCTGCCGCCCCACCGTCCCACGCCGGCCGTCCCGACCGCCCGGTTAGGGTGGTGTGTCCTGACCGCAGCGGCCCCGGGAGCCCGTCATGCACGTCCTGATCCTCGGCGGCACCAGCGAGGCCCGCCGGCTGGCGGACGTGCTGGCGGCCGACCCGGCGCTGCGGGTGACCAGTTCGCTGGCCGGGCGGGTGGCCCGGCCCCGGCTGCCCGTCGGGGAGGTCCGGATCGGCGGCTTCGGCGGCCCGTCCGGCCTGGCCGCCTGGCTGCGCGCGCACGCCGTGGACGCGCTGCTGGACGCCACCCACCCGTTCGCCGAGCGGATCAGCCGCAACGCGGCGCTGGCCGCCGCCGAGACCGGCACCCCGCTGCTGGCGCTGCGCCGCCCCGGCTGGGACCCGCAGGACGGCGACCGCTGGCACCCGGTGCCGAGCCTGGCCGCCGCCGCGCAGGCGCTGCCCGCGCTCGGCACCCGGGTGTTCCTGACCACCGGACGCCAGGGCATCGCCGCCTTCGCGCACCTGGACGGCCTGACCTTCCTGGCCCGCTCGGTCGAGCCGCCCGAACCGCCGATGCCCGCCGCCACCGACGTGCTGCTGGAGCGCGGCCCGTTCACCCTGGACGGGGAGCGGGCGCTGCTGCGCGCGCACCGCATCGAGGTGCTGGTGACCAAGGACAGCGGCAGCGCCGCCACCGCCCCCAAGCTGACCGCCGCCCGCGAACTGGGCCTGCCGGTGGTCGTGGTGCAGCGCCCGGCCGCCCCGGAGGGCGTGCGCACCGCCCCGGACGTCGCCGGGGCGGCCGACTGGGTGCGGCGGCTGGACCGCTGCCGGGCCCGCCCGGCCTGACGCACCGGCGACCACCCCGCTACTCCTCGGGGTAGCGGCGCGGCGTCCACACCACCTCGGCCCCGCCGCCGCGCCGCACCCACCGGGTCTGGGTGGAGCCGACCAGCAGCAGGGTGCGCATGTCGACGTCCGCCGGGTCGAGCGCGGCGAGTTCGACGGTGCGGACCCGCTCGGTGGGACCGCCGACGTCCCGGGCCAGCACCACCGGAGTCTCCGGGGAGCGGTACTCCAGCAGCAGGTCGCGGGCCGAACCGACCTGCGTGGTGCGGGACTTGGAGCCGGGGTTGTACAGCGCGAGGACCAGGTCGGCCTCGGCGGCGGCGCGCAGCCGGCGGGCGATCACCTCCCAGGGCTTGAGCCGGTCGGAGAGCGAGATCACCGCGTAGTCGTGGCCGAGCGGCGCCCCGGCCCGGGAGGCGGCGGCGTGCGCGGCGGTCATGCCGGGCAGGACCCGCACCGGGACGTCCCGGTAGGGGTCCTCGCAGGCGGCTTCGAGGACGGCGGTGGCCATCGCGAAGACGCCGGGGTCGCCGGAGGAGACCACGGCGACCCGGCGGCCCCGGCGGGCCAGCTCCAGGGCGAACTCGGCCCGGACGCCCTCGACCTTGTTGTCGGAGCCGTGCCGGACCTGCCCGGCGCGGACGGGCACCCGGTCCAGGTAGGTGGTGTAGCCGACCAGGTCGGTGGCGTTCGCGAGGGCGCCGCGCGCCTCGGGGGTGAGCCAGAGCGGCCCGGCGGGACCGGTCCCGACCACCACCACCTCGCCGACCGGCTCACCGACCGCTTCGCCGACCGCTTCGCCGACCACCTCCGGGCCGTCCTGCACCTCCGGACCGTCCTGGGCCGGGGCCGCGAAGGGCCGCCCGGCGGAGTCGAGCGCGGCGACCTTGCTGGGCAGCACGGCGACCGAGAAGTACGGCACGCTCTCCGGGTCGATCCCGGCGAGCGCCCCGGTGCGTTCGCCGTCCATGGTGGCGCGCTCGACGTAGCGGGCGTCCGCCAGCCGGCCGGTGCGCTCCAGGGCGCGGCGGACGGCGGGGAAGGTCCGGCCGAGCTTCATGACGACGGCGGAGTCGGTGGCGGCGAGGCGGGCGGCGAGCTCCTCCTCGGGGAGGGTGCCGGGGATGATCGTGAGGATCTCCTCGGCCTCGACCAGCGGGGTGCCCAGCCGGGCGGCGGCGGCGCTGATCGAGGTGACGCCGGGGACGACCTCGGTCGGGTAGCGTTGCGCGAGCCGCTTGTGCATGTGCTGGTAGGAGCCGTAGAACAGCGGGTCGCCCTCGGCGAGGACGACGACGTCGCGTCCGGCGTCGAGGTGGGCGGCGAGCCGGGCGGCGGCCTCCTGGTAGAAGTCGTCGAGCGCGCCGCGGTAGCCGCCGGGGTGGTCGGTGGTCTCCACCGTGACGGGGTACATCAGCCGCTCTTCGAGCTGACCGCCCGTCAGGTACCGTTCGGCGATGGCGCGGGCGTGCGAGCGGCCGTGCCGGGCGCAGTGGTAGGCGATGACGTCGGCCTTGCCGATGAGTTCGGCGGCGCGCACGGTGACCAGCGAGGGGTCGCCCGGTCCGACGCCGACGCCGTACAGCCGGCCGACGCCGCGGCCGCTCTGCTGACTGTCCGTCATTCTTCTTCGCTCGCAATCGCGTTGATGGCGGCGGCGGCGATCGCGCTGCCGCCGCGGCGGCCCCGGACCACCAGGTGTTCCAGGGCGGAGGGGTGGTCGGCGAGGGCCTGCTTGGACTCGGCGGCGCCGATGAAGCCGACCGGGACGCCGATCACGGCGGCGGGCCGGGGCGCGCCCGCCTCGACCAGCTCCAGCAGGCGGAACAGCGAGGTGGGGGCGTTGCCGACGGCGACGACCGCGCCCTCCAGCCGGGGCAGCCACAGTTCCATCGCGGCGGCGCTGCGGGTGGTGCCCATGGCGCGGGCGAGTTCGGGGACGGCGGGGTCGGTGAGGGTGCAGAGCACCTCGTTGCCGGCGGGCAGCCGCTTGCGGGTCACCCCGCTGGCGACCATGTTGACGTCGCACAGGATCGGCGCGCCGTCGAGCAGGGCGCGGCGGGCGTCGGCGACGGCGTTCGGCGACCAGAGCAGGTCGTCGACCAGGTCGGTCATGCCGCAGGCGTGGATCATCCGGACGGCGACCCGGGCGACGTCGGCGGGCAGGTGGGCGAGGTCCGCCTCGGCCCGGATGGTGGCGAAGGACTGGCGGTAGATGGCCGCGCCGTCCTTCTCGTAGTCGATCATTTGGGCCTCCGCCATGGGGTGTTCCGGGCTTCGGCGACTGCCTCGGCCGTTTCGTTCTCTTCGGTGTCGCGCGCGGCGCCGTCGACGGTGACGCGGTGTCCGGCCGCGGTGGCCAGCACGTCGACCCAGCGGCCGGCGGGGTGTCCGCAGCGGCGGGCGCAGCCGGACCAGTGGACGGGCAGCCCCTCGGCGGGGACGTCGGCGACGGCCCGGGCGGCCTGGGCGCGGACGTCGGCGAGGGACTTCCCGCAGCCGGGCAGGCCGGTGCAGGCGGTGACGCCCTCCCAGGGGCCGCCGGGGACGGTGCGGAATCCGGCGTCGGCCAGCCGCGGCAGCCAGGAGCCGTCGGCGCCGGGCAGCACGACGCCGCGCCAGGGGGTGAGCCGGGCGGCCCGCGGGCCCGCACCGCGTTCGCCCTCCCGGGCCCCCTCGCCCAGCGCCGCCGCGAGCAGCCGCCACTGCGCGCTGCCCGCCCGCCCGAACCGCAGGCCGACCGAGAGGCCGCCGACCGCCGCCCCCACCGCGCCCGCCGCGCCCGCCACACCTGCCGCCCCCACCGCGCCGAGCGCGGGCGGCTCCCCGGCGAACGGGGGCAGCGGGACGTCGCCCTCGGGCAGCTCGGCCTGGAGCTCGCGCGGGTGCCAGGCCCGGCCGGCGGCGAGGTCGAGGAAGCGGCGGGCGGCGTCGAGCGCGGCCGGGACGGGGGTGTCGACGGCGGTGGCGCGGCGGGCCCGGCCGAGGCGGAGCAGGGCGCGGCCGGCGCCGACTGCGATCAAGGTCACATCGGCGTTCAGCGCGGCGACGTCGCCGCGGCCGTCGTCGAGGGCGAACAGGAACTTGCCGGACAGCCCGGCGGCCCACGGCGCGGCGCACAGCGCCCGGTCCAACTCCCGTACCCAGGGCGCGATCCCGTCTCCGCCGACGCCCCGACCGTCGAGCCCGGCGAGCGGCGAGGCGACCACGTTGCGGACGCGCTCGTGGGTGTCGGAGGGCAACAGGCCGACGGCGCGCAGCCGTTCGGCGAGGTCGGCGGCGCAGCCGTCGGCGAGGCCGCGCAGCTGGACGTTGCCGCGCGAGGTGATCTCGACCTCGCCGTCGCCGAGGGCGTCGGTGGCGTCGGCGACCGCGAGCAGCTGACGGGGCGTCAGGAACCCGCCGGGCAGCCGGAGTCGGGCGAGGTTGCCGTCCTCGGCGGGGTGCAGGCGGAGCGCGCCGGGGCAGGCGTCGGCGCGGCCTCGGTCGGGCCCGACGGAGGGTGCCTGGGCGGCGTCGGGTGTGGGTGGCATGGCGGCGAGCATACCCATCGGGTGCGGGCGCGCCACCGCCTCGTGCGTCACACCCGGGGTCCGCCCGGGCGTCCGGCCCGCGGTCCGGCCGGGCCGGCGATTGCGCAGCTCAGGGCGGGGCGGGGAGGGGGCGGGGGTGCGGACGGTCGGGTTTCGGTCAGCGTCACAGGTCACACTCCCCCGGGGGCCGATCACCCCGTACGATGCTGCCGGGCGCCTCTCGGGGCGTCCGCTGCCAGCGACGGCACAGCGGAGGAAGTCCGGTGCGAATCCGGGGCGGTCCCGCCACTGTGACCGCGGCTCAGTGAGCCGCGGGAGCCAGGAACTCCGGCCGTCCTCCACCGCCCGGGGCGAGGACCCCGAGGAAGGCTGTTCCATGCGCTGCCGCATGCCCGTGCCCCGGCGGGCGCCCGCCGTCGCCGGGCCGTCCCACGCCGCCCGTGCCGGGCTGCCCCGCGCCGTCCGCCCCGCGCTGTCCGAGCCGTCCGAGACGCCCGGGAGGGCCTCCGCATGATCCTGCTGCTGTCCACGTCCGACACCGACCTGCTGAGCGCCCGGGCGTCGAGCGGCCCGGTGCCGTTCCGCTGGGGCAACCCGGCGCGGCTGTCGCCCGAGGAGCTGCCCGCGCTGCTGGAGGGCGTGGAGCTGGTGGTGGTGCGCCTGCTGGGCGGGCGCCGGGCCTGGCAGGAGGGGCTGGACGCGCTGCTGGCGGGGCCGCGCCCGGTGGTGGTGCTGACCGGCGAACAGGCGCCGGACGCGCAGCTGATGGAGCTGTCGACCGTCCCGGCGGGCATCGCGGCGGAGGCGCACGCGTACCTGGCGCACGGCGGTCCGGCGAACCTGGCGGAGCTGGGCGCGTTCCTCTCCGACACGGTGCTGCTGACCGGCCACGGCTTCGCGCCCCCGGCCTCGGCCCCGGCCTGGGGTCCGCTGGCGCGGGAGGCGCGCACCGCCGAGGGCCCGGTCGTCGCGGTGCTGTACTACCGGGCGCACCACATGAGCGGCAACACGGCGTTCGTCGAGACGCTCTGCCGGGCGGTCGAGGACCGGGGCGCCCGGGCCAGGGCGTACTTCTGCGCGTCGCTGCGCGGGGCGGAGCCGGAGCTGCTGGCGGAGCTGGGCGCGGCCGACGTGATCGTGACGACCGTGCTGGCGGCGGGCGGCACCCGCCCGGCGGACGCGCAGGCGGGCGGGGACGAGGAAGCCTGGGACGCCGGGGCGCTGGCCGCCCTCGACCGTCCGATCCTCCAAGCCCTCTGCCTGACCTGGTCGCGGGCGCAGTGGGAGTCCAGCGACGACGGCCTGTCGCCGCTGGACACGGCGACGCAGGTCGCGGTGCCGGAGTTCGACGGCCGGCTGATCACCGTCCCGTTCTCGTTCAAGGAGGTCGACGAGGACGGCCTGACGGTCTACGCGGCGGACCCGGAGCGGGCGGCGCGGGTCGCGGGCATCGCGGTGCGGCACGCCCTGCTGCGGCACACCCCGGCGGCCGAGCGCCGGCTCGCCCTGGTGCTGTCCGCGTACCCGACCAAGCACGCCCGGGTGGGCAACGCGGTGGGCCTGGACACCCCGGCGTCGGCGATCCGGCTGCTGGAGCGGCTGCGCGCGGAGGGCATGGACCTGGGCGACGACCTGCCGGGCCTGCACACCGGGACCGACCGGGCCCACGAGGGCGACGCGCTGATCCACGCGCTGATCGAGGCGGGCGGCTACGACCAGGCGTGGCTGACCGAGGACCAGCTCTCGCGCAACCCGGTGCGCATCCCGGCCGCCGACTACCGGCGCTGGTACGCCACCCTCCCGCAGGGGCTGCGCGAGCGGGTGGAGGAGCACTGGGGCCCGGCGCCGGGCGAGCTGTACGTGGACCGGTCGCAGAACCCGGACGGCGACCTCGTGCTGGCGGGCATCCGCTCGGGCAACCTGCTGGTGCTGATCCAGCCGCCGCGCGGTTTCGGCGAGAACCCGGTGGCGATCTACCACGACCCGGACCTGCCGCCCAGCCACCACTACCTGGCGGCCTACCGGTGGATCGCGGCGGACCGCGCGGACGGCGGCTTCGGCGCGCACGCGGTGGTGCACCTGGGCAAGCACGGCAACCTGGAGTGGCTGCCGGGCAAGACGGCGGCGCTGTCGGCGGAGTGCGGCCCGGACGCCGCGCTCGGCGACCTGCCGCTGGTCTACCCGTTCCTGGTGAACGACCCCGGCGAGGGCACCCAGGCCAAGCGCCGGGCGCACGCCACCCTGGTCGACCACCTGGTGCCGCCGATGGCGCGCGCCGACTCCTACGGCGACATCGCCCGCCTGGAGCAGCTCCTGGACGAGCACTCGAACATCGCGGCGATGGACCCGGCGAAGCTCCCGGCGATCCGGGCGCAGATCTGGACGCTGATCCAGGCCGCCAAGCTCGACCACGACCTGGGCCTGGACGAGCGCCCGGAGGACGACGGCTTCGACGACTTCCTGCTGCACGTGGACGGCTGGCTGTGCGAGGTGAAGGACGCGCAGATCCGCGACGGCCTGCACGTGCTGGGCCAGGCCCCGGCGGGCACCGACCGGGTGAACATCGTGCTGTCGATCCTGCGGGCCCGGCAGGTCTGGGGCGGCGTGCGCGCGCTGCCGGGCCTGCGCGAGGCGCTGGGCCTGGACGAGGCGGCGCTCACCCTGGGCGCGACGGACGCCGCCGAGGCGCGGGCCCGCTCCCTCGTCGAGGCGATGGAGGCGGAGGACTGGAACCCGGCCGCGGTGGAGAAGGTCGCCGCCGGGCTGCCGTCCGCCGTCGCCGACGTGCTGGACTTCGCGGCGGCCCAGCTGGTGCCGCGACTGGCCGCCACCACCGACGAGTTGGACGCGGTGCTGCACGCCCTCCAGGGCGGTTTCGTCCCGGCCGGCCCGTCCGGCTCGCCGCTGCGCGGGCTGGTCAACGTGCTGCCCACCGGCCGCAACTTCTACTCGGTGGACCCGAAGGCCGTCCCGTCCCGGCTGGCCTGGGAGACCGGCCAGGCGCTGGCGTCCTCGCTGGTCGAGCGCTACCGGGCCGACAACGACGGGCAGTTCCCGCCGTCGGTGGGCCTCTCGCTCTGGGGCACCTCGGCGATGCGCACCGCGGGCGACGACATCGCCGAGGCGCTGGCCCTGCTGGGCGTGCGCCCGGTGTGGGACGACGCATCGCGCCGGGTGACCGGCCTGGAGCCGATCCCGGCGGCCGAGTTGGGCCGCCCGCGGATCGACGTGACGCTGCGCATCTCGGGCTTCTTCCGGGACGCCTTCCCGCACGTGGTGGCGCTGCTGGACGACGCGGTGCGCCTGGCCGCCCGCCAGGAGGAGCCGGACGAGCAGAACTTCGTCCGGGCCCACGTGCAGGCCGACCTGGCCGAGCACGGCGACGAACGCCGGGCCACCGTCCGGGTGTTCGGCTCCCGCCCGGGCACCTACGGCGCGGGCCTGCTCCAGCTGATCGACAGCCGGGACTGGCGCACCGACGCCGACCTGGCCGAGGTGTACACGGTGTGGGGCGGCTACGCGTACGGGCGCGGCCTGGACGGGCGGCCCGCGCGCGAGGAGATGGAGACCGCGTACCGGCGGATCACGGTGGCGGCGAAGAACACCGACACCCGCGAGCACGACATCGCCGACTCGGACGACTACTTCCAGTACCACGGCGGCATGGTGGCCACCGTCCGGGCGCTGACCGGCAGCAGCCCGGCCGCGTACATCGGCGACTCGACCCGCCCCGAGACGGTGCGCACCCGCACCCTGACCGAGGAGGCGGCCCGGGTCTTCCGCGCCCGGGTGGTCAACCCGCGCTGGCTGGAGGCGATGCGGCGGCACGGCTACAAGGGCGCGTTCGAGATGGCCGCGACCGTCGACTACCTGTTCGGCTACGACGCGACCACCGGGGTGGTCGCCGACTGGATGTACGAGAAGCTGACCGAGGAGTACGTGCTCGACCCGGTCAACCGCGAGTTCTTCGCCGAGGCCAACCCGTGGGCCCTGCACGGCATCGCCGAGCGCCTGCTGGAGGCCGCCGGGCGCGGCCTGTGGGCGGAGCCGGACGCGGCGCTGCTGGACGAGCTGCGGCAGGTGCTGCTGGAGACGGAAGGTGATCTGGAGGGCGAGTGAGCCCGCGGGATCGGGGCATGAGGGGGGCGTCCCTGACATGCCGATGATCGAATAGGGGTGTCTTCCCGCCCTCCCGGGCGGACAATCTCCGCATGAGCCTGCGAACCGCACTCACCCGACCGGCCCGCTACGGCGCGCTGGCCTCGGGCGCCCTGCCCGTCCTGACCTTCCCCGGCGTCGGCCTGGCCTGGCTGGCCTGGGCGGCGCTGGTGCCCGGCCTGCTGCTGATGCGGGCGGCGGGCGGGCCGCGCGAGGCGGCGGTGCGCGGCTGGTGGTTCGGCGCCGGGTTCATCCTGACCGGGATGTACTGGCTGATCCCGTCGATCGGCCCGGCGCTGCCCGTCCTGGCGGTGCTGTTCGGCGCGCTGCAGGCGCCGCTGGGCCTGGCCGCGTGGTGGCTGCTGCACGGCGAGCCGGCGCCGCGCCGGGCGGCGGCGGCGCTCGCGGTGCTGCCCGCGGTGTGGGTGAGCGCCGAGTTCGTCCGCTCCTGGGGCGCGCTGGGCGGGCCGTGGGCGCTGCTCGGCGCCACCCAGTGGGAGCACCCGGCGGTGCTCGGCCTGGCCTCGATCGGCGGGGTGTGGCTGGTGAGTTGGGCGCTGGTCGCGGTCAACACGGCGCTGCTGGTGCTGCTGTGCGCGCACGAGCTGCGGCTGCGCGCGGCGGCGGGGGCGGCCGCGCTGGCCGTCGTCCTGGCGGGCCCGCTGGCGTTCGCCGAGCAGGCCGCCCCGGCGACCTCCGGTTCGGCGTCGGTGGCGCTCGTCCAGGTCGGCTCGACCGCGGACGAGCAGGCCCGGCTGGAGGCGAACGTCAAGATCACCCGCGGCCTGGTCGGCAGCCCGCTGGACCTGGTGGTGTGGGGCGAGAGCTCGACCACCGACGACCTGGACCGAGACCCCGCGACGGTGCAGCGGCTGGCGGCGCTCTCGCGCACCACGGGCGCCCAGCTGCTGGTCGGCGAGGACGCCCGGAAGGCCGACGGCCGGATCTCCAAGGACGCGGTGCTGGTGGACGGTTCGGGCCTGGTGGCGCGCTACCGGAAGATCCGGCTGGTGCCGTTCGGCGAGTACATCCCGCTGCGCCCGCTGCTGGGCTGGATCGCCGGGGTGAGCGCGGCGGCGGGCGAGAACCGGGCCCCGGGCAGCTCGGTGCACCTGCTGCCGGTGGCCGACCGGGAGGGGCGTCCGCTGCCGGTGGGCGCGCTGATCTGCTTCGAGTCGGCGTTCCCCGACCTGTCGCGCACCAGCGCGCAGCAGGGCGCCGCGCTGATCGTCTACCAGTCGGCGACCTCGACCTTCCAGTCCACCTGGGCCCCGGCCCAGCACGCCTCGCTGGGCGCGCTGCGGGCGGCGGAGACCGGGCGGCCGGTGGTGCAGGCGGCGCTGACCGGGGAGTCGGTGGCGTACGACGCGCAGGGCCGGCGGCTGGTGCGGCTGGGCACCGACGAGACCGGCGCGGCGACGGTCCGGCTGGCGCTGGCCGACCCGGCGGCCCGCACCTGGTACGTCCGGCTGGGCGACTGGGTGCCGCTGACGGCGCTGGCGGTGGTGCTGGCGGCGGCCGGGACCGCCGCCGGGCCGCTGCTGCGCGAACGGCGCCGCCCGGGCCCGCCGCCGTCCTCGGCGCCCGCCGGCGCGCCCCCGGCCCGGGTCTGAGCCGCGTCCGCCCGCGCTACTCGTCGCCGCCCGGCTCCACCACGTGGATGCCGAACAGCGCGCCCTGCGGGTCGCGCAGGACGGCCAGCCGCGGCCCGTCGGGGACGTCGGTGGGCGGGAGGGTGACGGTGGCGCCGAGCAGGGCGGCGCGCTCGGCGCCGAGGTCGGCGTCGGCGACCGCGAAGTACGGCATCCAGTAGGGCGGGACCTCGGCCGGGAACTGGTCGGACATGTCCATCATGCCGCCGAAGTCCCGGCCGCCCAGGCCGAACTCGGTGTACATCTCACCGGTGTTGACGCTCCAGCCGAACACCCGGGCGTAGAACTCGGCGGCGGCCCGCGGGTCGCGGGTGGCGAGCTCGACCCAGCCGAGCGAGCCGGGCTCGTCGCGGACGTCGACCCCCTGCATCGCGGCGGGCTGCCAGGTGGAGAAGACCGCGCCGACCGGGTCGGCGGCGACCGCGAACCGGCCCCAGTCCAGGGCGTCCGTCGGCCCGGCGATCAGCCTGCCGCCGGCGTCGGCGATCTCGTCGGCGGTGATGTCGGTGTCGGCGGTGTGGAAGCCGATGGTCCACGCGGTGGGCTGGTCGGGCTGCGTCAGGCCGCTGAGCCCGGCGACGAGCTGCTCGCCCAGGTAGAGCCGGGTGTAGCCCGCCGCCCCCTCCTCCGGCACCGCCTCGGCGCGCCAGCCGAACAGCTCGTGGTAGAAGGCCCTGGCGGCGGCCGGGTCCTTGGTGGCGAGCTCCACCCAGCAGGGCGCGCCGGGGCTCGGTCGGGTGATCTTCACGGTCGGTTCATCTCCAGGGTCGCTCTGCACCGCTCTGCCGCGGACGGGCCCGCGCTCCGCCCCGCCGCCTCACCCCTCCACCTTGCCGGGATACCGGCGGGTAGCCGGGGGCTGGTGGGCCGAACGGGAGGGCGGCGCGTCCGCGCGGGCGACGCGTGCGCACGAACGAGACGGGACGGACGGGACGGGCGGGACGGGGGAATGCGGCCGGGAGCGCCGGTTGTTCAAATTGGAACCACGGTGTAGCGTCGGGCGAGCACGATTCGGTTCGAATTTGAACAACCTGGTGACGGCTCGCACCGGACCGCGAGCGCAGGCGACCACCACCCGCGGCCCCGGAGGGACCCGACATGACGCACCCCGAGACCAGCCGACAGCTCCCCGCCGCCACCGTGCGCTCCCGCGTGCGCGTCCCGCTCGCCTTCGGCGACGGCTACCGCGTCGAGGCCGACGTCCACACCTTCCACGGCCTGGCCGACGGCGCCGAACACCTCGCCCTCGCCCTGGGCGACCCGTCCCCGACCGCCGCCCCACTCGTGCGCCTGCACTCCGAGTGCCTCACCGGCGACGTCTTCGGCTCCGCCCGCTGCGACTGCGGCCCCCAGTTGCGCGAATCCGTCCAGCGGATCGCCGAGACCGGCGGCTACCTCCTCTACCTCCGCCAGGAGGGCCGCGGCATCGGCCTCTACAACAAGCTCGACGCCTACGCCCTCCAGGACTCCGGCCTCGACACCTACCAGGCCAACGCCGCCCTCGGCCTCCCCGAGGACGGCCGCGACTACACCCCCGCCGCCCAGATGCTCACCACCCTCGCCGCCCCCGCGATCCGCCTGCTCAGCAACAACCCCGACAAGGCCGCCCAACTCACCGCCCTCGGCATCACCATCACCGAACGCGTCCCCACCGGCGTCCACCTCTCCCCCAGCAACCTCCGCTACCTCCGCGCCAAGGCCGACGGAACGGCCCTCTCCCTCGCGCACGACATGCTGCGGGTGAGCACGGCCTGACCGGAGACGGGACACCTGAACGCCCCGAACGTGACGGACCCTCCACTGCCGCAGGTCGAAGAGACCGCGGAAGGACAGCCACACGCGCGAGCCGTCCGCCGCCTGCTCGGCCCGGCCCGGCGTCTCGACCCGTCCCGGGCCACGCGCTCCGGCGGACGTTCAGCGACGGCGGCCGAGGAGGGCGGTCGTGTCGGTGCGGCGGTGCCAGGCGATGACGGCGAGCGGGACCATGAAGAGGAACGGGGTGCCGGCGTTCTCGCCGTGCATGACGGTCAGCTGGGTGACGAACGCGCAGGCCAGGAAGGCGATCAGCGCCGTCGCGGCGGGCCCGGCCAGGCGGGGCAGCAGGAGGCCGACGGCGCCGGCCAGTTCCACCAGGCCGGTCAGGTACATGAACCAGTCGCCCACCCCGATCGCGTCGAAGACGGTGGCGGCGGCGGGGAGCGCCAGCAGCTTGGGCAGCGCGCTGGCCAGAGCGAAGAACAGTGCGAGCAGGACGCGCAGCGTCCAGACCGTCCGGACGACGGCCTTTCCGGGCTTCGCGGCAGTGGCGGTCGTGGCGGCGGTGTCGGTGTCGGTCGTGGCGGCAGTGGCGGTCGTGGTGGTGGACATCTGAGGTGCTCCCCGGTCGGTGGTCGTCGCTCTCACCGGCTTCGACGGAGGGGACCGCCCGGACTCATCGGTGCGGGGCGGGAAAGTTTCCGCCCCGCGGCCGGGTAGTCCGGGGCGGGGCCGCTGGAGGCTCAGGGTGCCGGGGGTGCGTCCCACCAGCGGTCGGCCGTGGCGCGGGCGAGTTCGGCGTCGTACTGCCGGGCGTCGAAGTGGAAGTCGGGCAGGGGCGGTCCGTCGTCCGGGGTCTCCCAGTCGGACCAGACCACGAGTTCGCCGTACCGCCGGACGGTGGCGGCCAGGTAGCCGCAGCAGCCGCCCGTGCACTCGGGTTCGCCGAGCTCCACCCGGCGGGCCCGGTCGGTCGCCCGGAGCGGGCCGTCCCCGTCGGCCGGCAGCAATCGGGGGGCGTAGCTGCCGAGACCGTCGGGCCCGGCCGCAGCCTCCACCAGGTCCTCGCCGTCGACGCGGACCCGCACCTGGGCGGGTGAACGGACGGTCGCCCGGATCTCGATCTCCAGTCGGTTGAACACCGCCCCACCCTAGGGGAAGGCGCGGAACCGCACCCGGGGACGGCCCGATCGGGCGCGGCGGGACGGTGACGGCGGGTGGCCGTTCGGTGGCCGTCCGGGCCCGCAGCGCCGACGCGCTGCCCCCGCCCGGACACGCCGGGTCGACCGGGAGCCGGATCCGCCCGGGCCGCGTTGCGTTCCGGGCGGACGGTGGAAGCATCCGCGTCCGGTACCCCGTCGCTCCCCCGGAGAGCGCCATGACCACCAGTCCGACCAGCTCCGCCCGGCCCACGACCGGACCCGCGACGGGCCGGGCCCGGACCTCGCCCGCGCGCCCCACCCGCCCCGCACGCCCGGTGGTCGCGGCGAGCGGGCCCCCGGGCACCGAGGACCACCCCGCCGCGCCGGACCGGCGCACCGTCGGCCGGGTGGTGTCGGGCGGGTGGCGGGTCGGTCTCCGGACGTCGGGGGTCGGAGCCGGGGGCGGGCGGGGGTGGGGATGAACGTCGGCAGTCGTGCTCCGCTGCACGTGTTGATGGGGGTGCGGGAGGTCGCGGGCGGGCTGGTACTGGTGTCGCCGAGGGTGGCGGGGCGGGTCGCGGACGGGCTGCGACTACGGCTGGTGGCACGGGAGTTGGGGCCCGGGCGGTGGGAGGCGGTGGCGCCGGGGTCCTCGGACGTGCTGGTGGCGCGGCGGCGCTCGGTCGGCGGCGGGCCGCCGGTGCCGGTGAAGTGCCCGCGTACCCGGGAGGCGGTACGGGCGCTGGTGCGCGAGCGGGATGCGGTCGCGGTGCCGGCCTCGGAGCTGCGGTCGCCCGGGCTGCGCGGCCTGCTGCCGGAGACCGTCGACTCCCGGCTGGACGGCCGGCCGCCGGTGCTGGTGCAGGGGCTGCTGCCGGGCGTCCCGGGCGACGTCCTGCTGTCCCGCCGACCGGAGCCGGCCGGACGGCTGACCGCGTCCGCGTTCGGCGTCCTGGACGAACTGCACGGCGCGACGGATGGGTTGAGCCGGGACGGGCGGTTGGTGGACGGCTGGTTGGGCCACCGGTTGGCGATGCTCTCGGACCGGGTGCGCTGGTGCCGTGGCGCGGAGGGCACCGCCGGGCTGCTCGCCCTGCGGTCCTTCCTGCGCCGCGAGTTGACCGGCCGACCGGTACAAGTGGCCCGGACGCACCGCGACTTCACCCCGGGCAACCTGCTGCTGCGCTCCCCCGGCGGGGACGGACCGCCGCCGGCCGTCACAGGACCGGTCGGCTGGGGCGAGTCCCTGGCCGACGGCCCGGCCGTGGTCGACCGCGCGAGTCTCGCCCTGGAGCTGGGCCGCCTGCTGGACGGCAGCTCCTGGGGCGAGCAGCTGGTCACCACCCTGCGCACCGGTGGCCTGCACCGCCCGGAGACCGGTGAACTCCCGCTCTCCGGCGCCCTGTCGGCCTGGCTGTGACACGTCTCGGGCCGTCCGGAGCAGCCCCGCCGCTTCGCCCGCAACCGCAGCTGGCTGCGCGAGGTCCTCGTCCCGGTCCTGCGCGAACTCGCCGGCTCCGAATCAGGCTCCGGGCCAGGATCAGGCCCCGGACCAGGATCAGGCTCCGGCCCCGGACCCCGAATCGGCCCCGTCCCCGGCCCCGTCCCCGTCCCACGCCTCCGGCGCGTCCTCAAGGCCGGTCTCGGTCCCGGTCTCGGCGATCCGCCGGGCGATCTCGGCGGGGCGCACCGGCCGTCCGAAGTGCCAGCCCTGGGCGAGGTCGCAGCCCATCAGGCGCAGGCGCTCGGCGTCGGCGCGGCTCTCCACGCCTTCCGCGGTGACGGTCAGGCCCAGGGTGTGGGCGAGCGAGACCAGGCCGCTGACGATCCGCCAGCCGAGGTGGGTGTCCTTGGTGGGGTCGTGCAGGTCGCCGACGAAGGACCCGGCGATCTTGAGGTTGGAGACCGGCAGGTCGCGCAGGTAGGCGAGGTTGGACCAGCCGGTGCCGAAGTCGTCGACGGCGAGCGAGACGCCCAGGTCGACCAGGGCGTGCAGTGCCTTGAGCGCCTCGTCCTCGGGGCCGACCACGGTCGACTCGGTGATCTCCAGTTGGAGCATCGACGGCTCCAGGCCGGTGGTGCGCAGGGTGCGTTCGACGTCGCCGACCAGTCCGGCGCTGCGGGCCTGCCGGACGGCCAGGTTGACGCTGACCCGGGGTGCCCGGTCGCCGAACCGGGCGACCCAGTCGGCCGCCTGTTCGCAGGCCTGCTCCAGCACCCAGCGGCCGAGCGGCATGATCAGTCCGGTCTCCTCGGCGACGCCGACGAACTCCTCCGGGCCGAGCACCCCGAGCTGCGGGTGCCGCCAGCGCACCAGCGCCTCGACGCCGGTCATCGTGCCGGAGGCCAGGTCGACCATCGGCTGGTAGTCGATGAAGAACTCGCCGCGGTCCAGCGCCGCGGGCATCCGCACGGACACCGCGTACCGGCTGACGGCGCGCGCGTTCTCCTCCGGGTCGAACAGCGTCCACCGGCCCCGCCCGGCCTCCTTGGCCCGGTACAGCGTGAGGTCGGCGGCCCGGACGGCCGCGCCGGGCGTGGTGCTGGCGATCCGCCGCTCCAGCACGCCGACGCTGGCGCCGACGGCCAGCCGGTGGTCGCCGATCACCACGGGCTTGGTGAGCGCGGCGAGGACGGTCTTGGCGGCGGCCACGGCCTCCTGCTCGCCGCGGCAGTTCTCCAGCAGCACCACGAACTCGTCGCCGCCGAGCCGCGCCACCATGTGGCCGAGCGGGCTGAGCGCGCTCTCCAGCCGCCCGGCCACCACGGTCAGCAGTTGGTCGCCCATGTCGTGGCCGAGGCTGTCGTTGACGATCTTGAAGCCGTCCAGGTCGACGTAGCAGAGGCCGAAGCGGGCGTCCGGCTCCGGGTCCTCGAAGAGCTTCTCCAGCCGTTCGAAGAACGCGGCCCGGTTGGGCAGGCCGGTCAGCGGGTCGTGGGTGGCCTGGTGGCGCAGCCGCTCCTGGAGGCGGTAGCGGTCGGTGACGTCCTCCAGCATGGCGACCTGGTAGAGCGGGACGCCGTCGTCGTCGCGGATCAGCGAGACGGTCAGGTGGGTCCACACCACCTCGCCGTCGCGCCGGTAGTACGGCTTGTCGAACTGGAAGTACTCGCGCTTGCCGCCGATCAGCTCCTCGTACGCCTCCCAGACGCCGGGGGTGTCCTCGGGGTGGACCAGGTCGCCGACCCGCACGCCCCGCATGTCCTCGGGGCCGCCGCCGAAGATGTCGCCCAGGGCGCGGTTGACGGCCAGGATCTTGCCGTCGGTGTCGCCGAGGCCGATGCCGATCGCCGCGGACTCGAACAGGGCGCGGAAGCGGGCCTCGGAGGCGCGCAGGGCCTTCTCGACCTCCTGCCGGGCGGTGTCGGCGGCCAGCCGGATCGCCTCCTGCTCGCGCAGCGTGCGCTCGCGCAGGGCGGCCGCCCAGCCGGCCGCGAAGGCGCCCCCGAGCACCGGGCCGCGGTCGTCCGGGACGGGTTGCCGCTGGATCAACTGGACGGCTTCGGCGAGCAGTTGCGGGTCGGTGAACTGGTTGTCGATGAGCAGCGCCCCGGCCTGGTTGGCCAGTTCGGGGCGGAACGGCTGCTCCCGGGAGGCGCGGTGCAGCAGCTCGGCGGTGCGGGCGATCAGCGGGTTCAGCACGCCGGGGCGCACCGCGGCGCCGTGCCCGGCCCGCAGCATCGCGGCCCACGCGTCGCGGAACCCGGCGCTCGCCTCCGCCCCGCCCGCCGCCTCCGCCCCGCCCACCGTGCCCGCCGCCCCGCCCGCCGCCTCCGCCGCGCCCGGTGCGTCCGCCGCTCCCCCCGCGGCCGGGCCGGGGGGCTCGTCCGCGCCGGGCGACCGGTTCACGACAGGCGCCCGACGCCGGCCATCCCCGTCATCCGCTCGGGGTGCGGGCCGACCGACTCCGCGTCGTCGGGGCGCCACTCGGGCAGGTAGACGATGCCGGGCTCGACCAGGTCGTAGCCCGTGAAGAAGGCGGCGATCTGCTCGCGGCTGCGCATGGTGAGCGGTGTCGGGGTGGAGCGGTACAGGCTCTGGTGGGAGCCGGCCTGGTCGGGGCGGCCCTCCAGGGAGGCGTGCGAGAGGATCAGCATGCTGCCGCTGGGCAGGGCCTCCCGGAGCTTGGCGAGGATCTGCTCCGGGTGGTCGTCGTCGGTGACGAAGTGCAGGACGGCGTTCAGGATGACCGCGACGGGCTCGCCGGGGGCGAGCAGTTCCTCGACCTCGGGACGGGCCAGCAGGTCGTCGGTGTTGCGCAGGTCGGCGTCGACGACCGGGCAGAGCGGGTCGTCGGCCAGGATGAGGCGGCTGTGGGCGACCGCGACGGGGTCCATGTCGACGTAGACGACGCGCGCGTCGGGCCGGTACTCGCGGGCCACCTCGTGGACGGCGCCGAAGGTGGGGATGCCGGAGCCGATGTCCAGGAAGCGGCTGATGCCCTCGGCGGCGGCGAACTGGGTGGCGCGGCGCAGGAAGGCCCGGTTGGCCCGCATGATCATCGGGAGGTCCGGCCAGAGCTCGATCGCCTTGCGCGCCATCTGCCGGTCGACCTCGAAGTTGTGCGAACCGCCGAGGTAGTAGTCGTACACCCGGGCCGCGTTCGGCTTGTCGAGGTCGGTCCCCGCGGGCACCCAGTTCGGACGCGCCATGACGGCACTCCTTCCGGCCTTCCGGCCCGGCAGTCGAAAATGGCAAGAGGACAACAAGATCCTCCTACACTTCCGATCCGGGTCGCAAGCGCCGGCAGCCGAACGGCGGCGCGCCGCGGCACGTGTGCGCGGCACGTGCCCACGGCACGTCCGTGCGGCGACGGCGGACGGGCAGTGGCGGTGGACGGGCGGCGGCGTCCCTGCGGCGGTAGACGGGTGCCGGCGGACGAGCGGCGGCGTCCGTACGGCGGTGGACGGGCGACCGCCCCCGTGCAGACCCTGCACGGGGGCGGTGCCTCCGGGGTGGTGCTTCGCGGTTCTCTCCCGCGTCGGTCGGGTCCGGTAGCGGCTTGCCGCGGGCCCGCCGCGGGCTACCGGCTGCCCGGCGTCAGCTGGTGGCGGTGCAGGTCAGGGTCGGGACGGCGTTGCTGCCGGAGTAGCTGGCGCCGAAGCCGAAGCTGGTGGAGCCGTTGGCGGCGACCGCGCCGTTGTAGCCGGTGTTGGTGACGGTCACGGACTTGCCGGACTGGCTGACGGTGCCGTTCCACAGGTTGGTGACCTGCTGGTTGCCCGCGTAGGTCCAGGTGACCTTCCAGGACTTGATCGCGGTGTTGCCCGCGGTCACGGTGACGTCGGCGTTGAAGCCGGCGCCCCAGTCGCTGCTGACCTTGTAGGTGGCGGTGCAGCCGGCGCCGCCGGTGCCGGTGCCGGCCTGGGTGGTGGCGGTGACGGCCGCGGAGGCGGCGGAGAGGTTGCCGGCCGCGTCCTTGGCCTTGACCGTGTACGAGTACGCGGTGGAGGCGCTCAGACCGGTGTCGGTGTACGAGGTGGTGCTGGTGGACCCGACCAGGGTGCCGCCCCGGTACACGTTGTAGCCCGTGACACCGACGTTGTCGGTCGAGGCCGTCCAGGTCAGCGCGGCGCTGCTGGCGGTGGTGGTCGCCGCGAGGTTGGTCGGGGCGGTCGGGGCGGTGGTGTCGGAGGTGCCGCCGGAGGCGGTGGTGACGCTCAGCGCCGCGGAGGCGGCGGAGAGGTTGCCGGCCGCGTCCTTGGCCTTGACCGTGTACGAGTACGCGGTGGAGGCGCTCAGACCGGTGTCGGTGTACGAGGTGGTGCTGGTGGACCCGACCAGGGTGCCGCCCCGGTACACGTTGTAGCCCGTCACGCCGACGTTGTCGGTCGAGGCGGTCCAGGTCAGCGCGGCGCTGCTGGCGGTGGTGGTCGCCGCGAGGTTGGTCGGCGCGGTCGGGGCGGTGGTGTCCGCGGTGCCGGTGCCGATCGCCGGGTAGGCGTTCTTCAGCAGCTCCTGGAACTGGGCCGAGAACCAGTGGCCGGCCACCGGGGCGTTCGGCAGCGCGCCCGACATGTTGTTGTTGTTGCGCGGGTTGCCGGTGTACGTCGGGTCGCACATCCGGTCGAAGCCCTTGCCCTCGTCGTTGGCGATGGCCGAGCTCGCACCGTCCGACTCACCCGGGGGCTTCACCCACACGTACGCGGCGATGCCGTCCTCGGGGGCGGCCTTCGGGCGCTCGCCGAGGCCCGCGCCGGACTGGTTGCACCAGTTGCCGGTCTGGAAGCGGCGGTCGATCCGGCTGCCGTCGACGTACGCGTCGACCGAGGTCTTCGGGCCCGGGCCGGTCGGGCGGTTGGCGCCGCCCCAGCCGTTGCGGGAGGTGTCGATCAGCATGCCGATGTTCGCGTTGAATCCGGAGGCGATCGCCTTGGTGCGCCACGCCTTGGCGTAGGACGCCTCGTCGACGTAGTAGTTCCAGTCGACCCACTTGCTCTGGCGGACCGAGGTGCCGTTCACCGTGTCGTTGACGGTGAAGTTGGGCTCGTGCAGCGCCGAGTAGTTGGCGGTGTTGACGATGAAGCCCTGGACGTTGTTGACCGTCGAGCCGGACGCGGTGGCGGCCTGCTTGATGGTGTCGATGGCCGGCTGGAGGTTGGAGTCCCAGCCGAGCCAGCCGTGGTGGCCGGCGTCCACGTAGTTGTAGACGTTCGGGATCGCGCCGAGCTTGGCCAGCGCGTAGCCGACGCCGTTGATGTAGTTGCCGTTGGCCTTCATGACGTCGCACGCGGGGGTGGCGGTGGCGGTGCCGCCCGCGTTGGTCACCAGGTTCGGCAGCGAGTCGATCTCGACCGTGGTGACGATCCGCAGGTTCGCGTAGGCCGGGTCGGCCAGGATCGCGGCGATCGGGTCGATGAACTCGCTCTTGTAACGCGGCAGCTCGGTGGGGCCGAGCTCGCCGTTCGAGGCCAGGGCGGCGCAGTCGCGGCCCGGCAGGTCGTAGATGACGACCTGGAACACGTACGGCTTGCCCGCGGCCTGCTGCACCGCGGCGTTCAGGTGGTCGCGCAGACCCATGACGCCGTTGCCGCCGGCGATGGCCGCGATGCGGTCCATCCAGACGGCGGTGGGCTGGTTGGCGACGGCCGAACCGCCCGGCTCGGCGGCGGCGTGGGCGGCCCATTCGGGGTTCACGTAGACCCCGGCGCCGACGAAGGGGTTGTCCACGCGGGTCGCCGCGTGGGCGGCGGTGGTCGACACGGCAAGGGGGAGCAGGGTCGCGGCGCTGAGCACCGCGGCCGCTGCCGCCGTCCGGAGACGGCGCGTCAGATTTGCCGACACGGTAAGGGAGTCCTTTCGGGTGGGGGACGGACTCGACGGAAGAGCTCCCAACTAATGGGAGCGCTCCCATACTTGGCCTGGGCTGAGACCAACTCAGCTCGGGGACAACCGATATGAAGCCATGACCTCACACTCCCGTCAAGAAGTTCGACAGAACCCGTGGGAGCGCTCCCGCCAACCTCGATGGACGCCGCCCGTCGCCGTTCGGCCGTCCGGCCGCCGCCCCGGGGCGGGCACCGCCGTCGCCCCGACAGGCCCGCTGAACACCACCGTTCACCACCGCACCGGAGCGGTTGGCCGGCGCCCCGTCCCGCCCGGCCCCGACCGGCGCCCGCGCCTGACCGGCAGCCGCTCCCCCGCACCCCGGACACCCCCGCCGCCACCCGAAACTTTCACGCCCGGCCGGCCCGCACGTGGCAGGCTGTCCCCGATCCGGAGGAGGTGTCCCGTGCCCACCCGCCCCACGTTCGACGACGACCAACGCCGCGCCCGGCTCGCCCGGCGGCACCGGCTGGCCCCCGGCACCGCGGCCGACCGCGCCGAGCAGGTGGTGGCGGACCTGGTCGCCGTGCACGCCACCGACCCCGCCACGGTGTTCCTCGCCGTCGCGGCCCGGCTCGCCGTCCCGGGCGTCGCCGACACCGAGCGCGCCCTGTACGCCGACGGCACCGTGCTGCGCCGCCACGGCCCGCGCAAGACCCTCTTCGCGATCCCTGCCGAGCTCGGACCGGCGCTGTACGCCTCGACCACCGCGAAGGCCGGCGCCGCCGAACGCACCCGCCTGCTCAAGGACTTCGCCGCCTCCGGCCGGGACGCCGCCTGGACCTCCGCCGCGCAGGACGCCGTGCTGGCCGCCCTCACCGACGCCCTCGCCGACGCCCCGGACGGCCTGACGGGAAGTCAACTGAGCGAACTGGTACCTCAGTTGCGCGAAACGATCGACTACGGCATCGGCACCTCCTACCAGACCGTCCAGCCGGTCGGCATGCGGCTGCTGCGGCTGCTCGGCATGGAGGGCGCCGTGGTCCGCCGCCGCCCGCTCGGCGGTTGGACCAGCAGCCGGCACCGCTGGGTGCCCGGCCCGCCCGTCCCCGCCGCCCCGTCCGCCGCCGAACGGGCAGCCGCGCAGGCCGAGTTGGCCCGGCGCTGGCTGGCCTCGTACGGCCCGGCCGGCGAGCAGGACCTGGCCTGGTGGACCGGCTGGGGCGTCCGCGAGGTGCGGGCCGCGCTGGCCGCGTGCGCGGCCGTCGAGGTCGGACTCGCCGACGGCGCGACCGGTTTCGTGCTGCCCGACGACCTCGAACCGGTCGCCGAACCCGCCCCCTGGGCGGCCCTGCTCCCGGCCCTCGACCCCAGCGTGATGGGCTGGAAGGACCGCGACTGGTACCTCTCCCCCGGCCACCGCTCCGAACTGGCCGACCGCTCCGGCAACCTCGGCCCCACCGCCTGGTGGAACGGCCGCGTGGTCGGCGGCTGGGGCCGGCACCCCGACGGCGAGGTGCGGTTCGAACTCCTCAGCGACCCCGGCCCCGAGGCCCGCGCGGCCCTCGCCGCGAAGGTCGCCGCCCTGCGCGCCCTGCTGGCCGAGACCCGGGTCACCCCGCGCTTCCGCACCCCGCTCGAACGGCGGCTCACCGGCTGACCCGCCGGGGCGGGAGCGCCGGGGTCGGGACTCAGGGCTCAAGCCCGGCCCGGTTCGGCTGCGGTGGCGGGCACCGGGCCCGGGTTCACGCCCACAGGGCCTGGGCGATCGCGTTGCCGGTGAAGGCCGCGCCCAGGCCGGCGGCTACGCTGCCGGCCGCGTTCGCCACCGCGTAGAACCGGGCGCCGCTCTCGGCCAGCCGCAGCGTCTCGTAGGAGAACGTCGAGTACGTGGTCAGCGCTCCGCAGAACCCGGTCCCCACCAGCAGTTGGAGGTGCGAGGAGGCCGCCCCGGCCGCCACCGCGCCGGTCAGCAGCCCCAGCACCATCGACCCGGCGACGTTGACGACGAAGGTGCCCCACGGGAAGAGCGTGTCGTGGCGGGACTGCACCGCCCGGTCGGTCAGGTAGCGCAGCGGCGCGCCGACGGCCGCCCCGACGATCACCAGCAGCCAGTTCACTTCTTCCCCCTGTCGCGGCCGACGTGCCGGACGACCTCGCACGCGTCGAGGACCACCATTCCCCCGGTGACGAGTTCGTCCAGTTGCGGCAGGAACGCCCGCACCCGCTCCTCGGCGTCCACGATCACGACCGCCACCGGCAGGTCGTCGCTGAGCGACAACAGCCGGGCGGTGTGCACCAGCGAGGAGGCGCCGAAGCCCTCGACGCCGCGGAAGACGCTCGCCCCGGCCAGTCCGGCGGCGTGCGCCCGGTGGACGATCTCGCTGTACAGCGGCCGGTGGTGCCAGAGGTCGTCCTCCCCGACGTACACCGTCACCCGCAGCGCGGGGCCCGTGAGTCCGGTCATCGTGTCCTCCGCCCGATCACCCGGCGGGCCGCCTGCGCGCCCGCCCACACCGCCGCCATCGCCGCGGCCAGCGTCGCGGCCAGGTACCCGAGCGCCGTCGCGGCGTGGCCGCCCTCGACCAGGCGCTGGACGTCCACCGTGTAGGTGGAGAAGGTCGTGAAGCCGCCCAGCACGCCGGTGCCGAAGAACGGCCGCACCAGCCGGTGCGCCGCCCACGCCTCGGTGATCGCCACCAGGAAGACGCCGATCACCGCGCAGCCCACCGCGTTCACCACCAGGGTGCTCCACGGGAAGGCGCCCGGCGCGGTGGGCCAGGCCAGCGCGATGGCGTAGCGGGCGCTCGCGCCGAGCACGCCGCCGACCGCGATCACGGCGAGGACCGGTAGCCGGCCGCGATCACGGCTGCGGGCGGGCCGCTCGGCGGGGGTGGCTTCGAGGTCGGGGGCGACGGGCTCGGCCGCCGTTCCGGCGCGGGGTCGTTCCACGGGCATGCGTCTCCTACTCGCGCGGCGCCCGGACGTGCGGGCGCGACCGTCACAAGTAGGGACCGTTGGCGGCCACTGCCGCGGTTCGGGTCCGGCGGGCCCCACCGCCGTTCAGCGCCCGGAGGCGCCGCGCTCCCACTCTACCCCCGGCGGGTCGCCCCGCCGAACCGGGGAACCGGCCGCGGCCCTGCCGCACCTGCGCCGATCACGGACCGTCGCGGGCGTCGCGGGCGTCGCGGGCGTCGCGGGCGGGGCTTCCGGGGCGTCAGGAGCGGCGGGGCGTCAGGAGCGGCGGCGCTGCCCTCCGGCGCGGTGCTGTCCGCCCCCGTCCGCGCCCGTTCCGGCCTAGCGTGAGGGGACGGCGACGGAGGGAGCACCCGGTGTTCGAGCGGTTCTCGCGGGCGGGGACGGGCAGTGCGAAGTGGGCGCGGGCGGGGGCGGGGCGGATCGCCATGGGGGTGGCGGACATGGACCTGCCGGGGCCGCCGGCGGTGGCGGCGGCGCTGCGGGCGCGGGCGGGTCACCCGGCGTTCGGGTACCCGGTGGCGGAGGACGCGGACCGGGCGCTGGTGGCCGACTGGTACCGGCGGCGGCACGGGGTGGCGGTGGACCCGCGCTGGGTGATGCTGCTGCCGTTCGCGCCGGGCACGGCGGTGCGGCTGCTGCTGGAGGCGGTGCGTCCGCTGGCGGGTCCGGCGGTGTTCGTGACGCCGGAGTGGGGCGGTTTCGCCCGGGTCTGCCGGGCCGCGGGGGTGGACACCCGGGAGCTGCCGCTGTCGGCGACCGGCGACCCGGCCGACCCGTACCGGCTGCCGCTGGCCGGGGTCGCGGCGGCCCGGCCGGGCCTGGTGCTGCTGAGCAGCCCGCACAACCCGACCGGGCGGATCTGGCCGGCCGAGGACGTCCGGGCGCTGGCCGCGGCGGCCGCCCCGGGGCTGCTGGTCTCGGACGAGGTGCACGGCGACCTGCGGCACCCGGACGCGGGCGTGGAGCAGCCGGTCGCGGTGGCGGTGACCGGCGGGGCGCCGAACGTGGTGACGCTGAACTCGGTCGGCAAGACCTTCAACGTCTCGGGCCTGCCGAGTTGCTTCGCGCTGGTGCCGGACCCGGGGCTGCGGGAGCGGCTGGCGGCGGTGATGGCGGGCTTCGGCCTGTGGGAGGGAGGGCTGCTGGGCGCGGTGGCGCAGCGGGCGGCGCTGGCCGAGGGCGGGCCGTGGCTGGACGCCCTGCTGGCGCACCTGGTGCGGGCCCGGGAGCTGGCGACGGCCGCGCTGGGCGGTGCGGTGCTGGCCCGCCCGCAGGCGTCGTACCTGCTCTGGCTGGACGGGGCGGGGCTCGGCACCCGGGAGGAGCTGCTCACCGAGCGTCATGTCGAGCTGGCGGACGGGACGGATTTCGGAGCGGCCGGTTCCGGGCGCCTGCGGCTGAATTTCGCCCTGCCACTGGACCGCCTGCGCACCGCTCTCACCCGGCTGACCTGCGAGGAGGGCGTTCGGGCGGCATCGAGGTTTGCCCCGGAGCAGACTGAGCAGGAACAACCGGGCTCAAGTCGCGAACCGAGGGATGGTGAAACCCGGTGACATCTGTACGTCCGCAACAGGCCGCTCCGGCCGTCGATCCGGTACACAGCGTGACGCTCCGGACGGAGCTGACCGAGGCGTCGGCCGAACGGCACCTGGGCGCCATCTGCTTCAAGATCGGTCCTCCGGCGCTGGTCGGGGTGGAGGCGGAGTGGTTCGTCCACGACGCCCGATGTCCGGGCTCCCCGGTGGATCCCGACCGGGTGGCGGCCGCGCTGGCGGTGCTGCCCGACTCGGCCGACGGCCCGGTGCTCCCGGCCGGCTCGCGGCTGACGCGCGAACCCGGCGGGCAGGTCGAGCTCAGCTCCCCGCCCGCCGCCGACCCGGCCCGCTGCGCGGCCGGGCTGAGCGCCGACCAGGCGGTGCTGCGGGCGGCGCTGGCCGCCGAGGGCCTGCGGCTGACCGGCAGCGGCACCGACCCGATGGACCGCGAGCGGCGGATGCTGGCCGACCACCCGCGCTACCGGGCGATGGGGCGCTACTTCGACCGCGGCGGGCCCTGGGGCCGGATCATGATGACCGGCACCGCCTCCGTGCAGGTCTGCGTGGACGCCGGCACCGAGGCCGACTGCGCCGAACGCTGGCGGCTGACGCACGAGTTGGGGCCGGTGCTGGTCGCCGCGTTCGCCAACTCGCCGCTGCTGGAGGGCCGTCCGACCGGATGGAAGTCGACCCGGCAGCTGGTCTGGTCCCGGATGGACCCCTCCCGGACGCTGGCCCCGCCGCCGTCCGCCGACCCGCGCGACGCCTGGGCCCGGTACGTGCTGGACGCCGCGCTGCTGTGCGTGCGCCGCTCCGGCGGGCTGCCGTGGGACGCGCCGGCCCGGCTGACCTTCCGCGGCTGGCTGCGCGGCGCGGGCGAGCGGCCCGCCACCCTGGCCGACCTGGACTACCACCGCACCACGCTGTTCCCGCCGGTGCGCCCGCACGGGCACCTGGAGCTGCGGATGATGGACGCCCAGCCCGCCGAGGGCTGGCGGGTGCCGCTGGCCCTGGTCAGCGCGCTGCTGGACGACCCGGTGGCGGCCGACGAGGCCCGCGCCGCGCTGGAGCGGCTCGGCCACGCGGGCAGCCGCGCCCCGCGCTCGGGCCTGTGGCGGCGCGCCGCCGCGCTCGGCATGGCCGACCCGGACCTGCGCCGCGCCGCCCTGCTGTGCTTCGCCGCCGCCGAACGCTCGCTGGCCCGCCGGGGCAGCGAACTGCGCACCCCGCTGGTCGAGTTCGCCGAGCGCTACCCGGCCCGCGGCCGCTGCCCGGCCGACGACCAGCTGACCGCCCTGCGCACCGGAGCCGCCGTCCTCCAGGAGGACGCCCCGTGCTGACCGCCACCCCTTTCGTACGGCTGGAGGACGCCCCGTGCTGAACGCCGACCGGACCGACCCCGCGCTGCTGCGCGACCTGATCGCCTTCGAGCTGCTCGCCGCGCGGGAGCGCACCGCCCAGCTCACCGAGGCCGTCGACGACGCCGAACTCGTCGCCCAGCACTCGCCGTTGATGTCGCCGCTGGTGTGGGACCTGGCGCACATCGGCAACCAGGAGGAGCTGTGGCTGCTGCGCAACGTCGGCGGCCGCGACCCGCTGCACCCGGAGATCGACCCGCTGTACGACGCGTTCGAGCACCCGCGCGCCGAGCGGCCCCGGCTGCCGCTGCTGCCGCCCGCCGAGGCCCGCGCCTACGCGCACGAGGTGCGCGGCCGGGTGCTGGACCTGCTGGCCGCCTCCCCGCTGGAGGGAGCGCCGCTGCTGGACGCCGGGTTCGCGTTCGGGATGATCGTCCAGCACGAGCAGCAGCACGACGAGACCATGCTGATCACCCACCAGCTGCGCACCGGCCCGGCCGTGCTGGACGCCCCGCCGCCGCCCGCCGCCGCCGGCCCGCTGCCCGCCGAAGTCCTGGTCCCCGCCGGGCCGTTCACCATGGGCACCGACACCGAGCCGTGGTCGCTGGACAACGAGCGCCCGGCCCACCCGGTCGAGCTGCCCGCGTTCTGGCTCGACACCACGCCGGTCTCCAACGGCGCCTACCAGCGCTTCATCGCCGACGGCGGCTACCGGGACCCGCGCTGGTGGACGCCCGAGGGCTGGGCGCACCGGATGTCGGCCGGCCTGGAGGCGCCGCTGTTCTGGCGGCAGGAGGGCGGGCAGTGGCTGCGCCGCCGCTTCGGCCACCTCGAACCGGTGCCGGAGGACGAGCCGGTGCTGCACGTGAGCTGGTACGAGGCCGACGCGTACGCCCGGTGGGCGGGGCGGCGGCTGCCGACCGAGGCGGAGTGGGAGAAGGCCGCCCGGCACGACCCCGCCACCGGCCGCTCCCGGCGCTTCCCGTGGGGCGACGCCGCGCCCGGCCCCGAGCACGCCAACCTCGGCCAGCGGCACCTGCGCCCGGCCCCGGTCGGCGCCTACCCCGAGGGCGAGTCGCCGTACGGCGCACGGCAGTTGATCGGTGACGTGTGGGAGTGGACGGCCAGCGACTTCACTGGCTACCCGGGGTTCGCGGCCTGGCCGTACCGGGAGTACTCGGAGGTGTTCTTCGGCCCCGAGTACAAGGTGCTGCGCGGCGGCTCGTTCGCGGTCGCGCCGGTCGCCTGCCGCGGCACCTTCCGCAACTGGGACTACCCCGTGCGGCGGCAGATCTTCGCCGGCTTCCGCACCGCCCGCGACGCCGAGCCCCGCACCGGGGACGGCGCCGGGAACGGCGCCGGACCGGGCTCCGGCGGCCCCCGCGGCGACCGGGGCCGCGGCGGCTCGGGGGCGCGCGCCTGATGTGCCGCCACTTCGCCTACCTGGGGCGCCCGGTCCCGATCCGCTCGGTCCTGCTCGACCCGCCGTACGGGCTGCTGCGCCAGTCCTGGGCGCCCCGGCTCCAGCGCCACGGCACCGTCAACGCCGACGGCTACGGCGTCGGCTGGTACGCGCCCGGCGACGAACGCCCGGCCCGCTACCGGCGGGAGGGCCCGATCTGGGCCGACGGCGACCTCGCCGACCTGGCCCGGGTGGTCAGCTCGCACGCCGTGCTCGGCGCCGTCCGCTCCGCCACCGCCGGCTGCGCCGCCGGGGCGCAGGCCGCCGCCCCGTTCGCCGCCGGGCGCTGGCTGTTCAGCCACAACGGCGTCCTGCCCGGCTGGCCGGGCGCGTTCGCCCCGCTGGCCGCGCTGCTGCCCGCCGCCGAGCTGCTGGAGCTGGAGGCGCGCACCGACTCGGCGCTGCTGTGGGCCCTGGTGCTGAACCGGCTGCGCGCGGGCGCGGAACTCGGCGAGTCGCTGGCCGAAGTCTGCCTGCTCGCCGCGGAGTCGGCCGAGTCCCGGATCAACCTGCTGGCCACCGACGGCCGTTCGCTCGCCGCCACGGCGTGGGGCGACACCCTGTTCCAGCGCCGCGACCCAGACGGCTCGGTGCTGCTCGCCTCCGAGCCCTTCGACGACGGGCCCGGCTGGTCCGAAGTCCCCGACCGCACCCTGCTGGTGGCCGACGCGGCCGGCAGCTCGCTGACCCCGCTGGCCGCCGTCGGCCCGCGCATTCGAGAGGACGCCCCGCGATGACCGGATACCGGCTCACCCGTCTGCTGCCCGCCGACCACCTGCACCACGCGCTGCGCGCGGACGTCCGCGAGGGCCTGGGCGGCCGACCCAAACGGCTGCCCCCGAAGTGGTTCTACGACGCCTGCGGCTCCGAGCTGTTCGAGGAGATCACCCGGCTGCCCGAGTACTACCCCACCCGGGCCGAGCGCGAGATCCTGGCCGCCCGCGCCGACACGATCGCCGCCACCACCGGGGCCCGCACCCTGGTCGAACTCGGCTCCGGCTCCTCCGAGAAGACCCGCCTGCTGCTCGACGCGCTGCGCACCGCGGGCACCCTGGAGCGCTACGTCCCGGTCGACGTCAGCGAGAGCGCCCTCGAATCCGCCGCGAAGGCGCTCATCGCCGAGTACCCGGGGCTGGACGTCTCCGCCGTGCTGTCCGACTTCACCCGGAGCCTGGGCCTGCCCGACGGCGGCGGCCCCCGGCTGGTGGTCTTCCTCGGCGGCACCCTCGGCAACCTGCTGCCCGCCGAACGGCACGGCTTCCTGACCGGCCTGCGGGCCCAACTCCTGCCCGGTGACTGGCTGCTGCTCGGCACCGACCTGGTCAAGGACCCCGGCGTCCTGGTCGCCGCCTACGACGACGCCGCCGGGGTCACCGCCGCGTTCAACCGCAACCTGCTGTCGGTGCTCAACCGCGAGCTGGACGCCGACTTCGACCCCGGGCAGTTCGAGCACGTGGCGCTCTGGGACGCCGAGCACGAGTGGATCGAGATGCGGCTGCGCTCCCTGCGCGACCAGACCGTCAAGGTCGCCGACCTCGGCCTGCCCGTGCACTTCGAGGCCGGCGAGGAACTGCACACCGAGGTCTCCGCGAAGTTCCGCCGCGAGCGTGTCGAACGCGAACTCTTCGCCTCCGGCCTGCGCCTGACCGACTGGTGGACCGACGACGAGGGCCGCTTCGGGCTCTCGCTCTCCCGTCCCTTCGAGGACAGCTCGGACTGACCGGTCCGTCGGGGACCGGGCCCGCCGCCTGCGGTGATCCGCGTTATTCGCTGGTGCGGGCCCGGTGTCGTCCGGAGAATGCCCGGGTGCAGACGACTGGGCAGCGGACGGCGACCGTCATGGTCGAGTGGCAGGGCGAACTCGTCGGGGCGGTGGGGCCGTTCGCCACGGACTCGCCGTTCTGGGCGCAGGTCGGGGAGATCGCGGCGCGGGCCTCGGCGGCGGCGGGGGTGCCGCTGGCGGTGCTGCGGCTGCTCTCGGTGACGGGCGGCGCGGGCGGCCGGGGCGGCCGGACGGTGTACCTGGCGATGGCGGCGCGGCGTCCGACCGGCGTCCCGGCCGCGCCCGGGGCGGTGCCGGACGCGGGCCACCCGCTGCGCCTGCGGTGGGCGTCGGCGGACGGGCTGGGCGCGGAATGGGCCTGGGCCGACGGCGAGTTGGCGGCGCTGGGGCGGCCCAGGCGGGGGCCGGTGGAGCAGGTGCGGAGCTGGAACCTGTCGGCGCTCTCGCGGTTCCCGACCGGGGACGGCCCGGTGTGGCTGAAGAGCACCCCGCCGTTCGCGGTGCCGGAGGCGGCGGTGATCGCCCGGGCGGGGAAGGCCGACCCGGAGCTGGTGCCGCAGGTGCTCGCGGCGGACGGCCGGCGGGTGCTGCTCGCGAACGTGCCCGGGGTGGACTGCTGGGGCGTACCGGCCGACGGCATGCTGGACGTGCTCGACCGGTGGACGGCGGTGCAGGCGGCGGTCGCCGCGGACGGCCCGGGCGAGCTGCCGGACCGCTCCCCGGCCGCACTGGCCGCCCGCTTCCCGGCGCTGCTGGAGCGGCTGCGGCCGGAACTGACGGACGCGGAGTACGCGAAGGCGCTGGAACTGGCCGGGCTGCTGCCCGGCATCGCGGCCGTACTCGCCCACTGCGGACTGCCGTCGACACTGGTGCACGGCGACTTCCACCCGGGCAACTGGCGCTTCGACGGCGAGCGAGTCACCGTCCTGGACTTCTCCGACGCGGTCTGGGGCCACCCGGCGCTGGACGGGCTGCGGCCCGCCGCGTTCCTGTCCCCGGAGCGCTGGGCGGACGTCCGCGCGCGCTGGGTCGCGGCCTGGCGGGCGCTGGCACCGCGCAGCAACCCGGAGCGGGCCCTGGAGCTGGCGGCGCCGCTGGCGCACGTGCACTCCGCGCTGCGCTACCAGGAGTTCCTGGACGGCATCGAGCCGAGCGAACGCCCGTACCACGCGGGCGACCCGGCCGACGAGGTGCGGCGGGCGCTGGAGTCCCTGGGACCTGCGCTGTTCCCGACGAGCGGGTCGGAGCCGCGGGGCGCGGGCCGGGAGCTGCACCGGGCGCTGATGGCGCTGGGCGACCCGGGCGTGACACCGTGGCTGCTGGACGCCTGGGCGCCGCGGGCACTGCCCCGGTACGCGGAACTGCTGGCCCCGGCGGCCGCGTTCGCGTCGTTCACCCGGCTGCCCCGGAAGGAGCGGCGCGGTCTGGAGGAGGAGCTGTACGCGCTGGGCCGGGTCGCGGACGTGCTGGCCCTGGACCTCCAACCGCCGTACGGCGACGGGCCGGTGCGGGACGGGGCACGGCTGGGCCTGGACCGGGCGGGGTACGCGGCGTTCTTCGCCCGGCTGGGGATGGCGGAGGTCGGCGCGGCGGACGGCTTCGACCCGTTCCTGCACGAGATCGCCGAGCTGGTGCCCGCCGGGGACCCGGACGCGCCGGTCGAGCTGCTGGAGGTGCTCTGGCCGGGGTTCGTCCTCGGCGAACTGCTGTTCACCCGCGCCGGGGTACGGGTCCGGGCCGGCTCGCGGGTGGCCGAGCCGGGCTGGGCGGACGGGTCGCCGCTGTACTGGGCGCACCGGCGGCGCGGCCGGCCGACGGTGGACCTGGCGCAGGGCTGGGGGTCGAACTCGCAGTGGAGCACCCGCCACCGGATGGACTTCCGGACGGCGGACGGCGACCGGCTGAACGTGGTGCGCGCCCCCGAGCGGCTGTCGGACCACCACGCTCTCGAGGACCTCCTGACCCGGGCGGAGGCCGAGGACCTGCTGCGCCACCGCTGTCTGCTGCGGCGCCCGGCGGGCCTGCCCGAGCTGGCGGCGGACTCGCAGCGGGCGGCGGACTTCGCGGTGTTCGCCTGGACGCTGCCGGAGCCGGCCCGGTGCTCGCCGGACTGCCGCGACCACGGGAGCCGGTGGCGGCGGCCCTGACGGCTTCCGCCGGGCGGCAGCTCCGGCCCGACGTCCGGCGGCCCGGCGGTCCGGGGCAGGCCGGGGGCTCAGGGCAGGCGGCGGTAGCGCAGGTCGAGGCCGTCGAGGAGGGCGTCGAGGCCGGTGGCGAAGGCGCCCTCGTCGATGCTGCGGCGGTGTTCGGCGAGGCGGTGGGCGTCGCCGAGGTGGGGGTAGTCGGCGGCGGCGTAGAGGCTGGCGTCGTCGGGGAAGCCGGCCGCGAAGGAGGCGAGGGCGGAGCCGGTGACGAAGTAGCGCATCAGGGCGCCGATCCGGGTGGCCTGGCCGCGGGGCCAGCCGGCGTCGACCAGGCAGCCGAAGACGGCGTCGGCCAGCCGCAGGGCGTGCGGGCGGCGGCCGGGGCCCTGGGCGAGGACCGGGACGAGGTGGGGGTGGGCGGTGAGGGCGGCGCGGTAGGAGCGGGCCCAGGCGTGCAGGGCGGTGCGCCAGTCGTCCGGCGCGTCGAACATGGTGAGGTCGACCTCGCCCATCACACTGTCGACGACGGCGTCGAGCAGGTCGTCCTTGGTGGCGAAGTGGTTGTAGAGCGAGGGGCCGCTGACCGAGAGTTCGGCGGCCAGGCGGCGGGTGGAGAGCGCGGCCAGGCCCTCGGCGTCGACCAGGGCGAGGGCGGCGGCGATGATGCGCTCCCGGCTGAGCAGGGGGGTGCGGGGTCGGGCGATCTCCGCCTCCTGGGGGCGCGGGCCTGCGGGGTCCGGGTCATTCTCGCAGGTGCCCGCGGGCGGCTGCGGGGGGCCGCCGGGTGCTCTTCCGGTTCCGGGCGGGGCGGGCTACAGTCACCGTAAAACTTGCAGTGCTAGTTTACGGGCACCGCAGGAACCGTCAGGATCGTCGACTTGTTCGGGGTGTCGCCGCGTGGACCTGGAACTGACCGAGGAGCAGGCCGCCGTACGGCAGTTGGCGGCCGAGTTCACCGACCGGGAGATCGTGCCGTTCGCCGCCGGGTGGGACCGGGCGGAGTCCATCGACCTGGGCGTCGTCAAGAAGCTCGGCGACCTGGGCCTCCTGGGGCTGACCCTGCCGGAGGAGTACGGCGGCAGCGGCGGCGACCACCTGGCGTACTGCCTGGTGCTGGAGGAGCTGGGCCGCGGCGACTCCTCGGTGCGCGGCGTGGTGTCGGTGACGCTGGGGCTGGTCGCCAAGTCGGTCAACGCCTTCGGCACCGAGGAGCAGAAGCGGCACTGGCTGCCCCGGCTGTGCTCGGGCGAGGCGCTGGGCTGCTTCGCGCTGACCGAGCCCGGCACCGGCTCGGACGCGGCGAACCTGACCACCCGGGCCGAGCGCGACGGCGACCACTGGCTGATCTCCGGCGCCAAGATGTTCATCACCAACGGGACGTGGGCGGACGTCGCCCTGGTCTTCGCCCGCACCGGAGAGCCCGGACACCGCGGCGTCAGCGCCTTCCTGGTGCCCACCGACACGCCCGGCCTCACCCGCACCCCGGTGCACGGCAAGCTGGGCCTGCGCGGGCAGGCCACCGCCGAGCTGGCCCTCGACCGGGTCCGGGTGCCGGACAGCGCCCGCCTGGGCGAACTGGGCAAGGGCTTCACGGTGGCGATGGCCGCCCTGGCCAAGGGCCGGATGTCGGTCGCGGCGGGCTGCGTCGGCATCGCCCGGGCCGCCCTGGAGGCGGCGGTGCGCTACGCCGGGGAGCGCGAGCAGTTCGGCAAGCCCATCGCCCACCACCAGCTGGTGCAGGAGCTGCTGGCCGACATCGCCGTCGACGTGGACGCGGCCCGGCTGCTGACCTGGCGGGTCGCCGACCTGATCGACCGCGGCCTGCCGTTCGCCACCGAGTCCTCGGTGGCCAAGCTGTACGCCTCCGAGGCGGCGGTGCGCTGCGCGAACAACGCGCTCCAGGTGTTCGGCGGGTACGGCTTCATCGACGAGTACCCGGTCGGCAAGTACCTGCGCGACGCCCGGGTGATGACCCTGTACGAGGGCACCAGCCAGATCCACAAGCTGCTCATCGGGCGCTCCCTGACCGGCGTCAACGCGTTCTGACCCCCTCCCCGCCGACCGCCCACCACCGATCGCCGACCACCGATCGCCGACCACCGACCACCGACCACCGAGTCACCGACAAGGAGCCCGACGAAGTGCTTCCGGTCTTCATCGCCGCCGCCCGCCGCACCCCGATCGGGCGGCTGCGCGGCGCGCTGTCCGCCGTCCGGCCCGACGACCTGTCGGCGGCCGTGCTGCGCGGGCTGCTCTCCGACGTGCCCGCGCTGGACCCGGCGCGGATCGACGACGTGTACTGGGGCGCCGCCAACCAGGCCGGCGAGGACAACCGCAACCTGGCCCGGATGGCCGTCCTGCTGGCCGGGCTGCCCGAGACCGTCCCCGGCGCGACCGTCAACCGGCTGTGCGCCTCCGGGATGGAGGCCGTCACCACCGCGGCCCGGGCGATCGGCTCCGGCGAGGCGGACGTCGTCGTCGCGGGCGGCTGCGAGTCGATGAGCCGCGCCCCGTTCGTGCTGCCCCGCCCGGACGAGGCGCTGCCGCACCGGATGGAGACCTTCGACACCCGGCTCGGCTGGCGGCTGACCAACCCCCGGATGCACGAGCTGCACGGCGTGCTGTCGATGGGCGAGACCGCCGAGGAGGTCGCCGCCCGCCACCGGATCGGACGCGAGGAGCAGGACGCGTTCGCGCTGCGCAGCCACCGACTGGCCGCCGCCGCCCGGGAGTCCGGGCACTTCGACGCCGAACTGCTGCCCGTGCTCCGCCCGGACGGGACGGCGGTCGACCGCGACGAGTCGATCCGGCCGGACACCACCGCCGAGAAGCTGGCCGCCCTCAAGCCGGTGTTCCGCCCCGGCGGGACGGTCACCGCGGGCAACGCCTCGCCGATGAACGACGGCGCGGCGGCGCTGCTGCTGGTCAGCGAACAGGCGCTGCAAGAACTGGAGTTGGAGCCGCTGGGCCGGTACGTGGCGGGCGCCTCGGCGGGCGTGCACCCCGACGTGATGGGCATCGGCCCGGTACCGGCCACCCGGCGGGTGCTGGAGCGCACCGGCTGGAAGCTCACCGACGTGCACACCGCCGAGTTCAACGAGGCCTTCGCGGCCCAGGCGCTGGCCTCGGTGCGCGAGTTGGGCATCGACCCGGAGCTGGTCAACCCCTCCGGCGGGGCGATCGCCCTGGGCCACCCGCTGGGCTGCTCCGGCGCCCGCATCCTCACCACCCTGCTGCACCGGATGCGCCGCACCGGCGACCGGCGCGGCCTGGCCACCATGTGCGTCGGCGTCGGCCAGGGCTCCGCCGTCCTGGTCGAACGCGACTGAACAAGCTTCCCTCTCAACGGACATGACGGGACCTCAGGAACGGAGTGCGGCGATGGGCAGGTTCGACGGCAGGATCGCGGTGGTGACCGGGGCCGCGCAGGGCATCGGGGCGGCCACCGCCCGGCGGCTGGCCGAGGAGGGCGCGACGGTGGCCGTGGTCGACCTCACGGCGGAGCGCGCGAAGGGCACCGTGGAGGAGATCGCCGCGGCGGGCGGCAGTGCGCGGGCGTACGGGTGCGACGTCGCCGACTACGACGCGGTGGCGGCCGTGTTCGCCACCGTGGTCGAGGAGTTGGGCGGGGTGCACATCCTGGTCAACAACGCCGGGATCACCCGCGACAACCTGTTCTTCAAGATGCCCAAGCAGGACTGGGACACCGTGCTCGCGGTCAACCTGACCAGCGCCTACAACTGCGCGCACGTCGCGCAGCGGTACTTCGTGGCCCAGAAGTACGGCAAGATCGTGTCGCTGAGCTCGCGCTCCGCGCTCGGCAACCGCGGCCAGGCCAACTACGCGGCGGCGAAGGCCGGCATCCAGGGCCTCACCGCCACCCTGGCCATCGAACTCGGCCCCTACAACGTCAACGTGAACGCCGTCGCCCCCGGCTACATCGCCACCTCGATGACCGCCGCGACCGCCGAGCGGGTCGGCGCGACCCCCGAGGAGCACCAGGCCGAGGTCGCCGGCCGCACCCCGCTGCGCCGGGTCGGCCGGCCCGAGGAGGTCGCCGCCGTGGTCGCCTTCCTCGCTAGCGAGGACGCCGCGTACGTCAGCGGCCAGACCCTGTACGTCAACGGCGGCGCCCGCTGAGGCGGCCCTTGACGGCGGCCCGGGCCGCCGTGCGTACCGTCCGTCTCCCGGCCGGCGGCCGTCCCCTCACCCGGCCCGATCACCTCGGCGGCGACGAGGCGCACTCATCCCGCTGGAACCGCCGCTACCCGCGAAGACGCCGGATCAAGCACACCACCCCCGGGCCGAAGGACCAGCGGGCCACACTCAAGCGCCGCGGCAGCCGAGGCGACAGGCCGACCGGCTTCGACAAGCGGGCCCACGTCCTCCACGGCACCGCCACCGTGGCAGCGATCCGACTGGGGCTCCGCCCGCAACCCGCACGACCGGTTTCAGGCGCCGGTCCGCCCGTCGACCAGCTCACGCACGACATCGAGGTGGCCGTTGTGGCGGGACGTCTCCTCGATGAGGTGGAGGATCACCCACCGGAGGTCCACGTTGCGGCCGTCCCTGATGGGGCGCCTGGCCGTTGAGTTCAGGTCGTGGTCGGACACCAGGCGGCGGTAGCGCGCGCTCTGCTCCTCGTACTCGGCAAGAAGCCGGGGCAACGGAATGTCGACTGCCGTCCGCATCTCGGGGTCGGGATCGTCGTCGGTCGCCTCGGTGAGCGGCCCCGCGGGCTCCTCGCCCAGGAACACCACTTGGAACCAGTGGTACTCGACCCACCGCAGATGGCTGATCAGCCCGCACAGCGTCATCAGCGGTGAACTCGAGAGCGGGGCCTTGCGGGCGTCCTCGGCGGACACGCCCTCACACTTGGCTCGCGCGGTGTCACGGGCGTAGTCCAGGAAAGTGGCCAGCTGCGTACGCTCGTCCCACGCGGGAGGCGTGTCGGTTCGTTGAGTCATCGCGAGGAGTTTCCCGCAGCCCGGAACGGGTGTCGACCCAATTGATCGGAAGCGCCGTCAAGGCCCGCAGCAGCGGCTGTGCTCGGGGAGATCCCGGCAAGGTCCGCCGGACGGGCCCTGGTGGCTAGCCGCCGGCCTTGGCTGCGGCGAGCTGGCGCAGGTAGCGTTCCGCGGCGCGGAGTTTGCGGTTCTCCGGGCCGGGGAGGTGGGCGCGGAGCTCGATGATGTCGGGGGCGATCCGGATGGCCTCGGTGGGGTCCTTCACGGCGCGCCAGCAGGCCTCGGCGTTGGTGACGGCGCGCTGGGTCTCGGGGTGGTCGGGGCCGTCGGTCTGGAGGAGGGCCGCGGCGACCTGGCGGTAGAGCTCGGCGGCGACCGAGGGGAGTCCGCCGACCCGGCAGACGTGGGCGCGGACCTGGCGGACCTGGAGCACGACGGGGGCGCGGGCACCGTACGCGCCGACGGCCTTCTCCTCCAGCGCGAGGGCGAGCGCGGCGGCGGTGTCGTGGTCGCCGGCCTCGGCGTTGCGCACGATGTGGCCGATCGTCTCCAGGTAGTCGCCGGGCGGCACCTGCCCGGGGTCGGCCGCCGGGGCCTCGGACCCCTTGCCGAGCCGGACGGTCGCGGTCGGGCTCGCGGCTTCGGCTGCTGCTGCGGCTGCGGTCACGGCCGGAACGCCCGGCCCGGGCAGCGGGGTGGTGGCGGCGAGCGGGTCGTGCCGGGGCGGGGCGTCCGGCTCGGGGGCGCGTTCGACGAACGGGGCGGGGGCCGGCTTGCCGAGCGGGACGGTCGCGGCGAGCGGGTCGGGGCCCGGCAGCGGGAGGGTGGCGGCCGACGGGTCGGCCGGGTCCGGGAGTTCGAGCGTCTTCTCGAGCGCCACCGGCGGGGCACCGACAGCCCCGGGAACGGGCGCGCCCTTGCCGAGTTCGACGCGTTCGACGTGTTCGACGCGTTCGGGCTTGCCGAGCGGGACGGTCGCGGCGAGCGGCTCCGCCGGGACCATCGCTTCGCCCTTGACCAGCGAGACGATCATCGTGCGGCGCGGCGGGGTCGCCGGGACGCCGGGCTTGCGCAGCGAGACCAGGCCGCGCGGCGTCCACCCGGGGGCGAGCCGGGGGCGGGTGGGTTCGGGCGCGGCGGGGGCGGGGGCGGGGGTCTTCCCGGGGCGGGCGGCGGTGGCGGGCGGGGCGGTGGTCGCGGGGTCGACCTTCCGGGCGGTGTTGCGGAAGTAGGGGCGGTCGACGGGGTGGGAGGCGATCACCACGGTGTCGGGGCGCAGCACCGAGTGGACCTGCTGGCGGACGAGTTCGGGGGTGAGGAACCGGTCGGCGCCGGGGCGGCCGCGGTGCAGCGTCTCGATCAGGGCCCGGGTGAAGGTGCCGAGCTGGTCGGGGTCGTGGTTGACGACGGCCCAGAGCGGGACGCCGTCGGAGAGCTGTTTTCCGGCGGTGGCGGCGAGGCCGGGCCAGACCACCTGGTCGGCGCTCAGGTCGCCGATCACCAGGGTGTCCAACTCGGTGCCGCGGTGCCGCAGTTCGGTGGCGATCGCGGACCAGGGCAGGCTCTCGGAGGTCTTGCTCTCGCGCAGCGAGAGGTAGAGCTGTTCGCCGCGCCGGTCGGTGATCAGGTGGCCGCCGAGGTGGATGAGCAGCGGTCCGGGGTGGCGGGCGGCGGCGCGCAGGTGGGCGAGGACGGTCTGCGGGTCGTTGGCACCGGGCAGGTGGACGGCGTCGACCTGCCCGGCGGAGAGCAGGACCTGCGGGGCGACGCCGGCCAGCGCGGCGGAGAGCACGGAGGCGTTCGCGGTGCCGCCGCGCCCCCAGCGGCGACCGCCGCCGTAGCCGCCCTCGACGACCAGGATGCGTCCGCGCAGGCCGCCGCCGATGCCGTGGGCGGCGGGCGCGGACGCGGGCGCCGGTGTCGGCGCGGTGGCGGGCGGCGGCGGGTCGGCGGCGGGGGGCGGGAGGGTGACGACCGGGAAGGTGCCGGTCCAGCCGGTGGCGGCGGGCGGGGCCGCGGGCGGCGGCGGGAGGGGGGTGCCGCCCGCGGGGGTGGGGGTGGGCAGCGGGATGGTGCGGGTGGAGCTGAGGGCGGCGTCGGGGACCACCGGGTTGATCGAGGTGGCGAACGGGTCCGCGGCGGGCGGGTGTTCCGGCGTCCGGTCGGGGGCGGGCGCGTTCGGGGGGAGTTCGAGCGTCCCCTCCGGATCGGCCGCGGGGCCGTTCCCGGTCGTCGATGCCACGTCAGCCACCGTTCGGTCACCGCCCCCGTCCGTCGCCCGTGCGACGTCGTGCCTGTACGCCGTGGTGTCCCGCACCACGCTCCGATCCCGGCCACGATACGTGGTCCGCGGGCGGCCGGGCCAGGCCGGGCCCCGGGAGGGTTGACGGCGGCTCCGGTCCGTCCCGGCCGGGTCCCCGCCCCGTCACGGGATCGTCCCGACCGTCGGGCGCCCCTTGGCGCGGACGATCACGGGCTGGACACTGGGGCGACTCCGGTGCCGGTCCGCGCGCCCGACGGCACCGCGCACCGCGCCCACCTCCAGGCCCGCGACCTGGTCGCGGGCGACGTCCTGACGGTCCGCTACCGGCCCCGGAGACCCTCCCGGGCGCTGCACGCGGACCGGTCCGACGGGACGGCGGCCCTGCTGGTCACCGTCGCGGTGCTGGCGCTGGCGCTGCTCACGACCGCCGCCGTCACCCTGCACCTGGGCCTGGCACCCGACCCGGAGCCGAACGACGACTGGCACGTCGGCGGCTCCTACTGACGCCCGCCCCCCCCTTCCGGAGAACGGCACCGGGCCGAGCGGCGGCGGGTGACCGTCAGTAGGTGACGGTGATCCTGCGGGCCGGGCCGTCGACCCGGATCAGGCCGCCGTAGGGGATGACGAGCTGCGGTTCGGTGTGGCCGAGGTCGACGTCGAGGACGGCCATCGTCCCGGGGGCGTAGGCGTCCAGGGCGCGCAGGACGGCGGCGTGCTGGTCGGCGCGGTAGCGGGCGCGGGCCTCGGCGTCGTGCGGGTGGTCGAAGCTCCAGGCCGTGGCGCGGCCGACCAGCAGGGCGGGGAACCGGCGCAGCAGGCCGCGTTCGCCGAGGTTGCGCAGCATCCGGAACACCTCGGTGGCGCTGGGCAGTTCCTCGGAGGTCTCCAGGAACAGCACGCGGCCGGCGTACTCGGCGGCGGGGCGCAGCCGGTCCGCGGCGGCCATCCAGTGCAGGATCTCCAGGTTGCCGCCCCAGCCGGTGCCCTCGACGACCCGGTCGGGGCGGTGCCAGCGCCAGCCGGTGGCGGGTTCGACGGCGGGGGCGCGGTCGAAGGTGGCCGGGTCCTCCCAGCGGCCCTGCACGGTGCCGGTGTCGGTGGCGGCGGTGAGTTCGTACGCGCCGCCCTCGAACAGGGCGGCGCGCAGCGAGGCCGCGGTGAGCGGGTGGACGGCGTGCGGGCGGCCGAGCTGGGTCATGACGGAGGCGCCGTGGTAGGCGACGATGCCCTGGCGGTGCAGGAAGTCGAGCAGGTTGGTGTTGTCGCTGTAGCCGAAGAAGGGCTTGGGGTGGGCGCGCAGCAGCGCGGCGTCGAGGTGCGGGACCAGGGTGATCTGGTCGTCGCCGCCGAGGGTGGCCATCACGGCCGCGATCGTCGGGTCGGCGAACGCGGCGTGCAGGTCGGCGGCGCGCTCGGCGGGGGTGGCGCCGAGCCTGCGGGTGGTGGGGTACTCGACCGGTTCCAGGCCGAACTCCTCGCGCAGGCGGCGCAGTCCGAGTTCGTGCGGCAGCGGGAAGGCGCCCGGGCCGGCGAAACCGGGGGAGACGATCGCGATCCGGTCGCCGGGCCGGGGCCTGGGAGGGTACGTCGGCTGGTCTGGCATGCCGGGATGCTAGCGGCGCGGACGCATCGGGCACGACCCGGTTTCCGGGCTCCGGGGGCCTGAGGGCTTGGGGGCTTCAGGGCCTGAGGGCTTCAGGGAGCGACGTCCAGCAGGGTCTTGCCGAGGGTGTCGCGGGACTCGATGGCGCGG
This sequence comes from Kitasatospora sp. SolWspMP-SS2h, assembly GCF_003259315.1. Lineage (GTDB taxonomy): Bacteria > Actinomycetota > Actinomycetes > Streptomycetales > Streptomycetaceae > Kitasatospora > Kitasatospora fiedleri. The sequence goes on along the minus strand of NZ_QLLT01000002.1, from coordinate 61,650 downwards.
TGCGCGTCGGCGGCGCGCTCCAGCGGGAAGCGGCGGCCGATGACGGGGCGCAGCCGGTGCGCGGCGGCTTCGGCGAGGACGTGGGCGGTGGCGGCGCGGATGCCCGCGGGGGTGGGCCGCAGGGTGAGCACGGTGAGGGCGCGGGCGGCGGCCTCCGTGTCCGGGAGCACGGTCCAACTGCCGCTGGCCAGGCCGTAGCTGAGCAGCTTTCCGCCGTCGCGGAGCAGGTCGGCGGCGGCCCGGCCGAGGGTGCCTCCGACGCCGTCGAGGACGAGGTCGACGGGGGCGGTGGCGGCCGTCCAGTCGGGCCGCAGGTAGTCGACGGTCTCGGCGGCGCCGAGTTCGGCGGCGAGGGCGAGTTTGCGGGGTCCGCCGGCCGCGGCGACGACGTGCGCGCCCGCGGCGGTGGCGAGTTGGACCAGCAGGGTGCCGACGCCCCCGGCGGCGGCCGTCACCAGGACCCGGCTGCCGGGTGCGGGCGCTGCGGTCTCCAGCAGCAGGCGGGCGGTGCGGCCGTCGGCGAGCAGCGCGGTGGCGGCGTCCAGGGCGAGGCCGTCGGGGACGGCGTGCATTCCGTCGGCGGGGACGGCGGCGAGTTCGGCGTACCCGCCGCTGCCCCCGGTGGAGGAGACCACCCGCCGTCCCAGCCAGGCCGGGTCGGCGCCGGGTCCGAGGGCGGTGACGGTGCCGCCGACGCCGTTGCCCGGGACCATCGGGAGGGCGCCGGTGAACGGCCCGAGGCCGGTGGCGCGGAACTGGGTCTCGACGAAGGTCAGGTTGGCGTGCGCGACCGCGATCAGCGCCTGTCCCTCCCCCGGCACCGGATCGGGCGCGGCCCCCGCCACCAGCACCTCGGGTCCGCCGAACTCCCGCAGCCACACCGCACGCATCACGCCTCCGCCCGTTCCCGGGCCGGTCGTTCCGGCCCGCCGCCCATCCTGTGACGTCAAGCCCGCTTGAGGTCAAGCCGACCGGCGGCCCGGCCGCTCCCGCCCGCGGCGGACGCTTCCTCTCCTCGCGGCGGGCGCTTCCTCGCGCGGCGGGCGGCGTGTCACCGGCGGGTGCCAGGATGCCCGGCATGGACGCGGACGGATTCTGGGACCTGGTGGAGTCGAGCGCGGCGGGCGGCCCCGGCCGCGAGCGCGCCGACCGGCTGACCGCGCGCCTCGCCGGGCTGCCGCTGGCCGAGGTGCTGGAGTTCCAGCTCCGCCTGGACGAGGCCCGCGCCCCGCTGGACACCGCGGGCACGCTGGCGCTGGCCTGGCTGGTGCAGGACGGCTGGGTCAGTGACGACGGCCTCTGGTACTTCCACGCCTGGTTGATCGGCCTCGGCCGCGACGCCCACCGCCTGGCCGTCCACGATCCGGACGCCCTCGCCGACCACCCCGCCCTCCGGCGCCTGGCCGCCCTCCCCTACGAGCGGTGGGACGACGACGACTTCCCGGAGTGGGAACTGCTCGACTACTGCGCCCAGGAGGCGTACGAGCAGCTCACCGGCGAGGAGGACGGCCTGGAGGAGGCGCTGGAGGCGGTCGGCCACGACAGCCCCTGCGACGCCGGGTTCACCGACCCGGCCTGGACGCCCGAACAGACCGCCGCCCGCCTGCCCCGCCTCACCGCGCTGTTCGCCGACGCCGCCTGACCCGCCGCGCCCGGGCTGCCCGCCGCTCGAACCCCCTTCAGCCCAGCGCCCGTTCGATCAGCAGCCGGGTGAACAGCCGTGCCTGCTCGGCGCGTTGGGCGCGCTCCCCCGGGGTGAGGACCGGCGGGACGCCGTAGCGGCGGGCGGCGATGTCCTCGGCCAGGCCGGGCGGGGCGTCCAGGGCGGGCAGGCGGGCGATCGCCTCGCGCTTGGTGATCAGCCGGCCCTCGCGCAGCGCGACGGTGGCGCGGACGGCGGTGACCGGGCCGAAGTCCACCCAGATGTCGCGCCGCCATGGCTCGGGGCGGGCGGTGACCGGGTACCAGTAGTCGCGCAGGTCGGCCCGGAGGTGCGCGCGCAGCGCGGCGTCGGAGACCGGCGGCAGCAGCGCGTCGGGCCGCTCGCCCGCCAACACCGTTCCGGCGTCCAGCAGTTCGCGGCGGGCGATGACCGTGACCGGGCGCTCCATCGGCTCGCCCTGGGCGAAGGTGAAGTGCGCGGCGGCCGGGTCGCCGAGCCCCCGGCGCGGCAGGTACGAGCAGTGCAGCTTCGCCGCGCCGGGCTCCCGCGCGCCCAACTTCCGGTGCAGCGCGGCCAGTCGCTCCCGCACCGGCCCGCCGGGCGCGGCGGGCAGCACGGCGACCAGGTCGAGGTCGCTGCGGCCGTGCCGGTAGTCGCCGCACGCCAGCGAACCGTGCACCCACAGCGCGTCCACCGGTACGGCGTCCGCCAGTCGGGCCGCGAACCGCGCCAACAGCGGTGCGGAGAGCGCCCGTTGCTGCTCATCGTCGTGATCTGCGGGCAGGAACGGCGGCTCCGGGAAGGTCATGCCCCCCATGCTGGCACCCCCGGGCGCGTCCGGGGCGCGTCCGGGCCCACCCGAACGTGCCCGGGCACGCCCGGGACGGCCGGGCGCGGCTCCGCCGGGAAGCGCCGGGCACGCCCTACCGTCGAAATGGCCCGGCCGTACGGCCGGGCGACCGTCCGGGAACGGAGGACCCTTCCGATGGCACAGAAGATCACCACTTTCCTGTGGTTCGACGACCAGGCCGAGCAGGCCGCCGAGTTCTACACCACGGTGTTCGAGCACGGCCGGATCACCGAGGTGCAGCGCTACTCGGAGGCCGGGCCGGGCGAGGCGGGGAGCGTGATGCTGGTGTCCTTCGACCTGTTCGGGCAGGAGTTCCTGGCCCTGAACGGCGGCCCGGTGTTCCGTTTCAACGAGGCGGTCTCGCTCCAGGTCGACTGCGCCGACCAGGCCGAGGTGGACCGCTACTGGGAGCTGCTGACCGCCGGCGGCGGCGCGCCGGGCCCGTGCGGCTGGCTGAAGGACCGCTACGGCCTGTCCTGGCAGATCGTGCCGCGCCGGATGACCGAGCTGCTCACCGACCCCGACCCGGAACGCGTCCGCCGGGCCACCGCCGCGATGCTGACCATGGGAAAACTGGACGTTGCCGCCCTGGACGCCGCCGCGGACGGCACCTGACACCCCGTGCCCCCGTCCCGCGCCCCTCGTCCCCCGGGCGGGGGACGGGGAACGAGGGACGGGGGCCGGTCAGCTGCCGGTGAGGAGGTCGCGGAGCAGGGCCACGGTGTCCGGGTCGAGGTCGCGGCCGGTGCGGCGGCTGAGGGCGTCGAGGCGGTTGACGGAGCGGACGAGCTGGTCGCGGGCGCCGGCCGAGGCGTAGGCGTAGAAGAGGTCGCGGTGCAGGAGTTCGACCTCCGGGGCGACGGCGAGGGCACGGAAGATCGCGGCCTCGGCGGTGCGGTGGTCGCCGTACTGGAGGCGGCGGGCAGCGAGTTCGTGCGCGGTGTCGACGATCGCGGCCAGCATGTCCTGGCGTTCGGCCTCCGCCCAGGCGTACGTCCCGGCCGGGGCCTCGGCGAACGGGGCGCCCCGGACCAGGGCCAGCGCGTGCGCGAGGGCGGCGTCGGCGGTGGCGGAGGTGGAGCGCATGCCGCGCCGGTACAGGCTGCGGAACTCGTCCCAGTCGCAGGTGACGGTCGGAGCCAGGCTGTACGTGTCGGCGGGCCGGCCGCCCAGGTAGTCGCGGCCCTCCGGGGAGGTGCCCAGCCAGCCCGCCAGCGCGGCGATCTTGACCGGCAGCGGTTCGGCCAGCCGCTCGGCGGTGGCCCGCGGGTCGAGGTGCGCGGCACCCGGGTGGATGTCGCGGTCGACGGTGGTGTGCTCGCTGCCCGGGCGCAGCGCCAGGTACGCGGCGAGCTCGGTCAGCCGGGGGCGGCCCGCCGGGTCGGCGCTGCCCGCCGCGCCGAGCACGTCCACCGGCCCGAGCACCCGGATGCGCGGCGCGGAGCGCAGGTGGTGGGCCTCCGGGGAGCGCAGGATCGCCAGCAGGTCGTCGCTGTCGGTGCGGGCCGGACCGCTCCCGGGCCGGGCGGACGGCCGGGCCGGGGAACGCGGGTCGGGCGCCGCCGCCTGGTCGTGGGTGGGCAGCGGCTCGGGCACCACCGGCGGCGCGTCCACCGGGGCGGGAGGCGCCGGGACGGCGGCGGGGGCGGCGAGTTCGAAGGAGCGGGTGCCGCCGTCCGGGACGGAGGCGGACTCGGGCGCGGGTGCGGGCGCCGAATCGGACACGGGGCCGAGTTCGGCGGTGCTCTCGGCCTCGGACACGGCCTCGGACGCGGGCTCGGACGCGGGAGCGGGTACGGGCGCGGTGAACGGCGGTGCCGTGGGCGGGAGTTCGTCCTGCGGCAGCGCGGCGGCGATCCGGGGGTCGACGGGCGTGCCGTACGGCGGGGTGGTGGCCTTGCGGGCCTGGCCGTTGGCGGCGTGCCGCGGCTCGACGGGCGCGGCGGGCACGGCGGGCTCAGCGGTGGCGGGCGGCAGCGCGGCGGGCTGGACGGGCGTCACCGGGACGACCGCGTACGGGTTGGTGGGGGCGGTCGGGACCAGCCCGGCGAACGGGCTGCTGCCGGTGGGCACCACCCGGGCCAGCAGCCGAGGCCCGGCCGCTTCGCCGCCGTCCGACCGCCCGCCCGCGCCACCGCCGCCACCATCGCCGCCACCGTCACCGGCCGGCTTAGCCAGGCTGGGCTTCGGCGGAGCGCTCGCGGTACCGACGGCGCTCGCCTCCGGGCCGGTCGGGCCGCCGAGCAGGGCGATCAGGCGGGCGTCGAGGGTGCCCGCGGCCCGCCCGCCGGTGTCCGTGCCCGCGCCCGTGTCGGTGTCCGGGTCCGCCGGACCGGGGCCGACGCCCAGCAGGTCGCCGCCGAAGCCGTGACCCGGGCCGTCGCCGAAGCCGTCGCCCGAGCCGTTGCCGAGCGGGCCGGGGACGGCACCGATCGCGGCGCCGACGGTGGCCAGCGCGGGGACGGGCAGCGGGAGTTCCTGCTCGTCCTCGGGGCCGTTGTGCGGGCCGTCGAGGGTCCATTCGGGGGCCGGGTGCTGGGTGAAGTCGCCGGAGACGCGGACGAGTTCGCCGAGCTGGGCGTACTGTTCGCGGCTCAGTCGCTGGAGTTCGACGCTGAGGTGCAGGCCGGGCAGCGGGGCATGGCCGGTGGCGGGGAGCGTCCAGCGGGCGACCGGGCCGGCGCCGCGCTCGGGGGCGCGGGTGAGGACGGCCAGGCAGGTGCGGGGGCGGCCGTCGAGCAGGCGGCCGAGTTCGGCGGGCACGCCGCCGGTGGGCGGCTGCGCGGACAGCACGATCTCGGGCAGCCACGCCTCGTCCGCGCTGCCCCGGCTGCGGGCCTCGCGGGGGCTGCCGACGTTCGCGCCGATCAGGGTGGCGCGGGCCTTGGCGGTGCGCGGGCCGAGGGCGGCGAGCGCGGCCTCCAGGGTGGGGTGGTGGTGCACCCGGTCGGCGGCGGGGCCGGCGGTGGGCAGGTCGGGGGCGATGCCGACCAGGTGCAGGTGCAGGCGGTCGGCGAGCGGGCTGTGGGCCAGTTCGACGGCCAGGCTGCGCAGTACGTCCTCGGCGTCCTCGGGGTGGCCGGAGAGGTGGACCAGCCGGACGGTCTCCAGGTCGGCCAGGACGGTCGAGCCGTCCGGGGTGGCGCCGAGGGTGACCAGCGCCGGGTAGGGGGCGGCGTGCTTGGCGGCCTGCCCGGCGGACAGCAGCTCGGTGGAGTCGGTCGGGCACCACCACACGTTCGGGGCGTGCGCGGCCCGGAACGGGGCGATCGGCACGGCCGGTGCGGCCAGGTGCAGTTCGACGGTGCCCACGGTGGTGATCCGGGCGGCGACCAGGGCGGGCAGCCGCTTCTCGCCGCGGACGGCGTTGCGGCCCAGGGTGCGCAGGGCCCGGTTGAGCAGTTCCAGGCCGTGCTCGTCCTGGCGGGCCTTCAGCTCCGCCTCGAAGCGGCCGGCGGCGGCCGAGGGCAGCGCGATCCGGTGCCGGGGGCGGCGGGCCCGCTGCTGGTCGGTGCGGCGGCGGGCGACCAGGGTGATCAGCGCGGCGGCCATCAGCACGCCGAGGCCGGACGCCGCCAGCGCCACGGTGTAGTCGTCGCCACCGGTGGCGGCGGTGTGCTGCTCGCGGACGGCGGGCAGGTTCGTGGCGGACGCGGAGTCCTGCGGCGCGGGCGACTGGGCGGCGGACGGCTGGGCCTGCGGCGACTGCGACGTCTGCGGCGACTGCGCGGGCGCCGGGGTCTCGGGCGTGCTCGGCACGGTCGGCTCGCTCGGCGTCGTCGGCTCGCTCGGCGTACTCGGTGCGCTCGGTGCCGGGCTCTCCGGGGCCTGGGCCGCGCCGGGCACGGTGAGCACCGTGCCGGGGGCGAGCACGTCCGGGTCGGTGAGCTTCTCGCCGTCGGGGGCGGCGACGCCCTTGTTGGCCTCGAACAGCTCGGGCCAGCGGTCGCCGTCGCCCAGCTCCCGCTGCGCGATCGCGGAGAGCGAGTCGCCGGAGTGCACGGTGACGCTGCCGTGCGCGGGCGCGGCGGGGGCGGCGGGGAGTGCGGGCGGGGTGCCGGTGGTGCTGCGGGCGGTGGCGGCCGGGCCGGTGTCGGGCGCGGCGTCGGCGGGCATCAGCAGCTGCCAGCCGGGCTGGATCGGCCGGTCGGCGTCGAAGCGGGTGCCCGAACCGTCCATCGGGCGGCCCGCGTTGAGCTTGGCGATCTCGGTCCACCGTTCGCCGGAGCCGAGTTGGCGCTCGGCGATCGACCAGAGGCTGTCGGCGGGGCGGGCGTCGCGGACGGTGTAGCCCGGCTGCTGCGGGTCGGCGGCGGGCGCGGCCGCGGGCGCTCCGGCGGGCAGCGCGGCGTACGCCGGGGCGGCGTTCAACTGGGCTACTGCGGACGGACGTTGGGCGAGTTCCGGGGTGGCGGCGAAGGCCGATCCGGCGACCGGGAGCAGGGCCAGGACGGAGCCGACCAGGCCGGCCGCGATCCGCTGGCTCCAGCCGAACGCGGGGATCCGGCGGGCGACCCGGCCGCGCAGCTGGGCGGGGATCTCGACCAGGACGGAGACCAGGAAGCACAGCCAGCCGATCCAGCCGACGCCCACCAGCAGCCACAGGAACAGGCTGCCGTCGTCGGGGCTGGTGAGCGCGGTCAGCAGGTCGCCGTGGACCGGGTCGCCGGCCGCGGCGACGGCGAGCGTGCCGTAGCCGAGCAGGGCGGGCACCCCGGCGAGCAGCAGGACGAGTGCCAGCAGCGCGCCGAGCGCGGCCAGCGCCGAGCCGCCCCGGCCTCGCCGCCCGCCCCGCCCGACGGGGGCCGGGGCCTGGTGCCGTCCGCCGCGGTCGGCGGGGGCGGGGCGGTCCGGCCGCCGGGTGCGGCGGCCCTTGCGGTGCTGGTCGTCGGCTCCGCGCGCGGCCATCAGCCGGTCGTCCCTTCCGTGATGCCGTGCAGCAGGGTGGCCTTGCCGTGCCCCTGCACGGAGAGTGTGGTGATGCCGATCACGCCGAGCAGCGCGGTCGGGTAGGTGCTGGTGACGGTGACGCTGATCTCGCTCAGGTCGGGGTACCGGGGGAAGTCGACGCGTCCCGAGACGCCCTGGCCGTCGAGGTAGGCCCGGGCGGCGGACTCGGCCTGGGCCGCGTCCACCTGGTAGCCGCCGTCGGCGCGCAGCCGGGCGATGTCGAGTTGCTGTCCGGCCACCCGGGCGGCCTCCTGGGCGAGCGCGTCGGCCCGTTCCACGGCGCGCAGTTGGCCGCCGAAGTCGAGCACCAGGCCGACCACGGCCACCAGGCTGACGGCGGTGATGGCAACCATGACCGAAATGCTGCCCCGGTCCCGGGCGTTCACGCCTCGTTCGGCCACGTTCCCTCCCCCCAGGGTCTGTTGACGTTCCATCAGTTTCCCCGATAACGGTCCAGCACGGAGGTGAACGTGCCGGTGACGGTCTTGTGGCCGGGTACGCCGTCCAGCCCGATCAGGTCGGACAGCGGCACCGTGCAGGACACCCGGACGGTGACGGTGGCCAGTTGGCCGCCGGCGGTGTCCAGCGTGCCGTACTGCGGGTCCCCGGTCGGCTCGGCCTCGCACCGCACCGCCCGGGAGGCCAACGAGGCCCCGACGGCGTCCGCGGCGGCCTGCCGGGCCCCCTCGGGGGTGCGGGCCAGCGAGGCGGCCCGGGCCCCGGCGCGGGCCGCGGCGTCGACCACCGAACCGGTGGTCTGCAGCCGTCCGGCGGCCACCGCCATCAGCGCGAAGCTCAGGATCACCGGCACCAGGACCGCCGCCTCGATCGCGAACGAACCCCGGTCCCCGGCAAGGCGGTCGCCCCGGCCACCGGTCCTCCCCCGGGCCCTCACGGCTGCCCCGGTGCGACGAACTTCTCCCGGGGCGCGGTGGCCGTCTTGGTGATCGCCAGGTCGGCGAACGGGAACAGGGTGAGCGGTTCCACCGTGACGGACAGCTGGTACAGGTCCGGGTCGCCGCCGGTCTGCCGGGGCGGCTGCGCCAGCTCGACCACGTCGCCGAGCCGTCCGACGAACTCGCTCGCCCGCTGCTCGCCCGCACCGGCCGGCGCGCCGTTGATCCGTCCGGCCTCCACGCCCTCCCGGGCGGCGGCCAGCGCGGCCTGTTCGGCGTACCACCACAGGCCGGCCTGCACCACCAGGAGGATCACGAACAGCACGGCCGGGAACACGATGGCGAGGCTGATCGCCATCGCGCCCCGGTCGGACCTGCGGGCACGCGCGAGCCACCCGGCCGGTGCGGGCCGGGCGGCGGGCCGGTGCGGGCGGCGGATCACGGCGCGGTGCCGCCGGCGGGGACGTCCTTCTGGATGTTGCCCTGGACCTTCTGGCCGAGCTGGGTGATCGCGTAGACGACCGTCCCGGCGATGGCGACCAGCACGATCACCGCGAGGGCGAGTTCGATGCTGATCGCGCCCCGGTCGCCGGACTCGCGGGCGGCGCGCAGCTTGACGAGGCGGTACTCGACGACGGGTCGGACGAGATGGAGCGGGAGCAGCGGCCGCAGGGCGGTCGCCACGGTGCGGATTCGGGCCATGGTGTGGTCTCCAGGACTTCACGGGAAGGGACTTCGGTACGGGTGGCGCTGTTCGTTCGCTGCTCGGTCTGGGGTCTGGGGTCTGGAATCGGTGGACGGGGTGGTGTGGTGCGGTGTGGTGCGGTGTGGTGCGGTCAGCCGCTGTTGAGCATCTGGTAGACCGCCGGGAAGGCGATCAGGACGGTCATCAGCAGGGTCAGGGCGGAGCCGGGGGCCACCATCCGTTCGCTGTCGGTGTTGGCCTTGGCCAGCTCCTCGGAGAGCAGTTCGCCGCGCAGGCTCTTGGCGCGGGCCCGCAGGGTGTCGTAGACGGCGGCGCCGTCGACGCCGGAGATCCGCATGATGTCGGCCACGTCCTGGAGCGGGGTGAGGCCCAACTCCCGGGCCAGCGCGTCGAGTCCGTCCCAGGGCGGGAGCCGGTCGGTGGCGGCCCGCTCCAGGGCGTCGCGGATCCGCCGGAACACCGTGCCGCGCCCGACCGAGGCGGCCCGGCGCAGCGCCTCGGCGGGCCCGCAGTCGGCGGCCCGTTCCAGCGCGACGAGTTCCAGGTAGGCGGCGATGCCGTGCAGGTACTCGGTGCGGGCCTCCTTGGCCTCGCCGGAGACGATGCCGTCGGGGACGAACCAGAGCAGTCCGGCCAGCAGCGGCCCGACCAGCAGCGGGACGGCGAGCGGAAGGCCGTCGCCGACCACGGCGGCCATCACCGACAGGTAGCCGGGCAGGGCGAGGCCGAGGGCGGCGAACAGCAGTTTGTGGGCCATGAACCGGGCCGGGCTGCGGCCGATCAGGGCGAGTTCCTGGTGCGGGACGCGCACCCCGGGCAGCCGCCCGGAGCGTTCGCCGACCCGGTCGTACCAGGGTAGCGCGACGTCGGCGTCCTCGGCCCGGCGCGGTTCGGGGACGCGGTGCAGCCGGTCCAGGGCCTGGCCCAGGTCCGGTGGGGCGGGCCGGAGTTCGGCCAGCAGCAGGGCCACGCCGCCGGCCGCGGCGCCGCCGGCGACGACCGCCCAGGGGGAGATCACCGGGCCTCCTTCAGCAGGGCTTCGTCCTCGGCCGCGGCGCTCTCGTCGGCGGCCCGGTGGCCGGGCAGCCGGCCGGTCTTGGAGCGGCGGTCGGGCTCCAGCAGCCGGGGCAGCGGGGTGTGCCGGGCCAGCGAGCGCATCCAGGCGATCACCGCCACGAACGCCACCGCCACGACGGCCAGCACCAGTTGGCCCAGCACCGTCGAATAGGGCGCGGTGTAGCGGGAGTTGAAGGCGCCGATCACGATGACCAGCAGGATGATGCCGACCATCCAGCGGATCGTGGTGCGGTGCTTGGAGCGGTCCGCCTCGATGGCGCGCCGCTGCCGGACCTCTTCGCGCACCGAGTCCGCCATGTCGGCCAGCGCCCGGGCCAGGCCGGGCCCGCTGTCGCCGGCCCGCAGCACCAGGGCGGCCAGCACCTTGTCGGCCGTCGAGTCGGCGACCTGGTCGCCGAAGGCGCGCAGCGCGTCCTCGGGCCGCCAGCGGGACTGCAGCCGGGCCGCCAGGTCGGCGATCTCGGTCTCCAACGCGATCGGCGCGGTGCGCCGGCTGGTCACGATCGCCTGGTTCAGGCCGACGCCGAGCAGCAGCACGTCGGCCAGCCGCTGGGTCCACTCGGCGAGCGCCTCCAGCCGTTCGATCCGCCGGGTGTCGGAGCGGGTCGCGTCGAACAGCCAGGGCAGGCCGAACACGGCGGCCGGGACGAGCAGCGCGACCAGCGGGATGCCGGTGAACAGCCAGCCGCCCGGCGCGCCGAGCAGGGCCAGCGCCAGCTGGATGCGGCGCAGCCGGGCGATGCCGGGCGAGGTGGTGCCGGGCGCCCCGTACCAGAGGGTGTGCAGCCGCCCCTCCAGCGGGTTCTCCCGCTCCGGCCCGTCGTCGGCCCGCCCGGTCAGGCCGACGGCCAGCGCCACCAGCCCGCCGGCCAGCAGCAGTCCGCACAGCACGTACAGCAGCATCAGCGCATCCCCCCGATCCGCAGCGACAGCGGCGCGCTCCAGGCCCCGTACGGGGAACCGAGCAGGCCCGCGTCGAATCCGGCCCGGCGCAGGTCGTCCAGGCAGTGCGGCGGGGTGGCGGGGACGGCCCGCACCTCGCCGATCTCCGGGCGCGGCCCGAAGACGGTGTTCAGCGCGGGGCGGCCGGACTCGCCGAGGCCGGCCACCTCCAGCACGTGCGAGACGAAGCGGTGCCGGCGTCCGCCGACCGCGGTCTCGTCGACCATCGCGACGTGCACGATGAAGTCGACCGCGTTGGCGGTGAGCCGGTAGGCGAGGGTGTCGGTCATGTGCGCGCCGTACTCCAGGCAGAGTTCGGCGATCCGGTCGACCACCATGTGCGGGCCGCGGGCGTGCAGGGTGCACATCGAGCCGCCCTCGCCGTTGGTCATCACCCGCAGCATCGGCACCACCTCGGCGGAGCGGACCTCGCCGACGATGATCCGCGACAGCGTCATCCGCAGCGCCGCCGGGATCAGCTCGCCGATCGTCAACTCGCCCGCCAGGCGGCCGTCCACGCGTTCGCCGTTGCCCTCGCGGGCCTCCATCGGGACGACCTGCCGCAGGTGGCCCAGGGTGTGCAGCCACAGCTCGAACTCCGACTCCAGGGTGCCGACCCGCTCGTCCGGCGGGATCTCGGCGGCCATCGCGCGCAGCAGGCTGGTCTTGCCGACGCCCTGGGTGCCGGTGATCATGACGTTCTTCCGGGCCCGGATCGCGGCCGCCAGGAACGCCGCCAAGGTGGTGTCCACGGTGCCGAGTTGGACCAGGTCGCTGAGCGTCGCGCTGGCCACCCGGTGCCGGCGGATCGCCACGTACGGGCGGGGCGTGACCTCGGTCATCGCCTGGAGGCGCATCCCGCCCTCCAGGCGCAGCGCCAGCATCGGGCTGGCGGTGGACAGGCTGCGTTCGCCGCCGCCGTGCTGGCGCGCCAGGTCCTGGAGCAGCTCGACCAGTTCCTCGTCGGTGTCGGCCACCGGCGGGACCTGCCGCAGCGGCTGGTGCACCCGCGAGACCCAGACGTCGTCGCACCCGTTGATCAGGATGTTCTCGATCTCCGGGTCGTCCAGGTACGGCTGGAGCCGCCCGGCCCGGAACAGCAGGTCGTACACCGCCTCGGCGAGCACCCGGTCCTGCTCCCGGGTCGGCGGGATGCCGTGGGTCTGCGCGTACGCGTCCGACCAGCGGGCCACCGCCTCCTCGATCAGCGCCCGTCCGCGCTGCCGCCGGGTCGCCCGGTCCGCCTCGCTCCCGGACGCCTCGGACAGCCGCGACAGCTGCTGGTGCAGCTCCGCCGCGACCTGCCGCTTCAACTCCCGCGCCACCTGCGGGTCCACGGCCGGAGACGCCCCGACCGGCGAGAGCGCGGGCACCCCCGCCGCCCCCACCGGCCCGGCCGGCCCCGCCGTCGGCGGCTTCGCCCACGGCAGCCCCGCCGCATCGGCCGAACCCCCTTGCACCACCTGTCCGTTCACCGACTGCTGCGGGGGCAGCGGCCCCTGGTACGGGCTAGCGCGCACGCCACACCTCCTCGCCGTCCTGTTCCGCCTGCCCCGGCTGCCCGGTTTGCATGGCCTGCCCCGGGAACGGCGCGGGCGCGGGCGGCTGCGGCACCGCGGGCGGCGCTATGTGCGGCGCGGCGTACGAGATCTGCGGCGCCTCCGTCCGGACCGGCCACTCCCCCGTGAACTGGCCTCCCGCGAAGGGGGCTTGCGACGCCTGCTGCTGGAACTGCTGCGAAGGGTAGGGCTGTTGCTGCTGCTGTTGCTGCGGGTACGGCTGCTGCTGGTAAGGCTGCTGCGATTGCTGCGCCTGCTGGTACGGCGGCCCGGCCACCGGACCCGCCGCGAACGGCGGTACCGGCTGCGGAACTTGGACCTGCACCGGCGGCACCTGCGAGGACGCGGCCTGCTCCGGCGGCACGGGCTGCGGCTGGACGAACTGCGGCGGCACGGGCTGCGGCTGCACGAACGGTGGTTGCGGCTGGCCGGGCTGCTGCGGGGGCAGCGCGTGCTGGACGGCGGGCTGCGGGCCGCTGAGGCGTCGGCGGCGGCCGGTGGCGAGGTCCTGGATGCGGTCGGCGGCGGTGCGCGCGGTGCGCATCAGCTCGGAGCGGATGAAGCGCCGGTCGGTGGTGTCGCCGCCGTCGGAGAGCACCCGGGCGGTGCGCGGCGCGTGGGCGAGCGTCCCGAGGACGGGCAGCTGGAACTGCCGGGCGACCTCGTTCTCGGGGTAGGGGCCCTCGGCGACCAGCAGCAGGCCGAGGCCGTCCGCGCCGGCGCCGTGGGTGTCGAGGTCCTCGCGCAGCGCGGCGATCCGGGGCCGGGCGGCGGAGAGGCCGCGCAGCGTGGTGCGGACGGTGGCGGCCACCACGTCGGCGCGCCGGGGCAGCACCGCCATCGCCCCGTTCGCGCCGGAGCGCCCGAGGTCGAGCAGCACGTCGTAGCCCTGCGGTTCGAGCGCGTGCAGGGCCTCGACCAGGGGTTCCCAGGTGTAGGCCAGGCCGGGGGCCTGGGTCGGGTCGGTGAGGCCGGGCAGCAGCAGGCGTTCGCCGGTGCCCTGCGGGGAGACGTCGAGCAGCTGTTCCCACAGCGTCTCGGCGAGCAGCCCGCGCCGGTCGGCGACGGCCAGGTTGCGCAGCCCGTACACGGCCTCCACCCGGCCCTCCAGCGCGCCGGCCAGCACCGCGCCGCCGTCCGGGTCGCACTCGACCAGCAGCACCCGGCGGCCCGGCCGCAGCGGCCAGGACAGCAGCAGCGCGAGCGCGCTGCTGGTGGCTCCCGGCGCGCCCGGCCCGCCGAGCACGGCCACCACCGTCATCAGGAGCCCCCGGCGGTTCGGGGCGCCAGGATGACCTGGAACTTGCCGCCCGCCACCCAGAGCGCCAGCCGGGGCCCGTCGGCGGGGCCGACGGCGACGTCTATCACGGTGCTGCCGTCGGTGTCGGGCTTGCCCACCGCGGCGACCACCGCGGTCATCGTCTCCGGGGTGCGGGTGGTGGCGGCGTCGCCGCTGCCGCCGGGCGCGTTGACGATCAGGATCTGCAGGCCGGGCTGGAGCCTGGTGGCGGGCAGCTGGGAGCGCTTCGCGGAGACGCCGACGATCTGCTGCCCGGGCTGGGTCGCCGGGTCGCCGGTCAGGTCGGACTTGACCAGCAGCGCCCCGCGCTTGAGGTCGGTGGTGGCCCGCAGGCCGACGGTGCGCGGCAGGTCCTGGGCGTCCAGCGGGTGCAGCGCGGGGTCGCCCGCGATGTGCGCGACCACCAGGTCGTCGGAGCTGAGCACCTGCCCCATCGGCACGTCCCGGGCCAGCGCCAGCACGGCGATCCGCTGCCCGCTGCTGTTGTACAGCACTGCCCCGCCCAGGCCGCCGGCCGCGATCAGCGCCGCCGCCATCGCCAGCACGGCGGGTCGCCGCCGTCGTGCGCCGAGTCGGCGCGGCGGGGTCGGCATGCTTCGGTTCTCCACCGCTCTGCGGCCTCTCATTCGTGATGGAACGTCGACTCCGGCCCGGTCGGCGGCCGCGTCGTCCTCGTCGCGCCCGCCGCCGGGTCAGTTCACCACCTGGACCTCGTTGACCGGCACGTTCAGCACCGCCTGGGTGTAGGTCGGCCACCAGTCGTAGTCGGCCATGTCGATGGGGGTGCGGTCGCTGCTGCGCGCGGTCACATGCCACTTCAGCGTCACGCTGAGGCTGTACGCCTTGTCCTTCATCCGCGCCGAGCTCTCGGTGAAGACGTGGCTGCAGGTCGGCGTCCCGCTCCGGCTGAACGGGTTCCCGGCGTCCTTGCAGGTGAACTCCCGCACCCCGCCCGGCCCGTCGTCCACGTGCCAGACCACCTCCGCGAGGGTGATCGTGGTGGTCACCTCGAACCCCTGCCCGGGCAGCTTGCTGCTCAGCGGCCCCACGACCTTCGGGTCCGGGTCGATCCACAGCCACACCGGCGAGCCGACCACCGCGTCCCCCGCGGGCGCGGCGTGCAGGACGGGCTCGGCGACCTCGATCGACACCAGGGCGTCGTAGGCGACCTGGGCGGGCGTCTTGGGGGGCGTGGCGCCGGGGGGCTGGGCGAGGAAGGTCTGCCCGAGCGGCTGGATCTCGTTGGTGTTGGCGATGCAGGCCATGTCGTAGACCGCGCCGTCCTTGCTGCTGTGGCCCTGCCAGGCGGCCTCTCCGGCCAGCGGCTGCGGGTTGGACGGCTGGTAGTAGCAGCCCGCGGAGAACCAGCCCCACTGGGGCACGTAGCAGGGGACGTCCTTGCCGTTCCAGGTGCACGTGTCGCTGCCACCGCCCCCGCCCCCGCCGGACGTCCCCCCACCGCCGCCGGTCGGGGTGCTGCCCGGCTGGTGGGTGCCGGTGCAGATGACGCGGTCGGCACAGGGGGCGGGCACGCCGTCGTCGGCGCGCGCCGCCGGAACGGCCGTGGCCGCCAATCCGGTTCCGATCAGTGTACAAATAGCGGTTCGCCAGGCGGAGTTCAGCATGTCTTGTCCACCTCACGGGTGAAGTCGGCGATCAGCCAGCGGTTTCCGTATTTCTTCATCACGGCGGTCGCCGGATAACGCGACAGCCGCTGTTGCGGATCCTTGATCTCCTTGCTGGTGGCGTCCGCCTGGTGCCAGCCGGACACGTCGAGGCAGTCCCCGATCGTCGCGGTGGGCGGATTCGCCTGTAGGTCGAGGCTTTTGAGGACGGGTGAGGTGCGCGGCTGTCCGACCATGACGAGTCCGTTGTCGTGCAGCTGGGTGAGCGAGATCACGGTGTCGGTGAAGGCCGCCCCGGTGGCGTACTGCCGGAGCGGGGTTCCGTCCGAATCCGATCGTCCGAGCACCTTGACCTGGATGTCCCACCAGCCCTGATAGGCCGTCACCGCGCCGTTCCCGTCCAGCGCCTGGGCGCCTTCCCGGGGGACGGGGCTGCCGGTGCCGAGGTCGGCGGTGGTGGCGTCGGAGGTGGCCCGGGGGAGGGTGGCGGAGGGTGTTCCGAGCCGGTCCGCGGACCCGGCGCCGCCGGCCGAACAGGCCGTCAGCAGGAATGGCAGGAGCCACCCGCTGATCCCCATCGCCCCAGGGCGCACCAGAATTGAGCGCTGCCGCATAGCCCCACCTTGGTGCGGCCGGACCTGTGGTGGGTCCGGACCGCGGATGTCGTCTGCCGTCCCCGGTGTCGTTCTGAGGTCGCTCGGAGGTCGATTCTTCGCCACCCCGCCCCGGCACGGCAACACCCGGGGCGTCCTGACCTTACGCGGAAGGCGGATCCGTCGGGGCACTTTCTCGCCACAGAACCGCCAAAAGTTCATCGGAAAACGGCAATCCGGCGAGTGCCCCTCTCACGGCGGCACGATTGCGCATCAGGAGTCTCCCCCCGTCACGCGGGACCAGGAGTCTGGCCTCCCCGGCATGGGCCGGGTCCCCCCATCCCAACTGCCCCTCCACGGCGGGCTGGAGGTCGAGCGGTCCGACGGCGGCGGGCGCGCCGGGCACGCCGTGTTCGAGGACCCGGCCGAGCGCCCAGCTGAACGAGCCCTCCGCGCCGGGCAGGACGCCGTCCCGGCCGCGCCGGCCCGCGCTCCAGCGGCCGATCCGGCCCCAGAGCGGGACGCGCGAGTGGGCGAGCAGCTCGCCCGCGCCGTCCTCGCGCTGGAGGGCGGCCCAGGTGTCGCGGTCGGCGACGACGTCGGCGATCAGCAGGGTCTCCTCCTGCTCGCCGTGCACCATGGCGCTGGTGATCCAGTCCCAGGCGAGGCCGCGCCGGTAGGCGTTGTCGGGGGTGGAGCCGGCGGTGACCAGGGCGACCCGGCGTCCGCGCGGGTCGGCGACCAGCTGGCCGACCAGGCAGACCACCAGCCAGCGGGCGGGGCGCTGGGCGGCCTGCCGGAGCGCGGTGAGCAGGGCGTTGGCGTCGGCGTCGGCCGGGGGGGCGGTGACGGTGCTGCCGCGGGTGCCGGCGTCGAAGGTGCGGCCGGGGAGGGCGTCGGCGAGGGCGCGGGCGCCGTCGGCGGCGCGGGCCGAGCCGCCGTGGCCGCGTTCGGGGCCGCCGTCCGCGCCGATCACCACCAGTTCGATGCCACCGCTCACCCGTACCGCCCCCTCCTGCCGTACCGCCCCTGGCCCGCCGCGCCCGTCCCGCCGCCCCGCCCTCGGGGTGCCGGGACACCTGGACGCCGCGCCGGGGCGCCGCCGGAGGCCAAGGTATCGCCGAGGGGTGTCGGTGCGGGGCGGAATCGGTCCGATGAGCCCCAGCTCAGGGACCATGGACCCTGTTCGGGGCCGGACCGGCGGGGCACCATCGTGGGTATGGACCGTGACGACCGGGTGGAGAACCTCAGCGAGGCCGAGTGCCTGCGGCTGCTCGGCACCGTGCCGCTGGGGCGGGTGGTGTACACCGAGCACGCGCTTCCCGCGGTGCTCCCGGTGGCCTTCCGGGTGGCGGCGGACGGGCGGCTGATCCTGGCCCTGCGCGCCGGCACCCAGGTGGCCCGGGCGCTGGACGGCACGGTGGCCGCCTTCCAGGTGGACGACTTCGACCGGGCCGGGCGCTGCGGCTGGAGCGTGCTGGTGCACGGCCGCGCCGAGGTGGTGCGGGACTCGGGCGAGCGCGCCGCCCTGCGCTCCGGCGGCCTGCGCCCGTGGATCCCGGACCCGGGCCCGGAGTACGTGGCGATCAGCCCCGAGCTGGTCTCCGGCCGCCGCGTCCTCCCGGACCGGGACGCGGGCCGGAACGCGGACCGGAACGGCCTCGACGGCTTCGACGACCTCGCCACCGCCGCCCTCCCCGGAGCCCGCCCGGAGCACCACCCCGCCTGACCCGCCCGATCCGCTCGGCACGTCCGGAACCTCCGGGTCGCCCGGACGGCACCCCACTGACATGTGACCGGCGAGTAGGCATACTCTGCGAGGCGGCCCCTGCCAGGGCCGTCCCTGCCCCGACGCACCTGTGGAGCGCACCGTGACGACCTTCGCCTCGCTCGCCGACCTGACCGCCGCGGTCGGTGCCGAACTCGGCACCAGCGAGTGGCACACCGTCGACCAGGACCGGGTGAACCTGTTCGCCGAGGCGACCGGCGACCACCAGTGGATCCACGTCGACCCGGAGCGCGCCAAGGAGACGCCGTTCGGCGGGACGATCGCGCACGGGTACCTGACGCTCTCGCTGCTCCCGGTGCTCGCCAAGGAGTGCTACGACGTGGGCGGCATCGCGATGGCCCTCAACTACGGCTCGGACAAGGTCCGCTTCCCGGCCCCGCTGCCGGTGGGCACGGCGGTCCGGGCGACGGCGGTCCTGGTCTCGGCGGACGAGGTGCCGGGCGGCGTGCAGGCCGTGGTCCGGTTCACCATCGTCAGCGAGGCGAGCGCCAAGCCGCACTGCGTCGCGGAGACCATCACCCGCTTCTACCCGGCCGCCTGAACCGGACACCGCGCCGCCACCTGAACCGGACACCGCGCCCGTCGCCTGAACCGGGCACCGCCCCCCGTCACCCACCGCCTCCACGGCCTCTTCACGGACCGTCCCGTACCCCGGGGCGGTCCGTTCTCGTTGCACCGGACGGGCCCGCACCGGCCGCGCCGCCCGGCGCGCCGCCGCCCGAATGCCTGCTTCGCAGGGTTTTCGACGGTAATGTCCAGGTCCGAGATGCGCTGCCTGCCGCCGGGGCTTCCGGCTGCCCGGGTGTCGCCCTCCGGCCTGCCGTCGATGCCGCGGGGCGCACCGCGTCCCGCCGTCCCGGTGCGCCGCCGTTCGGGTGTCCGACCGTGGAGGTACCGTGTCCCGCCCCGTCTCCTGGCTGTTCCGTGCCGGTGAACTGGCCGCCGAGGCCGGACTCGCGCTGCGCGACGCGAAACGCTCGTACCGGACGCTGCCCCGGGAGACCTGGCAGCGGATGCGCACCGACGCGTTCGGCGCCGACCCGGCCGGCTGGCGCCTGCACCGGGTCCGCAACTCGCCGCACTTCGTGGACGGTTCGTTCCGCAACCCGGTGGCCACCCGCCGCCTCGCGTACGCGTACACCCCGCTGGCCCTGATGCGCACCAAGCTCGCGGTCGACCCGAACCGCCGCGCCCCGGCGGCGGCCGTCCCGGTGCACCGCCTGCTCCCGGTGGAGCTGGCCACCCCGCCCGCCTCCGGCCTGCGGCTGACCTGGCTGGGCCACGCCACCGTGCTGGCCGAGCTGGACGGGGTCCGGGTGCTGTTCGACCCGGTGTGGAGCGAGCGCTGCTCCCCGTTCGACTGGGTCGGCCCCAAGCGCCTGCACCCGGTGCCGCTGCCGCTGAGCGAACTCGGCCCGGTGGACGTGGTGGTGATCTCGCACGACCACTACGACCACCTCGACATGCCGACCGTCCGGGCGCTGGCGGCCGCCGACGCGGTGTTCGCGGTGCCGCTGGGCATCGGCGCGCACCTGGAGCACTGGGGGGTGTCGCCGCGCCGGATCGTCGACCTCGACTGGTGGGAGTCCACCGAACTGGACGGCCTGCGGCTGACCGCCACCCCGGCCCGCCACTACTGCTCGCGCGGGCCCCGCCCGAGCGGCAGGTTCCTCTGGTCGTCCTGGGTGGTGGAGGGGAAGCGGCACCGGATCTTCCACAGCGGCGACAGCGGCTACTTCCCCGGGTTCGCCGAGATCGGACGCCGCTTCGGACCGTTCGACGCGACGATGATGCAGGTCGGCGCGTACTCCGAGCACTGGCCGGAGGTGCACCTGACGCCCGAGGAGGCGGTGCAGGCCCACCGGGACCTGGGCGGCGACGTGCTGCTCCCGGTGCACTGGGGCACCTTCGACCTCGCCCCGCACCCCTGGGAGGAGCCCGCCGAGCGCACCCTCGCCGCCGCCCAGGACGCCGGCGTCACCCTGGCGATGCCCCGCCCCGGCCGCCCCTTCGAGCCCGCCGACCCGCCCGCCGCCACCCACTGGTGGCGCGCCGTCGCCGCACCCCCCTCCGGCGTGGACCTCCTGCTCCCCGACGGCCTCTCCCCCGTCCCCGACACCCCCGCCACCCTCACCCGCCCGGACGCCCCCTCCGCCGAACGGACCGGCGGCCCGGCCTAGGCTCTGCCCGGCGGATCATGTGACCGCCTCGCGCGGACCGTTCCGTTGGTCGCGAGGCGGGGCGGTCCCACGGACGGCGAGTGGGGGGCAACTGGCGCCACCTCGCCGGAGACCCGGCGCCGTGGCGGACGTGGGACCGATCACCGGATGGTGGTCAACGGGACAACGGGGTCCCGTTCCGGGTCCGCACGGGTGTTTCGTGGCGAGACCCACCGGAGCGGTCCAGCTCCCCACATCGGCTGCACCAGTCGCCCTGTCTGTCAACTCGGGCTAGTGTCAAGCGACATGATGAACGCTCAGCGAATCGCGTCGGCCGCGACCGCCGCTCTCCTGCTGGCCGCCTGCAGCAGCGGCACCACCGTCACCGTCAAGCCCCTGCCGACGCCCGCTGCGACCGACCTGTCCGCTGCGGCCCAGGAGCTGCGCGCCCTGGACCAGGCGGCGGGCGCCACCACCGAGGCCGCCGATGCGTACGACCGGGCCTTCGCCGCGTTGGCAGCCCGCTGCGTGGAACAACCCCGGACACTCGAGGCCGAGGTCCACTCCACCGCGGCCCAGCTGAAGGCCCTCGGCAGCGAGACCCAGACCCGTCTGACCGTGCTGAACGGCATCGCCGCCGCCATCCCGCCGGCCTACCCGAGGTCGAACTGCGCGCCCTACCTCGACACGTACGTCGCCGCTCAGCAGGCCACGGGCACGATCCACTGACCCGTCCCGCCGCACGTGACGGGCACCACAGCTCCCGCCGACTGCAACGTGTTCTAGCATGGGCCGGGTGACCGCCCCCGCCGCCCCGACGCCCGCCTCCGCCTCTGGACTGCGCTCCTTCGCGGAGCTGCTCGGCATCGAGGAGCTGGAGGAGAACCTGTTCCGGGGCCACTGCCACGCGGGCGCGCCGCTGCGCGCGTTCGGCGGGCAGGTCGCGGCGCAGGCGCTGACCTCGGCCGGGCGCACGGTGGAGCCGGCCCGCCGGGTGCACAGCCTGCACGGGTACTTCCTGCGGCCGGGCGATCCGCGCCGCCCGATCGTCTACCAGGTGGACCGTGCCCGGGACGGCGGCTCGTACGCGACCCGGCGGGTGACGGCGGTCCAGCGCGGCGAGGTGATCTTCACCATGTCGGCGTCGTTCAAGCGCCCGGAGGCGTCCGGCGACCGGCAGCGCACCATGCCGCCGGTCCCGGGCCCGGAGGAGCTGCCGGACCCGTACCTGGCCTGGCAGCGGGACGCGCCGGAGGAGTTCGCGGGCGCAACGGTCTTCCGGGCCCTGGAGATGCGCTTCGTCCCGGCCGGTGCACCCGGCATGCCGCCGGAACTGCCGGGCGTCCCGCAGCAGTTCGTCTGGCTGCGGACGGGCAGCGCCCTGCCGGGGGACGACCCGCTGCTCCAGGTCTGCGCGTTGACGTACCTGTCCGACCTGACGCTGGCCTCGACCACGGCGCTGCACCTCCAGCCGCACCGGGTGCACCGGGTCGCCGAGCCCCGGGTGGCGCTGGCCTCGCTGGACCACGCGATGTGGTTCCACCGCCCGTTCCGCGCCGACGAGTGGCTGCTGTTCGCGCAGCGCAGCCCGTCCGCGTCGGACGGCCGGGGCCTGGCGATGGGCGAGTTCTACGATCGGGACGGGGTGCTGGTGGCCTCCGCCGTCCAGGAGACCCTGCTGCGCGAGCTGCGGCCGAAGCAGGCGCGGCAGGCCCCGCCCACCCCCTGACCTGCCGCCGGACCGTCCCCCCGAAAGGCCGTGCGAGGGGCCGCGCGAGAGACCGGACGCGGAACCGGACGAGAGACCGCGCGCGAGACCGCCCGAGCCGTCGCGCGTCCCCGTCACCCACCGGTGACCCGTCGCGTCATACCGCGGTGCGGGGCCGCCACGTATCATGGTTCGGGTGACCAAGGTTGACCTGTCACCTCGTCCGGTGGAGGCGATGTCCCCCCGTCAGCTGGAACGCCGCGGATCCCTCCTGTCCGCCGCCCTGGGCCTGGTGACCGAGATCGGCGTGGAACGCCTCCAGATGAAACAGGTGTCGGAGCGCTCCGGCGTGGCCCTCGGGACCGCCTACCGGTACTTCTCGTCGAAGGACCACCTGCTCGCCGCCGCGATAGCGGACTGGCACCGGCTGCTGCTCGCCGACCTGGTCGGCGAGGTGGGGGCGGGGCGCAGCGCCTCGCCGACCGAGCGGGCGGTGCGGTTCGTGCGGCGGGGGATGCGGGCGTACCAGCGGCAGCCGGAGCTGGCCCGGCTGCGGGTGGCGGTGGCCACCTCCACGGACCCGTTCGCCAGCGAGGCGCTGCAGGGCCTGGCCCGGGCGGACCGGGCGGCGCTGGGGGCGGTGCTGCCCGAGGTCCCGCCGGCCCCCGGGGAGCTGGTGCGGCACATGGTGGGGCACGCCTGGCAGGGCGAGTTGACGTCCTGGGTGACCGGGCGGACCACGCTGGACGACGCCCGCACCCGGCTGGAGGAGATGGTCCGGATGGTGCTGACGCCGTACGAGCCGCCCCCGGTCCCGACGGCCTGACCCGCCGTCGGCCGCGCGCCGCCCGCGCCACGCGCCGCCCGCTGCGCCTCCGTGCCCCGGTGCCCCCGCGCCGACCCGCCGTGCCCTGCGGCGGCCCGCAGCGCCCCCGCCGCACCGTGCCCCTCCACGGGCCCGACTGCGGACATGGTGCCCCGTATGCCCACGCCTTCGGGCCCCTCGACGGACCGTCAGCCCGCCGCGCCGGATCTCGGACACCGGGCCGGCCCGGGTGCTGCACAACCTCGGCCGGCTGCTCGTGGTCGCCGCGGACGTGTTCCTGCTGCTCGTGGTGGTGCCGGCGGTCAGGCGTTCGACCTGCGCGGATGCGGGAGCGGGGGTTCCGACGCCGAGATCCCTTCCAGACTTCACCCGCGTTTCGCGACCGCGTAACACCCGGCTGCCAGGCTCTCCACCATGAACGCCCGCACCGTCCCCCCGGCCCAGGACCCGCGCTTCCCGCTGCCCCGCCGCCACCGCCGCCTGCTCGCCTGCGCCGCCGTCGCGGCCTCGGTGGCGCTGGGCTCGCTCGGCGTCGGCGCCACCGTGGAGACCGTCCGGCAGCAGGCCCCGACCGCGCAGGCGGCCCCGGCCGGCCGCTGAGCCGGACGAGTGGTGGACCCGGCGCCCGGATCCGATACTGGGACTGACCCGGCCGGAAGGGAGTCCACCATGGAGACCGGCACCGTACGGTGGTTCGGCATCGAGCACGGCTACGGCTACATCACCCCGGACGCGGGCGGCCCCGACGTCACGGTCTACTACGACTCGGTGATCGCCGACACCGACGCGCACCGCTTCCTGCACCAGGGCCAGCGCGTCCGGTACGACATGATGCGGGAGGAGCCCCGCGCCGTCGCCGAGCACGTCCGCCCGCTCACCTACTGACCGGCCACCGGCCACTCACCGATCACCCCCGACCGGGGCGCCCTCACACCGCCTGCCGGTCCCGCCCCCGCCCGGCCGACGAGGCAGAGGCCGAGCTAGATGCCGAGCCAGAGGCCGGGGCGGTCGCCGGGCGGGAGTGGCGGCCAGTGCCGGTGGGGGGCTCGGGTTCGGCGCGGGGGGCGTAGCGGGCGGCGGGGGCGAGCAGCAGCCAGGTGCGGCCGGCCGGGGCGGCGAGGCCCATCCGGTGGAGCAGGTCGAGTGCGTCGCGGCGGAAGGCGGCGAGGTCGGCCAGGTAGCCCGCGTCCCAGCCGGCGCTCATGCCGTAGTCGTCGGTGATGTCGCCGAGGGCGCCATCGATCAGGGCGTCGGGGACGAGGACGGCGGGCGGGGCGTTCTCGGTGGCGGCCGGGCAGAGTTCCTCGACCAGGCGTTCGGCGAGCAGCAGGGCGGCCTGGGCGAGGGTGCCGGGGCCGGGCAGGGCGAGGTCGGTGAGTTCGTCGGCGGGGTCGAGCAGGGCGACGCCCTCGGCGCGGATCTCGGCGGTGAGACCGAGGAAGTCGGCGAATCGTTCCGTCTCGGCGGGGGCCGCCGCGAGCAGGTGGGCGCGTTCGGCGGGGGCGAGTGCGTCGTAGTGGACGACGGGGGTCTCGGCGAGCAGGCGGCGGACGGTCACCTCGGGTCCGGCGGTGGCGGGCAGCGGGGACGCGGTGAGCAGGTCGGCGGCGAGTTCGGCGGGCGGGCGCCACGCGTCGAGCAGGGCGCGGACCGGGGCGGGGACCGGGGCGTAGGCGGCGGGGGCGGCGGAGCCACCGGCCAGGGCGCGGGCGAGGGCCGCGTACCCGGCGGGGTCGAGTCCGGCCAGGTCGCGGCCGGGCAGCGGGGCCTTGTGCAGGCGGGCGTGGGCGGGGCCGAGGGTGAGCCGGTAGCCGAGCAGGGCGTGGAAGTGTTCGGCGAGCGCCTCGGCGTGACGCCGGATCAGCGGGAGCGCCGCGCCGTGCGGCCCGTCGGCGGTGACCAGCGGGTGGGCCATCAGCAGCCGGGCGGCGGTGCGCAGTTCGGCGGTGGCGGCGAGGGCGCCGGCGGCGGGGCGTTCGGGTTTGCGGTGCCGGCCGCCGCCGGTGGGGAGGGCGCCGGCCTGGGCGGGCGCCTCGCGGCGTATCCGGCGGTAGCCGAGCGGCCGGAACAGCGGCGAGGTGCTGTGGTGGACGGTGGGGCCGTGCCACCAGCTGGTGCCGGGCGCGGGTTCGGCCTGCTGGGGTGCGCCGCCCAGGTGCCGGGCCCCGTACGCGCCGAACACGGCGGTGGCCAGCAGGTCGGCCTCGGCGGGTCCGGCGGCGGCGAACCGGGCGGCCAACTCCTCGGCCGCGGCGGCGGGTTCGGCGGCCGGCCGGCCGACCCGCCGACCGTCCGGCCCGGCCTGCGCCGGGACGGCCACGACTGCCTCGGGGCGCGCCTGGGCGGCGAGCCGCCCTGCCCCGCCCGTGCGTCGCGTCCCCGTCCCGCCGGTCGCCGTGGCGAGGCCGGCGGCTGCTTCGTGCCGCTCCATGTCGGTGCCAAGCCTAGACGCCGCACCGCTCGCTACGCGCCGGTAACAACCTCTTCCGCCGGCCGCCGCCGTCGCCTAGGGTTCCGGGCATGCCACACCTGCCCAATGTCGTGCTCTGGTCGATACCGGCCTTCGTGCTGCTCACGGTCCTGGAGATCGTCTCGTACCGGTTCCATCCGGACGAGGACGAGCAGGGCTACGCCGCGAAGGACACCGCGGCGAGTCTGACCATGGGTCTGGGCTCGCTGCTGTTCGACGCGGGGTGGAAGATCCCGATCGTGGCGATCTACTCGTTCCTCTACGAGTTGACGCCGCTGCGGGTGCCGGTGCTGTGGTGGACGGTGCCGCTGATGCTGCTCGCCCAGGACTTCCTCTACTACTGGTCGCACCGGGGCCACCACGTGATCCGGGTGCTGTGGGCCTGCCACGTGGTGCACCACTCCAGCCGGCACTACAACCTGTCCACCGCGCTGCGCCAGCCCTGGACCTCGGCCACCAGCTGGGTGTTCTTCGTCCCGATGGTGCTGGCGGGCGTGCACCCGGCGGCGCTGGCGTTCTGCTCCTCGGCGAACCTGGTGTACCAGTTCTGGATCCACACCGAGCGGATCGGGAAGCTGCCCCGCCCGGTCGAGTACGTCTTCAACACCCCCTCGCACCACCGGGTGCACCACGCCTCGCAGGGCGGCTACCTGGACCGCAACTTCGGCGGCATCCTGATCGTCTTCGACCGGCTGTTCGGCTCCTTCGCGGCGGAGGCCGAGCGCCCGGTGTTCGGCCTGACCAAGAACATCGGCACCTTCAACCCGCTGCGGGTCGCCACCCACGAGTACGCCTCGATCGCCCGGGACGTCCGCGCCGCGACCACCTGGGGGGACCGGCTGCGCCACCTGGCCAAGGGCCCGGGCTGGCAGCCCGGGCCGCGCACCGAACCCGGCGCCGTCACCGCCGCCGCCACCGCCGCCGCCGCCGGACCGGAGAGTGCCACCGCATGACCCCCGCCCGTGACCCGCGCACCGCGCGGGCCCTGCTGTTCGCCTTCGCCGCCGTCTCGGTGGCGCACCTGCTGGCGATCGCCGTCCACCTGACGCCCCTGCAGTACGCCACCAAGCCGCTGCTGATGCCGCTGCTGGCGGGCTGGGTCTGGGCCGCCGCGAAGCCCGGCACGCCGCGGCTGCTGGTGCCGGCGCTGCTGTTCGGCGCGGGCGGCGACATCCTGCTGGAGATCGGCGGGACGGTGGCGTTCCTGGCCGGGATGGGCTCGTTCGCTGCCGGCCACGTCTGCTACGTGACGATGTTCGTGAAGCTCGGCGCGCTGGCCGACCGCCGCCGGGCGCTGGTCGTGGCGGGCTGCTACGCGGTGGTCTGGGCGGCGCTGATCGTGCTGCTCTGGCCCGGCCTGGACGCCGGGATGCGCGTCCCGGTGGCGTGCTACAGCCTGCTGCTGGCCGCCACCGCGGTGACCGCCTCGCAGGTCAACCTGCGGGCGGGGCTGGGCGGGGCGCTGTTCCTGTTCTCCGACACCCTGATCGCCACCGACCTGGCGGGCTGGCGGCACCTGCCCGCGCACGGCTTCCTGATCATGCTGACCTACCTGGTCGGCCAGTACCTGCTGACCCTCGGGACGCTGGAGCGCACCACCCGGACGGACTGAACGCGCGCGGAAGGGCGGCACCCGCTGCGGGTGCCGCCCTTCCCCGTGCCGTCGGCCGCGGGGGACGCGCGGCCTGCCGGGTACGGTGGGCTCGTACCGGACGGCCGCTCAGGAGGCCCGGCCGGAGGCCGCGCCCCGGCGGCGCAGCAGCCAGAACCCGCCGATGCCGGAGGCCACCAGGCCCGCGCCGACGGCCAGCCGGGCGCCGTCCACGCCGACCGAGCCGCCCAGGCCGGTCTCCACCCCGCCGTGCGGGAGCCGGGCGCCCTCCCAGACCCCGGCCCCGGCGGCCGAGCCGCTGCTGGCGGCGGCGGCCGCGATGGCCACCGCGCCGGCGAAGCCGTCACCGTTGGGGCACTTGCCGTCGATGCCCCAGGACGAGTCGGTGGTGGTGCGCTTGGCGGCGGCCGCGGCCATCTCCTGTTCGGAGATGACGGTGGCGCTGCC
Organism: Kitasatospora sp. SolWspMP-SS2h; assembly: GCF_003259315.1. Classification (GTDB taxonomy): domain Bacteria; phylum Actinomycetota; class Actinomycetes; order Streptomycetales; family Streptomycetaceae; genus Kitasatospora; species Kitasatospora fiedleri. The sequence continues at coordinate 34,478 of NZ_QLLT01000002.1, read as the reverse complement.
CGAGTACTTGCCGTCGGGGCCGACGCTGAGCGTGGTGGAACCGCCGGCGAAGGCCAGCGAGGTCGCGGTGACGGTCTTCTCCGTGCTGCTCGCGCACGTGACACTGACCGAGACCGACTGCCCGGGCTGGGCCTGCGCCGGGCTGACCCAGGCGGGTTCGCCGCCCTTCGCGGACGCGGGAGCGGTGCCGGCCAGGCCGAGCAGGACGGTGGTGCCGAGCAGTGCGGCGGCGGCGGTGCGCGTCGGGCGCATGCCGTACCTCCAGGGGGTCGGAGTGGGGGCAGCGGGCGGGTGTCCGTCCCGCTACTCCTAGTTGCCGCCCACGCTAGGCAGTGCCACCCGGCCCGGCGAACCCGTGCAGCCGTTCGAGTCCGTCCCCCGTCCGCCAGGGGCCCGCGGGCCGCTCGGGACGGGTGGCCCGGCGGGCGCGCTACTCGTTGCGGGCGGCCTCCGGCCCGGTGATCCGGCGCAGCAGCGGCAGGGTGGCGCCGATGACCGCCAGCGCGGCGCCCAGCCCGGCCGCCACCACCAGGTAGTAGCCCGCGTCGAGGGCGTGCAGGGTGTACCCCAGCTGCGAGCGCAGGAACAGGTCGGCGGCCAGCAGGCCGACGCCGATCGCCACCGCCGAGACCGCCAGCAGCGGCACCGCGGACTCCATCAGCACCACCCGGCGCAGCATCGGCAGCGGTACTCCGCTCAGCCGCAGCAGGCTGAACGGCCGCTTGCGCTCGCCGAGCGCCCCGGCGGCGCCGACCGCCAGGCTGCAGCCCGCGATCGGGAAGGTCGCCAGGATCACCACGTCGGCGAGCTGCCGGTAGGACGCCAGCTCGCTGCCGGACAGCTTCCGCCCCTCCGCCAGGGTCAGCGCCTGCCGGACCGCCGGGTACGCGGCGTCCACCAGCGTCCGGGCCCGCTCGACGGCGGACGCCGAGCCGTCGGTGCCGACCACCACGTTCACCACCGGGAGCGCCGCGAGCTGCTCGGCGGTATGGGGGGCGGTGGGCCACGCGGTGGCGGAGTAGTCCCGGACGCCGGCCAGCACGGAGGGCAGGTAGGCGGCGGTCGCGTCGGGCGCGCAGTGGCCGAACACCGCCACGTCGTCCAGGCCCCGGCAGTCCACCACCGTGGCGGCCCGGGTCTCGCCGCCGGCGTCGACCGGCACCGCCGCGTCGAGCGGGTGCACCAGCAGGGCGCCGCGCACGCCGGGGACGGCCCGCAGCCGGTCGAGCAGCCCGGACGGCACGGGCGGGCCGGAGCCCACGGGGACGCCCTCGTCGGTGTAGCCGTCGCCGAGGCTGTTGGTGAGCACGCCGTCGAACTGCGGGCCGCCCTCGACCCGGCCGCGTTCGGCGGTCATCGCGGTGATGATCCCGACCGTCGCGGTCATCACCAGCAGGGCCAGCACCAGGCCGCTGACGGCCCGGAACCCGGCGGTCGGGTCGTCGGCGAGGCGGCGGGCCGCGATCAGGGCGGCCGGGCGCCGGGTGCGCCGGGCCAGCAGGGCGGCGGCCCGCCCGGTCAGCCAGGGACCGGAGAGCACCAGGCCCAGCATGACCAGGGCGAACGCGGAGAGGTAGCCGCGGGTCTGGCCCTCGACCGAGGAGGGGTGCCGGAGCAGGAAGACCGCCAGTTCGGCGAGCCCGGCCAGCAGCGGCAGCACCCGCCAGGCCCGGGGCGGCTTCGGGGTGGCCCGGCGGCTCACCCCGAGCGGGGAGATCCGCACCCGGCGCAGCGCGATCCGGGCGGAGACGGCGGCGGCCAGCGGGACGGCGAGGGCGACGGCGACGACCTGGAGCGGGGTCAGGGCGAGGTCGGAGGTGAAGAACCGCCGGCCGGTCAGCGACGCCCCGGCGATCGGGCCGCGCAGCGCGAGGAACGGCAGGAAGCCGAGCAGCACGCCGCCGGCGGCCGCGATCACCGCTTCGACGGCGGAGACCGCCGAGACCTGCCGGGGGGTGGCCCCGACCAGGCGCATCGCGGCGAAGCGGCGTTCGCGCCGGGTGGCGGTCAGGCGGGTGGCGGTGCCGATCAGGACCAGCACGGGGAACACCAGGGCGCCGGTGGCGACGGTCAGGACCAGCGCGATGCCGTCGGACTCGATGCCGACCGCGCAGTCGTCGCACCGGTCCGGCGCGGTGGTGGCGACCCGGTCCACCGGCACCGCGCCGGGGACGGCGCGCAGGGCGTCCGGGCTCCGGCCGACCAGGGCGACCAGGCTGTCGGGGGCGGGCAGCGCGTCCTTGCCGAGGACGCCGATCCGGCGGCCGGGGAAGCGGTCGCCGAGCTGCTCGGGGGGCGTGGCGTCGACCAGCTGCGCCAGCGCGGGCGACAGGTAGTACTCGCCGTCGGCGGGCATCCGGTCCACGCCGGGCGCGAGCGCGGCCGAGGCGCCGGTGAGCGCGACGTCGACCCGGCCGATCTCCCGGCCCTGGAAGCTGTCGCGCCGGGTCAGCCACCACATCGGCGCGTTCCGGCCCGGGTCCCCGTCCGCGTCCGCGACCGCGACCGCCGTGCCCGTGCCCGCGACCGCCGTGCCCGGGCCCGTCGTGCCCCTGTCGGCGTCCGCCGTCCCCGCCGTCCCCGCCGTCCCCGCCGTCCCCGCCGCCTCCCGGTCGGCGGGGGCGGCCGGGAGACCGGTGTTGAGCCAGGCGTAGCGGTCGTTCTGGGCGTGCACGGCGTTGACGGCCGCGAGGGTGGTGAGCAGCAGTCCGACGCCGACGGCGACGGCGGCGGCGGTGACCAGCAGGCGGGTCAGTGCTTCGCGCCCGCCGCTGACGGCGAGGCGCAGGCCGAGTCGGATCACGCGGCGGCCCACCCGGTCGGCGAGGTGGCGCGACCGTCGCGGACGACGGCCTCGCGGTCGGCGTAGGCGGCGGTCCGGGCCTCGTGGGTGACCAGGACGACGGTGGTGCCCTGGGCGCGGGCGGCGTCGACCAGCAGGTCCATCACGTGTTCGCCGGTGAGCGAGTCGAGCGCGCCGGTGGGTTCGTCGGCGAACAGGACGCGCAGCTCGGCGACGAGTCCGCGGGCGAGCGCGACGCGCTGCGCCTGGCCGCCGGAGAGCTCGCCGGAGCGGCGCCCGCCGAGGCCGTCCAGGCCGAGCCGGGGGAACCAGGCGCGGGCCCGGGCCAGGGCGTCGGCACGCTTGGCGCCGCCGAGCAGCAGCGGCAGGGCGACGTTCTCCTCCGCCGTCAACTCCGGTACCAGCTGGCCGAACTGGAAGACGAAGCCGAAGCTCTCGCGGCGCAGCGCGCTGCGCCGCTGTTCGCCGAGGCGGTCGATCCGGCGGCCGTCGAAGTGGACCTCGCCGGCGTCGGGGGTGAGGATGCCGGCCAGGCAGTGCAGCAGGGTGGACTTGCCGGAGCCGGAGGGGCCCATCACGGCGAGGATCTCGCCCGCCCCGACGGCCAGGTTCGCGCCGCGCAGGGCGGGGGTCTCGCCGAAGGAGAGGGTGACGTCGCGGGCTTCGATCAGCGGGGCGGTCATCGCCGGGCCACCTCCGCGGCGAGGGCGTCGAGCCGGGCGGCGGTGAGGTCGATCCAGCGCAGGTCGGACTCCAGGTGGAAGAGGCCGTGGTCGGCGAGCAGGGCGTCGACCAGGCTGCCGGAGCGCTTGACCTCGGTGAGTTCGCGCATCCGCTTCAGGTGGGCGGCGCGCTGGGCGTCGAGGTAGTGCTCGGCGTCGCGGCCGAGCATCAGGGCGAGCACGACCTTGCTGAACAGCACGGTCTGCAGGTGGGGTTCGGCGGCGACCGGCTCGCGCAGCCAGTCCTCGAACTCGGTGGCCCCGGCCTCGGTGATCACGTACCGCTTCCGGTCCGGCCCGTCGCCGGCCTCGGGCTCGCCGACCACCACCTTCCCGTCCCGGGCGAGCCGCCCGAGGGTCGCGTACACCTGGCCGAAGGGCAGCGGCTTCCCGCGCCCGAAGAAGGCGTCGTAGTCGCGCTTGAGGTCGTAGCCGTGGCTGGGCTCGCGTTCGAGGAGCCCGAGCAGGGTGAGGGGAACGCTCATGGCCGGAGCGTACGCCGCGCGTACACTCCGCGTCTATACACTCGGAGAATACTGACGCACGGACCTTCGACCCACTAGCCTCCACCTGGGGTTTCACCGATGAGGGGGCACGGTGCGGTTCGGACCACTGGAACACCTCACGACGAAGGCGGACACGCCGCTCGGCGAACTGCTGCTGCACCGGCGGCAGTTGAAGAAGGACGCCTTCGGCCTGCCGGCGGTCAACGGCCCGGAGGCGTGGTCGCTGGACCTGGCCGGCCGACCGCTGGCCGAACTGCCCGGGTTCGCGCTGCACACGGGGCGGGGCGCCGAGCTGCGCCGGGGCGCGGTGGGCAGCTTCGAGGGCGACGAACTGCGGATCGCCGTGCGCGGCGGCCTCCGGCGCTCCCGCCGCCGGGTGGAGTTCCACGGCGGCGGGCGCACCCTGTGCTTCGTCCGCCGGGGGCTGGCCCGCGCCGAACTGCTGGAGGACGGGCGGACGGTGGCCCGCAGTTCCTTCCGGGGGTGGGAGCAGGAGGGGGCCGACCCGCTGCGGGTGCTCGCGCTGGCGGTGTACACCTGGGCGGGGCTGGACCGCGCCAACGCCAATCCGGTGCTGTGCGGCTTCCTGTCGGCCGTCCTCGGCGGGCTGCTCTGCTGACCCGGGCTCAGAGGTCGAGGTCGACCACCACCGGCGCGTGGTCCGACGCGCCCTTGCCCTTGCGGGCCTCGCGGTCGACGTAGGTGTCGGTGACGGCGTCCGCGAACGGCCCGTTGGCGTACGTCAGGTCGATCCGCATGCCGCGGTTCTTCGGGAAGGCCAGCGCCCGGTAGTCCCAGAAGGTGTACGGGCGGTCGTACTTGAGGGGGCGTGGGACGACGTCCCGCAGGCCGGTCTCCCGGAGGGCGGTGAGGGCGGCGCGCTCGGGGGCGGTGACGTGGGTGAGGCCCTCGAAGACGGCGACGTCGAAGACGTCCTCGTCGGTGGGGGCGACGTTGAAGTCGCCGAGCACGGCGAACGGGCGCCCGCCCGCGGCGTCCTCGCGGACGGCGTCGCGCAGCGCGGCCAGCCACTCCAGCTTGTAGCGGTAGTGCGCGTGGTCGACCTCGCGGCCGTTGGGCACGTACACCGACCAGACCCGGACCGGGCCGCAGGTCGCGGCGACGGCGCGCGGCTCGACCACCGGGAGCGGCGCGTCCTCGGCGAGGTAGCCGGGCTGGCCGGGCAGGTCGCGGACCACGTCCTCCAGGCCGATCCGCGACAGCAGGGCCACGCCGTTCCACCGGCCGTCGCCGTGCGCGGCGGAGGCGTAGCCCAGCTCGGCGACCGCCTCGGCGGGGAACGCGTCGGTGGCGCACTTGAGCTCCTGGAGGCAGAGCACGTCCGGCGCGGCGGACTCCAGCCACTCCAGCAGCTTGGGCAGCCGGGCGGTGACGGAGTTGATGTTCCAGGTGGCGATGCGGACGGTCACGGCGGCCTTCCCTCGGCGGTGCGGACGGACGGGGCACCCGGCGCGCGGGCCGGACACCCCGTCCGAACATACCGTCCGCCGCCGACGGCGTCCGGCAGCCGACGGCCGACGGGGACTGACGGGGGCTCAGCGCGCCGGCCGCACCACCCCCGCCGCGCCGCCGCCGCGCCGGACCGGCTCGGCGGCGGCCAGCCAGCGGCCGTCCGGGAGCCGTTCGACGCCGGTGGCCGCGCCGATCTCCGGGGTGGAGGCGAACACGTGGCCCAGCGCCTGGAGCCGCGCCGCCTCGGGCGAGGCCAGGAAGGCCGGTTCGGCCTGGGTGGCGGCGGTGTTGCGCTGGCTGGCCCGGGGCGCGGCGATGGCCTGTTCCAGCGTCAGCCCGCGGTCGACCCGGCCGGTGAGGACCTGGAGCACGGTGGTGATGATGGTCGCGCCGCCGGGCGAGCCGAGCGCCAGGTACGGCTTGCCGCCCTTGAGCACGACGGTCGGCGAGATCGAGGAGCGCGGCCGCTTGCCCGGGCCGGGCAGGTTGGGGTCGGGGACGCCCGGGGTGAGCGGTGCGAAGTCGAAGTCGGTCAGCTCGTTGTTGAGCAGGAAGCCGCGGCCGGGCACGGTGATGCCGCTGCCGCCAGTCTGCTCGATGGTCAGCGTGTACGCGACCACGTTCCCCCAGCGGTCGGCGACCGTCAGGTGGGTGGTGCTCTGCCCCTCGTACGGTTCGGCGGCCGGCTGCCCGCTGCCGCCGCAGGCCGCCGGGTGGTACGGGTCGCCGGGGGCGAGCGGGCTGGTCAGCGCGCGGTCCGGGCGGATCAGGCAGGCCCGGGCGGCGGCGTAGGACGGGGAGAGCAGTTGGCGGGTCGGCACCTGGACGGCGCTCGGGTCGCCGACCCAGCGGTTGCGGTCGGCGAAGGCGATCCGGCTGGCCTCCAGGTAGCGGTGGTCGTACCGGACCGGGTCGGCGAGGTCGGCCGGGCTGCTGCCGGACAGGATGTTGAGCGCCTCGCCGACGGTCGTCCCGCCGGAGGAGGACGGCGCGATGCCGTACACGTCCAGGCCCCGGTAGGTCACGTGGGTCGGGTCCTGGACGCGGACCCGGTAGGCGGCCAGGTCGGCGGCGTCGACCCGGCCGGGGCGGGCGTCGCGGCCGGAGGCGGGGTCGACCGGCGGGTGCTGGAGGGTGCGGACGACGTCGGCCCCGATCGGGCCCCGGTAGAGCGCGTCGGTGCCCCGGCGGCCCAGTTCCCGGTAGGTGGCGGCCAGGTCGGGGTTGCGCAGGGTGGAGCCGACCGCCGGGAGCTGACCGTGCGGCAGGAACAGCGCGCGGCTGGCCGGGAAGTCCTGGAACCTGGCCCGGTTGGCGGCGGTCTGGTCCTGGAAGGTCCGGTCGACGGTGAAGCCGCGCTCGGCGATCCGCTCGGCGGGCTCCAGCACCTGGTCCAGGCTCCGGCTGCCCCAGCGGCGCAGCGCCTGCTCCCAGGTCGCGGCGGTGCCGGGCACGCCGACGGACAGGCCGCTGGTGACGGCGTCGTCGAAGGGCAGCGGGGTGCCGTTCTCCAGGAACAGCGAGCTGTCGGCGTGCCGGGAGGCGGTCTCCCGGCCGTCGATCGTCTCCACCTCGCCGGTGCGGGCGTCGTAGTGGACGAAGTACCCGCCGCCGCCGATCCCGGCCGAGTAGGGCTCGGTGACGCCGAGCGCGGCGGCGGTCGCGACGGCGGCGTCCACCGCGTTGCCGCCGCGCCGCAGCACCTCCAGCCCGGCGGCGGTCGCGTCGGCGTCCACGCTGGCCACCGCCCCGCCCCAGCCGGCCGCGACCGGCTGCTTGCCCGGCGGGGCCTGCCCGGCCTGATCGGCCCGTGCGGGGGCGGCGGCGCCCAGCAGGCCGGTGGCGGTGAGGAGCGCGAGGGCGGGGACGAGACGGGCGCGGGCGCGCATGCGGCCTCCCTGGGTCGGCGTCGGTCCCCCGTTCTCCCACACCCGTCGCGCACGCGACAAGGCGCCGCCCCGGGCTGGGCCGAAAACAAGTCGAATACGTGACAGGGCGCCAAGTCGCCGCAACAACAGGCCCGTTCGGGCGTTCACGGGCCGGGCCGCCGGTCCGGCGGGGGGCGCGGGGCGGGGCCCGCCGACCACCCGTCCGGGTGCCGCGGCGGGCCGCAGTGTTGCCGCGCGTTGCGGCGGCATGACATTTAATCCGGCTCATTGACGTAAATCCGGGCCGCTCTCCATGCTGGGGGCCATGCACTCCCCGCACCCCCACGACGGACCGCTGGCCCGCCTGCGCCGGGGCCACGAGAAGCTGGTCCTGGACCTGCTGCGGCGGCACGGCCCGCTCAGCCGGGCCGGGCTCGGCAGCCACACCGGGCTGTCCCGGACCACGCTGTACGACATCGTCGGCGGCCTGGTCACGGCCGGCGCGGTGGTGGCGTCGGCGCCCGCGGCGGGCACCGGGCGGCGCGGGCGGCCGGTGGAGACGCTGAGCCTGAACCCGGCGGCCGGGCAGGCCGTCGGGATCGACTTCGCCCGGCGCGCGGTGCACGTCGCGGCGGTCAACGTGGCGCACGAGGTGGTCGGTTCGGCCAGCCGGGCGCACCCGGCGGGCCTGCCGTGGCCGGAGCGGATCGCCCTCGCCCGGCAGCTGGTGGACGGGCTCGCGGACGGCGCGTTCGGCCTGGGCTCGGTCACCGGCATCGGGGTGGGCGTGGTCGGGCCGGTCGGAGCGGTCGACGCACCGGCTGACGAGTCGTCGGCCCGGCCGTCCGACCCGCCGTCCGACGCAGGATCAGCCCCGCCGTCCGACCCGCCGACCGACGCAGGATCAGCCCCGGGGCCAGCCGCGCCGGGCGGTCGGCCGGACGGCGCGGGGGCGGTGCGCGAGCTGCTCGGCGCGGCGTTCGGCGTGCCGGTGCTGGTGGACAACAACACCCGGCTGGCGGCGCTCGCCGAGTCGGTGTGGGGTTCGGCGACCGGCGCGCGCGACGTGCTGTACCTGCGCCTGTCGCACGGCGTCGGCGGCGGCCTGGTGATCCGGGGCGCCCTGCACGCCGGGGCGCACGGGCTGTCCGGCGAGCTCGGCCACATCACGGTCGACCCGGCGGGCCCGCCCTGCGACTGCGGCGGCCGGGGCTGCCTGGAGACGGTGGCCTCCGTCGGCGCGGTGCTGGACGCGCACCGGGAGGCGGGCGGCCGGTCCGCGGACCTCGCGGAGTTCCTGGCCGCGGCCAGCGGCGGCGAGCCGGCCGCGCTCGGCGTGATGCGCACGGTCGGCGGCCACGTCGGCACGGTGCTGGCCGCCGTGTGCAACGCGGTCGGGCCGGGCGTGGTCGTGGTCGGCGGCGAACTGGCCGGGGCCGGGCCGCTGCTGCTCGACCCGGTGCAGGAGGCGCTGGCCGCGCAGGTGCTGCCGCTGGCCCGCAGCCGGCTGGACCTGCGCCGGGCCGCGCTCGGCGAGTACGGCGGCGCGCTGGGCGGCATCGCCCTGGTGCTCCAGACCACCCCGCTGCTCTCGCACTACCGGCGGCCCGACCCCGAGGAGGCGCCGTGACCCCCGCACCGCCCCCGTTCCCGCCCCCCCTCCGCCCCCGTACCCGTACCCGCATCCCCGAGGACGTCCCCGTGCACGGCAGTCGCAGACCGGTCACGCCATGGCCGTGACCGCTCCCCCCACCGAGTCCCCCACCGGGTCCGCCACCGGACCCGCCGCGGCGGCGTCCCGTTCGGGCGTCCGCCGGGTGGCCCGCACCCTCGCCCTGAACCTGCTGGCGGTCGCCGTCGGCCTGACCGCCTGGTCGCTGCTGGCCGCGGCGGGCGTCCAGGGCCTGCCCGGCCCCGGCGAGGTCGCCGACCGGGCGGGCGAGCTGATCGCCGACGGCACCCTGCTGGACGACGCGCTGGCCAGCCTGCGCCGGGTGCTGCTCGGCTTCGCCCTCGGCACCCTTGCGGCCGTGCCGGTCGGCTTCCTGATGGGCTGGTACCCGACGGCCCGGGCCCTGCTGGAACCGTACGTGCAGTTCTTCCGGACCATCCCGCCGCTGGCGCTGATCCCGCTGGCGGTGGTGCTGCTGGGCATCGGCGAGGTGCCGAAGGTCGTGGTGATCTTCCTGGCGGCCTTCCTGTCCAGCGTGGTGGCGGCCTTCCAGGGCGTGCTGGACGTGGACGCGACGCTGGTGAACGCCGCCCGGGTGCTGGGGGCGAACGACCGGGCGATCTTCCTGCGGGTGGTCGTCCCGGCGGCGGCGCCGTTCATCCTGGTCGGCATGCGGATCGGCCTGGGCTCGGCCTGGGGCACCCTGGTCGCCGCCGAGCTGATCGCCGCCCAGGAGGGCCTGGGCTTCCGGATGCAGCAGGCCGAGCTCTACTACGACCTCCCGACGATCTTCGTGGGGCTGATCACCATCGGCGTGCTGGGCCTGGTCATGGACCGGCTGCTCCAGCTCGCCGAGCGCCGCCTCACCCGATGGCAGGAACGCCGATGACCAGCAACGAGCCCTCCACCTCCCTCAGCAAGATCTCCTTCCGCGCCGTCTCGCGCAGCTACCCGGTGAAGGGCGGCCGGTTCACCGCCCTGGACGGCGTCTCGCTCGACGTCGCGGACAACGAGTTCGTCACCGTGGTCGGCCCGTCCGGCTGCGGCAAGAGCACCCTGCTGGGGATGGCCGCCGGGCTGGTCGCCCCGACCGGCGGGGAGGTGCTGGTGGACGGGGAGCCGGTCACCGGGCCGGGCCCCGACCGGGGCGTGATCTTCCAGCAGTACGCGCTGTTCCCGTGGCTGACGGTGCGCCGCAACGTCGAGTTCGGGTTGCGGCTGGCGAAGGTGCCGGCCGCCGAGCGCCGCCGCCGGGCCGAGCACGCGATCGGGCTGGTGGGCCTGGGCGACTTCGCCGACGCGCTGCCCAAGACGCTCTCCGGCGGGATGCGGCAGCGCTGCGCGATCGCCCGGGCGTACGCGGTGGACCCGCGGGTGCTGCTGATGGACGAGCCGTTCGGGGCGCTGGACGCCCTGACCCGCATCCAGCTCCAGGACCAGCTGCTGGACACCTGGAGCCGGGAGCGGCGCACCGTGCTGTTCGTCACCCACGACGTGGACGAGGCGGTCTACCTGGCCCGCCGGGTGGTCGTGATGGCCTCCCGCCCGGGCCGGATCCACCGGGTGGTGGAGGTCGACCTGCCCTACCCGCGCACCGAGGAGATCCGGCTCTCCCCCGAGTTCGCCCGCCTCCGCAACGAGGTCTGGCACGCCGTGTACCACCAGTCCCCTTCCGCTTCCTGACGTTCCGTCACCTCTCCCCAAGGACCGCATCGCCATGCGCATACTCCGTCGCGCCCTCCTCGCCGTCTCCGCCGTGACCGTCCTGTCGCTCTCCGCCACCGCCTGCTCGTCCGCCTCCTCCGCCTCCTCCGCCCCGTCGGGCCCGTCCGGCGCCGCGGGAAAGACGGTGAAGGTGCGGTTCGGCTACATCAGCGACTACAACGGCGCCAGCCTGCTGGCCATCGCCGACCGGCAGGGCCTGTGGAAGCAGCAGGGCCTCGACCCGGAGCTGAAGGTGTTCACCAACGGCCCGCTCCAGGTGCAGGCGCTCGGCGCGGGCGACCTGGACTTCGGCTACATCGGCCCCGGCGCGCTCTGGCTGCCCGCCTCCGGCAAGGCCAAGGTGGTCGCGATCGACACCCTGACCTACGCCGACCACGTGATCGCCCAGCCGGGCATCGCCTCGGTCAAGGACCTGAAGGGCAAGAAGGTCGGCGTGCCGGCCGGCACCTCCGGCGAGATGGTGCTCAACCTGGCGCTCCAGCAGGCCGGGCTGTCGCCCAGCGACGTGCAGAAGGTGCCGATGGACCCGGCGACGGTGGTGTCCGCGTTCGTGGGCGGGCAGATCGACGCGGCCGGGATCTGGTACCCGCTGATCGACAGCATCAAGGCGAAGAAGCCGGACCTGGTGGAGATCGCCGGGACGAAGGACTTCACCGGCCGGGCCTTCCCGACCGCGTTCGTCTCCGGCCCGAAGACCGACGCGGGGCTGTCCGAGAAGGTGGTCAAGGTGCTCCAGGCGGCCAACGACTGGCGGGCCGCGCACCCGGACGAGTCGGTCACCGAGGCCGCCGCGCTGCTCAAGCTCGACCCGGCCAAGGTCAAGGCGGACGCCGCCAACGTGCAGACCCTGTCCACCGCGGACCTGGTGGCCAGGACGAAGGACGGCACGGTAGACGGCTGGCTGAAGGGCCTGGGCGACTTCTTCGTCTCCACCGGCCAGTTGAAGAACTCCCCGGCCCCGTCCGAGTACTACGCGGGCGACGCCTACGCGAAGGCGTACGGGAAGTGAACCTGCTGTTCCTGATGACCGACCAGCACCGGGTGGATACCCTCGGCGCGTACGGCAACCCGCACGTGGCGACCCCGCACCTGGACCGGCTGGCCGCGTCCGGCACCCGCTTCGACCGGTTCTACACCCCGACGGCGATCTGCACCCCGGCCCGGGCCAGCCTGCTGACCGGTCAGAACCCGTTCCGGCACCGGCTGCTGGCCAACCGGGAGCGCAACGTCGGCTACCTGGAGGACCTGCGGCCGGACGTCTTCACCTTCCCGCAGGCGCTCCGGGAGCGCGGCTACCGGATGGGCCTGGTCGGCAAGTGGCACGGCGGCACCGAGCGCAACGCCGCCTCGTACGGCTTCGAGGGGCCCGACCTGCCGGGCTGGCACAACCCGGTCGACCACCCCGACTACCTGGCCTACCTGGCCGAACGCGGCCTGCCGCCGTACCGGATCACCGATCCGGTACGCGGCACCTCGCCCAACGGCAACCCGGGCAACCTGCTGGCGGCCCGGCTCCAACAGCCGGTGGAGGCCACCTTCGAGCACTACCTGGCCACCCGGACGATCGAGCAGCTGGAGCGGTACGCGGCGGACGGGCGGCCGTTCTTCCTGGCCGCGCACTTCTTCGGGCCGCACCTGCCCTACCTGCTGCCCGACGCCTACTACGACCGCTACGACCCGGCGCTGGTCGAGCTGCCGCCCTCGGTGGCCGAGACCTTCGAGGGCAAGCCGCCCGTCCAGCGCAACTACTGCGACCACTGGGCGTTCGACACGATGCCCGCCGAGGTGAGCCGCAAGCTGATCGCCGTCTACTGGGGGTACGTCACCCTGATCGACGAGCAGATCGGCCGCATCCTCACCCGGCTCGATGAACTCGGCCTGACCGACGCCACCTCGGTGTTCTTCACCGCCGACCACGGCGAGTTCACCGGCGCGCACCGGCTGCACGACAAGGGCCCGGCGATGTACGAGGACATCTACCGCATCCCCGGCATCGTCCGGGTGCCGGGCGCGCCGCCGCAGGTGCGCGAGGAGCTGGTCTCGCTCACCGACTGCACCGCGACGATCCTCGAACTGGCCGGCGCCGACCCGGCGCCGGCGGTCGACAGCCGCAGCCTGCTGCCCCTGGTGCGCGGCGAACGGCCGGACTGGCCGCAGGAGCTGGTCGCCGAGTTCCACGGCCACCACTTCCCGTACCCGCAGCGGATGGTCCGCGACGACCGGTACAAGCTGGTGGTCAACCCGGAGTCCGTCAACGAGCTGTACGACCTGGTCGAGGACCCGCACGAGCTGGTCAACCGGCACGGCGAGGCGGCGTACGCGGACGTCCGGGCCCGGCTGACCCGGCGGCTGTACGACCTGCTGCGCGAGCGCGGCGACAACTTCCACCACTGGATGGCGCCGATGTACGACATCGGCACCCACCTGGAGGACTCCACCCTCAGCGCCTTCGAACCCGACGGCACGGCACCCGCCGCGCCGACCGCCGGCACCACCCCGAGCAGGGAGACGGCATGACCCCCCGCACCCCGCGCCACCGAAGACTGCTCCCGCGCCTGCTGGCCGCCTGCGCGCTCGCCTGGGGGCTGCTGGCCGTCCCGCCGGCCGCGACCGCGGACGGCGCGCAGGCCGCCGACGCGCAGGCCGCGACCTACACCAACCCGGTCTCCGCCGGGGTGGTGGACACCTTCCCCGACCCGTCGACGATCCGCGGCAAGGACGGCCTCTGGTACGCCTACGGCACTCAGAACCCGGTCTTCCAGAGCCGGGGCGAGGACGGCGAGCGCATCCTGCCGATCCTGCGCTCGGCGGACCTGGTGCACTGGACGTACGCGGGCCAGGTGTTCACGCCCGCCACCCAGCCCGCCTGGGAGAACGGCTCCCGGCTGTGGGCGCCGGACATCCGCTACTTCGACGGCCGCTACAGCCTGTACTACTCGGTGCCGGGCGCGGGCACCGTCGCGCTGGCCACCGCGCCCACCCCCACCGGCCCGTGGACCGACCGGGGTTCGGTGCTGCCCTCCCCCAGCGGCTGCCCGAGCGGCAACATCGACCAGGCCCAGTTCACCGACACCGGCGGCCAGGCGTACCTGTACTGGGGCAGCTACGACACCATCTGCGTCGCCCAGCTGACCCCGGACCGCACCCGCACCCAGGGCGCGGTGACCCAGGTCGCCAAGGGGCGGCGGGTCGAGGGCGGCTTCGTGGTGCACCGGGACGCCTTCTACTACCTGTTCTACTCGGACGGCGGCTGCTGCTCGGGGGCGTTCAGCGGCTACCAGGTCAAGGTCGGCCGGGCCACCAGCCCGACCGGGCCGTTCCGCGACGAGCTGGGCACCGACCTGACGGCGCTCACCAGCAAGGCCGGGATCGTGGCCGGGGCGAACGGGAACCGCTGGATCGGCCCGGGCCACAACGCGGTGCAGACCGACCTGTCCGGGCAGGACTGGCTGGTCTACCACGGCATCCCGGCCGAGGCGCCCGACCTGGCGCCCGCCGCCGGGGGCACCCTGAACCTGACCCGCCGCCCGCTGCTGATCGACCGGCTGGACTGGATCGACGGCTGGCCGGTGCTGCGCGCCGGGGCGGGCCCGTCCGACACCGCGCAGAGCGCGCCGGTCACCGCCCCGGCGGCCGGCGGCGCGTTCGACGGCGGGACGCTGACCGGCTGGCGCACCGAGGGCGCCGGCACCGGCGGCTGGTCGGCGCCGGTGGAGACCGACTCCGGCGGGTACGCGGCGCACGCCGACAGCGGGGACGCGCCCGCGTTCGCGGTCGGCCCGGGCACCGCCCCGGCGGACGTCCGCGCCGAGGCCGACCTGCGGGTCACCGCGGCGGGCGGCCGGGCCGGGCTGGCACTGGCCTACGCCGGGCCGGGCGACCGGATCACCGCCTGGCTGGACCGGAGCCGGAACGCCCTGGTCACCGAGGCGGTGGTCGGCGGGACCCCGGCCGGGGAGCAGCTGACCGCGCTGCCCGCCGGGTTCACCTGGAACACCTGGCACGCCGTCACCGCCGGACTGCGCGGCACCGCGCTGACGGTGGAGGTCAGCCACGACCGGCTGCACGACCCGGTGGCCGTGCAGCAGCGCACCGTCCCCGCCGGGGCGGCCCGTTCCGGCGCGGTCGCGCTGGCCGCCCGGGGCCCGGGCGCGGCGGGCGACAACGTGAGCGCCACCGCGCTGTACACCCCGGTGACCGCCCGGGTGGCGGACCCGGCGCCGGGCGCGCTCCTGCCCGGCTACAGCGACGAGTTCGACGCGGCGGCGGTGCCGGGCACCACCGCCGGCTCGCCGTGGAGCTGGGTGCGCGGCCCCGCCGCCGGGGTGGCGGCGGGCGGCGGCTCGCTCTCCTGGCCGACCCAGAACGCGGAGCTGTACCTGGGCGACAACAGCGCCTCGGTGCTCCAGCGCCCGGCCCCGGACGGGGACTTCACGGTGGAGACGAAGCTGGTCTTCGCGCCGGGCCAGACCTCGCAGCAGGCCGGCCTGGTGCTGTACGAGAACGACGACCGGTGGTTCAAGCTGGTGCACTCGGTGCTGGCGCTGAACAACGGCGGCGGGGCGGTGCTCCAGGTCAGCGAGTTCGGCAAGGAGGGCGAGCGGCCGACCGCCACCCCGCCGACGGCGGTGGCCAACGGCCCGATGTTCGGCGGCCCGACGGCCGACACGATGTGGCTGCGCCTGGTGCACCACCTGGACGCGGCGCACGGCGAGCACGAGGTGCGGGCCGTCACCAGCCGCGACGGCGTGACCTGGACGTACGCCGGGGTGTGGACGCTGCCGGTGAAGGGCCCGCTGAAGATCGGCCTGGTGTCGATGAACAAGTCGGGGGCGACGGCGCGCTTCGACTACGTCCGCACCTACGCGGGCTGAGCACCGCCCTCCGCCGCTCCCGCCCCGTCGGGCGTCCTCAGCCGTCCACCCGGCGGCGCTTGACGGTGCGGAAGCGGCGGGCCACCTGGCGGGCCAGGTCGGCGGCGCCGACCAGGCCCGCCTCGTTGCCGAGGGCGGCGTGCACGATGCCCGCCTCGGGGCGGAAGCCGCGGCCGGTGAGGGTGCGGCGGAAGGCGTCCCGGGCGGGGCCGAGCAGCAGGTCGCCGGCGTCGCTGACGCCGCCGCCGACGACGAAGCGCCCGGGGTCGAGCGCGGCGGCCAGGTTGGCGAGGCCGACGCCGAGCCAGCGGCCGACCTCGTAGAGCAGTTCGACGGCGACCGCGTCGCCGTCCCGGGCGGCCTCGGTGACCAGCGGGCCGGTGATGCCCAGCGGGGTGCCGCCGGCCCGGGCCAGCAGCGGCTGGACCACCGGGGACTCCTCGGCCACGAGCCCGCGGGCCTCGCGGACCAGCGCGTTGCCGGAGGAGTACTGCTCCCAGCAGCCGCGGTTGCCGCACGGGCAGCGGTGGCCGCCGGGCACCACCTGCATGTGGCCGAACTCGCCGGCCAGGCCGTACTTGCCCCGGTCGACCCGGCCGTCGCGGACGACCGCGCCGCCGATCCCGGTGCCGAGGGTGATCATCACCATGTGGTCCTCGTCGCGCCCGGCGCCGAAGCGCCACTCGGCCCAGGCGGCGGCGTTGGCGTCGTTCTCCACCACCACCGGGAAGCGCAGCCGGGAGCTGAGCGCCTGCTGGAGCGGTTCGCCGCGCCAGTTCAGGTGCGGGGCGAACAGCACGGTGGAGCGCTCGGCGTCCACCCAGCCGGCCGCGCCGACGCCCACCGCGTGGACGTCGTGCCGGTCGGCGAGCCGGAGGACCAGGTCGACGATGACGTCCTCGACCACCTTGGGGCTCTTGCTCTTGTCGGGGGTCTCGGTGCGCAGCCGGTCCACGACGTTCCCCTCGCCGTCGACGACGCCCGCGACCACCTTGGTGCCGCCGATGTCCACCCCGATGGTGGGGAGCCTGAGCACCCCGGCGGGCAGGGTGCGGCGGCGGCGCTCGGCACGTGGGCCGAGGCCCAGCAGGCTGGGCAGGACGGGGCGGACGGGACGGGCGGGGCCGTTGGTACGGGTCACGGAACGAATGCTCCTTGATCGGGTAAAGGTTACGGTCCGCGGGCGGAAGGCTGTGGGCGAACTGGCAGACTGGGGCCGGATCACACAGCGGATTCTCATGAGAACGTGATGTTCCTCTCAGGTTCTCGCGAGTGTCGACGGCAACTGACCGTGCGTATGACGCAGTCTGACAAGTGTGATGCGCGTACCGGGGGACCCTGCCCCGGACGGCCGGACGACCCGATTCGAGAGACCCCGATGCAGCTGACAGGCACCCCGTTCCTCCTCCTCACGATCGTCCTGGTGCCGGTCTCGATCGCGGTGGCCCTGCTGCTGTGGGGCCGGGTGCGCGGCCCGAAGCCCTTCCAGGCGCTGTCCAGGATCGTGATGCTGCTGTTCTGTCAGCTCACAGCCGTCCTGATGGTGTTCGTCATGGTGAACAACGCCAACCTGATCTACGGCGGCTGGGACGACCTGCTGGGCACCGGCAACCACGTCCGCGCGGTGCCGAACGTGCAGGCGCAGACCGACGGCGGGCCGGGCAACGACGCGCAGCGCCCCAAGGTGATCCAGAAGTTCGAGCCGGTCGGCGACGGGAAGGTGCCGGACGACGTGCGGACCACCGACCTCAAGGGGCAGGTCTCCGGGGTGGACGGCGAGGTGCTGGTCTGGCTGCCGCCGCAGTACGACGACCCGGCGTACAAGGACCGGACCTTCCCGGTGGTGGAGCTGCTGCCGGGCTGGCCGGGCTCCTCGAAGACCTGGTTCGGCACCCTGCGGGTGTCCGAGCAGCTGAAGCCGATGATGCTGAGCGGGCAGGTCGCCCCGTTCATCCTGGTCTCGCCGCGCACCAACCTGCTGGGCGACAACACCGACACCGGCTGCGCCGACGTCCCGGGCAAGGTCAACGCGGACACCTGGCTGGCCCGGGACGTGCCGCAGATGGTGCTGGACAACTTCCGCGCCGACCCGGCCGCCGACCGCTGGGCGGTGGCCGGCTACTCGGCGGGCGCGCACTGCGCGGCCAAGCTCGCCCTGGAGCACCCGGACCGCTACCGGGCCGGGGTCAGCCTGTCCGGGTACAACGACCCGGGCACCGAGGACAAGTCGCTGACCGCCAAGGACCCGCACCTGCGCGAGGTCTCCAATCCGCTGAACATCCTGAAGGCCGCCAAGACCCCGCCGAGGACCGCGCTGTACGTCAGCGGCAACAAGGGCGACGGCCTGGAGGCGGGCGAGGCGCTGAAGGCCGCGGCCAAGGCCCCGACCACGGTCACCGTGCAGGAGACCGCGGGCGCGCACAGCA
Source organism: Kitasatospora sp. SolWspMP-SS2h (assembly GCF_003259315.1). Taxonomy (GTDB): domain Bacteria; phylum Actinomycetota; class Actinomycetes; order Streptomycetales; family Streptomycetaceae; genus Kitasatospora; species Kitasatospora fiedleri. The sequence goes on along the minus strand of NZ_QLLT01000002.1, from coordinate 16,409 downwards.
GCGACGTCTGGAAGCCGATGGTCCCGGGCGTGTTCACCTGGCTGACCTCGGTCATCCCGGCCGCCGGGCACTGACGCCGCCGGGGGCGCGGGTCGGCCCGCGTCCCCTCGGTCCGGCCGCGGGTCAGGACTTCGGGACGGTGTTGACGTAGTCGGTGCCCGCGGCGTAGAAGCCGTCGACGGCCTGCTGCACGTCGGTCTGGGAGAGCACCTGGTCGGCCTTGTAGTAGAACCAGTTGACCTTCATGTCCCAGCTGCGCGGTCCGGCGACGGAGGGCAGCAGGTCGATGAACCAGTTGCTGAAGTGGATGTCCATCTTCTCGCGCGGGACGTACTTGCCGGAGCTGGTGAACAGCTCCTTGCCGTCCAGCGAGTAGGTGACCTTGCCGTCCAGGGCGGTGATCATCATCAGGTGCCAGCCGCCGAGGCTCTTCTTGAGCGCGTGGGTGACCCGGTCCGGCGGGTCGGCCTTGAACCAGCTGGTGGTGTCCAGCTGCGGGCCGACCGAGCCCCAGCCGCCGTTGGGCAGGTACTCGTAGTCGAGTTCGCTGTAGTCCGCCGAGGAGTCCTCGGCGGAGATCGGGAAGAAGGTCTGCACGACGTGGTCGCCGGTGCGGCCGCCGGCGGGCTTGTCGGCGAGGTGGACCCGGGCGGCGAAGGTGCCGTTGAAGAGGTTGTTCCCGGTGCTGTAGACCTCGACCTGCCCGGTGCCCTGCTTGGTGCCGTCGGTGGTCGAGCGCAGCCGCAGCACCCGGCCGCCCTGGGCGTCGGCGTCCTCGGGGAAGGCAGCGCCGGCGGCGGACCAGGTGTCCTTGATGCCGGGGCCGCCCGCGCCGTCCCGGACCTCCCAGCCGTGCGCGGCCAGCGCCGGGTCGTCGGCCCCGGTGTAGTGGAAGGTGTCGAACAGGGTGCCGGGCGGGCCGGTCGGCGTCGGGGACGGCGCGGCGCCGGCGGCGGACGCCCCGGGGCCGGCGGCCGTCCCGCCGCCGCCGCCGGGCGCGGGGGTGCTGGAGCAGGCGGCGAGCACGCACACCAGGGCCGGCAGCGCGAGCACCCTCCACGCGCGGGAACGGGGGACGCGGCGGGGCTGGCTCACACGGGCTCCTTGGGCGTGGCGGCGGTCCGGCGGCAGAACGTCCGGCGGCTGCGCAGCACGGGGGTCGAACGGCCGATCATATGAGGCGGTCATCCTAACGAGGCCCGCAAGGGCGGCCCGCCGGACGGGGGCCGGTTCCTGAAGGACATGAGCCAAGGTCAACGGTCCGCACACCTGTACGCACGAGTACACCTCTCCGGTGATCTCGATCCGATTACAACACCGCGCCAGAACGCACCAAATACGGACATCAGTGCAGATTCGGTTCGGACCGGTGGACTAGCGTTCGGCCTACGCTCCCGCGTATCCCGTCACCCTGCACTGAAAGGGGCCCCGCAAGGTGCGCCCTGCCATGACTCCCTCCGGTCCCGGACCGGCGCATCCGGCACGATCCGCCGCCCCCGACGACGACTTCGAGGAGTTCGAAGGGCCTGACGCCTTCGAGGAGTTCGACCGGCCCGACGAGTCCGACGAGTCCGACGAGTTCGAGGAACTGCCGCCCGAACCGGTGTTCGTCGACCAGTCGGGCCTGCGCGGCCGGCTGCTGCGCGGACTGGGCTGGCCGGTCTCGCTGGTCGGCGCGGTCCTGGCGGTCACCATGGGCGGCAGCCTGATCGGCATGCAGGCCGACGCCCCGGCGCTGGAGATCCCCCCGCAGCCCGCGCAGGCCCCGGCCGCGACGGCCCCGGTGTCTCCCTCCCCCAGCGCCTCGCCCTCGCCGTCGGCGTCCCCGTCGGCCCGGAGCACCGCCAAGCCCGGCACCACCCCGTCCAAGGGCGCGGCCACCGGGACGAAGTCCTCCCCCACCGGCACGAAGTCCACCCCGGCCGGCACCAGGTCCACCCCCGCGGGCACGGCCGCCACCTCCGCCGGGACGAAGTCCACCTCCGGGCAGCACGGTTCGACGCCGACGGGCACCTCCCCGTCCAAGCAGCCCTGATCCTCCGCACCGCCCATCTCCAGGAGCGCCCTTGTCCCGCCACCAGCGCCGCCGGCAGTCCCTGCTGAGGCCGCGCCGACTGGCCGCGCCGCCGCTGCGGTTCTTCATGCCGCTGTCCCTGCTGGCGTGCCTGCTCGCGCTCCTCGTGCTGCGCGGCCTGGCCACCAACGAGGTGTTCCACGACACCCGGATCGCGCAGTCGGTCGACAAGACCACCGTGCCCGAGGACCTGCTCAAGGGCGGCCCGGTCATCGACGCGCGCGACAAGAAGGCCGAGCCGGTCAGCTACCGCATCCCGGACAAGACCGTGGTGCTGAGCTTCGACGACGGCCCCTCCCCGGAGTGGACCCCGAAGATCCTCAAGGTGCTGGAGGACCACGGCGTCCGGGCCGACTTCTTCGTCACCGGCTCGATGACCACTCGCAACCCCGACCTGATCCGGCGGATCGTCGCGGACGGCCACGAGATCGGCCTGCACACCTTCACCCACCCCGACCTGGCCTTCCAGTCGCACGCCCGGATCAGCTGGGAGCTGGCGCAGACCCAGCTCGCGCTGGCCGGCGTCGCGGGCGTGCACAGCTCGCTGTTCCGGCCGCCGTACTCCTCCGACGCCTCCGCGATGGACGACTGGAACTACCCGGTCATCAAGTACGTGGGCGCGCACGGCTACCTGACCGCGTTCATCGACCGCGACACCGACGACTGGAAGCGCCCCGGCGTCGAGGAGATCGTCAAGGCCGCGATGCCCGCCAAGCCCGGCGCGGGCGAGCTGGTCCTGCTGCACGACGCGGGCGGCGACCGCTCGGAGACCGTCGAGGCGCTGGAGCAGATCATCGTCAAGCTCCAGGGCGAGGGCTACCGCTTCACCACCATCTCCGACGCGCTCGGCGCGCCCGCCGCCATGGTGCCGGTGCACGGCTACCAGCTGTGGGCGGGCAAGGTGTTCATCTGGGCCAGCCAGTTCGCCGTGGTCACCCTGCCGGTGCTGGTCGGGCTGCTCGCCCTGGTCGGCTTCCTGAACTTCGGCCGGTTCGCGCTGATGATCGTCCTGGCGCCGGTGCACGCCCGCCGCTCCAAGCGGCAGGGCGCCTGGGGCGAGCCGGTCACCGAACCGGTCACCGTCCTCGTCCCGGCGTACAACGAGCGCGAGTGCATCGCCAACACGCTCAACTCGCTCGCCGCCAGCGACTACCCGATCGAAGTGATCGTCATCGACGACGGCTCCACCGACGGCACCGCGGACATCGTCGAGGAGATGGCCCTGCCGTTCGTCCGGCTGATCCGCAAGGTCAACGGCGGCAAGCCCAGCGCGCTGAACGCCGGGGTCGCGGCCGCCTCCTACGACATCGTCGTGATGATGGACGGCGACACCGTCTTCGAGCCGTCCACCGTGCGCGAGCTGGTGCAGCCCTTCGCCGACCCGCGGATCGGCGCGGTGGCGGGCAACGCCAAGGTCGGCAACCGGGACAGCCTGATCGGCGCCTGGCAGCACATCGAGTACGTCCTGGGCCACAACCTGGACCGCCGGATGTACGACGTGCTCAACGTCATCCCGACCATCCCCGGCGCGGTCGGCGCCTTCCGCAAGGAGGCGCTGCGGGCGGTCGGCGGGATGAGCGACGACACCCTCGCCGAGGACACCGACATCACCATGGCGGTGCTCTCCGCGGGCTGGCGGATCGTCTACGCCGAGCGCGCCCGCGCCTGGACCGAGGCCCCCGCCAGCCTCCAGCAGCTCTGGTCGCAGCGCTACCGCTGGAGCTACGGCTCCATGCAGGCGATGTGGAAGCACCGCCGGGCGGTGACCGCCCGCGGCCCGGCCGGCCGGTTCGGCCGGATCGGCCTGCCGCTGGTCGTGCTGTTCGGCGTGGTCGCCCCGCTGCTGGCCCCGCTGGTCGACCTGTTCCTGCTGTACGGCATCCTGTTCACCGACGCCCCGATCACCCTGGCCAGCTGGGGCGGCTTCATCCTGCTCCAGGCGGCGCTGTCCTGGTACGCCTTCCGGCTCGACCGGGAGAAGCCCTGGCACCTGATCAGCCTGCCGCTCCAGCAAGTGGTCTACCGGCAGTTGATGTACATCGTCCTGTTGCAGTCCACGATCACCGCGTTCACCGGTGGCCGGCTGCGCTGGCAGAAGCTCCGGCGCACCGGCGAGGTCGCCGCGGCACCGGTGGAGGGCTGACATGACTTCCCCCGCCGAACGGCGCGGACGCCACGAGGACACCATCGCGCTGCGCGTCCCCGCCGACTTCGTCCGCCACGACGACACCATGGCGCTGCGCATCCCCGAGCAGATGCGCCGCCAGCTGGAGGAGCACGCGGAGCCCGAGCCGCCGGTCCGCAGGGGCGGCCGGGACCGCTACCTCGACCTGCTGCGCGCGCTGGCCCTGGTCCGCGTGGTGCTCTACCACAACTTCGGCTGGTTCTGGCTGCCGCTGCTGTTCCCGTCGATGGGCGTGATGTTCGCGCTGGCGGGCTCGCTGATGGCCCGTTCGCTGGGCCGCCCCGCGCTCGGCGTGATCCGCGGCCGGCTGCGCCGCCTGCTGCCGCCGATGTGGCTGTTCGGCGCGATCGTGGTCACCCTCCAGGTGGTCGACGGCGGCGGCCCGGACGCGGACGGCCACCCCGGCTGGTGGTGGGGCAAGCTGGCGTTCTGGCTGCTGCCGCTGAGCACGCCCCCGTACGCGGAGGACGGGCTGCACGGCCTGCACCTGCACCTGGAGTCCAGCTGGGCCACCCAGCTCGTGGTGCCGCTGTGGTACCTGCGGGCCTACCTCTGGTACGTGCTGCTCTCGCCGCTGATGCTGCGGATGCTGCGGCGCTTCCCGGTGCTGACGCTGTGCGCCCCGCTGGCGCTGGTGATCGCCATGAACGGGTTCGCCTTCGAGCACGACTTCGTCTACCAGCGGGTCTGGGAGACGGTCAACGACTTCGCCACCTTCGGCTCCTGCTGGATCCTCGGCATGGCGCACCAGGAGGGGCTGCTCAAGCGGCTGCCGCAGTACGTCCTGCCGTCGCTCGCGCCGCTGGTGATGGTGGTCGGGTTCTGGTACCTGCAGACCCGGCCGGTCGACCCGAGCCAGCCCACCGACATCGAGGCCTGGCCGATCGCCCAGGCGGTGTGGTCCTTCGGCTTCGTCGCCATGCTGCTGCACCTCAGCCCGTCCTGGGAGCGCTGGCCCGCCCCGCTGGAACGCTGGAACGGCCTGGTCGGCCTGCTGAACTCGCGGGCCGTCAGCGTCTACCTGTGGCACGTGACCGCGCTGGTGCTGGCCGTCCCGCTGATCGACCACCTGTGGGACGTCGACTTCTTCTACGCGCACATGCGGTGGCTGCTGACCAGCCAGTGGCTCACCCTGCTGGTGGGCGTCCCGGTGCTGGGCCTGCTGGTGCTGGTCTTCGGCTGGGTCGAGGACGTGGCCGCCAAGCGCTCGCCGCGGCTGTTCCCGTACCCGCGCCGGCAGCGGGGCAAGCGCCGCGGCGCCGTGTGACGCGGGGGCCCCGCGCCGGGGGCCCGCCGGACGGCGGGCCCCCGGCCGCGTCTCAGGAGAGTTCCAGGGCGAGGTAGAAGTCGACCCGGTCCTCCAGCCGGGACAGGTCGCGGCCGGTGAGCTCCTCGATCCGGCCGATCCGGTAGCGCAGCGTGTTGACGTGGACGTGCAGCTGGGCGGCGCAGCGGGTCCAGGAGCCGTCGGAGCGCAGGAAGACCTCCAGGGTGCGGACCAGGTCGGCCTGGTGCTCCAGGTCGTAGGCGATGACCCGGTCGAGCAGGCGGCTGCGGAAGGCCCGGCGGACCTCGTCGGGGACGGCGGCCAGCAGCAGGACGTGCGAGGCGAGTTCCTCGGGGCCCGCGACGCAGACCCGGCCGACCCGGGCGGCGGCGATCCGGCGGGCGTGCCGGGCCTCCTCCAGGGCGCCGCGCAGGCCGCCGGACTCGGCGGCGGGGGCGCAGACGCCGACGGTGATCCGGCCCTCGGAGCCGAGGCCGGCCTCCAGCGGGGCGAGCAGCGCGCGGACGGCGTCGGCCGGGACGGCGGTGTCCAGGGCGGGCAGCACGACGACGGCGCCGGTGGGGCCGGTGGCGGCGACCAGGGCCCGGTCGGTGGCGGCGGCCAGCGCCTCCTCCAGGATCGGGCGCAGCGCGCCGTCGGGCAGTCCGGTGGCGTCGGCGGAGAGCACCAGCCACTGCGGCTGGTCGCCGGAGGTCTCGGTGGAGCCCTCGTAGCGGGTGGCCATGGTGGTGGATGCCTGGAGGGCGCGGCCGATCTCGGCCGGGTCGGCGTCGCGCCGGAGCAGGGCGAGGACCTCGTCGGCGATCCGGCGGCGCAGCCGGCGGCCCTCGTCGCGGCGGGTGCGTTCGGCGGCGACCAGGCGGGCCAGGTTCTCGGCGAGCTGCTGGCGCTTGGGCGTCCACTCGGTGACGTCGCCGGCGACGGCGAGGATCCAGTCGGCGAGCGGGCTGTCGGCGTCCGGGTCGGCGGCGGCGGGCAGCAGCGAGTAGGTGCCGGTGGCGAGGCGGGCCCGGTGCGGGGGGCGGCGGCGCTGGCGCTGGGCGGCGAGGTGGGCGCGGGCGAGCTGGTCGCGGTCGGCGGGCGGCAGGTGGTCGGCGGGCCCGGCGACGACGCGGCCGGTGGGGGTGAGCACCCAGCAGTCGAGGTCGAGGTCGCCGCCGAGCAGGTCGAGGACGGCGTCCAGGCCGCCCGCCCCGGCGGCGGAGACCAGCAGGCGGTGCCGGTCGACCAGGGCGGCGAGGTCGGCGGCCCGGTCGGCGGAGACCTGGCGGCCGACGTACTCGGTGACGGCGCCGAAGGCCACGTCGTCGGGGACGGCGAGCAGCGGCAGCCGGTGGCGGCGGCAGGCGTCGGCGAGGTCGTCGGGGACGGGGCCGACCTCGACCTCGCCGGCGCCGAGGGCGGCGGCACCGGCCGCGACGATGGTGCGCACGAAGCGCTCGGAGTCGGCGGGGGCGGCGCGCCAGAGCATGCCGGTCAGGACGAGTTCGCCGCCGTGCAGGTAGCGGCCCGGGTCCTGGAGGTCGGTGGTCATGACTCCGGTGACCTGCCGGTCGAGCTCGTCCTCGCCGGCGAGCAGGCGCAGTCGGGGGGCGCCGGGGGCGAGCAGGTCACGGACGCGCATGGGCGGGCCCTTCTCGGTCTGGGAGTTGGTCTGTGAGGGTGGGAGCGGTGGGCCGGAACGGCCCAGTGTGCACGAGGTGAGCGGGGGGATCGTGCACCTTAGAGGAACGTACAGGACGGTGCTGCGGGTCACCGCCGGGCCTCATGCCATCGGTGACTGCCAGTGGCCCCCGTCACAGCGGTTCACTTGCCAACACGCCGCCGGGCTGCACCGCGGTGACCGGTCGGGCCCGCGGGCCCCGCCGGCACCGGCAAGGGCGCAGTGCCCGCGTCCGCCGGCGACGACTTGAGGAGTTACCCGCATGGAGTTCCTTCGGCCCGCCACCTGGGACGAGGCACTCGCGGCGAAGGCCGAGCACCCCACCGCGCTGCCCATCTCGGGCGGCACGGACGTCATGGTCGAGATGAACTTCGACGTGCACCGGCCATCCGCGATCCTCGACCTGAACCGCATCACCGAGCTCACCGAGTGGAGCGGCGACGGCGCCGCCGTCCGGCTGGGCGCGGCGGTGCCGTACGCCCGGATCATCGAGGAGCTGTCCGGTCCGCTGCCGGGCCTGGCGCTGGCCGCGCACACCGTCGGCTCGCCGCAGATCCGCAACCGGGGCAGCGTCGGCGGCAACCTGGGCGCGGCCTCGCCGGCCGGCGACTCGCACCCGGCGCTGCTGGCGGCCGGCCGGGACGTCCTGGTCGAGGCGCACTCGGTGCGCGGGGTGCGGCTGATCCCGATCGACGACTTCTACCTCGGGGTGAAGCGCAACAGCCTGGAGCCGGACGAGCTGATCCGCGCGGTGCGCATCCCGGTCGCGGACGGGCCGCAGCAGTTCTCGAAGATCGGCACCCGCAACGCGATGGTGATCGCGGTCTGCGCGTTCGGCTTCGCGCTGCACCCGAAGGACGGCACGGTCGGCACCGGCATCGGCTCGGCCGCGCCGACGCCGCGCCGGGCGGTGGCGGCCGAGGAGTACCTGGCCGGGGAGCTGGCCGGGCGCGGCCTGTGGGAGTCGGGCGGGCTGCTGGGCCCGGAGGTGGTGCAGCGCTTCGGCGAGCTGGTGAAGGGCGCGGCCTCCCCGATCGACGACGTCCGGGGCACCGCCGACTACCGGCGGCACGCGCTGGCCGTGATGGCCCGGCGCACCCTGACGTGGTGTTGGAACGACTATCGCAAGCAGATCAGGAGCGCGGCATGAGGGTCACGTTCAGCGCGAACGGCAAGCCGGTGGAGGCCGACGACGTGTGGGAGGGCGAGTCCCTGCTGTACGTCCTGCGCGAGCGGGTCGGCCTCCCGGGTTCGAAGAACGCCTGCGAGCAGGGCGAGTGCGGCTCGTGCACGGTCTACCTGGACGGGGTGCCGGTGTGCTCCTGCCTGGTGGCGGCGGGCCAGGTGCAGGGCCGCGAGGTGCGCACCGTGGAGGGCCTGGCCGGCCCGGACGGCGAACTGGGCGTGGTGCAGCAGGCGTTCGTGGACGCGGGCGCCGTGCAGTGCGGCTTCTGCACCCCGGGCCTGCTGGTGCAGACCGACGCACTGCTGGCCGCCGACCCGCAGCCGTCCGACACGGACATCCGCGAGGCGCTGTCGGGCAACCTGTGCCGGTGCACCGGCTACGAGAAGATCATGGACGCGGTGCGGCTGGCCTCGGCCCGGACGTGCGCCGCCTCGGCCGAGGGGCTGGAGAAGTGACCGGTCGGACGATCCAGGGCCAGAAGAACCTGCAGAAGATCAACCAGGCGTCCAAGGACGGCATCGGCGGCTCCCCGCTGCGCCCGGACGGCAACCTGAAGGTGCGCGGCGAGTTCGCCTACTCCTCCGACCTGTGGCACGAGGACATGCTCTGGGGCACCGCGCTGCGCTCCCCGCACCCGCGGGCGAACATCCTGTCCGTGGACGTCTCGGAGGCGCTGAAGGTGCCCGGGGTGTACGCGGTGCTCACCCACGAGGACATCCCGGGCGAGAAGTACTACGGCCTGGAGATCGCCGACCAGCCGGCCCTGGCGATCGACAAGGTCCGCTACCACGGCGAGGCGATCGCCCTGGTCGCCGCCGACCACCCGGAGACGGCCCGCCGGGCGGTGCGGAAGATCGTGGTCGAGTACGAGGTGCTCACCCCGATCACCACCGAGGAGCAGTGCCTGGACCCGGAGACCCACGGCTACGTGCACGAGCCGCACGAGTACAAGTCGCACGCGTACGGCAACGTCTGCCACGAGCAGAAGCTGGTCTCCGGCCTGGGCGTGACCGACGAGGTGCGGGCGCTGGCGGACGTGGTCGTGTCCGGCGAGTACGAGGTCGGCATGCAGGACCAGGCGTTCCTGGGCCCGGAGTCCGGCCTGGCGGTGCCCGCCGAGGACGGCGGCGTCGACCTGTACATCGCCACCCAGTGGCTGCACGTGGACCGCCAGCAGATGGCGCCCGTCCTCGACCTGCCGCAGGAGAAGGTCCGGCTGACGCTGGCCGGGGTGGGCGGGGCGTTCGGCGGGCGCGAGGACCTGTCGATGCAGATCCACGCCTGCCTGCTGGCGCTGCACACCGGCAAGCCGGTCAAGATCGTCTACGCCCGGGACGAGTCCTTCTTCGGGCACGTGCACCGGCACCCGGCCCGGATGCGCTACGAGCACGGCGCGACCCGCGACGGGAAACTGGTCTTCGCGGACTGCCGGATCGTGCTGGACGGCGGCGCGTACGCCTCCGCCTCCCCCGCGGTGGTCGGCAACGCCGCCTCGCTGGGCCACGGCCCGTACGTCATCCCGAACGTGCGGATGCACGCGATCGCGCTGTACTCCAACAACCCGTCCTGCGGGGCGATGCGCGGCTTCGGCGCGGTGCAGGCCGCGTTCGGCTACGAGTCGCAGATGGACAGGCTGGCCGAGGCGCTCGGCATGGACCCGGTGGAGCTGCGGCAGCTGAACGCCGTCACCCAGGGCGACCTGATGCCGACCGGGCAGCCGATCGACGCGCCCGCGCCGGTCGCCGAACTGCTCCAGCGCGTCAAGGACATGCCGCTGCCGCCGCCGCTGGACCTGGAGCACCTGGACGTCCGCACCCTGCCGGGCGCGCTGTCCAACACCTCGCACGGCGAGGGCATCGTGCGCGGCGTCGGCTACTCGGTGGGCATCAAGAACGTCGGCTTCTCCGAGGGCTTCGACGACTACTCGACCGCCCGGGTCCGGCTGGAGGTGATCGGCGGCGAGCCGGTGGCCATGGTGCACACCGCGATGGCCGAGGTCGGCCAGGGCGGCGTCACCGTGCACGCCCAGATCGCCCGCACCGAGCTGGGCGTCGAGCAGGTCACCATCCACCCGGCCAACACCGAGGTCGGCTCGGCCGGTTCCACCTCCGCCTCCCGGCAGACGTACATGACCGGCGGCGCGGTGAAGCTCGCCGCCGAGGCAGTGCGGCACGAGCTGCTGGAGCGGGGCCGCCACCGCTACGGCTGGAAGCAGACCGACCTGTCGCTGGCCGGCGGCAAGGTGGTCTCGGCCTCGGCGGGCGTGCTGATCCCGATGGTCGACCTGCTCGGGGACGACGCCATCGAGCAGACCCGGGAGCACCACCACCGGCCCACCGTCCCGTTCGACAAGGAGACCGGGCAGGGCTTCGGCCACGTCCAGTACACCTTCTGCGCCAACCGCGCGGTGGTGGACGTGGACGTGGAGCTGGGCCTGGTCAAGGTGGTCGAGCTGACGGCCGTGCAGGACGTCGGCAAGGCGCTCAACCCGCTCTCGGTGGTCGGCCAGATCCAGGGCGGCTGCACCCAGGCGCTGGGGCTGGCCGTGATGGAGGAGATCGTGGTCAAGGACGGCAAGGTGCGCAACGCCTCCTTCACCGACTACCTGATCCCCACCATCCTGGACACCCCGCCGATCCCGGTGCAGATCCTCGAACTGCCCGACCCGCACGCCCCGTACGGGCTGCGGGGCGTCGGCGAGGCCCCCACCGTCTCCGCCACCCCGTCGATCGTCGCGGCCATCCGCCAGGCCACCGGCAAGGCGCTCACCCGCATCCCGGTGCGGCCCGAGCACCTGACCGACACGCTCTGACGGCCCGTTCGAGAACGTCCCCGGGGCCGGTGTCCAGTCTTCCCCCGGCCCCGGGGCGCTGCCGGAGTCTCGCCGGGCCCCGCAGCACCCCCACCCGTGAGTCGAACCAGTCCCCCTGCGTACCCCCCTGACGGGCATTCAGGTCGGCTCGCCCACCCCAACCCCCTATGAACCTTGGGAGTGGACATGAACCGGACCTCCACGGAGCCCGGCCCCACCGACGCGGCCCCCACCGCGCCCGACACACCCCCGCGCGGCGCCCTCGACACCTACTTCAAGATCTCCGCGCGCGGCTCCACCCTGGGCAACGAGATCCGCGGCGGACTCACCACCTTCATGGCGATGGCCTACATCGTCCTGCTCAACCCGATCATCCTGAGCGGCGCGGACGTCACCGGCGCCAAGCTGGACCACGCCCAGCTGACCACCGCCACCGCGCTGGCCGCCGCCGTCACCACGGTCCTGATGGGCGTGGTCGGCAACGTGCCGCTGGCGGTCGCGGCCGGGCTGTCCGTCTCCGGCGCGATATCGGCGCTGGTCGCGCCGCACACCACCTGGGCGCAGGCGATGGGCCTGTGCGTGATCTACGGCCTGCTGATCGTGCTGCTGGTGGTCTCCGGACTGCGCGAGAAGATCATGAACGGCATCCCGCTGCCGCTCAAGCACGCCATCACCATCGGCATCGGCCTGTTCGTCGCGATCATCGGCTTCTACAAGGCCGGGTTCGTGCACACCGGCGGCCCCACCCCGCTCTCGCTCGGCCCGTTCGGCGAGCTCCAGGGCTGGCCGGTGCTGATCTTCGCGCTCACCCTGCTGACCGTCTTCGTGCTGCTGGCCCGCAACGTCCGGGGCGCGATCCTGATCGGCATCGCGGCGGGCACCGTCGTCGCCCTGGTCGTCGACAAGGCCGCCGGGCTGACCGACCAGGACTGGGGCGGCTCGGCGCCGACCTGGCCCGGCTCGCCGGTCTCCGCCCCCGACTTCGGGCTGTTCGGGCACGTCGACCTGTTCGGCGCGTTCGGCTCGCACGGGCTGGGCGCGATCAGCGCCTCGGTCGCCGTGTTCACCCTCGTCCTCGCCGGGTTCTTCGACGCGATGGCCACCATCATCGGCGTCGGCACCGAGGCCGGGCTGGCCGACGACAGGGGCCGGATGCCCGGCCTGTCCAAGGCGCTGTTCATCGACGGCGCCGGCGGCGCGATCGGCGGCCTGGCCGGGGCGTCCGGGCAGACCGTGTTCGTCGAGTCGGCCACCGGCGTCGGCGACGGCGCCCGCACCGGCCTGGCCTCCACCGTCACCGGCGGCGTGTTCGCGCTGATGCTGTTCTTCTCCCCGGTGGCCGCCGTGGTGCCGGTGCAGGTCGCCTCCGCCGCGCTGGTGGTGATCGGCTCGATGATGATGAGCCAGGCCCGGCACATCGACTGGTCGGACCGCGAGACCGCCATCCCGGCGTTCCTCACCTGCGTGGTCATGCCCTTCACCTACAGCATCACCGCGGGCGTCGCGGCCGGCGTCGTCTCGTACACCGCGATCAAGGCCGGCACCGGCAAGTGGCGGGAGCCCGGCCCGCTGATGTGGGTGCTGACCGGCGTGTTCGTCGTGTACTTCACGATCGTTCCGATCAAATCCTGGCTGGGCGTGCACTAGGCCCTGTCCGGTCGGTCTTGTCGGATCGGCGCGCGGCGTCGGGCGCCCGGCTGGGAGTGCCGGCGGAACGCCCTCGTACTGGGTGTACTCGGGTGTTTCGCCGGTGCTTCCAGCCGGGATGATCCGGCGTCGCGCGCCCGGCAAGACCGGCCGGACCGGGCCTAGGCGCCGCCCGGTCCTCCCCGCCGCCCCGCCGCACCCTCCGGCGGGGCGGCACCCGCCGTCCGTGAACCCGTGAGCCCGTGAGTCCTCGAGCTCGTGAGCCCGTGAGTCCGTGAGTCCGTGAGGAGTAACCCCGTGCACGACATCGCCACCCAGCTGCACACCTGGCACGCCGCCGGACGCCCCTTCGCGGTGGCCACCGTGGTCGGCGTCTCCGGCTCCGCACCGCGCGACCCCGGCGCGGCCCTGGCCGTCGACGCGGACGGCGAGGCGGTCGGCTCGGTCTCCGGCGGCTGCGTGGAGGGCGCGGTGTACGAGCTGTGCCGGGAGGCGCTGCGCACCGGCACGCCCGCCCTGGAACGCTTCGGCTACAGCGACGAGGACGCCTTCGCCGTCGGCCTGACCTGCGGCGGCCTGCTCGACGTCTTCGTCCAGCCGGTCGTCCCCGGCGCCGACCCCGGCCTGGACGCCGCCGTCGCCTACACCGCCTCCGGCACCCCCGTCGCGGTGGCCCGGATCGTCGACGGCCCGCCCGCCCTGCTCGGCGGCGCCCTCGCCGTCACCGCCGACGCCCACCACGGCTCCTTCGCCTCCTTCCGGCTGGAGCGCGCCACCGTCGCCGAAGCCCGCGCGATGCTCTCCGCCGGCCGCACCGGACGCCTGGTCCTCGGGCTGGACGGACGGCCCTGCGACCCGTCCGCCGAACACACCGTCACCGTCTTCGTCGAGGCGTACGTGCCGCCGCCGCGGATGCTGGTCTTCGGCGCGATCGACTTCGCCTCGGCGGTGGTCCGGATCGGCAAGTTCCTCGGCTACCACGTCACCGTCTGCGACGCCCGGCCGGTCTTCGCCACCGCGCGGCGCTTCCCCGAGGCCGACGAACTCGTCGTCGACTGGCCGCACCGCTACCTCGACACCCAGCTCGACCGGCTCGACGGCCGCAGCGTGCTGTGCGTCCTCACCCACGACGCCAAGTTCGACATCCCGCTCCTCGAACGCGCCCTGCGCCTGCCCGTCGGCTACGTCGGCGCGATGGGCTCCCGCCGCACCCACCGCGACCGCGAGACCCGCCTGCGCGAAGCCGGCCTCACCAAGGCCGAACTCTCCCGCCTGCACTCCCCCATCGGCCTCGACCTCGGCGCCCGCACCCCCGAGGAGACCGCCGTCTCCATCGCCGCCCAACTCGTCTCCCTCACCCGCGGCGGCTCCTGCCTCCCGCTCTCCGCCACCGGCGGCCCGATCCACCACGACCTCAGCCCTCTCCCGGCGAGAGCGACGGTCCGGGGAAAGGAACCGGCCGGCTGTCCTGAAATCCCTGCCCGGGAACCTCGGCATCAACGGTGACGCCGACCACGGATTCGCCGTACGGCACTAGCAGAGAGAAGAACGTACCCCTAGCCCCGCCCTCCGGTTCCGATGAAATGTCAAGCGAGATTTTTGACGAGCCAACCACCTTCAGCACAGAAAAAGGCGCCCGGAAATAACCGGTAATGACATATCCGGCAGCCTCAGGGAGTACTGCTCCACCCACTAGCAGGTTGCCCGAAGGGAGATCATTGCAAATAACCTTCTGCACATCCGGAGAGATTGAACCGGAGCAATACTTTCCCCCTTTCGAGAACCATCCGACAAGCCACGATTTTTGCATCTCGCGAATGGTTTGGACTTCCCCATCGGGCGGATAGATGCTGATCATCGACGATTCCGACTCGGACATCCTTTGGATGATTTTATCGAGACCTGTCGGCTTCTCGGTAGTCGGCGGGGTAGAACTCACCCTTACATCCACCGCCATACCCGCCCCTTGATGCCGACTACCCCCATCACTTTTCTCCGAAAATTCCACCAGACTCAACGCAGCGGCAACCAATACCGATGCCACCGCAGCAATCTGAACTCTTGGCTTCACCGGGTAAACTCCATAGAAAATCTTGCCACTCGCATCTACTGCGGGGATCCGACGAAAAATACAGAGAGTGGGTCCGCCCGACCCTGAGGCCGGGCGGACCCACCTTACAATCCCCCTACTCCTTCACTTCCCTTACTTGGAATCACTAGACTTGGTGCCGCCCGGAACTAGCACCATTCCGTTCGGTATCTGACTGGGCGACCACCAGTGCTTAGCGCTGCCCACAATGTTGAAGCTGACCTCAGTATTGGTAACTGTGTGATTCGCGAAGCGGATCGTCTGGATCGTGGTGACCTTCTGGACCATTGGCACCCAGACCCACATCTTTCCTTCCTCTTCTGGGGTGACCTTTAGGCTCCGGTTCGTGGCCGATGCCCATCCGGTCGTATTGGTCTTCGAAAGTTCGCCAGAGACCTGAGCATTGATCTCCATCTTGCCGATCATGAGCCGCTCAATACCGCCGGTTTCGACCTTCACTCCGATCGAAGCGCTGACTTTTGCCGCAATCGCTTGCTGAACGCTGTCAGAGATATTGAACTGGACATCACTGCCGACCGACTCATTACTCAGGACGACGATCCCGTGAGACCAGTCCTCGTACGGCTTTTCTCCATACTCATCGCTCTTGAATTCAGTGATCGCACACCACTCAGGATGAACGCCGTTGTCGCATGATCCGAGAATCGCAGGTGCGGTCATATTGTAATATTCTTTGACCTCTCGTCCCTGCACCTGGGCAGCGCACGTGTTAGTCACACAGTGAGCGAGCGGGTCTGTCGGCGGCCTATTGTTGCCGGACTTCCCCTTGCCGTCTGTAGAGTTAGTGCTTCCTGGCGTCGACGGAGTGCCCGTGTTGCCACTCGGAGTACTGATGGGCGGGGTCGACACCCCACCGCAGAGGTTTCCGTCATCCTGGTAGCAGTTACGGCTGAGGCCGGTGGGGTCGCTATGCACCACAGGATTGCCACCGGCATAGTTGTAACCGCCGAGTTGCTGCGAGTCAGTCGATTCGAAGAGTGGGTCGGGGCTGATGAAGCGTCCGGTGCCGGGGTCGTATTGACGGACGCCGAGGGTGGTGAGTCCGGTGGTGGTGTTGGTGGGCTTGTTGAGGAAGCCGCGGTTGTCGAACCAGCTGACGGTGGTGCCGCGGGGGGTGCCGTAGGGGGTGAACTGGCGCCAGGTCGGGGTCTGGCAGGTGTTGTCCAGGCTCAGGCCGGCGGTGCCGTGGGGGTCGGTGATCTCGAAGCGGTAGTTGGTGCCGAGGCCGGTGCGCACGACGGTGCCGCCGCCGGGCAGGGGGGTGTAGCGGGTGCCGGTCACGCTCGTTCCGGTGAGGGTGAGTTGTTGGCCGGGCAGGTAGAGGACGGTGGAGGTGGGGTCCTTCTGGAGCAGGACCTGGCCGTCGGCGTCGTAGACGTACTTCGTGTCGCCCGCCGGGCCGCTGACCTTGCTGAGACGATGGGCGTTGTCCCAGGTGAGGGTC
>NZ_QLLT01000001.1 GCF_003259315.1 Kitasatospora sp. SolWspMP-SS2h | reverse complement strand
CTCACCCTGCCGCCGGCCACCGCGACCTCGGACAGCAGCGTGGCCTGCGGCACGCCCAGGCGCTCGGCCAGCAGCGCGGGCAGCACGCCCATCGTGCCGTCGGTGGAGGCCATGCCGCACACCACCAGGTCGTAGCCGGTCCGCTCCAGCGCCGCCGCCAAGATCGCCGAGGTGCCCAGCGCGTCCGTGCCGTGGATGTCGTCGTCGTTGACGTGCACGGCCTTGTCCGCGCCCATCGACAGCGCCTTGCGCAGCGCGTCCTTCGCGTCGTCCGGGCCCACCGTCAGCACCGTCACCTCGGCGCCCTCGTTGGCCGCCGCGATCCGCAGCGCCTGCTCGACGCCGTACTCGTCCAGCTCCGACAGGAGGCCGTCCACGCCCTCCCGGTCGGTGGTGGCATCGTCCGCGAAGCGACGGTCACCGGTCGCGTCGGGCACGTACTTCACACAGACAACGATCCTCAAGCTCACGGCCACCTTGTCCTTTCACGCGGGAGGGAACTGAGTACCCCCACTAGACCACACTCCGTGCCATGTATCCACTCTCGTGGGGGTGTGAGGGGGGACTCAGTTCCCAGCGGGCGGCACCGGGCGACGGGCGGCGCCGGGGGCAGGAGCGGAAGCGGGAGCGGGGCGGAGGTCGGCGGCCCAGCGCAGGGAGTACCAGGAGAGCGCGGCGAGCAGGGCGGCGCTGGGGAGTTCGGCGGCGTAGGCGAGCACTTCGGCGGTGCGGAACGCCTCGCCGCGGTGGGCGGACCAGAGGTCGAAGAAGGCGTCCGTGCCGAGCAGGACGGCGGTCGCGGAGGCGATCGGGCTGGTGGCGCGGTGGCGGCGGCGGACCAGCGCGGCGAGCAGCAGCAGGGCGGCCGCCTCCAGCAGGTCGAACCAGACCCAGGCGTTGGAGAGGTTGCGGGCCCCGAACCGGCCCCGGACGGTCAGGGCGAGTTCGACGATCCAGGGGAGCAGCAGGACGGCGGCGACCCGGAAGGCGATCGACAGCAGGCGCAGCAGGGTGTCCTCGTGGTCGGCCAGGGCCTTGCGGAGAGCGGGCACGCCGCGATCATAGGTCCGGCGGTGCGCCGGCTCCGCCAGGCGGCCGGACCAACCCGCCGGGCGGGTCCGCGGCGCGGATGCCCCGGGTCGGCCGCCCGGGGGCGTGCGGCGGGGCCGCCGGGGGGCGTGCGGCGGGGCCGCCGGGTGCGGTCGGGCACGGCGGCGGCCCCGGGGCGGGGACGGGCGGGGCTCAGCCCGTGCGGCGCAGGCGGAGCGTGGAGTCGCGGTGCGGGCGGGCGTCCGGGTCGGTGACGGGGTGCCCGGGGTGGTCGTGCCGGGCGTGCTCCTCGGCGAGCTCGACGGTCCACTCGCCGGGGGCCGGCTGCAGGGCGGCGAGCATCTCCTCGGGGGTCGGGAGGTGCAGGTCGGGGTGCGGGTTGTCCTGCCGGGCGGGCGGTGCGGCGTGGCTGGTGATCAGCAGGGTGCCACCGGGGGCGACGGCCGCGGCGGCCCGGCGCAGCACCCGGTCGCGGGGGAACTCGGCGGGGGAGTGCAGGAACTGCGCGGAGACCAGGTCGTACGCGCCGGACGGGAAGGCGTGCGCCAGGTCGACGCGCTGCCAGTCGATCCGGTCGGCGACGCCCGCGACGGCGGCCCGGGCGGCGGCCCGCTCCAACGCGACCCGCGAGATGTCAACGGCGGTGACCTGCCAGCCCCGCTCGGCCAGCCAGATCGCGTCCCCGCCCTCGCCGCAGCCCAGGTCCAGCGCCCGGCCGGGCGCCAGGCCGGTGGCCTGCACGGTCAGCGAGGCGTTCGGGCGACCGCTCCAGATCTGTCCGCTCTCGCCGTACCGCTTCTCCCAGAACTCGACCGCGTCGACGGCCAGCCGGGTCTCCTCGGCGACCAGGTCGGCGTTGATCGCCGCGCCCGCCCGCAGCCCGTCCGCGGCGGCGATGGCGACCTGCGCGGCCGGGTCGGTCAGGTTGCCCGCCGCCCAGACGCCCGGGACGCCGGTGGCGCCCGTCGGGTCGGTGGTGGCCAGCCGGGTGGCGAACCGGACGCCCCCGAAGTCCAGGTCGGTGACCGCCAGGCCCAGCTCGGCCAGGAACGGCGCGGTCACGGTCATCTCGGTGCCGACGGCCAGCACCGCGCAGTCGACCACGGTGCCGTCGGCCAGCCGGACCCCGGTCAGCTCGGCGGCGCCGTCCTCGGGCAGCAGCGCGACGACCTCGCCGGGCACCACGCGCACTCCGCGGGCGGCCAGCTCGCGCCGCTGCCGCTCGTCGAACGGCTGCTCAACGGACGGCCGCTGCTCGGGCGACTGCTCGCCGGACGGCCGCTCGTCGGACGGCTGCTCGCCGGACGGCGCGGCGGTGTGCGCGAGCAGGGTGACGTCCCCGCTCCACTGCCGCCACAGCAGCGCCTGGTGGACGGCCACCGCCGGGTTGGTCGCCAGCACGGCGATCTTCCGGTCGCGGACCTCCCAGCCGTGGCAGTACGGGCAGTGCACCACCTGGCGCCCCCAGCGCTCGGCCAGGCCGGGCAGCTCGGGCAGCAGGTCGGTGGTGCCGGTGGTCAGCAGCAGGCGGCGGGCGTGCACGGTGGTGCCGTCCGACAGCTCGGCGCGGAAGCCGCCGTCCTCCTCGCGGGCGACGGAGCGCACCTCGGCGTCGTGGAACTCGCCGCCGTACGAGGCTACTTCGGCCCGGCCGAGGGCGGTCAGCTCGGCCGGCGGCAGGCCCTCGCGGCCGAGCAGGCCGTGGATGCCCTCGGCCGGGGCGTTGCGCGGACGCCCCGCGTCGACGACCAGGACGGAGCGGCGGGCCCGGGCCAGGGTGAGGGCGCCGCTGAGTCCGGCGGCGCCGCCTCCGACGATCAGCACGTCGTGGTGGCGGGCGGGGCGGGGGTGCGGGTGGCGGTGCGTCGTGGTCATGGCTCGATGGTGCGCCGCGTTCGCGGGATTGACAAACAATGTTGCTGAGATGGCAAATGGAGGGGAGGAGAGGAGCACGGTGATGGGCGAGGACTTCGAGGCGGTGCTGACCGGCGTCGGCCCCCGGCTGCGGGCGATCCGGCAGCAGTACGGCACCACGCTGGCGCAACTGAGCGAGCAGACCGGCATCTCGGTCAGCACGCTGTCCCGGCTGGAGTCCGGCGGGCGGCGCCCGACCCTGGAACTGCTCCTGCCGCTGGCCCGCGCGCACGGCGTCGCCCTGGACGAACTGGTCGACGCCCCGCCCACCGGCGACCCCCGGGTGCGGCTGCGCCCGTTCGTCCGGCACGGCTGGACGTACCTGCCGCTGGCCCGCAGCCTCGGCGGCATGCAGGCGTACAAGATCGTCGTCCCGGTGGGCGACAGCCGGGAGAACTGCGAGCAGCGCACCCACGAAGGCCACGAGTGGCTGTACGTGCTCTCCGGGGAACTGCTGCTGAAACTGGGCGAGTACGAGGCGGTGCTGAAGGCGGGCGAGGCCGCGGAGTTCGACACCCGGACGCCGCACCTGTTCACCAACGCGGGGCGGGTGCCGGTGGAGTTCCTGAGCCTGTTCGGCCCGCAGGGGGAGCGGGTGCACGTGCGGGCCAGGACCGCCGAGCGGGCCGGGCGGGCGGCGGACTGACGGCGCGGCGCAGCGCGGCGTGGCGGGAAGGGGCAGGGCCGGACGTGACAGGGCGACGTGCGGTGGGACGTGCGGTGGGACGCCGCGCCCGAGGGGGTGGGCGCGGCGTCCGGACCTGCGGTGGTGCGGTGGTGCGGGGTCAGTTGACGAAGACCGTGCCGCCCAGGGTGGTGTCGGTGACCGGGCCGTAGGCGGCCGAGAAGTTGATGCTGGCGAAGCAGATGCTCGGGCCGGACAGCTTGGTGAACGGCTGGTTGGTCATGGTGATCTTCGGCGGGGTGTTGGTGGCGTTGCCGTTGAGCGCGCCGCTGGTCGAGGAGTAGGTGCACAGGGCGTTGCCGGCCAGGGTCTTGAGGTTGACGGCGGCCTGGATCGTCCCGGTCAGGCTGACCGGGAACCCGGCCGAGTCGGAGATGCTCAGGGTGTAGGGCAGGTTGCTCATGGTCAGGCTGTTCACGCCGGTGACGCCGGTCACGTTGGAGGTGCAGCCGGCGAAGGTCAGGGTGCCGACCGGGCCGGAGGCGGTGGCGGAGCCGGTGGCGAGCGGGTTGACGGCCACGCTGCCGCCGATGGTGGAGGTGGAGCACTTGACGCCGGTGGTGGTGCCCGGGTTGTACATGGTGGCGAAGGTGCCGCTGACCAGGTTCGCGGCCAGGGTGTCGCCGACCCCGACGGCCGTGCTGGTACCGGCGATGGTCAGCACCGGGGTGCTGCCCGCCGCGCCGGCCGGGACGGCGGGGAGGAAGAGCAGGGCGCCGGCGGCGGTGAGGGCGGCGATGCCGGCGGAGAGGCGGTTGCGCATGAGGGTTCCTTCCGGTGGGTGGGGCGGAGCGGACGGAGCTGCCCCGGCGCGGTCGCCGGAGCGCGTGCGGGCCCCGCGCTGGGGACGGGACGGGCACGGGTTCGTGGGGGAGGTGTGAAGGAGACGTTCAACTGCGTTGGAAGCAGGTCGGTGTGACGGATCGTCAGTGCGCGACACTGCCGCTCAGCGCGGCGGTGAGGTCGGCGATGTCGGTGTCCAGGACGAAGGACGCGTTGGTCTGCTGGAAGCTCACCGCGTCCTTGCCGGGCGCGGCGGGCAGGCCCATCGTCCAGTTGATGATCTGGTTCAGCGAGCCGAGCAGGCCGCAGCCGTTGGCGCCGGGCACCGCGAAGGTGTTGTCGACCAGCGAGGCGTTGTTCTCCGAAATGACCAGCGCGTTGTGCCCGTTGGGGTCGGGGGTGTAGTCGAGGGTGCCCGGGTCGCCGGTCATCGGCGGGGTGGAGGCGGTCGCGCCGGTGGTGGGCTTGAGCAGCATCGGTGCGGAGTCCGAGCCGATGTAGCAGTGCGCGCCGAACAGCGCGTTGTACAGGTGCAGTTTGATCGGCAGCTGGAACACCGGGTACGGCTCGCCGGTCGCCAGTGGCGTGAACTTGGTTACCGGGCCCGCGAGTTCCACCTGGGCGAAGACGCTGGTGATGCCCGGGAGGAAGTTCTGGATACCCGGGATGTTGATCTGCACCATGGGCGCGCTGAGCAGCGGCGCGCCGGTGGGCGGCACCACGGTGTACTGGTTGGCGCTGCTGCCGTCCGGGAACGACACCTCCGGCGCGGACTTGTCCCAGTAGAAGCCGAACTGCAGCGTGATCGGCGAGTTGAACGGCACCACGGTGCTGCCGAGGGTGAACTTCCCGGCGTTGGTCACCGACACCAGGCAGCCGACCTGGAGGTTCTCCGGGTTGTGCATGGCGGGCGCGGAGAGCGGACAGTTGCCCATGCCGGTGTATGGCGCGCCGGGCGCGGCCGCGGTGGCGGCGGAGGCCGGGGTGACACCGGCCAGCAGCGCGGCACCGGCCAGGACGGCGGCGGACGGCAGCAGGCGGCGGCGCCGGCGGCGGGACGCGCCTGAGGCGGCGGTGGCTGTGGCCGCGGGGTCGGAGGCGGCGGGGGTGGGCGAGCTGGCGCGCATGACGGGGACTCCTGACGGCAGGGGACAGGGCGTGGCGAGACGGGGTGTGGCGAGACGGGGCGTGCCGGGGCGAGGGGCGCCGGGTGGGGCGTGACGGGACGTGCCGGGCGTGCCGGAGCGTGACGAGGCGGGACGGGCTGGGCTGGGGATCACAGGGCGCTCGACGCCACGAGCGACCGGGCCGAGGGCGCACGACTGCCACCGTTGCGCCGGAGCGGTCCGCCGTACCGGGAGGGCGGCGCCTCCGTACGGGGAGTGCGCCGGGCCCGGAGCGAGAACGACCCGGTGGGCACGGCTGTTACGCCGGGGTTACCGCCGGGTACCCGCCAAGTTCTAGGCGTCCCGTCGGTCCAACGTCAAGGAGAAGGACGGAAGTTGGAAGGAAGGTGAGTGGAGTTCGCTTGTCACTGGTCTCCAACTGCCCCATGAATCACAGGAGTTGACTGGAGTTCGAGAAATCCCGGACGGTGCGCGAAGTATTGACCCGCCATGTACTCCGGGGTAACTTCCAGTCAGCCCGCCGGTTATGAGAAAGATCGTCAACTTCACTGCCACGCACCACAGTTGGCGCATCACACCCACCCACGCCAGGCCCTCGTCGCCGCCGGGCTGCGGATCCCCCACCCGACCCTCAGGAGCCCTCCATGGCACCCTCCGCAGAACAATCCGCCGCCACCTCGACCGGGCGCGGCCGGGTCCGACTGCGCCGCGCCGCACTGATGGCGGTACCGGCCTGCGTCACCGCGGGCCTCCTGGTGACCTTGACCGCGCAGAACGTCCTGGCCACCCAGTTCGCCATCTCCGGCATGGCTTTCGAGGTCACCGCCGACAAGCTGGACGGCACCGGGTTCGAGCAGTTCGGCACCCTCGACAACATGATCGAGAACAGCCCCAACGCCGGTGACACCGGTGGCCAGCTGTTCCTGATCCAGACCGTGGTGAAGCAGGCGTCCCTGACCAAGCTCTGCCAGAGCGTCAACCTGGGCGGCATCAACCTGCTGATCACGGCCGGCGACAAGGGCACCCCCGTCACCGCCGAGAACCTCACCACCGACTCCGACCTGATGAGCGGTGACGCCGAGTTCAAGAACCTCGAAGTCGGCCGCGACGCCAGCACCTTCGACAAGGGCGGCGTGGCCGGCCCGCCCGGCATGTTCGGCCAGCAGGGCGACACCGTGGCCGTCGACCACTTCCGGCAGCAGAACTACGCCACCACCGCCGGCACCTTCCGCCTGCCCAACATGCACCTCAGCTTCAGCGGCGATGGCTGCTGAGCCCGGACCGGCACCGGACCGGGCGGCCGACACCACGGCCGCCCGGCCCGCCGACACCGCCCCTGTTCCGGCCCCGGCCCTGACCCCGGCCCATGTCTCCGCCGAAGCGGCCGCCACCCACGGCACGCCCCCCACCGAGGCCGCCGCGGTGCCACCCGCCCCGCGCGGCTTCGCGGGCTGGCGCGGACGCCGCCCGTTCTGGGGCGGCCTGCTGATCGTGCTCGCCGGTGCCGAGATCCTGTTCACCGAGAAGGCTCCGATGCGCATGGTCATCCACATCGGCATGCTCGGTCTGGCCGGTTACGTCATCCCCACCCTCATGGTGCTCTGCGGACTGCTCCTCATCTTCCACCCCGTCCAACGGGTCTTCTACTCCGTGCTTGCCGTCCTCGCCACCCTCGGCAGTTGGGTCACCTCCAACCTCGGCGGCTTCTTCATCGGACTGCTGCTCGGCCTGATCGGCAGCAGCCTCGCCTTCGGTTGGCTGCCCGACCAGCCCCGGCGCCGCCGGGCGCTGCGCCGGGAAGCGAAACGCGAAGCCACCCCGGCCTGACCGGGGAGGCGCCCGGCGGCGGAGCGTGGCCGCCGTCGGGCGCCCCGGCCGCGGCCCCCGCACACCGAGCGGGCGGGGGCCGCGGCCGGGCCTTTCCCACGCGTCGCCCGCACCGCCCGCGCGTCGCCCGCACCGCCCGCGCGTCGCCCGCACCGCCCGCGCGTCGGGCGTGAGGGGGCGTGCCGGGTGTCCGGATACGTGCCGACGGCGGCCCGCGGCTTGGTACCTTGAGCGACGGACGGCCGGTGAACAGGCGGAACGACGCGGCGGACGGGACGGGTGCGGTGCGGGTACTGCGGTGCGGCAGCGACGCCGTCCTGGTCGAGGTCGAGGACGCCGAACAGGTCCAGCGGCTGCACGCCGCCCTGCGCGACGCCCCGCCCACCGGCGTCGGCGAACTCGTCCCCGCCGCCCGCACCGTCCTGGTCCGCTACGACCCGGCCGCGACCGACTGGCAGCGCCTGCGCGCCGCCGTCACCGCGCTGCCGCTGCGCGACGCGCCACCGGCCGGGGCCGCCGGGGCCGTGCTGATCCCCGTCCGCTACGAGGGCCCCGACCTGGCCGAAGTCGCCCGGCTGGCCGGCCTGACGGAGGAGCAGGTCGTCGAGCGCCACACCGCCGGGCAGTACCGCGTCGCGTTCTGCGGCTTCGCCCCCGGCTTCGCGTACCTCACCGGCCTCGACCCGCGGCTGCGGCTGCCCCGCCGCGCCGAGCCCCGCACCCGGGTCCCCGCCGGCGCGGTCGCCGTCGCCGACGAGTACACCGGCGTCTACCCCCGCACCTCGCCCGGCGGTTGGCACCTGCTCGGCACCACCGACCTCCCGCTCTGGGACACCGCCGCCGACCCGCCCACCCGGCTGCTCCCCGGCACCTCCGTGCGCTTCGTCGCGGTCGAGGGGACCGGGAACGAGGGGAGCCGCCCGTGAACGGGGACGCCGTACCAGGACGGGGCGCTGTATCGGGACAGGACGCCGGATCGGCGCAGGACGCCGTCGGCGGCCGGGCCGGGCTGCTGGTGGTGCGGGCCGGGTACGGGGCGACCGTGCAGGACCTGGGGCGTCCCGGGCTGGCGGCGCTCGGGGTGGGGCGGTCCGGGGCCGCCGACCGGGGCGCGCTGCGGCTCGCCAACCGGCTGGTCGGCAACCCCGAAGGCGCGGCCGGGCTCGAAATGCCGCTGGGCGGCGTCGAGTTGGAGTTCGGCCGGACCGCCACCTGCGCCCTCGCCGGGGCCGACTGCCCGGCCTGGGCGGCCGACCGGCCGGTCGCCGGGAACACCCCGTTCACGGTGCCCGCCGGAACCCGGCTGCGGCTCGGTACGCCCGGGCGCGGCCTGCGCGTCTACCTCGCCGTCCGCGGCGGGCTGGACGTCCCCGCCGTCCTCGGTTCCCGCTCCACCGACACCCTCGCGGGCCTCGGCCCCGCCCGCCTGGCGGCCGGCCGGCTGCTGCCCGTCGGCACCGCCGCCACCGGCTGGCCCGCCGCCGAGCACGCCCCGCGCCGCGAACCGCCCGGCCCCGTCCTGCTGCACGTGATTCCCGGGCCGCGCGACGACTGGTTCACCGCCGCCGCGCTGCGCACCCTGTACGGCGAGCCGTACACCGTGACCGGCGACAGCGACCGGGTCGGCATGCGCCTGGACGGCCCCGCGCTGGAACGGGCCCGGGCCGGGGAACTGCCCTCCGAGGGCATGGTGGCCGGCGCGCTGCAGGTGCCGCCGTCCGGGCGGCCGATCCTGTTCCTCGCCGACCACCCCGTCACCGGCGGGTACCCGGTCGTCGGAGTGGTCCGCCGCGCCGACCTCGACGCGGCCGGGCAGGCCCGCCCCGGCGACACGCTGCGCTTCCGCCCGGCCTGAGCACTGAGCACCGGGCACCCGGCACCCGGCACCCGGCACCGGGCACCGGGCTTCGCGGGAAAGCGGGGGAGCGGGGGAGCGCGCCGGGCGGGTCAGCCGAGGGTGACCACCTTCGCCCAGTGCGGCGGGGTGTCCGGGGTGTAGTCGGGGTCGTCCTCGTCGTCGGTGGTGCGGCGGGGGCGGGCACGGGGGAACAGGCCGACGACGGTGCGGCAGGGCGGCGGGGCGCTGGGCCAGGGGGTCTGGCCGTCGGTCAGGGCGACCACCACGTCGGGGGCGGGGCGCCGGCCCAGCGCGGTGGTGAACCCGCTGCGCAGGTCGGTGCCGCCGCCGCCGATCAGGGTCCAGCCGCTGTCGGCGGCGGCCTGCCGGGCGACTCGGGCGGCGGCGTCGCAGGAGATCACCGAGACCAGGTCGCGCCGTCCGCCCAGCGCCCGCAGGATCGCCGCGGTCTCCAGCAGCGCGGAGCCCAACTCGCTGTCGCTGACCGAGCCGGAGGTGTCGACGACCACCGCGACCCGGGGCGGGCGGCGGCGCAGCGAGGGCAGCACCACCTTGGGCAGGCCGGTCGAGCGGCGGGCCGGACGGCCGTAGCTGTAGTCCTCGCCGGCGCCCGCCGAGGCCATCGTGGAGCGGATCGCCGCGCCGAGCAACTGCCGCCACGGCTGCGGCGGGTGGAACACCTCCTCGGCCCAGCGCCGCCAGCCCGCCGGGGCCCGGCCGGGGTGGGCCGTGATGCCCTGGGCGACCCGGAAGCGGACCAGGTCGCGCTCCTGCTCGCTCAGGCCGTGCGCGCCGTCCGGACCGAGGTCCCACTCCCGTTCCCAGCCGTCCGCGCCGCTGCCGCACTCCAGCCACACCAGGTGCTGGTACTGGGTGCTGACGGAGAACTGCCGCGCGTAGTCCTCCATCAGCCGGCCCTCGGGCAGGCGGAGGACGTCCGGGTAGACCGCGTCGGCGATCCGGACCAGGCCGTCGCCGAACGCGTCGTCGTTGATCTCGCAGTCCGCGGCCAGGTTGACCTGCAACCGGGCGGCGGGCCCCTCGCGGTCGATCGCCCGCAGCAGCCGGTCGCCGCGCCGGGCGTGGTCGCGCAGCAGGTGCGAGACCTCGTGCACCCAGACCGAGGCCAGTTCCTCCTCCGGGGTGCGTTCGACGAAGCGCGGCGAGACGTAGCACCGCCAGTGCCGGTCCACCGCCATGGTCGGCACCCGGGCCGACTCCACCACGTGCAGGGCGAACAGCGCCGTCGCCAGGTACGGGCGGGCCCGGACGGCGTGCAGCCGGGCCGCGAACAGCTTCTCGGTGTCCAGCCGCAGGGGCGCGCTCCCCAGTGCGTTCCGCGGCGCGTTCCGTGGCGTGTTACGCGCTGTGCTCATCGGCGGCTTCTTCGGCGTGCTCATCGGCGGCCCGTGCGGGTGGGGACCCGGGCGGCCGAGCGGTCGGCCCGGCGGGAGACCTGGAGCGCGCCCGCGAAGCGGTTGATCAACTCCGGTACCTCCCAGGCGTCCTGGCGCAGCGCGGCGAGCGTGGTCACCGGCACCACCAGCACGTCCGGCGGGCTGCTCTCCAGCGCCCGGGCCATCAACGCCCAGGCGGCGTCCCAGCGTTCACGGGTCGGTCGGGAGCGGACGGCGGCCACCACGCCGTCCAGGGCGGCCTGCCGCAGGTCGCCGCGCCGGGGCAGCACGGCGGCGTCCGGGTCGGCGAGCAGGTCCTCGGGCGCGGGCAGGTCCATCCGGTCCACGGCGGCCAGGAGTTCGAGCCCGGGCCCGTCGCCGACGGTGCCGCGCACCAGCAGCGACAGCACCTCGCGGGAGGACCCGGCCGCCGAGCCGAACGCCAGCAGCCGCATGGTCATCTCCCAGCTGCGGGGCGACGGCCAGGCCCGGCCGCGCCTGGTCTCGGCGCTCGGCAGCCGGTGGGTCAGCTCGGGCCGGACGGTGAGCAGCCCGCACACCGCGCGCCGGGCGAACTCGACGGCGGCGGACAGCCGTTCGGGGTCGAGCCGGGGCAGCTCGGCGCGCGGCCACACGCCGCCGAGGCCGCGCACCACCACCTCGGCGTCGTGCACCCAGTCCAGGTGGACGAAGCGGTTGGCCAGCGGGGCGCTCAGCTCCCAGCCGTCGGCGGCCGAGGCGCGCGGGTTGGCCGCCGCCACGATCCTCACCCCCGGCGGGAGTTGCAGCGCGCCGATGCGACGCTCCAGGACCAGGCGCAGCAGCGCGGCCTGCACGGCCGGCGGGGCGGTCGACAGCTCGTCGAGGAACAGCAGTCCGCGGCCCTGCCGGACCAGCCGCACCGCCCAGTCCGGCGGCGCCAGCGGCACGCCCTGTGCGGCGGGGTCGTCGCCGATCACCGGCAACCCGGAGAAGTCGGACGGCTCGTGGACGCTGGCGATCACCGTGGTGAGCGGCAGGTCGAGTTCGGTGGCGAGCTGGGTCAGCGCGGCGGTCTTGCCGATGCCTGGCTCCCCCCACAGCAGAACCGGGAGGTCGGCGGCGACGGCGAGGGTCAGCGCCTCGACCTGGAGGTCCTGGCGGGGCTCGGTGACGGACTCCTTCAGGAGGCCCAGCAGCCGGTCGGCGAGGGCGAGTCGGGGCGAAGTGGCAGCAGCGGAAGAAGGCATGGGTGATTCACCTGGGGGTCGAGGGGCGGGAGGAGGGGGCCCGGGGCGCGGAGCGGTGGCTACGGGGTACCTGACGGGCGTGCGGTGCTGGAGCGGACGGCCCTACCAGGGCCGCAGGGGCGGCTTCGGCGGGACGCGGGGATGCTGGCGGTGCGGGCGGCCGTGCGGGCGCGGGGCGACGGGTGCGGGGGCGGGGACGGCGCCGAAGCGGCCGTGCCCGCGTTCGAGCCCGGCCGCGTACAGGCTGCCCGCCAGCCGCCGGTGGACGTCGCCGTCCAGCGCCTCGGCGAGCGGGCCCTCGCGCAGGACGGCCTCCGCGCCCAGCAGCCGGCGCACGGCGGTGAGTGCCCCGGCGCGGTCGCCGTGCAGCAGCCGCTGCCGGATGCCGTCCAGGTTCTCCGGCTGCCGGTGCGCGCGGTCGATCGCCCGCAGGCAGGGCAGCGGCGGCCCGCCGAACGCCACCAGTGCCTCCTCGCGCCGCAGTTGCTCCGGGGCGTGGTCGAGCGGCACGAGCACCCCGTCGACCACCGTGATCCGGTGCGGCACGCCCCGGCACTCCACCGTCAACGTCCCGCCCTCGCGCACCGGTTCGGACCGGTCGGGCCGGTGCCCGGGTGCGAGCGCGGCGGCCACCAGCGGGTGCAGCGCGTCCGGTTCGATCAGCCCCGCGCGGAGCAGTAGCAGGTCGGGCGGCGTCCAGGTGGCGGCGTCCGGCAGCACGGGGTGGCCGCGCGGGACGCGGAGCACCTCCGCGGGCGCGTCCAGCGGCGTGGACGTGCTTAGCAGCAGGTGCCGCCGATGGCCGAGCCGTACCGCCACGGGTGCGCCGTCGGGCAGGCCGTCCGCCGCACGCACCAGTCCGGCCTCGAACTCCCATGCCGGATGGGCAAACTGATGCTCTGTCAGTTCTGCTGTCCGGGAGGCGAGTTCGGGGGCGCGGCGGGCGTCCCAGAGGTGCCGGTGCAGGTCGAGGCGGAAGCGCGGGTCGGGGCGCGGCCGGGCCCGTGCGGCCGGGCGGGCGGCGGCGTCCCACAGCGTCAGGGTGACGCGTTGGGCCGCCGCCGCGTGGCCGGGCGCCGTCCGGGCCACCAGGTGCAGTGGCGCCGCGTCCCCGTCGCGCGGGTAGCGGGCCAGGGTCAGCGTCAGCCCGGGCCGCAGCAGCCCGTCCGGGGCGACCCGCGGCAGGTGCCAGCGCAGCAGGTCGGGGGCCAGGTGCCGCAGATCGGCCCGGAGCCGACCGGCCAGCTCGGACCCGTATGCCCGGGAGACGGCGCGCAGCTCGAAGCCCGGATCGCATCCGGCCGCCGCGCAGGCTCCGCCCCAATCGCCCAGCGCACGGCGGGCGGTGGCGGTCTCGATCATGGCCGGGGGAACGGCGAAACGCCGGACGCGCGACCAGAAACTGTGGCGAGTGTCCTCGTCCAGGAGGGAAGTGTCGTGCATCAGCACTCACTTCGGAAGGACGGGACCTCCAATCCATGAGTAGTCATCGCCGCCGATGGTAGCCGCGATCCGGCGGCCTGTCAGCTCCCTTCTCCTCCCGTCCCATGCGCCGCACCCGCTTCCTCCCCGACCGTCCCGCCCGCGCACCACCCCGACGTAGGGTGGCGGCGAGGGGCCGGAGAGCGGCCCGGGCGGACCGGGAACGGCGGTGCGGCATGACGGACGGGCGGGTCGCGGACGGACGGGTGACAGCCGGGCGGATCGCCCCGGGCGGCGGATGGCGACGGCCGGTGGAGGCGCTGCGGTACAGGCTGCTGCGCGAGATCAACTCCACGGTGCACGGCGCCGACCTGAACCTGGAACGCTACGACCGGCCGCCCGGCGACCCCGGGCTGTTCGGGCCCGACAGCGTGGTGTGGCGGGTGCACGGGCACCCGGCCGGGATGCTGGTCGGCGGGTTCGCCGCGCTGATGCTCCAGTCGCTGCACCCCGTGGCGATGCGCGCCGTCGCCGAGCACTCCGACTACCGCACCGATCCCGTCGGACGGCTGCACCGCACCGCCCGCTTCGTCTCCACCACCACGCTCGGCTCCTCCGCCGCCGCCGAAGCCGCGATCGCGGCGGTCCGCCGCGTCCACGGCTACGTCCGCGGTCGCGACGCCGAGGGCCGCCCGTACCGGGCCGACGACCCCGACCTGCTGTGCTGGGTGCACACCGCCGAGACCTCCTGCTTCCTGGCCGGGTACCAAGTCTTCGCCGGGGGAGCGAAGTTGAGCGGACCGGAGTGCGACGACTACCTCGCCGAGGTCGCGCAGATCGGCCAACTCCTGGGCGCGGACGGCGTACCCGTCTCACGCGCCGGACTCGCCCGCTACCTGGCCGGGGTGCGCGGCGCGCTGCGGGCCACCCCGGAGGCGCTGGAGGCCGTCGCCCTGCTGCGCGCCTTCGGCCGGACCCGGCGCGAACGCCTGGCCGTCCGGGTCCTCACCAACGCGGCCGTCGGCCTGCTGTCCGCCCGGGCCCGCCGCACGCTCGGCATCCACCGCCCCTGGGCCGTCCGCCGGCTCTGGGACCGCCCGTCGGCCCGCCTGCTCGGCGCGGTCATGGTCTGGGCCTGCGGGCTGTCGCCGATCCGCGCCGCCGCCACGGCCCGGGCCGCCGGGACCCCCGCCGTCCGGACGGACGCGGCCCGCGGCTGACGGCCGCTGCCGACGGCTGTCGGCGGCGTAGGGCGGGAGAACGCGCCGAAGCGGCCGCCGTACCGGGGCTGGGGTTCCGGTGCGGCGGCCGCTTCGGCGTCGTCAGTGGTCGGCGGCGGCGGTCGGTGCGGGGCGTGGGGCGGTCAGCACTGGGGCCGACGGCCGTGGTTCGCTCCGCGCCTCGCGCGGGCCTTCTTCTTGCGGCGGCGCTTCGACGACATGGCCTCTCCTCTCGCGACGGTGCACAACGTCCCCCCATCCACCGTGCCCCGTCCCCGCCGAACCCGCCAGCCGGCACCGGCCTGGCCTGGCCCGGCCCGCTCCCGCCCCCTGGGGCTGCGGTCGGGGAGCGGTGGTTCGGTCCTTCTGGCCGGGGGGCTTCGGTCGGCGGATCGCGGTTAGACGGACAGGACATCCGTTCATCCGTCCATCTGTCCAACCGTTGATCCGACCGTCCGACGGAAGGAGCATCCGATGACCGTGATCTCGCGCCTGCCCGGTGCCCTCGAGGAGGAGTGGGACTGGCAGCTCGCCGGGGCCTGCCGCGGCGACTCCCAGCTGTTCTTCCACCCCGCCGGGGAACGCGGCCAGGCCCACGACGACCGCGACCGCGCGGCCAAGGCCGTCTGCGCCCGCTGCCCCGTCCGCGAACGCTGCCTGCGGCACGCGCTGGCCGCCCGCGAACGCTACGGCGTGTGGGGCGGCCGCACCGAGGAGGAACGGCGCGGCATGCTGCGCCGCAGGCGGCGCAACCGCGCCCACGCCGGCTGAGCGCCCGGACGTCGCAGCGCCCGCACCCCCGAACGTCCCGGGGTGCGGGCGCTGCGACGTCCGGGCGCTCAGCCGGCGTAGACACAGAGACCACGGAGACACGCAGACGCAGAACGGAGGCGGTCCCCGGAACGAACGGGGACCGCCTCCGTTCTGCGCGCGGCGTCACGACCGGACGCGCGCGCCGCACGAGGTGCGGGTGGTGCGGACCCGGGCGGGCGGGCCCGGGGTGGGGCTACGCGAGCAGCCGGGTGGCGTCGATCTCCGCCCAGATGGACTTGCCCTGGGCGTGCCGGTCCGCGCCCCAGCGGTCGGCGGTGCGCTCCACGATGTACAGCCCGTGCCCGCCCGGCAGGCCGGGGCGGTGCGGGGTGCGCAGCTCGGGCAGGACCTCGGACGCGTCGCTGACCTCGATCCGCAGCCGGTCGGGCGTCGCGTGGAGGACCAGCTCCAGCGGGCCGCCGGCGTGCAGCATCGCGTTGCCGACCAGTTCGGCGACCAGCAGGACGACGTCCTCGGCGAGGTCCGGGTCGGGCGGCGTGGACCACGACCAGTCGCCCAGCGCCTCGGCGGTGAACCCCCGGGCCCGGGCCACCGGGCGCGGAACGCCCGCCAGTCGCAGGCGTCGGCGCTGCCCGCCGGGGGGCAGCGCCGCCCCCGCGTCCGGACGGTCGCCGTCCAGGGTGCCCCGGCTCGGTGTCACGTGCGGGTTCCCTTCGTTCTCGACGGCGCTCTCACAGCTTGCTCTCACGGGTCGGTTTCCCGGCCGCGTCCGGATTATGCCCGGTGCGGCCGACGGTACGGATACAGCAGGTGGCCGACGGCCCGGGAGGGGCCGGTCAGCTGTCTGCCGCGAGGGCGGCGTCCACGCTTTCATGGATAGTGAACACCGCCTTCGCGCCGGTTAGTTCGAGCAGGTGTCGGACCGATCCGGAGAGTGCTGCCAGGTGGAAGGACAGCCCACTGTCGGCGGCCGCCATCCGGGTCTGGAGCAGCAGGTTCAATCCGGACGAGTCACAGAAATCGACCCGCCCCAGGTCGACGACCAGCGCCGGGGGGCGCTCGGCGACCAGTAGGTCGAGCGCCTCCCGAGCGGGGGTCAGGGTTTCGATGTCCAGGTCGCCGGAGAGCACGCACACGGCTGCTCTGGAGGGCGTACGCCACACATCGACCGCCAGGGGGGCCACGGGCATGTTCTCGGCTGGCATCCTCGTCCTGTTCCCTCTCGACCGATCTGCCTCGACCTTACGCACTGTCGGGCGTGTCGGTCGAGACGGGGTGCCCGGTGTGGTCGGTGCGGACGGCGGGGGCCGCCGCAACAACGAGAGTTTGACGTGCCTGTCAGTTGGTCGCGTCGAGGCCGGTGCGGAGCCGGGCCAGGGTGCGGGACAGCAGACGGGACACGTGCATCTGGGACAGCCCGAGGCGGGCGCCGATCTGCGACTGGGTGAGGTCCTCGCTGAACCGCATGGCCAGGATCTGCCGGTCCCGCTCGGGGAGCTGGGCGATCAGCGGCTTCAGCGCGACCAGGTTCTCCACCAGCGCGAACCGGCCGTCCACCTGGCCGAGGCGCTCGGCGGGCTGCTGCCCGTCGCCCTCGCCCGGGGAGGTCAGGTCGAGCGATCCGGCGGTGTGCGCGTTCGCGGCGGCCAGACCCTCGATCACGTCTTCCTCGGAGATCGAGAGGTACTCGGCGAGGTCGGCGACGGTCGGCTCCCGGTCCAGGGTCTGGGCCAGCGCGTCCTGTGCCTTCGCCAGGTCCAGGCGCAGCTCCTGGAGGCGGCGCGGCACGTGCACGGACCAGGTGGTGTCCCGGAAGTGGCGGCGTATCTCACCGACGATGGTGGGGACCGCGTACGTGGTGAACTCGACGCCCAGCTCGGGGTCGAACCGGTCGATCGCCTTGATCAGGCCGACCGAGCCGACCTGCATCAGGTCGTCGTAGGGCTCCTTGCTGTGGCCGAAGCGCCGGATCGCGAACCGGACCAGGGTCAGGTTCAATTCGATCAGGGTGTTCCGGACGTAGCTGAACTCCCGGGTGCCCTCCTCCAGGCGGGCCAGCCGGCGCAGCAGCACCCTGGTCAGCTCGCGGGCGTCGGCCGGGGTGGTGTTCGCCGGGTCGGCGAGCAGCGCCGGGTCGAGCCCGGGGAGGCGGACGGGGGTGGGCATGGAGGCCGGGGCGAAGGATCCGGTGTGATCGTCCGACCTGGCGTGGTCGGAGGGGGCCTCTACAGGGGCAGTCAGGAGAAGCTCATCAGTGGGCACGGGGATGCCAGTCCTTTCCTCGTCTCCGGCCGGTCCGTCCCCGGTTACCCGGCCCATCGTCGACCATGCCTACCGCATGTGTGAAGGTTTGGTGAAGGGTGTGCCGGGGTGATTTCCGGGGTGGCTTCAGAGCATTGCACACCGAAATGGCCACCGAACGCGCATGGGTGGCGACGGGTGGGGCAGGCGGCCCTCGGAGGCGGACCGCACCCGGCGGCCGCAGCTCGGCGGAGGAGGGAACATCCATGGGCCGGATCGAGGAATCCATCGAGATCGACGCGCCGATCGGCGACGTCTACCGCGAGTGGACCGACTACTCGCCGCTGCCGGAGTGCATGCGCGGCGGGGCCGGGCGCGGCGCCACCGCGACCGAGGTGCTGCCGCCCGACCGGATCGCCTGGAGCGGCGGCCCCGACCTGCCCGGACACTCCGGCGTGGTCACCTTCCACCGCGCCGCCGACCAGGCCACCCGGCTGATGCTCCAGCTCGACACCGAACCCCACGGGCTGTGGGACCACCTGGTCGAGGGCCTCGGCTTCACCGACCGCCGGGTCATAGACGAACTCGCCGCCTTCAAGGCCCACGTCGAAGGCCACCGGCAGCACATGGCGGCCTGAGCGCCCGGTGTCTGCCGGCGCCCTCCGGGTGCCCGGCTGGCGCGTACCGCCCCGCTGGAGGCGGGGGTTCGCGCCGCAATGGGTAGTCGTGATCGCGATGGGCGCTCATGACCGTTAGAGCCTCTTGCTGACGTGCTCGACATTTGCACTGTGAGAGGCCGTTGTGTTTGCAACAAGTACTAGCGAGCGCGATGGGTCGGTGTGTGTGCGATAGGGTCTCACGGCCGTGATGCCCACTCGTGACTGTGAGAGGCATTGCGCTCGCTCCCTCACCCCGCTTGCTCACCCCGCTCGACTGTCCGCCCGTCTGCGAGAAACGGAAGGGAGCACCGCCATGGGTCCTGTGACCGAGCAGATCACCCTGCACCTGCTCATCCCCGACGGCTCCACCGTCGCCCTCGACACCGACTGGCGCTACCGGCCCGACGACCCGTACGCGGTGCGTCTCGACTTCGGGGAGCGGGCCGCCGGGGCCAGCTGGGTGCTGTCCCGGGAGATGCTGCTGGCCTCGCTGTGCGGGCCGGTCGGGGAGGGCGACATCCGCTTCACGCCGATCGACGGCGGGCTGCTCCGCCTGGTGCTCGGCCGTGCGGGCGACTCGGTGATCCTCACCGTCGACCGTGCCGAGCTGGCCGCGTTCCTCACCGCCACCACCGAGTCGGTGCCGCTGGGCGAGGAGTCCGAGCGGATCGACTGGGACGGCGGGCTGGCCGGGCTGCTGTCGGCCTGACGCGCCGGCCTGGCACTGGCACGCCGGGGCCCGCCGCCGAGCCTGTCGTCGTGCTGTCCGCCCGTCGGGGTCCGCGGTTCGCGGTTCAGCGGCGGGCGAGACGCCGTTCGCCGCCCGCGCCGGTGGCGTAGTCGAGGTGGTAGTGCGCGAAGACCTCGGGCTCCTGTTCGGCGGTGAGCACGTCGTCCGTGCCAATGGACGGCGCGTTCTTCACGTCGCCGCGACCGAACGGCACCCGGAGGTAGTCGGGGCCCGCCACCGCGTCCGTGATCGGGACGAACACCAGCCGGTGCCGGCCCGGGAGGCCGACCGTCACGGTGGCGAAGGAGGGTGCGTCGGTGGCGGTGTCGACGTAGACGTTCTCCAGGCTGCCGATCTTCTTGTCGTCCTGGTCGACCACGTCGTGGTTGCGCCACTCCCGGATGTCGGCGATCTGGATCATTCACGGCCTCCGTGGGCTGGGCTCGGACCCCGATGGGCATCGGTCCGTTCCATGCTCACCGACGGGGGCGGGCGCCGCCCGTCCGGGCGCCTGCCGTTAGCCCTGATCGGCGGGCGGCGGTACTGCCGCGTCCGGTCGGGCGGGTGCGGGCGGGCCGCCGGGGAGCAGCAGGGCGGCGAGTTCGTCGAGCAGTTCGGCGGCCCGCCGGGCCTGGGCGGGGTCGGCGAGTGCTTCGGCGAGGAGCGGCTCGGCGGGGCGGGTGGCCCGGGCGCGGACGTAGCCGCGGGCGAGGGTGGAGACGGACAGCAGGGTGCGGCGTCCGTCGGCGGGGTCGGGGGCGGCGTCCAGCAGGCCGCGTTCGCGCAGGCGGGCGACGGAGGTGGAGACGTGGCTCTGGGCGAAGCCGGTGCGGACCCGGATGTCCTGCACCGAGCTGCCGGGGTGCTGGTACACGTCGGAGATCACCGCGATCTCGCCCGGGGTGAGCGTCGCCGAGGCGTGGTCGGCGACCATCGCCCGGCCCAGTTCGGTGAGCCGCTTGCCCAGTCGCAGAAGCCGTACGCCGTCCATGGCGGACAGGCTACTGCTCCACTGCATCCCCGCCGATGCATCTGCCCGGATGTATCGGCGGGGATGCGGTGACGGGGATGCGGCTGTGCGGATGCGCCCCGAGAGATCCATCTTCACAGATGCATCTGTGGCGATGTAGTTTGCGGGCATGACGACGAACGAGCCCGTGGGCTCCGGCCCCGGCACGCCCCGCGCCGCCCAGTTGAGCCCCGTCTCGCGCACCGCGCTCGCGGTGGCCCGGGTCCGCGCCTACGAGAGCAGCCGGCCGGAGCCGCTGTTCACCGACCCGTACGCGCTGGCGTTCATCGCGGCCTCCGGGACCCCGATGCCCACCGCCGCACCGGCCGGGCCGCTCGCCCAGTGGCTGGTGGCCCGGGGGATCATGCGCACCCGCTTCTACGATGACCGGCTGCTCGCCGCCGCCACCACCGCCGCCGACGACGGCGGCGGCGGCCAGGTGGTGGTGCTGGCGGCCGGGCTCGACACCCGGGCGTACCGGCTGGCCTGGCCGCCCGGCACCCGGCTGTTCGAGATCGACCTGCCGGCCGTCCTCGACTTCAAGCAGGAGGTCCTCGACGGGCAGGGGGCCGAGGCGAGCTGTGTCCGTACCGCGCTGCCCGCCGACCTGGCCGACCCCGCCTGGGCGGACCGGCTGCTGGCGGCCGGATTCGACCCGGGGCGGCCCACCAGTTGGCTGGCCGAAGGGCTGCTGGTCTACCTGGAGGCCGACCAGGCCGCCCGACTCCTCACCGCCGTGGGCGAGTTGTCGGCCCCCGGCAGCCGGCTGCTGACCGAGCAGGGCCGCGACGTCTCCCGGGTCACCGCCGAGGGCGCCCTCGGCGAGATGACCGCCCTGTGGCGCGGCGGCCTCGGAGCCGGTACCGCCGACTGGCTGGACGCGCACGGCTGGCGGACCGAGTACACCGCGATCGCCGATCTCGCCGTCGCGCTCGGACGCGGACTCCCGTCCACCGGGAGCTTCGACGGCTCCGGGTTCCTGGAGGCCCGTCGCGGGGGCTGAACCACCCTGCCGGGTAGGCCCGTTCGGCAAATTCCCCGATCCCGCCCCGATCCCGCCCCGATCCCGCTCCCACTCCGACCCGGGCCCGGACCCGGGCCCGGACGCGCGCCAGCGCGTTCACCGCCGACCGGGCGAACCGGCCGACGGTGAACGCGCGTTGAGGGGAGCGGGTAAGCAGATCGGCGGGTCAGGAGGTGGCGGTGCACACCGGCGTCGCGGTCGCCGCGGCCGACGCGTCGGTCCGGGTCGCCTGGACGCCGAAGGAGGTGGAGGCCGCCGGGGCCAGCGCCCCGTTGTAGGAAAGGTTCGTCGCGGTGACGGTCTGCCCGCTGCGGGTCACGTTCGCGCTCCAACTGCTGCTGATCTGGAGGCTGGTGGGCCACGCCCAGGAGACCTGCCAGCCCTTGACGGGCGCGCTGCCGGTGTTGGTGACGGTGACCGTCGCGGTCAGGCCGCTGCCCCAGTCGTTCAGGCTGATCGCCGCCGCGCACCCGGCGTTCGTCCCGCCGCCGCCGGTCGCGGTGGTCGCCGTCACCGCGGCCGAGGCCGCCGAGACGTTGCCCGCCGCGTCCTTCGCCCGGACGGTGTAGCTGTACGCCGTCGCCGCGCTCAACCCGCTGTCCGTGTAGGAGGTCGAGGCCGTCGAGGCGACCTTCGCACCGTTGCGGTACACGTCGTAGCCGGTGACCGCGGTGTTGTCGGTGGATGCCGTCCAGGACAGCGACACGCTGTTCGCGGTGGTGCCGGTGACCTTCAACCCGCCCGGGACGGTGGGGGCTTGGGTGTCGCCGCCCGGGTTGCCGCCGGTGGAGGAGCCGAAGCCCGGGGCCTTGACCGAGGCCAGGTAGCCGTCCTTGACCGTGTTGACCGTCGTCCAGTCGTCGTTCAGGATGCCGCCGGTGTCACCGGAGTTGGGGTTCCACGACCAGAACGTCCACTGGAAGGAGTCCGCGCCGGACGTCGCGGTCGGACGCAGGTACTGCACCAGCGCCTTCAACCACGCCTGGTCGACGGTGGACTGGAGCGTGGTGCCGAACTCGCCGACCCACACCGGGGCGATGTTCTGGTTGAACAGGTAGCCCCAGTTCTTGTCCCAGATGCCCGGCATGTTCGACGGGAAGCTCGGGTCGGAGAACCAGGTCTGCTGCGCCACGCTGGTCGCGTAGTCGTGCGCCGAGTACACCACCCGGTTGGGGACGCTCAGTTGGACGGGGTACTGCCCCGCGCCCTGGAGGTTGCCGCCCCACCAGTACGAGCTGCCGTTGAAGCTCTGCACGCCCTCGACGAAGACCAGCAGCTTCGGGTTGGCCGACAGCACCGCCTCGCCGCCGCGCTGGGCGGCCAGCCGCCAGTCGGTGGCGAGGTCGCCGCAGCCCCAGCAGGCCGGGTCGTGCGGCTCGTTGTGCAGGTCGATGCCGATCACGGCGGAGTTGTTCGCGTACCGGGCGGCGATCGACTTGAGGTTCGCCAGCCAGATGGACTCCGGCACCGCGGAGGTGTACCAGAGCGCCGACTGCCCGCCGGAGTCCGGGCGGTGGCGGTCCAGGATGACCTTCATGCCGACGTTGCCCGCGTAGTTGACCAGCTTGTCCATCACGCCGAGCGAGTTGAGGCCGACCAGGTCGGCGTTCATCCCGCTCGCGGTGTTGATGCTGGCCGGGGTGGTGCCCTTGAAGATGTCGTCGCTGTACGGCAGTCGGATGGTGTTGTAGCCGAGCGACTTCATCTGGTCGATCATCGACTTGTAGTCGCGGCTCCACAGGCCGTGGACCACGTAGTTGCCGGTTTCGAAGCCGAACCAGTTGATGCCCGCGATCCGCACCGGGTTCCCGGCCTCGTCCAGGATCTGCCGGCCGCTGGTGTGCCAGTAGCCGGCCCCGGCGGCGGCTGCTGCGGTGGTCGTGACGGCGGTCGTGGAGTCGGTCGTGGCGGCGTGGGCCATGGGGGCCGCCGGGGCGGAGAGCGTGGCGGCGAGCGCGGCGGCCAGGGCCGCCGCGCAGCCCGCCAGGCGGCGCGACAGGCGCCGGTGCAGCTGGAGGCGCATGGGTCTCGTTCCTCTCTGGACGCGGGTGGGGACGTCCGGTGGGGGTGGGGTGGTCCGAGACGTTCGTGGTGGGGGAAGATCGGGAGCGCTCCCACCTATCGCCCTCGCGGGCTTGCCATATGAAGCCAGACCGGACAGGTCATCGTCAAGAGTCTTGGGAGCGCTCCCACTTGAGGGTGGTGGTCCGCCCCGCCGCGATGAAACGTACATCGCGGCGGGAGGCCGGCGAGGCCGGGACGGGGGGCCGGGGCAGGCGGGGCGGAGGGGGCGGACGGGAGAGGCGCGGGGTCGGTGCGGGCCGGCGGAGTGACCGGGCGGCGGTCAGCGCGTTGACCACCGGTGGGCTGCGGTGATGGAGTCTGGACCGCCGGATGTGCGTCCACCCTACGAGGAGACTGGTTTCGATGGCGGATCGGCAGATCACCGTGGTCGGGGAGTGCGTCGCCGACGCCTTCGTCGAACGCGAGGGGGCCCGGCCGGGCGAACTCGCGCTGCGGGTGCTGCCCGGCGGCGGCCCGGCGAACACCGCCGTCGCCCTGGCCCGGCTCGGCACACCGACCCGGTTCGTCGGCCGGATCTCCGCCGACCCGTTCGGCACCCTCTTCCGCACCCACCTGACCGGCTCCGGCGTCGACCTGGCCGACACCGTCGCCGCCGCCGAAGCCAGCACCCTGGCCGTGGCCGCG
Source organism: Kitasatospora sp. SolWspMP-SS2h (assembly GCF_003259315.1). Taxonomy (GTDB): domain Bacteria; phylum Actinomycetota; class Actinomycetes; order Streptomycetales; family Streptomycetaceae; genus Kitasatospora; species Kitasatospora fiedleri. The sequence continues at coordinate 494,603 of NZ_QLLT01000001.1, read as the reverse complement.
CTCGACGGCGACGGCCGCGCCGAGTACTCCTTCCACGCCGAGGGCACCGCCGACTGGCAGTGGACCGACGAGGAACTCGCCCCCGCCCGCCAGGACGGCTCGGTGTGCCTGCACACCGGCTCGCTCGCCCTGGTCCGCGACCCCGGCGGCCGACGGATCGAGGACCTGCTCGCCGCCGCCCGCCCGCACACCACCGTCTCCGTCGACCCCAACGTCCGCCCGCTGCTGGTCGCCCCCGACACCTACCGGCGGCGGCTCGACCGCTGGTGCGAACTGGCCGACCTGCTGCGCCTCAGCGAGGACGACCTGCACGTCCTGTTCCCCGGCACCGCCCCCGAGGAGGCCTGCGACCGCTGGCACGCGGCGGGCGCCCGCCTGGTCGTGGTGACGCTCGCCGAACGCGGCGCACTCGCCTCGCTGGACGGCGAGCGGGTCCGGGTCCCCGCACCCGCGACGAAGGTGGTCGACACCGTCGGCGCGGGCGACGCCTTCACCGCCGGCCTGCTGCACTCCCTCGCCGCCCAGGGCCACCTCGGCGGCCGGCTCGACTCCCTCACCCCCGCCGACCTGGAACGCGCCTGCGCCTTCGCCGCCCGCGTCGCCGCCCGGACGGTCGCCGTTCCGGGCGCCGACCCGCCGTGGGCGGACGCCCTCTGACGAGTTGCCGGAAGAATCCCCTCGGGAAGGGGCTGGGCGGGGGCGCCGGAAGCGGTGGCGGGGGAGGGGGAGGGAGGGGAGTGGTGCCGGAACTGCCAGCGGGCTCGTGGTGGGAGTGGGACGTGGTGTCCTCGGCGCCGGAGCTGTTCGTCCTGGGCGCGGACTTCGACCTGTCGTACCACCACGGGTTGGAGCTGCGCTTCCACCGGCCGGTGTTCGTCCAGTGCCCGGAGTATTTCCTGGACCCGGTGTTCCGGGCGGCGACGGCGGCGGAAGCGGAGCGGGTAGCCGGGGCGGTCGGGGCGGTCGGCGGGTGGCCGGAGGTGGTGGTCGCGTTCGACTGCAACGTGGGCGAGGCCGCCCCGGCGGCCGGGCTGGTGGCCGCCCGGCGGCTGGAGGTCGTCGCCGGGGTGGTCTTCCGGTACTGGCGCGCACACCTGGAGCCGGGTCAGCGGCGGGCGCCCTGGGTACGGCCGCCGGGGGAGTGACGCGGCAGGCGCCAACCCCCTCGGGCGGGCGTCCCGGGCGGGCGCGGGTGGTGGGGTCCGGCGCCCGCCCGGGACGGGGGCTACTGGTCGGCGGTGAGCTTGCCGGCCTTGCCCTAGTTCTCGGCCGGGTACTCCTGGATCCACACCAGCACGCTCTCGGCCGGGCACTCCAGGGTCTCCACGAAGGCCGCGGTGATCCGCTCGACTAGTTCGCGCTTCTGCTCGACCTGGCGCGGGCCCTGCTGAATGGTGACGATCGGCATCTTCGGCTCCTGCGGTCCGTCCTGCGGGCCGGTCCTTCCGGCCGACACCAGTTCACCGGATCGGCCCGCCCGCACCCAGACCCGGTTCGCTCTCGCAGCGATCACGAACCCTGATCGTCACTGGCGGAAGCGGGAGCGGGAGCGGGCACGGACGCGACAGGTGCGGGCGGTCGGCGGCAGGCGGTCAGGAGCAGCCGGGGCGGCGGGGCGGAGCGCCGGACGGCGAGGGACACCGGCAGGGCCAGCGGGGTGCGGCAGGGGCGGAAGGCGATCCGGCGGGTGTTGGTCATCAGGGCGTTGGCGGCGTACACCACCGTCCACAGCGGGGCGCCGGTGCCGATCGCGGCGAGGGTGTTCTGCAGGGTGCTGTGCGCCGGGCCGAGCAGCGGCCGGAACCCGGCCCGGGCGCAGGCGTCCGTCACCAGGTCGACCAGGGTGGGGTGGTGGCGGCGCTCGGCCAGCAGCAGGGGCAGGTCGGCGAGGGTGGCGAGGTCGATCTCGGGCCGGTCGGCGAGGGGGTGCCCGGCGGGCAGGGCGATCACCAACTCGTCCTGCCAGAGCGGGAGGTAGCGCAGGTCCTGGTCCCGCTCCGGGACGGCGCCGCGGACGAAGGCGGCGTCCAGCCGGCCGTCCGCGAGGCGGGCCAGCCGTTCCCGGACGGGGGCGGAGTGCAGTTCGACGTGCACGGTCGGGGCCTGGCGACGGTAGGCGTCCAGGATGTCGTCGAGCCGCTCCCCGAGCCCGGTGACGGTGCCGAGCCGGAGCACGGTGGGTGCGGCCAGGTCGGCGGCGAGGGCCCGGGCCGCGTCCTCGGCCGCCAGCACGTTCCGGGCCGCGGGCAGGAAGCGCTCGCCCGCCGGGGTCAGGCGCACGTGGCGCGGCGAACGGTCGAACAGCTCGACCTTCAACTCCCGCTCCAGCCTCCGCACCTGCTGGCTCACGGCGGGCTGGCCGAGCAGCAGCCGCTCGGCGGCCCGCCCGAAGTGCAACTCCTCCGCGACGGCGACGAAGCAGCGCAACTGCCGTAGCTCCACGCGGTCCCCCCCGGTCCACGGCTCGACATCTCGGTATCTCGCTATCTCGACATTCCGGTATCCCGGCGTTCCGGCACTCCGGCGTTCCGGCACTCCGGCGTTCCGGCACTCCGGTCCCGTGGTCGACGGGGACCATGTTCGCAGCCGGGCGGGAGGAAGCTGCGGGAGGGAGCGGCGGAGGGGGCCGTCGAGGGGCCGCGAGGCGTAATTGAACGCGTTCAAGAGTCGGGGTACGTTCTTCTCCGTGAAGTACGTGATACCCGGCGGGACCGGGCAGGTCGGCACACTGCTGGAGCGCGCCCTGCGCGCCGACGGCCACGAGGTGGTGCTCCTCAGCCGGACGCCCACCGCCCCGCACCACGCGGCCTGGGACGGCCGGACCCTCGGCCCCTGGGCCGAGCAGCTGGACGGCGCCGACGTCGTGGTCAACCTGGCCGGGCGGACGGTCAGCTGCCGCTACACGCCGGAGAACCTACGGCAGATGATGGACTCCCGGGTCGACTCGACGCGGGTGGTCGGCGAGGCGATCGCCGCCGCGGCCCGCCCGCCCCGGGTCTGGCTCCAGATGAGCACGGCGACGGTGTACGCGCACCGTTTCGACGCCCCGAACGACGAGGCGACCGGCATCATCGGCGGCACCGAGCCGGACGTCCCGGACTACTGGGAGTACAGCGTCCGGATCGCCCGGAACTGGGAGGCCGCGCAGGACGCCGCCGCGACGCCCGCCACCCGGAAGGTCGCGCTGCGCAGCGCCATGGTCTTCAGCCCGGACCGGGGCGGTGTCTTCGACGTGCTGTCCTGGCTGACCCGGCTCGGCCTGGGCGGACCGGTCGCGGGCGGGCGGCAGTACGTCTCCTGGATCCACGAGCACGACTTCGTCCGGGCCGTGCGGTTCCTGGCCGAGCACGGGGAACTGGCCGGCCCGGTCAACCTGGCCGCCCCGAACCCGCTCCCGCAACGGGAGTTGATGCGGGAGCTGCGGCGCGCGAACGGCATGCCGGTGGGCCTGCCGGCCACCCGCCGGATGGCCGAGCTCGGCGCGTTCGCCCTCCGGACCGACACCGAACTGCTGCTGAAGAGCCGCCGGGTGGTGCCGGGACGGCTGCTGGAGGCGGGCTTCGCCTTCGACTTCCCGCACTGCGCCGACGCCGCCCGCGAGTTGGTCGCCCGCCGCAGGTCGTAACGTCGGGGAGGGCCGGCGCTGCCGCGGTCCCCGGGGTGTCGGAGGGCCCCGCCAGGATGGGGCGGTGGACACGGATGCGCGGCAACAGCAGCGGACGGGCGACGGCGGGGGCGTCTCCGTGGAGCTGAGGACGTTCCTGCGCAAAGCCGTCGCGGACGGCCCGACGGTGCTGCTCGGGTGCGCGTGCGAGGACTGCGGCGGGCGGGTGTTCACCGTCCGGGTGGACGGCGTCGAGGGCTGCGCCGGGCGCGAGTGCGTGCGCTGCAAGGGGCGGGACTTCCTCGCGGACAGCGCGGAGGTGTGGTGGGAGGCTGACCCGGCGGTGGCCGAATGCCCGTGTGGGGGAGACGAGTTCGAGGCGGCGGTGGCGTTCTCGCTGACGGCCGACGGCGCGGTCCGCTGGGTGGCGGTGGGGCCGCGCTGCCAGCGGGACGGTACGCCCGGGGTCCACGTCGACTGGAAGATCGACTACGCCCCGGTGGACCACCTGCTGCGTGCCGGGTGAGAGTGCCGGGGGCTGGAGGCGGGCCGGGGCTCCGAGGAGTGCCCTGGTAGATTGCGGCACCCTGCCGACGGGTTGGGAGAGGAGTGACAGATGACCGGAGTGTCCGAATCCGGGTCCGGGGCCGGGCCGAGTGCCGAGGGCGGCGGTGACCGGGACCGGGAGCCGGACGGCCTCTACGAGGCGTTCGCGGCCCGCACCCGGGGCACGCCCTACACCGTGACCCGCAGCGAGGACGGGCTGCTGCTCCAACTCGACCTCGCGGACCGGCACTGGCGCGGCTTCCTGTACGAGCACCGGATCTCCACCGACTACCGGATCGCCCTGCGCTTCGACCCGGTGGCCCGCACCTACACCCGCCCGCCAGCTCACCGAGCTGAGCTGGCGGGCGGGCCCCGGCCCCGGCGGGCCGGAGGTGTCGGCGTCGCGCAGCAGCGTGCGGGGCACCGTGATCCACAAGGAGGTCCGGCGGTTCCGCACGGTCGGCCCGGACGGGGTGACCGCCGCCGAATACCGCTTCGACTCCGGCGAGTTGACCGACCTGGTCGCCGAAGTGATGGACGGCACCGGCTGGACCCGCCGGATGGACCGCTCCACCCGGATCGGCCTGACCGTGGCCGGATCGGTGCTCGGCGCGATCGTGCTGGCCGGGCTGGTCGTGGCGGCCGTCCTGCTGCTCTGACCTCTGACCTCTGACCGCGACGGAGGCGGCGACAAGGGCGGGTGACGGGGCGCCGGGGTGGCGGATGACGGGCGCCGGGTGGCGGGCGCCGAGTGCCGGTCGGTCAGTCGGACTCGCGGGCGGGCCCGGAGGCGTAGGCGAGCGGGGGCGCGATCGCCTGGACGTCCGCGCCCGTGCCGACCCACAGGCCGATGAAGAGGGCGGCGGTGGCCTCCAGCAGCCCGGCCCGGTCGAGACCGCCGGCGAGGGCCGGGGTGCAGCCCAGGTCGGCGACCAGGGCGGAGACCCGGGCCAGGGACTCGGGGTCGTCGCCGCACAGCGGGACGGTCAGCGGGCGGCCGTCGAAGACCGGCGGACGCATCCGCCAGACGTCCTCGTGGCACAGGTTGAACGCCTTCACCACCTGTGCGCGGGGCGCGGCGGACGCCAACTGCTCGGCGGCGGAAGGACCGTGGCCGGTCAGCAGGCGGAAGCCGGGGCCGACCGGGTTGGTGCAGTCGACCAGGGTCCGCCCCGCGAGCGGTTCGGCCAGTGCCCGGACGACCTCCGTGCCCACGCCGAACGGCAGCGCGACCAGCACGACTTCGGCGTCCGCCACCGCCCCGCGCAGGTCGCCGGCGCGGGCACCCGCCCCGATCCGGTCGGCGGCGCGCCGGGCCCGGGCCAGGTCGCGCCCGCCGACGGTGAGCCGGTGCCCGGCCCGTGCCCAGCGGGTGCCCAGCGCGTCCGCCATGTTGCCCGTGCCCAGAATGCCGATCCGCATCGACTGACTCCCGTCCGTTCCGTGTGATCCCGTGGGTGACGGCCGCGTGAAGGCGGCGGCCTCGGATGCGAGCCTAGGGAGGCGGTCGGGCACCATTCGGTACGTGACCACCGATCCGCTGCTCGCCGACTGCCGGGCCCGCCTCGCCTTCGACCTGCTCTCCCACACCTGGAACGCCGTCCTGCTCTGGGCGTTGCGCGAGGGCCCGTACCGGCCCGTCGAGCTGCGCGAACGGATCGGCGGGATCAGCTCCAAGGTGCTCACCGAGACGCTGCGCCGCCTCCAGTACAACGGCCTGGTCGACCGCCACCCGCCGCGCCCCGACCGTCCCGGCGTGGCCTACGAACTCACCGCGCTGGGACGCAGCCTGCTGCCCGCCATCGACGCCTTCGGCGCGTGGGCCTTCGAGCACGGCGACGAGGTGATGGCCGCGCAGGAGGCCGCCGAGCGGTCGGGCGGCCCGGGGGTGTGACGCGGTGGTGCGGGGCACGGGCGTGACGGCGGGCCGAGCGGCGGGGTGCGCCGTAGCATGCGAAGGGCGGGGTCGGACGGCGGTCCGCCGCCGTCCGTCCGCCGTCCGCCGTCCGCCGTCCGTCCACCGTTCGGAGAGTCCGCGATGTCGTTGAACGACGAGGAACGTGTCCGTACCGCCGCCGAGTTGCGGGCCAACCTGGAGCTGACCGGCGTCCCGACGGACGCGATTCGGGAGGAACTCGGTTACGGAGAGCGGGAGTTCGAGAAGATCATGGGGGTGGCCGGGGCCGATCCGGCGAGCGTGTGGCGGGTGCGCGACCACCTGGAGGACCTGGTGGTGGCGGCGGGCCGCGAGCCGGTGCCCTACAGCGTGCTCACCGAGCAGGCCCGGGCGGCGGCCGAGCGCTGGTTCCCGCCGGTGAAGCGGGCCCCGCGGCGGGGCTGAACCGCCCGCTCCGGACGGATGCCGACGTCCTACCGGGTGACGGCCCATCGAATGGCGCACCCGCTGGCGCACCCGCGGCGACGACCGTCCGCCCGCGATCCGAAGCTCGCGGAGGACGGGCCGAGGGAGGCGTCCACGGGCCCGGGGTCCGCTCGGACGGTTCGGTACGGGGGCGTCGACGAGTGCGGAGCGCATCCGTGGTGGGGCCCGCGCGGCGACCGCGCGGGCTCCTGCCGTCGGCCGTCGCGGCGGTGGGTCAGTGCAGGCCGAGGCGGGCCGCGAGGTACGGGGCGGTGCGGCTGTCGGGGGAGGCGGCGAGGGCGGTGGGGGTGCCGGTGGCGAGGACGTGGCCGCCGGTGTCGCCGCCGCCGGGGCCGAGGTCGATGACGTGGTCGGCGCCGGCGATCAGGTCGAGGTCGTGTTCGGCGACCAGGACGGTGGCGCCCGCGTCGACCAGGTGGTGGAGCTGGGTGGTGAGCCGCTCGCTGTCGGCGGGGTGCAGGCCGGTGGTGGGTTCGTCCAGCAGGTAGAGGGTGTGGGTGCGCCGGGCGTGCTGGAGTTCGGCGGCGAGTTTGACGCGCTGGGCCTCGCCGCCGGAGAGTTCGGGGGCGGGCTGGCCCAGCCGCAGGTAGCCGAGGCCGACCTGCTGGAGGGTGGTCAGGACGCGGTGGGCGGGCGGGACGTCGGCGAGGAAGGCGGCGGCCTCGTCGACGGTGCGGGCGAGGACGTCGGCGATGGTGGCGCCGCGGTAGCCGATCTCCAGGGTCCGCGGGTTGTAGCGGCTGCCGTGGCAGTCCGGGCAGGGGCTCCACGCGGTGGGCAGGAACAGCAGCTCGACCTCGATCGCGCCCGCGCCCTCGCAGGTCGGGCAGCGTCCGGCGGCCACGTTGAAGGAGAACCGGCCCGCGCCGTAGCCGCGCGCCCTCGCCTCCTCGGTGGCGGCGAACAGCTTGCGGACGGTGTCCAGCAGGCCGGTGTACGTGGCCAGGTTGGAGCGCGGGGTGCGGCCCAGCGGGGTCTGGTCGAAGGTCACCACGCGGTGGGTGCCGGCGGCTTCGGCTGCCGCCGCGGCGAGCAGCGTCGACTTGCCCGCGCCCGAGACGCCGGTGACGGCGGTCAGCACGCCCAGCGGCACGTCCACGTCGACGCCGCGCAGGTTGTGCCGGGTGACGCCGCGCAGGCGCAGCACCCCGGAGGGGGTGCGGTCGCGGGAGGGCGGCGGGGGCGGCGGGTCGAACAGGAAACGGCGGGTGGCGGAGTCGTCCACCGCGCGCAGGCCGTCCACCGGCCCGCTGTACAGGACGCGTCCGCCGCCGGAGCCCGCGGCCGGGCCGACGTCCACCAGCCAGTCCGCGCCGCGCACCACCGCCATGTCGTGCTCGACCACGAACACCGAGTTGCCCGCGGCCCGCAGCTCGGCCAGGACGCGCCGCAGCGCCTCGGTGTCGGCCGGGTGCAGGCCCGCCGAGGGCTCGTCCAGGACGTACACCACGCCGAACAGTCCGGAGCGCAACTGGGTGGCCAGACGCAGGCGTTGGAGTTCGCCGGTGGACAGGGTGGGGGCGGCGCGGTCGAGCGAGAGGTAGCCGAGGCCGAGCCGGGACAGGGCGGTGAGGCGGTCGGCGAGGTCGGCGGTGATCAGCCCGGCGGGGCCGTCCCCGGCGGTGTACGGGCGCAGCAGGTCGGCGAGGCGGGCGGCCGGGAGGGCGGCCAGGCCGGTGATCGGCAGGCCCGCGAAGGTGACGGCCAGCGCCTCGGGGCGCAGCCGGTGGCCGTGGCAGTTCGGGCAGGTGGACTGCTCCAGGAAGGCGGCGGCCCGGGTGCGGGCGGCCTCGCTGCGGGACTCGGCGAAGGACTTCAGGACCAGGCGGCGGGCGCTGCTGTACTTGCCCCGGTAGGGGCGCTGGACGCGGCCGGGCTCGCGCTCGGGGTGGACGGTGACCACCGGCTGCTCGTCGGTGAACAGGATCCACTCCCGTTCGGCGGCCGGCAGTTCGCGCCACGGCCGGTCCAGGTCGTGGCCGAGCGCGCCCAGGATGTCGCGCAGGTTCTTGCCCTGCCAGGCGCCGGGCCAGGACGCGACGGCGCCCTGCCGGATCGACAGCGAGTCGTCGGGCACCAGCGAACGCTCCGTCACCCGGTGCAGTACGCCCTGCCCGTGGCACTCCGGGCAGGCGCCCGCCGGGGTGTTCGCCGAGAACGCGTCGGAGTCCAGCCGGGGCGCGCCCGGCGGGTAGTCGCCGCAGCGGGAGAGCAGCATCCGCAGCAGGTTGGACATGGTGCTGATGGTGCCGACCGAGGAGCGGGAGGACGGCACGGAGCGGCGCTGCTCCAGGGCGACGGCCGGGGGCATGCCCGTCACCGCGTCCACCTGCGGGGCCTCGACCTGGCGCAGCAGGCGGCGGGCGTAGGGCGAGACGGACTCCAGGTAGCGGTGCTGGGCCTGGGCGAACAGCGTGCCGAAGGCCAGCGAGGACTTGCCCGAGCCGGACACGCCGGTGAACGCGACCACCGCGCCGCGCGGGACGGCCACCGACACGTCCCGCAGGTTGTGCACCCGGGCGCCGCGCACCCGCACCATGCCGTCGTCGTCGTAGCGGTCGGCGCTGTCGTACGGGCCGTCGCCGTCGGGTCGGGCGCCGCCGCGGTCGGTCTGGGTGTCGTTCACCGCGCCACGCTAACCCGGGGCGGGGCGCGGGGCGGGGAACGGCACCGGGTGAAACCTCCCGGACGGGGCCGGTGGCGGCGGGGTCAGCCGTCGGCGGGGTCAGCTGTCGGTGCGGCGGGCGTGGTGCAGTTCGACGAAGGAGGCGACCTTCGCCCGCACCGCCCAGGGGTCGACCGGCTTGGGGAGGAAGTCGGCGCCGCCCGCGGCGTAGGCGCGCATCGCGTGGTCGGGGCCGCTGCCGATGGCGGTGACGAAGACGATCGGGATGTCGCGGGTGCGGGCCCGGCTCCGGATGTGCGCGGCGGTCTCGTAGCCGTCCATGCCGGGCATCTGCACGTCCAGCAGGATCGCGGCGTACCCGTCCGGCTCCATCAGCGCGCGCAGCGCGTCGGGGCCGGAGGTCGTGGAGACCAGCTGGTGGCCGTGCGGGCCGAGCAGGGCCTCCAGGACGACCAGGTTCTCGCGGCGGTCGTCCACCAGCAGGATCTTCGGCGGCGGCCCTTCCCCGTTCCCGTGGCTGTCGCCGTCCGTCGGGGAGCCGCCGGTGGGCCCGGGCGGGGCGGCCGTGGTGCCCTGCTGGCTTTCCACCAGGGTGAGTTGGCGGCGCAGCAGGGCGTGGCGGGCCGCGGCCCGGGCGGACTGTTCGCGCGCCCGCTCGGACCGCTCGGCGAGCAGCGCGACGCGTTCGGCGAGGGCGGCACGTCCGGGGTCCTCGGGGTGCTCGGGGTCGTCGGAGTGTCCGGTGGACGCGGGCGGTGACCCGGCGAGGGTCCGACGGTCGCGGGACAGCGCGCGTTCGGCCTGCTCGGCCTCCTCGTCCGCCTCCTGCATCTCCCGTTCGGCGGCGTGCAGTTGACCTTCGAGCTGGCAGACGGCCCGGCCGATCGGCCGGGCGACCCGCAGCGCGGCCATCCGCGACCGGCGCAGCCGCGCCCGGGCGCACTCCGGCGCGGGGACGTCGGCGCGGGCGGCGACCCGGGTGTCGAGCAGCGCCTCGACGAACTCCCACGGCGGAATCCGCACGGCAGCGAGGAAGTCGGCGAGCGCATCCGGTCCCAGTCCGCAGCGGGCGGCCACGCCGTCCACCGCCGGGGCGTCCAGGCCACGGCAGAGCGCCCGCAGCTCCTCGGCGAACTCCCGCTGCTCCGCAACCGGTTGGGCACCCGCCGACGGGAGGCCGTCCACGGCCGTCACCAGCCGCACCCCGTCGGAAGCGCCGCCGTCGACCGTGTCCGCGTCCGCACCCGTGCCCCTCCCGTCGTTCCCGCCGACCCGTGCGGCCGGACGTCCCCCCGCCCGGAACGGCGGATGCGGCCGCGTCCGACCGAGGACGGCTGAGGACGGCGACAATACGGCACCGGAGCGGGAATTGACGTACGGTCAGGTCACGGTTCGGGGGCGTTCGGAGGTGCACCGGCCCGATCCGGCCGATCCGGTGCCTCCGCGGGGCCGACCGCCGGGCGCACCGCCTGACCTGCCGCGCCGGGTGGCGCGGGGGTGGCGGAGCCGCCGGGCGGGCGGTCGGGCCGTGCGGGTCGGTGGGAAGGGGCGCACGGCCGGATGCGCGGTGCGGTGGACAGGTGCCTCCACTGCCTTGGCGGGTCGAAGAGTTGACGAGACGTCAGTTCGCTGCGGACAGGGCCGTGCCGCAGCGCAGGTTCCAGCGGGCGGCGCGTCCGCTGAGGTGGGTGGCGGTGAGGGGGGCCACGTCCAGGCGCCAGAACGCGGCGGGCGGCAGGGCCAAGGCGTGCACCACGGCGGCCCGGACGACGGCCGGTTCGGCGACGGCCAGCAGGCGGCCGGTGTCGGCGGGCAGGGCGTCCAGCCAGCGGCCGACCCGGGCCAGCAGGGCGGTGACGGACTCCCCGCCGGGCGGGGCGAAGTCCGGGTCGGACAGCCAGGCGGCGAGCGCCCGCGGCTCGGCGGCGGCGAGTTCGGCCAGCGGACGGCCGCGCCAGGCGCCCGCGTCCAGGTCCGCCAGCGCGGGCTCGACGGCGTCCGGAACCAGACCCAGCGCCCCGGCGGTCTGCCGGCAGCGCGGGGAGGGCGCGGACAGCACGCGGTCGGCCCGGGGCGCGGCGAGGACGCGGGCCGGGGCCAGCTCGGCCTCCGTCAGCGGGCGGTCGTCCCCGAACCGCGCCCCGTGCAGCTCCGCGCCGAGCGCCGGGGCGATCAGGGCCACCCGGACCGTTCGGACTCCCGTGGTCATGCCGCCCACCGGCCGGACACCCACCGGCCGTACGTGCGCCGGTCGGACGTGCACCGTCCGGGCGCAGGGGGGCGGCCCGCCGGCGAACCGGCGGGGGCCGGGGCGACCAACATCACCCGGAGCTCCACAGCGCCTCCCTCCCGGGGACCATTCGTGCACGCATTGGTAGCACGGCGTGCCGCGCCCCTGGCGGGGCCCGCCCGGGAACGGTACCTTCTCGGCGAACAAGTCCACATCAACGACGGTGCGTGGAAGTCCGGTGAGAGCCCGGCACGGTCGCGCCACTGTGAACCCGGAGCCGCCCAGGCGGCCGACGGGAAGTCAGACCCGCCTCCGTCGACCCTGCTCCACACGACACGGGACGCGAGTTCCCGCAAGGAGGTCACACCGCCATGGCTCACCCCATAGCGCCCGCCGCCACGCCGGCCATCACCCCCCTCTCCGTCAAGGCGATCGCGCCCTGGGCGGTCTTCTTCGGCATCCTGCTGCTCACCCTGCTCTACTTCGTCGGCGCCGAGCAGGGCGCCACCTCGCTGGTCTCCGGCGAGAGCGTGCACGAGTGGGTGCACGACGGCCGGCACCTGCTCGGCTTCCCCTGCCACTGACCCGCCCGGCAGAAGAAGCGAGCACCTGCGCACATGAACTCCCACATCGTCAGAAACCTGCTGGTCCGCGGCATGCTCGCCGGGCTCGGCGCGGGCGTCCTCGCCCTGATCGTGGCCTACCTGCTCGGCGAACCCCGGGTGGACGCCGCGATCGCCTTCGAGGACTCCCACAGCCACGAGCACGGCGAGGAACTGGTCAGCCGCACCCTCCAGTCCACCGCGGGCCTGGCCACCGGCATCCTGGTCTACGGCATCGCGCTCGGCGGCATCGCCGCCCTCGCGTACTGCTTCGCCCTCGGCCGCACCGGCCGCTTCGGCCCCCGGGCCGCCGCCCTGCTGCTCTCCGGCGCGGCGCTGGCCTCCGTCTACCTCGTCCCGTTCCTCAAGTACCCGGCCAACCCGCCGTCGGTGGGCGACCCGGACACCATCGGCAAGCGCACCACCCTGTACTTCCTGATGATGCTGCTGAGCGTGCTGCTCGCCGTCGCCGCCGTGGTGGCCGGCAAGCAGCTCGCCCCGCGGCTGGGCAACTGGAACGCCACGATCGTGGCCGGGCTCGGCTACGCCGTGCTGATCGGCATCGGGTACGTCCTGCTGCCCGCGATCAACGAGGTCCCTGAGGACTTCTCCGCCACCCTGCTCTGGCAGTTCCGGGTCGCGGCCCTGGCCATCCAGCTCACCCTCTGGCTGTCCTTCGGCCTGCTCTTCGGCCACCTCGCCGAGCGGCTCCTGCTGCCCAAGCCGGCCCGCACCGCCGAGCCGGCCGCCACGGCGGCCCCCGCCGCCCGCTAGCGGCGCCCCCGACGGGCCGGCCCGCACCACGTCAGGTGCGGGCCGGCCCGTCGGCGTTCCGGGCCGGTCCGCCCCCGGTGGTTCAGCCGGTCAGTTCCGCGCGCAGGGTGCGGGCGGCGGTGACCAGGCTGTCGACGGAGGCGCGGGTCTCGGTCCAGCCGCGGGTCTTCAGGCCGCAGTCGGGGTTGACCCAGAGGCGTTCGGCGGGGATCGCGGCCAGTCCGGCCCGCAGCAGTTCCAGCGCCTCCTCGGGGGAGGGGACGCGCGGGGAGTGGATGTCCCACACGCCCGGGCCGACCTCGGCGAGGTAGCCCGCCTCGGCGAGTTCGTGCGCCACCTGCATGTGCGAGCGGGCGGCCTCCAGCGAGATCACGTCCGCGTCCAACTCCTCGATGGCGCGCAGGATGTCGCCGAACTCGGCGTAGCACATGTGGGTGTGGACCTGGGTGTCGGCGCGGACCCCGGAGGTGGTGAGCCGGAACGCGTCGGTGGCCCAGTCCAGGTGCGCGGGCCAGCCGGAGCGCCGCAGCGGCAGCGTCTCGCGCAGCGCGGGCTCGTCGACCTGGATGACGGCGGCGCCCGCCGCCTCCAGGTCCGCCACCTCGTCGCGCAGGGCGAGGGCGACCTGCCGGGCGGTGTCGGCCAGCGGCTGGTCGTCGCGGACGAACGACCAGGCCAGCATGGTGACCGGGCCGGTGAGCATGCCCTTGACCGGGCGGTCGGTGAGGTCCTGGGCGAAGCGGTACCAGTCGACGGTCATCGGGTGCGGGCGGGAGATGTCACCGGCCAGGACCGGCGGGCGCACGTAGCGGGTGCCGTAGGACTGCACCCAGCCGTGCCGGGTGGCGAGGTAGCCGGTGAGCTGCTCGGCGAAGTACTGCACCATGTCGTTGCGTTCGGGCTCGCCGTGCACCAGCACGTCCAGCCCGGCCTTCTCCTGGTAGGCGACCACCTCGCGGACCTCGGCCTCCATCCGCTTGCGGTAGTCCGCCGCGTCGATCCGTCCGGCGTTCAACTCGGCTCGGGCGGAGCGCAGTTCGGCGGTCTGCGGGAAGGAGCCGATGGTGGTGGTGGGCAGCAGCGGCAGGCCGAGCCGGGCCTTCTGCGCCGCGGCGCGGACGGCGTACGGGGCGTCGCGGCGGGTGTCGGCCTCGGTGACGGCGGCGGCCCGGGCCCGCACGGCCGGGTCGCGGGTGATCGGGGAGGCGGCGCGGGAGGCCAGGTCGGCCCGGTTGGCGGCGAGTTGGGCGGTGACGGCGGCGGTGCCCTCGCGCAGGGCGCGGGCCAGCAGGGCGGTCTCGGCGGCCTTCTGCCGGGCGAAGGCCAGCCAGCGGCCGATCTGCGGGTCGAGGTCGCGTTCGGCGGCGGTGTCCAGCGGGACGTGCAGCAGCGAGCAGGAGGCGGCGACGTCCACCGTGTCGGCCAGGCCGAGCAGGGTGCCCAGGGTGGCCAGGGACTTGCCCAGGTCGTTGATCCACACGTTGCGGCCGTCGACCACACCCGCGACCAGCCGCTTGCCGGGCAGGCCGCCGACGGCCGCCAGGTCGGTCAGGTTGCCCGCCGCCGGGCCGGTGAAGTCCAGCGCCAGGCCCTCGACGGGGGCCTTCGCCAGGGTGATCAGCGCCTCGCCGAGCCGGTCGAAGTAGGAGGCGACCAGCAGCCTGGGGCGGTCGGTGAGCGCGCCCAGCTCCCGGTAGGCGCGGGCGGCGGCGTTCAGCTCGGCCGGGGTGCGGTCCTGCACCAGCGCGGGCTCGTCGAGCTGCACCCACTCGGCGCCGGCCGCCCGCAGGTCGGCCAGCAGCTCCGCGTACACCGGCAGCAGCCGGTCCAGCAGGGTGAGCGGCTCGAAGTCGGCGGCCACGCCGGGCGCGGGCTTGGCCAGCAGCAGGTAGGTGACCGGGCCGAGCAGCACCGGGCGGGCCCGGTAGCCCTGGCCGAGCGCCTCGCGCAGTTCGCCGACCTGCTTGGCGGAGTGCGCGGCGAAGACGGTGTCCGGGCCCAACTCCGGCACCAGGTAGTGGTAGTTGGTGTCGAACCACTTGGTCATCTCCAGCGGCGCCACCTGCTGGGTGCCGCGCGCCATCGCGAAGTAGCCCTCCAACGGGTCGGCCTGGTACGCCGCCCGGTGCCGGGGCGGGACCGCACCGACGGCGACCGTGGTGTCCAGCACGTGGTCGTACAGCGAGAAGTCGCCGGTGGGGACTTCGGTGATGCCGGCGCCGGCCAGCTGCCGCCAGTTGGCGCAGCGCAGTTCGGCGGCGGTGGCGCGCAGCGCGTCGGCGGTGACGGTGCCCCGCCAGTAGCCCTCGATCGCCTTCTTCAGTTCCCGGTTCCCGCCCTGGCGGGGGTATCCGTGGACGGTTGCCGCGGCTACGGACTTCGCAGTCAAGGGGACTCTCCTCGCGAGCCTTGATCCTGGGTCCGGTGCACAGGAGGCGCGGGGGTGCCGAGACCGGGCGGTGCCGCGCTCGACCGCGCCTGCCCGCCTGGTGTCCGTACCGACCCGCCCTCGAGGTCACCGGTCACCGGGTGCGAACGGTCGCACCCGGGCAACGGGCAGGTCTTCGGACTCGCGGGCCCGCCCGGGGAGGCTCGACGCTCCCGGGCACCTACTGGCCGTCGCTTCCCAGGCCCGTCCGGACCCAGTGCGTATGACGGCGGTCGTTCCCACTCACCGCTGCGGGGCAGTCCCGGATTCCCACCGGGTTCCCTCTTGCGACGCCCTGCCTGGCGGACAGGGCGAACCAGTTGCGCGGCCAGTGTAGAACGGACCGGGCGTTCTCCGGTGCGAAGTCCGGCAGCTGTCCGGTCCGTGGGACGCGCGGGCGGGCGGCGGACGGGCGGGCTGCGGACCGGCTGCGGGCCGGATGCGGGCAGACGGGCGGTGGCCGGGCGGTGTTCAGCCGTCGGTGCGGCGCAGCAGGTAGCTGTCCATGATCCAGCCCTTGCGGGCCCGGGCCTCGGCCCGCAACCCGGCGATCCGGTCGGCCTGTTCGGCCAGCGGGCCGGAGACCAGGATCTCGTCCTCGGTGCCCAGGTACGCCCCGTAGTGGATGTGCACGCCCGCCGGGTCGATGGCGGTGAACGCGGCCTGCCCGTCCAGCATCACCACCGCGTCCTCGGCGCCCGGCCCGAACCCCTCGGCGGCCAGCCGCCGCCCGGTGGTGATCCGCACCGGCCGCGCGGTGCGGGTCAGCGTGGTGCGGTGGCGGGCCGCCAGCACCGAGACGCTGCTGACGCCGGGCACCACCGTGTACCCGAACCCGGTCCGCCCGCGCGCCAGGACCCGGTCCAGCACGGCGGTCACGCTGTCGTACAGCGACGGGTCGCCCCACACCAGCAGCGCGCCCGTCCCGCCGTCCGGCAGCTCCTCGGCCACGGCCCGCTCCACCAGGTCGGCCCGCCGCTCCCGCCACTCCTCGACCGCCTCCGCGTACCCGGCCGCCGACCGGTCCCGCGCCGGGTCCACCAGCTCGACCACCCGGTGCCCGGCCCGGCCGTGCTCGGCGATCATGTCCCGCCGCAGCCGCATCAGGTCCTGCCGCTCCTCCGGCTTGTCGAGCAGCAGGAACACGTCGGTGCGGCCGATCGCCTTGACCGCCTCCAGGGTGAGGTGGTCGGGGTCGCCCGCGCCGATGCCGATGACGAGAAGAGTACGCATACCGGCGATTGTGCCCGCTGCCCGGCGCGTTCACCGGCCCGGGGCGGCGCCCCGACCGGCAGCCCCCGGCGCGCGGAGCCCGGCGGGGCGTCGTGCGCGCGCGGACACGCGCTGGGCCATCGGACGCACTCCGGCGGGCCGCGGCCGGGCGACGGCGGGGCGGGGCGTGACGATCGGCGCAGAGCCCCCGTGCGCCCGGCGCGGGGGAGGAAGGTGCGTCGTGACAATGGACCGTCGTCGTTTTCTGACCGCGGGCGGAGCGCTGGGGGCGGGGCTCGCGGCGGGAGTCTCCCCGGCCCGCGCGCAGGACCGGGGTACGGGTGCGGGCCCGGGGACGGGTCCGGCCTCCGGCGCGGACGCGGGCTCGGTACGGGCGTTCCCGCCCCGCCGGCGCGGGTGGCGGGCCGCGCCGCCGGACTGGCAGGCGCTGCGGCAACGGCTCGGCGACCGGCTGGTGCTGCCCGCCGACCCCGGGTACGGGACGGCGCGGCTCGGCTTCAACGAGCTGAACGACGGCCAACTGCCCGGCGCGGTCGCCAGGTGCGCCTCCGCCGACGACGTCCGGGCCTGCCTGGACGTGGCGCGCGGCCACGGCCTCCCGATCGCCGCCCGCAGCGGCGGCCACGGCTACCTCGGCTACAGCGTCCCCGACCGGGGCCTGGTGATCGACCTGCGCGCGCTGAACACCGTCCGGGTCGACCCCGACGGCAGCGCCGAGGTCGGCGCGGGCGCCCGGCTGATCGAGGTCTACGCGGGCCTGGCCGCCGCCGGCCGGCTGCTGCCCGGCGGGTCCTGCCCCACCGTGGGCATCGGCGGCCTCACCCTGGGCGGCGGCATCGGCGTGCTGGCCCGCACGTACGGCCTGACCTGCGACCGGCTCACCGCCGCCGAGGTCGTCACCGCCGACTCCTGCGTGCTGACCGCCGACGCCGAGCACGAACCCGACCTGCACTGGGCGCTGCGCGGCGGCGGGGGCGGGAACTTCGGCGTGGTCACCCGGTTCACCTTCGACACCCCGCCCGCGCCCGGCCTGACCGTCTTCGTCCTGCCCTTCCCGGCCGGCTCCGTCCCGCAGGTACTCGGCGCCTGGCAGCAGTGGGTCGCCGACGCGCCGCCCGAACTCTGGGCCGGCTGCCAGGTCTCCGGCGGCAACCCGCCCACCGGCAAGGTCGTCGGCTGCTGGGTCGGCGACCCGGACGGCGCGAACCGGCAGATCGACCGCCTGGTGCGGGCGGCGGGCACCCGGCCGACCGGCCGCACCGTCGCCGCCAAGGACTACCTGGGCGCGATGAAGTTCATGGCGGGCTGCGCCGACGACACCGTCGCCCAGTGCCACCCCACCTGGGAGGGCGGACGGTTGACCCGCACCGGCTTCGTCGCGGCCTCCCGGATGCTCGGCCCCGGCCCGGTGGCCCCGGCCCGGCTCACCGAGCTGATGACCGGCCGCACCGGCGTCGACCTGCTGCTCGACTCGCTCGGCGGCGCGGTCGCCGAACCCGCCCCCGACGCGACGGCCTTCCCGCACCGCGGCTCGCTCGCCAGTGCCCAGGTCTACGCGGGCGCCACCCCCGCCACCGAGGACCGGGCCCGCGCCACCGTCGACGAGATCCGCGACGGCCTCGCCCGGCTCGGCGCCCCCGGCGCGTACGTCAACTACATCGACGCCACCCTGCCCGACTGGGGCCGCGCCTACTACGGCGCGAACCTGCCGCGGCTCCAGCGGACCGCCCGCCGCTACGACCCCGACGGGGTCTTCGCCTTCCCGCAGTCGGTCACGGCGGCCTGACGGGTCGGGCGCGTCACATCCGGGAGCCAACCAGGTTGGTATCAGCGGGACATGGCGTCCGGTCAGGTGGCGGGGGAGGAGCGGGCGCGGCGCAGCAGGAAGGCGCCGGAGGCGGCGGCGAGGGCCGCCATGCAGGCGGTGAAGACCAGTCCGGCGTCGGCCAGGCCGAGCGGGCCGGACAGCAGGCCGACGCCGATCACCGGGATGGAGATGCCCAGGTAGGCGACCACGAACAGGGCCGAGAGCACGCCGCCCCGGTGCCGGGCGGGGGCGGCGTCCGCCACCTCGCCGACCGCGCCGCGCAGCGCCATGCCCTGCCCGGCGCCGCCGACCAGGGCGGCCAGCACCAGCGGGGCGAGGGTGGCGGTGGCGAGCGAGAGGGCGAGCAGGCCGAGGCCGCCGATCAGCACCAGGCAGCCCAGCGGGATCGCCCGCCGGGCCCCGAGCCGGGGCACCAGCAGCTGGCCGACGGTGGAGGCGAAGAACGCGGCGGCGACGATCAGGCCGACCGCGGCGTGGTTGCGCACCCCCAGGTCCTCGGCGAGGAAGGCCGGGCTGACCGAGGTGAACACGCCCAGCAGCGAGAACCCGGCGAACGCGGCGATCGCGGCGGGCACGAACACCCCGCGCACCTCGGCCGGCAGCGCGGGCCGCCGGGGCCGGGCGGTGCGCAGCGGGCGGGCCCCGGCGACGGTCTCCGGCAGCGCCCAGGCGACCGCCCAGGAGAGCGCCAGCAGGGCCAGGTGGGCGGCGAACGGCAGGACCAGCGGCCCCGGCGCGTACTGGGCGAGCAGCCCGGCCAGCAGCGGTCCGCAGCCCAGGCCGCCCATGTTGGCGGCGGTCGCCACGAAACCGGCCCGGGCCCGGCGTTCGGGCGGGGCCAGCTCCAGGACGTACGCGGTGGCGGTGCCGGTGAACAGGCCCGCCGCGAAGCCCGACAGCAGACGGCCCGCGAACAGCCAGGCCAGGCCCTGTTCGGCCAGGAAGGCCACCGCGCTGGCACCCGCGCAGGCCAGCCCGCACAGCAGCACCGGGCGGCGGCCCACCGCGTCCGAGACGTTCCCGAACAGCAGCAGCACGCCGATCACCCCGAGCGCGTAGACGGCGAACACCACCGTCACCATCAGCTCGGAGAAGCCGATCCGCTCCTGGTACAGCCCGTACAGCGGGGTGGGCAGCGTGGTGCCGGCCATGCAGACGGCGAACGCGCCCGCCGCCCCCAGGTACCCGCTGCGTCGACGATCTGTCACCACCCCACCGTAGGCAGCGCGCCGGACCGGCCGGAACCGGCGCGCCGGGGGCGGACGGGCGCGGACGGGGGCGGGTGCGCGCCGGAGCCCCGGGCACCCGCCGCCGACGGGCCGAATCGCGACATCCCTCACATAATGGGCCACATGGCTGACAACAGGAACAGTGCGGACCGGCCGTCCTCGATGACGGTCGGTGGCCGCGACGTGCGCATCAGGACGATCGCCTTCCTGGTGCTCGGCGTACTGGCGATCTGGTTCATCGCGGTGAACACCGCCTCGGTGCGCATCCGGCTGTGGATCCCCACCGTCACCCTCCCGCTGTGGCTGGTCCTCCTGGTCACCCTGCTGGTCGGCGCCGCCCTCGGCGAACTGCTGGCCCGCCGCCGCTCCAGGCGCTAGCCATCCGCCGAACGACCGGTCGGCCGCCGAACGACCGGTCGGCCGGTGACCGATCGGTCACCTGGTTCGGCGCAGGAGGTCGGACAGCGCGAGCCGGGACGGGACGTCGAGTTTGCGGTAGACGCGGGACAGGTGGGTCTCCACCGTGCGCGGGCTGAGGAAGAGCCGCTCGGCGATCTCGCGGGTGCGCAGCCCCGTCGCGGCCAGCTCGGCGATCTCCAGCTCGCGGTCGCTGAGCAGGCCGCGCGGGTGCGCGGTGCGGCAGTCCGTCGACAGTTCGGCGCGGGCGCGGGTCACCTGCTCCGTCACGAGCAGGGCCGGGTGCGTCCGGACGACCGCCTCGGCCGTGCCCAGGCGGTCGAGGGCCGCGGCCGGGCCGTACGCCTCGTGGAAGGCACGGGCGCCGGTCGCCAGGGTCCAGGCGTACTGCACCGGCATCCCGGCGGCCCGGAACGCCTCCGCCGCCCGGGCGAAGTGCCCGGCCGCCGCGCCGTGGTCGCCGTCGGCCAGCTGGAGCCGGGCCCGGGCGCACCGCGCGTGGGCCTCCTGGACGGGCAGCCCGAGCCGCCGGGCCTCCGCCTCGGCGGTCCGGACCAGCCGCTCCGCCTCCGCCCGGTCCCCGCACTCCAGGGTGGCGGTCGCCAGCACCGCCAGCAGGAACGGCCGGGAGAAGGGCCGGACCAGGGGCAGCCGCTCGTCGGTCCCGCCGTCCAGCAGGGTCCGCCGGCACCCGGCCGGATCGCCCCCGAGCAGCCGGGCCTGGGCGAGCAGGCCGGTCGCCGAGGCCGCCCACCAGCTGTGGCCGGACGGGGCCGCCTCCGTCGCCTCCTCGACCAGCGCCACGGCCTCGGCGGCGCCCTCCGGGTCACCGGCCCAGACGAGCGCCGTCGCGCGGATCGCTCGTGCCAGGGCCAGCGCGGGCCGCACCCCCAGGCAGTGGGCGAGGTCCTCGGCCTCCGTGGCGTGCTGCCGGGAGGACTCCAGGCGGCCGGTCCACTGCTCGGCCACCGCGAGCCCGAGCAGGCGGTGGAGCAGGACGGGCCGCTGGGGCCTCCGGCGGTCGGCCGTCGGTCCGCGGTGGTCGGCGGCCGGTCCGCGATGATCGGTGGCCGGTCCGTGGCGGTCGGCGGTCAGCTCCCGCCGGTCGGCCGTCAGCCCGCGGCTCAGGTGGCGGGCCGCGTCGGCGAACCGCTCCAGGTAGAGCTCGGCGCTGCCGAGCAGGGCCAGGGTCTCCGGGGTGCGGCCGGCCATCGGGTCCGGCAGGGCGTCGACCAGCCGGGCGCAGTGGGTGACCTCGTCCAGGGCCTCGGCCAGGTCGCCCGCGTGGGTGACGCAGAGCGCGTCGAGCACCCGTAACACGGTGCGGTCCGGCTCGGTGACGCCGTCCGCGTCCGCGTCTCCGTCTCCGTGGCTGGAGGCGGGGCCGGGGTCGGGGCCGCCGCCGTGTCCGTCGGCCCCGGTCGGCACCCGGACGGCTTCCCGGAGCAGGGCCCGGGCCTGGTCGTGGGTGCCGCGCAGGACGTGGACCAGCCCGTGCTCGATGACCAGTTCGGCGGCCTCGGCCGGCAGCGGCGACGGCAGCGGCCGGGGCAGCAGGCGGAGGGCCGCGTCGGCCAGGGCCGCCGCCTCCGCGTAGCGGCCGAGCTGCCGCTCGGCGCCGACGCAGACCGCGTACGCCTGGCACAGCTGCCGCTCGTCGAGCGTCGCGGCCCGGCGGCCGAGCAGTTCGTGCGCCCGGGTGCGGGCCTCGCCCGGGTGGCCCGAGGCGATCAGGGCGCGGCAGCGGGCGAGTTCCATCGCGTTCCGGGCGGCGGCGTCCGCGCCGCCGCCCCCTCCGTCGGGCAGGGCCTCCAGGGCCAGGCCGAGCCAGCGGGCGGCGGTGGCAGGTTCCAGCGCCGCGATCTCCGCCGCCCCCTCCGCCAGGGTGCGCGCGGCCAGTGCCGCGTCGCTGCCCAGCAGGTGCTCGGCGTGCCGGGCCCGGTCGCGGGCCCGCCCGTCCCGGCCGGTGATGAGTTCCAGGGCGCGGCGGTGGGCCCGCAGCCGGAAGGACAGCCCGGCCCGCTCGTGCGCGACGTGGCCGACCACCGGGTGGCGGAAGGCGAGCCGGCCCTGCCAGTCGGCCTGCCGCAGCAGGCCGGCCTCCTCCAGTTCGGCGAGCGCGTCGAGGGTGCGGTCCGCCCCCAGGCCGGAGAGCCGGGCGACGTCCTCCGGCCGGAACGGGCTGCCGGCCACGGCCGCCGCGGACGCGGTGAGCGCCGCGGGCGGCGTCAGCGCGTCGAGTTCGGCGACCAGCGGCTTCGCCGCGCGCAGCAGCCCGGCCGGGTCGGTGCCCGCCCGCTCGGGCCAGTGCTCGGGCTGCCAGCGCGCCGCGACGAGCAGGCGCAGGTAGCGCGGATTGCCCTCGGCCGCGGCACACAACCGGGCGGCGAACGCCCGGAGTTCGGCCGGGGTGTGGGCTCCGGGCTCCCCGTCTGCGGGCCGGTCGGCCAGCAGGACGGCCACCTCCTCCGGGGTGAGGGCACGGGGCTCGACCCGGGTCACCGTCCCGGCCCGCACCCCGTCCTGCAGCGCGGCCCGGAGCGCGGGCGCGGTCTGCCCCGGCCGGTGGGCGACCGCGAGCAGGAACGGGGCGGGCGTCACCGACCGCACCAGCCGGACCAGCAGCGCCGTCGACGCCGGATCGCACAGGTGGACGTCGTCCAGCACCACGAGGTGCCCCGCCGCCCAGGCGAGCGGCCGGTCGGCCGGGCCGTCGAACCGCTGCCCCGGACCGTCGAGTTGCTGCTTCGGGCCGCCGAACCGCTGCTCAGGCCAGTCGAGTTGCTGCTCCAAACCGTCGAACCACTGCTCCGGCCGGTCGAGTTGCTGCTCGGGACCGTCGAACCACTGCTCCGGCCGGTCGAGTTGCTGCTCGGGACCGTCGAACCACTGCTCCGGGCGGTCGAGTTGCTGCTCGGGACCGTCGAACCGCTGCTCCGCCGCACCGTCGCCGCCCGCCGACTCCCGGGCGTCGCGGAAGACCTGCCACGGGCCGGTGCCGCCGCGCCGGGCGTGGGCCCGGGCCACCGGGACCCCGCGCCGTGCGGCCAGCTCCAGGAGCGCCCCGGCCAGGCGGGTCTTGCCGATCCCCGGTTCCCCGGGCAGCTCGACGACCGAGCCCCGGCCGCGTTCCAGCGCGAGCACGGCCCGGGTGAGCGCGGAGAGTTCGGCCTCCCGCCCCACGAGCCGGCCCCCGGCGGGCCGTTGCTCTCCGGCGAGCTGCTCCGCGGCGAGGTGCCCGGCCGGAGAACTGTTGTGCTGCAAGGCGCTTGCCCACTTCCGTTGTCGACGCGAGGTGCCCCACCCGGCCCGCCCTCCGGACGCCCCGGCGCCACCGCACTCCCCGGCTGACCTCCCCGGCGGGGCCGGGCGGTCCTGACGACTCGGCGGCGTCGACCGGGTGCGCCCTGACACGGGCGGCCCGGAGATACGTACGGAGATTACGTGCTCCCCCTGACGCTTCCGCGGGCGTGCTCGATCAAGCTGGCCTCTCCCGACCTTCCGATCCGGAGGACAACGTGAAACTCAGGAGCATGGCGGTGGCCGCCGCACTCGGCGCCACCGTCCTCACCACGGTGCCGGCGGTCACCGCCCCGTTCACCGCCTACGCGTCCTGCGTGGACGACCACTCCACCTGCGGCAACGAGGACCCGCCGCCGCCGGACGACCCGGACGACGAGGACCCGCCGATCATCGACCTCCCCGACCCCGGCTACCCCGACTACCCGGGCGACGACCCGGGGCCGGCGACGGGCAGCCTGCCGACCGTCATCACCAACGGGTCCAACGTCAGCGAGGCGCCCGTGCCCGTGGCGGACGCCACCCTGCCCACCGTCGTGGTCACCGGCACCGCCACACCGGCCCCCGCACCGGCCGACCCGGCCATCCCCGGCAACACCGGAGCCGTCGGCGGGGGCGGCGAGGACAGCACCCCGGGCGCGGTGCTGTACCGGCTCGGGAAGCTCTGGGAGAAGCACGAGAACTGCTACCGCAACGGCAACTCCATGCCGTACAAGGTGGCGGAGACCGTCAAGTACGACGTCACCTACCAGGTCAGCACCAACATCTCGGCGAAGGCGGTCGACGTGCTCACCGCCACGATCGGCACCCAGCTC
The DNA here is from genome assembly GCF_003259315.1 of Kitasatospora sp. SolWspMP-SS2h. GTDB lineage: Bacteria > Actinomycetota > Actinomycetes > Streptomycetales > Streptomycetaceae > Kitasatospora > Kitasatospora fiedleri. Next base: position 470,588 of record NZ_QLLT01000001.1, on the reverse strand, counting down.
AACACCACGATCAGCCGCAGCCAGACCGTCGACTTCACCCTCAACCCGGGCGAGAGCTGGTCGCTGTTCGTCGAGTACCAGACCAACGTCTACCGGATCACGACCTTCGACTACTGGAGCCTCTCGTACAAGACCGAGTTCGTGAACGTCACGGCCCCGACCGGCGTCGTGACCCCGCGCCCCTGCTGAGGCCGGTCCCGTCCTGATGCCCCGCCACCCCTCCGAACTGGCGGCACGGCCGGCCACGCCCGTCGTGCCGGTCGTGCCGCTGCTCGACGCGGAGGTGATCCCCGGACCGGCCCGGGCCGCGGCGCTGGCCGCCCTCGCCGCGCTCACCGCGGCCGTCCGGCGCCACCTCGGCGACCCCGACCTGTTCCACCGCCCCCGCTACCGGACGAAGGCGCACCACCGCCACCTCGCCGGACTGACCGGCGAACAGGCGACCGCCCGGATCGCCGAGGCCGCCGAGGCCCGGGCCGCGGCCGGACTGCTGGCCGTGCACTCGGTCCGCGCCGAACGCGCCGAACGGCCCGACCGCCGCCCCTGCTTCACCCCGGACGCCCTCGCCGAACTGCACGGGCTGCTCGTCGCCGCCGACCCCAACATCCCCGGCACCGGCGGCTTCCGGAACGCCACCGCCAGGGTGAACTGGCCGGACGGGCGGCGCTTCGTGATGACCGTCCGCCCCGGCCGCGACCTGCGCGACCACGTCCGGCGCTGGTACGCGTGGGGCACCCGGACCACCTCGCCGCCGCTGGACGCCGCGGCGCTCGGCATGGTGCGGCTGCTCACCGTCCACCCCTTCCCCGACGCCAACGGCCGCACCGCCCGGCTCCTCGCGGAGTGCGACCTGGTGGCCGCCGGCCTCCTGCCCGGCCTCCTGCTCGACCTCGAAGGCTGGACCGAACGCCACCGGGCCGAGCACGACCGGGCGGTGGTCGCCGCCGCCCAAGGCCGACTCGCCCCCTGGGGCGAACTGTTCGCCCGCACCGTCACCGACACCGCCCGCCACCGGACCGCGACCGTCGAGACCTACGGCGCCCTGATCGACGCCGCGATCGCCCGCACCGACGGCGACGCCGCCGAGACGGCCGTCCTTAACTGCCTCCGCACCGCCCCCGCCCTCTCCGCGCCCTGGCTCCACGACCGCATCCCGCACGACCCGGCCCCACCCCTCGACCGCCTCCGCACCGCCGGAATCCTCACCCCCCACCCCTGCCTCCCGGGCGCCCTGATCCACCCCCAGGCCCTCGCCGTCCTGGACACCCCGTACGAGGACCCCCCGCCCTGAGGCCCGCTCCTGGGCGCCGTCCGGACGTGCCGAGGCGCCGGTCCCCCCTGAGGTGGGGGACCGGCGCCTGGGGGTGGGTCAGCCGGGCCAGGTGCCGGTGAGGCGGCGGGTGGCGGTGGCTCCGCTGCGGTCGATGGCGGCTTTGACGAGGGCGAAGATCGCGCCCTGGAGGGTGGCGGCGAGCAGGACCTCGCGCCAGGTGCGGTCCTCGTCGGTGGCGTCCGGGGTGTCGTCGTCGTGGCCGATCAGCTTCCAGGTCTGCTTGAAGGCGACGCCCGCGAGCAGGCCGCCGACCACGCCGAGCGTCAGCCCGACCGGCTTGTACAGGATCTTGACCGCGTTCACTTCTGCTTCCGGCCGCGCAGCAGGAGCAGGGTGACCACCAGGACCGCGCCGCCGACCAGCAGCGGGGTGCGGTTGGCCCGGGCCGCCGCGACGGCGGACGCGGCCTTCTGCCGCAGTTGCTCCGGGGTCTTCTCGGCGGCCAGCTGACCGGCGTGGACCGCGGTGTCGCGGATCTGGGTGGCGGCCTGGTCGGCCTTCTCCAGCACCTGGTCCGGGGTCTTCTCCTTGACCAGGTCGGCGGCCTGCCCCGCCTTCTCCCGGAGCTTGCCGGTCAGTTGCGCGGCCTTCTCGGCGGCCTGTTCCTTGAGTTCGGCGGTCTTCTCCACGACCTGCTCCTTGACGTCCGCCTTGGCCGCCAGCGCCTCGACCGTGCGGCCGAGGTCCTCGCGGGTGTGCTCGACCTGCTCGCGGAGCCGGTCGGTCTCCGCCGAACCGTCGCCCTGGGGCTGCTCGTTCATCGGTGTGCCCTCTCCTTGATCTCGGCCACGTCGGCCTTCACGCTGTCGATGGTCTGCTCGGGCGCGGGAGCGCCGGCCCTGGCCACCTGCTTGCGGCCGGCCTGGACCAGGACCGCGGCGACCAGTGCGAGCAGGGCCGCGACGATCAGCGCCGACGCCCACACCGGCAGGGCCAGTGCGAGGGCGGCGATCGCCGCGGCGACCACGGCCTGGGCCGCCAGGATGCCGACCAGTCCGGCCCCGCCGACCAGGCCGCCGCCCAGGCCGTAGCGCTTGCCCTTCTCGGTCAGCTCCGCCCGGGCCAACTGCATCTCCTCCCGGACCAGTTCCGAGAGTTGCTGCGACGCCCGCGTGACGAGGGCGCCCACCGGCTCCTCGCCGCCGTACCGGGCGCCGTCCCCGATGCCGCTGCTCATGGCCGTGCTCCTTCCTGCTGCCGTCCTGCTCCCGTGCGTCGGGCCGGGATCTCTCCCCGCCCGCCCGCGCCTACCCCTGAACCCGCGGGTCATCCACTGCAGGTGCCGGCGTGGTCGGCGGGTGCTCTGCGGCCCGGGGGAGCGGGAGGGGTTCAGCGGCCGGTGGCGGGGGTGACGACGGCCGTTTCGACGTGGGTGATGCCCAGGCCGGTCAGGTCCCGGGAGAGGAAGCCGTAGAGGGAGTCCAGATCGGGGAAGTAGCCGGCCGCGTGCAGGTTGGAGGGGCCGGAGGTGGCGAACGCGCCGTGGACGGCCGGGTGGGCGGCCAGGGCGCGGCCGGTGGCGGCCAGGTGGTCCGGGGTCACCCGGAGGAGGAACTTCGCCTCGATGGGCAGCCCGAGCCGGCGGGGGTCGACCAGCACCTGGGTGACCAGTCGGCCCTCCGCGGCCATCCGGGCCAACCGGCGGCGGACCGTGCTCTCCGGGTGGCCGGTCCGGGCCGCCAGGGCCGTCGCGCTCAGCCGGGCGTCCGGGGCGAGGGCGTCCAGCAGGGCCTGTTCCAGCGGGTCGGCCTCCACACCGTACGGGCCGGGGGCGGGCGGTGTCGGTGCGGGCGGGACCGGAGCGGGCGGTGTCGGGGCGGGCGGGACCGGAGCGGGCGGGAGCGGGGAGGCCGGGGCCAGGGCCGTGCGTTCGGCCGCCGTCAGCACCTGGTGGCGCCACTCGGAGGTGAGCCGGAAGACGTGCAGGATAGTGGCGCTCTCCACGGACGTCACCGCCTGGGTGGAGGGCAGTTGACGGAACACCAGCCGGTCGCGCGAACCGGGCTCGGTCCGGGCGACCGCGAAGATCTCGTCCCCCGCCGTGGTGACGTCGACGAACGGGACGTCCTCGCGCGCCGCCAGCGCGGCCACGATGGCGTCGAGCTTGCCGCGCAGCACCCTGATCCGCAGGAACAGCGCCCCGGCCGAGCCCCCGTGACGCGGCCGGGCCACCGGGGAGACCACCACCCGCACCGTGCCGTCCGCGGTCAGCGCCCGCAGCCGGCGGCGGACCGTCGCCGCCCCCACCCCCAGCACCTCGGCCGCCCGTTCGGCGCCGAGCCGGCCGTCCCACTGCAGCGCGGCGACCAGCCGCTGGTCGAGGGGACTCAGAACGGAATGCGCCGATGCACGGACCATGACAGCGAGTTTCGCTCATCGCACCGCCCCGCGGCGACCGTTCCGGCACCTGCGGGCCGAGGATGGGAAGCACCCCGACCGATCCCCACCGAGGAGGCTCCCGTGCCCGAGATCCGGCCACGCACCGAAGTACGCTTCGCCAGCGGCACCACCACGTGCGCCGCCTGGCACTACCCGGGGTCCAACGGCGGCTGCGTGGTCATGGCCGGCGGGACCTCGGTGACCAGGGGACCGGCCACCGACCGGTTCGCCGCCCGCTTCCACCGGGCCGGGTTCAGCGTCCTCGCCCTCGACTTCCGGCACTTCGGCGGCAGCGGGGGCACCCCGCGCCAGGTCGTCCGCTTCGACGAGCAGATCGCCGACTACCGCGCCGCCGTCGACTTCGCGGCCGGCCTGCCCGAGGTCGACCCCGTCCGGATCGCCGTCTGGGGCTTCTCGCTCGCCGGCGGCCACGTCCTGCGGGTCGCCGCCGACCACCCGCGGCTGGCCGCCGCCATCGCCCAGACCCCGCTCGCCGACGCCCCCGCCATCACCCCGCACGCGCTGCGCTCGATGACCCCCCGCGCGGCGCTGCGCCTGTTCGGCCGGGCCGCCGCCGACCTGCTCGGCGGCCTCGCCGGCCGCCCGCCGCTGCTGGTCCCGACCGCCGGACCGCGCGGCACCGTCGCCTCGCTCACCACCGCCGACGCGACGGACGGCGACCGCGCCCTCGACCCCGACCGCCGCCACACCGACTGGGACCGGACCGTCGCGGCCCGGATCGCCCTCCAGTTCGGCACCTACCGCCCCGGCCGCCACGCCGCCCGCATCCACTGCCCGTTCCTGGTGGTCGTCTGCGACGACGACCGCAGCGCCCTGCCCGGACCCGCCCTGCGCGCCGCCGCGACCGCCCCGCGCGCCGAGACACTCCGCCTGCCCGGCCGCCACTACGCCCCGTTCCTGGAAGCCCACGAACCGGCCGTCACCGCCCAACTCGCCTTCCTGCGAAAGCACTTGCTCGCCGACCAATCGGACGCGGCCAAAGACCCGGGCCGACGCGACCGTGCGCGGCGGACCGCCGGGTGAGCGGTGCCCGGGACCGCTGCGCGTCGATGTCCTCGTCGGCGTGCGCCAGGCGGGTGCGCGGCACAGCGCGTCCGCCCGTGGGACGGCGCGGCGGAATGGGCCGGCCGTCGCGTCGGGGCGCGGCCTAGCCTCGCGGTCGCGGGCACCGACGTGCGTGGGCACCGACGTGTACGGCTGCATCGAGATCCGGGATCCGCACGCCGACGAGGACTGGTGCGAGTGGGAACCGTGGCAGCGCTGCATGGACTGTGCCCGCTGTACGGGGAGTTCGGCGACTACCCGGTGTTCGCCCCGCTGTTCGGGGTGCGCAACGACCTGGGGCGGGAGCCGCTCGCCGCGCGCCGCGGACTGCCGGGGGACGCCTCGGCGGCGGTGCGGACGGAGTTCGAGGAGGCGCGCCGCCTGGACGCGGCGGTGCCCAGCCCGACGTCGGTGAGCTGGGCGGAGCTGGCGCGGGCCGACCTGGCGGCCTCGCCCGCGGGTCTGCGCGGCGTGGTCCTGCTGCGCGAGCCGACCGGTGAGGGCGGGCAGGTGCGGGGCGGGTACGCGCAGCGGCGGTTCTGGGTCGGCGAGCGGTGGGGCTCGGCGGTGCTGGTGCGGCGGATGGGCCCCGGGGTCGGCGGCTGGATCCCCGCCGAACTGCCGTTCGGTGAACGGTCGGTGGGCGCCACGCGGGTCACGTACCGCCCGTTCACCCTCGGGGACGCCGTCGGGCCGGGCACCGGCTGGGAGCACGTGTTCGCCGTCATGGCCGCACTGGCCGGCCGGTTCGGCGACCACGGCGTCCGGCTCGTCGTGTACTTCGACTGACGGTCGAGGGGTGAGGGGGGAGGGGTGACGGTCGAGGGACGAGGGTCCGCCGCCGGTCCGGTGCCCCGCCCCGGCTGCGGCGTGCGGCCGTTACGTCGGATCCATCGGACAGAGGGACAAATGTAGGGTTCGCGGCATGAAACTGGTCAAGAGGCGGCCCCGGTTCCACCTGCTGCTGGGCGTGGCGGTGCTGGCGGTCGCGGCCCTGGTCACGGTGGCGGTCATCCGCAGCTTCGCCATGGTCACGGTCAGTCCCGGGCAGGCGCGGAAGCAGGCGAAGGGCGCGCCGGTCGCGGGGCAGGCGGACTGCGCGCGGGAGAAGTGCATCGCGCTCACCTTCGACGGCAGCCCCGGGGAGCCCACCGGGAAGGTCATGGACCTGCTGGCGGAGTACCGCGCCCCGGCCACGTTCTTCCTGGAGGGGCGGGACCTCCACAGCCACCCCGACGTGGTGCGGCGCATCGCGGCGGAGGGGCACGAGATCGGCGACCACACCTGGACGCACCCCCGGCTGACCGAGGTCTCCGACGCGCAGGTCCGGGACGAACTCGGCCGCACCGCGGACGCCATCGAGGAACTCACCGGCCGGCGGCCCACCCTGATGCGCCCGCCGGAGGGCCGCACCGACGACCGGGTCTCGGCGATCTCGCGGGAACTCGGCATGGCCCAGGTGCTCTGGACGGTGACTGCGCAGGACTACGCGACCGACGACACCGCGCTGATCACCCGGCGGGTCCTGGACGGCGCCGCCCGCGACGGGATCGTCCTGCTGCACCCGCTGCACGCGGGCACCGTCCCCGCCCTGCCCGCCGTGCTCAAGTCGCTCAGCGACCAGGGCTACACCTTCGTCACCGTCGACCAGTTGCTCGCTCCCGGCACGGCGCGGCCCGGCACCGTCTACCGGTGACGGGCCGTCGGCCCCGACCCCGTTCTCCCGGATGCATGTTCGCCCCGGCCACGGGCAGACGGCGGTTCGACACCGACTACGGAGGTTGCACGTGGTTCCCCTTCTTCTCGTCCTGCTGCTGGCCCTACTCCTGTTCGGTGCCGGATTCGCACTCAAGGCCCTCTGGTGGGTGGCCATCATCGTCCTGGTGGTCTGGCTGGTCGGCTTCGTCGCCCGCGGCGCCCACCCCTCCGGCGGCCGTCGCCGCTGGTACCGCTGGTAAGCGCTCCGGTCCGGGCACGCCCGGGAACCGGCATCGAGCGGGGTCCGCGCGCAGGCGCGGGCCCCGCTCGTCCGTGTCCGCCACCCGGTTCGGCGCGGCGGGGTGTGCGTCACCGCTCACGGGGCAGACCTCCAGCAGCCGTCGGACGGGCCGGCGCGGAGAACAGCGCGGAGACGGCCCGGCCCGGTGCGAACCCGCCCTCCTCGTACCGCGTCCGAGCCGTGCCCGGAACGAGCCCGTAGACGAAAGGGATGGAGACCATGGAAGGACACGACCCCGCACTGCGGGCCGTGGGCTGGGCGCGGACGCTGCCCGTGTCCAGCGGTGTACGGACCGGGCGCTCCTGGGCCCGCCGACACCTCGAAGAACTCGGCTGGACGGCCCGCGCACCCGAGACCGCCGACGCGGTCATCCTCACCATCTCCGAACTCATCACCAACGCCCACCTGCACGCCCGCAGCGACGCCAACCTCGTCCTCACCTGGGACGGTTCCTGCCTGTACGTCAGCGTGCACGACGACTCGCCGAGGATGCCGCGCCCGCGCGAGGCCGGGTCCGAGGCCACCTCCGGCCGCGGGATGGCGCTGGTGGACAGCCTCGCCGACGACTGGCAGGCCCGGCCCGACGGGCGGGGGAAGACCGTCATCGCCTCCTTCCACCCGACCAACTGCACCGAACACCAAGGCGATTGATCCGAGGCCGGCCGGCGGGAGGGCAGGACCGCGGAGGAAGGACCGCGGCCGTGGTCAAGGCCGTCCGGGTCACGGGTGTGTCCCGGCGGGCAGCCACGGCGGCGGTGCTGTTCCGGAGCCGGGTGAGACGGTGTCAGGGCTGGTCGGGGGCAGCGGCCGGTGCGCAGGGGCGGGCCGCTCCCGGCCGCACTGTCACAGCACTGTCCTGGGGGCGGACCGGACGCAACGGTTCGGCCGGTCCGGCAGTCCTGCTCTTCGGAAACACGCTCGCACCGAACGGGCGGCACCACCGTCCCGTACGTCCCGTACGTCCCGTACTTCCCGCACTCGAGGAGAACACCATGCGCGCCCGCACGTCCGTCTTCGCCGCCCTGGCCGTCGCCGCCGCCCTCTCGCTCACCGCCTGCCAGGACGACGGGACCGACACGGCGCAGGGCGCCCCGACCGGGGCCGCGACGCCGACCGGGTCCGCCGCGTCCACCGGGTCTCCTACGGCCTCCACCGGCGGCGGCCAGACTCCGGGCGGCGCGGGGAAGAGCGCCACGCCGACCAGCGCGGCACCGACCGGCTCCGACGCGGCCGGGAAGGCGGCCAAGTGCCGGACGGCGGACCTGACCGTCACCGCCGCCGACCGCACCGTCACCGGCGACGCCACCCGCACCGTCGTGGTCGAGCTGAAGAACCGCAGCGGCAAGGACTGCGCGATCTCCGGGTACGCGGGCGTCGACCTCCAGACCTCGGCGGGCCCGCTGTCCGCCGAGCGGTCCGGCGAACCGGTCGTCGCGGGCGTCCTGAAGAGCGGCAAGTCGACCTACTTCGGCATCGGTTACCCGGCCAACACCTCGGGCGGCTCCGGCATCCGGATCACCGGCCTGGTGGTGACCCCGCCGGACGAGACCCAGTCGGTCACCCTGCCCTGGCCGGGCGCCGCCTCGCTGCCCGTCACGGACGGCAGCGGGACCCCGGTGAAGGTCGGCCCGGTGGGAAGCGCCGGCCAGGGCGAGTGACCCCGGGGCCCGCCCCGGGCGCCGGTCGGCCCCGGGTGTAGATCGGGCCCGGGATCGGGCCGCCGGGGCGGGATGGCAGACTGGCGCGATGAAGACCATCGGCCTGATCGGCGGCATGAGCTGGGAGTCCACCGCCCAGTACTACCGGCTGCTCAACGAGTTGACGCGCGAGCGGCTCGGCGGGCTGCACTCGGCGAAGTGCGTGCTGCACTCGGTGGACTTCGCCGAGATCGAGGAGCTGCAGACGGCGGGCCGCTGGACCGAGGCCGGGGAGGTGCTGGCCCGGGCGGCGAAATCGCTGGCGGCGGCCGGGGCCGACCTGCTGCTGATCTGCACCAACACCATGCACAAGGTCGCCGACCAGGTGGCCGCCGCGGTCGACATACCGCTGCTGCACCTCGCCGACACCACCGCCGCGGCGGTCCGGGCGGCCGGGCTGGACCGGGTCGGGCTGCTCGGCACCGCGTTCACCATGGAGCAGGACTTCTACCGCGGCCGGCTGGCCGGGCACGGACTCGAGGTGCTGGTCCCGGACGCGCCGGGCCGGGCCGTCGTGCACCGGGTGATCTATGAGGAGCTGTGCCTGGGCGTCGTCCGGGAGGAGTCCCGGGCCGCCTACCGGGAGGTGATCGCCGAGCTGGTCTCCCGGGGCGCGCAGGGCGTCGTCCTGGGCTGCACCGAGATCGAGCTGCTGGTCGGGGCGGCCGACAGCCCGGTGCCGCTCTTCCCGACCACCGCCCTGCACGCCCGGGCCGCGGTCGACGCCGCCCTCGGCCCGGACGCGCCGTCCGGGCCGCCGCCGCGCACCCCCTGACGGGACCGCGCCCCCCTTTTTCGTCCTTCCTGCCCGGTGGGGTTCTTGCGGACCGGCAGAACGGGTATCCGCCCTGCCGGGGCCACCCGGCCCCAGTCCGCGCAGGACGCGCACCGGTCCGCCGACCGGGCGGTGGGAGGAGAGGGAACCCATGGAACCGATCCGTGAGCCGAATCCGTCGGAGCACCCCGACGGCGAGGTGCGGCCGAACGACCCGACCACGGAGGACCCGGCCGCTGAGGAGCCGACCACGGGACACCCGACCGCGGAGGAGCTGGCCGCGGAAGAGCTGGCCCGCATCGCCGCGGAGGCGGAGGTCTGGGAGGGTCCCGTCCGGGAGGACCCCGTTCCTCCGGGCGAGCGGAAGCGCCGGATGTCCGCACTCGTGGCCCGGCTGGGCGGCCACCGGCCGGACCCGGACAGCGCCCAGCCGGACATCGCCGGGCCGGACAGCACCCGACCGGGCGGCACCGGGCTGGCCACCCGGCTGGGCGGCGGCCTGCTGCGCGGCGGTCGCCGCCTCGGGACGGGGGCCCGCAGCGGGGCCGGGGTCCTGGCGGACCGCCTGCTCGACGCGGCCCCGCGCATCCCGGTGCGCGACCTGGCCACGCTGCGCGACCAGCACCCCGGCGCCCGGACCCCCGACGAACTGGCCGACCTGATCGTCTCCGGCGCGGTGAAGGCGTCGGCGGCGGTCGGCGCGAGCACCGGCGCGGTGGCGATGCTGCCGGTGCCACCGGCCCTGGCGGTGGAGATGGGCGCCGAACTGCTCGCCATCGCCGCGATCGAACTCAAGCTGATCGCCGAGCTGTACACCATCTACGGCCAGGCCCCGACGGGCTCGATCCGGCAGCGCTCGCAGTCCTACCTGGCCGCCTGGAGCGAGGGCCGGGGCCTCGACCTGACCCGCCCGGGCACGCTGGTGGTGCTGAGCAAGGGCGCGGGCCTGCGGCGGCAGGTCAGCAAGCGGCTGACCCGGGCGGGGCTGCGCAAGCTCCCGACCCTCACCCCGCTGCTGGTGGGTGCCGTGATCGGAGCCCGGATCAACCGCGCGGACACCTTCCGCCTGGCCCTCGCCGTCCGCCGGGACCTCCAGGAACGCCGACCGATCGACCCCGGCTACTGGGACCGGCCCGGCGACTGAGCCGTCCGACCGCCTACCGGCCCGGCCGCCCACCGGCCCGACCGCGTACCGGCCCGGCCCGGCTGAGGCGCTGCCTACGGGGCCGGGGCCGGGCGGCGCGGGCTCCGGTCAGGCGCGGCGGGTGGCCAGGTGGGCGGCGGCGGTTCGCCAGGCGGCGGTCACGGCCGCGCGGGCCTGGGCGGTGGCGGTGTCCACGTCGGGGTCCAGGAGCAGGGGTGCCCCGAAGTGGACGTGCACGGCGGGGCGGCGCAGCGGGGCGGTGGCCAGGCCCGCGAGCTGCTTGGCCGTGGACCCGGAGCTGATCCGTCGGGCACCCGCCTGCCCCAGCGGGACGACCGGGGCGCCGGTGGTGGCGGCGAGCCGGGCCAGGCCGGTGCGGAAGGGGCCGGGCGCGCTGTCGGCCGCGTCCACCCGGCGCGGGAGGCGGCCCTCGGGGTAGAGGACGACGACCCGCCCGGCCGCCAGCGCGTCGGCCGCGGCCCCGAGCGCCCGGGCGGCCCGTTCGGTGCCGCGGTGGACGGGGATGTGGCCCTCGCGGACCAGCGCGCCGCCCAGCAGTGGGACGCGCCACAGCCCGGCGGTGGCGAGCACCACCGGTTCGACGCCCAGCCGGCGGACGGCGGCGAGCACCACGCCCGGGTCGACCAGCGAGGAGTGGTTGGGCGCGACGATGCTGCCGGGGGCCAGGACCGTCGCCTCGTCCGCGGTGACGGTGAAGCGTCCGAGAACCGGGACGACGGTGCGGGCGACGGCGCTCAGCATGGGGGGCGGTCCTCGGATCGTGATCGGGAGAAGCGGAATCGGCTCGGCCCTCGGGTGGCCCGCCCATTGTGGCGGCTGGCTGCCCCGCCGGGCCTGAGTCCGGGTACTCAACCCCGCCACCCACCCGCGCTCCCGCACGGTACGGGAGTGGTGCGGGTCGGCACGGGCCGGGCCGGAGGCCGCTCAGCGGTCGGGCCGGAGCAGGCCCCGGGCGGCGAGCAGCGGGAGCAGGCCCTCGCCCACCCGGTACGCCTCCTCCAGGTGGGGCACCCCGGACAGGATGAACTCGTCCACGCCCAGCCGGTGGTACTCCTCGATCCGGTCGGCGACCTCGGCGTGGCTGCCCACCAGCGCGGTGCCCGCGCCGCCGCGCACCAGGCCGAAACCGGCCCACAGGTTCGGGTACACCTCCAGCCGGTCGACCGCCCCGTCGTGCAGCTCCCGCATCCGCCGCTGCCCCTCCGACTCGCTGCGGGCCAGGGCGAGTTGGGTCTCGCGGATGCGGTCCGGGTCCATCCCGGCCAGCAGCCGGTCGGCCTCGGACCAGGCTTCGGCGGAGGTGTCGCGGGTGATGGTGTGCAGCCGGACGCCGAACCGCGGGCGGCGCCCGTGCGCGGCGGCCAGTGCCCGGATCCGCTCGACCTTCGCCGCCACCAGCGGCGGCGGCTCCCCCCAGGTGAGGTACACGTCCGCGTGCCGGGCGGCGACCTGCTCCGCCGCCGCCGACGAACCGCCGAAGTACACCGGGGGCACCGGATCGGGCAGCCGGGTCAGCTCCGCGCCCGCCACCCGCAGGTGCGCGCCCTCGTGGTCGACCCGCTCGCCGCGCCACAGCCGCCCGGTCACCGACAGGAACTCCCCGGCCCGCGCGTACCGGCCGTCCTTGTCGAGGAAGTCCCCGTACGCCCGCTGCTCCCGGGACTCGCCGCCGGTCACCACGTTCAGCGCCAGCCGGCCGCCGGACAGGTTCTGGTAGGTCGTCGCCATCTGGGCCGCCAGGGTCGGCGAGACCAGGCCCGGCCGGAACGCCACCAGGAAGACCAGCCGCTCGGTCAGGCCGGACAGCATCGCCGTGGTCAGCCAGGCGTCCTCGCACCACGGGCCCGTCGGGGTCAACACCCCCGTGAAACCCAGCTGTTCGGCGGCCCGGGCGATCTGCCCCAGGTAGCCGAGGGTCGGCGGCCGGTCCGCGCCGGACGCCCCCGGGGCGGAGCCGTGGCCCCCGCCGACCACCTCGCGGCTGTCCCCGGTGGTCGGCAGGAACCAGTGCACGGTCAGCGCCACGGGCCCTCCCCGGCACCCGGCGCGAACCCGCCGAACCCGCCGTCGTGGTGCACCAGCGGCTCACCGCCCGGCACGTCCGCCGCGACCACCTCGCCCACCACCAGCAGGTGGTCGCCGACCGGGTGCAGCCCCACCCGACGGGCCGTCAGCCGGGCGGCGGCACCCTCCAGCAGCGGCGTGCCGTGCGGGCCCTCGTGCCACGGCACCCCGGCGAACCGGTCCGCGCCGCTGCGGGCGAACGCCCGGGCCAACTCCTCCTGCTCGCGGCGCAGCACGTGCACGGTGAACGCCTCGGCCGCGCGCACCGCCGGGGCCGTGGACGCCCCCGAGGCGAGGTAGAAGGAGACCAGCGCGGGCTCCAGGCTCACCGAAGTGAACGAGGTGGCGGTGAACCCGGCCGGTCCGGGCACGGTGATCACCACCACCCCGGACGCGTGCCGCCGCAGGGTGCTGCGCAGCAGTTCGGCGGGTGCCGCGGTGGGAGGGCGCTCGTCGAGAGTCGTCATGGGGACGGTCCTTTCCTGGAAGCCTGGAAGCCTGGGAGGGGACGACGGCCGGGACGTCACCGGCCGTCGTCCGGGGGGTGAGGGGGCGGTCAGCCGGTGGTGCCGGGGACGGGCGGGCCCAGCGGGACGAGCAGCGGGGGCGGAGCGGACGGCAGCAGGTCGAGGCCGGCCCGCAGCTGCTCCAGCCACAGCACGGTGCGGGCCGCGACACTGCGGTGCACCGCGTCGTTGAACACGTCGTGCCGCCCGTCGGCCACCGTGACCGCCTCGACCGAGGGCAGCCGCCCCGCCAGCTCCCGCAGCGCCCCGACCGGGGCGACCGGATCGGCCGAGCCGTGGAACGCCAGCACCGGCACCGCCGGACGGGCCGCCGCCGCGGCACCGGCCAGGGCGGCGGGCACCGGCTCGAACAGCGCACCCGGCCGGAACCCGGGATCACCGGCCAGCAGCCCGCGGTGGACCGGGCAGGCCGTCCGCGCGGACAGCTCGTCCTCCGCCCGGACGGGCCGCCCGCCCCCCGGCAACCCGGCCAGCAGCAGTCCGTCCGGCCGCACCTCGGCGGCGAGGCCCAGCGCGAGCAGCGCACCGAGATCGGAACCCGCCAGCACCACCGGCCCCCCGGCCGGCTGCTCGGCCCGCGCCTGCGCGAACAGGGCGGCCGGACGGCCGGAGGGGGCGCCCGGGGCGAACGGATCGGAGGGAGCGGCCGGGTCGGCCGGGTCGAGCAGGCCGGTCAGGTCGAGCGCGTCGAGGGGATCGAGCTGGTCGAGCGGGTCAGGTGCCGGGGAAGTGCCGGAGCCGGGGCCGGTTGCCGTGCCCGTGGTGGGGGCGGCGGCGGAGGCGGGTGATCCGGACGTGGCGGCAGCCGGGCCGGTCGGGGTGCGCGGACCGGGCCGGTCGAGCGGGTCCGGCGCCGGGAGGGCATCGGAGCCGTGGCGGCGGCGGGGCGGATCCGTGTCGGGGTGGCGGTCGGCCGCGGTGTCCGTGGCGGGGACGAGCAGGCGGTAGCCGTCGGAGGCCAGCCGCCGCCCGAACCGGGCGTACACGCCGGGGTGTTCGCCCCGGCCGGGGAGCAGGACCACGGTGCCCCGGACGGCGGTGCCGGGTGCGGGCTCCCAGCGGCCGTCCGGCCCTGCCGCCGGTCCCGTTGCCGCTCCCACGGCCGGTCCCGCCGCCGGTTCCACCGCCAGTCCCGTTGCCGCTCCCACGGCCGCTCCCGTTGCCGCTCCCACGGCCGGTCCCACGGCCGATCCCGCCGCCGGGGCGGGACCGGCGGCGGGGAGTGCGGGCGCGGTCACCGGGCGCCGGCGGTGGCCGGGATGGTGGCGGCGGCGTCGCGGCGGGCGACCTCCTGGCGGACCAGCGGCAGCAGCTCGCGTCCGTAGTCGAGGGCGTCGTCCAGCGGGTCGTAGCCGCGGATCAGCAGGGTGGTCGCGCCGATGTCCACGTAGTCCAGCAGGGCCTGGGCCACCGTCTCGGGGGAGCCGACCAGCGCGGTGGAGTTGCCCCCGGCGCCGGTGGCCTTCGCGGTGGCGGTCCACAGCGCCCGGTCGTGCAGGTCGCCCTTGGCGGCGGCGGCCAGCAGGCGCTGCGAGCCGACGTTCTGCGGCGCCGCGTCGGCGCCCGCCAACGTCGTCCCCCGACGCCAGCCGAGGGTGCTGCCGCGCTGCTCGATGGTGCCCAGGATGGTCCGGGCCCGCTCCCACGCCTCCTCGTCGGTGCGGCCCAGGATCGGTCGGAAGGAGACGCTGATGCCCGGCACGTCGGTGCGCCCGGCGGCCTCGGCGGCGGCCCGGACCCGGGCGATCTGCTCGGCGGTCTCGGCCAGCGGCTCGCCCCACAGGGCGAAGGTGTCGGCGTGCTTGCCGCCGACCCGGTACGCGGCCTCGGAGGAGCCGCCGAAGTACAGCGGGATGCGCGGCTGCTGCACCGGCCGGACGTCGGAGCGGAAGTCGGCCAGGCGGTAGTAGGGGCCCTCGTGGTCGAACGGGGCCTCCTCGGTCCACGCCTTCTTCACCACCGTCAGGTAGTCGTCGGTGCGGGCGTAGCGCTCGTCCTTGGACAGGTAGTCGCCGTCGCGGCGCTGCTCGGCGTCGTGGCCGCCGGTGATGATGTGCACCGCGACCCGGCCGCCGGAGAACTGGTCGAGGGTGGCGAAGGTGCGGGCCGCGACGGTCGGCGCGAGGAAGCCGGGGCGGTGCGCGACCAGCAGGCCCAGGCGCTCGGTGTGCGCGGCGGCGAAGGCCGCGACCTGGTTCGGGTCGGGGCTGCCCGAGGACTGGGCGATCAGGATGCGGTCGAAGCCGGCCTGCTCGTGCGCCTGGGCGAAGCGGCGGGTGTAGTCGACGTCCACCACCGGGCCGGTGGCCGGGCGGATCTCGGAGACGTCGTGGGTGGAGATCATGCCGACGAACTCGACGGGCATGGCCGGTCCTTTCAGTGAAGGGGTGTAACGCAAGTGACAAGGGGTTGGATCGGTGAAGGGGCGCAGGAGTGACAGGAAGTCAACTTGGTGAGACCTTGTAACGGCCGTGAGTAGTCATCGCTTGAGTGAAGGAATGTGGCGACGGTGAGAGGAAGTCGGAGGGGCGAACGGCTGTAGGGAAGGGGGGAGGGGAGGGAAGCGGCACGCAGTCAGAGCGGGCGGACCCGCCCGAGGGCGGTGCGGCCCGCGCCGAGCAGCACCGAGTCCTCCTGCGGGGTGTGGACCCGGGCGCACAGCACGTCGCGCAGGTGGCGCTCCAGCGGGTGGTGGCGGGTGAGGCCGTGGTTGCCGACCAGGGCCACCGCCTGCTGGACGGCGTCGATCGCGGCCCGGGTGGCGAGCACCTTCGCGCCGCCGGCCTGTTCGGCGGCGCCCGGTTCGCCCGCGTCGACGGCTGCGGCGAGGGCGGCGACCAGCCGGTCCGCGCCGGTCAGGGCGACCTCGATCTCGCCGACGGCGGTCTGGAAGCGGGGCAGTGAGGCCAGTGGCGCGCCGAGCGCGCTCGGGGTGCGCTCGTGCAGGAAGCCGAGCAGCCAGTCCCGGGCGCTGCCCGCGACGCCCAGGTAGAGAGCGGCCAAGCCGAGGCCGTTCCAGGCGCCGCCGACCGGGTCGCGTCCGCCGTCTGCGCCGGGCAGCGCCAGTCCGGCGACCCGGTCGCCGGGCACCGGGACGGCGGCCAGGCGGACGTCGTCGCTGCGCGAGGCGCGCAGGCCCAGGTGGTCCCAGACCGGTTCGACGGTGACGCCCGGGCTGCCGGCCCGGACCAGGAACGAGCCGACCCGGGGCTGCTCCTCGTCGGTCGCGGCCCAGACCAGCAGCCAGTCCAGCAGGTACGCGCCGGTCGAGTAGATCTTGTGGCCGGTCAGCTCCCAGCCGTCGCCGCGGCGGCGGGCGGTGGTCGCGGGCAGGCCGCCGCGCACCGGGCTGCCGAGTTCGGGCTCCACCCGCAGCGAGTTCACCAGGACGGGGCGGCGGGCGGACTCGGCGAGCAGCTCGGCCAGCGGCCCGGCCGGCCAGCGCGGGGTGCGGGCCTCCAGGGCGTGGGTGAACAGCGTCATCGCGGTGATCAGCGCCACCGCCGGGTCGCCCGCGCCGAGGGCCCGCAGGATGCGCACGGTGTCCGCGAGCCCGGCCCCGGGGCCGCCGTGCCGGGTGGCCACCGTCGCGGTCAACAGGCCCGCCGCGTGCAGGAGTTCGAAGTCGACGAGGGGGAGTTCGGCGTCCCGGTCGTGCGCGGCGGCGCAGGCGGCCAGGGCGGCGGTCACCTCGGGCAGCCCGTCCAGCGCCGGGGCCGGGAAGGCGGACGGTGCCGGGGCCGGGGAGGCGGGCGGGGCGGCGGTGGTCATCGAGGGGCCTCCGGGGTCGGGACGGCGGTGGTCGGGACGGCGGTGGTCGGGACGGCGGTGGTCGGGGGGTCTGAGAGTTCGGCGCGCAGAGCGGGCGGGTGGCGGACGGTCACCGGCGGCGGGTCGCCGCCCGTCCAGCGTTCGAGCTGGACCAGGGCGTGCTGGCCGGTGCAGCCCTGGGAGAGCCGGGAGCTGGGCTGGTCGGCGGTCAGTACGTTGGGGTTGCCGTGCGCGCACAGCGGGGGCTCGGTGCCGGGGACGGGGTCGAACCAGGCGCCGGTCGGCAGCCGGAGCACGCCGAGCCGCAGCCGGTCGCTGAGCCGGGCCCCGGCGAGGCAGGCGCCGCGGTCGTTGAAGATCCGCACCAGGTCGCCGTCGGCGATCGAGCGCTCCGCCGCGTCCGCGGGGTGGAGTTCGACGGCCTCCCGGTCGGCGACCTTGTCGGCCAGGCTGGCCGCCCCGACGTCGAGTTGGCTGTGCAGCCGGGTGGCGGGCTGGTTGGCGATCAGCAGCAGCGGGTGGCGCCGGGCGGCCGGGGTGCCGAGCCGTTCGGGCGGGTCCAGCCAGGCCGGGTGGCCGGGGCAGTCGGGCAGGCCGAGCGCGGCGATCGCGGGGGAGTGCAGTTCGATCCGGCCGCTCGGGGTGGCCAGCGGGTGCAGCTCGGGATCGGCCCGGAACTCGGCGAACAGGGTGCGCTCGGCGGCCTGTTCGGGCAGCCGCCACTCGCCGTCGGCCCAGAACCGGTCGAACGGCGGCGGGTCGCCCGCGCCGTCCGCGCGCAGCCGCTCGGCCCACTGCCCGTACAGGTGCTCCAGCCACTGGCGCGGGCTCCGGCCCTCGGTGAACTCCGCTGCGAAGCCCAGGCGTTCGGCGAGCCCGGCGAGGATCGCGTGGTCGTCGCGGGCCTCGCCGACCGGGTCGACGGCGCGGTGCATGGCGATCAGGTGGGTGTCGCGCCGGCCGCCGCCGAGGTCCTCGCGCTCCAGCGGGGTGGTGGCGGGCAGCACGATGTCGGCGTGCCGGGCGGTGGCCGTCCAGTGCGGCTCGTGGACGACCACGGTCTCCGGGCGGGCGAAGGCGCGGCGCAGCCGCCCCAGGTCCTGGTGGTGGTGGAACGGGTTGCCTCCCGCCCAGTGCACCAGCCGGACGTCCGGGTAGCGGCGGGTCGTCCCGTCGTACGCGTAATCCTCGCCGGGGTGCAGCAGCAGGTCGGAGATCCGCGCGCAGGGGATGAACTCGCCGGTGGGATTGGCCGGTTGGGGCAGGAACGGCAGCCGCAGCGCCGGGCCGGTGTCGCCGACGTCGCCCATCGAGCCGTAGCCGTGGCCGAACCCGCCGCCGGGCAGGCCGAGTTGGCCCAGCGCGCAGGCCAGCGCGAGCGCCGCCCAGACCGGCTGCTCGCCGTACCGGGCGCGCTGTAGCGACCAGGTGACGGTGACCAGGGTGCGGGTGGCGGCCATCTTCCGGGCCAGCGCCCGGATCCGCTCGGCGGCCAGGCCGCAGATCGGCGCGGCCCAGTCGGCGTCCTTGGGCGTGCCGTCGGCCCGGCCGTCCAGGTAGCGCTCCAGCACCGGCCATCCGCTGGTGCAGCGCTCCAGGAAGGCCCGGTCGTGCAGCCCCTCGGCGACCAGGGTGTGGGTCAGGGCCAGCAGCAGCGCGGTGTCGGTGCCCGGGGCGATCGGCAGCCAGTCGGTGGCCGGCCCGTCCGGCAGGTCGTCGCGCAGCGGCGAGACCAGCGCCACCTCCGTTCCGGCGGCGGCCAGTCGGGCCAGGAAACCGGGGGTGGAGTGCCTGGTCACCCCGCCGGGCGTGACGTACACGTTCTTCGCCGGGACGCCGCCGAACGCGACGATCAGCCGGGTGTGCCGGACGATCGTCGGCCACGAGGACGCGGCCCGCAGCACCGCCTCCGCGTCCCCCACCACCCGGGGCAGCAGCACCAGCGAGGTACCCAGGCTGTACGAGTTCCGGGACGCCGTGTAGCCGCCGAACAGTGCCAGGAACCGGTGCAGTTGGCTCTGCGCGTGGTGGAACCGGCCCGCCGACGCCCAGCCGTACGAGCCGCCGAACACCGCCTGCGGCCCGAACTCCCTTTTCATCCTCGCCAGTTCCCCCGCGACCAGGTCGAGCGCCCGCTCCCAGGACACCTCCACGAACGGCTCCCGCCCGCGCCCCTCGCCCGACCCCGGCCCGTCCCGCAGCCAGCCCTCCCGGACGGCCGGCCGGCGCACCCGGGTGCGGTGGCGCAGCGACCCGGCGACGCCCGCCAGCAGCGGCGAGGGCGCCGGATCGTCCGGGTGCGGCTCGACCAGGACCCCGCCGGCGGGGCGCGGACGGACCCGGAAGGCACCCCAGTGCGAGGTGGTGGGACGGCTGGGCATGGCGGCTTTCTCCAGGAGTCGGCGGAACGTCAGCGGGACGCGCGGGTGCGCCGGTCGTCGGCGTGGTGGCAGGCCACCGTCCGGCCCGGCAGCGGCGCGGTCTCGGCCGGGCGGGGCGTGCAGGCGGCGTCGGCGAACGGGCAGCGGTGGGCGAACGCGCAGCCGGAGGCGTCCGGCCGGTCGGGCGCCGGGGCGCGCAGCGCGGCCAGTTCGGCCCGTCGGGCCGCCCCGCCGCCCGGCGCGGACGCCGCCAGCAGGGCCGTGTACGGGTGCAGCGGGCGGCCCAGGACGTCCGCCGCCGGGCCGCTCTCCACGATCCGGCCCCGGTACAGCACGGCCAGCCGGTCGGCGACCCCCGCCAGCGACTCCAGGTCGTGCGAGATCAGCACTACGGCGAGGTCCAGTTCGCGGCGCAACTCGTCCAGCAGCCGCAGCACGTGGTTGCGGTTCGAGGCGTCCAGCGCGGACACCGGCTCGTCGGCGAGCAGCAGGCGCGGGCGGGTGACGATCGCCCGGGCCAGCGCGACGCGCTGGCGCTGGCCGCCGGAGAGCAGGGCCGGGCGCCGCCGGGCCAGCGCGTGGTCCAGGCCGACCAGGTCCAGCGCCTCCAGCACCCGCCGCCGGCGCTCGGCGGCCGGGACGCCGGCCACCGCGAGCGGCTGGCCCACCAGCCGCAGCACCGTCAGGTCCGGGTCCAGCGAACGCAGCGGGTCCTGGAACATGTACTGCACCGTCCCGGCCCGCCGCACCTCCCGCAGCGCCCGCCCGCGCAGCCCGGCCCGGTCCCGCCCGTCCAGCGAGATCCGCCCGGCGGTGACCGGCGCCAGCCCCACCACGGCCCGCGCCAGCGTGGTCTTCCCGGAGCCGGTCTCCCCGATCACCCCGAGGATCTCCCCGGCCCGCACCTCCACGTCGACCCCGTCCAGCACGGGTGCGCCGCGGTCGAACTCCACCTCCAGCGCACGCACTTCGAGCAGAGCGGTCATGACTGGGCACCTCCGGAAACTCTCGGGCGGAACAGAACGGAACAGAACGGACCGGATAGGAAGAGAAAGGGTCGGGGCGGGTCGGGAGAGCGGCGTCGGGGTGCGCCGGCCGGCGGGCTCTGAGGCAGCCTGTGGGCCTCGGGGCAGCCCGTGGGCCTCGGGGCGGCTAGCGGGGCTTGAGGCAGCGCACCCGGCGGCCGTCCGGCCCCGGCGTCAGCGGGACCGGCGCGAGGGAGCACTCCGGGGCCGCGTACGCGCAGCGCGGGGCGAAGCGGCAGCCGGGGCCGGTGGTGCCGGGGGCGGGCGGGCGGCCGGGGATGACGGGGAAGCGGGTGCGCTCGCCGGCGCCGAGACCGGCCACGGTGAGCAGCGCCTCGGTGTACGGGTGGGCGGGGGCGGCCACCACGCTCGCGGTCGGGCCGTCCTCGACGACCTCGCCCGCGTACAGGACCAGCAGCCGGTCGGTGGCGTCGGCGACCACCGCCAGGTCGTGGCTGACCAACAGCAGGCCGAGGCCGCGCTCCTCCCGCAGCCGGGCCAGCAGGTCGAGCACCTCGGCCTGCACCACGGTGTCCAGCGCGGTGGTGGCCTCGTCGGCGACCAGCAGGTCCGGGTCGCCGCTGACCGCGATCGCGATCAGCACCCGTTGCAGCATGCCGCCGGACAGCTCGTGCGGGTAGCGGTCGTACACCGCGTCCGGGTCGCGCAGCCCCACCGAGTCGAAGAGCTCGACCGCGCGGCGGCGGGCGTCCGCCCGGGACAGGCCGCCGTGCACCCGCAGCGGTTCGGCGAGCTGCCGGCCCACGGTGAGCGACGGGTTGAGGAAGGAGCCCGGGTCCTGGAACACCGCGCCGAGCCGGGTGCCGCGCAGCCGCTGCCAGCCGCGCCCGTCCAGGCCGAGCAGGTCGGTGCCGCCCAGGGCGAGGGTGCGGGCGTCGGCCTCGACCCCCGGGCCGGACAGGCCGAGCACGGCCCGGCAGGTCAGCGTCTTGCCGCTGCCGGACTCGCCGACCAGCCCGACCGACTGCCCGGCGAGAACGGTGAAGGACACCTCCCGCACCGCCTCGGCGGCGCCGTGGCCGACGGCCACCCGCAGCTCCTCGACCTCCAGCACCGGGCTCCCCGGCGCCGGGCGGTCGGACCCGGAACGGTCGGACCCGGGGGAGTCGGACACAGGGCGTTCAGACACGGACGCGGTGCTCATCGCGGGCCTCCTCCGGCGCTCGCAGCGGGGTCGGGACGGGCGGCTCCGCCGGGGCCCCGGGCGCGGGCGCGGACGGCTCGGCGTCCCGCAGCGCGTCGGCCAGCAGGTTCAGCGCCCCGACGGTCAGCATGATCAGTGCGGTGGGCACGGCCGGGGCCCACGGCTGCTGGGCCAGGAAGCCCAGGTCGCTGGCGAGCATCCCGCCCCAGGTCGGCGCGGGCGGCTGGACGCCGATGCCGAGGAAGGTCAGCGAGGCGACCGTCAGCAGCGCGGTGGCCAGCGCGTGCGCCGTGGTCACCGCGACCGTCGGCAGCACCTTGCGCCACACGTGGGTGCGCAGCACGGTCAGCCGCCCGGCGCCCATCAGCTCGGCGGCCTCCACGTACTGGGCCCGGTCCAGGCCGAGCGCCGCCGCCCGGGTGACCCGGAAGAACAGCGGGGCCAGCAGCACGCCCAGGGCCAGCATCGCCTGGTGCAGCCCGTTGCCCAGGACGCCGACCGCGGCGATCGCGAACAGCGTGAACGGCAGCGTCATCAGGGCGTCCACGGCGCGCAGCGAGACCCAGGCCAGCGGGGCGGAGAACCGCACCGAGGCCAGCCCCGGCAGCACGCCCAGCAGCAGGGCCGTGCCGACCGCCTCGGCCGCCGCGGCCACCGACAGACCGGTGCCGGAGAGCAGCCGGCTGAGCACGTCCCGGCCCAGGTAGTCGGTGCCCAGCAGGTGGCCGGCGCCCGGCCCCCGCAGCAGGTGCGCGGTGTCCTGGGCGAGCGGGTCGAGCGGGGCCAGCCGGCCGCCGAACACGGCCAGCAGCGCGACCGCCGCCAGCACCGCCAGCGAGGCCCGCACCACCGGGCGGCGCAGCGCCGCGCTCACCGCGCACCCGCCCCGGCCGGGCGCCGACGGGCGGCGGGGTTGAGCGCCAGCAGCCCGGCGTCCACCGCCAGGTTGGCGACCAGCACCACGACGACGGTCACCAGCAGGGTGCCCTGGATCACCGGGACGTCGTGCTGCTCGGCGGCCTGGAGCGAGAGCTGGGCGATGCCCGGCAGGTTGAAGATCCGCTCGGTGACCACCGCGCCGCCGATCAGCATCGGCACGCTCATCCCGAGCACCGTCACCGCGGGCCCGGCGGCGTTGCGCAGCACGTGCCCGAACAGCACCCGGCGGCCGGACAGCCCGCGCATCGTCGCGCCGGTCGCCCAGTTCTCCCGCAGCGCGCCGACCAGCGAGGTGCGCAACTGCCGGGCGATGCCCGCCGCCGCGTCCAGGCTCAGCGCCAGGGCGGGCAGCAGCGCGAACCGCAGCCACTGGCCCGGGTCCTGGCCCAGCGGCACGTAGCCGCCCGAGGGCAGCAGCCGCAGCTGCACCGACACCAGCGTGATCAGGCCGATCGCGACCACGAACGCGGGCAGCGTGCCCAGCAGGGTGCACAGCGCGGTCACCGACCGGTCCAGCCGGGTGCCCGGGCGCAGGGCCGCCGCGATGCCCGCGGCGGCGCCCAGCAGGACGGCGAACAGCAGGGCCAGCCCGGCGATCGACAGGTCCACCGGCAGGGCGGCCGAGATCGAGTCCGCCACCGGCAGGGTGGTGAACCAGGACCGGCCCAGGTCACCGCGCACGGCGTGCCCCAGCCAGCTGCCGAACTGCGCCCACAGCGGCCGGTCCAGGCCGAACTCGTGGTCCATCCGGGCGATGTCGGCGGGCGTCGCGGTCTCGCCGAGCACCGCCGCCGCCGGGTTGGCGTCGGAGACCGCGCCGAGCGCGAAGGTGAGCAGCGAGGAGAGCAGGAAGACCGTGGCGGCGGACGCCAGCACCCGTCCCAGCGACCGGGGCGCCCGGGCCGTCCGGCGCACCACCCACCCGGCGGCCCGCGACCGCGGGCCCGCCGCCGGGAGCGCCGCGCTCACGCGACGCTCACCCCCTCGAAGCGCTGCACCACGGTGAACGCCGGGATCGGCGACACCGACTTCCGCCGGGCCAGCAGCCGCGGCACGCTGTACAGGAACACGTTCGGCATCGTCCGCACCGCCAGCGCGGTCGCCGCCTGGAGCGCCTTCGGGTAGTCCGGCGAGTCCAGCGGCGTGCGCGACACCTGCTGCACGGCGGCCAGCAGCTCGGGCGGCGTGCTGCGGCCCGGGTTCATCAGCCCCTGCTCGCCGAACAGCACCTGGAACGCCTGGGCGGCCGAGTCGCGGCCCGCGAACTGGTCGGTGAACAGCGCCCTGGAGTGCTGCACGTAGACGATCTGGGTGGCCTGCGCCGCCGGGATCACCTCGATCTGCGCCCGGATGCCGACCTCCTTCAGCTGCGCCTGCACCTGCTCGGGCAGGCCCTGCGCGGCGGTGGTGGTCAGCGTCAGGTCCACGCCGTCCGGGTGGCCGGCCTTCGCCAGCAGGGCCCGCGCCTTGTCCGGGTCGTAGCGGAACAGGTCGGCCGAGCCGGCGTCGTAGCCGACGTAACCCTTCGGGAACGGCTGGTAGTTGACCTCGCCGTGCCCGAACAGCTGGGTCTTCACCAGGGCTTCGCGGTCGATCGCGTACTTCAGCGCCTCCACCACGTCCGGGTTGTCGAACGGCGCCTTGGTGGTGTTGACGTCCAGCACCGCCACCACCAGCGACGGGATCTCCTGCACCTCCAGGCCCGCGGCCTTCGCGGCCTCGACCTGGCTGCCGGGGATCTGCGCGACGTCGAACTGCCCGGACTGCAGGCCGCTGACCACGGTGGCGGCGTCCGGCAGCGGGTAGACCTCGAAGTTCTCCAGCCCGATCGACCCGGCGTCCCAGTAGTGCGGGTTGCGCCGCAGCACGGCCTTGCTGTTCTGGACGTAGGAGACCAGGCTGAACGGGCCCGCGCCGGCCGGCTTGGAGGCCAGCGCCGCGGGGTCCGACTCGAACGACTTCGGGTTCACCACCAGGCCGGTCTTGCCGGCCAGCAGGTTGGGCAACTGGTAGTCGGGCGAGGCGAGTTCGATCACCACGGTGGTGGCGTCCGGGGCCAGTACCTGCTTGACCTGGGTCAGCTGCGGGGCGACCAGCGACTTGGGGTCGGTGCGGCCGCGGTCCAGGCTCTTCTTCACCGCGGTGGCGTCCAGCGGCGTGCCGTCCTCGAAGACCAGGCCGGGGCGCAGGGTGAAGGTCAGCCGGGTGCCGTCGGCGTCGTACTTCCAGCCGGTGGCCAGCGCGGGGACGGCCTTCCCGCTCTGGTCGAGCTTGGTCAGACCGGCGTACACCAGGGAGAGCACGTGCACGTCCCAGCCCGCCGAGGAGAACACCGGGTCCCACGAAGTGGGCAGCGCCCAGCCCCACTTGAGGGTGCCGGAGCTGCCGGACGCGCCGGTCTGCGCGACCGTGGCGCCGCCGCACGCGGCCAGGGCGAGGGCGGCTCCCGCGCCCAGGCCGAGGCCGAGGAAGGAACGTCTGGCGAGGGGGGAGGAGGGCAGGGCGGAGCTGGTCATGGGCGTGCGTCACCTTTCACGGCGCGGCGGGTGCCCGGACGCAGGCGTCGACGCGGGGGACCGCGGACGGCGGGGAACGGGCACGACGGCGCGACAGGGCACCGACAGGGGGAGGGGGCGGCAGCCGCCGCCGCCCGGTCACGGGCGGGACGGAGCCTGGCAGGAGGAGGCCCGGGAACGGCGGCCGGGGCCTGCCGCACGGCGCGGGACGGCCGTGTTCCGGGAGCGCGGGCGAGCGGTGCCGCCGGCGCGGAGGGGGGCACTCAGAGACAGAGATCGCTGCTGGTGCGCCGGAAGTCCACGTAGCGGCACACCACGTTGGGGTGCGTCGAAAGCATGCCGCCATCCTGTCGGGCGGGCGGGCCCGGTGTCAATGGACACCAAAAGGTGTCCCATTGGGTGGCGGACCGCCGGGACGGCCGTCGGATGCGGGGTGAGGTGCCAATCGCGGCGCAGCGGAAGGAAACTGACGGACCGTCGGGTCGAGGGTGGTGAGCTGCGGGCCGATCGGCGCCCGCGTCCGACGTCTCGCGATCCGGGAAGGTATGTCTCGCAGGGTGGGAAACGGTGATGCGGGGGCCGGGTGGCGGAGGGCTCTGGAGTCGGGGCTCCGGGGCCGGGGCTCCGGGCCGGGGTGCGGGGCCGGGTTCAGGGCGCGGGGAGGAGCGGGCAGACAGCGGCCTCCTCCGGCGACAGGTACAGCGGGCCGCCCGCGGTGGCGACCGTCACCGCGCCGTCCGGCGGGCCGTCCGGCGACTCCGGCGCGGTCAGGCTCCGGTAGCGGCGCAGCAGTTCGGCCGGGTCCGGGCGCTCCTCCGGCCTCCCTGCGGGCAGGTCCGGGCACACCGCCCGGGCCGCCGCCAGGTACTCCGCCGACGGACGCCAGCCCGGGACCACCCGGCACCCCGCCGGGCCGCGGAACAGCAGCGTGGGCAGGGCGTAGCGGCGGCCGTCCGCGATCTCCTTCGCCCCGCCCGGGTGCGGGCCCGACCCGCGCAGCCCCACCACCTCCGGGCGCGGCGCCCTGGTCTCGGCCCGGTCCCGCGCCACCCGCTCCCGCACCGGCACCGAGGCCGCAGCCGACGCCAGCGCCGCCGCGTCCAGGCCGGGCACCCCGCGCAGCGCCCCGGCGATCCGCTCCGGGGTGTCGGCCGGCTCGCCCCGGACGAACGCCGACTCGCGCAGCCGCCGCAGCACCCGCTCCGCCACCTGCGGCCCCTGCTGCTCCGCCGCGGCGGCGGCCAGCGAGGCGGGCCAGCTGCTCGCCGCGACCCAGCGCAGCCGGGCCGGTCGCGGCGCGCCCGTGTGCGCCGACACCCGGGCCACGAACTCCCCGTACCAGGCGGCCTCCGCGGCCGGGTCCGGCGCCGGGTCCTCGTCGTCGTCGAACAGGATGCCGAACACCCGCCGGTGCGCGGCGGCCCCGGCCAGCACCCGGCGCAGCGCCCGCAGCACGGGCTCCGACCCCCAGGCCCACGGACAGAACGGGTCGGTGAACTCGACGACTTCGAGGGCGGGTCCGGGCACTGGTGCGCGTCCGGGTTCGAGCGCGGTCTCGGGTGCGGTCTCGGGTGCGGGCCCGCTCCCCGCCCGGACGGCCTCCGGCCCGCTGCCTCGGCCGGTCACACCGCCTCCGCGACCGGCCGGGGCAGCGGGCGGCCGGAGCGGCGGACCAGCGCGGCCACGGTGGTGCCCGCCAGCACCTCCCCGGTGCGCTCCTCGACCTCGCGCCAGATCCCCGGCAGCGCGTCCGCCGGGCCCGGGTAGGCGAGCCCCGCCAGCGGTTCGCCGCGGAGCGTGATCAGTTCGCCGTCCACGGCGCGCACCACGTCGAGCAGCGTGATGTCCGAGGCCGGGCGGCCCAGCCAGTAGCCGCCCTCGCAGCCGCGCTGGCTGCGGACCAGGCCGGCCCGGCGCAGGTCGCCGACGACGGACTTCAGGAACCGGAACGGGATCTCCTGGGACGAGGCGATCGCCTCGCAGGTGAGCGGACGCCCCGTGTCGCAAGCCAGCTCGACCAGTGCGCGGGCGGCGTAGTCCGCCTTGGCGGAAATATGCATACCCCGAAGTATCCACCGGGCCGGGCGATCATCAAGTCCCGTCCGGGGGCCGCCGGTCCGGCGTCCGGCCGAAAGGACACCTCTTGACATCCTTTTCGGGCCGCGCCTAGCGTTCCCCTCGTCCCGCGCACCCCGCCGAGCGTCCCCGTGGCCGCGACCGCGTTCCGCCGTCGCACCCGCCGACGCACCCGCCGTCGCCGTGCCCGCCGCCGTCCGCCGGTGCTCCGTGCGCACCACCGCCGTCCACCTCCGGGAGAGCCCGTGTCCGCCGAACCGCACCGTCCCGCTCCGGCGCCCGCCGCGACCGACGCGTCTGACGCGACCGCCGCGACCGACGCGACCGACGGGGGTGCGCGGACCTGTGCCGGTGAGGGCTTCCACCCGCACCTGCCCGCGCCGGACGCCACCGGCCCGGACGCCGCCCTCCCGCTCCGCGCCCGCCTGCACCACATCCGGGCCGACGCGCTCGACGGCGACACCGCGCAGACCGGGGGGATGCGGCGGTTCGCGGCGATCAGCGGAGGCACCGTCGGCTCGGAGAAGCTCTGGATGGGCCAGACCCACGTCGCCCCCGCCACCGCCTCCTCCGACCACCACCACGGCGAGTCGGAGACCGCGATCCACGTGGTCAGCGGCCACCCGGAGTTCGTCTTCCTGGACCACTCCTCCGGCGAGCCGGTCGAGGTCAGGCTGCGCACCGGGCCGGGCGACTACATCTTCGTGCCGCCGTACGTCCCGCACCGCGAGGAGAACCCCGACCCCGCGCACGAGGCCGTGGTGGTGATCGCCCGCAGCACCCAGGAGGCGATCGTGGTCAACCTGCCGAGCCTGCACGCCGAACCGCCGACCGCGCCCTGACGACCGGACGGCGCACCGCACCGGACGGCACCCGCACCGCGCGGCGCGCCGCACCGGTCGGCGCGGGTGCTCAGCGCAGGACGGCGGAGAGCAGGTCGGCGCCGAGCCCGGCGGTGGCGCCGAGGTCGAGCGCGTGATGGACGTGGCGGCCGCGGCGGCGGGCGGTGAGCAGGCCCGCCCGGCGCAGCACGGCGAGGTGCCGGGAGACCTCGGGCGGGGTGAGCTCCCAGGCGCGGGCGAGTTCGCCGGTGGTGTGCGGGCCGCGGGCCAGGGTGCGGACCAGCCGCAGCCGGACGGGGTGGGCCAGCGCCTCCAGGCGCAGGGCGACGGTCTCCAGCGGGACGGCCGCGGGGCGGTCGCCGTCCGCGGCCGGGTACTGGACGACGGGCTGCCAGCCCGGGGCGTACACCGCGACCAGGTGCGGATGCCCGAAGACGCTGGGCAGGAAGGTGACGCCGGCCGGGCCGGCCTGCGCGGCGGAGTCCTGGAGCTTGTCGAGGACCAGCGAGCCGCCGTCGGGCGTGAGCGCGACCGCCGTCGACACCTCGGCGAGCGCGGCGGGCAGGCCCTGACGGCGGCTCAGCTCGGTCTTGTCCCGGACGTCCCGGCCCAGGCGGGCGGCCAGCGCGGGCCACTCGGCGTCGAAGAACGCCTCCGCGCACCGCTCCAGGGTCTCCCGCAGCCGGGCGCGGACGGCCGGCGGATCGGCCAGCAGGCGCTCCGCGAACGCCTCCTGGACGGGGCCGCGGGCCTGCGCCCGGTCCAGCGCGTCGGCGCGGGCGGCCGGGTCGTGCAGCGGGGAGCGGCCGGCGAAGGTGCGCCGGTTCGAGCCGCAGGTGGTGACCAGCGCGGCGTGCGCGTACCGCTCGTCCCCGATCAGGTCGACCTGGTCCAGTTCGGCGGCCAGGGTGGCCCGGGGCCGGGCCGGCACCAGGAAGTCGGCCCGCGAGGACCGCCACAGGAACTCGGCCTCCCGCAGCCGCTCGGCCAGCTCGGGGCGCAGGCCCGACCACACCCCGGCCGCCCACCCGGCCAGCTGCGGGTGGTGCTCCGGCGAGGCCAGCACGTGCAGCATCGCGGTCAGTTCGGCGAGCGGCGAGACACCGAACCGGACGCGCTCCGGCGGCGTCCCGGCGAGATCGATGCGCAGGGTCACTCCCGCATTCTCGCCGTGCACGGCCGCGCCACCGGCACCGGTTGACGGAAAGCGTCAATCGACGTGACCGCGCCGCGCCCCCGCCCGCACCTTGGCGCCATGACCACCAGCCCCCCTGCCGCCCGCACCACCACGACCCGACCGCCGACCCCGCCACCGCCGCCCCAGCCACCGGCCCGCCCCTCGCCCCCGCTGTCGTCTCCGCCGTCGGCCCCGCCGTCGACCCGCCCGACGGTCCGGCAGCTCGTCCGGGCCGGCGGCGGGCCGCGCTACGCCGCCGCGCTGCTCGTCGACGCCCTCGGCACCGGCCTGCTGCGGCCGTTCCTGCTGCTGTACGGGATCACCGTGCTCGACCTCGGCACGGCCGCCACCGGCCTGGCGATGACCGGCGGCATCGTCGCCGGGCTGGCCTGCATGCCGGCGCTCGGGCACTGGCTCGACCGGGGCGCGCGCAGCACGGCGGTGGCCGCGTCGATGCTGGTGCGGGTGCTGGGCGTGGCCGCGCTGCTGGCGGCGCCCACCGGCGGCGTCGCGCTGTTCACCGCCGCCGCGCTGTTCCTCGGCATCGGCAACCAGTCCTGGCCCGCCGCGCACGCCGCACTGGTCGCCTCGGTCGCCGAGGAACACCTGCGGGACACCGTCCTGGCGGCCGCCCGGGCCGCCCGCAACGCCGGACTCGGCGTCGGCGCGCTGCTCGCCACCGCCTGCCTGGCCGGCGGTCCCACGGCCCTGCGGGCGCTGGCCCTGGCCTCCGGGCTCGGCTTCCTCGCGGCGGCGGCGCTGGCCCGCTCGGTCCGGGTCCGCGACGGGGCGGCGCGGGCGCGGCGGGCCGCCCCCGCGGCGGACGGGGCGGCACCGCGGCTCGGGGCGCTCCTGCTGGCCAACGTGGTGTACGTGTTCTGCCTGAACGTGCCCGAAGTGGCGCTGCCGCTGGTGCTCGTGACCGTCCTGCACGCCTCGCCCGCCTGGCCGGCCGCGGTGTTCGTCGCCAACACCGTGCTGGTGGTGACCCTCCAGGTGCCCGTCACCGCGTGGGCGGCCGCCCGCTGGTCGCGGGCCCGGGTCCTGGTCCTGGCCGGGGTGGTGCTCGCCGCGAGCTACCTGGCGTTCCTGCTCGCCACCCCGTTCGGGCCGCTCGCCGTCGCCCTGGCCGCGGTGCCCTGCACCCTGGGCGAGATCCTCTACGCGGGCAGCGCCACCGCCCTGGTCACCGCCCGCACCCCGGCCCCCCGCCGTGGCCGCGCCCTGGCCCGCCTCCAACTCTCCACCGGCTTCGGACTCGCCGTCTCCCCCGCCGTCCTCACCGCCCTCGCCCCCGTCGTCCTCTGGCCCGTCCTCGCCGCCGCCACCCTCGCCGCCGCCACCCTCGTCCACCGCACCACCCCCGGGACCCCCTGACGGGGACGGGGCGGACCCCGCCACGGCCGGCCGGCCGTTCGCGGTCCGGGCCCGGGGGTTCTGCTGAGGGCAGAGCGGTACGGCCCGTCCGGGGGGAGTGCGGTGCCTAGGCTTGGGGGATGAGAACTCATGCGTCGGACACCCAGGCCCGCGTCGTCCCGCTGCGCCCGCCGCAGGCGCCGGAGCGCAGGGAGCCGCTGCTGCGGGACGTGGTGGGCGGCGTGCTGCGACGTGAACGGCTCACCCAGGGGCGGACGTTGAAGGACGTCGCGGAGGCGGCCCGGATCTCGGTGCCGTACCTGTCGGAGCTGGAACGCGGCCGGAAGGAAGCCTCCTCCGAGGTGCTCGCCGCCGCCGCCCGGGCGCTCGGCCTGGGGCTCGGGGACGTCCTCTCGCTGGTCCAGCGGGACCTGGTCGCGCTGCCCGGCACGGCCGCCCGGGGCCGGACCGCCACCGCCACCGCGACCGCGGGCCGCTACGGCGGGCTCTGCCTGGCGGCCTGAGCGGCTAGAGCGGCTACGCCTAGAGCGGCCTGAGCGTCCCGGGCAGCGGGAAGCGGCCCGAGCGACCGCAGGGTCGTACGCCGTACGTCCGGGCCCGGAAGCGGTGGGGACCGCTTCCGGGCCCGGACGTACGGGCGCGTGCCGCCTCAGGAGGCGGGGGCGCGGCTGCTCAGCACCCGGTCGGCCAGGCCGTACGCGACGGCCTCCTGCGCGCTGAACACCTTGTCGCGGTCCAGGTCGGCGCGGAGCGCGGCCACCGGGTGGCCGGTGTGCCGGGAGAGCACCTCCTCGACCTGGGTACGGATGCGCAGCACCTCCTTGGCGGCCAGGCTCAGGTCGGAGACGGTGCCCCGCTGTCCGCCGCTGGCGGGCTGGCCGAGCAGCACCCGGGCGTGCTGGAGGACGAAGCGCCGCCCCGGGTCGCCGCCGGCCAGCAGCACGGCCGCGGTGGAGGCGGCCTGGCCGACGCAGTAGGTGGCGATCGGGCACTGCACGAACGTCATCGCGTCGTAGATCGCCATCAGTGAAGTGAACGACCCGCCGGGTGAGTTGAGGTAGAGGGCGATCTCCTGCTCGGGGCTCGCGGCCTCCAGGTGCAGCAGCTGGGCGATCACCACGTTGGCCACGCCGTCGTCGATCTCGGTGCCGAGGAAGACGATCCGCTCGCTGAGCAGCCGGCTGAACACGTCGTAGGAGCGCTCGCCCTGGGCGGTCCGCTCGATCACGTAGGGAATCGGGTAGGAGGCCATGTCACAGCCCTGCCCGTCGGCGGGACGCGGCCGTGCCGATGTCGGCGAGCGACTCCAGCACCTGGTCCACCATCCCGTACTCGCGGGCCTGTTCGGCCGTGAACCAGCGGTCCCGGTCGCCGTCCCGGGCGATGGTCTCCGGGCTCTGCCCGGTGTGCTCGGCGGTGATCCGCTCGATGGCCTGCTTGGTGTACTCCAGGTTCTCCGCCTGGATCGCGATGTCGGACGCGGTGCCGCCGATGCCCGCCGAGGGCTGGTGCATCATGATCCGCGCGTTGGGCAGCGCGAACCGCTTGCCGGCCGCGCCCACCGTCAGCAGGAACTGCCCCATGCTGGCGGCGAACCCCATCGCCAGGGTGGAGACGTCGTTCGGGATCAGCCGCATGGTGTCGTAGATCGCCAGCCCCGCCGTGACCGAGCCGCCCGGGCTGTTGATGTACAGGCTGATGTCGGCGCGCGGGTCCTCGGCCGAGAGCAGCAGCAGCTGCGCGCAGACCCGGTTCGCCGACACGTCGTCGACCTGGGTGCCGAGCAGGACGATCCGGCGGGCCAGCAGCAACGCCGCCAGGTGGTCGTCGAACGGGTTGGGCGGGGTGTCGCCCTCCTCCGCCCGGGGGCGGAGGGCGTGGAGTGGAGTCATCGGGTCTCCCGGTGGTGACGGAGGGTCGGTGACTCCACTGTTGCCCGCGGCGGGCCCCCGGCGGACGCCGCTCTGCCCGCCGCAGATTCGCTGCGGGCAGAGGCGGCGGGGAGCGGCGCCCCGGCCGGTCGGTTCGGTCGGTCCGGGTCGGTTCGGTCGGTCCGGGGCGGTCGGTGCCGGTCGGCCGTGCTCGGCGGTGCGCGATGCCGGTCGGCGGTGTTCGGCGGTGCGCGGTGCTGCTCGGCGGTGCTCAGGGACGGGCCGCGAGGCGGTGCAGGTCGGCGGCCAGGCGGTGCAGGTGGTGGCGGGTGGCGTCGAAGTGGTGGTGGTCGGCGGGGACGGCGGGGGCCAGCGCGGTGTCCACCGTCCGCTCCACCTCGTCGATCAGCGCGGCCCAGCGGGCGGTCGTCCCCTGCCGCCACGGCGGTTCGCGCCGGGCCCGCTCAAACTCGGCCCGGGCCGAGGCGAGTCGCAGGTGCGGGGCGCCACCGTCGCGGGGGCGGGGCGGGGCCAGCGCGAGGGCGGTCTGCTCGACGGCGTCGGCCAGCCGGCGGGCCACCGCGAGCTGCCGGTGGCGGTGCGGGCCGAGCAGCTCGCAGGCGAGCGCCGCGGCCAGGCAGCCGATCGCGCAGCACGCCAGGTTGGGCAGCAGCAGCGGCAGGCCCGGGTCGCCCGCGAGCTGGGTGACCATCAGCACCACCGTGGCCAGCGCCGCCGCCTGGTACAGGTAGCCGGTGCCGGACAGCGCCGGGACCAGGCCCGCCGCCAGCGCCAGCACCGCCAGCAGCGCCCCGTCCGGCCCGGCGCAGGCCAGCACCAGCCCGCTGCCCAGCAGGCCCAGCGCGGTACCGCAGAACCGTTCCAGCGCCCGCCCGGTGACCGGGCCGACGTCCGGACGGCAGACGAAGACCACGTTCAGCACCGCCCAGTACGGGTGCGGCAGTTCCCAGTACGCCGCCGCCGCGCCCGCCAGCAGCAGCGCCAGGCCCACCCGCAGGCCGCACAGCCAGGACTGCGGGTCCGCCAGCACCGCCCGGGCCGCCGCCCGCCGACGGCCCGGACGGTGCCGGCCGTCCCGCCCACCGGCGGACCCGACCGGCC
This sequence comes from Kitasatospora sp. SolWspMP-SS2h, assembly GCF_003259315.1. GTDB lineage: Bacteria > Actinomycetota > Actinomycetes > Streptomycetales > Streptomycetaceae > Kitasatospora > Kitasatospora fiedleri. The sequence goes on along the minus strand of NZ_QLLT01000001.1, from coordinate 437,322 downwards.
CCGGCCCCGGCGCCACCGCGGACCGGGCCGCCCGCAGCAGCCGCGCCTCCAGCGGGCCGCAGGCCGGCGGCCACGCCCCGTCCGAGGCCGGGCGGCCCGCCGCGACCCGCTCGGCCTCGGCGCGCAGCCGCCCGCGCAGCGCCGGACCGGCGGCCAGCCCCCGGGCCCCGGCCGAGGAGGCCGTCTCGGCGAGGGCCAGCAGACCCGGCAGGTGTCGGGCCAGCAGCGCGCCGCCGCCGACCGCGCCGGTGTGCCGGGCCTGCTCCAGCGCGTCGTGCAGCGCGCGCCGCCGCGCCGTCCCGGCCGGGCCCGCCGCGTCCGGCTCCAGCACCGCCGCGCAGCCCGCCAGGCACTGGGCCAGCAGCGCCCGTTCGGCCCGGCCCCGGAAGAACGGGCGCCCGGCCAGTGCCAGCGCGACCACCGACAGGCCGCCCAGCAGCATCAGCGCGGGCGGCAGCCAGAGCGGCCCCGGCAGCGGCAGGTCCCGGGCCACCGCGGCGTCCATCAGCAGGACCATCGCGCCGAGCGAACCCTCCGGGCCCAGCCGGGCGAGCACCCCCGCCGCCACCCCCAGCGCGGGCAGCAGGTACGGCTCACCCGCCCGCCCCGCGGCCGTCAGCGCGGCGAACGCCCCCACCACGCCGAGCAGTTGGGGCAGCAGCATGGTGATCGCCCGGTGCCGGTAGGCGGCGGCCACATCGGTCAGCACCGCCGAGAGCGCGCCCATGGCCACCATCACCCCCTCGGCGGGCCGCCCGGCCCACAGGCCCAGCCCGGCCGGGGCGGTCACCGCCGACAGCGCGCGCCAGGCCGCCGGCGAGACGGCGGGCCGCCGCCGGGGGGCGCAGGTCTGCCGCACCCAGGGCAGCAGCCGCCCCGCCCCCGGCGCCCGGGACGGAGCCCGCTCCGGGCGGGGCCTGGCCTGCCGCCCCCGGGGCAGCGGAAAGTCGGACCGGAGCGTGCGGTGACGCCCGTGTCGAAGTGTTGACATGCCGCACATGCAAGGCGACGCCCCGCCGCCGCCGACCCGCCGCCACCGCCGTGCTGCGCCGCCTGGAGGCGGGATTTCGCTTGGCCGGGGGAGCACCCGTGACCTCCCGGTGTCGCCCGGATGGAGCGCGTGACCTCCGCCGCGCCGCCACCCGCCCCGACCGCGGGAGCGGCCGTCCCGGCGGGACGTTTCTGCCCGTGGCGGCCGGACCGGGAGGCGGTCTCAGGGATCTTCCCGCCGCCGTCGGCGCCCGCCGTTACGCTGTCGCCATGACGAAGCGTCACCTCGGCACGGCGGCAGCGGCCCTGCTCCTCGCGGGCACCGCCGTCGCGTGCGGCAGCAGCACGGAACACACCGAGTCGGCCGACATCGCCGACTCCGCCGGGCCCGGCGCGTTCGCCGTCCCCGCGGGGCTCACCGCCACCTGCGGCCTCCTCGGCTACGGCTCCTTCTCCGACACCCTGGGAACGCCGACCGGCACGGACACCCTCGGCGACACGGTCTCCGGCACGGACCGGGAGAAGACGGTCGACTGCCGGCAGGACGTCGCCCACCAGGCGAACGGCACGGCCGACCCCTCGAAGCCCCAGGGCACGGTCGAGACCCGGTTGGCGTTCTGGCGCGACGTCGACACCGCGAAGTCCCAGTTCCCGGCCGAGCAGACCGTGGCCCGCGACCAGCTCGCGAAGGACGCGGCCACCACCCCCGTGCCGGGCGTGGGGACCGAGGCGTTCCGCTACCTCAACAAGGAGTCCACCGGGACGGTCGGCACCCTCGTGCTGGTGGTGCGGCAGAGCAACCTGATCCTCACCGTGCAGGTGACCGCCCTCGGCACCACCCCGTTCACCGACCAGCAGCGCACGGCGATCTTCGACCGGATGGCCGACCACGCGAAGGCGGCCCTCCCGGTGGTCCGGCGCGCCGCCACGGCACCGGCCGGTTCCTGAGGACCCGCCCGGCGGCCCCCGGGCGGATTGCGCGCGGACCGGCCGGGTAGCCGCGAGGGCGGAGCACCCGACCCGAAGCACCCGACCCGGGGAGACGCCGATGACCGCACACCGCGAACCCGCACCCGACGGGCGGGGCCGCCCGGACGCCGAGGGCGACCGACGCTACGGCGACCGGGCCGCCGACGTCCGGCCCACCCGGGAGCACGACCCGGACGTCCACGGCCCGCAGGAGGGCTACGACGCGACCGCCGACGCCGCCGAGCGCACCGACGCCGACGCTCCTGACACCGACGCCGACGCCGACGGACGATGACGCCCACGTCGAAGCTCTGAAGTCCCGTGCGGCCCTGGTCGGGCTCGGCCGCGCTCGGCCGTGCTCGGCCCGGCCCGCTCAGGCGGGGGCGGGCGGCTCCTGCGGCTGGAGGTCGAAGACCCGGTCGGCGCCGACCACCTCCAGCAGCCGCATCACGTTGGCCGAGGGGCGGGCCAGTTGCAGGACGGCGCCGGTGTGCCGGGCGGCCCGGCGGGCGTCGAAGAGCAGGTTCAGGCCCGCGGAGTCCATGAAGGTGACCGCGGCGAGGTCGACGGTGACCAGGGCGGGCGCGTCGAACTGGGCGGAGGCGAGGGCGGCCCGCAGTCGGGGCGCGGTGTGCAGGTCGAGTTCGCCGTAGCAGGTCAGCTGGGGGCCCAGCGGACTGTTCTGCCGGGTGACGGTGAACGACACGGGGTTTTCCTCTCGGCCGGAGCGCGGACGCGCCAGTGAGCGTACCGGCCGCACGAGGCGCCGGGGCAGAGCGCAGGCGACACCGCCCCGCGCCGCGCGCACGCCCCGCCACCCGTACGTGCGGCGCGGCCGCACGTCCGCTGCCGGGGGCGGGGACGTGTCGTACCGCCGTTCGGTCGACGGGGCGTCCGTGGCGCGGCGGCGCCGTCCGGTGGCGACCCGGCGGAAGGACCGGGCCCGCACCCGCCCGCCGGTTCCTCCGCGCGCCGCCGCGCGCCGCCCGGGCGGGGCTGCCGCCGCCCCCGGCCCGATCACGCGCGCCCTGGCCCCCGCGGTGCTCCACGCCGGTGCGGCGGCTACGGGACGAGCCGCGGGCGGGCCCCGCCGTCCGGGCGGTCCGCGGCGGGCCGGTCCGGGCCGCTCCGGCGGGTGGGGGAGCCCCGGCCGGGGTCGTCCGGGCGCGGTGGCCGGGAAGTCGGAGGGGTGCGGTCGCCGGTCAGGACGGCGCGGTAGAGCGACTGAAGCTCCGTGCCGGGGGCGGCGCCCAACTCCTCGGCCAGGCGGCGCCGGACGGTGCCGTATCGGTCCAGCGCCTCCGCGCTGCGTCCGGCCGCGTGCAGGGCCTGGATCAGCACGTGTTCCAGCGGTTCGGCCAGCGGGTACTCGGCGATGAGGTCGGGGACCGCGGAGATCACCGCGCCGGGGCGGCCGAGCCGGAACTCCGTCCGCGCCCAGCGCACCGCCGCGTCCAGCCGCCGCCGGTGCCAGCTCGCCCGGACCTGCGCGGCCCACTCGCCCGCGAGACCGGCCAGCGGCTCCCCCCGCCACAGGCCCAGGGCCTCGGCGAGCTCCGCGGCCCCCGCCTCGTCGTCGTGCTGCCGGTCGGCGCCCTGCTCGACCAGTCGGCGGAACCGGTGCAGGTCCACCCGTTCGGGGTCGACGTCCAGCACGTAGCCCGCGTGCCGGCGCTCCAGCCGGGCCGCCGTCCCGCCGCCCGGGACGGCGGTCTGCCGCAGCAGCCCCCGGATCCGGCTCAGGTGCGCGTACAGCACCGGCCGGGGGTGGGCGGGCGGACGGTGGCCCCAGACCCGGTCGACGAGCGTCTCGATCGCGATCGGCCGGCGGGCGTCGACCAGCAGCGCCGCCAGGACCACCTGCTGCCGCGGCGTCCCCACGTCGAGCGGCCCGCCCGCCGACCGCACCTCGACCTCGCCCAACAGCCGGAAGTCCACATGTACCCCCCAGGTGATCAACGCGTGATCGTCGGCGCGTGCGAAGCGCCCGGCTGCCCATGCTGGCTGCCCCGCAAGGCGGCCGCAAGGTCGGTGCACAGGCCGCCGCGCCAGGGTGGGACGCCCCGGCCGCCGACCACCCGAACCCGCGACCGCACCCCCACGGCCGCACCCCCACGGCCGCACCCCCACGGAGGAGACCACCATGCGGACACCCCTGCCCCGACGGTCCGACCGCCCGGGCCGCTCACGCGGCCGGACCGGGCGCGGTCGTTCCCGGTTCGCCCCCGCCGCGTCGGCGGCGGCCCTCGCCTGCGTGCTCTTCGCGGCGCTCGCCCCCACCCCCGCCCAGGCGGACGAACCCACCCGCTACGAGCTGGTCAACGCCCGGACCGGGCTGCGGGCCGACGTCATGTGGGCCTCGGCGGCCCCGTACACCGGCGTCTTCCTGTGGCCGGACAACACCAGCGCCTCCCAGGAGTACGAGCTGCTCGACAGCGGGAACGGCTACTTCCGGATCAAGGCCCGGCACTCCGGCCAGTGCCTCATGCTCGACTGGCGCTCGGGGACCTACGCGAACGGCACCCCCGTCCTCCAGTACCCGTACTGCGACGCGGGCTACGCCCCGGCCGAGTGGACCACCGCCTGGGTCGGGCACACCTGCACCTGCTTCCCCACCACCATGCTCCTGAAGAACCGGGCCACCGGCCGGTGCCTGGACGCCGCCGCGCCGTCCGGTACGCCCGCCCAGCAGGCCGTCCTCCAGCAGTGGGACTGCATCACCGCCGACGACGTGTGGAACACCGGTAACCAGAGCTGGAACCTCCTCCAGCTCAACAACCTCCCCGTCGTCAACTGACCCGTCGGCGAAGCCGGTGGCAGCCCGCCGCACGCGCCCGCGCCCGCCGGGGGACCGGCGGGCGCGGGTTGTGCGGGGCGGGGCTGTGCGGGGCGGGGCTGTGCGGGGCGGGGCGGCGCGGGCCCTACGGGGCCGGGCTGCCGGTGGCGGTGATCTCCGCGGCGCTGGTCCACGGCCCGCGGCTGCCGGCCTCGGTCAGGGCGCGCAGCCGCAGGTAGCGGCCGCTCTTCGCGGTGAACTTCACCGACTTGAGGGCGGCGGTGTCGGCGAAGCTCCCGGTGGCGACGGGCGTGCCCCAGGAGGTGGTGCTGTCGGAGACGTAGACCTCGTAGGAGCCGATCCGGCCGTTGACGCCGCCGTCCTGCCGGGGCAGGTAGCCGAGGCCGTCGACGGAGTAGCGGGCGCCGAGGTCGATCCGGATCTCGTGCGGGAGCGGGGCGGGGGTGCCGGACCACTGGGTGTGCCAGAGGGTGGCGGAGCTGCCGTCGATCGCGTTGGCGGCGGCGCCGTTCTCGTTGGCGGTCTCCTGGCTGTCGGCCGAGACCACCTTCCAGCCGGTCTGCGGGATCGGGCCGCTGCCGCCGACCGGGGTGCCGGTGGGCAGGGTCAGGCCCTTGGCGGTGACGGTGAACGCGCCGGTGACGGCGTGGTCGCCGGCCTTGATCCACAGGGTGCCGGAGCGGTCGGCGGGGTCGAAGTACCAGCCGGTGGCGGCGGACTGGTAGGCGGCCTTGCCGCTCAGCTTCGGCAGCGCCGTCCCGCCGACCGTGACGCCGCTCGGCGCGCCGGCCGCGTGCACGGTGAACTCGTACCCGCGGGATGCCAGTTGGCCGGTGTAGCTGCCGTTGGCCGCGCCGACCGCGAGGGTGACGTCGCCCGAACCGGAGTTCGGGGCGGTCACGTTGACGGTCTGCCGGGAGGAGGCGCCGTTGCGGTAGGCGCGGGTGGTGCCGTCGTCCTCGTACAGGGTGAAGGAGGAGGTGCCGCGCGGGTAGACGTCGTAGGTGAGGGTGGAGACGGGCTTCTCGCCGGTGTAGTTCATCTGCGGCCACATCGGCACCGCCGCACCGGACTTGACGAACAGCGGCAGGGTGTCGAGCGGGGCGCTGTAGCCGTTCAGCCAGCCGGGGCCGGTGTAGACCTTGCCGGTCCAGTAGTCGGTCCAGCTGCCGGCCGGCAGGTAGATGCCGTCGCGGACGCTGGTGTCGCTGACCACGGGCGCGACCAGGAAGGAGTCGCCGGCCATGAACTGGCCGCTCGTCTGGTTGCCGCGCGCCACCGGGTCGTTCGGGTACTCCAGCACCATGGCGCGGGTGGAGGGCACGCCGGTGTCGGTGGCGACCCGGCTCATGGTGTACAGGTACGGCATCAGCCGCATCTTGAGCTGCAGGTACGCGCGGTTGATCGACAGGTACGGGTCGGCGTACCGCCAGGGCTGCTTGTCGTGGTAGCCGGCCGACGGGTTGGTCGCGCCCCAGCCGGACATCGTCATGAACGCCGGGGTGAACGCCTTCCACTGGAGGTCGCGGACGTACGTCTCGGGGCTGCCCGCGTAGATGCCGTCGACGTCCCCGGAGGCGTAGTTGAGGCCGGACAGGCCCGCGCCCGCGATGGACGGGACGTGCCAGCGCATGGCGTCCCAGGTGCCGGAGGTGTCGCCGGTCCAGACCACGGCGTTGCGCTGGGTGCCGGCCCAGCCGTCGACGGTCCAGACGAAGCGGCGGGCGTCGGAGTTGTCCTCGATGCCCGCGACGGCCTGGTTGACGCCGGTGAAGGCGCTCTTGTAGCCGCCGCCGATCCAGGCCACGTCGGTCTTGACGGCGCGCGAACCGGCCGTCCCCACCTCCCAGTCGATGTCGTTCAGGCCGGTGGAGGTCCACAGGCCGGTGTGGACGCCCCGGGCGGCCAGGCCGGAGACGGTGCCGGGCAGGTCGGTGTACCCGCAGCCGTAGCCGTCGTTGGGCAGGAACCAGCCGGAGGGCATGTCGGCGGCGCGGGCGTCGGCGGCGTAGCCGACCGCGTCGGGGGTGGTCTGGTGGCGCAGCCGGTCGTGGTCGCCGCTGTAGGCGGGGTTGGAGGCGTTGAAGCAGTCGGCGTTGCCGAGTTCGAGGCCCCAGATCGGCGCGAGGAAGGGCTTGCCGGTGACGTCGGTGTAGGCGTTCAGGACGTCCTTGAGCGAGTTCCCGGCGAAGTACCAGGCGTCGAAACGCTGTTCGTCGTGGGTGAGCCGGGTCGGCGCGCCGAAGTCGTAGCTGCCCGGGGCCCAGGTGTTGCGCATCACCCCGTAGCCGTTGGTGGACATGTAGAACGGGGCCGGGCTGGCGTTGCTGTTCTCGGTCCAGGAGTTGGTCACGGCGACCGGGACGGTCCGGTCGCGCAGCGCCCAGTCGCCCAGGTGCAGGCCGGTGCCGTAGAACTGCTCGTCGGCGCCGCGGCTCAGGTACTGGGTGGTCCGGCCGGTGGTCCAACTGGTCGGCTGGGACTCGGCCCAGAGCAGGGTGGTGTTGTCGGCGCGGTAGAGCGCGAAGGTGAGCGGCGCCTTGGTGATCCGCAGCGAGATCGCGGAGGTGCCGATCCGCCAGTAGCTCCCGGCGTCGGTGAGGGTGGCGGTGACGGTGCCGAAGGCGGTGGTGGTGGCCAGGTCGGTGCCGGCCGGGTCGTCGGTGAACGCGCCGTTCGGGCTGAGCCAGATCCGGAAGATGTCGGCGCGGGCCAGCTGGACCCGGGCCACCGCGCTGCCGGAGGTGGTGACGGTGAAGGTGGCGCCCGAGCGGGTGACCGCGGTGGCGTTCCCGGCGGTGGCGGCGTGGGCGGCCGGGGCGGGGCCGAGGGCCGCGAACAGGGCCGCGACGGTCAGCAGGACGACGGAGAGCACGAGGGAGCGGCGCCCTCCGCTGCCGGGCCTGGGCAGCGGGGGGCGCGGGACGGAACGCATCGGTGGATGCCTCCTCGGTGGTGGTCGGGGGCGGTGGAGGGTGACCGCGGGGCCCGGGACCCGGCGCGAGACTGCCGGGCGGACCTGCGGGACGCTGCGCTGTGCTGTCGACCGGACGGGGCGTCAGGCCCCGCCGCGCGGACCGGGGTTGGGAGTTCCGCCGGTTCGCCGGTGGGCCGGGTTTGACCGGTGTACATCGCAGCAGCAGGCCGACGTGACGTCAAGTGCTCGTTCGGGCACAGTTTCGAGCATATTCGTGCAGAACGCGCAGCGGGAATGCGCAGAACGGCCGCAGGAGGGCGCGGCGGAACGGCAGCGGGAGGGCGCCGGTGACGCCGGGAACGCCGTCGCCCCGCCGGGTGGGCGGGGCGACGGTCATGCGGGGGAGCGGTCGTGCGGAGGGCGGGGCGGGTCAGCCGTGGTTGACCGTGAGGGCGTAGAAGGCGACCCGGGCGCCCTTGGTGGTGCTGTCCGAGGAGGACTGGTTGTAGGAGCCGGCCTTGAAGTACTGGTGGTAGGCGTTGAAGGAGGACGGGATCGGGTAGTGGGTGGTGCTGCCGTTGACCGTCAGGTCGATGGTGTTGCCGCCGGAGACGGCGATGGTGTAGCTCCACTTGGTGCCCACCGCGACGTGGCCCACCGTGTGGGTGGTCTGCCCGCCGTCGGGGGAGTTCTCCACGCCCGCCACGATGTCGCCGCTCGCCCGGTAGTAGAGCTCGATCAGCGGCTTGGTGGAGGAGCCGCCGGAGCCGAGGTGGATCTGGCCGACGCAGACGTTGGAGGTCACCGAGACCACCCGCAGGGTCGCGGCCAGCCGGTGGCTGCCGGCCAGCGCCCAGTCGGCCGCGCCGCCGTTCGGGTTCATCTCGCGCAGCTCGGAGCGGGCGTAGTTGGAGTTGGGCGTGGTGACGCCCTTCTCCGGGGCCCAGAAGGTCATCGCGCCGTCGCCGCCGTCGGTATAGAAGTACGCGTCGTGGAAGCCGTTCGGGCCCTGGAGCGCGGCGGAGGAGACGGTGGTGGGCGAGCCAGGGGAGCCGACCGGCTCCTGGAGCTGCCAGCGCGAGAGGTCGAAGTTGCCGCCGGGGGAGACCGCGGGGTTCAGGCCGCCGGTGGGCGGGGTGGAGCCGGTGGGCGGGTTCCACTGCTGGTTCGTCCCGCCGGTGCAGGTCCACAGCTGCAGCGGGGTGCCGTTGGCGGTGGAGCGGTCGGTGACGTCCAGGCACTTGCCCGCGCCGGTGTTGACCAGCCCGCCGCCGTCGGCGGTCCACTGCTGGGCGGCGGTGCCGTTGCAGTCGTACAGCTGCACCCTGGTGCCGTTGGCGGTGCCGGCCGCGGCGGCGTCCAGGCACTTGCCGAGCGCGCGGACGGTGTGGTCGGAGGTGTCCACCGTCCAGCTCTGCGCGGCGGTGCCGTTGCAGTCGTAGAGCTGGACGGCGGTGCCGTTGGCGGTGGCGGCCGCGGCGACGTCGACGCACTTGCCGCCGAGGCCGGTGATCGGGCCGGTGGTGGTCGCGGCGGAGGCGGCGGGGCCGAACAGGCCCAGGGTGCCGACGACACCGGCGGCGGTGGCCGCCGCGAGGAGGGGGGAACGGCGCTTCATGGGAGTCCTTGGTCGCTCGTGGTGGGGGCCCGGATCGCGAGCGCGGATGCGGGGACACGGGGGCGCGGGGCGCTGTCCGGCGGGCCGGTCCGGTGGGACCGCGCACCCGGGGGAGCCGATGGACAGCAAACCTTACTGACGATCCGCCGGAATCCTGCTGGCTTGCCAAGACCCTGTCAAGATGCGGCGGGTGCGCCGGGCGGCCCTGCCCGGCCGGATCGCGGTTGCCCCAAGCCCCCTCCCGGGCGCGGGAGTTCCGCGTGAGATCGCCGAGGTACGGGCACCGTACGGGGAGGCCGGGGTGAGCTTCGGATGGGCAACCAGATCGCCGAGGCCCTGGAGCACGGCGCGCAGAAACTCGGCCGGACGCTCGCCGAGGAAGCCGGCCAGGCGCTGAAGGACTTCCACCGCAAGGCCGGCGACAACCTCAGGACCGTCGCGGGGAACACCCGCGAGATCGAGGCCGAACACGCCGAGGACCCGGAGCGGATCATGCGCGGCGAGGCGCGGGACGGCGTCCCGCCCCCGCACCCGGGCGGCGGGCGCGGCCGGGGGAGCGGACCGCTGGGCCGCGGCGGGCGGCGCGGGCAGTCCGCGCATCGAGAGCCTGGTGATCCTCGGCGGTGACTCCGACGTGGACAAGTTCATCGTCAAGACCCGCGGCAATGTCAACGACCAGCGAGCGATCCAGGAGACGCTGAAGATCAAGGCCGCGTCCGTCCCCTTCGCGGACCAGTTCTTCAATGGCGACACGATGGTGAACCCGCTCGGGTTCGACGGCCTGCGCAAGCGTCTGATCGGGCGTCAGGTCGTCGACGCGAAGGAGGCCGGGCCGGTCGCGGGCGGTTACGACTTCTTCGATACCCTGGACGCGCTGACCGCCCGGGTGCGCGGGATCACCAGTCGCAACGGCGCGCTGTACATGAACGCCGCGATCATTGCGAAGATCCGTTCCGGGTTCCGCGGGCTGGGCGGCTCCGAGCTGCTGACGGCCGAGATCCACGGCAAGGAAGTCACCATGTGGAACGGCATCTCCATGCTCGACCCCGGCCAGAAGCTCGACGGCACCGACGTCCTTCCCCTCACCGCCGGTACCGGGGGCAAGGAGACCGGTGACATCTACACCGTCCGCTTCGGTTCCTCCGAGGCTGATGCGGGCGTGACCGGCCTGACCAACGGCGGCATCCAGGCGACCGACCTCGGAGAGGCCCACGACAAGCCCGTCTACCGCACCCGGGCCGAGTTCTACTGCGGCATCGCACTGTTCGGCGGCAGGGCTGCTGCCCGCCTGATGAACGTGCTCAACGGCTGATCCTGCAACGCACTGATAAGCCCCACTCTGTCCTCCCTCGGTGGGTGGCCGGGGCGGGGCTCTTTGTCGTTCCTGGGGTCCTGTGAGCGGCCCTGGCCGACTGTGCGCCGGAGCGCGGGAGTTGACCACCGTATGCCGCCTGGCGGTCGAGCTGCTGAGGTTGGCTGCGTAGGTGGCCGAGTCCCGCCCCTGGTGTGCGAGGGACGGGACTCGGCAGTACGGCTAGGCCGCGGGTACGAGGATGCGAGCCCGCTCGTACAGCCCTTGTACGTGCTGGTTGCCCGGGTGCCTTGCGATCATCCGCAGCATGGTGCGCATACGTTCGTCGGCCCGACCAGACTGTACGTTCGGGTAGTCGTCCAGGGCCTGGTGCCAGGTGGCGCACGCCGCTTCCAAATGCCCAAGCTCGAACTGTCGCTCTGCGAGCGTGGCGCGATGCCGTACCCGTCCGCGCTGGTAGACGTCGTGTCGAGTTCGGTCGGACTCCTGCATTGCGGCTACAGAGCCTTTGACGTCCCGCAGTGCGTACCGAACTTGGCTGAGGTGGTAGGCAAGCGAGGACGGATCGTAGGACCCGAATGCCTTGGACTCGCTCTCGGCTATGTCCATGGCTTTCTCTGCATCACGCATGAACCGGAGCGCGGAGTCACGGTCTCCCAACGCTGCCGCGGAGTGGGCCTGTTGACCCGCAAGAAAGGCTTGCATCCGGGGACCTGCCACGGGAGCGGCGGCGGCTGCGGCGTCGGCAAGTTGCATGGCTCGCCGACCGTGCCCCAGGTCTACGGCTTGGACGGACATACCGCGGAGCGTCGTGCAGTAGGTCAGGTGGTCGCCCGCGATTCCTGCCAGTTCGAGCGCCCGGAGGTAGTACTGCTGTGCAAGTCCGTGGCGCCCTTCGTCTACTGCCATGTAGCCCGTGAGGTAGCACAGGTCGGAAGCAGCCGACATCATCGCGGACCGTACTGCGTCGGGCCCATCCGCTCTGAGGTACGGACCAACCGTGTTGACCAAGTAGGCCGCCGCCATCGGACGAGCGTGCCGCCCGCCGAACTCATCGTCCAGGCTCGACAACCGGTCAGTCATCCGAACGACGGCGTTGACTTCCGGCATCCCTATGCGAGCCATTCGCCCGGAGCGCACCGCGTCTTCCCGGCCGATCACGTCTTGCCACCCCGGGATTGTCAGCGCAACCGAGAAGAGGGACGCGCCGATCACCCCGCGCCGTGTTGGGTCCATGTCCTGGCTCCCTAGCTCTAGCAGGGAGTCGACGGTACCTGTTGGGGTAGCTGTGCCTGGTGGTGGTGCGGGAAACCCCGCGTCCGCGTGTGTAACGAGGCGCCCGAGTCGACGGGCGAGGACTTCACGAATCGCATTCTGTACTGCTGGCTCGGGGACGGCCCCCGCGAGCCAGTACGACACTGCCGGTTGTCGGTACGAGGTGCGTGCCCCGCTCTCGGCGGACACTTCGTTGACTGCTCGGGCGAACGCGGTCTGTTTGAGCTGAGCCTCCGTCAATAGTCTTTTCAGGGAAGAGTTTCGGACTCTCTCCGCCACGTCTGACCTCCCCTGTTGATTGCATTGATATCCCTGCTGCGATTCGAGACTACCGCTCTCCGTGGTCATGCGGTTGCGTAGAGGCAGACAGCAGCCCCTACAGCTGACCGCAGGTCAGGAGGTGTCAGTCATGTACACCACGCGCGATCCGATCCGTCAGCAGTGGCGAACCGACGCGCAGGACGCTGGCCGCAACCCGCTGGACGACTACGACCCGGAGACCAATCGCCGGGTCGGGGCCGGGCGGCCGGTCGGCTGGGGCACGTGTCGGTGCCCCCTGCCGAAGTGCCCGCACCGTCCGGAGCCGGCCGCGTGACCCGGGCGATGTTGGCAACGGGCGTGCTGGTGCTCGGGGTGTGCGCCGTGCCGATGGGTGCGGTGCTCGGGTTCGCCCTGGTGGCGCCGGATCAGTGGCCTCGGTGGGTGGCGTTCTTCGTCGCCCTGGCGCTCGGCATGATCGGCGGGTCGTTCGGCCCGGACTGGGTTGAGGGCTGGCAGCGCCGACGACGCGCAGCGGCGCAGGTCCGGCACGCGCTGCACGACGGCGAGCAGGTTGTTCGGGTCGAGCTCACCCGCGCTGACGGCTACCTGGTGGAGGTCGACGGCTCGGCGGACGACCATTTCATTCATCAAGACGACGTTGTGAAGCACTACCGGCAGTACGCAGAGAACGCCGCGCGCAAGTCGCTGGGCATCCCCGCGGACGTACCGGTGAAGCTGGTCATGTCCTCGGATGACTCGTGGCTGCTGTCGGAGACGCGCGGCGCCGTAGTACCGGTCGAAGACTGACCCCTGACCTTCCGGAGCGACTTCCCGCGCTCCGGAGCCCCCGCCGGTTCAATCCCGGTGGGAGGGGGTGCCCGACGGGGCACGCCGGGCCGCTCCGGTTCCTCCCCGTACCGGATCGGGGCGGCCCCTCCCTGCTCCCCGCCCCGGTCGAGCAACTGGCGGACAGCACTCGACCGAGGGCGGGGCCCCACCACGACCACGACCACGACCACGACCACCGAGAGGTAACCCGCATGGCCCACAACGACGTTGCGAACAAGGGCCGGTCCGATCTGCGGGCTGACTGCGCGGTCCTGGTCGCGTTGGAGACGGACAACCCGGATGACCGGCGGCACGGTTCGGTGATGTTGGTAGTGCCGTCCCACGCGATGCGCCCGATCCTGCCCCCGGGGGGGGCGGTACGCGAGGGCGAGCGGATCGGGGACGCCGCCGCGCGGGAGCTGCTGGAGGAGACCGGACTCCGCCGGACGATCACGCAGGGCCTGGCGGTCGACCAGAGCCTGGCCAGCGAGCCGGCCGGTCCCCCGGAGGGCATCACCTTCGTGTGCGACGGCAGCACGATCTCGACGGCCGACGCTATGGCGATGGCCATCCCGGTGCGGTCCGAGATCACCGCGTTCGCGTGGGTGCACCCGGACCGGCTCTACAAGGAGCTGTCCGCCTACCAGGCGCGCCGCATCGAAGTGGCCCTGACCGCCCGTGAGCAGGGTTCGGGGTATCTCCTGCTGGCCGAGGGCGAGCCGTACGGCACCGACGCACGGCGCACCGTCGCGGCCACGAAGTGACGACCCGTAAGGGGCTGTGCGTGCTCAGGCTCCGTTGCCGGCGGGCGCGGTCTCGGCTCGCGTCGCGCTTCTGGTACCTGTGCCTCAAATGGGCTCTGGTCCCGCGTCGCATCTGCGAGAAGCGGACCGAGGAGGGCGCGCAGCGCATCCTGTCCGACCCGCTCTATGCGGACGCCCTCGCCAGACTCGGATACCGCCCGAACACCTGGAAACTTCCGTTCCGGTGGACGGGGAAGCTCTTCCCTTCTGGAGCGGCGCACCACCGCACGCCCCGGGCGTCGATCGGCGTCCGGGTCCGCATCGAGGCAAGGAGGGCAGGAATGAGCACGCCTGCGCCCGGTCCCAGCCATCCGCCTGTCCCCGGCCCCATGTCGCCGGGCAGCAGCGCCACCGTGGCGACGTAACCAGCACCACGTCAACCAGCACCACGTTAACCAGAAGGAGAGTTACCCATGGGTTGGGGAACCGGCAAGGGCGGAAGCAGCGGCGGCGGCTCGGGAGGCAACGACGGCGGAGGTGGGAGGCACAGCGGGAAGAAGGACCCCGGCACCTCCGCACCGAACCCCGACAGCCAGAGCGGTAAGGACGGCAACAAGCACGGCAAGGGTAAGTAGTTGACGGACCACGTGCACCAGTCGGAGCGGGCCGCCCTGCGCGGCCTGCTCTCGGCCGTCGGCGAAGATCTCGGCCACGACGTGGCCCCCGAGTGGGCGGCGGCTGCCGAAGCCGCACCCCGAACGCTCTTCCTGCCCGATCGAATCTGGCTGGGAGACGGACACGGCAGCTACACGCCGTGCGACCGCCGGACCGACCCGGCTGGCTGGGCCGCTGCGGCCTACGCCAACGCCCCGGTCGTGACGCAGGTCAACGACGGGAAGGATCCCGGCGACGACCCGTGGCCGTCTTCGTCGGCGTCGGCTCCGGCAATCGTCTTCCGCATGTTGGAGATGCTCGATCTCCACCCCGGCATGACGGTGCAGGAGATCGGTACCGGCACCGGACTTACGGCCGCGTACATGAGCCACCGGCTCGGCTCCGAGAACGTGGTAACCGTCGAAGTCGACCCGGAAGTCACCGAGCTTGCCCGCGGCAGCCTGGCGCAGGCGGGACTGCACCCGGAAGTGGTCTGCGGGGACGGCACGCGCGGGTGGGGGCTGCGGGCCCCGTACGACCGGGTATCGGCCACCTGCGCCCTGCGGAGCGTCCCGGCCGTGCTGGTCGAACAGACCAAGCGCGGAGGGAAGATCCTCACTCCCTGGGACAACCCGTGGGTCTGCTGGGGCCTGCTGCTGCTGACCGTGACCGGGGACGGCAACGCGGAGGGCCGGTTCAGCCCGTACGGCGCGTTCATGCTCGCCCGCAACCAGCGGACGGACCTGCGAATCTACCGGGACGTGGTGCGCGACGAGCACGTGCCCGAGGAGTCGCGCACCCGGCTGCCCGCCCACGACATCGCCGCGGACGGGTGGGAGTTGGCGTTCACCCTCGGGGTGCTGCTCGGCGACGTGTGGAAGGCGTGGGACAACGACCCGGACGTTGACGGGGTTGCCCGCCGGCTCTGGCTCGCCACCACGGACGCGACGTCGTGGGCGGCCGTGGACTGGGCGGGTGAGGGGTCGGACGAGTTCACCGTGTGGCAGTACGGCGAACGGCGCCTGTGGCACGAGGTGGCCGAGGGTTACGCCTGGTGGCAGGCCCAAGGGGAACCGGGGCCGGAGCGCTTCGGGCTGACCGTCACCCCGGACGGCACGCATCGGTTCTGGCTCGACCGCCCGGAGAACACCGTTCGCGTCCGGAGCGAGCGGGGCTAAGCCGTACCTACCGGATATCGCGGGGGGTCCGACCCGCTTCCCCGGTGCGACAAGTCGGGGATGCGGTACCGGGCCCTGGAGCGCTGGGCAGTGCCGCCCGCGAAGTAACCGCAGCAGACAGCGGAACGCCCCGTTCGGCCAAGCGCCGTGCGGGGCGTTTTTGCTGCTCAAGAGGCGTGCACAAGACGAGTGCCAAGGGTGTAGGGTCCACTCCGGCGCCCCGACTGCCCGCTCGGGCGGCCCGGCCAGTACCACGACGCCGAATCCGGCCTGGAGCACCACTACTTCCGCTACTACGGCCCCGCCACCGGCCGCTACCTGAGCACCGACCCGCTCGGCCAGGAGGCCGGACCCGATCCGCACGGCCACGTCCCCCACCCGCTGTACCGGACCGACCCGCTCGGCCTCACCCGCACCGCCGGACACGACGTCCTGCTGGACACCGACGGCGAACCGCTCCACTTCCGGGCCGCCCCGGTCGCCCGCCCCGGCTACTGCGACTTCCTTGCTGCCCGCGGCCGAGCAGCCCGCCCCCGGAGGACGCCCCGCACCCGGTCGCCCGCCCGTCGGTGCTCCGGGGGAGCCGTTCCCGTCCGTTCAAGAGGTGAATCCTGCACGCCACTTGACGGTGGGTCGCCACCCCCTCAACACTTCCGTACGAACCCAGAGAGCGCTCTCAACCAGTTGGGTTCAGCAGAAAGGCGAAACCACCCCTTCTCCCACTTCGGCCCGGCGTTCACTTCACGAAGCCGGACGAGAGGACCCCCATGCGAAGGACGACCGCCCTCTCCCACCCCCACCCCCGGCAGCCCGGCCACCCCCGGGTGCTCGCGCTGCTCGCCGCGGTGGCGCTCACCCTCGCGGCCCTGTTCGGCCTGGCCGCCACCGCCGGCCCCGCCTCCGCCGCGGGCGACTACACCCAGAGCGCCACCCAGCTGAACGCCTCGCAGGTCAAGATCGTCTTCACCCCGACCACGCCCGCGCTCTACGTGGACGTCCACTACCTGGTCAACGGCGCCAACCAGCAGAACGTCCGGATGACCAACAGCGCGGGCACCTGGAGCTGGACCGTCGGCTCGCTCACCACGGGCAACGCCCTGGAGTACTGGTTCACCTACGAGAAGAGCGGCCCGCAGTACGACAGCCCGCACTTCACCTTCACCGTGGGCGGCGGCGCGAGCAGCCCGAGCCCCAGCCCCACCGCCAGCGCCAGTCCCAGTCCCAGCAGCAGCCCCAGCGGCGGCACCGGCGGGACCTGCCCGGCGCAGTCCGACACGCCGAACTTCGGGCCCAACGTGCACGTCTACGACCCGAGCATGTCCAGCGCCACCATCCAGGCCCAACTGGACGCCCACTTCAACCAGATGAAGGACACCCAGAGCGCCCAGTTCTCCGAGAACCGGGTCGCCGACCTGTTCAAGCCCGGCACCTACAACGTCAACGACAACGTCGGCTTCTACACCTCGGTGGCGGGCCTGGGCCAGAACCCCGGTGACGTCACCATCAACGGCAACATCACCGTGGACGCCTTCAACGCCTCGGACGCGGGCAACGCCACCCAGAACTTCTGGCGCTCCGCCGAGAACCTGGCCATCAACCCCGGCGGCGGCACCGACCGCTGGGCGGTCGCCCAGGCCGCCCCGTTCCGGCGGATCGACGTGCGCGGCAACCTGGCGCTCTACCCGGCCAGCTACGGCTGGGCGAGCGGCGGCTACGTCGCCGACACCAAGGTCAGCGGCCAGGCCGCCTCGATCTCGCAGCAACAGTGGTACACCCGCGACAGCAGCCTCGGCAGCTGGGACGGCGGCGTGTGGAACATGGTCTTCTCCGGCGTCCAGGGCGCCCCGGCCAACACCTTCCCCAACCCGCCCGAGACCACCCTCGCCACCACCCCGGTCTCCCGTGACGTGCCCTACCTGTACGTCGACGGCTCCGGCAAGTACCGGGTGTTCCTGCCCAGCCTGCGCACCAACGCCACCGGCCCGAGCTGGGCGTCCGGCAGCACCCCGGGCAGCTCGCTGCCGATGAGCCGGTTCTACGTGGTCAAGGCCGGCGACACCGCCGCGACCATCAACAACGCGCTCTCCCAGGGCTGCAACCTGTTCGTCACCCCCGGGGTCTACCACCTCAGCCAGACCCTGAACGTGACCAGGGCCGACACCGTGGTCCTCGGCATCGGCTACCCGACCTTCGTCCCCGACAACGGTGTCAACGCGATGCAGGTCGCCGACGTCGACGGCGTCCGGCTCAAGGGCCTGCTCTTCGACGCCGGCACCACCAACTCGGCCGCCCTGCTGACCGTCGGCCCGAGCGGCTCCTCGGCCAACCACGCCGCCGACCCGACCACCATCCAGGACGTCTTCTTCCGGATCGGCGGCGAGATCGCGGGCAAGGCGACCACCAGCCTGATCGTCAACAGCAACCACACGATCATCGACCACATCTGGGCCTGGCGGGCCGACCACGGCAAGGCCGGCACCTTCGGCTGGAACGTCAACACCGCCGACAACGGGCTGATCGTCAACGGCAACAACGTGCTGGCCACCGGCCTGTTCGTCGAGCACTACCAGAAGTACGAGGTCACCTGGAACGGCCAGAACGGGAAGACGATCTTCTTCCAGAACGAGATGCCGTACGACGTGCCCAACCAGGCGGCCTGGAAGTCGCCGTCCGGCCTGAACGGCTACGCCGCCTACAAGGTCGGCAGCGGCGTCACCAGCCACGAGGCCTGGGGGCTGGGCAGCTACTGCTACTTCAACGTCAACCCGGCGGTGAACGCCTACCACGCGTTCGAGGTGCCGAACACGGCGGGCGTGAAGTTCCACGACGTGCTGACGGTCTCCCTCGGGTACCAGGGCACGATCTCCCACGTCATCAACGACACCGGAGGCGTCACCCCGGACGGGACCGTCCCGGTCAACGTGGTCGCCTACCCGTAACTGCAGGTCGAACCAGGGGCGGGCGGCGGGCCGAAGGGCCCGCCGCCCGCCCCTGCCGTCACCGGGCGCGGGGCCGGTCAGGGGTGCGGGACGAGGGCCACCGGGGCGCTGCTGTGCTGGACGGCGGCGTGGGCCACCGCGCCCAGGTCGCTGCCGAGCAGGTGCGGGCGGCGGCCGACCACCACCAGGTCGGCGTGCTCGGCGGCGGCGACCACCGCGCCGACGGCGCCCCCGAGGCGGGCCTCGACGCGCAGTTCGACCTCCGGGTGGGCGGCGGCGACGCCGGCCAGCGCCCGGGTCAGGTCGGCCTCGATCTGCGCGCTCCGGTGGTCCGGGTCCGGGTCCGGCGGCAGCCAGCCGGGTGCCCCCGCCCAGAGCGGGACCATCTCCCAGCCGTGCACCGCCCGCACCACGGCGCCCGAGCGGGCCGCCTCGGCGAGCGCGAACTCCACGGCGGGCAGCGAGGAATCACCCGCCAGGGCCACCACGATCTCCGGCCGGGCCGTGGCCCCGCCCAGCCTGGTGGGAGTGTCCACCGCCGCACCCGAGCCCGGCATCGCGGGCGCCTCCACCGCCGTGAGGGTGTCGGTGTCCGTGGCCGTCAGCGTGTCCGTCGCCGCCGGCAGCGTGGCGGTGGCCGTCCCCGCAGGCACGGGCACGGGCGCCGTCGCGGGCACGGGGGCGGGGACGGGTGCGGTCGCGGCGGTCAGCGTCTCGGCCTCCGCCACCACTTCGGCCGCCATCCGGGCGTCCGGCTCGACCGGCAGGTCCGCGTCCGTGCGCGCCGCCACCCCCGCACGCGGGTCCCCGAGCGGCTGCGCGGCGTTCTCCTCGGCGGGGTGCTCCCGGACCAGGACCACCGGGCAGGCGGCCCGGGCGGCGACCGAGAGGGCCACCGAGGTGCCCAGCATGTCGGCCAGGGCGCCCGGGCCGTGCGAGCCGAGCACCACCAGGTGGTAGCCGGCGGCGAGTTCGAGCAGCGCGTCGGTGGGGTCGCCGGCGGCGGCCTGGGTGCACACCGAAAGCTCCGGGTGGGCGGCCAGCAGGTCCGCCGCCAGGGTCTCCAGGTCGTCGTGCTCGGCCTGCTGGAGCGGGGCGGCGTCCGGGGCCTCCGGCCCGGCGGTGCCGAGCCAGTGCCAGACCCGGAGCAGAGTCAGTTCCGCCTCGCGCCGCACGGCCTCCGCCGCCGCCCACTCCACCGCGGCCCGGGACTGCGGGGAGCCGTCGTAGCCGCTCAGGATCTTCTGCGTCATGGTCCACGTCCCCTCTCGCGCCGGACGGCCGACCGCCGTCCTTGGCGGTCGTCGGCTACCCCGCTGAGCGGCGGACATGCGGGGGACGGGCGGGGGACGGGCGGTGCGGGCGGTGCGGGCGGGGCTGGGCCGCGCGGGTGAGCGTGCCCGGCCCCGGGTGCGAGATCCCCGGGGCGGGCGGGGCCGGGTGCCAGAGTGGCCGTGGTTCCGATCATCAGACCGAGGACGGTGGACACCGGTGTCCCGTGCCACACCCCGATCCTGGCGGGCCGCGGCCCTGCTGCTGGCAGCGCTCCTCTTCGTCCCGGCGGTCCCGGCAGCCGCCGACCCCGCACCCCCACCGCCCGGCGCCGACCAGGCCGGAGCGGCCACCGGAGCGGCCACCGGGGCGGCCACCGGGGCGGACCGGCCGCTCGACCTGCTGGCGGCGGACGTCGCCGAGGCCCGGCACGCCGCCGAGGCCGCCGAACAGCAGTACACCGCCGCCGCCGGGGAGTTGGCGCAGCGCCGGAAGGACTCGGCGGACGCCGCCCGGCAGGCCGACCGGCAGCGCGGACGGCTCACCGAGGCCGAGACGGAGGCCGCCCGGCTGGTCGCCGAGCAGTACCGCAGCGGCGGACTCGGCTCGCTGGCCAGGCTGTTCCTCGCCGACCGGCCCGAGGACTTCCTCGACCGGCAGCAGCGCGCCGCGTCCGACACCCGCAGCGCCGCGGCCGTGCTGCGCGAGCTGCGCGAGGCCCGCAACCGGATGGTGCTGCTCTCCGAAGAGGCCGCGCAGGCCGAGCAGTCGGCGTCCGCCGCCGCCGACCGGGCCCAACGGGCCCTGGACCAGGCCCGGCAGGGCGCCGCCCGCACCGAACAGCTGCTGGCCGCCGCCACCGCCGAGCAACTCGGCCTGCTGGAACAGCGCGAGAACGCCCTCGCCGCCGACGCGGACCGCCGACTCCTCACCGCGGGCCCCGGCGGCGGGGCGTCCGCGGCCGGACGCCGGGCCGTCGAGTTCGCCCTCGCCCAGCGCGGCAAGCCCTACCTGTGGGGCGGCGCGGGCCCCGACGCGTTCGACTGCTCCGGCCTCACCTCGCAGGCCTGGCAGGCCGCCGGCGTCCCGATCCCGCGCACCAGCCAGCAGCAGTGGGCCGCCCTGCGCCACATCGCCCTGCGCGACCTGCGCCCCGGCGACCTGGTCATCTACCACGGCGACGCCGGCCACGTCGCGCTCTACCTGGGCGCCGGCGCCGTCGTCCACGCCCCGCACACCGGCACCGTGGTCAAACTCGCCCCCGTCACCATGCTCCCCATCCTGGGCGCCGTCCGCCCCGACCCGGACACCCCGGCCGAACCCGCACCCCCGCTGGTCACGCCCGCACCCCCGCTCGTCACGCCCGCGCCCGCCGAAGCCGTACCGCACCCCTGACGGCCGATCGACGAGGCCCCCGAGGCGCCCGGCCCCGGCGGCTGAGGCCGCCCCACCGTCCGGCGGGACGGCCGGGGTTGGCAGGATGGCCGGTCAGGGACGGGCCGTGCGAGTGGAGGGCGGGACGGGTGGGCGGCTGGGAGCGGGCGCTGGACGCGGCGGGGGTGCAGGAGCCCGGGCTGCGGGCGGCGTACGGGCGGGAGCGCGAGCAGGTGGTGGCGTACAAGCGGGAGGTGGCGCTGGCCGCCGGGCTGCTGCTGCCGCCCGGGACGCTGCCGCACGTGATCGCCGCGACCGCGTTCATGCACCGCACCGATGACCTGCTGGACAGCGGGCCGCCCGCCACCCGCCGGGCCGCGTCCACCCGCTGGCGCGAGGAGGTCACCGCGGCGCTCGACACCGGCCGCACCGACCGGCCGGAGCTGCGGCCGCTGCTCGACAGCGCCGAGGCCCGGCCCGTGCTGCGCGCCCGGGTGCGGGACTTCCTCGCCGCCGCGGACGCCGACCTCGACTTCGCGGGCTTCGCCACCGAGGCCGACTACCAGTCCTACCTGGACGCGTACTCGCTGCCCGGCTTCATGGTCGTCGCCGCGCTGCTCGGCCCGGACGGCGACCAGAGCGCCTACCGCGCCGCCTGCCGGACGTTCATCGACTCCAGCCAGCGGCTCGACTTCGTCAACGACCTCGCCGAGGACCTCGCCGACGGCCGCCTCACCCTCCCGCGGCAGACCCTGGCCGAGTACGGCGTCACCCGCGCCGACCTGACGGGCGGCGCGGCGACCGGGCCGGTCCGGGCCCTGCTCGGCGCGCTGCTGGACCGGGCCGACCGCGACCGGGCCGCGAGCGGCGCGGTCGTCGACCTGGTGCCGCCCGCCCACCGGCCGATGGTCCGCTGCCTCGTCGGCGTCGAGCAGCTCACCGCCACCGCGGCCCGGGCCGACCTCGACGCCCTGCTGCGCCGCTCCGCGAGCCCCGCCAAGCCCGCCCTGCTGCGGCTGCTGGCCCGCGAGTACCTGCGGGCCCGCCGGGTGCGCCGGGTGCGCGGAGGGCGTTGAGGGGTCAGGCGGTGGCCGTCGGCGGGTGGGCGGCGGCGATGCCGGCCAGGACCAGGTCGAGGCCGGAGCGGAACTGCTCGTGGTCGTCGTGCTCGCGCAGCTGGTCGGCGACGGTGCGGGTGAAGGAGTAGGCGGCGGGGTCGAGGCCCTGCCAGGCGTCGGCGGCGTCGGCGAGCACCCGGGGGCGGTCGACGCCGGGGTCGAGGGCGTGGGCGGCGGCGGTGTTGGCGGCGTTCAGCGCGGTGGCGCCGAGGACGTAGTGCATCAGCGCCGAGGCGGCGGTGAACCAGCCCTCGACGGGCACGCCCATCGCCCGGACGTGGCGGCCCAGCGCCTCGAAGATCCGCGGGCCGACGGTGCCGCCGGGCCGCCCGGCCAGCTGGGCGGCGATCTGGGCGGAGAGCCAGGGGTGCGCCTCGGCGGCCTCGAACAGGCGCAGCGCGACGGCGTGGACGCCCTCCCGCGGCCGGTCGGCGTCGGGGGCGGCGGGGACAGGCGGGCCGTCCGGGGCGAGCGGGAGGGCGCGGGCCACCACCGCCTCCGTCGCGGCGGCCAGCAGTTCGTCCTTGTTGGCGACGTGCCAGTAGATCGCGCCCGCGCCGGTGGCCAGCCGCTCGGTGAGCACGCGGAAGGTCAGCCCGCCCTCGCCCGCCGCGTCCAGCACCTCGACGGCGGTCTCCACGATGCGCTCGCGGGAGAGCGCGTCGCTGCGGCGGGCGGTACGGCGGGGGGAGCGCGGGGTCGGGCTGGTCATGGGTCGAGTTTGACATATCTGGAACGCCGTTCCAACAATGGAATGGCATTCCAGTCCATGCGACCCCGCCGGGAGGCAGCCGTGAACACCCCCGCCCACACCCCCGTCACCATCGTCGGAGCCGGCCTCGGCGGCCTGCTGCTGGCCCGCGTCCTGCACGTCCACGGCATCCCCGCCGAGGTGTACGAGGCCGAGACCTCGCCCACCGCCCGGGCCCAGGGCGGCATGCTCGACATCCACCCCGACAACGGCCAACCCGCCCTCGCCGCAGCCGGGTTGACCGAGCAGTTCCGCGCCCTCGTGCTACCCGGACGGGAGGCCGCCCGGGCCCTGACCCCCGACGGCGCCGTGCTGCTCGACCAGCCCGACGACGGCACCGGCCGGCGCCCCGAGGTCCAGCGCGGCGACCTGCGCGACCTGCTGCTCTCCGCGCTGCCCGCCGGCACCGTGCACTGGGGCCGCAAGGCGGTGGACGTCCGGGCGCTCGGCGACGGCCGCCACCGGGTCGGGTTCGCCGACGGCAGCGCCGTCACCACCGACCTGCTGGTCGGCGCGGACGGCGCCTGGTCGAAGGTCCGCCCGCTGCTCTCCGACGCCCGGCCCGCCTACACCGGGACGTCCTTCGTCGAGACCTACCTGCACGACGCCGACACCGCCCACCCCGCCACCGCCCGGGCCGTCGGCGGCGGCGCGATGTTCGCGCTCGTCCCCGGCCGGGGCATCCAGGCCCACCGCGAGGCCGGCGGCGTCCTGCACACCTACGTGGCGCTGCGCCGTCCGCTGGAGTGGTTCGCCGCCGTCGACTTCACCGACCCGGCCGCCGCCGGGGCCCGGATCGCCGCCGAGTTCCCCGGCTGGGCGCCGGAACTCACCGCCCTGATCACCGAGGGCGCCACCCCGCCCGTGCTGCGCCCGCTGCACACCCTGCCCGCCGACCACCGCTGGGAGCGCGTTCCCGGCGTCACCCTGATCGGCGACGCCGCGCACCTGATGATCCCGTCCGGCGAGGGCGCCAACCTCGCCATGTACGACGCCGCCCGGCTCGGGCAGCTGCTCGCCGCGCACCCCGGCGACCCCGAGACGGCGCTCGCCGCGCACGAGGCGGAGATGTTCGCCCGCAGCGCCGCCGAGGCCGCCGACGCCGCCGTCCTGCACGAGCTGATGCTCGGTCCGACCTCCCCGCACGGCCTGATCGCCATGTTCACGGGCGCGGGCGCGGGCGCAGGTGCGGGTGAGGGCGCGGGTGAGGACCGGGGCGAGGGCGCGGACGCGGGGGAGCCGGCGGGCATCTGAGGGGCGGGCGTCCGACTCGGGTCCGGTTCGGGCATGGCCGCCCGGGAAGCGGGCAGGCGGTGGGCGGCGGACGGATCGGCGTGCCGGATCGGCTCGACCGGCACGCCGTCCCAGCCGCCGCCGTCGGCACGGGAGTTCGAGCCGTGCCGCCGGGTCGGTCCGGTCTCGCCGGACGGTTCGGCGGGCGGTTCGACGGGCGGGTCGGCGGCTGACCTGGAGTCAGGCGGTCGAGATGCGCAATATCGCACAGGTGAGATATGTTCGCGCAGTGACCGAAGACTACCTCTCCCGCATCGGCAAGCTCGTCCGCGCCGCCCGCACCCACAAGGGCTGGACGCAGACCCAACTGGCCGCGGCCCTCGGCACCACCCAGAGCGCGGTGGCCCGGATCGAATCGGGCGGCCAGAACATCGGCCTGGACCTGGTCGCCCGGATCGGCGAGGCGCTCGACAGCGAGATCGTCTCGCTCGGCGTGGCCGGCCCGATGAACCTCCGGGTGGTCGGCGGACGCCGCCTCTCCGGCAGCATCGAGGTCCGCACCAGCAAGAACGCCTGCGTCGCCCTGCTCGCCGGCTCCCTGCTGACCACCGGCCGCACCACCCTGCGCCGCGCCGCCCGGATCGAGGAGGTCTACCGCCTGCTGGAGGTCCTCGCCAGCATCGGCGTGCGCCACCGCTGGATCAACGACGGCCTCGACCTGGAGATCACCCCGCCCGCCGAACTCGACCTCTCCGGCATGGACGAGGAGGCCGCCCGGCGCACCCGCAGCATCCTGATGTTCCTCGGCCCGCTGCTGCACCGCGCCGACCGCTTCGAGATCCCCTACGCGGGCGGCTGCGACCTCGGCACCCGCACCGTCCAGCCGCACCTGTCGGCGCTGCGCCAGTTCGGACTGCACGTCAACGCCACCACCGGCAGCTACCGGGCCAGCGTCGACCGCGGCGTCTCCCCGCAGCGCCCCATCGTGCTCACCGAACGCGGCGACACCGTCACCGAGAACGTGCTGCTGGCCGCCGCCCGCCACCCCGGCACCACCGTCATCCGCAACGCCAGCGCCAACTACATGGTCCAGGACCTGTGCTTCTTCCTGGAACTGCTCGGCGTCCGGGTCGAGGGCATCGGCACCACCACGCTCACCGTGCACGGCAAGGCCGTCATCGACGCCGACGTCGACTACGCCCCCTCCGAGGACCCGGTGGAGGCGATGAGCCTGCTCACCGCCGCCGTCGTCACCGACTCCGAACTGACCATCCGCCGGGTGCCGATCGAGTTCATCGAGATCGAGCTCGCCGTCCTCGACGAGATGGGCCTGGAGTGCGAGCGCGGCCCCGAGTACCCGGCCGCCAACGGCCGCACCCGGCTCACCGACCTGACCGTGCGCCCCTCCAAGCTGGTCGCGCCGATCGACAAGATCCACCCGATGCCGTTCCCCGGCATCAACATCGACAACCTGCCGTTCTTCGCCGCGATCGCCGCCTGCGCGAACGGCTCCACCCTGGTCCACGACTGGGTGTACGAGAACCGCTCGGTCTACCTCACCGAACTCGGCCGGGTCGGCGCCAGCGTCCAGCTCATGGACCCGCACCGGGTCCTGGTCGAGGGCCCCACCCGCTGGCGCGCCGCCGAGATGATGTGCCCGCCCGCGCTCCGCCCCGCGATGGTCCTGCTGCTCGCCATGCTGGCCGCCGAGGGCACGTCCATCCTGCGCAACGTCTACGTGATCAACCGCGGCTACGAGGACCTGGCCGCCCGCCTCAACTCGGTCGGCGCGCAGATCGAGGTCTTCCGCGACATCTGACGCCGCGGCCGGCCCTGCGGCCGACCCGCAGCCGCCGGTCCGGCATCACCTCCGGCATCACCTCCGACGCCGCGCCCGGGAATTCACCGGGCGCGGCGTCCGGTGGGACATCGCACCCGTGCGGTACCGGCGTCCCCGCAGCGGAGCCGGTGCCGTGCCGTAGATTGGGGGCGGACGAAGGGGGAGCTCCGATGGTGGTGCGCACGGAGGAACCGGCCCGGGTGGGGCCGTTGTTGGCGCAGTGGCGGCGGCGCAGGCGGGTCAGCCAGCTGGAGCTGGCCAACCTGGCGGGCGTCTCGGCGCGGCACGTCGGCTTCGTGGAGACCGGGCGCGCGCAGCCCAGCCGCGAGATGGTGCTGCGGCTGGCCGAACACCTGGAGGTGCCGCTGCGGGAGCGCAACGCCCTGCTGATGGCGGCCGGTTACGCGCCCGTCTTCCGGGAGAAGCCGCTCGACGACCCGGCGATGCGGCCGGTCCTGGAGGCGGTGCGGCGGGTGCTGAGCGGCCACCACCCCTACCCCGCCCTGGCGGTCGACGGCCGGTGGGACATCGTCGCCGCCAACGCCGCGTTCGGCCTGTTCACCGAGGGCGTCGCCGCCCACCTGCTGGAACCGCCGGTGAACGCCCTGCGGCTGGTCCTGCACCCCGACGGGATGGCCCCCCGGATGGTCAACCTCGGCCAGTGGCGGGGCAAACTGCTCACCCGGCTCGCCCGCTGCGCGGCGTTCGACGAACGGCTCCGCCCGCTGTACGAGGAACTCCAGGGCTACCCGTGCGACCAGCCGGTGCCCGAGGTCGACGTCCCCGGCCCGGACGACATCATGGTCCCGCTCGAACTGCGCTGCGGCGACCAGGTGCTGACCTTCATCGCCACCCTCGCCACCTTCGGCACCGCCCGGGACGTGACCATCTCCGAACTGCTCATCGAGAGCTTCTTCCCGGCCGACGACCGCACCGCCGCCCACCTGAACGCCCTCACCGGCCCGCCCCCCTCCTCCTGAACCCCCGTCCGGGGGAACCCGTCCGGGGGCACCTACCCGGGGGCACCTACCTGGCGGGTAGTTGAGGCACCCGGCGGCCCCGGGGAGAGTGGATCGCGCACCGCGCCCCGCACCCGCCGCCCCGGCGGGGCGGAGCGGCGCGGGCCTCCCACTTCCCCGCAAGCCGCAGGAGCCTGCCCTCCCATGACCGACAGCACCACCGTGCCCGCCGCCCCCGTCCCCGCTCCCGCCCAAGCCGCCGCGCCACCGGGCGCGCCGCACCCCGCCACCCTGCCGATCGTCCTGGTCGGCGTGTTCCTCTCCGGGCTCGACTTCTTCATCGTCAACGTCGCCGTCCCCGCCATCCGGCTCGACCTGCACGCCACCGACGCCCAGATCCAACTCGTCGTCGCCGCCTACGCGCTGGCCTACGGCGTCGGCCTGATCACCGGCGGCCGACTGGGCGACCTGTACGGGCGCCGCCGCGTCCTCGCGCTGGGCATGACCCTGTTCACCGCCGCCTCCGCCGCCGCCGGCGCCGCCCCCACCGCCGAACTGCTGATCGCCGGACGGGTGCTCCAGGGCGCCGCCGCCGCCCTGATGGCCCCCCAGGTGGTCGGCATCATCACCACCTCCTACCAGGGCCAGGCCCGCACCAGGGCACTGAGCTGGTACGCCGCCGCGGCCGGGATCGCCGCCGTGTTCGGCCAGCTGATCGGCGGCGTGCTGATCCGCACCGACGTGCTGGGCCTGGGCTGGCGGGCCTGCTTCCTGGTCAACCTGCCGATCGGCCTCGCCGCCGCCGTCGCCGCGGCCCGGCTGCTCCCGGAGTCCGAGGCCCCCGGCCGGTCGCGCCCGGACCTGCTCGGGCTGCTGCTGGTGACCGCCGCGCTGACCGCCGTCTGCCTGCCGCTGATCGAGGGCCGGGAACGCGGCTGGCCGCTGTGGACCTGGCTGCTGCTGGCCGCCGGACCGCCGCTGCTCGCCGCGTTCGCCCTCCAGCAGCGCCGACTGGCCCGGACCGGCGGCTCGCCGTCGCTCGACCTCTCCCTGTTCCGGGAACGCGCCTTCACGGCCGGCCTGGCCGCCCAGCTGATCTTCTGGGCGTCGATGGCCTCGTACTTCCTGGTGTTCGCGCTCTACCTCCAGCAGGGCCGCCACCTCGCACCGATCGCCTCCGGCCTGGTGTTCAGCGTGCTCGGCGTCGGCTACGTGGCCGCCTCCACCACCGCCCGGCACCTGGCCGCCCGGATCGGCCGGCACGCCATCACGGCGGGCTGCGCGCTGCGCGCCGCCGGGCTGCTGCTGGAGCTGTGGGCCGTCGCCGACACCGCGACCAGCCTGTGGTGGCTGGTGCCCGGCCTGCTGCTGGACGGCTGCGGCATGGGCCTGTCCTTCGCCCCGCTGACCGCCACCGTGCTGGCCCGCGTCCCGGCCGCGAGCGCGGGCTCGGCCGGCGGTGTGCTGACCACCGGACTCCAGGTCGGCAACGCCCTCGGCGTCGCCCTGATCGGCCTGGTCTTCTACCGCGTCCTGGCCGACACCTCCGGCCCCGACGCCGTCCCCGCCGCGTTCCGCGCCTGCCTGCTGTACGTGCTGGCCGCCACCGCGCTGCTCGCCCTGGTGGTCCAGGCGCTGCCCGGCCGGAAGGCGGCCGGACGGTGACCGCCCCGGCGGGGGCGGCGGCGGCCGGGCCCGACCCGGAGGAGCTGGCCCGCCGCTACGTGCGGCTGTGGAACGAGCCCGACCCGGACCGGCGCCGCGCCGCCGTGGCGGAGCTGTTCGCGCCCGGGGTCGCGCACCGCACCCCGACGATGGCGGTGGACGGCCGGGCGGCGCTCACCGAGCGGATCGCCCTGGCCCACGCGGCGTGGGTGCGCGACACCGGGCACGCGTTCCGCCTGCTGCCCGGCACGGACGGGCACCACGGGGTGGTCCGGCTGCGCTGGGAGATGGTGCGGGCGGCGAGCGGCGAGTGCGTCTCGGCGGGCACCGACCTCCTCGGACTCGACCCGGCCGGGCTGGTGCTGACCGACCACCAGTTCATCGACCGCTGAGCCCGGCCCGGTCCTGACGGCCCCGGCCCGGCAGCGGCCCGGGCCCGGACGGACCGCCGGCCCCCGAGGGGAGTCCCCTCGGGGGCCGGCGGTCCGCCGCGGCCGGACGCTTCCGCCGCGCCCGGCCGCGGCGCGTCACCCGCGCCGGTGGCGCGTCACGGCTGCCCGCCGCGCTCCAGCGGGATCCGCTCGCCGGCCTCGACCGCCGCCGGGAGGCGGTTCTCGGCGGGCGGCAGCGGGCAGGTGGCCAGGTCGGTGTAGGCGCACGGCAGGTTGGTGGCCCGGTTGAAGTCGACCGTGACCCGGCCCTGCGCGTCCGGCTCGTCGATGCTCAGCGAGCGGTTGGCGGCGTACGTGGTGACGCCCGAGGTGGCGTCGGTGAACAGCACGTGGAAGGTGCCCGGCCGGAAGCCGTTGAACGCGGTCAGCCGGTGCGTACCGCCGTCGGGCAGCGTGAACTCGATCTCGCCCGGCGCGTCGTACACGTGCTGCAGGCCCTCCACGGCCGCGCCGACCGTCACCGGGCGCGGCTCCTCGAACGGCAGGTAGCGGCCGGTCAGCGCCCAGCGCGGGTCCGGCGCGTAGGTCGGGGTGCGGGTGAAGGCGCGCAGCAGCGGGTTGTCGGGGTGCCGGGGCCGGACGATGTCGTGGCCGCCGCGCTTGGCGACCTCGATCACCGCCTCGCCCGCCGTCGCGTACCGGCTGGCCCGCTCCGGCAGGACGCCGAAGTCGTACCGGCCGCGCACCGGCTCCCCGTCGAGGAGCAGCTCCTCGCCCTCGTCCAGCTCGACCCGCACCCCGTCCGGGCCGGTCGACCAGGCGCCCGGGGCGTCCGGGAAGCGGGTCGGCTCGGCGTCCAGCCAGTGCAGGCTGGTGACGGCGAGGAAGCCGTGCGGGTCGGCGAGGGCGCGCTGGCCGGCGGCGTGCCACTCCTCCCACTCGCGGGTGAACTCCTCGGTGCCGGCGGGGTCGTGGGCGGTGGTCGGTTCCTGGGTGGTCGTCATATCGCTTCCTCGGCAGTGCGGACGGGGACGGGCGGAAGGTCGAGGTGCTCGCGCAGGGTGCTGCCCTCGTACTCGGTGCGGAAGACACCGCGCTCCTGGAGCAGCGGCACCACGGTGTCGGCGAACTCGTCCAGGCCGCCGGGCGTCAGGTGCGGGGCCAGGATGAAGCCGTCGCTGGCGTCGGACTGGACGAAGCGGTTCATCTCCTCGGCGATCCGGGCCGGGGTGCCGACGAAGGACTGGCGGGCGGACACCTCGATCACCAGGTCCCGGACGGACAGCTTCTTCGCCGCGGCCAGCTCCCGCCACTCGCGGGCCACCGCCAGCGGGTCCCGGCCGGTCCGGACCGAGGCCCGGCCCCGGGACACCGTGTGCTCGCCGACCAGCGGATCGACCTCCGGCAGCGGCCCCTCCGGGTCGTGGTCCGACAGGTCCCGGTTCCACACCTGCTCCAGCAGCCGGATCGCGGTCTGCCCGCTGACCTGCTGGCGGCGCACCAGTGCGGCCTTCTCGCGGGCCTCCGCGTCGGTGGCGCCCAGCACGAAGGTCACCGCGGGCAGGATCTTCAGCGCGTCCGCCGGCCGGCCGTGCCGGGCCAGCCGGCCCTTCACGTCCGCGTAGAACGCCTGCCCGGCCTCCAGGGTGCCGTGCCGGGAGAAGATCGCGTCCGCCGAGGCGGCGGCGAACTCGCGGCCCTGCTCGGAGTCGCCGGCCTGGAAGATCACCGGACGGCCCTGCGGCGCGCGCGGCACGTCGAACCGGCCCGCGATGTCGAACTCGCTGCTGCGGTGGGCGAACCGGCCCGCCTCCGGATCGCCCAGGAACACCCCGGACGCCGGATCGGCCACCACCTCGTCCCCGCGCCAGGAGTCGAACAGCCGCCAGGACGCCTCCAGGAACTGCCGGGCCCGGGCGTACCGGTCCTCCTCGCGCAGGAAGCCGCCGCGCCGGAAGTTCTCGCCGGTGAACGCGTCCCAGGAGGTCACCACGTTCCACGCCGAGCGGCCCGCCGAGAGGTGGTCCAGGGTGGCGAACTGCCGTGCCACCTCGTACGGTTCGTTGAACGTCGAGTTGATCGTCCCGGCCAGGCCGAGCCGGTCGGTGACCGCGGCCAGCGCCGCCAGCACGGTGAAGGTGTCCGGCCGGCCCACCACGTCCAGGTCGTAGATCAGCCCGTTCTGCTCGCGCAGCCGCAGGCCCTCGGCCAGGAACAGGAAGTCGAACTTGGCGCGCTCGGCGGTCCGCGCCAGGTGCGCGAAGGAGCTGAACGCGATCTGGCTGCCCGCCGCCGGGTCGCTCCACACCGTGGTGTTGTTCACGCCCGGGAAGTGCGCCGCCAGGTGGATCCGCTTGAGCGGCTTGCCGCTGCTGCTCTGGTTGCTCATGTCTGCTGCGTTCCTTCGGAGTTCAGGCGCTGACGGCGGTGGCGCCGGCCGTGGCGTCGGCGTCGGCGTCGGCCGTGGCGGCGGTGGCGTCGGCCGTGCGGCCGGTCCCGGTGGACGCGGCGGGTGCGGCGGCGTAGCGGTTGGCGGGGCGCGGCAGGCCCAGCAGCCCGCGCAGGGTGGACGCCTCGTAGGCGGTGCGGAACAGCCCGCGGCGCTGGAGCTCCGGCACCAGGCCGCGGGTGATCCGCTCCAGGTCGTACGGCAGCGCGCCCGGCCGCAGCCGGAAGCCCGTCAGCCCGGACGCCGCCAACTCCGCCAGCAGGTCGGCCAGTTCGGCGGGCGTCCCGGCGAAGACCCGGGCGTCACTGGTGTACTCGGCGCCCGCCGCCGCGTCCAGCCGGGACAGCCGCTCGGCCGCCGCGCCCGGCTCGTCGTCCAGGAACACCACCAGGTCCGCGAAGACGTGCACGGTCTGCGCGGCCCGCCCGGCCTCCCGCTGGGCGGCCCGCACCTCGGCCACGACCGCCCGGGCCTGCTCCGCGTCGTGCGGCGTCACGAACGCCAGGTCGGTGGAGCGGCCCGCCAGCCGGAACGGCTCGCCGCGGTGGGCCAGGGCCGCCACCGGCGGCTGGCCCTGCGGCGGGCGGGGCGTGATGGACGGGCCGCGCACCGAGAACCGGGGCCCCTCGAAGTCGATGTAGTGCAGCTTCTCCCGGTCGATGAACCGGCCGGTCGCCGCGTCCCGGATCTCCGCGTCGTCCTCCCAGCTGTCCCACAGCCGGCGCAGCACCTCCACGTAGTCCTCGGCCTCGCCGAAGGACTCCGCCAGCACGGCCAGCGCGGCGGGCGAGTCCAGGTCGTCCGGCCGCAGCTCGCGCGGCTCGCGGCGGCCGAAGTGCCCGACCTCGTCGACCCGCCCCGAGACCTTCACCCGCAGCCCGGCCCGGCCCTCGCTCACGAAGTCCAGGGTGGCCACCGCCTTGGAGAGGTGGAACGGCTCGGTGTGCGTCACGATCGCCGTCGGCACCAGCCCGATGTGCCGGGTCAGCGGCGCGATCCGGGCCGCCACCAGCACCGCGTCCAGCCGGCCCCGGACCCGGTCGGTGCGGGCGTCCGGCTCGAACGGGTGCTCCGACTGGAGGCTCAGCCCGTCCTCGATGGTCAGCAGGTCGAGCAGGCCGCGCTCCGCCTCCGCCGCCAGGTCCGCCCAGTACCGGGCGGTGAACAGCTCCTTCGGCCGGGCGCCCGGCTCCCGCCACGCGGCCGGGTGCCAGCCGGCGCCGTCCAGCGCGACGGCCAGGTGCAGCGGGGCGGGCGCGGCGGGCGCGGCGGGGACGGCGGCAACGGCGGGAACGGCGGTGGACGCCTCGGGGGAGGGGGACGCTGCTGGCGATGCGGGCATGGCGGGACCGGTTCCTGTTCACGGGAGGGGCTGGCGAACGCGCCGGGGCGGGCACCGAAGGCGCGGCCGGGGCGCGGTGCGGCGGTGGAGCGAGGGGAGGGGCGGAGGGCGCGGGGCGGTGCGGGCTCAGCCGACCGGGCCGGCCGGACAGAGCGCGGTGCTCACCCGCAGCAGGTCGACCGGCCGGTCGAGGTACACCTCGCGCTCCAGTGCCCGCACCGCCGTCACCTCCCCGTCCGCGTCTCGCGGCACCGCCCGGGTGCCGCCGTCCTCGCACCGTAACCCCGCACCGGGGCCCGGCACAACGCTGTTCATACAGCGGTAACGAACCGCCGACTCCGGCCCGCCGGGCGGCCGTTGACATCCCGTCCGGGCCCGGCCTAGCTTGACCGGGACGAGCGACGAGGGACGACTGCGACCAGCGACGAGTGACGGCCGAGCGACGAGGCGACCGGGGGGTGCGGGGTGGTGCGGCCAGCGGAGCGCGCGGTGTACCTCGACCGGCCGGTCGACCTGCTGCGCGTCAGCAGCGCGCTCTGTCCGGCCGGCTGAAACCGCGCCGCCCGTCCACCCGTACCAGGAGCCCGCCCCGCCATGAGCCCGCGCACCCCCCTGCCCGCGCCCACCGCCAGCACCGCCGCCGACACCGGCGCAGCCGCCCACGTCCTCGACAACCCCGCCTGGGCCGCCCTCGCCGGGCCGCACGCCCACCTCGCCGAGCGCCGCGGCCGGGCCGCCCGCTACCCCGCGGACGTCTCCCCGTTCACCGCGCTCGCCGACCCGGCCGACCCGCTGGCCTGGCAGGACCTCGCCGCGCTGGCCGGACCGCCCGGCAGCACCACCCCCGTCACCGGCGCCGCCGCCGCGCCCGCGGGCTGGGAGGTGCTGGAGTCCGGCCACGGCGTCCAGCTGGTCGCCACCGCGCTGCGCACCGAACCCGCCCCGGAGGCCGTCGAGTTGGGCCCGGCCGACGTCCCCGAGATGCTCGACCTGGTCGCCCGCACCCGCCCCGGCCCGTTCCTGCCCCGCACCATCGCCCTCGGCCGCTACCTCGGCCTGCGCCGCGACGGCCGCCTGATCGCGATGGCCGGCGAACGCCTGCACCCGCCCGGCTGGACCGAGATCAGCGCCGTCTGCACCGACCCCGACCACCGCGGCCGCGGCCACGCCACCCGCCTGGTGCGGGCCGTCGCGCACGGCATCGAGCAGCGCGGCGACACCCCGTTCCTGCACGCCGCCGCCGACAACACCCGGGCGATCGCCCTGTACGAGTCGCTGGGCTTCACGCTGCGCCGCCACACCGCGTTCCTGCGGGTCCGCACCCCCCTGGAGGGCGGCCCGGCCGTCCCCGCGGGCACCACCTCGAACCGGGAGAGCTGACGCCATGGCCGACCGCCCCACCACCGCCTTCCACTGGTTCCTGCCGACCGGCGGCGACGCCCGCGACCTGGGCGGCGCGGCCCACGGCACCGGCATCGGCGGCGCGTCCGCCGCCGCTGCCCCGGCCGGCCGTCCCGCCACCCTCGGCTACCTCACCCAACTCGCCCAGGCAGTCGACCAGTTGGGTTACGACGCGGTCCTCACCCCGACCGGCGCGCACTGCGAGGACGCCTGGATCACCACCGCCGCGCTGATCGCCGCCACCCGCCGGCTCAAGTTCCTGGTCGCCTTCCGCCCCGGCCTGATCGAACCCGCGCTCGCCGCGCAGACCGCCGCCACCTTCCAGCGCCTCTCCGGCGGCCGGCTGCTGCTCAACGTGGTGGCCGGCGGCAGCGACGCCGAACAGCGCGGCTACGGCGACCGGCTCGACCACGACGAGCGCTACGCCCGGGCGGGAGAGTTCCTCGACGTGGTCCGGGCCGCCTGGCGCGGCACCCCGTACGACCACGCGGGCCCGCACTACCGGATCGAGGGCGGGCACCTGCGCCGGCCCCCCGAGCCGGTGCCCGAGGTCTACTTCGGCGGCTCCTCCGACCCCGCGCTCGACGTCGCCGCCCGGCACGCCGACACCTACCTGACCTGGGG
The DNA here is from genome assembly GCF_003259315.1 of Kitasatospora sp. SolWspMP-SS2h. GTDB lineage: Bacteria > Actinomycetota > Actinomycetes > Streptomycetales > Streptomycetaceae > Kitasatospora > Kitasatospora fiedleri. The sequence goes on along the minus strand of NZ_QLLT01000001.1, from coordinate 402,421 downwards.
CGAACCCGTCGAGCAGGTCGCCGAGAAGATCGCCCGGGTCCGCGAGCTCGCCGCCGCGCAGGGCCGCTCCCCGCGCTTCGGCCTGCGGGTGCACGTGCTGAGCCGGGCCACCGCCGCCCGCGCCCGGCAGGACGCGGACGACCTGATCGCCGGGCTCGACGACGCCGCGATCGCCGCCGGACAGCAGCGGCTGCGCGCCCTGGAGTCGGTCGGCCAGCGCCGGATGCTCGACCTGCACGGCGGCAGCCGCGACCGGCTCTGGATCGCCCCCAACCTCTGGGCCGGCATCGGCCTGGTCCGCGGCGGCGCGGGCACCGCCCTGGTCGGCAGCCACCGCGAGGTCGCCGACCGCCTCGCCGAGTACCGCGACGCGGGAGTCGACGAGTTCGTCCTCTCCGGCTACCCGCACCTGGAGGAGTCCTACACCTTCGCCGAGCACGTCCGCCCGCTGCTCTGACGGCCCGCCCGCCGGGACACGGGGCCCGACGGACCGCCGCCCGCCCCCAGGGGCCGAACCTCCCACGACCCGGGACGTTCGGCCCCTGCCCCTTTCCCGCCCCCGCCCCTACCGTGGAACCTCACCCGTTGGCCGGGCCGGCGGGGCCGTGACACCCCGCCGGCCCCGGGCGGACCGCAGCGCGGGCACCCCCGGCCTCCGCCCCGGCCGCGGTCCGGGTTCCGCTCCCTTCCCCGGTCGCCGCACTCCCGGCCTCCGCCCCGGCCGCTGCTGCCGGGCCCCCGCCGTCCGACGCGCGCACTCAAGCGGCAGCGCACCCGCTTTCGTTCATTTTCATGGCTCGGTCGTTTTTTTGCGTGAAGCTCGATACGCTTCGGCCATGACGAAGAAGCTGGACGAGGTGGCCCGGTTCGCCGGTGTGAGCGCGGTGACGGTGAGCCGGGTGCTGCGCAACCGGCCGGGAGTGGCGCGGGAGACCCGGGAGGCGGTGCTGACGGCGCTGGACGTGATGGGGGTCGAGCGGCCCTCGGCGTTCCGCTCGGACCGGGCGCCGCTGGTCGGGCTGGTGGTGCCCGACCTGCAGAACCCGGTGTTCCCCGGGTTCTGCGAGGTGCTGGCGGGGGCGTTGAGCAAGCAGGGGCTGATGCCGGTGCTGTGCACCCGGACGGCCGACGGGGTCTCGGAGGCGAACTACATCGAGATGCTGCTGCGGCAGAACGTGGCGGGCATCGTCTTCGTGGGGGCCAGCTACGCGGACGCCGGGCCCGAGCAGGGGCGGGCGCTGCGCGAGCGCGAGGTACCGGTGGTGCTGATCAACGCGGCGGACGGGCATCGCGGTTCGGCGCTGATCTCGGTGGACGACGCGGCGGCCGTCGAGCAGGCCGTGGCGCACCTGGAGGCGCTCGGGCACGAGCGGATCGGACTGCTGCTCGGCCCGGCCGGACACGTACCGTCCGTACGCAAACTGGACGCGTTCGCCCGGCACCTGCGCCGCCGCGGGCGGGAGGGGGAGCTGAGCCGGCTGGTGGCCCACGCGATGTTCTCGATGGACGGCGGGGCCGCCGCCGCGCCCCGGCTGGTGGAGGCCGGGGCGAGCGCGGTGGTGTGCGCGAGCGACGCGCTGGCGCTGGGGGCGATCCGGCGGCTGCGGCGGGAGGGGCTGGTCGTGCCGCGGGACGTCTCGGTGGTCGGCTTCGACGACTCCCCGTACATGATCGCCACCGACCCGCCGCTCACCACGGTGCGCCAGCCCGTCGCCGCGATGGCCGCCGCGGCGGCGAAGGCGCTGGTGGAGCAGATCGAGGGCCGTCGGCTGCCCGCCGAGGAGGTGCTGTTCGAGCCCGAGCTGATCGTGCGCGGGTCGACCTGCACGGCCCCTGCCACCGTGGCTGCCCGCGGCTAGCGGGCGTCGCGAAACCGGTTCGTAACGCAAGCATGTTGCGTCATCCCGTTGACTTCTTGCGTTCACAATGTCAGTGTTCGGGTCACCGACGAGCGCCCGGTGCCACCGATCCGGGCCTCTTCCTCCCTCACGCCGTTTGCGCTGCGAGCCGGGCTCGGCGCAAGCGGTTGCAGGATCCACGGAAGGTCCGAATCAGCATGGGCAGCAACAGAATCCGCCGGGTCTCCGCCGTGGCACTGGCCGCGGCCACCGCCTTCGCCGCCACCGCGTGCGGCAGCGGCGGCAGCGGCAGTGGCAGCGGCGACGCCGGGGGAGTGGTCACCATCTCCGTCAACGGCCTCCCCCCGGCCACCCAGACCGTGGACCGCAAGAACTTCGAGGACGACGTCAAGGCGTTCGAGGCCGGCCACCCGAACATCAGGATCGACGCCCACGAGGGCATGATGGACCCGAAGACCTTCGCCGCGAAGCTCGCCGGCGGTCAGCTGGAGGACGTCTACTACGTCTACTTCACCGACCCGGCCGGCCTGATCCAGCGCCACCAGGCCGCGGACATCACCCCCTACCTGAAGGACGTCCCCGCCCTCGCCGACGTCAAGCCCGCGTTGCAGGACGTCTTCAAGGGCCGGGACGGCAAGGTCTACGGCCTGCCCACCGGCAACTACTCGATGGGCCTGGTCTACAACCGCGAGCTGTTCACCAGGGCCGGGCTCGACCCGGACCGGCCGCCGACCACCTGGGACGAGGTCCGCACCGCCGCGCAGAGGATCACCGCGCTCGGCGACGGCGTCACCGGCTACGCCGACTTCTCCAAGAACAACCAGGGCGGCTGGCACCTGACCTCGTGGATCTACTCGCTGGGCGGCGACGTCGCCACCCAGGACGACGCGGGCAAGTGGAAGGCCGCGGTCGACTCCGACGCGTCCCGCAAGGCCCTCCAGTACCTGCACGACATGCGGTGGACCGACGACACCATGGGCAGCCGCCAGCTGCTGGAGATCCCCGACGTCCAGAAGATGATGGGCGCGGGCAAGCTCGGCATGTACCTCGCCGGCCCCGACAACATCCCCACCATCGTCAAGCAGTTCGAGCGCAAGTACGACGAGTACGGCCTGGCCGCGATGCCCGGCACCGCGACGCTCGGCGGCGGCGACGGCTTCATGTTCAACCCCAAGGACACCCCGGCCAAGATCAAGGCCGGCCTCGCCTGGGTCCAGTGGAAGTACCTGAACCCGGACCGCGAGGAGGAGACCACCAAGAAGTCGGCCGGCTCCGACATCCCGATCGGCCTGCCCCAGCCCGACCTGTTCGACGGCAAGAGCGGCGAGACCACCAGGGCGGTGCACGCCAAGTACGCCAACGTCCCGCAGCGCAACTACCAGCCGTTCACCGACCGCGCCGCCGAGGTGAAGGTCAAGGTCGAACCGCCGAACGCGCAGCAGATCTACACCGTGCTGGACGGCGTGATGCAGGCCGTGCTGACCAAGCAGGACGCCGACCTCGACGGCCTGCTGAAGGACGCGCAGAAGAAGGTCGACACCATCCTCGCCACCGCGCAGTGAGCCCGGGGCGCGGCCGGCCGACCACCTCCCGCCGCCGCCGCCGGCCGCGCCCCGTCCGTCCTCCCGCTCCCGTCCTCCCGCTCCCGCCCGAGCCGAAAGCCACCCGCCCATGAAGGTCGACACCGTCGGCGCGCCGCGCCCCACCGAGCAGCGGCCCGCCACCGACCCCGCACCGCCCCCGTCCTCCTCCCCGCGCCGGGCGGGACTGCGGCGCCGCCTCGCCGACAACCTCGTCGGGTACCTGTTCCTCGCCGCCGGCATCCTCGCCTTCGCGCTCTTCTCCTGGTACCCGATCGTCCGCGGCTTCCTGCTGAGCTTCCAGCAGGTCAACTTCACCGAACCCGCCACCTGGGTCGGCCTGGACAACTTCCAGCGCCTGTTCGACGACCCGCTGTTCCTCACCGCCTGGCGCAACACCCTCTGGTTCACCGCGCTGGCCCTGGTGTTCGGCTTCGCCGCCCCGTTCGTCACCGCCGTCGTCCTCAACGAGCTGCGCCACGGCCGCGCCTACCTGCGGATGACCGTCTACCTGCCGGTGATGCTCCCGCCGATCGTCACCGTGCTGCTGTGGCGCTGGTTCTACGACCCGGGCCCGGGCCTGTTCAACCACGCGCTGGCGGTCCTGCACCTGCCCCCGCAGCAGTGGCTGGAGTCGGAGAACCTGTCGATGCTCTCGCTGGTCCTGGTCTCCACCTGGGCCAACATGGGCACCACCACGCTGATCTACCTCGCCGCCCTCCAGGGCGTGCCCGGCGAACTGTACGAGGCCGCCCAGCTCGACGGCGCCTCGATCCGGCAGCGGCTGTGGCACGTGACGGTCCCGCAGATGCGCTTCATCCTGCTGATCACCCTGCTGCTCCAGGTCATCGGCACCATGCAGGTGTTCATCGAACCCTTCGTGCTGACCGGCGGCGGCCCGAACGACGCCACCGTCACCGTCCTGCTGCTGCTGTACCGCTACGCCTTCGTCTACAACGACTTCGGCCTGGCCAGCGCGATGAGCACGGTCCTGTTCGTCGTCCTCGGCGCCTTCGCCGGGCTCTACCTGCGCCTGACCCGCTCCAAGGGCTGAGAGGAACCCGCCATGGCCACCGCCGAATCCGCCGCCCGCACCCTGGTCGCCCCCGCCGAACTCGACCGCCCGCTCGGCCGGCTGCTCTACCGCGCCGTGCTGGGCACCGTCCTGGTCACCTTCACCGCGGCGTTCGTCTTCCCGCTGTACTGGATGGTCTCCGGCGCGCTGAAGTCCTCCGCCGAACTCGCCGACCCCAGCCCGACGCTGATCCCGCACAGCTTCCACCCCGAGAGCTACGCCCAGGCGTGGAGCAGCACCGGACTGGGCCGCTACTTCCTCAACACCCTGCTGCTGGCCGCCGGGGCGCTGCTGTGCCAGCTGCTGGTGGACGTCTGCGCGGCGTACGCGCTGTCCAAGCTGCGGCCGGTGCTGGGCAACGTCGTCCTCGCGATGATGCTGGCCACCCTGATGCTGCCGGTGTCCGCGCTGCTGGTGCCCACCTACCTGACGGTGGTGGACATCCCGCTGATCCACGTCAACCTGATCAACACGCCGTTCGCGATCTGGCTGCCCGCCTGCGCCAACGCCTTCAACATCTTCGTGCTGAAGCGGTTCTTCGACCAGATCCCCGAGGAGCTGATCGACGCCGCCCGGATCGACGGCGCGGGGCCGGTCCGCATCCTGCTGCACGTCGTGCTGCCGCTGGCCCGGCCGGTGCTCGCCGTGGTGTCCATCTTCGCGGTGGTCGGGGTGTGGAAGGACTTCCTGTGGCCGATGCTGACCCTGCCCGACCCCAAGGGCCAGCCGATCACCGTCGCCCTCAACACGCTCGCCAACGACATGCCGGCCAACCAGCTGCTGGCCGGCATGGCGATGGCCGCCGTCCCGCTGCTGGTGATCTTCCTGCTGTTCCAGCGCCACATCATGGCGGGCCTGACCGCGGGCAGCCTCAAGGGCTGACACCCGCCCGCCGGGAGAGCGGCCGGCGCCACGTCGGCCGACGCCGCGTCGGCCGTCCCTCCCGCTCCGCGCGGGCCGCCGTCCCCGGTGCCGACCTCCCGGGGACGACGGCCGCCCCACCGACCCGGCACCGGCCGCGGCGGTCGGTCGTCCGACCCGCCCGGTGCCGCCGCACCGCCGCACCACCGCAACGCCCCCACCCCACCCCCACCCACCGGGAGCCGCCGTGCCCCGGTCAGCTTCGGGAGCCCACGTGTACCCTGCACCCGGCACGTCCCGCGCCACCGCGACCGCCCGCGCCACCGCGACCGCCCGCAGCCGCGCCACCCGCGGCACCGCCCTCGCCGCGGCCGCCACGCTGGTCGCCGGCCTCGCCCTGTGGACCACGTCCACCACCGGCGCCCGGGCCGCCTCCGTCGTCCTGGAGGCCGAGTCCGCCGCGCTCTCCGGCGGCGCGGTGGTCGCCACCGACCACTCCGGCTACACCGGCGGCGGTTTCGTCGGCGGCTTCACCGACGGCAACAAGGGCGCGGCGAAGACCTCCTTCACCGTGCAGGCCCCGAGCGCGGGCGCCGCCACCGTCACCCTCCGCTACGCCAACGGCACCGGCTCCGCGCAGACCCTGAGCCTGCTGGTCAACGGCACCAGGATCCGGCAGGTCACGCTGCCCGCCACCGCCACCTGGGACACCTGGGCCGGCAGCGAACAGACCGTCACCCTGAACGCCGGCGCCAACACCGTCGCCCTCGCCTTCACCACCGCCGACAGCGGCAACGTCAACCTCGACAACCTGACCGCCACCACCGGCACCGCCCCCCAGGGCGGCACCCTGGAGGCCGAGTCCGCCGCGCTCTCCGGCGGCGCGGTGGTCGCCACCGACCACTCCGGCTACACCGGCAGCGGCTTCGTCGGCGGCTTCACCGACGGCAACAAGGGCAACGCCACCGCCGCCTTCACCGTCCCCTCCGGCCGGGCCGGCGCCGGCAGCGTCACCCTCCGGTACGCCAACGGCACCGGCTCCGCCAAGACGCTCACCCTGCTGGTCAACGGCGTCTCCGCCGGGCAGGTCACGCTCCCCGCCACCGCGAACTGGGACAGCTGGGCCACCGTCCAGCAGGCCGTCACCTTCGCCGCCGGGACCAACACCGTCGCGCTCAAGTTCACCACCGCCGACAGCGGCAACGTCAACCTCGACAGCCTCACCCCCACCACCCCCACCGGCACCGGCGGCCCCAGCCCCTCGCCGTCCGACCCGGGCACCCCCGCCCCCACCGGCGCGGGCGCCACCCTCCCCTTCACCAGCTACGAGGCCGAGGCCGGCACCACCGACGGCACCGTCCTCACCCCCGACCGCACCTACCTCACCGCCGCCGCCGAAGCCTCCGGCCGCAGCGCCGTCAAGCTCACCCGGACCGGCCAGTACGTCGAGATCAAGCTCACCGCCCCCGCCAACGCCGTCAACCTGCGCTACTCCCTCCCCGACAGCGCCGACGGCAAGGGCCTCAACGCCACCCTCAGCGTCTACGCGGACGGCCAGGCCCTGCCCGACCTGCCGCTCACCTCCCGCTACGCCTGGGTCTACGGCGCCTACCCCTACACCAACAACCCCGGCGACGGACAGGCCCACCGCTTCTTCGACGAGACCCGCGCCACCCTCGGCCGCACCCTGCCGGCCGGCACCGTGCTGCGCTTCCAGAAGGACGCCGGGGACACCGCCGCCTCCTACACCCTCGACCTGGTCGAGGCCGAACAGACCGGCACCGCCGAGACCCTGCCCAGCGGCTACCTGTCGGCCGCGAGCCTCGGCGTCACCCCGGGCGGCCCGGACGTCACCGCCGCCCTCAACAGCGCCCTGAACACGGCCAAGAGCCAGGGCAAGGGCCTGTTCCTCCCGGCCGGCACCTACACCGTCTCCGACCACGTCAACCTCTCCGGCGTGAAACTGCGCGGCGCGGGCGTCTGGTACACCGTGCTGCGCGGCACCGGCCTCAAGGGCGGCCTGTACGGGCAGGGCGGCACCAGCACCGTCGAGAACCTGGCCATCGACGGCCAGAACACCGTCCGCGACGACGCCGGCGGCCAGGCCGGCATCGAAGGCGACTTCGGCACCGGCTCCGTCATCCGGAACGTCTGGATCCGGCACACCAAGGTCGGCCTCTGGATCAACGCGCCCACCAAGGGCCTCCAGGCGAGCGACCTGCGGATCCGCGACACCTACGCCGACGGCGTCAACCTGCACGGCGCGGTGAACGGCGCCGTCGTCTCCAACAGCAGCATCCGCGGCACCGGCGACGACGCGCTGGCCATGTGGTCCGACGGCGCGGCCGTCACCGACAGCGCCTTCCGGCACAACACCGTGCAGCTGCCCGCCCTCGCCAACGGCGCCGCCGTCTACGGCGGCAGCGGCAACAGCGTCCAGGACAACCTGATCTCCGACACCGTCACCGCCGGCGCCGGCATCACCGTCTCCACCCGCTTCGGCCAGCCCTTCACCGGCACCACCACCGTCTCCGGCAACGTGCTGCGCCGCACCGGCAGCATGGAGGTCAACTGGAACTCCAAGCTCGGCGCGGTCTGGATCTACGCCGACCAGAGCGACCTCACCCAGCCCGTCGTGCTGAACGGCAACACCGTCGAGGACTCCACCTACAGCGGCCTCCTGCTCTCCTGGCAGAAGCAGATCGCCGACCTGCGCGTCGACGGACTGACCATCACCAGGACCGGCGCCAACGGCATCGAGGGCAACGCCGGCGGCCGGGGCACCTTCGCCAACACCAAGGTCTCCCAGACCGCCGAGGCCCCGCTGAACGTGACCGGCGGCTTCACCATCCAGCGCGGCACCGGCAACAGCGGCTGGTAGCCCCGCCCGCACCGGCGGCCGGCGGCCCCGCCCGCCCGTCCGCACCACGGCCCCCGGCGGACCACCCGCCCGGGCCCGCCCGCACCACGGCCCCCGGTGACCATCCGTCCGGGCCCGCCCGCACCCGCGGGCGGGCCCCGGGCCCCGGGCCCGTCCACGAACAAGGAGAAGAACCCCCGTGAGCAAGTCCACCGAACGCCACACCCGGCCCTGGTGGCGCACCGCCGCCATCTACCAGGTCTACGTGCGCAGCTTCGCCGACGGCAACGGCGACGGCGTCGGCGACCTCGCGGGCGTGCGCAGCCGCCTGCCGTACCTGCGCGACCTCGGCGTGGACGCCCTCTGGTTCAACCCCTGGTACCGCTCCCCGATGGCCGACGGCGGCTACGACGTCGCCGACTACCGCGACATCGACCCGCTGTTCGGCACCCTCGCCGAGGCCCGGGAACTGATCGCCGAAGCCCACGGCCACGGCCTGCGGGTCATCGTCGACCTGGTGCCCAACCACTGCTCCGACCAGCACCGCTGGTTCCGGGAGGCGCTCGCCGCCGACCCCGGCTCCGCCGCCCGGGAGCGCTTCTGGTTCACCCCCGGCCGCGGCGCCGACGGCGAACTCCCGCCCAACGACTGGCAGTCGTACTTCGGCGGCCCCGCCTGGACCCGCACCACCGGCCCCGACGGCGCCCCCGGCGACTGGTACCTGCACCTGTTCGCCCCCGAGCAGCCCGACCTCAACTGGGAACACCCCGAGGTCCGCGCCGAGTTCGAGTCCGTCCTGCGGTTCTGGCTGGACCACGGCGTGGACGGCTTCCGGATCGACGTCGCCCACGGCCTGGCCAAGAAGCCCGGCCTGCCCGACGTCGGCCCGCACCCCGACGTCACCGACCTGCCCTACCAGGACGTCGACGCCGTCCACGAGGTCTACCGCTCCTGGCGCAAGATCACCGACAGCTACCCCGACGACCGGGTCTTCGTCGGCGAGGTCTGGCTCCCCACCCCCGAGCAGTTCGCCCGCTACCTGCGCCCGGACGAGCTGCACTCCGCGTTCAACTTCGAGTTCCTGTGCTGCGCCTGGGAGCACGACGCCGTCCGGGACGTCGTCGACGGCACCCTGGCCGCGCACGCCCGGGTCGGCGCCCCGCCCACCTGGGTGCTCTCCAACCACGACACCATCCGGCACGCCACCCGCTACGGCCGCGAGGACACCTCCTTCGACATGGGCAACAAGCGGCTCGGCGCCCCCACCGACCGCGCCCTCGGCCTGCGCCGGGCCCGCGCCGCAGCCCTGCTCACCATGGCGCTGCCCGGCGGCGTCTACGTCTACCAGGGCGACGAACTCGCGCTCGCCGAGGTCGAGTCCATCCCCGATGCGCTACTCCAGGACCCCACCTTCGTCCGCTCCGGCGGCGCCGACCGCGGCCGCGACGGCTGCCGCGTCCCGCTGCCCTGGTCTGGCACCCGGGCCCCGTTCGGCTTCTCCCCGGACGGCGCCGCCGACCCCTGGCTCCCGCAGCCCGCCGCCTGGGCCGAACAGAGCGTCGCCGCCCAGCACGCCGACCCGCACTCGGTGCTCGCCCTCTACCGCGACGCCCTGCGGCTGCGCCGCGACCGCCTCGCCACACTGCCCGAGACGCTCGACTGGCTGCCCGCCGACCCCGGCGTGCTGGCCTTCACCCGCGACGGCTCGTTCGCCTGCCTGGTCAACTTCACCGACCGCCCCCTCCCCCTCCCGCCCGGCAGCACCCCCCTGCTGACCAGCGCCCCGCTCCAGGACGGCCAACTGGCTCCGGACGCCTGCGCCTGGCTCGACCTGTCGCTGCCGGCGACCGGGCACTGACGGGCACCGGCGGGCGCCGGCAGGCACTGGCGGGAACCGACGGGCGAGGCAGGCGAGGCGGGTCCCTGCGGGGCGTGAAATCCCTTCTGTAACTTACGAGTTGTTCATTGACACCGGTGCGGCGGCGTGGCCACCATGGACGCCGCCCACCGCCTGTCGACACCGTCCCGAGCCGCTCGGGGTGTGGGAGCGCTCCCACGGTGTTTGGGCAGGTCACGGGCCGTCCGATCGGCTCCCCCCACGCCCCCACCCCGCAGCCGCCCCGGAAGGACACCATGCCGCACCCCGCCGCACCCCCACCCGGCCCGTCCGGCCCGCCCGCACCCGTCCGCCGTACGGTCGCCCCCCGGCACCCCGGCTCCGCCCGGCGCGCCCTCTGCGGACTGCTCGCGGCCGGGGCCCTGGCCGCCGGGGCGCTGCTGCCGCTGCACAGCGCGCCCGCCGCCGCTGCCGCCGGCACCGCCGCGTCCGCGTTCAACTACGGCGAGGCGCTGCAGAAGTCGCTGCTCTTCTACGAGGCCCAGCAGTCCGGCAAGTTGCCCGCCACCAACCGGGTCGGCTGGCGCGGCGACTCCGCGCTCGACGACGGCAAGGACGTCGGGCTCGACCTCACCGGCGGCTGGTACGACGCGGGCGACCACGTCAAGTTCGGCCTGCCGATGGCGGCGTCGACCACCATGCTGGCCTGGGGCGGCATCGCCGAGAAGCAGGGCTACACCGCCTCCGGGCAACTGCCGTACCTCAAGAACAACCTGCGCTTCGTCGACGACTACCTGCTCAAGGCGCACCCCGCCCCGAACGTGCTCTACGGCCAGATCGGCAACGGCTCGGCCGACCACGCCTGGTGGGGCCCGGCCGAGGTGCTGCCGATGGCCCGGCCCGCGTACAGGATCGACGCCTCCTGCCCCGGCTCGGACCTGGCGGGCGAGACGGCCGCCGCGCTCGCCTCCTCGTCCCTCGTCTTCGCCGACAGCGACCCGGCGTACGCGGCGACCCTGCTCACCCACGCCAAGCAGCTGTACACCTTCGCCGACACCTACCGCGGCAAGTACAGCGACTGCATCAAGGACGCCCAGGGCTACTACAACTCCTGGAGCGGCTACAACGACGAACTGGTCTGGGGCGCGATCTGGCTCTACAAGGCCACCGGCGACAGCGCCTACCTGGCCAAGGCCGAGAGCTACTACGCCAACCTCTCCACCGAGCCGCAGACCACGACCAAGTCCTACAAGTGGACGATCGCCTGGGACGACAAGTCCTACGGCGCCTACGTGCTGCTGGCCCAACTCACCGGCAAACAGCAGTACGTCGACGACGCCAACCGCTGGCTGGACTGGTGGACCGTCGGCGTCAACGGCAGCCAGGTCAAGTACTCGCCGGGCGGCGAGGCCGTGCTCGACTCCTGGGGCTCGCTGCGCTACGCCGCCAACACCTCCTTCGTCGCCCTGGTCTACTCCGACACGCTCACCGGCGACCCCGTCCGCAAGGCCCGCTACCACGACTTCGCGCTCCGCCAGATCGACTACGCGCTCGGCGACAACCCCCGCAAGTCCAGCTACCTGATCGGCTACGGCACCAACCCCCCGAAGAACCCGCACCACCGCACCGCCCACGGTTCCTGGACCGACCAGCTCACCAACCCCGTCAACAGCCGGCACACCCTGATCGGCGCCCTGGTCGGCGGCCCGAGCTCGGCTGACGACTCCTACACCGACGACCGCTCCAACTACGTCAACAACGAGGTCGCCACCGACTACAACGCCGCCTTCACCGGCGCACTGGCCCGGCTCTACGGCGAGTACGGCGGCGCCCCGCTCGCGAACTTCCCGCCGAGGGAGACCCCGGACGGCCCGGAGATGTCCGTCCAGGCCTCGGTGAACGCCGCCGGACCCAACTTCACCGAGATCAAGGCGTACCTGATCAACAAGTCGGCCTGGCCGGCCCGCCCGCTCAAGAACGCCTCGCTGCGCTACTACTTCACCCTGGAACCGGGCGTGAGCCCGAGCCAGATCACCCTGACCACCAACTACAACCAGTGCGGCGCGGTCAGCGGCCCGACGTTCTACGCGGGCTCCACCTACTACGTCACGGTCGACTGCTCCACCACCGTGATCGCCCCGGCCGGGCAGTCCGCCTACCGCAAGGAGGTGCAGTTCCGGATCGCCTCCTCGGGCGCCTGGGACCCCACCAACGACTGGTCGTACCAGGGCATTTCGCTGGTCCCCGGCTCGACGCCGGTGGACGCGCCGAACATCCGGCTGCTGGACGGGGGAGTGCCGCAGTGGGGCGCCGAACCGGGCGGCACCGGCCCGTCCTCGTCCCCCGTTCCCTCTCCCTCTCCCTCTCCCTCGCCGTCCTCCTCGGCCCCGTCCCCTTCTCCGTCGGCATCTCCCTCGACCTCCCCCTCCCCGTCCCCCTCCTCCTCGCCGAGCGCGAGCGGTGGTCCGACCCGGCCGGTCACGGGGTGCGCGGTCAGCTACACCGTGGGCAGCAGCTGGGGCAACGGGTTCACCGCCGACGTGACGGTGCGCAACACCGGCAGCGGCACCGTCTCCGGCTGGAAGCTGGCCTGGACGTACCGGGGCAACGAGACGGTCAGCAACGCCTGGAACGCCCAGGTGGTCCAGGGCGGCGCGGCCGTCACCGCCACCGACGCGGGCTGGAACGGCACGCTCGCCCCCGGCGGCACCGCCTCCTTCGGCTTCCAGGCCACCGGTACTCCCGCCGCGCTGCCCGCCTTCACCCTCAACGGCACCGCCTGCACCACCGCCTGACCCGTCCAGTCCGTTCGGCCCGTCCCGCCCGTCCCGCCCGTCCCGCCCGTCCAACCCGCCGGAATTCGAACGCCCCCGTCCCCGCCGCCGCGCGGGGGCGGGGGCGTTCGCGCGCGGCCAGGACGGCCCGGGTAAACCTCGGGGTTCGCAAGATCACCGTATCGAGGTAAATACCCCCGGCCCCGTGGGCGGAGCGCGTCTACGGAGCGTTAGCGTTCCCCAAGATCCGACCGAGCCGGTCACGATTGCTGACGGATCGTCAATTACCCGTTCCCCGAGGAGTGTTCGTCCCATGACCGTTGAGGCCGGCCCGGTCGTGGAGTCGGCACCGCTGCCGACGCGGACGCTCGCACGGACGCGGGTCGACCCGCCGAACGCGTCCGCGGACGCTCCCGGAGCAGGCTGACCACGAGATCCCCGCTCGTGGCGGACGGCCGCACGCCGCCCGCCCCCGTCCGCACGCCCGGACGCGCCTCCGCCGGCCGTCCCGACCAGACCGTCCCCTCCCAGTAAGGAGTCCAGGATGCCCGAGCCAGGGCCTTCCTCTCCGCCCCCGGCCCCCGCCGCCCCGGCCGCCCTCACCGCGTTGCCCGGCCCGCCCGCCACCACCGCCATCGCCGCCGTCCTCGACGCACGCACCGCATCCGCCGCCGCGCCCACCGCCGTACCCGCCGCGCCCGGGGCGTCCGGGGCGTCCGGCGGCGGGCTGGAGCGCATCCTGCGCGGCCCCAGCGGACTCGGGACGGGCGGCCTGCTACTGCCCCGCCTCCCGGCACCGGCCGCGCCGCCGCGGCCCGCCGCCGTCCCGGAGCCGTCCGCCGCCACCCCGGCGAAGGGCACCCCGGCGGAGGGCATCCCGGTGCCCGGCCTGTACCACCACCCGGTGCCGGAGCCCGACCCCGTCCGGGTGGCCGAGGTCAGCCGCCGGATCAAGGACTGGGCGGTGGACGAGGTGGACCTCTTCCCCGACGAGTGGGAAGGCGAGTTCGACGGCTTCTCGGTCGGGCGCTACATGGTGGCCTGCCACCCGGACGCCCCCACCGTCGACCACCTGATGCTGGCCACCCGCCTGATGGTCGCCGAGAACGCGGTCGACGACTGCTACTGCGAGGACCACGGCGGCTCCCCGGTCGGCCTCGGCAGCCGGCTGCTGCTCGCGCACACCGCCATCGACCCGCTGCACACCACCGCGGAGTACGCGCCGGGCTGGGCCGAGTCGCTCGGCTCGGACGCCCCGCGCCGCGCCTACCGCTCCGCCATGGCGTACTTCACCGACGCCGCGTCCCCCTCCCAGGCCGACCGCTACCGGCACGACATGGCGCGCCTGCACCTGGGCTACCTGGCCGAGGCCGCCTGGGCCGAGACCGACCACGTGCCCGAGGTGTGGGAGTACCTGGCGATGCGCCAGTTCAACAACTTCCGCCCCTGCCCGACCATCACCGACACCGTCGGCGGCTACGAACTGCCGGCCGACCTGCACGCGAGGCCCGGGACCCAGCGGGTCATCGCGCTCGCCGGGAACGCGACCACCCTGGTCAACGACCTCTACTCGTACACCAAGGAGCTGGCGAGCCCCGGCCGCCACCTCAACCTGCCCGTGGTGATCGCCGAACGCGAGGGGCTCTCCGACCGGGACGGCTACCTGAAGGCCGTCGAGGTCCACAACGAGCTGATGCACGCCTTCGAGGCCGAGTCCGCCGCCCTCGCCGCCGCCTGCCCGGCCCCGCCGCTGCTGCGCTTCCTGCGCGGGGTGGCCGCCTGGGTGGACGGCAACCACTACTGGCACCGGACCAACACCTACCGCTACACCCTGCCCAACTTCTGGTAAGAACCGGCAAGAAACGGACACGTGGACATGACCAGCACCGAATTCGACACCACCACCACCGGCCCCGCCCCCACCGGCACCGACGCCGCCACCCCCTTCGTTCCGGCTCCGGCGACCGCCTACCAGGGCGACATCGCCCGCTACTGGAACAACGAGGCCCGGCCGGTCAACCTGCGCCTCGGCGACGTCGACGGCCTCTACCACCACCACTACGGCATCGGCGAGGTCGACCACGCCGCCCTCGGCACCCCCGAGGACGGCGCGTACGAGAAGAAGCTGATCGCCGAACTGCACCGGCTGGAGTCCGCCCAGGCCGAGGTCCTGCTCGACCACCTCGGCCCGATCGCGCCGGGCGACACCCTGATGGACGCCGGCTGCGGTCGCGGCGGCTCCATGGTCATGGCCCACCAGCGCTTCGGCTGCAAGGTCGAGGGCGTCACCCTCTCCACCACCCAGGCCGAGTTCGGCAACCGCCGCGCCCGGGAGCTCGGCATCGCCGACCACGTCCGCTCCCGGGTCTGCAACATGCTCGACACCCCGTTCGCCGGCGGCCTGATGTCCGGCTCCTGGAACAACGAGTCCAGCATGTACGTCGACCTGCACGACCTGTTCGCCGAGCACGCCCGGGTGCTCAAGGTCGGCGGCCGGTACGTCACCGTCACCGGCTGCTGGAACCCGCGCTACGGCCAGCCCTCCAAGTGGGTCTCCCAGATCAACGCCCACTTCGAGTGCAACATCCACTCCCGCCGCGAGTACCTCCGCGCGATGGCCGACAACCGCCTCGTCCCGCAGGCCGTCATCGACCTGACCCCCGACACCCTCCCCTACTGGGAACTGCGCGCCACCTCCTCGCTGGTCACCGGCATCGAGGAGGCGTTCATCGAGTCCTACAAGGACGGCTCCTTCCAGTACGTCCTGATCGCAGCCGACCGCGTCTGACCCCTCTGCCCCTCTGACCGTCCTCCGCCCCCACCGGTCCCCGCCGCCCAGGCGCCGGGGACCGGCCGGCGGCGGGATCAGGAGCCGTGGCCGTAGACCGCCGTGACCGGGGCGTGGTCGGACCAGCGCTCGGCGTGGGTGGCGGCGCGTTCGACGTGGGCGCGGGTGCAGCGGGCGGCCAGACCCGGGGTGGCCAGCTGGTAGTCGATGCGCCAGCCGGCGTCGTTGTCGAAGGCGCGGCCGCGGTAGGACCACCAGGAGTAGGGGCCGTCCTGGTCGGGGTGGTGGTGGCGCAGGACGTCCACGTAGCCGTGGTCGTCGAGGACGCGGGAGAACCAGGCGCGCTCCTCGGGGAGGAAGCCGGCCTTCTTCCGGTTGGCCTTCCAGTTGCGCAGGTCGGCCTCGCGGTGGGCGATGTTCCAGTCGCCGCAGACCACCACCTCGCGGCCCTCCGCCGCCGCGCGGGCCCGCAGCTCGCCGAGGTGGAGCAGGAACTCGGCCATGAAGCGCTCCTTCTCGTCCTGCCGCGCGGTGCCCACCTCGCCGGAGGGGAGGTACAGCGAGGCGACCGTCAGGCCGGGCAGGTCGAGCTCGGCGTAGCGGCCGGAGGAGTCGAACTCGGCGGACCCGAAGCCGATCCGGGTGGCCTCGGGCGCGCGCCGGGAGAGCACCGCCACCCCGGCCCGCCCCTTGGCCGCGGCGGGCGCCCAGACACCGTGCCACCCGTCGAGCCGGGCCAGCACGTCGTCGAACTGCCCGGCCTCGGCGCGCACCTCCTGGAGGCAGACCACCTCGGACTCGGTGCCGTCGATCCACTCCAGGAAGCCCTTCTTGGCGGCCGCCCGGATCCCGTTGACGTTGACTGTCGTGATGATGCTGTGCACGGAGCGAGGGTACCGGTCGGCTCCGACAGCCCGGCATTCCGGGCGAACCGGCGGGCCATACCGGGTCGGCGGGCGATCCGCAAGGAACACCTCCCATTGGTCTTGACCATCTCCCGGGGCACCCCCTACTGTCACTTACTGCAAAGACCTTTAATAAAGAAGGACGGATAAAGCCCGCCTCCCCCACCTGCCGAAACGGGGAGCCGCGGTGGGCCTGTCGTCCCTCAGGGTGGAGGACACGGTGGGGCAAGGAACGCTCGCGGCGGTGGCGGAGCCGAAGTACTGGCACCTGCGCACGGTGCTGCTGCGCACCATGGACACCGAGTTCTCCACCGGCCAGGTGCTGCCCAACGAGCGGGAGCTCTCGGCGCGCTTCGGCGTGGCCCGGGCCACCCTCCGGCAGGCCCTGGACCAGCTGGAGCTGGAGGGCCGCCTGGTCCGCCGCCGCGGCATCGGCACGCTGATCGCCGCCCCGCGGGTGGGCATCCCGGTCGGCGGGCGCGAGTCCGGCCGTCCCGGCGCCGCCCGCGACGGGCAGGAGTGGACGGTGGTGGACTGCACCACCGGCCCCGCCGCCGCCGCGCTGGCCCGCACGCTGGGCCTGGCCGCGGGCGACCAGGTGCACACCGTGCGCCGGCTGCGGACCGTCCAGGGCGTGACGGTCGCCGCCGAGTCGCTGCACGTGCCCTCCGCCGCGCTGCCGCACCTGGCCGTGGTGGTGAAGGGCGGCGACCGGGCCCGCGGCGTGCTGCGCCAGCTGGAGCGGCTCGGCGCCGAGGGCGAGTCCCGCTCGGTGGAGCTGGGTGTCGCGGAGGCCGCCGAGGCCGCGCTGCTGGAGCGCCCCCCGGGCACCCCGGTGCTGGTGGTCACCACGCAGTACGCGACGGCCGGCCGGCTGGTCGCGGTCGGGGTCTCCACCTACCGGGCCGACACCTGCAAGCTGACCTTCGGCGAGTCCGGCGCGGCCGTCCAGGTCGCCTCCGCCGTCCCGGTCGCCGCCGCCGTCTCCTGAGGCCGGGCCCGGCACCCGCCGCCCACCGCCGCTCCTGACGGGCCGTCAGGACGCCTTGTCGGTGGCCGCCGTTACGCTCCTGCTCACTGACGACCGGTGAAGCAGGGGAGCGGCGCCACGATGGATCAGACGGGCCGGGCGGACCTGACCGGGCAGGCGGACCACGGCAGGGTGCTCACCGAACGGGCGGTCGCCGCCGTGCGGGAGGACCCGGGCCGTCAGGTGCTCGACCACCACCGGTTCGCCGGCCCGTGGGTCGAGGGCGCCCTCCGGCCGCGCCCCGAGCTGACGGCCTTCCCCAGCGGCCACCCGCTGCCGCCCAGTCTGCGCACCTGGCTGGCGTACGACAGCGGCATGCTGGCGCGCCACGACTGGTTCGACGAGGACGGCGCCCTCGCGCCGCGCACCCTGGGCGAGATCGCCGTCGAGGAGTACGGCGAGCCGTGGGGCTCCTGCTTCGAGCCGTTCTCGGAGCGGTTCGGCGAGTGCTTCCTGCTGCCCGGCGGCTCCGACTCCCGCCGGGTGCTGTCCGTCGGCCCGCACGCCGAGCGCGACGGGCTCGGCGAGTACCCGGTGTTCGCGCTGGACGTCGACGACCTGCCGTACGCGGTGCTGATGTACCCGGGTTTCGACGTCTACCTCGCCGAGACCGCGGGCGTGCTGCCGCCCGACGACCGCCCCGGCTACGACTCGCTCAAGCACGACCCCCGGTACGCGCGGCGGATGCTGGCGCACGCCCGGGCGCGGCTCGGCGGTGCGTACGACCTGCTCTGCCTGGCGTAGCGGGGGCCGAGGGCGGCGCGGGAACGCGGGCGGCGCGGGGACGCGGGCGGCGGCTACCGCGCGGTGGGCGGGTCGACGGCGAACAGCTGCTCCTCGACGTGGTCGAGGGCGACCCGCAGCGCGCCCATCGCGACCACCTCGGAGCCGAGCGCGGCGAGCGCCACCTCGGGGGAGCGCAGCGTGTAGCGGGCGAGCTGCTCGCGCAGCGGCTCCAGCACCCCGTCCAGCCCGGCCGCCCAGCCGCCGACCACGACGAGTTCGGGGTCGAGGGCGAGGACCAGCGCGGTGACGTCGTGCACCAGGCGGCTCAGGAAGCGGTCCATGGCGATCTGCGAGACCTGGTCGCCCTCCCGGGCCAGCCGCAGCACCCGGGCCACGGCGGCCTCGTCCAGCGGGTCGAGCGGCTTGCCGGTGGTGGACAACAGCCGTTCGGGGGTGGCCTGTTGGCCGAGCAGGTGGAGCGCGCCGATCTCGCCGGCCGCGCCGCCGTGGCCGCGGTGCAGCCGCCCGCCGATCAGCGAGCCGGCGCCGGGGCTGAGCCCGGCCATCACGAACACCACGTCGCCCTTGCCGACCGCCGCGCCCTTCCAGTGCTCGGCGATGGCGGCCAGGTTGGCGTCGTTCTCGATCACCACGGGGCAGCGGAAGGAGCGGCGCAGCCGGGCCCCGAGGTCGAGGCCGGTCCAGCCGGGCATCGCGGTGCCGAGCCGGATGGTGCCGTCCCGGTCGACGATGCCGGGGGTGCCGACGGCGACCTCCCACAGGTTGTCGCGGGAGACCCCGGCCTTGCGCAGCACCTCGCCGACGGTGGTGCGGACCAGGGCGAGCCGCTCCTCGGCCTCCACCGACTCGTCCACCGGCCGGGAGTGGCTGGTCAGCACCTCGCCGGCCAGGTCGGCGAGGACGACCCGCAGGTCGTGGACGCCGATCTCGATGCCGAGCACGTGCCCGGCCTCGGCGCGGAACCGGAACCAGCGGGCCGGGCGGCCGCGCTGACGGCCCGACTCCTGGACGTGCTCGACCTCGGCGACCAGCCCGGACTCCAGCAGCCCCTCGATCACGCCCTCGACGGTGGGCCTGGACAGGCCGGTGTCGCCGACGAGCTGGGTCAGCGTGACGGCCTGTCCGTCGCGCAACGACCGCAGGGTGACCGCGGCGTTGATGCGCCGCAGCAGTGAGGAGTCCCCTCCGGTGAGCCGGTCCGTCAAATCGCTGCCCTTCCGCTTCGCGCGACTGCCCTGGCGCGCGGTGACGTGGAGCGCGGCATCGCCCGTCCGGCCGTGGTGAGGCCGTCGCGGGCCCGCGCGGAGCCGCCGCCCGCGGCCTGGCACTTGTGGGGTGCACCGGCCGGGGCGTCTGCCCGGATCGTACTCGGGCGGCCCCGCGCGGGGCGAGCGTTTCCGCAGCTCATAACGGCTTCGGTATCGAAACGGTACGTCGTCCGTGATCACGGGGTGACCCGCCGTCGGCGCGGCGGAGGACCGGTGGGAGACGGGTGGGGGACGGGAGGGGCGGGCGAAGACAGGGGGAGACGGGGAGAGGGGGGGGGGGGGGGGGGGGGGGGGGGGGGGGGGGGGATGGCGGGCGGGCGGGCGGGTGGCGGGCGGGAGGTGGAGCGCCGTGGACGCCCTAAGCTTCCGCCCATGGGGAACGACACCGCCGCAGTACACCCGACCGCGCACCCGCCCGTGCGCCCGGTCGCCGGGGAGGACGCCGAGTTCGTCCGCGCCCACACCAGTCCCGGGCCGGTGCCGTTCGTGCCCGAGGTGCGGCTGCGGATGGCGGGGGACGCGATCGAGCTGTGGGAGACCACCGAGCGGGCGCGCGGACGGGAGGGGCTGCCGCCGCCGTTCTGGGCGTTCCCCTGGGCGGGCGGGGTGGCGGTGGCCCGGTACGTCCTGGACCATCCCGAACTGGTGCGCGGGCGGCGGGTGCTGGACCTGGCGGCGGGCTCCGGACTGGTCGGCGTCGCGGCGGCGCTGAGCGGCGCGGCCGGGGTGCGGGCGGCGGAGATCGACGCCTACGCGGTGGCCTCGATCGAGGTGAACGCGCAGCTCAACGGCGTCGCGGTGACGGCCGAACTGGCCGACGTGCTGGACGGTGACGGCGCGCCGGACGAGGTGGTGCTGGCGGGCGACGTGTTCTACGAGCGGACGATGGCGGCCCGCTTCCTGCCGTTCCTGGAGCGGGCCGCCGCCCGGGGCGCGACCGTGGTGGTCGGCGACCCGGGGCGGGCCTACCTGCCGCGCGGGCGCTTCACCGCGCTCGCCGAGTACACCGTCCCGGTCGCCGCCGACCTGGAGGACGCGGCCGAGAAGTCCACCACGGTGTGGGCGCTGCGCGGCTGACCCGGCGCCAGGCCGCGCCGGGGACGGGGAACGCGGCGGGGACGGAGGACGGGGCGGGGCGGGCAAACCCGTTGGCGGGCGGCCGGGCGGGGCTGGTAGGAACGGGGGCATGAGCGAGTACGAGCTGCGGGCGGCCCGCCCCGAGGACATCGACGCGGTGCTGGCGTTCTGGGCCGAGTCCGCCGAGGGCACCAGCATCAGCGACGACCGGGCGGGCGTCGCCCGGCTGCTGGAACGCGACCCGCAGGCCCTGCTCCTGGCCGAGCACGAGGGCGCGATCCTCGGCACGGTGATCGCCGGGTGGGACGGCTGGCGCTGCCACCTCTACCGGCTGGCCGTCCACCCCGCCGCCCGCCGCCGGGGCATCGGCACCGCCCTGCTCGACGCCGCGCACGCCCGCTTCGCGCAGGCCGGTGGCCGCCGGGCCGACGCGATGGTGCTGGAGCACAACGCGCTGGGCCGCGCCGCCTGGGAGGCCGCCGGCTACGGGCGCGAGGACCGGTGGCGCCGCTGGACCAGGCCGCTGGACGGCGATCCCGCCGCGTCCTGACTCCTGACACGCCGCCGGAGCGGGTGCCGGGGAGGGGGAGTGCCGGGGAGGGCCGCCGGGGTTTCAGGGGCGGAGCGGGTGGATCGGGCGGATCATCGCCGTCAGCTCGGGGGAGAGCGGCGTCGAGCGCTGGGAGTTGAACCTCCGGTAGCCCCAGCTCTCGTACTGCCGGAGCACCTTGCCCTCGCCCGCCAGCGGGTTGACCATCAGCGCGACGCGCTGTTCCGGGCGGTCGGCGAGCAGGGCGTCGTGGATCAGGCGGGCCGTTCCGGTGCCCCGCCAGGGGATCCGGACGCCGATCTCCCGCAGGGCCAGCACCGGGGTCGCGGTGAAGCCCGCGGGCAGCGGTTCGGCCAGGCGCTGCCAGTAGCCGTCGGCGGGCCCGACGGTGGTGCCGTAGGCGTAGCCGATCGCGGTGCCCCCGGCCCGATCGGGGGCGGCCAGGGCCAGGACGAGGGCGAAGCCCGGGGTGGCGGCGTGCTGGTCGAGGCGTTCGGCGAAGGCCCGGACCCGGTAGTTGGGGTGGTCCAGCAGCGGGGCCCGGACATCCGCGTACACGTCCAGCAGCGTCCGCCGGACGTCCGGCGCGAGGGCGGTGAATCGGCGCAGGTCGACGGCCACGCGGGCTCCTCCGGTCGGGCGGGGGCGTACCGGGCCCGCGGTCGGTGCGGGCCCGGCCGGGAGTCTTCCGCACCGAACGGCGACGGCGGCCTCCGGGTACCCCGGCCCGGACTCCGGATACCCCGGCCCGGCCCGTCGCCCGCCCGTCGCCCGCCCGCCCGTCGGCCGGGCCCGGCCCGAGCGCCGCCGCGTCACTCGAAGGCCGCCGCCGCCTCCCGCAGGGCCCGGGCCACCGTCTCCGGGTCGTACGGCGCGGCCGGGCCCGGCAGGTAGGTCACCGAGCGCAGCCCACCGGTGTAGCGGAAGGAGCGGTGGCGCTCCCACAGCGGCCAGGACACCGGGGACTTGCGGTCGACGCCGACGCTGATGCCCTGGAACGGGGCCATCCCGATCAGCTGGTGCACCGGGCCGAGCGTGCCCGTGACCGCGCCGTCCACCCGCACCTCGAAGCGCCACTTCAGCTCGGCCACCGCCGTCGCCTCCAGCGCCACCAGGTGCGCCCCGGGCGGCAGTTCGCCCGCGTCGGCCTCGAACAGCTCGCCGTACTGGTTGTACGCCAGGCGCAGCCGCCCGTCCTCCACGTACAGGCTGTAGCCGCCGCCCTGGTCGCCGTGCGAGACCAGCATGCCCTGGTCGTCCGCGCCGTGCCGGTCGAGGACGACCTCGGCGGTGAAGGAGCGGAACGCCACCAGCCGGGAGGAGCGGTAGCGCTCCAGCTCCGGGGTGCCGGCCAGCAGGGTCACCGGGCGGCGCAGCGCCTCCTCCTCCGGGTTGCGCAGTACGAAGCCGCCGGAGGCGTCGGCCAGCGGGAAGACCCCGTTGCGCCAGGCCGCGTCCTCCCATGCCTGCGCCAACTCCTTGACTAGTTCGGGGCGTTCGGCCGACAGGTCGTGGATCTCGGTCGGGTCGGTGCGCAGGTCGTACAGCGCCCACTCGCCGTCGTCGTAGGGCGCGCCCGGCCGGTGCAGGGTCACCAGCTTCCAGCCGTCGCGGTAGTACGAGCGGTTGCCGGTCATCTCGCAGTACTGCTCGTGGTGGGTGGACGGCGCGTCGGCGGCCCGCAGCACGGACGCGAACGACACCCCGTCCAGCTCCTGCACCGCCACCCCGCCGCGCGCCACCGGCCGCTCTACGCCCGCGAGTTCGAGCAGCGTGGGCAGCAGGTCGGTGACGTACTGGTACTGGCCGCGCACCCCGTCGTCGCCCGCCGCGCGCGGCAGCCCGGCCGGCCAGGACAGCACGAACGGGACGCGCACGCCGCCCGCGTGGGTCTGGCCCTTGTACAGCCGGAACGGCGTGTTGGAGGCCATGCCCCAGCCGCGCGGGTAGTGCACCAGCGACTGCGGGCCGCCGATCAGGTCGATCTCCCGCTGCACGTCCGGGTTCCAGTCGGCGGGCAGGTTCGGGTGGTGGACGAAGCGGCTGAAGTAGCTGCGGGTGCCCTCCGCGCCGCCCTCGCCGGTGCCGCCGTTGTCGGAGGTGAAGACCACGATGGTGTTGTCGAGTTCGCCGAGCTGTGCCAGCACGTCGGTCAGCCGGCCCAGGTTCTGGTCGACGTTGTCGACCATGGCGGCGTAGACCTCCATGTAGCGGGCGTACAACTTCCGCTGCACCGCGTCGAGTTCGTCCCAGGCCCCGACCTCGTACCCGGCCTCGCCGTTGCGCTCCGGCAGCTCGGTGCCGGGCGGGAAGTGCCCGGCCGCCAGCTGCCGGGCGAAGCGCCGCTCCCGCAGCTCGTCCCAGCCGCCGTCGTAGCGGCCCCGGTGCCGGGCCAGGTCCTCCGGCTTGGCCTGGAGCGGGCCGTGCACCGCGTTGTGCGCCAGGTAGAGGAAGAACGGCTTGTCGGCGTCGTGCGCGCGCAGCGACTTCACCATGCCGATCGCCCGGTCGGTGATGTCGTCGGTGTAGTAGTAGCCGTCCGGGAACTCGTCGATGTCCAGCGGCGAGTTGTCCCGCACCAGCTGGTGCGGGTGGAACAGGCTGGTCAGGCCCTCCAGCACCCCGTAGTACTGGTCGAAGCCCTTCTGCAGCGGCCAGTTGGCGCGGTCGTCGGCCGCCGAGGAGGCGGAGTCCCGGGTCAGGTGCCACTTGCCGACCGCGTACGTTGCGTACCCGGCGTCGTGCAGGGTCTGCGCCAGGGTCGGGACGTCGCCCGCGATCTCCATCCCGTACCCGGGGAAGCCCGGGTCGGCGTTGGCCACGAACGAGTACCCCACCCGGTGCGGGTTCAGGCCGGTCAGCAGCGCCGCCCGGGCGGGCGAGCACAGCGGCATGGTGTGGTAGTTGGCGAGCTTGACGCCGCGCGCGGCCAGGCCGTCCAGGGTCGGCGTCGGCACCTCCGAGCCGAACGGCCCGATGTCGCTGTAGCCCAGGTCGTCGACCAGCACCACCACCACGTTCGGCGCGCCCTCGCGCGGGCGCACCCGGCGCGGCCAGGACGGCACCGACTCGCCGAACGTCCGCCCGACCCGGCCGGGGAAGCCCGCGTAGGGGTCGCGGCGGCTGCGGCCGCTCTCGTCGCTCTCGCTCACAGCAGGCTCCCGGACGTCGTGGGGGGAAGGGACGGGACGGCCGCCAGCAGTTCGGCCGTGTAGGGGTGTTCGGGCGCGGTGACGACCCGGTCGGCCGGGCCGCTCTCCACGATCCGGCCGCGGTGCAGTACCGCGATCCGGTGGCTGACCTGCCGCACCACCGCCAGGTCGTGCGCGATGAACAGCACCGCCAGCCCCAACTCCCGTTGCAGGCGCGCCAGCAGCTCGATCACCTGGGCCTGGACCGACACGTCCAGCGCGGAGACCGGCTCGTCGCACACCAGGACGCTCGGCTCCGGGGCCAGCGCCCGCGCGATGCCGATCCGCTGCCGCTGCCCGCCGGAGAACTCGCGCGGCGAACGGGCCGCCGCCGACGCCTCCAGGCCCACCTGCTCCAGCAGTTCGGCCACCCGGGCCTGCCGCTGCGCCCGGTCGCCGATCCGGTGCGCGATCAGCGGCTCGGCGATGATCCGGCCCACCGTCAGCCGCGGGTTCAGCGAGGCGTACGGGTCCTGGAAGACCAGTTGGACCTCCCGCCGGGCCCGCCGGCCGTCCAGCGGCTGCCCGGCGAAGCTGATGCCGCCCGCGTCGGGCGCGTGCGCGCCCACCAGGGCCCGGGCCAGCGTGGACTTCCCCGACCCGGACTCGCCGACCAGGCCCAGCGTCTCGCCCGGGTGCAGCTCCAGGTCGACGGACTCCAGCGCCGCCGTCCGCCGCCGCCGCGGGCCGTAGCCCTTGGCCAACCCCCGTACCACCAGCAGCGGTTCGGCGCCCGGGGTGCTGTTCGCGGCCGCCCGGGACGGGGCGTCCAGCCGGGGCACCGCCGCCAGCAGGGACTTGGTGTAGGCGTGCCGCGGGTCGGTCAACAGCCTTTCGGTGCGGCCCTGTTCGACCACCTCGCCGTCGCGCATCACCAGCAGCCGGGAGCAGGTCTCGGCGATCACGCCCAGGTCGTGGCTGATCACCACCAGCGCGGTGCCGCGCTCCCGGTTGATCCGGGTCAGCAGGCGCAGGATCTGCCGCTGCACGGTCGGGTCCAGCGCGGTGGTCGGCTCGTCCGCGACCAGCACCTGGGCGTCGTGCGCCAGCGCCAGGGCGATCATGATGCGCTGGCGCTGGCCGCCGGAGAACCGGTGCGGGAAGTCGCCCAGCCGGGACGCCGCCTTCGGCACCCCCACCAGCTCCAGCAACTCCACCGCCCGCGCGGCCCGTTCGACCTTCGACCGGCGCCCGCCGTGCGCCCGCAGCGCCTCGTCCAGCTGGCGGCCCACCGAGAGCACCGGGTTCAGCGAGGACATCGGGTCCTGGAAGATCATCGCGATCCGCCGGCCGCGCACCGCCCGCAGCGCCTCCTCCGGCAGCCCGGCCAGGTCCTGCCCGTCCAGCTCCACCGCCCCGCCGGTGATCAGGCCTCCGGCGGGCAGCATCCGCAGCAGCGCCAGCGCGGTCGTCGACTTGCCCGATCCGGACTCGCCGACGATCCCCAGGCTCTCCCCGGCCCCCAGCGCGAAGTCCACCCCGCGCACCGCCGGCCGCCCCCCGAACGCCACGTGCAGCCCGCGCACCCGCAGCAACGCGCCGGTGGGGGAAGGGGGTCGGTCCGCCAGCGGCGGGCGGTCGATCAATTCGGTCATCGTACGGCCCTCCGGGTCGGGTCGGCTTCCCGTGCTCATGTGCGCGCCCCTCGGTTCAGGGCCTCGGCCAGCAGGGTGAAGCCGAGGACGAGGGCGGTGGTGACGGCCAGCGGGGCGGCGGCCAGCAGCGGGTGGGTGTCCAGGTAGGCGACCGAGCCGCTGATCAGGCTGCCCAGGGTGGGCTCCGGCGGGCGGACGCCCAGACCGAGGAAGCTGAGCGCGCCCTCGATGAAGACGCCCACCGACAGGGCGACCGCGCCCTGCACGATCAGCGGGTCGACCGCGTTCGGCAGCACGTGCCGCAGCAGCACCCTGGCCCGGCCCGCGCCGCCGACCCGGGCGGCCAGCGCGTACTCGCGCTCCCGCTGCACCAGCACGCCCGCCCGCAACTGCCTTCCGAAGTAAGGTACTTCGGCCAGCGCGATGATGATCACCACGGGCCAGCGGCCCGGCCCGAGGATCGCCGTCACCGCCAGGCCGAGGATCAGCCCCGGGAAGGACAGCACCAGGTCGAACAGCCGCTGCACCACCAGGTCGGCGGTCCGCGAGGTGGCCGCCAGCAGGGCCAGCCCCGCACCGGCCAGCGCGCCCGCCGGAACGGCCGTCAGGATGATCGACAGGTCGGTGAGGATGCCGTGCAGGAGCCGGCTGAGCAGGTCCCGCCCGATGTCGTCGGTGCCCAGCGGGTGCGCCCCGCTCGGGCCGGCCAGCGCCTGCGGGCCCTGCGCGTCCGGGTCGGCGCCGGACAGCAGCGGCGCCAGCAGCCCGGCCAGCGCCACCGTCCCGACCAGCACCAGCCCGCTGACACCCCGCCAGGTCAGCAGCCCGGCGACGTAGCGGTTGCGCGAACGGGCAACCGGGGGAAAGGGGATCGTGGTCATCGTGTCGTCACTCCCACCGCACGCGCGGGTCGAGCCAGGAGTACAGCAGGTCGGTGAGCAGTTGCACGGCCACGTACCCGGCGACCACCAGCAGCAGCAGGTCCTGCACCACCGGGTAGTCGCGGCGCTGCACGCCCTGCTCGATCAGCTGGCCGAGGCCCGGCCAGGCGAAGATCCGCTCCACCACCACCGCGCCCGCGACCAGCTGGCCGATCTGCAGGCCCAGCACGGTGACCGCGGCGGGCAGCGCGTTCGGCAGCGCGTGCCGCCACAGGACGCGGCGGCGCGGCACCCCCAGCGCCGTCGCGGTGCGCACGTAGTCCTCGCCGAGCGCCCGCTCCAGTCCGTCCTGCAGGTAGCGGGCCAGGATCGCCGCGCTCGGCAGCGCCAGGCACAGCGCCGGCAGCGCCAGGTACTGCACCGCCAGGTCCGGCGCGTCGGACAGCGCGGCGTACCCGCCGGCCGGCAGCAGGCCCAGGCCCACCGCGAACACCAGCACCAGCACCACGCCGGTGACGAACGGCGGCACCGCCAGCGCCCCCGTGGTCAGCGCCCGCAGCGCCCCCGCCAGTGCCCGCCGCCGCGCCGACACCGCGTACAGCGCCGTCGGCACGGCCAGCACCACCACCAGCAGCAGCGCCGCCAGGGTGAGCTGGACGGTCGAGGCCAGGCCGTCCCCGATCAGCTCGGAGACCTGCCCGCCGATCGCGTAGCTCGGCCCCAGGTCGCCCGTCAGCACCTGCCCCAGCCAGTGCAGGTACTGCGAGAGCAGTGGCGCGTCCAGCCCCAGCCGCTCCCGGATCGCCGCGATCACGGCCGGCGAGGCGTCCGGCCCCGCCAGTGTGGTCGCCGGGTCGCCCGGGATCAGCCGCAGCATCAGGAAGACCGTGAACGAGGCGGCCACCAGCACCGCCACCCCGCTCGGCAGCCGTTTGAACAGGAAGGTCCGCACCGCTCAGCCCGCCAGGTACGCGTCGTCGAGGTTCAGGTACGAGTACTTGTTCAGCGTCACCCCGCGCACCTGCGCGCCCGCGACCTCCACCAGCCCGGCGATCGCCAGGTCGATGATGAACTGCTCCTCCAGCAGGATGTCCGTCACCTGCTGGTAGAGCGCCTTCGCCTCCGGGCCGTCCGCGTCCGAGCGGTTCCACGCCCGCTGCACCGCCTCGGTGTACGCCGGGGAGGAGAACTTCGAGGTGTTCTTCGCCTCGTTGAACGGGTACGCGCTGACCGCCAGCGTCGCCGGGTGCGCCTGCGAGAAGCTGTGGCTGAGCGTCCACAGCGCCGGCATGGACTGCGAGATCAGCTGCTTCTGCATGGTCGGCGAGTCCACCGGCTGCAACTGCACCTCGATGCCGACCTGCTTGAGGTCGTACTGCAGGATCTGCGCCACCGCCGTCGACCCGGCGTCCGACTGGTGCGCCAGCGGCAGCGACAGCGAGGTCACCCCGGCCTCCGCCAGCAGCGCCTTCGCCTTCTCCGGGTCGTGGTGGTACCGGTTCGCGTCCTGCTCCCGGTAGGCCGGCGAGGACTTCGGCCACGGCACCGAGGAGACCGTCGCGTACCCGCCCAGCGCCTGCTGCACCAGCCGGTCCCGGTCGATCGCCCAGGCTATGGCCTGCCGCACCCGCCGGTCCTGCACCTCCGGGAAGGACAGGTTCGCGCCGATGTAGAACGCGCCCGCCCCGGTGTCGTACTGGGTGATCCGGAACCGCCTGTCGTCCTTCAGCGCGGCCACGTCCTTGCCGCGGACCGCGTACGACAGGTGGGTCTGGCCGGTCTTCACCGAGGACAGCAGCGTCTCCGCCTGCGGGATCACCTTGATCTCCACCCCGTCCAGGTACGGCCGGCCCGGGTTCCAGTACTTCTCGTTGCGGGCGAAGCTCAGCGAGGACCCCGGCTTGCGGTCGGTGAAGGTGAACGGGCCGGTGCCGATCAGCCTGGTGCCCGCGACGGCGTCCTCGACGGACTCCGAATCCGGGATGATCATGAACTCGAAGAGGTCGAACAGGTTTGACACCTGGTGCGCCAGCACCAGCGTCAGCTCGAAGTCCCCGTTCTTCCGGAAGTCCGCCACGGTCAGCGCCGTCGAACGCAACTGCGCCGAACGCACCGGGTTCTGCAGGTTCTTGACCGCGAACACCACGTCGTCCGCGGTGAACCGGCGCCCGCTGTGGAACGCCACGTCCTCGCGCAGTCTCAGCGTCACGCTCAGGCCGTCCGCCGCCACCTCCCAGCTCTTCGCCAACTCCGGCTGCGGGCGCAGCTGTTCGTCGTAACGGGTGAGCGTGTTGAACACCAGCCGCTGCAACAGCGAGTTGGCGCTCTGCGCGAACAGCAGCGCCGGCGTGAAGTCGACCCCGACACCCACCGTCAGCACCCCGCCCCGGCGCGGCGAGGCCGCGTCCGACGCCGCCGCCGCGTCCGTCCCGGACGAGGCGTCCGCCGCCGAGCGGCACGCCGACAGCGCCAGCAGACCGGTACCCGCCAGGGCGCCGCGCAGCAGCGCCCGGCGCGAGACCGCGGAGAGGGGGAGCGGGCCACCGGAGCCGGCGGAGAACACGGTCATGGTCAACAGTCCTTCGGGAGAAGCGGGTTCGGGATGGGACGGAGCAGGGAGCAGGGAGCAGGGAGTACGGGGTGGAAAAGGGGAGTGCCGGGTGGGCGGGGGCGGCGGCTCAGCGGCCCGGCAGCGGACGGGCGTACAGCTCGCCCAGCACCGGCGCGCAGGCCGCCACCGCCAGCGCGTCCGCGCCGAAGCGCTGCGCC
The DNA here is from genome assembly GCF_003259315.1 of Kitasatospora sp. SolWspMP-SS2h. Classification (GTDB taxonomy): domain Bacteria; phylum Actinomycetota; class Actinomycetes; order Streptomycetales; family Streptomycetaceae; genus Kitasatospora; species Kitasatospora fiedleri. The sequence continues at coordinate 372,774 of NZ_QLLT01000001.1, read as the reverse complement.
ACCAGGAGGTCGGCGTCCCGGTGCAGGTGCGAGCGGAGCGCGAACTCCGCGCGCACCTCGTCCAGGTAGACCGGGTCGGCCAGGGCGAAGGTCTCGGTCAGCACCAGCAGGTCCGGGTTGACCACGTCGGCCAGCAGGGCCAGCGCCCCGCCCACCACCCTGGCCCGCTCCCGCACCAGCGCGTCGGCCCGCCCGTCACCGGCCCGGACCGCCGCCAGCAGCAGCCCCCGGTCCGGGCGGGCGATCACGCCCTGCGCGACCGCCGCCCCGAACAGCGTGTCGTCCGAGGCGGCCACCGACAGGCAGCCGCGGCGACCGCAGTGACATCGCGCCGTGCTGCCCGGCACCGGCAGGTGCCCGCCGTCACCGGTCACCGACGGCGGACCCTGGTGCACCGTCCCGGCCACCGAGATGGACGCGTCCACCACGTGGCCCACGAACAGCTGCACCATCGAGCGCCGGGCCGCCGGATCGCCGAACAGCACCTCCGCCACCGCCAGCGCCCGGGCGTGGTTGTCCACCCGCACCGGCAGCCCGGTGGCCCGCTCCAGCAGCGCCCGCAACGGCACGTCCCGCCAGCCCAGGGGCTCGTGCCGGACCGTCACCCCGCGCTCGCTGTCCACCGCCCCGCCGGTCACCGCGCCCAGCCCCAGCACCCGGCGGCCGGACTCCACCGGCGCGGCCGCCGCCAGCAGCCGCGGCAGCCGGGCCAGCAGCGCCTTCAGCACCGCCGGCCCGCGCCGCCCGCCGTTCGGCAGCTCCTGCCGGAACAGCACCCGGCCGCGCAGGTCCAGCAGCGCGAACGTGCTGTACGGCAGGCCGATGTGCAGCCCGGCCACCGCCAGCCGCTCCGCGTCCACCTCCAGCGGCAGTTGCGGACGACCCCGCGAACCCGGCGCCGTGACCGCCAACTCCGGTCGCTCCGCGAGTAGTTCCAGCCGCAGCAGGTCCACCACCTGGCGTGACACCGCCGCCGGGCTCAGCCCCGTCAACCGGGCCACCCCGCTGCGCGCCACCGGCCCGTGGTCCAGCACCGCCCGCAGCACGGTGGCGGCGTTCGCCTCCCGCCGGTCGTCCCCGGGCCGGAAGGCCGGACGCTCCCCGGCGGTACTGCGGACGGTGCCGTTCACGGGTTCAACTCCTGTGTGGCGCATGGCGGTTGGTCGGCGTCCCGGCATGGACGGTCGATGTGGTGGCCGATGTGGTGGTCGATGTGGTGGTCGACCGGCTCGCCGGTGTCGTTGTCGACGGCCCGGTCAGGAGACCGGGCCGGCCAGCGCCTCCGCCTCCAGCTCGACCGCCGGGACCAGGCCGGCCACCCGCGGCGGGTCGGCCGGCTCCAGCAGGCGGCTCGGCCGACCGTCCACGCCCACCGGCAGGTCGCCGTCCAGGGTGATCCGGCGCACCAGGCGCGGCTCGTCGCCGTAGTCGTTCACCGCGTAGTGCTGGGTGGCCCGGTTGTCCCAGATCGCCACGTCGCCGACCTGCCAGTCCCAGCGCACGCTGTTCTCCAGCCGCTCCACGTACCGCTGGAACAGCTCGATCAGCGCCCGGCTGTCCTTGCCCGACACCCCGACGATCTTCTGCGCGAACGACCCCAGCAGCAGGTGCTTCTCACCCGTCACCGGGTGCACCCGCACCAGCGGGTGCTCGGTCTTGAACGCGGTGGACACGAACACCTGCCGGAACAGCTTCGCCACCTCGGCGTTGTCCGCCAACTCCGGTGCCAGCGCCAGGTTCGCGGCGTAGTCGTAGTCGTTGGTGTGCACCGCCCGCAGGCTCTCCGCGAGCGCCTTGAGCGGCGCCGGCAGGTCCTGGTACGCGGCCGCGGTGTTCGCCCACACCGTGCTGCCGCCCGCCGGCGGCAGCTCCAGCGCCCGCAGGATCGACGCCTTCGGGTACGAGGGCACGAAGGTCACGTCGGTGTGCCAGTTGTTCGCCCGCACGCCCTTGGTGGCGTCCAGCTCGAAGATGTACCGGCCGTCCGCGCTGGGCACCGTCGGATGGAACACCGGCTGCCCCAACAGCCGTGCGAACGCCTCGTGTTCGGCGTCGTCCAGGTGCTGCTGCCCGCGGAAGAACAGCACCTTGTGCGCGTACAGCGCGGCCTCCAGCGCCGCCACCGTCGCGGCCGGCAGGTCGGCGCCCAGCTTGACGTCGTGGACCACCGCGCCGATCCGCCCCGCGGCCGGGGTCAGCCGCAGCCCGGTGGACGCGGGCGTGGACGCGGGAACCGACGTGGGAGCGGGGGCGGACGTGGAAACGGACATGGCGGAACTCCTTCGGTGGGACGGCGAGACGGAGAGACGGAGGCACGGTGACGGTGACGGCGGCAGCGGATACGGCTGCCCGCCGCATCAGCCGGACGCGGACGCGGACACGGCACGGCATCCGGGCAGCCCGAGGGCGCGCCGCCGTACCGGAGAGAAGGGGGAGAACGGTGAGAGGGGCGTCGTGACTACGCGCGGCAGCGCGGACAACAGCCACCGCGGCACACGGACACCGGGACCGGGCACGACGCACGACAGACGACAACGGCGGTACGCATCGGCCCTCCTTCCGGCTCGCTGCGAGTGGGCTCGGCGCTCATCGTGCTGGGCCGCGACGCCCGCTGTCAATCACCATCCGCCCAGTTGGGAGCGGGTGTTGCGGAGTATTTCGACGTGTTGCGGCGCGGTGACGGCCCCGCGACGAACCCCCGTCCGCCCTTGTCGCCGCGCCCTCGCCCGAGCAAAACTTCCCGAGCGGAAACAACCCGGGGCCGCGCCCCGAACCCGCTCCCACGGGTCACGACTCCGATCCGGCCCGTCGGCCCGTCGGGGCCCGTCGGCGCGATGTCCCGACGTCCCGACGTCACGCCGACGCGACGCGACGCGGCACTAGGCGCGTCGGTGGTCGGCCATCACCTCGGCGAGGACCCGCAGACTCGTCTCCGCCCGGGCGGAGACGGCCGCCGTCGGGCGGCCCGTCTTCCTGGCGCTCTCGACGCTTTCGGCGAGGACGAGCAGTGCCTTCCAGGTCAGCCAGCCGCGGGCCCGCGCCCAGGTGCCCTCGTCCTGGCCCACGGCGCGCCGGAACGCCGTCCGGCTCGGGCCGGTGAACAGCCCCCAGGCGATCACGAGGTCGCAGGCCGGGTCGCCGACGCCGCACGTGCCGAAGTCGATGACGGCGCTCAACTCGCCGCCGGAGACCAGCAGGTTGCCCTCGGCGAGGTCGCCGTGGAACCACACCGGCGGGCCCGTCCACTCCGCTGCCAGTGCCTCGTTCCAGATCGCGGTGGCGTGCGCGGTGTCCACGTACCCGCCGAGCGCGGCGAGACAGCGCCGGGTCTCCTCGTCGTAGTGGGACGGCGAGGCCCCCCGGTGGAAGCTGTGCGCACCCGCGAGCGGTCCGCCCGTGGTGTCGCACCGGTGCAGGGCGAGGATGAACCCGGCCACGGACTCGGCGAACCGGGGCAGGTCGGCGATGTGTCCCGCCGCCGCGGTCTCCCCGTCGATCCAGCCGCGCACCGACCAGGGATGCGGATACCCCTCACCAGGCTCGCCCCTGCCCAGCACCTGAGGAACGGGCAACGGCAGGGACGGCGCCAGGCGCGGCAGCCAGGTGTTCTCCTTCTCCACCGCCGGGACGTAGGAGGCGTGCGTGGGCAGCCGCACCGTCATCCGGTCGCCGAGCCGGTAGGTGCGGTTGTCCCACCCGTCCACCGCCACCGGCACGACCGGCAGTTCCGCCCACTGCGGGAACTGGGTGCGCAGGAGACGGCGCACCAGCCCGGCGTCGATCCCGGCCCGGCCGTCCGGCGGGGAGTTCCTCGTCTCGCTCATCACCGAGGATCCTCCGCCCCGTCCCGGAACGGCCGCAAGCCGATTTCCCGGCGCGGATCCGCCCGGCCCGTCGGCGGCGGACCCTGGGAACCGGACCGCTCGGCGTCCGAGTCGTTCCCGTGGGCACGCGACGGGCCGGGCGGGCCACTGCGGCACCCGTCGCGAAGCGCGCGAGGCGGTTCCCGCTCGGAGCCGCGCACACCACTGCCCGGCGCCCGCCACCGAGCGGGAGGGAACGACGGGTCATTCGGCACGTGCTGCACCCCGGCTGCCTCGCAACACCTCTTGGGCCAGCCCCGACCGTCCGGACCATCCCCGCCGGACCGCCCGTGATCGACCACCGGAGAGGTGCCGGCGGGTTCGGCGGCCGCGCTGGTCGGACCCCAGCCGCAGGCCCGTCGGGTGCGGACGTGGCCGTGCCGACTCCGGCTGTACGGCCCGGGCGGCAGCGCGGACATCCATCCGGCGGCGGCCGCCCCTACTGGCCGAGCAGGTGGGCGAAGTCGTTGCCCAGGCCACCCAGCATCGGCAGGGCGCCCAGGTCGGTGATCGCGCCGACCGGGATGCTGTAACCCTGGTTCGGGACCGGCCCGGCGGCCTCCTCGGCGGCTGTGCCGGTGGGGGCGGCGGCCGAGAGGAGCGCGGCGGCGAGGGCGAGGGCGGGGAGTGCGGTGCGCATGCGGCGTTCCTCGGGCGTGCGGTGACGGGGCAAGGGCTGACGGTCCTTCAACGCGCGACCGGCCGGGACGGTGACGCGGAGCCGCCCGTTCGGAGCAGGGCGGAGCCAGGGCGGGAGCGGTACGCCGTCCCGCCCCCGCCTCCTCCCGTCCCGCCGTCAGGGGCGCCGGACCGCCGGGTCCGCGAGCGCCGAGAGGATCCGGGCGAAGGCGTCCTCGCTCTCCGTGGGCCGGAACGTCGCGGGGCGGTGGTCGCACAGGAAGCCGTGCGGGACGCCGGGGTAGCAGACCAGGTCGGTGCGGACGCCCGCGGTGGTCAGGCGGGCGGAGATCCGGGCCCACTGCTCGGGCGGGACGACGTGGTCCTCCGCGCCGACCAGGCCGAGCACCGCGATGCCGTGGGCGGCGAGCGCGGCGGCGCCCTGCTCGGTGAGCGGGGGGTGGTCGTCGGCGAGCGGGGTGGGGCCCTCCAGGGTCCAGCCGGGGTAGCAGGCGGCGACCAGGTCCAGCGGCAGGCGCGTCCCGGCCAGCAGGCCCAGGTGGCCGCCGACCGAGAAGCCGACGAACGCCCGGCCCGGGCCCCCGCCGAGGGACGCGCCGACGGCCAGCGCCGCCGCCGTGTCGATGGCCACCTGCTCGGCCGTCAGCTTGCCCAGCAACTCGAAGCCGGTGACCCGCCCGGTGTCGTCGTACGGCAGTTCGGCCCGCTCCGCCGCCCGCCCGTAGAAGTCCGGCGCGACGGCGGCGTACCCGGCGGCGGCCAGCCGCTCGCACACCTCGCGCACCCACGCCGTGACCCCGAACAGCTCCTGCCCGACCACCACGGTGGCCGCCGGCGGCACCCCCTCGGGCGCGGCCAGGAACACCTCCGGCCCACCCCCGTCCGGCCGCACCCAACGCCCCGTCACATCTCCCGCGTCCATCCCGCGTCGCTCCCCGTCGTCCTCCGGTGACCCGACCGGGCCCCGCAGGCCCCACGCTACCCGCCACCGCCCGACCGGAGACCATCCGTCCCGGCCCGCCGCGCCAACTCGATGACCAGGCCGAGCGACTGACGGGCCACCGGAAGGAACGGGACTCAGGCCGCGACGGCCGCGACGGGCGTGACGGGCGCGGTGGGCAGGTGTTCGGTGGGCAGGTGTTCGGCGAGCAGGGTGGCGAACTGTTCGGGGTCGAGGATGCGGAGGCCGAGCTCTTCGGCCTTGGCGCGCTTGGAGCCGGCCTTCTCGCCCGCGACCAGGAGGGTGGTGCGCTTGGAGACGGAGGAGGACGCCTTGCCGCCGGCGCGTTCGATCAGTTCGTTCATCTCGTTGCGGGAGAGCGCCGCCAGGGGGCCGGTCATGCTGCCCGTCACCACCACGGCCTCGCCGGTCAGCGGGCCGGTGGCCGGGGCGGCGGCGCCTTCGACGGGGACGGGTGCGGCGGGCGCGGTCGGGGCGGTGACCCGGGTGCCCACGCCGAGGTCGGCCAGGCGGTCCAGCAGGGCGGACAGTCCGGCGAGTTCGGAGACCACCAGGCGGGCCTTCTCCGGGCCGATGCCCTCCACGGCGGCCAGGGCCTCGGCGTCCGCCGACCGGATGGCCGCCATCGAGCCGAAGTGCGCGGCGATCCGCCGCGACATGCTGCGCCCGGTGCCGCGCACGCCCAGCGCGCACAGGACGCGGTTCAGCGGACGGGTGCGGGCGGTGGCGATCGCGGCGAGCAGGTTGTCGGTGCTCGTGGTGCCCATCCGCTCCAGGGAGAGGAGCTGCTCGCGGGTCAGGGTGAACAGGTCGGCGAGGTCGGTGACCAGCCCGGCCGCCACCAGCTGCACCGCCCGGGTCGAGCCCAGGCCCTCGATGTCGAGCTGGTCGCGGCCCGCCGCGTGGATGATCGACGCCACCGCCTGGCAGTCGCGGCCCCGCACGCAGCGCCAGCGCTGCTCGCCGGTGTCGATCCCCTCCCCGCAGCGCGGGCAGGCGGCGGGGAAGACGATCGGCCGCTCCGCGCCGGTGCGCTCCTCCACCAGCGGGGCCTCCACCCGGGGGATCACGTCCCCCGCGCGGTAGACGAAGACCCGGTCGCCCAGCATCAGCCCGCGGCGGGTGATGTCGGCGGGGTTGTGGAGGGTGGCGTAGGTGACGGTGACGCCGTCGATGACCACCGGCTCCAGGACGGCGCGCGGCGCGATGACGCCGGTGCGGCCCACCGCCCACTCCACCTCCAGCAGCCGGGTCACCTTGTGCTCCGCCGCGAGCTTGCGGGCCACCGCCCACCGCGGGGCCCGGGAGTCGGAGCCGGCCTGCCGCTGGTCCGCGGCCGCGTCGGCCTTCACCACCACGCCGTCGATGCCGAACGGCAGCGCGCCGCGCAGCGCGGTGATCCCGGCGATCCGCTCCCGGACCTGCCCGATCGTCTCGCAGCGCACCGGGGCGGCGGCCGTGCCGGCGGCGGTGTTCGCGCCCAGCCCGGCCAGGGACTCCAGCAGGGCGCTGTGGCCCAGCTCCTCGTCCAGGCCGATCGCGCCGTAGGCGAAGAACGTCAGCTCGATCCGGTACGGGCGGTCCTTGGCCCGCAGCGTCCCGGCCGCGCCGCTGCGCGGATGGGCGAACGGGGCGGCCCCGTGCGCGAGCCGGAGCCGGTTGGCCTCCTCGAACTGGGCCGACGTCAGCAGTACTTCGCCGCGCAGCTCCACGTCCAGCGGGCGCGCGAGCACGGCGGGCAGGCCCAGGACGGCGTCGGCGGCGTGCGTGATGTCCTCGCCCGCCAGGCCGTCGCCCCGGGTCAGCACCTGCTGGAGCCGCCCGCCCCGGTAGCGGGCGGCGACGGCCAGCCCGTCCAGCTTCGGCTCCACGCACCACCCGGCCACCGCCCGGCCCAGCCGCCGCTCCAGGCCCGCGGCCCAGTCGGCCAGCCCCGCGTCGTCGAACACGTTGTCCAGCGACAGCATCGGCACGCCGTGCGGCACGTCGCCCACCACCGCGCCGCCCGCGACCTTCCCGGTCGGCGACTCCGGCAGCACCTCGTCCGGATGCGCCTGCTCGTGGGCCGCGATCGACCGCACCAGCGCGTCGTACTCGTCGTCCCCGAGCGGCGTCGCCCCGTCCCCGTAGTAGGCGGCGGCGGCCCGCGCGGCGGTGGCGACGGCGTCGGCGTAGTCGCCGGAAGAGAGCGGAGCGGCGTTGTCCATGACCGTCATCCTTCCGTTCCGCACTGACAATCGACCGCCTCCGACCGAACCGCCTGACACCCCGTCAGCGACGGGTGGAACCCGTTCGGGCGAGAGTGGGATCGCGGAAGCGGGGAAGGCACGCCGAGCGACCTCCGCGAGACCCAGGAGCCACTGACGTGACAGCACCGCCCACCACCGCCGCCCGCGCCGACGACCGGCCGGTCCTCCTCGTCCTGTTCGGGGCGACCGGGGACCTCGCGCGCCGGATGCTCTTCCCCGCGCTGTTCGAACTGTGGGAGCGCGACCTCCTCCCGGACCGGTTCGAGGTGATCGGCTCGGGCCGCCACTCGCCCGGCACCGACCAGGACTTCCGCCACGACGTCGTGGAGGCGGTCGCCGCCTCCGCGGACGGCGCCGACCGCGCGGCACTGGAACGCTTCGCCGAACGGGTCCGGTTCGCCACCGCCTCCGCCGAGGACGGCGCCGGGCTGGCGGCAGCGGTGGAGCAGCGCCGCGCCGCGCTCGGCGAGGGCTGCCGGACCTTCCTCTACCTCTCCGTACCGCCCGGGCAGACCGACGCCATGCTGCGGATGACGGACCGCGAGGGCCTCGCCCGGGACGCGACCCTGATGGTGGAGAAGCCCGTCGGCGAGGACGTCGACACCGCCCGCGCGCTCAACGCGCTGCTGGCCGACCTCGCCCCCGAGGAGCGCGTCCTGCGGGTCGACCACTTCCTCGCCAAGGAGTCGGTGCGCGCCCTGCTGGCCCTGCGCACCGCCAACCCCTGGCTCGCCGGGTCGTGGGACGCCCGGCACATCGCCTCGGTGCTCATCGACGTCCCGGAGAAGATCGACATCGAGGGCCGGGCCGCCTTCATGGAACGCACCGGCACCTTCCGCGACATGATCCCCACCCACCTGTGCCAGGCACTGGCCGCCGTGGCGATGGAACCGCCCTCCTCCGACGACCCGGAGGCGGAACGCGCCGCCCGGCTCCGGCTGTTCGAGCAGACCAGGCCCTTCGACCCGGCCCGGACGGTGTTCGGCCAGTACGAGGGCTACCGGGAGGAGGACGGGGTGGCCGCCGACTCGACCACCGAGACCTTCGCCGCCGTCGAGGTCCGGATCGACAACCCGCGCTGGCAGGGCGTCCCCTTCCTGCTGCGCACCGGCAAGGCCCTGGACTCCGCCGACCACCGGCTCACCGTCCGCTTCCACCCGACGGACCCGGCGGACCCGACCGGCCGGCCGGACTCGACGGACTCGACGGACTCGACGGGCCGGACGGCGGACGGGGGCGCGGACCGGGCCGAGGGCGAAGCCGGCACCGAGCTGGTGGTGGGCCTGAGCGCCACGGCGGACGTCCGGTTCGGCGTCCGGCTCAGCCGCCCCGGCCCCCGGCCCGGACTGGTGGACGGGGTGCTGGGCCTGGAGCCGCTGCCCGGCGCCGACGCGTCCCTCGGCGCCTACGCGCAGGTCTTCCACCACGCGCTGAGCGGCGACCACCGGGTGTTCACCACCGCCGCCGAGGTCGAACGGCTCTGGGAGCTCGCCGCACCGGTCCTCGCCGACCCGCCGCCCGCCGTCCGCTACCCCCGGGGCTCGTCCGGACCGGAGGTGCCGGGGGTGCCGGGGGCGTCGGACCCGGCGCCTGACCACGAGGGCTGAGTACGAGGGCTGAGCGCGGAGGTTGAGCGCGAAGGCTGGGCGTGCGGTGCCCGCGGCCGGTCAGTGGCCGGTCGCGGGCAGGTCGCGCAGCGCGTTCTCCACGACCTCGGTCAGCGCCGGGTGGATCCACAGCGGGCCGTCGGCGAGTTCGCCGGCCGTCATGCCGGTGGTGAGGGCGACCACCAGCGGCTGGATCAGGGTGGCGGCCTGCGGGCCGAGGATGTGCGCGCCGAGCAGCCGCCCGGTCCGGCGGTCGGCGAGCACCTTGCAGAAGCCCTCGGTGTCCTCCAGCGCCCAGCCGTAGGCCACGTCGGCGTACCGGTGCACGGCGACGGCCGGGTCGAGCCCCTGCTCGCGGGCCTGCCGCTCGGTGAGGCCGACCTGGGCGATCTGCGGGCTGGTGAAGACGGCGGAGGGCACCGCCCCGTAGTCCATGGACCGCTCCTCGCCCGGGTGCAGCAGGTTGTGCGCGACGATCCGGGCCTCGCGGTTGGCGACGTGCTTGAGCGGGACGGGCGTGGCGATGTCGCCGAGCGCCCACACCCCGTCGGCGGTGGTGCGCAGCCGGGCGTCGACGGTGATCCGGCCGTCCTCCCCGGTGGCGACGCCGGCCCGGTCGAGGTCGAGCAGGTCGCTGTTGGGGCGGCGCCCGACGGCCACCAGCAGGGTGTCGGCGCGCAGTTCGGCACCGTCGTCCAGGGTCAGCCGCAGGTCGCCGGGGCGGCCGGTGACGGCGGTCAGTTCGCGGCCCAGCCGCAGGTCCCAGTGGCCGCGCATCGCCTCGGTGAACGCGGCGGACACCGCCTCGTCCTGCTGCTTGCCGAGCAGCCGGTCCTCCTTCTCCACCACAGTGACGTGGCTGCCCACGGAGCGGAAGACGTGCGCCAGCTCGGCGGCGATGTAGCCGCCGCCGAGCACCACCAGCCGGGCGGGCGGCCGGGGCAGACGCATCACGGTGTCGGAGGTCTCGTAGGGCAGGCCGGACGACGCCACCACGGGCGGGACGACGGGACGGCCGCCGGCCGCGATGACGATCCGGTCGGCGGTCAGCTCCAGCGGGCCGTCGGCGGTGTCCACGGTGAGCCGGCGCGGCCCGGTGAACCGGGCGAGGCCCCGGTGGACGGTGGTGTTCGCCGCGTCCCGGCGGCCCCGCTCGCCCTCGGCGGACGCCGCGTCCAGCCGGCCGAAGACCCGGTCCCGGACCTCGGGCCAGCGCACCTCCCGCAGTTCCGCGTCCACGTCGTGCCGCCCGGCGTCCCGGACGGTGTCGGCGACGTCGGCGGTGACGGCGAGCATCTTGCTGGGGATGCAGCCCGCGTTGAGGCAGGTGCCCCCGAACGGGCCGGCGGAGACGACGGCGACGTCCAGGTCGGCGAAGCGGTCGTCGAGGAGGAGGTTGCCCGAGCCGGCCCCGAGGACCAGGAGATCGTGATGGCGCATGTTCGGAACGTAACCGTTTCCCGGCGGACCATTCCGGACGCCGGTCCGGACGCCGGTCCGGACGGGTGCCGCCCGGAGGCTTCCCCCGGGTCGGCGGGCCCGTCCGGCGGGCGGAGGGAGGAGCGGAGGGAGGAGCGGACGGAGGAGATGTTCACCCGTTCGGCGCATCCGCACCCATGAGTCGCGCGGAATGGGGGAGGCGTGAATCAGCACCGTGCAGAACGACACCCCGATGAGGAGAACCCGCCATGGCCCGCACCGCCAACCGTGACGCCAACCGCCCGGCCTACACCGTCCCCGGCCTGACCACCGAGCAGGGCGCGGAGCTGATCGTCACGCTGCAGGAGCGGCTGAACGCGCTGAACGACCTGCACCTGACCCTCAAGCACATCCACTGGAACGTGGTCGGCCCGCACTTCATCGCCGTCCACAAGATGCTCGACCCCCAGGTCGACCGGGTGCGCCTGATGGCGGACGACGTCGCCGAGCGGATCGCCACCCTGGGCGGCGTCGCGCACGGCACCCCCGGCCGGCTCGTCGCCGACCGCAGCTGGGACGACTACAGCGTCGGCCGGGCCGACGCCATCGCCCACCTCGGCGCCCTCGACCTGGTCTACACCGGCGTCATCACCGACCTGCGCAACGCGATCGAGCAGGCCGGCAAGATCGACCCCGCCACCGAGGACCTGCTCATCGAGCAGCTGCGCGACCTGGAGCAGTACCAGTGGTTCGTCCGCGCCCACCTGGAGAGCTCCAGCGGCACCCTCGCCACGGCGGACGCCCCCACCGAGGTGCGGGCCGCGAAGAAGGCCGTCCGCAAGAGCGGCAAGTCCGCGGGCTGACCGCGCCGCACCCCCGGCTCGAAGGCCGCCCCCGCTCCGGCGGGAGGCGGCCTCCGGCGTGCCGGGCCCCGTCAGGCGGGACGCCTGTCAGGCGGGGCGGTGGGCGGCTGCGAACGCCGTCGCGTCCCAGGTGCCGCCTAGGGCGGGGGCGAGGGCGGCGGCGGCGAATGGGCGGAAGGTGACGGGGGTGTGGGCGGCGGCGCCCGCGGGGAGGGCGCCGAGGAGGGGCGCGCCGGCGGCGGTGGGGAGGTCGGCGAGGTTGCAGCGGGTGGCGAGGTCGGGGGCGGCGGGCCAGCAGCCGATGACGACGCCGCGCAGCGGGAGGCCGCGGTGGCGCAGCGCCTCGGCGGTGAGTGCGGTGGCGTTCAGGGTGCCCAGGCCGGCCGCCGCGACCAGCAGGAACCCGACGTCCAGGCCCAGGTCGCGGCAGGCCAGTGCGTGGTCGGCGAGGGTGCGGCCCCGCTCGTCGTAGCGCACCAGCAGCCCGCCCGCGCCCTCGACCAGGACGGTGCGGTGCCCGGCGGCGAGCTTGGCGACCGACTTGGCGACGTCCTCGGGCGCGAGGGGCGGCAGTCCGGCCCGGCGGGCCGCCGTCTCGGGGGCGAGCGGCTCCGGGTAGCGGGCCAGCTCGACCGCGTGCACCAGCGGCCCGGCCAGCCGGGCGACCTCGTGCACGTCCCCCGGCTCGTCGGGCCCGAGGCCGGTCTGGCCCGGCTTGAGCACCGCCACCGGCTCCGGGCACAGCGCGGCGACGGCGGCGGTGGTCAGGGTCTTGCCGACCTCGGTGCCGGTGCCGGTGACGAACAGGACGGTGGACATGGCGCGGTTCCTAGCGGTCGGAGCGGTCGGAGCTGTCGGAGCGGTGGGCGCGGTGGGCGCGGGTGGAGGCGGTGGCCGCGGCGGCGATCGCCCGGCCGATCGCGGCCAGGTCCTCGTCCGGGGTGACGAACGGCGGCATGGTGTAGATCAGGTCGCGGAACGGCCGCAGCCACACGCCCTGCCCGGCCGCCGCCGCGGTCGCCGCGGCCATGTCCACGGGCGCGTCCAACTGCACCACGCCGATCGCGCCGAGCACCCGGACGTCCGCGACCCCGGGCCGCCCGGCGCACGGGGCGAGCGCGGTGCACAGCGCGGACTCGATCCGCCCGACCTCGCCGCGCCAGTCCTGCCGCAGCAGCAGGTCGATCGAGGCGTTGGCGACCGCCGCCGCCAGCGGGTTGCCCATGAAGGTCGGGCCGTGCGCCAGCACCGGGACCTCGCCGCGCGAGATGCCCTCGGCGACCCGGCCGGTGCACAGCGTCGCGGCCAGCGTCAGGTAGCCGCCGGTCAGCGCCTTGCCCAGGCACATCACGTCCGGCGAGACGCCCGCGTGGTCGGCGGCGAACAGTTCGCCGGTGCGGCCGAAGCCGGTGGCGATCTCGTCGAAGACCAGCAGCACGTCGTGCGCGTCGCACAACTCCCGCAGCGCGCGCAGGTACGCGGGCGAGTGGAAGCGCATCCCGCCCGCGCCCTGGACCACCGGCTCGACGATCACGGCGGCCAGCTCGCCCGCGTGCCGCCCGATCAGCTCGGCCAGGTGCGCGAGGTACGCCGGGTCGGCCGGGGCGTCGTACCCGGCGGGCGGCTCGGCGGCGAACAGCTGCCGGGGCAGCACCCCGCCCCACAGGTGGTGCATCCCGCCCTCGGGGTCGCACACCGACATCGGGTGGAAGGTGTCGCCGTGGTAGCCGCCGCGCCAGGTCAGCACCCGGTGCTTCTCCGGGCGGCCGAGCGAGCGCCAGTACTGCAGGCACATCTTCAGCGCGACCTCGACCGCCACCGAACCGGAGTCGGCGAGGAAGACGTGCTGCAACGGCTCCGGCGTCAACTCGACCAGTTTCACCGCCAGTTCGACGGCCGGACGGTGGGTGAGACCGCCGAACATCACGTGGCTCATCGCGTCGAGCTGCCCGCGCACCGCCGCGTCCAGCTCGGGGTGCCGGTAGCCGTGGATCGCCGCCCACCAGGACGACATGCCGTCGACCAACTCCCGGTGCCCGCCCACCGGTTCGGCCAGCCGCAGGCGCACTCCCGCGGCCGACTCCACCACGAGGGGCTGCACCGTTCCCGGCATCGGACCGTACGGGTGCCAGACGTGCGCCCGGTCCAGTTCGAGCAACCGGGCGGCGTCCGGGGTGTGCTGACGGTCCATCAGGCGTTCGGGGCCAGCTCGGTGCCCGCGCCGCGACGGCGCACCCGGACCAGGTCGGTGCGCGCCTCGTCCTCCGTGCTCGGGGCCGCGACGGCGCCAGGGGCTTCGGCGGCTCCAACGGCTCCGGCGGCTCCACGGGCTCCGGCGGCCTCGACGGCCGGCGCGCTCTCGCCGTGGCCGCCGCACGGGCCGCAGCCACCGCCCGTCCCGCAGGCGCCCTCCTCCTGGTGGCCGCCGCAGCCGGTGGCGGCGGCGTGGACGCGGTGGCGGGGGAGGGTGGTCTGCTCGGCGCCCTCCACCTCGAAGCCCGCGTCCTTGATCATGTCGAGGTCGGCCTGCCCGGCCTGGCCCTCGCTGGTCAGGTAGTCGCCCAGGAAGATCGAGTTGGCGATGTGCAGGCCCAGTGGCTGCATCGAGCGCAGGTGCACCTCGCGCCCGCCGGCGATCCGCACCTCGATGTCCGGGCAGACGAACCGGACCATCGCCAGGATGCGCAGGCAGCGCTGCGGAGTGAGGTTCCACTCCTCGGCCAGCGGGGTGCCCTCGAACGGGATCAGGAAGTTCACCGGCACCGAGTCCGGGTCCAGCTCGCGCAGCGCGAACACCACGTCGACCAGGTCCGCGTCGCTCTCGCCCATGCCCGCGATCAGGCCCGAGCAGGCCGACAGGCCCGCGCCGTGCGCCTTGGCCACGGTGTCCACCCGGTCCGCGTAGGTGTGGGTGGTGGTGATGTCGCCGTAGGTGGCCTCGGAGGTGTTCAGGTTGTGGTTGTACGCGTCCGCGCCGGCCGCCTTCAACCGCTCGGCCTGGTTGTCCGAGAGCAGGCCCAGGCAGGCGCAGACCTCGACGCCCTCGTCCGCGCCCTTGATCGCCGCGATGGTGTCCGCGACCCGGTCGATGTCCCGGTCCGTCGGGCCGCGCCCGCTCGCCACCAGGCACACCCGCTTCGCCCCGCCCGCGACGCCCGCGGCGGCGGCCTGCGCGGCCTGGTCCGGCTTGAGCCAGGTGTACTTGAGGATCTCCGCCTTCGAACCGAGGCGCTGCGAACAGTACGAGCAGTCCTCCGGACACAGCCCGCTCTTCAGGTTCACCAGGTAGTTGAGCTTCACCCGGCGGCCGAACCACTGCCGGCGCACCCGGCCGGCGGCCGCGACCACGTCCAGCAACTGGTCGTCGGTGGTGGCCAGCACGGCCAGCGCCTCCTCCCGGGTGGGCAGTTCCCGGCGAAGGCCCTTGTCGGTCAGGATGTCGAGGAGGTCCATGGCCCGATCCTGCCCGGGTGGCCCCGGCGTCCGCCAGAGGGAACCCGCCAGAAGATCCCCCGCGGGCTGTGCGAGTTGTCACAGTGTCGCGGCTCACAGTGACCGCCCGGACACCGGCGCGGACCGCGTCGGACTGCGTCGGACTGCGTCGGACTGCGTCGGGCCGTGCCGGGCCATGTCGCGTCGGGCCGTGTCGCGCCGGACCGGGAGCGGGCGGGGCGGCCGGGGCCGGGGTCAGGCGGGCTGGGCCGGGGTCAGGCGGGCTGGGCCGAGGGACGGTGGTCGATGACGATCCGGGTCGGCGGGCGCTCATCGACCGCCGCCGTGGAGTCCGCGGGCAGGGTGCGGCGGATCTCGTGGGACAGGTCGACGTAGTACGCCAGGGCCATGGCACTGTCCTGGAGGTCGCGGGCCGGGCCGGTGCCGGTCTCCCAGTAGGTGGTGTACAGGGCGTGGACGGCGGACATCAGGCTGGGGCCGGACAGCCGGACGGTCACCATGTCGCTCTTCTCGTCGGTGGCGGCCGGCGGCAGCTGGAAGTACTTGGCGCCGGCGGCCCGCGCGACGATGAACTGCCAGGCGTGCGGGTGGCAGACCAGTTCGGCGGTACCGATCTGGGCGGCGGTCCGCAGCACGGTGGACAGCTCCGCGTCCAACTGGTCCCGGAGGCGGTCCGGTCGCACGGCGGGCGCGGGGACGGCGGGAGCGGGGACGGCGGCGGGCTCCGGCGCGGGCTGCCGCCCGCAGGTCAGTTCGGAGAGCAGACCGGCGGCGGCCTGCTGCTCGGTGCTGTCGGTGTAGTCGGTGCTGTCGGTGGGGGTGGAGGCGGGGCCGGGGAGCGGGTCGGGGGTCGGGTCGGACGGGGCGGACAAGGCGGTCTCCTTCGGGGCGGCGGGCTCGGTGGGTTCGGCGGATTCGGTGGCCTCGGTGCGGGCGTCGGTGTCGGCAGCCGGCACCGACGCAACGGCGGTCGCGGCCTCTGCGGCGGGCTCCGGCGCGGGCTCCGGCCCGGTGCTCGGTCCGGCGTCCGCGCCGGAGGGCGGTGCGGTCCGGGCCGTCCGCAGTTCGGCGAGTCCGCTCTCCCAGGCGGCCCGGGCCTCGGCCAGTTCGCGGCGGAGTCCGTCGATCTGCCGGTGGGCCAGGGCGAGGTCGCGCTGGTCGCGGTCGAGGGCACGGAGGACCTCGGTGCGGGTCCGGTCCAGGCCCTGGCCGAGGGCGGCGGCCAGATCGGTGCGCAATTCCGTTTGGCCGGAACGGATTTCCCGCAGTTCTTCGATCAGTGCGGGGGCGGTTTCGGTGCGGAGGAGTGCGATCTGTTCGGCGGTTCTCGTCATGTTCCCTCCCGTGGGCGGCGGGTGCCGCCGCGGGCCGGCCTGCGGCGGTCGGCGGTTTCCGGTGGTGTCCGGGCCAAGCGTGGTGGGCGGGTCAGCAGGTCGGGGCAGGCTGTCGGGATTCCGGCGATCACTGGCCGGAATCGCCTCGCCGCCTTGTTCGAATGGTGTGTTGCGGGTTTCCCCACCCCCGCCGGGAGCCCTTTTCGCGGATTTCCGGCCCGGCCGGGAAACGGATTCTCCGGGGCGCGGCGGAAACGTCGACCGGGCGGAGCGGGCCGGGTCGGGCCGGCGGACGGGTTCGGTCCGAAGTGGGCGTGCGTCCGACCCGAAGGAAGGATCGTCCGATCAACTGCTTACAATCTGCGCCATGACCATCCAGCGGGGCCCGCACGCGCGCGGGGACGACGAGCAGCCGCCGCACGGGCACCGGGCGAGCGGCAAACGGCGTCGGCTGGCCGTGCTCTGGGGCGTCGTCGCGGTGCTCGCGGCCGGCGGGGTCTGGGTGGTCGCCACCCCGCACCACCGGGGCGCGGCGTCCGGGGCGCCCAGCGGCGACAAGCCCACGGCCCAGGCGGCCGTGGCGGGCCAGCCGGTGGAGCCGCTGACGGAGTCTCAGTCCTTCCTGGCGGAGCGGTACTTCCCGGCCCAGCGCGGCTACGACTACGACAACTACCGGGCCCGCCGCTCGACCGCCCGGGAGGGCGCCGAGTGCCGGGGCGTGCAGAACGACAAGGCCCGCGACCTGCTGGCCGAACTCGGCTGCCAGGGCTGGCTGGGCGTCGCGCTCACCCGCAACGACCAGCCGGTGGCCTCCAGCGTCACGGTGCTGCGCTTCCTCGACGAGGGGTCGGCGGCGCGGGCCCTGCCGACCGTCCGGGACAAGGCCGCGGACTTCGAGTTCACCTACCCGGAGGGGATGTTCGCCCCCGCCGCGAACGTCCGGCCGATGTCGGCGACCCGGGTCGAACTGGTCGGCCACCACATCACGCTCACCGTCTCGCGCTACCTCGACCAGCGGGCCGGCGAGAAGCCCGACGACCTGCTCACCGCCAGCAGCCGGTCCGCCGCCGCCGTGGCCGGCCAGCCGTTCATGTGGATGTAGGACCGCCCCGCCCGGACGCGCCCCGCCCGGACGCGCCCCGCCCGGACGCGCCCCGCCCGGACGCGCACCGCCCGGACAAGTCCCGCCCGGACCCGGCTCGCCCGGACGCGCCCCGCCCGGACGCGCCCCGCCCGGGCCCGCCCCGTCCGCGCCGCCCGCAGGCCGTCGCCCGCAGCAGCGCCCCGGCCACCAGTGCCAGCACCGCCGCCAGCGCGAAGACCGCCGCCGCCCCGGACGGCAGCGCCACCCCGCCCAGCACGCTGCCCGCGCCGATGCCCAGGTAGATGCCGGACGCGTTCAGCGACACCAGCAGCGCCCCCTGTCCGGGCGCCGCCGCCAGCAGGCGCAACTGCTGCGGCGGGGTCTGGCACCAACTGCCCGCGCCCCACAGGAACGCCAGCGCCCCGACCACCCCCGCACCGGCCCGCACCGGCCCGGCCGCCAGGCCCGCCAGCACCGCGAACGCCGCCGCCATCACCGCGTACCCGACCGTCAGCACCCGCACCGGCCCGTGCCGGTCGGCGAACCGCCCTGCCAGCAGGTTCCCGGCCACCGCGCCCGCCCCGTACAGCACCAGCGCCACCACCACCGCCGTCCGCCCCGAGACCCCGACGGCGGCCAGCACCGGCACGCTGTACGCGTACGGGACGTAGCAGGCGGCCATCCCGAGCACCGTCAGCGGCAGCACCGCGAGCACCCCCGGGCGGCGCAGCGCCGCCAGCCGGGCGCGCAGCGGGACGGCTTCGGTGTCCGGCAGCGGCGGCAGCTGCGGCAGCGCCAGGCGCACCGCGAGCGCGCACAGCGCGGTCAGCGCCGCGACCGCCCCCAGCGCGGCCCGCCAGCCCAGCCCGACGGCGGCCACCCGTCCCAGCGGCACGCCCAGCGCGGTGGCCGCCGTCAGCCCGCCGATCACCACCGCCAGCGCCCGCCCGCGCCGCTCGGGGCCCACCAGCGCCGCCGCGCTCGCCCCCGCCGTCGGCGTGAACGCCGCCGCGCCGAGCGCCGCGAGCAGCCGCCCCGCCAGCAGCGCCGGGTAGGTCGGGGCGAGCGCGGTGAGCGCGTTGGCGGCGGCCAGCAGCACCAGCGCGCCGACCAGCAGGGCCCGCCGGGGCGCCCGGGCGGTGGCCACCGCGAGCAGCGGCGAGGCGAGCGCGTAGCAGGCGGCGAACAGGCTCACCGACTGCCCGGCGGCCGAGGTCGACACGTGCAGCGCGGAGGCCGTCGCGGGCAGGAACCCGGCGGTGACGAAGGCGTCGGTGCCGACCGCGAAGGTGCCCAGGGCGAGCACGGCGGCGGGACCGAGACCGTCCCCGGTGGCGGCCGGAGCGGTGGGGGCCGGGGCCGGGGCGGTGGGTGGTGGGGCCTTGGGCGCGTCGGTCACGGGGGAGCCCTCCTCGGAGGCAGGCGCGGGCCGCTGTTCCGGACATCCGGTGTCCTGAATCATTCGGGACACACTGTATCCAGAATCAGCGGACGGGAAAGGGGAGTTCCGGGGGACGGGCGCTCAGCCGGTGGCGTCGGCGGTGCCGGCCAGGCGGGCGTAGTTGGCGCGGACCCGGGCCGCCGAGGCGGCCGGGGTGGCCGCCGCCAGGTCGGCGACGCTCTGCCCGGAGAGCTCGCGCCGCCAGGCCAGTTCGGCGCGCCGCATCGCGGTGGAGACGCCGCACGGGCGGGCGAACTCGCGGGCGGACGCGCCCGTCGCGGAGACGCCCCGCTGCCGGATCTCGGCGCAGGCGAACAGCGGGTCCGGGCCCTCGACGGCGGCCACCACGTCCATCAGGCTGATCCGCTCCGGCTCCCGGGCCAGCCGCACGCCCCCGCGCGGCCCGGAGACGGACGTCAACACCCCGGCCCGGGTCAGCCGTTGCAGCACCTTGTTCAGGTACGTCGGCGACAACTCGAACATCGCCGCCAGCCGCGCCGAGGGCACCGGCTCCGCCCCGCCCACCCAGACCAGGGTGAGGCAGCAGTGCAGGGCCCACTCCACGCCTTCGCTCGTCCGCATATTCCGGATGGTAGCTATCCGGAACCCGGCCGCGCCAGCACGGGCCGGTGCCCCCGGGGCGTCCGTGCCCCGGGGCGTCCGTGTCCTCGGAGCGTCCGTGCCCTCGGGGCGTCCGTACCGTCGGTGCGGCAGCGGCGCGCGGATCAGTCGTCGAGGTGCTGCCGGACGCGGCGGGAGGGGGAGAAGACGTACAGGTCGAGGATGGCGGGCAGCGGGGCCAGGCCCGGGCCGCCCGCCTCGATCCAGGCGGTGATGTCGGCACCGGCGTCGCGGTCGTTGACCAGGCCGAGCCAGACCGGCCGGCCACCGGCCCGGCGGCCCTCCGCCGAGGGCTGGACGACCACCACGTTGGCGTGGTCGCAGGAGTCCAGGCAGGCCACCGGGCGGACGGTGGCGACCTCGGCCAAGGCGCCGCGCAGGTCGGCGAGTTGGGCGGCGTGGTCGAGGCCGGGGATCTTCGGGGTGCCACAGCAGCACCCCCGGCAGACCGAGACGGTGCAGCGGGCGGGCGCACCCTGCGCACCGACGGCGGCGGCCTTCTCGCGGGCCCGGCGGCTCATCGCAGGACCCCCGCGGCGGCGGCACGCCCGGTGACGGCCCGCCGGGCGACCGGCCGCCCGGCGATCCCGTTCCGCGCGGCGACGCGCGGCAGGCACCGGCCGTCCGGCCCCACCGGGACGGCCACGCCCCCGCGACCGGGCCCGCCCCACGACAGCCACGGCGACGGCGACAGGGCACCCGCCAGGTGCCGGACCGCGAGCACGGCCCGCAGCGCGGCGACCGGCACCGCGTCCCGCGCCACCACCGCGCCCGCACGCTCCAGGACGGGACCCGATCCGGCCCGGCCCCTCCCGACACCACCGCGCACGGCCGGCACCGCCGACGCGCCGCCGACACCGTCGCCCACCCTCAGCACCCGCCACCCGGCGGTCTCCCGTTCCTGCACGGCGGCGACTTTATCCTGCGTCAGCAGCGGGACCCGCACCCCGGGGCCTCCGGCCTCCGCCGCCGCGCTGCGGGTGGACGGTTGCCGTCGCCCGGCGGCGGAGCCGTCCCGGCCGACGGGGCCACGGCCGTTCGGCCCGCGTCCTCGGACTCCGTGGCGAGCGGCGCGGGTTCGGTCCGTGCGGTGGCGGTGGCGGTGGCGGTGGCGGCGGGCCGCGGTCGGCAGCCCGCGCCCGCTTCAGGACGAGGCGGTCCGGGGGCGGCGCAGGCAGAACTCGTTGCCCTCCGGGTCCGCCCACACACAGAACTGGATGTTCTGGAGTGAGCTACGGGTACGGCGGTGCTGGTCAGGGAGTCGGACGCGGCGGTTGGCGGGTGACCTTCGCCCTCTACGTGGAATATGGGAGACGTACCTAACCCCCCTGCCGGAACCGTGTTCACCGAGACTCTGCGGGGCGTCCGGTGCATCCGACTGTCCGTCGTGACGGATGAGACCACCAGCCCCGAACGGCAGCGCGACGCGGGCGACCAGGTTGCCGCCGCACTCCACATCGACTTCGGCCAGGGCGACGCACTTCGGGAAGCGGTCGACCTGGACGTGTCGGCGTCCGAGACTTCCCCGTTCGACCGCCCCGAACTCGGCAAGTGGCTCGCCAACCCCGACAGCTTCGACGCCCTTAGACGACTCCGATATCTGGGACTGATCGTCCCGCCTTCCGCGAAAGCTCCCGTCCCTTCCTCCCTCATTGGGTGGTTGGGGCGGGGCCTTCTTGCGTTCCCGCTTGCTGCCCTGCCGTCACTCGCCCCTTCCCATGTGCTCGGTTCGAGTCGGTGTTGGCCTGGCAGCGCTGGTCCTACTCTTACTCCATGGCTATGGCTGTCGATCCGGCGCTGTCTGTTGGTCAGCGCATCAAGCTTTTCAGGGAGCGCGCGGGCAAGTCCCGTGCCGTGCTGGCCGGGTTGGTAGGCCGCTCAGAGGGATGGTTGAAGGCAGTTGAGAACGGCCGCCTCTTGCCGCCGAGGCTGCCCATGCTCGTCAAGATCGCAGAACACTTGGGCATCGAAGACCTGTCGGCCCTGACGGGGAACGTGTCGATGCCCCGAGCGTTGTTCTCCGGGGCGGAGCATCCGGCGCTGTCGGTGGTCCGGCGGGCCGTTGACTCGGCGCCGCTGGGCCTGGCGGATGGCCCGGTCCCGAGCGTCAATCACGTTGCGGCTCAGGTGGCTGCGGCTTGGCAAGCTCGGGACTCCCGGGGCGACCACCGTACGGCTCTTGGGGACCTGCTCCCGGCGCTGGTGTCTGCTGCCTCGGCCGCCGCATCGCACCCTGACTGCCCGGATCGTCGGCGCGCTGAGGTGCTGTATGCCTCGGCTCTGAATCTTGTCCAGATGTTCGCCGCCTACCAGGGGGATGGAAACCTGGTCTGGCGCGTGGCTGAGCGCTCCTTGGCGACCGCCCGAGCGTCCGGTGATGCCGTCGCCGTTGCGCAGGCTTGTTGGTTCCTGGTGGAGGCGTTCCGGAAGTCTGGGCAATGGGACAGCGCCCAGACGCTCACGGAGGAGGCTCTGCGGCTACTGGGACCGGCCCGGGGTGATTCTCCGTCGCTCGCTGCGGCATGGGCAGACATGGCGTTCCACGCGGCCATCACGCACGCTCGCGCGGGAGAGTCGGGCGAGGCTTGGGGCTGGTTCGATCGGGCCGAGGAGGTCGCCAGGACCCTGCCGGCTGACTTCTGGCACTCGCCGACCTCCGCATCTGCACGGGTAGTCCCGGTGCACGCTGTGACAGTCGCTGTCGAGCTGCGACAGGTCGGTACCGCCTTGCGGTGGGCTGACCGGCTGGCACCGGCAGAACTTCCTGCACGGCCGAGGCGGGCACGGCACCTGATCGAGGTCGCACGGGCATACGCCCTGCGGGACGAACCGGATTGGGTGGCGTCGCTGCTCACCGACGCAGTGGAGGCAGCGCCCGACACCGCCCGGTGGAACCACGAAACCCATGACTTGGTACGGGGCCTGCTGGACGGCCCGCCATCTGTTCGACCCGCCGCCCGTGACCTTGCAACCGCTACCGGGCTTGCCGCCTGACTGATAGTCAGGGGCACAAACTGTGCCTCTCGGCCGCCTTGAGTGCCCGTACCTTCCATGTGACGTGACGGGCATTCAGCGTTTTGGAGGCCGAATGAGCAGCATGCCGACCAGGGAACTCCCGTCGGTACTGACCCACATGGACTGCCAGGAGACGAACCGGATCGTTACGCGGTTCGGGGGCTGGAAGTTGCGCCCGGATGACCCTCGGGCCGTTCCGGCGCGCTACGTCCTGTCCTGCGTGTCCGAGGACGAGGACGGCACCGTGTGCGGTGAGACGTCCCGGCCGAGTGCCGACGCGGGGGCCGTGGCGGAGTGGGCGCGCACCCACACCTGGCTCGACCAGGACCACCGGTCGTACAGCCTGGACGCTGCCTCGGTCCCGATGGTGCTGGTGCCCGAGGAGGAACCGGCGTGAGCCGCAAGACCCTTGCCGCCTGCGTCCTGGCCGTGGCGGTCGCCCTCGGGCCCGCTGTTCTGGTGGTCGCCCTCGCCAAGCTCGACCCGTACGCCGCACGTCGGTGGGTCTGGTGGTTCTTCGCCCTGGCGGTCGCCATGCTCGGCATCGTCTACGGCGGGGACTGGGAAACGTGGTGGCGCCGAAGACGTGCCGCCAGGCGGTCCCGGCTGCGGGTCACGGTGCGCCACGTCCGTCCCGGACAGCCGCCGTGACCCTCGCTGCCGAGGTGTCGCCCACGCTGGCCGAGATCGGCGCGGGACGCCTGCCGGAACCGCCCGAGGAGAACGACGGGAACCCGTGGACGGTCGGGGACTGCTGGCTCTACTGCGGGCGCACCTCGGTCCGCGTGCTCTGGCTCGGCCCGGTGACCGCAGCCGGCGGAGTCACGGCCGAGCTGCTCGCCTGCGCCGACTGCATATCGACCCTGCACGGAAGGGCAGTTGCCGCCATGGCCAAGCGGGACAAGTCGGCGACCGAGCGCACCCACCGCGCTCGGCACGCCCGACCCCGGTCGAGATGGGGCACCAGGGTTCGGCAGTAACCCGACCGCTCGACTCCCGGCGTTGCCTGCGCTGCACCGGACTGCACAACCCCCGCCCCGGTGAAGGGACTTGGACGGCACGGACGAATGGGGCGGGGCACAGACGGATCACGGTATGGAGCGGAGATGCGCGAGTGCCCCGAGAGCGCCGGACACGAGGTCGAGACGACCACGGAACCGGGCGCCTTGTTGAGCGGTCCGGGCGGGCCGGTCTGGTTCCGGCGGGTGGGAAGGGTCAACGATCCCGCCGGAACAGGGCACCAACTCTCGCTCAGGGCAGACCAACTCCCGTGCCCGGAGTGGGGCACAACACCACCTCGCCTGTCTCTGTCCGGCAACAGGCTTGAGCGGGCAAGGTGGGTTCTTCGCACTTCCGATCAATACCGAAATGTAGGAGAAGAGTTGAGTACCGTTTCTGAACTCGTTCCCGCCGCCCCGTGGGGCATGCGGCGCATGGCGCCGTTGGGCAACGGCGAGCCGTCGCAGTGGCAGTACGCCGGGTTGGACCCCGTGACGCAGACCGGTCTGTGGTTCGGCGAGGACGGCGCCATGGGCCCTGCCGAGTTGGGCAAGCACGGCACGTCCGTGAACACCTACCCGACCACCCAACAGGGCAAGGACGGGAAGATGGACAGTGACTCCGGCTCGGACGCGACGCAGGACTAGGGGTAGCGCCATGGACGGACGCCCGGTGCTGGTCTCGACCGAAGTCGAGGACCCGACCGCCGATCTGGTCGTAGCGGAGTTGAACCGGCGCCGGGTGCCCGTCCTCCGGTTCGACCCCGGACGGGACTTCCCGACCCGCGCCGCGCTGGCCGCTTCGCTCACGGCTGACGGGTGGTCGGGGAGTCTCACGGTGGGTAAGCGCACCGCCGATCTCTCCGGCGTTCGCGCCCTCTATCATCGGCGACCGAGCCCGTACACGCCGGAGAGCGATGGCCAGGCCGACCGGTTCGCCGCGCAGGAGAACCGCTAGGGGCTCAACGGCGTACTCGGCGCGCTCCCGGGCTGTCTCTACCTGAGCCACCCGCAGGCCATCGCGCGTGCCGAGTACAAGCCCGCTCAACTCGCCGTTGCCGCCGGACTCGGGCTGCCGGTTCCGGCAACGCTGATCACCAACAGCCCCGCCGAAGCGAAGCTGTTCGCCACCGCGCAATCCGCGATCTACAAGCCCTTGCACGCCGGGGCCTACCACGTGGACGGTGAGCCCGCCGGTATCTGGGCGGCCCCGGTCGAGCCGGGGGAGATCACTGATGCGGTGGGCAACTGCGCTCATCTGTTTCAGGCGCAGGTGCCGAAGTCCGGCGACGTGCGCGCCGTGGTCGTCGGGGAACAGGTGTTCTGCGCGCTGATCACCGCCCCTCCCGGGGTGCTCGACTGGCGCAGCGCGTACCGGAGCCTGACGTACGAACCTGTGGACTGCCCGGAGCCGGTCCGGGCCGCTCTGCTGCGGTTCCTCGGTGAGTTCGGCTTGCACTTCGGAGCGTTCGACTTCGCCGTGACCCCCGAGGGTGAATGGTGGTTCCTGGAGTGCAACCCGAACGGTCAGTGGGCGTGGCTGGAGCACGCGGCGGGTCTGCCGATCACGTCCGCCATCGCGGACCTTCTGGAGAACGGAGTAACCGGGTGAACGAGTCCGAAGGGCTGCGGGCGGTGCTGGCCGCACAGCTCAAGGAAGCCGGGGTGATCCGTAGCGCCGAGTGGGAAGCGGCGGTGCTGGCCGTCCCGCGTGAGGCGTTCCTGCGGGACGGCTGGTTCGAGTACGACGGCGAGGGGTGGTATCGGCCCGTGTCGCTGGAGAAGTCGCCCGAGTTGATCGGCCGCGTGTACGAGGACGACACGTTGGTGACGCAACTCGCCGGCTGTGTGGTGCCCCGACAGGTCGAGGGCCGCTTGGCGCAGGTGCCCACGTCGTCTTCGACTCTGCCCGGACTGGTGGCCCGGATGCTCGAAGACCTGCGGGTGCAGCCCGGCATGTCCGTGCTGGAGGTCGGCACCGGCACCGGCTACTCAACCGCCCTTCTGACACACGTACTTGGCGACGATCAGGTGACGTCGATCGAGGTGGACGCGGACGTGTCGGCTCGGGCGTCCGTGGCACTCGGTGGGCTCGGCTACTGGCCCGAACTGGTGGCCGGTGACGGGCTCGCAGGCCACGGCAAGAGGGCGCCGTACGACCGGATCATCGCCACGTGCGGGGTCCGGACCGTTCCGGCCGAATGGATCGCACAGACCCGTCCGGGCGGCGAAATCCTGGTGACCGTGGGCGGCTGGATGAACGCCTCCGAGTTGGTGCGGCTCACGGTGGCCGAGGACGGAACGGCAACCGGTCCGGTGCTCGCCGGTGGGGTGTCGTTCATGCTCGCCCGCCCGCACATGCCCCCGTCGCTCGGCATGCTGCCCGCACTCGACCGGGGCGAGGCCCGTCCGGCAGGGATCGGCGCTGACGTGCTCGACCAGTGGGCGGCCCGGTTCGTGGCGCAGTTCGCGGCGCCCACGGCGCAGTACTTCGCCATGCCCCGGAACGGACGCACCGAGCACGTGTTGGTGGACGTGGACGACAGGTCGTGGGCCGTGGTGTTCGAGGACGGGGGCCGCTGGCTGGTCCGCCAGGGCGGTCCGGTCCGACTCTGGGACGCGGTGGCCGAACTGATCACCCGGTGGCGCGTCGCGGGTGAGCCCGTGGGCGAACGGCTGCGGGTGGTGGTCAGCGCCGAGGATCAACGGGTCGAGTGGGACTGATCCCAGTAGTTCACCCCACCTGGTAAGCCCATGCACAACGATGCCCCGTGCAGTCTCTCTGACCGTGCGGGGCCTCTTGCGTGCGCTGACGTGACGCTAAGGTCAGCAGAACTGGTAGTCAGGTGTGTTGGGGTCCGCCAGCACCAGCCGGTCCGTCGTCGTTCCGAGCGGACGGGCGCCGAAGGCCAGCAGCCGGGCCGGCTCCGCGTCCGGGTCGGGGCCGAGGGGGCTCAGGTCGAGGTGCAGGGGGAGGCGGACCGGTCGGGGGTCGGTGGTCGGGCTCAGGACCAGGGCGGGGAGCGGTCCGCCGTAGCCGTCCGCGGGCGGTCCGAGTTCGACGCTGCCGTCCGGTTCCCGGGCCAGTTCGACGTACCCGAGCACCGGGCCCCAGAACGCGGCCAGCCGCTCCGGGTCCGCGCAGTCCAGTGCCAACTCGCCGATGCGGCACGCCATGCCGGCCAGCATAGCCACCCGGCCGGACGTGCGGCGCGGCGCGGCGGTAGGCTGCCGGACTCCGGATGATCATCGGTACGGGGGCGCGGGGTGGAAGTACTGACAGGCACGCACCGGGCGCACTTCGTCGCGCTGTGGGTGCTGTTCGCGGCCGAGCTGCTCTGCCTGGCGGCGACCGCACCGCCGCTGCGGCTGCTGGCCCCGGTGTGGCTGTGGGCGGGCCTGGCCGGCCTGGTGCTGCTGCTGTTCGGCGCCGCCGTGGTCCGCTGCCTCGCCCTGCGGTTCCCGCGCCGCGGCGGCTGGTTCGACCCCGTGCTGTACGTCTGGAACCTGCCGCGCGGGACGAAGGCCTGGTACGGGATCGCGCTCTGCCTGGTCGGTCTCGGCCTGGCCACCGCCGCCGGTGCGCAGGACGCCCGCCGGGACGCGGCGGGCTCCTCCTACTACGTGCAACGCCACGACGTCCGCACCGACCTCACCCCCGCGCAGTACCGGGAGGTCCGCGGTGCCTTCGTCCGGATCGCCACCGGCGTCCCGGCCGGGCTGTGCGTGGTCGGCAGCTTCCTGGTGCTGATCTCGGCCGACGTGGCGTACGGCGCCGCCGAGGCCGCCGCCCGGCCCCGGCCCCGTCTCCAGCCCCGTCCCCGGTCCCGTCCTCGTCCGGGCGGCGCACCGAAGGACTGAGCTCCCCGTGTCCCGGCGCCCCGTGTCCCGGCGCCCCGGCGGTGGTCAGCCGAGCCGGGGCCAGGCCAGTAGCTGCTCCAGGACGGCGGGGTCGCCGGTGGCGAGCAGATCGGCGGACGGGCGGCGGCGGTGCAGGGCGAGCAGCAGGTCGCTCGCGGTGCCGGCGAGTTCCAGCACAGCGGGGTCCAGCACGGCGGGGTCCTGCCCGGGGGCGGCCTCCGCCGGGGTGAGGTCGAGGGCCAGCTCGGGGCCCTCGGCGGTGCGCAGCCGGACGGCGACGGGGGCGTGCGGCCACGGGGCGGACATCGCCCAGTACAGGTCGCGGAACTCGTCCAGGCCGTCCAGGGCGA
Organism: Kitasatospora sp. SolWspMP-SS2h; assembly: GCF_003259315.1. GTDB lineage: Bacteria > Actinomycetota > Actinomycetes > Streptomycetales > Streptomycetaceae > Kitasatospora > Kitasatospora fiedleri. The sequence goes on along the minus strand of NZ_QLLT01000001.1, from coordinate 345,016 downwards.
CGGCCTCCGGCAGCGGGAGGGGCGCGCCGAGGGCGAGTTGGGCGTCGTGGGCGTGCACGGCGGCCTCCTGCACCTGGTGGCGGGCGATCGCCCCGCTGTCGCCGGGGATGCCGCTGTCCTGCCACCACGTCCAGCAGGCGCGGTCGGGACCGGCCTCCCGGAGCGCCGCGAGCAGGGTGGCGGTCGCCGCCTCGGCGTCGGCCAGGGCCCGGGCGGCCGGGAGGCCCGTCTCCAGCTCGGGGCGTTGCGGGGTGAAGTCGGTCCCCGCGGCCACGGCCGCCGCCCAGAACAGGTGCACGCCGGTGATGTGGCCCAGCAGGTCCGACAGCGTCCAGTCGGGACAGCTGGGGACGCGGGCCGTCAGGTCGGGCGCCTCGGCGACGGCCTTGCGCAGTGCGGCGGAGCGTTCGTCGACGAGGTCCAGCAGGTCCGAGAAGGCGGGTGAGACAGTCATCCTGACTGCCTATCACGGGCGGGTGACAACGAGGCCGCGCCCGCCGACCCCCCGCCGACCCCCCCGCCGTCGGCCCGCGCCGGCCTCGGCACCGCCTGCGCGCACCGCGCTGCGCGCTGCGCGGTGGCGCGACGTGGTTCGATCCCGCCCGGTCGTGTCGGCCGGGCGGGATCGAGGGGGCGGCACCGCCCGGGGTCGGAGGAGGCTCCCCGCCCGTCGGAGCCCCGGGCGGTACCGGCTCGGGGGCCGGCGCCCGTCGGGTGACGGGTGCGGGCCGGTCGGCGGGCGTCCGTGGGAAGCCGGACGCCCGCCGGGGGAGGGACGTCCATCCGGGGAGGGACGTCCCTCGGGGCATCAGGCCCCGAACACCTGGAACTCGGAGAGCTGCGCGGCGGGCCAGCCGGTGTTGCCGGTGACGTTCAGGCGCAGGTAGCGGGTCGAGGTGGCGGGGAGGTTGATGGTGACGGTGTTGCCGGTGGCCGGGTCGAAGGTGTAGCCGGCCGAGCCCACCAGGGTGGTGAAGGTGGTGCCGTTGGTGGAGCCCTGGACGCTGAGGGTCTGGGTCCGGGAGGCCCAGGCGCTCGCCGGGGGCAGCTTCAGGACGGCCTTGGTCAGGCTGCGGGAGCAGCCCAGGTCGACCTGGATCCACTGCGGGAAGGCGTTGTTGGCGCTCTCCCAGTACGAGTTGGCGTCACCGTCGACCGCGTTGCCCGGGCCGTAGGTCTGGCTGGTGCCGGAGGCGGTGGCCGGACGGCCCTGCGCCAGGTTGCCGCTGCCGGTCGGGCAGGTCGGCCCCGAGGGGGACGAGGACGGCGAGGACGACGGGGAGGAGGACGGCGAGGAGCTGCCGTTGCCGCCGCCGAACACCTGGAACTCGGAGAGCTGCGCGGCGGGCCAGCCGGTGTTGCCGGTGACGTTCAGGCGCAGGTAACGGGTCGGCGTGGCGGGGAGGTTGATGGTGACGGTGTTGCCGGTGGCCGGGTCGAAGGTGTAGCCGGCCGAGCCCACCAGGGTGCTGAAGGTGCTGCCGTCGGTGGAGCCCTGGACGGTGACGGTCTGGGTCCGGGAGGCCCAGGCGCTGGCCGGCGGGAGCTTGAGGACGGCCTTGGTCAGGCTCAGCGAGCAGCCCAGGTCGACCTGGATCCACTGCGGGAAGGCGTTGTTGGCGCTCTCCCAGTAGGTGTTGGCGTCACCGTCGACCGCGTTCCCGGGGCCGTAGGTCTGGCTGGTGCCGGAGGCGGTGGCCGGACGGCCCTGCGCCAGGTTGCCGGTGCCGCTCGGGCAGGTCGGCGGGGTGGAGGTGGAGGGCGACGGGGACGGGGACGGCGAGGAGGGGTTCGAGGTGGACGGGGACGGGGACGGCGAGGAGGTGCCGCCGCCGACCGGGACGCCGTTGTACGTCCAGACCGGCGCGGGCCACTGGCCGGTGCAGGTCGAGCCGGTGATGCCGGAGTTGCCGCCGCCGTCGGTGATCTGGAAGCCGGTGCCCACGCAGTTGTGGATCGGGGTGGCGGACTGCGCGATGTTCTTGGCCTTGACGTTGGTGAACTTCATCTGGGCGTTGGCCTGCGCCTGGATGGCGTAGGTGCCCGCGCCGTCGATGTTCACGTTGGTCAGGTTGACGCCGGTGACACCGCCCTCGATGGTCTGGATCGCCTCGTAGGAGCTGTCCAGGATGTCGGTGTCGGTGATGTTGATGGTCGCGCCGGTGATCGGCTCGTTCAGGCCGTCGAACCAGATCGCGCCGACGCCGAACTGCCAGTTGAAGTCGCTGTTCCCGGTGCGGATCAGGGTGTTGCGGGCGGCGGTGATGGTGCCGGCGACGGCGGTGCCGCTGCCGGAGTTGACGCCCGGGTAGCGGTTGGCGATGTGCAGGCCGCCGCCGTTGCTGATGGTGTCGGACATGACGTTGTCCGAGATGGTGAAGTCCTTGCCGCCGTACGTGACGATGTTGTTGGCGAGGATCGGCAGCACCACCGTGTTGTGGGTGAAGCTGTCGTTGGTGTTCGCCACCCGCTCCGGCCAGGAGGCCAGGCCGTCGTCACCGGTGTTGCGCACGAAGGTGTTGGTGACCGTCGAGTTGGTCACGCCGGTGTGGAAGTTGACGCCGTCCGCGGTCTGGTCGAGGATCCGGCTGTTCTTGATGGTGAGCCGGTCCATCGGACCGTCCATCCAGGCGCCGACCTTGGTGTGCTGGATCCACAGGTTGTCCACCGTGGAGTTGGACATCGCGCCGCCCAGGCCGTTGACCTGGTCCTCGTCGACCCGCTCGCGGATGTCGCCGATGATGGCGAAGTCCTTGAGCGTGACGTTCTGGCTCGGGCCGCCGGAGGTGACGTACTTGCCGTAGATGCCGGCCGCGTGGCTGCGGTTGTTCGGGTCGCGCCCGCCCAGCACGCTGTACCAGGGGCCCGCGCCGGCCAGCGTCACCTTGTCCACGATCACGTGGTCGTACAGGGTGAAGTTGCCCTGCGGGATGTAGACCGTCCGGCCCTGCGCCGCACCGGCGTTCACCGCGGCCTGGAACTTGGCGGTGGAGTCGGTGGCGCCGGTGGGGTCGGCGCCGAAGTCCGCGACCACGTCGATCGCGTTGGCGGGCTTGGCGATCGGCGCGCCGACGTTCTCGAAGTCGGCCAGGTCGATGGTGAAGGTCGGCGACTGGGCCGTGGAGGAGACCTGCAGCCGGATCTTCGTCCCGATCGGGTAGGTGCTGCCGAGCAGGGTGCGGGTCTCGTCGAAGAAGTGGTGCGGGTTGGTGTCGCCCGGGTTGTTGTTGAACGGGTAACCGCCGTAGTACCAGCTGTACTTGGAGGTCACGTCGACGTTCTTCAGCTTCTGCCCGTTGACCAGCAGGTCCATCGAGGCGTCGCGGCCCTTGCCGTCCGAGGAGTCCGGCAGGCTGTAGCGGAAGTCGATCGAGTTGGCGGGCGCGGTGAGCGTGAACTCGACGTACTGGCCGACCGCGTTCAGCGTCACGGCCTGGCGGCCGGAGGCTTCCGAGGACAGGTGGCCGTACAGCCGGTCCGGACCGATCACGGAGCCGTTGGTGGCCGCGTACTCGGCCTCCTGCTCGATGAACGGGACGGTCGCGCCGCGGTTCGGGACGGCCAGCGGGGAGAGCGCGGGGACGGCGGCGGCGTGGGCCGTACCGGCGTTGACGAACGCCGCCGCCAGCAGGCCGGAGGCGCCCAGGGCGAGCGTCGCCAGGGACGCGACGGTCCGTCTGGCGCGGGTGGGGGGATTCAGCATGGATGACCGTGCTTCCTGCGGGGGAGGGCCCGGGTGGTGGCCGGGCGTGCCGAGCGTAGGACGCTGTGCGGCAGGAAGTCCACGGGTGAACGCAAAAAAGATACAGATTGACGCAAGATCAGATGTGAAGGGACGGTGGAACCCAACTGTAGGGCCCATGTCAGGGTGCCCGGCTCAGGGCGCGGACCCGACCAGGGCGTCGCCCGTCGGGGTGCGCCGGTAGAGCACCGAGCGGCCCGCGCGGGCCCGGGAGAGCAGGCCCGCGGCGCGCAGCACGGCGAGGTGGTCGGCGACGGCACCGGGGGACTGGTGCAGGCTGCGGGCGAGCTGGGTGGTGCTGGCGGGCGTGTCCAGGGCGGCCAGGACGCGGGCGCGGGAGCGGCCGAGCAGGGCGGCCAGCGCGTCGGGCGGGACGGCGGCACCCGGCTCCCACAGCGCGGAGATGCCGCGGGCCGGGTAGATCAGGGTGCACGGCCACGGCTCGTCGTGGTGCGCGGCGACGCCCGGCCAGACGAACACCGAGGGGACCAGCAGCAGGCCCGCGCCGCGCAGCGGGTAGGTGGTGGCGGCGTCGAACGGCGGGACGTCGATGCCGCCGTCCCGCCAGCGGACGTTCTCGTGCAGCCCGGCCAGCGCCGCCGCCCAGCCGCGCCGGCCCAACTCGCCCGCCCGGTGCACCACGTCGCGCTCGCACAGGGCGCGCAGCTGCGGCCAGTCCCGGGCCAGCAGCCCGTGCCAGGCGCGGTCGAGCGCCCCGGCGACCTGCCGGACGGCGTCCGGCGCGGCCAGCACCGCCCGGGCCGCGCCGTCGGTGTCCGGGCGGGCCGCCAGGCAGCGGGCGATCTCGGCGCGCGCCTGCTCCGGCGGGGCGGCCAGGACCGCGGCCAGGTCGTCCGCCCAGGTCTGTGCCATGCCGCGCGGCGGGATGGCGATGAAGTCCGCCCCGAACCTCTCGTTGTGCAGCGCCAGCGCGGCCCGCACCGCCGGGTCCGCCCGCAGCCGCAGGAAGGCCGGGCGCAGCCGCTCCCGCCACCCCGGCGGCAGCGACCGCTCCCCGCCCCGGTCCAACAGCCCCAGCAGGCTGGACAGTTCGAACGCGGGCGAGAGCGCGAACCGGCTGCGCACCAGATCCTCCGCGGCCACCTCGAACCTCAGCATCCGGCACACTCCCTCCGCGCTCCCGCCGGGCCGTCCGACGGCTTCCTGACGGCCCTCCGACGGCCGCCCGCCCGCCGCTCGACCGCCGCCCGTCCGCCGTCCGCCCGCCGCCCGTCCACCGTCCGTCCCCGCGACCTTACGTCCGGGGACGAATCTCTCGCCCGCCCCGGCCCCCGGACGCCAGGCTCACCGGCATGACGACCTACCGCGAGGTCCTGGGCGACCCGCGCTTCCGCCTGCTGTTCACCACCCGCACCCTCGGCATCGTCGGGGACTCGCTGCGGATCACCACCCTGGCCGTGCTGGTCTACACGGGCACCGGCTCCGCGCTGCTGAGCGCCGTCGCCTTCGGCATCGGGTTCCTGCCGCAACTGCTCGGCTCGATGCTGTTCGGCTCGCTCACCGACAGCCTGCGCCCCCGGTCGCTGATCACGGCCGGGTACCTGCTGGACGCCACCGCCGCCGCCCTGCTCGCCCTGGTGCGGATGCCGGTCGCGGCCGACCTGCTGCTGGTCGGCGCGGTCGCGGTGCTCACCCCCGTGTTCAACGGCGCCTCCGGCCGCCTGGTCGCGCAGACCCTGCACGGGGACGCCTACGTGCTGGGCCGGTCGCTGACCCAGATCGCCTCCTCCGGCGCCCAGCTGCTCGGCCTGGCCGGCGGCGGCGCGGCGGTCGCCCTGCTCGGCCCGCACCGCGCCCTGCTGGTCGCCGCCGGGCTGCACCTCGCCGACGCCCTCGCGATCCGGCTGCGGCTGCCCGACCTGCCGCCCCTGCGCCGGACCACCGGCCCGGTGCTCCGGCAGAGCCTGCGCGGCAACGCCGACCTGCTGCGCCGCACCCCCGTCCGCCGTCTGCTGCTCGCCCAGTGGCTGCCGTCCGCCGCCGTGACCGGCGCCGAGTCGCTGGTCATCGCGTACGCCGGGGCGCGGGGCTTCCCGGCCGGCGGGTACGGGTTCCTGCTGGCCTGCCTGCCGATCGGGATGCTGCTCGGCGACCTGCTGGTCGGACGGTTCGCCGCCCCCGCCACCCGGGAGCGGCTGGTCGCGCCGCTGGCCGCGCTGACCGGCCTGCCGCTGCTGGTCTTCGCGCTGCCCGTGCCCCCGCCGCTGTGCGCCGCCGCCCTGCTGGCCGCCGGGCTGGGCTTCGCCTACGCGCTCGGCCTCCAGCGCTCCTTCCTGGACGTGCTCCCGGCGGACGGCCAGGGCCAGGCGTTCACCCTGCTCGGCTCCGGCACCATGACGCTCCAGGGCGTCGGCCCCGCCCTCCTAGGCACCGTCGCCACCTTCACCGGAACCGGCCCCGCGATGGCCACCGCGGGCGCGGCCGCCGTCCTGACCGCGCTCTGGATCGCCGCCTGGCACCGCCCGCCCCGCCGCCCCGTCCGCCACGGCCGCGGGGGCGGCCTGAGGGCCCGTCTCCCGGCTCCGGTCACTCACGTCGCTTCCGCGCCGCCGCCCCCGTCCCCGTCGGCCAGGAACGGGCGTAGCAGCGCGAGGAGGGCGTCCGGCCGGTGCAGCGGGATGATGTGGCCGCAGTCCTCGATGAGGTGCCCGGTGAGGTCGTCGGTGATCGGGCGGAGCTGGCGCTCCAGCGCCGTGCCGACCGGCCGGGCGCCCAGCGCCATCGTCGGCACCGTCAGGCGGGCGGCGGCGACCGCGCGTTCGATCCGGGCCGCGCTCTCGGGCAGCGCCCGGTACGAGGAGAACGCGCGGCTCAGCGCCCGGCGGCCGGTGTACGCGCGGACGAAGGCGTCCCGGAGGGCGGGGCGGACCCCGTCACCGAGGGTGCCGGCGTCCAGGAACCAGTCGACGTAGGCGGCCTCGCGGCCCTCCAGCACGGTCTCGGCCAGGCCGGACGCGGCGCGGTGGAAGCCGAACCACCACGGCGGCCCGCCGGCCAGGAACTCCTCGGCGCCGGGCAGCCCGCCCAGCACGGCCTCCATGACGACCAGGCGCCGGACGAGGTCCGGGCGGCGCAGGGCGAGCAGGAAGGCGGGCGGGGCGCCCGCGTCGATGCCCACCACCGCGGCCGAGCGGACGCCGAGCGCGGCCAGCAGCCCCGCCGCGTCCTCGGCCAGCGTCCCGGCGTCGGAGCCGGTGGTCCCCGCGCCGCTGGCGCCGAACCCGCGCAGGTCCGGCGCGATGACGCGGTGGCGGTCGGAGAGGCCGGCCATGACGTCCGTCCACAGCTCCCAGGTGTGCGGGAAGCCGTGCAGCAGCAGGACGGCCGGGCCCGACCCGGCGAGGGCGACGTTCAGTTCGACGCCGTTGACGGGGACGCGCCGCAGTTCGGGCACGGAGGGGCTCCAGGTGGGGTGGGGAACGGTGACCACCGCACGCTAGGCAACTATCCTGGCCCCGCCAAGGCGGCACTTCTCCCTCAGGTGGTGAGCCCGGAGTGACCACGTCCGAGTCCGGCGGGCCCGGCCGGCGGCCCGGTGAACGGGGCGACCTGCTGGACCCGCTCTGCCCGACCCGCCGACTGCTCGACCGGATCGGCACCAAGTGGACCTCGATGGTGGTCAAGGTGTTGGCCGAGGAGGCGCCGGACGAGCTGCGCTTCGCGGAACTGCGCCGCCGCGTCCCCGGCATCTCGCAGAAGATGCTGTCCGTCACCCTGCGCGGCCTCGTCCGCGACGGCCTGGTCGCGCGCCGGGTGGAACCCACCGTGCCGCCCGCCGTCCACTACCGGCTCACCGCACTCGGCCTCTCCCTCGAAGGGCCGCTCTCCGCCCTGCGGGTCTGGGCCGAGACGCACATGCCGGAGATCGACCGCAGCAACCGGCTCGCCGACGGGTGAGCCGTCGGCGCGCCGGTCGCCGCGGGGCGGGGTGCCGGCCCGGGGTCAGGGCTTGAGGATCAGGCGGACCGGGTCGCCCTGCTTGCTGTGCAGGCGCTCGACGGCCTCGGCGGCCCGGTCCAGCGGGAGGACCCCGCTGACGGAGCGGGAGAAGTCGAGGCGGCCGCCCGCGGCGAGGGCGATGAGCTGGGGGACGGCGTCCTCCTCGGAGCCGTAGTGGCCGAGGATCTGCTGCTGGAGGTAGGAGAAGCGGATGCTGTCCCGGACCGTCAGGGGCTGGTCGGTGAGGCCGACCAGGACCAGGCGGCCGTGCGCGCCGAGCACCTTCAGCGCCTGCTCGCGGACGGCGGGCACCCCGGCGAAGTCGAACGCGGCGGACAGGCCCGCGCCGCCGGTGGCCGCGCCGACCTTCGCGGCGAGCTCGGGGTCGGCGGAGTCCAGGGCGAGGTCCGCGCCGAAGGCGAGGGCGCGTTCGCGGGCGGCCGGGGCGGGGTCGACGGCGATGATCGGGTTGGCGCCGATCGCGCGCAGCAGCTGCACGCCGTGCGCGCCCAGGCCGCCGACGCCCCAGACGCCGACCGGCTCGGCGGGGCGGACCCCGCCGGTGGTGGTGACGGCCCCCCACGGGGTGGAGACCGCGTCCGGGATGATCGAGCCCTGCTCGAACGGGATCGTGTCGGGCAGCCGGAACAGCGTGTCGGTGCGGGCCAGCGCGTACTCGGCCCAGCCGCCGTCGTAGTCCACGCCGCGCGTCCAGGTGGTCCCGTCGCGCTTCTCGCCGGCCTGCAGCACCACCCGGTCGCCGACCTGCCAGGCACCCGACCCGTCGCCGAGCTCGGCGACGGTGCCCGCCACCTCGTGGCCCAGCGTGACGCTCTCGCCGGGCAGGTACAGCGGGGTGAGCGAGCCGTCGATCAGGTGGACGTCGGACAGGCAGACGCCCGCCGCCTCCACCTTGACCAGCACCTGGCCGGGGCCGGGAACGGGACGCTCCACCTCCTCCACGCCCAGGGTGCGGGTGGGGACGTGCAGACGGACGGCACGCATCACAGCCATGGTCGATCCTCTCCGGCCGTCGGCGAGCCGTCGGCGGCCTTGTTGCCGCTCGCGACGGCCCGGCCGGTGGCGGCCCGACCGGTGGCGGCCCGGACTATCGCAAGGTGACTTGCGTTGTCGAGGCTACGACGCCGTCCGCTGCAACGCAAGGTCGCTTGCGTTAGGCTCCGGGGGTGCCCGCCAAAGAACCGTCCCGGCAGGAACCGCCCGGGGGAGAGCTGCCCAGGGAAGAGCCGCCCGGGGAAGAAGCGCCGGATGCCGCGCCGCAGACCGCGGCCGCCACCGCCCCGCTGCGCCGGCGCGGCGCCGCGATGCGCCGGGCGGTCCTCGACGCGACGGTGCGCCTGCTCGCCGAGGGCGGCCTGGAGGCCGCCAGCGTCGCGGCGGTCGCCGCCGCCGCCGGGGTGCACGAGACCTCGGTGTACCGCAACTGGGGCACCCGGGAGCGCCTGCTGCGCGAAGCGCTCGCCGACTACACCGACCAGGCCATGCCGCTGCCCGACACCGGCAGCCTCCGCACCGACCTGCACCGGCTGCTCACCGCCCTCGGCGCCTTCCTCGACACCCCCGAGGGCCCGGCCCTGCTGCACCTGAGCATCGCCCCGGCCACCGCCGAGACCCGCAGCGGACGCGACGCCTACTGGGCCGACCGCCTCGACCGCGCCGAACAACTCCTGCGCCGGGCCGCCGCCCGCGGCGAGATCCGCCCCGACGCCGACCCCCGCGCCGCCGTCGAGGCCCTGATGAGCCCGCTGTTCGCCCGCCACCTGCTGCTCGGAGAACCCGTCACGCCCGCCCTCGTCACCGCCCTGGTCGACCTGGTCCTGGACGGCCTCGCCCCGCGCTGAGCCCGGAGCCGTGCCCGGTGCCTCGCCCCGCGCTGAGCCCGCGGCTACGCGGGGCCCGTGGCGATCCGGGCGGTCGTGTTCAACGCTGGTTCCAGCAGCGGCAAGAGCGGCTTCGCCCGGGCTCCCGCCGTCTCGACGGCCGGTGCCGCCGCCACCGTCCCGGCCGTCGTCGGCGACGTGTTCCGCGCCGGCCCGCCTCCCGGCAGCGTCGGTGTGCAGTGGCATCGGTGTGCAGTCCTGCCCGGCCCGGACGTCCTCCGGGTCGGCGTCCGCCGCGACCCCACCGAGGCCGAACCACCGGCCCGGCCGCCGACCGGGCGGTCCGCGTCCACCGCGGTGCCCGCCGCGGCCTCGAAGCGGACGCCACCCGCACCTCGCCCACCGTCTGCACCGTCACCGTCACTGGCCTTACAGAGCAATTGAGTTGACGTTGCGTCAGCTCGGTGCGGTCAGTCGAAGCGCCGGGTCGCGGTGATGCCCCCGTCCACCGGCAGGGTCACGCCGGTGACGTACGAGGCGCGGTCGCTGAGCAGCCACGCCGCCGCCTGCGCGACCTCCTCGGGCCGGGCCGGGCGGCCCAGCGGGGTCGAGCGGGCCACCAGGTCGGTGAAGGCAGGACCGAGCGCGAAGAGGTCCTCGGTGCCGGGGGTGCGCACCACACCCGGCGCCACCGCGTTGACCCGGATGCCGTGCGGCGCGTAGTCCGCCACCGCCGCCCGCACCAGGCCGGTCAGCCCGTGCTTCGCGGCCTGCTGCACACCGTCGCCGAACCCGCCGACCAGCGCCCCCACCCCCGAGTTGACCACCACCGACCCGCCCCGGCCGCCCGCCACCAGCGCCGCGAGCTGCGCCCGCAGGCACAGCCAGGTGCCGCGCAGGTTCAGCGCGTGCACGCCGTCCCAGTCCTGCTCGGCGCGCTCGGCCAGCGGCGCGGGCGGCAGGCCGTTGCCCGCGTTGTCGAACGCCGCGTCCAGCCGCCCGTAGCTGCGCAGCGCGGTGTCGACCAGCAGGTCCGCGCCCGCCGCGGTGGTCAGGTCGACGGCCACCGGCACCGCCCGCGCCCCCGCCTCCCGCAACTCGGCGGCCAGCGCCGCCACTTCGTCCCCGCTCCGGGCCGCCAGCACCAGCGCCGCGCCCTCCCGGGCGAACAGTCGCGCGGCGGCCGCGCCGATACCGCGTCCCGCGCCGGTGACGATCGTGACCTTGTCCTCAAGAAGTCCCATGCCCGCCAGGGTGGTTGACGCCGTCCCACCCCACCAGCGGCCGACCCGACCGGGGACCGCCGATCCCGGACCGGCCGGGGCGTGGGTGCCGGTCCGGGCGGGGCGCGCCGGGGCCGTGCGGTGGGCACCGGCCCGGTCAGCCCGGACCCGGCAGGTCCTGGTTGCGCGGTGGCGGGTGTGGCAGGGTGGCGCGCATGCCCGAGACCCCGCTGGGCGCGTTCCTGCGCGCCCGTCGTGCCCGCCTGGCACCGTCCGACCTCGGTCTCGCCGCGACCGGCCGGCGGCGCACCCCCGGGCTGCGGCGGGAGGAGGTCGCGGCCCGGGCCGGGATCTCGCCGGACTACTACGCCCGGCTGGAGCAGGGCCGCCAACGGGTGCCCACCGGGCCGGTGCTGGACGGCATCGCGGACGCTCTGCGGCTGGCCGACGCCGAACGGGCCTACCTGCACCGGCTGGCCGGGCGGCGGCCCGCCCCGGAGCGGCCGGAGGAGCGGCGGGGCGTCTCGGCGAGCACCCTGGCCCTGCTCGACACCCTGGACGCCGCACCGGCGTTCGCCACCGGCCCGACCTTCGACCTGCTGGCCTGGAACCGGCCCGCCGCCCTGCTGATGGCCGAGCCCGCCCGCCGGCCCCCGCACGAACGGAACCTGCTCTGGCAGGTCTTCTGCTGCCCGTACGGCTCCCGCACCGCCGACAACCACGCCCCCGAGCGGTCGATCGGCGCGGACCTGGTCGCCTCCCTCCGGGCCCACCACGCCGACCGGAACCTCGCCGACCTGGTCGACCGCTTCTCCGCGGCGAGCCCGGCCTTCGCCGCCCTGTGGTCCCACCACCGGGCCGGCCCGCCCGGCCCCGGCCGCCTGCACGTTCGCCACCCCGCGCTGGACACCGACGTCCTGGAGTACACCGTCCTGGCCCTGCCCGAACCCGGCCGCCACGTCTTCGCCTGCCTCGCCCCGCCCGGGAGCCGCACCCGCCGGGCCTTCGCGGCCTTCGCCGCCGAGCGCAGGGTCGAGGTGCCGGTGTCCGGCTGAGAGGCGGCACGGCGCGGGGGCGGGCGGTCAGTCGGGGCGCAGGCCCGCCAGCCCGGGCTGGGCAGCGACGTCCTGGAGTGCACCGTCCTGGCCCTGCCCGAACCCGGCCGCCACGTCTTCGCCTGCCTCGTCCCGCCTGGCGGCCGTACCCGCCGGGTCGAAGTGCCGGTGTCCGGCTGAGGGGCGGCGCGGCGCGGGGGCGGGCGGTCAGTCGGGGCGCAGGCCCGCCAGGCGGGCCAGGAAGCGCGTCTGCGGGTCCTCGCCCCGGCCCGCGTGCGTCCGGGGGACGGCGGTGAGGGCGCTCAGGGCGCGGCACCAGGCCAGCAGGCGGTCGGGGGAGAGGCCGGGGACGAGCGCGGCCAGCCGGTCGGTCCGCCGCCGCAGCGCGGCCAGGTCGGTGACGCCCTCCAGGGCCCAGTCCACGGCGTCGAAGTCCGGGTCGCCCCAGGTCGGTCGCGGGTCGATCGCCACCAGGCGCCCGCCGGGGCCGGAGAGCACGTTGGACGGGTGCAGGTCGCCGTGCACCAGCCCGGGCGGTCCGCCGGCGGCGAGGGCCAGGGCCGCCGCCCGGGGCCCGGCCAGGTCGGCCCCGGCCCCGGTCCCGGCGGCGGACGCCCGGCGCTCGGCGAGGTCGAACAGGAAGCCGATCCGGTGCGCGAGCGGGCGCAGGCCGGAGCCTCCCGCGGGCCGGGCGGCGGAGCGCAGGTCCCGCAGCAGGGAGGCGACTTCGGGCAGGGTCCAGCCGAGCTGCCGCACCGGCGTACCGGGCCGGACGTCCGCCAGCAGCAGCGCTCCGGCGGCGGTGTCCGCCGCGAGCAGCGCGACGACCGACGCCCGGCCCGCCCAGGCGCGCAGGGCCTCCGCCTCCTCGCCCGCGATCGAGGGATCGGGCGTGAGCTTCAACCAGACCCGGGCCCCGTCGCCGCGCCGCACGCAGCGGAACACCCGCGAGGTGCCCCCGCCCCCCGCCGCGACCGGCTCCAGCCCCCACCGCCCGGCCAGCTCCACGACCAGCCCGGGCAGCGCGTCGCACCACCCGAGCACCCCGCCGCCGAAGCGCCCGACGAACCGCTCCCGCACCTCCGGCCCGACCCGAGCCAGCTCCTCCACCGCGCCTCCCCGACCCACCGATCCGGATGCCGAGTCAGATCCAGGTCCAGATCCCGAGCCCGATCCCGGGCATCCTACGGGTGCGATCCGTCCCGCCCGGCGGCCGGGGGAGGGGCGGGCGGGTCAGTGCGCGCCCACCGAGGTGATCTTGACGACGGCGCGGCCCTCCTCGTCGGAGCCGTAGAGGTCGACCTCGGCGGAGATGCCCCAGTCGTGGTCGCCGTTGGGGTCGTCGAAGATCTGGCGGACGCGCCACAGGCCCTCGTCCTCGACCTCCTCGATCAGCAGCATCTTGGGGCCGCGCGCGTTCGGGCCGGTGAAGAGGTCGTCGTACTCCTCCCAGTAGCCGTCCATCGCGTCGGCCCAGCGGTCGGCGTTCCAGCCGTCCTCGCCGTCGAGTTCGGCCAGCGCGGCGTACTGCTCCAGGGCGCACAGCTCGACCCGGCGGAAGAGCTCGTTGCGGACCAGGACGCGGAAGGCCCGGGCGTTGGCCGTGACGGGGGCGGGCTTGTCGTCCAGGCGGACCTCGGCGGCCTCCGGCTCGGTCGGGTTGGCGAGCGCCTCCCACTCGTCCAGCAGCGAGGAGTCGACCTGGCGGACGAGTTCGCCCAGCCAGGCGATGACGTCCTTGAGGTCGTCGGTCTTGATGTCGTCCGGGACGGTCTGCTCCAGCGCCTTGAACGCGCCCGCGAGGTAGCGCAGCACGATGCCCTCGGTGCGGGCCAGCTCGTAGAAGCCCACGTAGTCGGTGAAGGTCATCGCGCGCTCGTACAGGTCGCGCACCACGGACTTCGGCCGCAGCGGGTGGTCCCCGATCCACGGGTGGGCCCGGCGGTACACCTCGTAGGCGTGGCCGAGCTGCTCCTCCAGCGGCTTCGGGTAGCTGATCTCCTGGAGCCGGTTCATCCGCTCCTCGTACTCGATCCCGTCGCGCTTCATCTCCGCGACGGCCTCGCCGCGCGCCTTGTTCTCCTGCGAGGCGAGGATCTGCCGCGGGTCGTCGAGGGTGGCCTCCACGACCGAGACCACGTCCAGCGCGTACGAGGGCGACTCCGGGTCGAGCAGGTCGAAGGCGGCCAGCGCGAAGGTGGACAGCGGCTGGTTGAGCGCGAAGTTCTCCTGGAGGTCGAGGGTCAGCCGGGCGATCCGGCCCTCGGCGTCCGGCTCGTCGAACTGCTCGACCACGCCGCCCTCCCGCAGCGAGCGGTAGATGGCGACCGCGGTGCGGATGTGGCGGCGCTGCGCGGCGCGGTCCTCGTGGTTGTCGGTGAGCAGCTTGCGCATCGCCTCGAACGCGTTGCCCGGGCGGCCGATCACCGACAGCAGCATCGCGTGGCTGACCTTGAACCGGGAGACCAGCGGCTCCGGGTCGGCCCCGATCAGGCGCTCGAAGGTCTCCTCGGTCCAGGACACGAAGCCGTCCGGGGCCTTCTTGCGGACCACCTTCTTGCGCTTCTTCGGGTCGTCCCCGGCCTTGGCCAGCGCCCGGTCGTTCTCCACCACGTGCTCGGGGGCCTGCGCCACCACCTGGCCGACGGTGTCGAACCCGGCCCGGCCCGCCCGCCCGGCGATCTGGTGGAACTCGCGGGCCCGCAGGATGCGCACCCGCTGCCCGTCGTACTTGGACAGCGCGGTGAACAGCACCGTGCGGATCGGCACGTTGACGCCCACGCCGAGCGTGTCGGTGCCGCAGATCACCTTCAGCAGGCCGGCCTGCGCCAGCCGCTCCACCAGGCGGCGGTACTTGGGCAGCATGCCGGCGTGGTGCACGCCGATGCCGTGCCGCACGTACCGGGACAGGTTGCGGCCGAACTTGGTGGTGAAGCGGAAGTTGCCGATCAGGGCGGCGATCGCGTCCTTCTCCTGCTTGGAGCACATGTTGATGCTCATCAGGGACTGCGCCCGCTCCACCGCCTCCTTCTGGGTGAAGTGCACCACGTACACCGGCGCCTGCCCGGTGGTCAGCAGCTCCTCCAGGGTGTCGTGCAGGTTGGTGCGCCGGTACTCGTAGAACAGCGGCACCGGACGGGTCGCCGAGCGCACCACCGTGGTCGGGCGGCCGGTGCGGCGGGTCAGGTCCTCCTCGAAGCGGCGGACGTCGCCGAGCGTGGCCGACATCAGCAGGAACTGCACCTGCGGGAGTTCCAGGATCGGGATCTGCCAGGCCCAGCCGCGGTCCGGCTCGGCGTAGAAGTGGAACTCGTCCATCACGACCTGGCCGATGTCGGCGCGCGGGCCGTCGTGCAGGGCGATCTGGGCCAGCACCTCGGCGGTGCAGCAGATGATCGGCGCGGTCGGGTTCACCGAGGCGTCGCCGGTCATCATGCCGACCTGCTCGGTGCCGAAGACCTTGCACAGGTCGAAGAACTTCTCCGACACCAGCGCCTTGATCGGCGCGGTGTAGAACGTCCGCTTGCCCTCGGCCAGCGCGGCGAAGTGCGCGCCCGCCGCGACCAGGGACTTCCCGGAACCGGTCGGCGTCGCCAGGATCACGTTGTTCCCGGAGACCAGCTCGATCAGTGCCTCCTCCTGGGCTGGGTAGAGGGTGATGCCGCGCTCCGACGCCCACTCGGCGAAGGTCTCGAACAGCGAGTCGGGCGTGGCGGGCTTCGGCATCAGGTCCAGGAGGGTCACCCCGCTATCTTGCCCGTCCGGGATCACCGCGGGCAAAGCTCGCCCCCGCACCACCGCGCCCGCCGCGCTCCGGCCGACCCGACGGTCGCCCTCCGCACCGGCGGGGCGACGGGCAGTGACCGGGGAGGTCCGGACCGCCCGCCGCCGACCCCAGCGTCGGGACGGCCACCGCCACCGCCTCCCCCGGCGGCGCGGCGGACCACCGCCCCCGGGGCCGGGCCCGGACCCCGTCGGCCCGTCGGCCCGTCACGGGCAGGTGACCACCTGGCCGGCCCAGGACAGGCCGCCGCCGAACGCGAACAGCAGCACCCGGGCGCCCGAACGCAGCTCGCCGCGCTCCACCAGCTTCGCCAGCGCCAGCGGCACGGAGGCCGCCGAGGTGTTGCCGGAGTCCACCACGTCCCGGGCGATCACCGCGTCCTCCGACAGGCCCAGCTTCTGCACCAATGACTCGATGATCCGCAGGTTCGCCTGGTGGGTCACCACCCCGTCCAGCTCCGCCGGGCTCAACCCGGCCGCCCGGCACGCCTGTTCGGCCAGCGCGGGCAGCTCGGTGGTGGCCCACCGGAACACCGCCTGGCCGTCCTGCTCGAACTGCGGGTGCCACTCGTCCAGCAGCCGCACCGCGCTCGCCCGCGACGGGTCCGAACCCCAGACCACCGGGCCGATCGCGCTGCCCTCCCCGTCGGTCGCGGACAGCACCGCCGCGCCCGCGCCGTCGCCCAGCAGGATGCAGCTGCGCCGGTCCGTCCAGTCGACCAGGTCCGACATCTTCTCCGCGCCGATCACCAGCGCGTGCTTGGCGCCGCCCGCCAGCAGCGAGTGGTTCGCCACCGACAGCGAGGTGCAGAACCCCGCACACCCGTTGTTCAGGTCGAACGCGACGGCGGACGGAATGCCCAGCCGACCCGCCACCTGCGCCGCGATCGACGGGCAGCGGTCCACCGCACTGCAGGTGGCCACCGTGACCTGCCCGATCTCCGCCGGGTCCAGCCCCGAGGCCGCCAGCGCCTTCGCCGCCGCCCCCGCCGCCAGATCGGTCACCGACTCCTGCGGCCCCGCGATCCGCCGGGTCACGATCCCGGTCCGCCGCCGGATCCACTCGTCGTTGGTGTCCACCATCGTCGCCAACTCGTCGTTGGTCAGCACCCGACCGGGCTGATGGTGGCCGAGAGCGGCTATCCGGACTCCGGGCATGGCGGTCCCCTTCTCCACGGGCGGCCCCCGGCCGACGCCGGGGCAACGGCCTGGAATATAGCAACCGACCGATCGGAAGCTAAAGCACGCCCGCAGGACGGACACCCGCCCGACGGGGAGACACCGGCGCCCCGTCCCGGCCAACTCTGACGGGCTCGGCGAAGTTCGACCGCTGCCCGGTCACCGCGTTCGACGGACCGCTTGTCGCAGGGCGATCGTGCGCGCGACCGTCGAAGACCGCGCCCTGGTGGCGCAGGGCGAACCACGGCGCGTTCCAGCAGGCACCGTGCGGATCCGGGCGGTCGGAGTTCGCGGGACGGCCAGGGTGACCCGCCCCCGCGCGGTCCGGCCCGGCTCGGCCAGGCCTGACGGGTGGGCCTCCCGTCGCACCGGGCTCCGACCGTCAGGGGCCCGTGGCCCCGCCGGGCCGGTGGGCCGGGCTGCGGTCGGCGCATCGTCGCACGTCGTAGGATTCCGGGGCCGGGGGTAGGACGGGACGCGTCCGGGCGGACGGATGGACGGATGGACGGACGGATCGCGGAGGAGGACCGGATGAGCCCGCGCAGCACGGTGGTCGAGGCCCGCCGGACCAGGGCCCGGATCATCGACCGCAGTGTCGCCCTCGCCTCGGTCGACGGGCTGGAGGGGCTGACCATCGGGCGGCTGGCCGCCGACCTCGGGCTGTCCAAGGCCGGGGTGCTCGGGCACTTCGGCACCAAGGAGGCCCTCCAACTGGCTACCCTGGAACGGGCCTCCGCGCTGTTCACCGCGCTGGTGTGGGACCCGGCGGCGGCCACCGAGCCCGGCCTGCGCCGGCTGCGGGCCGTCTGCCAGAGCTGGATCGACTACCTGGAGCACGCCCGCGAGGTCTTCCCCGGCGGCTGCCTGTTCACCACCGCGGCCGTCGAGTTCGACGCGCACGACGGCCCGGTCCGCCGCAACGTCGCCCGCCTGCTGCTGGTCTGGCGCCGCCGCCTGGCCGGTGAGGTCCGGCTCGCCGTCGAGGCCGGGGAACTCCCCTCGGACACCGACCCCGAGCAGGTCGTCCACGAGTTGACCGGCATCTACCTGGCCCTCAACCAGGCCCTCCAACTCCTGCGCGACCCGCTCGCCGCCACCCGCACCCGCCGCGCCCTGGACCGGCTGCTGCCCGCCGCCCGCTCGCTGCCCGCCCGCTGAGCGTCGGCCGGGGCGGACGGAAAACGGGTGGCGGCGGGCCGCGCGGACGGGGACCATGCGGGCATGACCGACTGCCGAAAGGCCCGTGCCGCGTAACCGGCCCGGCGCCCTGCGTGCCGCCGCACCCCGCGCCACCGCACCCCGCCGCCGCCCGGAGGCCCCGCCGCCGCACGTCCCGGGGCTGTCCGCGACCGCGGACCGGGACGTCCACCGGGCGGAGCGGCAGCGCCCCGACCGCTGGGTGGAGCCGGGGGCCGCCGGCGAGGCGCTGTGCCGCTACCGCGCGTTCCTGCACGCCCCCGGCGGGCGGTGGCGGTACCCCCGGGAGGCGGAGTTCTCCTGCTGCCCGGGCTGCGCGCGCGACGACGTCAGGCACTGCCGGGACGTCCTGGCGGCGCTGCTGCCGCACCTGCCTCCCCGCTCCCGGGCCGAACTCGTCCGGCTGCTGCGCCCGTTGGACGCGGAGTTCCGCCGCCGCACGTTGCCCGACCCGTTCGCCCCGCCGGACGCCCCCTGGTGGTGGCGCCGCCTGGGCGACCCCCCGTGGGGCTGACGCCTCGGTCGGAGACCCGCACCGGAAACCCCGGCCGGAAACCCCCGTGCGGGCGTCCGGGCAGCACACCGGAACCCCGTGGAAGCGAATGAAATGACAGGCGGAAAATCGAAGGAAAATGCCGAACGGCGAATTTCCCGTTCCTCCCGCGTGGCACCCGCCCATTCGCCGCGCAGCTCCTAGTCTCAACGGTCTACAGCGCTGCGGCACCTTCCCGCCGCGCCCCGCCCTCCGCGCGTTTCCGCGTTCCCGCGTTCCGCGCGTTCCCGGGTTTTCCGTGCCGTCGATCCGAGGAGTTGCGGCCATGAGCCGTGTCGTCAGGGCCGCCCTGTTCCAGACCGCGTGGACGGGCGACAAGGAGAGCATGCTGGCCGCCGCCGAGCAGGCCGCGCGGGACGCGGCCGGGCAGGGGGCGGGGATCATCGGGTTCCAGGAGGTGTTCAACGCCCCGTACTTCTGCCAGGTGCAGGAGCCGGAGCACTACGCCTGGGCCGAGCCCGTCCCGGACGGGCCGACGGTGCGGCGGATGCGGGAGCTGGCCCGGGAGTTGGGGATCGTGATCGTCGCCCCGGTGTACGAGATCGAGAAGCCGGGCTTCTGCTACAACACCGCCGCCGTGATCGACGCCGACGGCAGCTACCTCGGCAAGTACCGCAAGCACCACATCCCGCAGGTGCGCGGATTCTGGGAGAAGTACTACTTCAGGCCCGGGAACCTGGGCTGGCCGGTGTTCGACACGGCGGTCGGGAAGGTCGGCGTGTACATCTGCTACGACCGGCACTTCCCGGAGGGCTGGCGGGCGCTCGGCCTGGCCGGGGCGGAGATCGTGTACAACCCGTCGGCGACCAGCCGCGGCCTGTCCGCCTACCTGTGGCAGCTGGAGCAGCCCGCCGCGGCGGTCGCCAACGAGTACTTCGTCGCCGCGATCAACCGGGTCGGCGTCGAGGAGTACGGCGACGACGACTTCTACGGCACCAGCTACTTCGTCGACCCGCGCGGGCAGTTCGTCGGCGAGGTCGCCTCCGACAAGCGCGAGGAACTGGTCGTCCGGGACCTGGACCTCGGCCTGATCGACGAGGTCCGCCGGCAGTGGGCGTTCTACCGGGACCGGCGCCCGGACGCCTACGGCCCGCTGATCGAGGGCTGAGCGCGATGGCCCGGACCGTGATCACCGGCGGACTGGTCGTCACCGCCGCCGAGGAGACGCACGCCGACGTGCTGGTCGAGGACGGCCGGGTGGTCGCGCTCGCCCTGCCCGGCAGCCAGCGCTGGCACGCGGAGCGGGTGTTCGACGCGAGCGGGAAGTACGTGGTCCCGGGCGGCGTCGACGCGCACACCCACATGGAGATGCCGTTCGGCGGCACCCGCGCCTCGGACACCTTCGAGACCGGCACCCGCGCCGCGGCCTGGGGCGGCACCACCACGATCGTCGACTTCGCCGTCCAGACCAAGGGCGCCCCGCTGCGCGCCGGACTGGACGACTGGCACGCCAAGGCCGACGGCCGGTGCGCGATCGACTACGCCTTCCACATGATCGTCTCGGACGTCAACGCGGCGACGCTGGACGAGATGCCCGGCCTGGTCGGCGAGGGCGTCACCTCGTTCAAGCTGTTCATGGCCTACCCCGGCGTCTTCTACTCCGACGACGGGCAGATCCTGCGCGCCATGCAGCGGGCCGCCGACACCGGCGCGCTCACCATGCTGCACGCCGAGAACGGCCCCGCCATCGACGTCCTGGTCGAACAGGCCCTGGCCCGCGGCGAGACCGACCCGCGCCACCACGGGGAGGTCCGCCGGGCGCTGCTGGAGGCGGAGGCCACCCACCGGGCGATCCAGCTGGCCCGGGTGGCCGGCGCGCCGCTGTACGTGGTGCACGTCTCCGCCCGCGAGGCGCTCGCCGAACTGGCCGCCGCCCGCGACCTCGGCCTGCCGGTCTTCGGCGAGACCTGCCCGCAGTACCTGTTCCTGTCCACCGACAACCTGGCCGAGCCCGGCTTCGAGGGCGCCAAGTACGTCTGCTCCACCCCGCTGCGGCCCAGGGACCACCAGGCGGCGCTCTGGCGCGGCCTGCGCACCGACGACCTCCAGGTGGTCTCCACCGACCACTGCCCGTTCTGCTTCAAGGGGCAGAAGGACCTGGGCCGCGGCGACTTCTCGAAGATCCCCAACGGCCTGCCCGGCGTCGAGCACCGGATGGACCTGCTCCACCAGGCCGTGGTCGACGGCCACCTGACCCGCCGCCGCTGGATCGAGCTCGCCTGCGCCGCCCCCGCCCGGATGTTCGGCCTCCACCCCCGCAAGGGCACCATCGCCCCCGGCTCCGACGCCGACCTGGTGATCTACGACCCGCACGCCGTGCAGACCCTCTCCGCCGCCACCCACCACATGAACGTCGACTACTCGGCGTACGAGGGCCGCACCGTCACCGGACGCGTCGAGACCGTGCTCTCCCGCGGCGAGGTGGTGCTCGACCGCGGCCAGTACCTCGGCCGCCCGGGGCACGGCACCTTCCTGCCCCGCTCCACCTGCCAGTACCTCTGACCACCCCCCTCATCCGCGAGGAGCCCCCGCCGTGGACTTCGGACTCGTCCTGCAGACCGACCCGCCGGCCGCCGAGGTCGTCGACCTGATGCGCCGCGCCGAACGGGCCGGGTTCAGCCACGGCTGGACCTTCGACTCCGCCGTGCTCTGGCAGGAGCCCTTCGTCATCCACAGCCGGATCCTGGAGCACACCGAACGGCTGCACGTCGGCCCGATGGTCACCAACCCGGCCACCCGCAGCTGGGAGGTCACCGCCTCCACCTTCGCCACCCTCAACGACATGTACGGCAACCGGACGGTGTGCGGCATCGGCCGCGGCGACTCCGCGATGCGGGTGGCCGGCCGCCGCCCCAACACCCTGGCCCGGCTCGGCGCCGCCATCGACGCGATCCGCGACCTCGCCGAGGGGCGGGAGGCCGAGGTCGACGGCACCCCGATCCGGATTCCCTGGATCAAGGACGGCCGACTGCCGGTCTGGATGGCCGCGTACGGCCCCAGGGCGCTCGCCCTGGCCGGCCAGAAGGCGGACGGGTTCATCCTCCAACTGGCCGACCCCTACCTCACCGAGTGGATGGTCAAGGCCGTCCGCCGGGCCGCCGAGGAGGCCGGCCGCGACCCCGCCGCCGTCACCGTCTGCGTCGCCGCCCCCGCCTACGTCGGCGACGACCTCGCCCACGCCCGCGAGCAGTGCCGCTGGTTCGGCGGCATGGTCGGCAACCACGTCGCCGACCTGGTCGCCACGTACGGCGAGCACTCCGGCCTCGTCCCCGAGGAGCTCACCGCCTACGTCAAGGACCGCCACGGCTACGACTACAGCCACCACGGCCGCACCGGAAACCCCTCCACCGACTTCGTCCCCGACGCCATCGTCGACCGCTTCTGCCTCCTCGGACCCGCCACCGCCCACATCGAGAAACTCCGCACCCTGCGCGACCTGGGCGTCGACCAGTTCGCCCTCTACGCGATGCACGACGCCCGCGAGGCCGTCATCGACGCCTACGGCACGGAGGTCATCCCGGCACTGGCCTGACCCGGCGGCCGGGTGTCGATCACGTACCGGTCGGCTCCTGCGTTCCGTGCGTTCCCTCGGCCGGGACCGGTGGGGCGCCCGCGAGCTCGCACAGGAAACGACCGACCTGGTCCCCCAGCGGGGGCCAAGGGGCGTAGGGTCGGTCGACCCGCATGGACACCGCGCCGTGCATGGCGGCGCGCAGGTCGAGAGCCACGGTGCGGCGTCGTCCGCCGGAATCCGGCCGGTGTCCATGCACCTTCTGCGCTCACCGGGCGGGGCCCTGGCGTGCTGTCACCGGCTCGGGGCCTCCGTGCACATGCCGCGGATCGGCTGCGGCCTGGCCGGCGGCAGGTGGGAGCGGATCGAACCCCTGGTCACCGACCGGCTTACCGCCCGGGGCGTGCCGGTGACGGTCTACGACCTCTGACCGGTCGGCCCGCCGCCGCGGGCAGGCCCTCTTCCGCACCGGCCCGATCGGCGGGACGCCGGGAGCGCACCGGGGAAGCGAGGGGGGAGGGGGCGCGCATGGACCTGCGGCAACGGGTGGTGCGGCGCAACCCGTTCGTCACCTGGACGCTCAACGGGCTGGCCGCGGTGGCCGTCCCGCTGTTCGTGCACACCATGGTGCGGGAGAACCTGTCCGGGCAGGGGCTGCGCTCCTGGCCGTGGTCCTGGCAGTTGCTCGACGCGCAGAGCGCGACCGCCGCGCTGCCGACCGCGATCGGGGCGGTCGTCGCCCGTGCCCAGTTCGCCCGCACCGTCCGTCCGCTGCTGGGCAACACCGGCTGGCCGACGGGCGGCCACGCCCCCGACGGGGCGCTCGCCCGGGCCGGCCACCTGCGCAACGGCGGGAGCGGCGCGGTGGTGGTGATCTCCCTCGAGTACCGCCTGGACTTCTTCCCCGACCCGGGGGCCGAGGCCGGGGCGCGGGCCCCGGACGGGCCCGGCGGGCCGGGCCCGAGTACGGGGTGGACCGGGCGGGACGGGGTCGTCGCGGCCGTCGCCGGGTAGGGGCTGTGCTCCGGAGCCGACTACCGTTTCGCGTCCATCCGTCCGAACAGCTTCATCGGCGGCGAGAGCAGCTTCCTGCTCGGCTGGTTCGCCGGACCCGCCCTCGCGGTGGTCCGGGACCTGTACGTCCGGGTCACCGTCCGGGACCGGATCGGCAACCTGCACCAGCGGGTCTTCTCCTGCCTGGTCGACGTCGACCGTCCGCTCGCCCACGTCGTTCCCGACCCGCGGTAGCGCCCCGGCGGCCGGGGGCGCGGGTGCGGCGGCCTACGATGCTGCGCATGACGGAAGACGCCGGTGACCTGGACGGGCTGGTCCGCAAGCGGATCCGCGCGCTGCGGGTCGCGCAGGGCTGGTCGCTGGAGGAGCTGGCGGGCCGGGCTAACCTCAGCCAGTCCTCGCTGAGCCGGATCGAGAACGGGCAGCGCCGGCTCGCGCTCGACCAACTCGTGACCCTGGCGCGGGCGTTGGACACCACGCTGGACCAGTTGGTGGAGACCGCCGCCGAGGACGTGGTGATCAGCCCGACGGTCGACGGGACGCACGGCACCATGCGCTGGCCGGTCAAGGGCGACCCGGGGATCAGCGTGGTGCGCCAGCGGATGACCGAGCCGCCGCCCGACAACCCAACCCGGATGCGCGCCCACCCCGGCCGGGAGTGGCTGGTCGTGCTCTCGGGCACCGCGATCCTGATGCTCGGCCACCGCCGGATCCGGCTCGCCACCCACCAGGCCGCCGAGTTCCCCACGATGATGCCGCACGCCATCGGCGCCGAGGGCGGCCCGTGCGAGATCCTGGGCATCTTCGACCGCGACGCCCGCCGCGGCCACCAGCCCGACCCCGGCCCGCACCGCTGCTGACGGCTTGCGCCTACGGCAAGCGGGAACGGCACCGTCTTGCGCATTCCGGGAGGATGCGTGCCCCACGCGCATGACGGCCGTACGGTGGCACCATGAGCCACCCGCAGCCCCACGTCCCCGCCCACGGGCACACCCCCTCCCACGGGCACGCCCACGCCCACCACCAGCACCCGGTCGAGGACGACGCCGGGCAGGCCGAGGTCCTCGACCTGGACGCCGAGGTGCTGGCCGAGCACCTCGCCGCGATCACCGACTGGCTGCCGCTGGACGCCGACCCGCGGCACGTCGTCGACCTCGGGGCCGGCACCGGCGCCGGCACCTTCGCGCTGCTGAGCCGCTTCCCCGAGGCCCGGGTCACCGCCGTCGACGCCTCGCCCGGCCACCTGCTGCGCCTGCGCGAGAAGGCGCACGCGCTGGGCCTGGCAGACCGGATCGCCACCGTGCAGGCCGACCTGGACGAGGCCGACTGGCCCGAACTCGGCCGACCCGACCTGGTCTGGGCGTCCGCCTCGATGCACCACCTGGCCGACCCCGACCGGGCCCTGCGCCGCGTCCGCGAACTCCTCGCCCCGGACGGCGTGTTCGCCCTGGTCGAACTGGCCGGCTTCCCGAGCTTCCTGCCGCCGGACGCGCCCGCCGAGCGCCCCGGCCTGGAGGAGCGCTGCCGACGCGCGACCGACCACGTCCACGCCGAGCACGTCCCGCACCGGGGCGCCGACTGGGGGCCGCTGCTGACCGCCGCCGGGTTCACCGTCACCGGCGAGCGCACCGTCACCGTCCACATCGACGCCACCGAGCACCCGTCCGTCGGCCGCTACGCCCTGGCCACCCTGCGCCGGATCCGCTCCGCCGCAGCCGAGGCGCTCGACCCCGCCGACCTGGCCGCCCTCGACCGGCTGACCGACGCGGACGGCCCGGACAGCGTCGCGCTGCGCGAGGACCTCGCGGTGCGCACCGAACGCCAGGTCTGGGCCGCCCGCCCCTGACGCCTCCGCCGCCGAGGCCGACCGTCGGCCGCCGGGAGCCGGGCGCCCCGCGAGTCCGGTGCCTCAGGCCCGGTGGCTCAGGCCCGGTGGCTCAGGCCCGGCGCCGCTCGTACAGGGCGCGGCCGATCCGGCGGCCCAGCAGCAGGTGGGCCAGCAGGGCGCCGAGCGTGTTCAGCAGGACGTCGTCCACGTCGAACGCCCGGCCCTCCACCAGCAGGCCCTGCGCCGACTCGACCGTGACCATCACCAGCGCGGTCAGCGCGGTCGCCGCCAGCACGCTGCGCAGCCGGGGGAACAGCACCGGCAGCAGCACCCCGAACGGCGCGCCCAGCAGGATGTTCCCGCCGACCTGCTGGGCGGCGGCCCGGACGGCGGGCTGGTCCAGGTAGCCGCGCAGCGAGGCGCCGAGGTGGAAGTTGGGGTGCACCAGGTCCCGGGCACCGGGCTCCGGCACCAGCGTCACCCGGGCCAGCGCGACCGCAAACACCACGGTCAGCACCAGCCCCGCCAGCAGGATCAGCCACCGGGCCAGGACGGAGAACGGTCCGCGCCGCTCCATGAACGCCGGCCGGGTCCGCCGGGCCCGCCGGGCGTCCGCATCCCCGGGGACGGCCGGGACGTCCTCGGGGGCGGCGGGGACGTCCTTGGACGCTGCCGGGGCGCTCCCGGGCTTCCGGGTCCGCCAGCGCTTCCAGTCCCACGACGATGACCGGCCGTCCACCGGTTCCACGTCCACGGCCGGTGCCTCCTGCTGCCCGGCTCCCGCCGAAGTGGCCCGCACTCTGCCCACTGTCGAGGTCCTCCCCATTCCCACGTTCCACTCCCTGTTCCCCGTGCTCCCGCCGAATACCCCGTGGCAGCGCTCCCATGCCGCGCCGACCGGCCCGGACCGGTGCCGAACCGCCCGGGCCGGTGGCCTCCGGCCGGGCGGTGCGGCAGACTCGTCCGCATGGTCTCCCTGGTGCAGAACGTGGCGATCGACTGTGCGGACGCCTACCGGCTGGCCCGCTTCTGGGGCGCGGTGACGGGCCGCCCGGTCGACCCGGACTGCCGGCCGGGCGACCGCGAGACGCAGGTGACCCTGGCCGACGGGCTGGTGCTCTACTTCCACCAGGTGCCCGAGGCCAAGACGGCCAAGAACCGGGTCCACCTCTGCCTGCGCCCCGAGACCACCCGCGACGCGGAGGCGGAACGCCTGCTGGCCCTCGGCGCCGCCCTGGTCGCCGACCGCCGCGACGCCGACGGCACCGGCTGGGTGGTGCTGGCCGACCCGGAGGGCAACGAGTTCTGCGTCCTGCGCGGCACCGCCGAACGGGCCCCCGCCCACTGACCCGTCGCAAGGCACAAGGCACAAGGCACAAGACGCCAGGCGTACGGCGGACGGCGGACGGCGGACGGCCGCCCCCTCCCGCACGGAGGGGGCGGCCGCCTTTCCGGTGGAAACCGGGCCCGGGTGGGACGCGGGGCCTTACGGGTAGGCCACCAGGTTCGCCACGTTGGTGGACGAGTTGGACGGTCCGCCGGTGGAGTTGATGACGTGGGCGATGGTGCCGGTGCCGCCGAGCGAGACGGTCACCATGTCGTGGAAGCGGACGGTGGAGCGGTTCGGGACCTCGAAGGAGTGCTCCTCGACCACGGACGGGTTGACGTTGAAGTAGGCGTAGGACCCCAGGCCCCAGGCCTCGTGGTTGGTCACCGAGTCGGCGACCTTGTAGGCGGGGTAGCCGCGGGTGGAGCCGTTCATCCAGGCGGCCTGGTTCGGCGGGTCGTACGGCAGCTCGTTCTGGAAGAAGTACGTCCGGCCGTTGTTGCCGTTCCAGATCACCTGGGTCTGCTGGTAGTGCTCGACGAACAGCCCGTACATGGTGACGTTGTTGCCGTTGACGACCAGCCCGTTGGCGGCGGTGTTGCTGGTCCAGCCGACGCCGCTGCCGTGGTCCGCGCGCCACAGCCACATGTGGTCGCCGATCACGTTGTTGGAGTTGACCACCAGCGACTGGGTGGCCTTGCCGACGCCCGCACCGCCGATCCGGAAGAAGACGTCGTGCAGCGAGGTCGGGTCGGCCGAGTGGTCGGCGGCGGAACCGGCCGCGCCGAGCTGCATCAGCACCGGCGAGTTGACCGTCCCGGCGTCGATCAGCAGGCCGGCCAGCTTGACGCCGTTCACGTCGGCGACGTTGACGGCGGTGATGCCGTTGTCCGGGACGAGGGTGGCCAGGCCCAGGCCGAGCACCACGGTGTCGGCGCGGTTGATGTTCAGGGTCTGGTTCAGGTGGTAGACACCCGGCGTGAACAGCAGGTTCTTGCCCTGCGCCAGCGCCCCGTTGATGTCGGCCGCGCTCGCGCCCGGCTTGACGATGAAGAACTGGTCGATCGGCAGCGAGCTGCCCTGCTGCGCGCCGCCCGCCCAGCTGGTGCCGGAGGTGTTGGAGCGCAGCGCCGGGACGAACACCTTGTACGCGCCCGCGGAGTCCACGTACAGGAAGGGCTTCTCACGCACCACCGGGGTCTGGTTGACCGTGGTGTAGGGCGGGTTGGGGAAGGAGTTGGCGGGCGCGTTGACGTCGCCGACGAACACCATGTTCCAGTTGGAGCCGGTCCAGCTGCCCCACTGCGCGTTGCGCGACAGCCACTGCTGCTGGGAGCCGGAGCGGACCTGGCCGTCGATCTTCGAGTCGGCGATGAAGCCGCCCGAGGACCAGCCGCCGTCGTCCAGTTGCAGGTTGCCGCGCACGTGCATCCGGCGGTAGGGCGCGGCCTGGGAGACCGCCCAGCGGTCGGTGCCGCCGGTCGGGTTGACCGAGAGGTTCTCGGCGGAGCGCCAGAAGTTCTGCGTCGCGTTGCCCTGGAACCAGTCCGCCTCGGCGTGCACCGCGCCGTTGATGGTGACGTCGTCGGGGGACAGGCCCAGGCCCGCGACCTGGGTGTAGAAGCCGACGTTGGCGTCCACGTTGTAGCTGCCCGGCTTGAACAGCAGGGCCTGGCGCTGGGTGCCGAACTGGTTGCTCTCCTGCTGGGAGAAGACCGCGTTCAGCTTGGCCTGGACGGTCGCGGCGGGCGTCGACGGGTCGAAGACGGCCACGTTCGGCCCGAAGTCGGGCGTGCCGGGCGGGTTCGTGACGGTGCTCCCGAAGGTGAAGGACTGCGCGGTGGTGCCGTTGCAGGCGTACTGCTGCAGCTGCACCGCGTCGGCGGTGGAGGCGCTCGGCACGTCCAGGCACTTGCCGCTGTTGCGGTTGACGAAGTGGTAGGCGCCGCTCGCCTCGGCGACCGCCTGCCACTGCTGGTTCAGGCCGCCGCTGTACGTCCACAGCTGGATCTTGGCGGCGTCCGCGGTGGAGACGTCGGTGACGTCCAGCGCCTTCGAGGTGTCGTTCTGGTTGTTGATCCGGACGTAGCCGTTGCCGAGGTCCTGGACCTGCCACTGCTGGGCGGTGGTCCCGTTGCAGGCGTACTGCTGGACGGCGGTGCCGTTGGCGGTGGCCGCCGCGGCGGCGTCCACGCACTTGCCGGAGTTCTGCGCCACCAGGGTGGTCGCCCCGGTCGGGACGGCGGCCAGCGCGGCGGGGGCGGGGGCCAGCAGCACCGCGGAGGAGGCGAGCAGGCCGGCGGTCGCGGCGAGCGGGAGGATCCTGTTGCTGCGCAAGGGGGTTGCTCCTTTCTCGGGCTGACGGGCGGTCAGGCGGGCAGGTTCCACTGCTGGTTGGAACCGGCGAAGCAGTCCCAGATCTGGAGCCGGGTGCCGTTCGCGGAGGACGGGCCGGTGGCGTCCAGGCAGCGGCCGGAGGCCGGGTTCAGCAGCGTCTTGTTGGACTGCGCCTGCCACTGCTGGGCCCCGGTGCCGTTGCAGTCGTACAGCTGGGCCTGGGTGCCGTTGGCGGTGCCGCCCGAGGTGAGGTCGAGGCACTTGCCGAGCGCCCGGACGGTGCCGTCGGTGCCCACCGTCCACTGCTGGGCGGCGGTGCCGTTGCAGTCGTAGAGCTGCACGGCGGCGCCGTTGGCCGAGCTGGCGGCCGCGACGTCCACGCACTTGCCGCCGTAGCCGGTGATCTGGCCGGTGCGGCCGCCGGTCGGCGGGGTGGTGGTGCCGCCGCCGGTGATCGCGTTGAAGGTCTTGGAGAACTGGTACGCCGACTGCGGGGTGCCGCTGCAGCTGTCGGAGAGCGTGCCGCTGCTGGCGCACGCCTTGTCGCGGCCGATCGCCCAGAAGGCCAGCAGCTGGATGCCCTTGGACGCGGCGAAGGACTCCAGGGTCTGCGCGTTGGCGGTGGTGAACACCTCTGCGGTGGTGTCGTTGACCCCGATCATCGGGGTGTTGCCCTCCATCGCCCACAGCTGGTCGGAGGTCTTGGACGTCCAGATCTGGCCGAGCTGGGTGTGCAGGCCGTTGGCGGCGCTGATCGCGGCCTGGCCCATGTCCATGGCCGGGCCGTAGTCCATCGTCATGATGTTGACCGCGTTGACGGTCAGGCCGCGGCTCTTCGCGTTGTTCAGCAGGCTGATCGAGTTGGATTCGAGACCCGAAGGGCTGACCGGCAGCGTGTAGTTGACGTCCAGCCGCTTGCCCGCGGCCGCCTGGGCCTGCTGGAGCTGGGCCAGCGCCTGGTTGCGACGGTCGTTGGCGGTGGTGTCGTTCAGCGCGCCGCCCTCGATGTCCAGGTCGATCCTGGTCAGGTTGAGGGCGTCCACCACCCGCTTGTACTGGGCCTGGAGGCTGGAGACGCTGGTGCACGCCTGGCCCAGCTCGGTGCCGGAGGCGCCGCCGAAGCTGGCGATCACGTCGCCGCCGGCCGCCCGGTGCGCGTTGATCGCGCTGGTCCAACCGGCGTCCGTGATCGAGGTGTTGCCGTTGAACGTGGCGTTGCAGCTGCCGTCGCTGATCACGAAGGCGAGGGTCACGTACTTCAGCCCGCCGCTGGTGCGGGCGGTCGCCAGCGTGTTCGGCGAGTTCCAGGTCTCCAGGTACGGCGCGGCGTAGTGCGCCGGGAAGCCCGGCCCGGCGTTGGCCGCGGCCGAGGCCGGGCCGGCACCGGCCACCAGCAGGCCGGCGACGGTGGCGGGCAGCGCGACGGCGGCGGCAACGGCCCGGAGGCGGGTGCCGGTGCGACCGTCGGAGCGGGTGCCGGTGTGACTGTCGGCGTGGCCTTCGGTGCGGGGGCGCAGACGGGTGCGGATCAAGGCGGCTCCTCGTGGGGGAGAACGTTCACTCGTTCAGTTAGTGAACGCGAAGCGATGCCTGAGGGAGCGTCCGGAGCGGTCCGGGCAGGGCGGATCATCCCCCGGAGGGGGAATCGGTGGTGGTGGCCAGCAGCCCCGCCGGCTTTGGTCTGGACCTTTTTCAAGACGTGAAGTTAGGGGGGTCCGCGCGGCCACGTCAACCCCCGTGCGTACAGGACTCGAAGACCGTGCACGGAGCGGCCCGGCGTGGAGCGCCATAGCGGGACGTGCCCAGTTGTGTTTGTTAACAGATGGAACCCGCCCGGGGTGCCGCACCGGTGGCCCGCCAGCGGTGGCCCGTCGGCGGCGGGGTGCGGCGGTGCGGCGGTGCGGCGGGGCGGTGTGGCGGTGCGGCGGTCAGCGGCTCCGGTGGGGCGGGAGCGGGGCGGCGCTGTGGGCGGGGCCTGCTTGAATGCGTGGATGTCCGTCGCCGAACTGATCCGCCGCCTCCCCGACACCCCCGCCGTCCTGGCGCGCTGCCGCGCCCTGGCGATGCTGGACGCCGTCCTCAGCCCGGGCTGGGTGGACAGGTACTACTCGTGCGGCTCCGGCTGGGCGCCCGGCGAGGTGATGGCCTCGATGCGGAACGGCAGTGGTGACTCCTACGCGATCGTCTTCACCGAGCAGGGCGCCCTCGCCCTGGGCTTCGACCACGAATCCGCGCTGAGCCCGTACCGGTACGACGCGCGGGAGCCGTGGCCCGGGCTGATCGACGAGGTGCCGGAGGCGTTCCGCGCGCAGCTGGAGGAGCCCGCCTTCCGCGACGAGGACGGGGTGCTGGAGGCCACGGTGTGCTTCTGGCGCGAGCGGGCCGACACCGCCTGGCGCACCGGCGACCTCGTCCCCGCGCCGGACGGCGGTGACCAGGACGGCGGCGCCGCCCGGCTGTTCGACCTGCTGCTGGACGGCAGCCCCGAGGCGTACCGCGATTTCGCCGAGGAGTACTACGAGGTGGACGTCGACCTCGACGCCGTCCGCCACGTCCACGCCCTGCGTCCGCTCACCGCCGAGCTGGTGCACGCACTGAACCCGGAGCTGGACCTCGCCGACCTCGCCGACGACATCGCGGAGATCGGCTACCCGACCGGCGGGTGAGGCCCCGCCGGGGGAGCCGCCGCCGGATGAACCTCCGCCGGGGGAGCCGCCGGCAGGTGGGCCTCCGACGCCCGGATGCCGCCAGGCCGTGGCAGCGTGGCACGGCTTCGGGCGGGCGAAGGAGGGGAGCGGCGGGCCGATCAGCCCGGCGGCGCGCGGTCCGGCGGCGTGGGCGGCGCGGGCCGGGTGCCCTGTGACTGGACCGCGCCGGCTTGGCCGGGGGCTCCGGGTAGTGATCGCGGCGGGAGGCGTAGCTGTCGGGCGGTGGTCGGCTTCGTGTTCGGCGGGCGGGACGTGACCCGTCTCGCCGGGGGGTCGGCGGTGCGGCGTTCCGGGCGGTCCGTGCCACGACTCCGCCGCGTCCGTCCGAGCCTGACCGCCTCGACCGTGGGCCGTGGCAGCGTGGACCGGCCCGGCCCCGTCCGACGCCGGCCCCGTCGTCGAGGAAATCGCCGCCCGCCACGCGCACCTCCGCGGTCGCCCCGACGATGCCGCGCTGCGCCGCCGGTGGCTGCGACGGCCGCAGAGGGTGCACGACCCGCGCCGGGGCCGGCACCGCCACCTGCTCGCGGCGGTCGACCGCTGGTCCGTCCCGCCGACCTCGTCACCCGTGCTCGACCGGCCCGGCGCGCCTGTGCGCGCGCAGGCGCGGGCGCGCCGACCGCCTGTCCGTCGACGGCAGGCCCCAACCCGGCTGCGTCGGCGCCCCCTGCGGTCTCCCGTAGGGGTTGTGCGCCGACGGTGGGTCCGTTCTCCGGCGCAACCCCTACGCCGTTGAGCCGACGTCAACTTCCTTCAACGGAACGTACGGTCACGCCCATGACCAGAATCCGCCCCGCCGCCGTCCTGGCCGCCCTGCTGCTCGCCCTGCCGCTGTCCGTCGCCGCCGGCCCGCCCGCCGGGGCCGCTCCGGCCCGGGTCGCCGCCTCCGCCGCCCCTCCGGCCGCGGTCCGGGTCGAACTCCCGCGCCCCACCGGGTCGTACGCGGTCGGGCAGGACGTCCTGGAACTCGTCGACCGGGACCGGACCGACCCGTGGGTGCCGGCGTCGGGCCCGCGCCGGCTGATGGTGTCGGTGTACTACCCGGCCAGGGCGGGCAGCGGCGGCCCGGCCGCGTACATGACCCCCGGCGCGGCGCGGATGCTGCTGGACGCGAAGCTGCCGGGCAACACCGTCCCCACCGAGGCGCTCACCGAGATCCGGACCTGGGCCGCCTCCGGGGCCCGCCCCGCGCCCGGCCGCTACCCGCTGGTCCTCCTCTCGCCGGGCTTCACCATGCCCCGCACCTCGCTGACCGGCCTGGCCGAGGACCTGTCCAGCCACGGCTACGTGGTCGCGCTGATCGACCACACCTACGAGAACACCGGGACGACCTTCCCCGACGGGAGCACGCTGCCCTGCGTGATGTGCGGCCGACTGCGCTCCCCGGAGGACTGGGCGGGCCTGGACCGCAGCCGGGCCCGGGACGTCTCCTTCGTCATCGACCGGTTGACCGCGCGTCCCCACCCCGCCTGGCGCTACGCCCGGATGATCGACCCGGCCCGGATCGGCACGGCCGGGCACTCCGCGGGCGGCGCGGCGGCCGTCCCGGCCCTGCTCGCCGACGACCGCATCCGGGCCGGCGCGGACCTGGACGGCACCATGGACGTCCCGGTGCCCGCCACCGGCCTCGGCGGCAGACCGTTTCTGATGGTCGGTCACCCACTGCCGGACGGCGCCGAGGATCCTAGCTGGGCCGAGAGCTGGCCCCGGCTCGACGGCTGGAAGCGCTGGCTGACCGTCGCCGGCACCAACCACGCCTCGTTCACCGACTTCCCGATCCTGCTCGACGCGCTCGGCCTGCCCGACGACGGCCGGACCCTCTCATCCGGGCGCGCGCTCCAGCTCACCCGCACGTACCTCACGGCCTTCTTCGACCTGCACCTGAAGGGTGTCGCCCAGCCGCTCCTCGATGGGCCGACCCCCCGGAACCCGGAGGTCGGCTTCCACCCGTAGCCACCGGCCGTCGGTCGAACCCACCGGTCGACCGGTCAGGACCGGGTGCCGGAGGACACCGGGACGGTGCGGCGGACCCGGTGCCGGTCGAAGCACCCGCCGACCACGGCCCGCCCGCCGGGCCGCACCACCCGGCCCGGCTCCGGCAGCCGCCCGGCAGCCGCCCGGCTGTCGGGCGGCTGCCGGGCGGCGGGAGCACCGTCCGCGCCGGACCCGGCCTCCCGCACGCGGAGGCGGACCACCGCCGGGCGCCGACGGTGCTGCGCTACCCGGGGGTGGCGGGCTGCCGGACCGTCCGGGGCGCTCGGCTCCCGCCCGGGAGGGGCAGACCGCCGGCGAGCAGGTCGAGGAGGCGGGGCCAGGCCAGGGCGCCCAGCCGGGTGTCGGCGGCCGGGGTGCCGCCGTGGGCGTGGACCGGAGAGGCGGGCAGCGGGAGTTCGCCGGGAAGCACCACGCGGTGGCCCGCCTCCGGGTCGCTGACCAGCAGGGTGCGGGGGCCGCCGGACGCGGGGCGGCGCTCGCGGATCCGCTCGGCGAACGGGAGGGACGGCCACATCGCGTCGGCGCCGCCCGCGACCAGCAGCAGGTCCGCCCGGGCCCGCTCGACCGGGATGCGGGCCGTGGGCAGGGCCGGGGCGAACGTCCGCGCGCTCCGCTCGTACCAGCTGCGGACGGCCACCGGGGCGCCCTCCGGCTCCGCGGGCGTCCAGTCCTCGTCCATCGGGACGAACGGCAGCGGACGCCCCCGCCAGGTCCAGGAGGAGCGGAACGGGCGGTCCGCGCCGTCCGGGCCCGGGCCGACGTTGCACCACACCAGGGAGGTGGGCGCCAGCGCGACGACCGCGTCCACCCGGGGATCGCGCACGGCCGTCAGCAGCGCCGCCTCCGCGCCCTTCGACGTCCCGAGCAGGCCGACCCGGCGCGCCCCGTCCGCCCGCAGCAGGTCCACCGCCGCCGTGAAGGTCTCCAACGGGACCTCGCACACCCCCGGCGGCTGCCCCGGCCCGCCGAACCAGCGGATCGCCAACGCGTCGAACCCCGCCCGGGCCAGCACCCGCGCCCGCGCCGCCTCCACCCGCCCGCTCGACCCCGACAGCACCACCACCCCGACCGGACTGCCCCCGGCCGGCGTGCACCGCAACCCCTCCCAGGGCTCCGCCCAGGCCCGCTCGACGATCTCCATCCGCCGCCCCTCCGCCGTCCTGCCACCGACGCCCCCACCCTCGCCGGGCCCGCCCCCGCCGCGCAAGGGCGTGCCGGATACCGTCGAGCGGCGCCGCCCGCGGCCCGCAGGCCCGGGCGCGGTAGGGCAGGACGGGCGGGCCGGGCTCCTGTCGAGGAGCGCGGTGCCGTCCGGGCGAAATGGCGCCCTGCCCACGGCCGTTGACGCCCCTCCGGTGGGCGCCCCGGTCGGTGGGGCCCCCGTGGGCGGTGCGCCGGACACCGGCGTTTCTGGACTTGCTGGTCCATTTCTGCCCGCCTAACGTGCAGTGCGTGCCCGGACGACGGCGGACGGGCCCGAGCAGGAAGGCGGTGTGCCATGCACGCGATCCGGATCGAGGAGCACGGCGGCCCCGAGGTGATGCGCTGGACCGAGCTGCCCGACCCCGTGCCCGGCCCCGGGGAGGCGCTGGTGCGGCTGGGCGCGGCCGGGGTCAACTACATGGACACCGGGGCCCGTTCCCAGGGCGGCCCGGGCTGGGTGGCACCGGCGGTGCTGGGCGCCGAGGGCATGGGGTACGTCACCGCGCTCGGCGCGGACGTCGAGGACCTGGCCGTCGGCGACCGGGTGGCCTGGTTCTACCACCCCGGCAGCTACGCCGAACTGCTGGCCGTCCCGGCCGCCGCGCTGGTCAAGGTCCCGGACGGGGTGCCGGACGAGATCGCGGGCGGCCTGCTGATGCAGGGCCTGACCGCCAACCACCTGACCACCGAGACGTTTCCCGTCACCCCGGGCAGCACCGCCGTGGTGCACGCCGCGGCCGGCGGGGTCGGCCGGCTGCTCACCCAGCTGGTCAAGGCCCGCGGCGGCAGCGTGATCGGCCTGGTCTCCCGGGAGGAGAAGACCGCGGTGGCGAAGGAGGCCGGGGCCGACCACGTCCTGGTGCACTCCGGCGCCGGGTTCGAGGAGCACGTCCGCGAACTCACCGGCGGACGCGGGGCCGACGTGGTCTACGACGGCGGCGGCGCCGACACCTTCCGCTCCTCCCAACTGGCCCTGCGCCCGCACGGCGTGCACGCCTACTACGGGCCCTTCATGGGCGTCCCGACCATGCGGCCCACCGACCTGCCCAACAGCATCCTGCTCAGCTACCCGGTCGTGCACCACCACGTCGCCACCCGCGCGGACCTGGTGCGGCGCACCGGCGAACTGTTCGACCTGGTCCTGGAGGGGCGGCTCACCCAGCGGATCACCGGCCGCTACCCCCTCGCCGACGCCGCCCGGGCGCACGCCGACCTCGAATCGCGCCGCACCACCGGCAAACTGCTCCTGCTGCCCTGACCGCCGACCGTCCCGGGAGGAGAACCGTGCCACTGACCCGCAAGGGCGCCGCCACCCGGCGGCGCATCGTCGAGGGAACCGCCGAACAGATCCGGGAGGACGGCGTGTTCGCGGTCCGGCTGGAGGACGTGATGGCCCGCACCGCGACCAGCAAGAGCCAGCTCTTCCACTACTTCCCCGGCGGGAAGGACGACCTGCTGCTCGCCGTCGCCCGGCACGAGGCCGACCGGGTGCTGGCGGACCAGCAGCCGGAACTCGGCGCACTCACCTCCTGGGACGCCTGGCGGCAGTGGCGCGACAAGGTCCTCGCCCGCTACCGCGCCCAGGGCGGCAACTGCCCCCTGCACACGGCCCTCGCCCAACTCGGCGGCGCCACCGACGCCACCCGGGCGGTGGCCTGCGAACTGCTCGCCCAGTGGCAGCGCCACCTCGTCACGGGCATCCGCCACCTCCAGGCCGACGGCGCGGTCCCCCCGGAGCTGGACGCCGACCGGGAGGCCGCCGCGCTGCTGGCCGGTATCCAGGGCGGCGTGCTGATCCTGATGACCACCGGCTCCGCCACCCACCTGGAGGCCGCCCTGGACACCGGCCTCGCCCGCCTGCGCGCGGGCGGGGCCTGAGGGGGCGGGGTGCGAGAGGCGCGGGCGCGGGCGCGAAAGGGCGGGGCGGGCGCTGGCGGGATCTTGACGGTCACAGGCGCTCACGCCACTCGTGGAGCGATCGCGAGGGACCCGAAGATGGAGCCGTCGCCGACCGGTACCACCCGCACCCGCACCCGGTACGGCCCCGTCCCACCATCGCGTCCCGCCAGGAAGAGGCCCCCGTGTCCGTCGCCGAGAGCACCCGTGAGAGCACCAGCGCCGCCCCGAACGACGCCGTCCCGGGCAGCGCCGTCCTGAGCGTCCCCGCCGCCGCCCCGGCCGAGGCCGCCGCCCACTACGCCGCCCGGCTCGCCTTCGAGGCGGACGTCTCCGACGTGCACGCCGACCTCGCCGCCGGGGTGCCCGGCATCGTGGTGGTCGACACCCGCAGCAAGGCCGCCTGGGACCAGGGGCACCTCCCCGGCGCCGTCCACCTGCCCACCGCGCGGATCGCCGATCTGGCGCTGGGGACGATCGACCCGGCGCTGACCGTGGTCACCTACTGCTGGGGCCCCGGCTGCAACGGCGCCACCCGCGCGGCGCTGGCCTTCGCCCGGCTCGGCCACCCCGTCAAGGAGATGCTCGGCGGCTTCGAGTACTGGGTCCGCGAGGGCTTCGCGTACGACACCGCCGCCGGCACCGAGCAGCGCCCCGTCGACGACCTGACCGCCCCGCGCTCCGGCCTCTCCTGCGCCTGCTGAGCCCCCGCGCCCCGTCCACGCACCCCCGCCCCCGCCGGTCCGGCGGTCGGTCGGCGTCAGTCGCGGTAGGCGGCCGTCGCCGTCTCGACGAAGGAGCGGACCAGCGGGTAGGCCCCGTGCTCGTTCCACGCCACCACCACCCGGCTCGGCGCCAGGTCCACCACCGGCACCACCGCCAGCTCGGCGGGGAGCTCGTGCCCGAGCGGCGCCAGCCCGACCGTGCCGTTCCAGAGCACCGCCTGGAGGCACTCCTGGACGCCGCGCACCACCGGCCCCTCGCGCGGGACGCCGCCGTGCCAGTACGCCTGCCAGTGCGGATCGGTGCCCGGCGGGAAGCGGAACCAGCGGCGGTCGGCCAACTCGGCCAGCCGCAGCCGCCCGCGGCGGGCCAGCGGGTCGTCCGCCCGCAGCACCGCGCCGACCGGGTCGGACCGCAGCGTGCGCACCGCCAGGCCGGTCTCGTCGAACGGCGCCCGGGTGAGCGCGACGTCGACCAGCCCGGCGCGCAGCCCGCAGGTCGGGTCGGTCAGGTCGGTCTCCCGGACCCGGACGTCCGCGCTGGGGTGGCGGCGGCGGTAGGCGGCCGCCGACCGGAACACGCCGGGGTCGGTGCCGTCGCCCAGGATGCCGACGGCGATGCCCGCGCTCCCGGCCGCCGCAGCCACCCGCACCCGGACCCGGTCGGCGCGGGCGAGCAGCGTCCGCGCCTCCGCCAGCAGCACCGCGCCCGCCGGGGTGAGCGCGACCCCGGCCGGCGAGCGGACGAACAGCAGCGCGCCGAGGTCGGCCTCCAGCTGCTTGACGGCCCGGCTCAGCGGCGGCTGGCTGAGGTGCAGGCGGCGGGCGGCCCGGCCGAAGTGCAGTTCCTCGGCGACCGCGACGAAGTACCGCAGGGTTCGTAGCTCCACGCTGCGACGATACCCAGCCGGTATCGGCAGCCCGGAACGGGTCCTGGACGGCGCCCGCCCCCGGCGGTGGGGTGGACGGGGACGCGGCCGACCCGGCCGCCGTCACCGACCGGCCCCGCCCAGCGGCGGCCACGTCCGAACGGGAACCATGGAACTCGCCTACTGGATCGTCGCGGGCCCGCTCGCCCTCCTCTACCTCTACGGGGGCGCGCTGAAGGCGGTCCGCAGCCCCGACCGGCTCCGCCCGATGATGGCCTGGGTCGACCGCGTCCCGCTCCCCGTCCTGCGCACCCTCGGCGTGCTCGAACTCCTCGGTGCCGCGGGCCTGCTGCTCCCGCCGCTGACCGGCGCCGCCACCTGGCTCGCCCCGGCCGCGGCGGCCGGTCTGCTGCTGCTCCAGATCGGCGCGATCCCGGTCCACCTCACCGGCGGCGACCGCCGGATCGGCCTCAACCTCGTGCTGCTGGCCGCTGCGGCCGCGGCCCTCGTGCTCTCCGTCGGGTAGTTCGGGCCGGGGCCGAGCGAACCGGAAAACAAATCGGTTGGACGGGCGGCGGGAGGTTGCTACTGTTCGGATCACCGTGACCGGAAGCGAGGAGGTGAGTTCCCGATGAGAGCTGGATCGAGGCGGGTGCTCCCCCTTTCCCCACGGTGCAACGACTGACACAGGTGTCGTCGGGAGCGCTCGCGTGACAACGCAGGCACTCCCGAAAGGCGAAAGCCATGAACACCGTGCAGATCACCCGGGTCGACGAGACCCAGTGGCAGGCCCTGGCCGACGACGTGGTCGTCGGCCACGGCGACGTCTCCTCGCGCCGCCACGACCTCCGCTACATCAGCATCGACGTCTGGGACGACGCGGCCTTCCAGCCGCTCGCCGGGGCGATGCTCACCGCCCTGCCCGCCCCGCTCCGCACCCTGGTGCCGGGGGACGACGACACCGGCCTGGCCGCCCGCTGGGAGCGGGCCGGTTTCGTCCCCGAACGACGGGAGTGGGAGTACCTGCTCTCCACCGCCGTCGCCGCCGAGACCCCCCGCCCCGCCCCGGGCGTCACGATCCTGCCCGCCGGGGCGGCCGACGAGGCCGAGCTGCGGGCGCTGGACCGGGAGATCCGGGCCGAGGTCGAGGCCGGGCCCGGCTGGCACACCATGCCCGCCGAGGTTCGACCCGGCCCTCCGGGGGACACTCTCATCGATCCCTCCCTCTACGCCGTCGCCGTCCACCGGGGCCGGTACGCCGGGCTGGTCCGGGTGGTCCGCGGTCGCGGCCCCGCCCGGATCGGCCTGCTCGCGGTCCGCGCCGCCGACCGGCGGCACGGCCTCGGCCGCTCCCTGCTCGCCCACGCCCTGCACACCCTGCACCGGGCGGGAGTCCCCGCCGCCTGGGCCGAGGTCGACCAGTCCCGCACCGGCGCCACCACCCTCGCCGAGAGCTTCGGCGCCGAACGGACCGGCCAGGTCCTGCACCTGATCCACCCCTGATCACGTCCGATCCACCCCCGATCGACCCGCACCACCCCGTCGGAACCCCACCAGAGAATCGAGATCCCTTGCCACGCGTCGCCAAGGGCCTGGAGCTCGAAGGCACCGTCCTCGAGTGTCTGCGCAACGCCACCTTCAAGGTGGAACTGCAGAACGGCCACCACGTGCTCGCCCACATCAGCGGAAAGATCCGCAAGAACTACATCAAGATCCTCCCGTTCGACCGCGTCCTGGTCGAACTCAGCCCGTACGACCTGACCAGGGGCCGCATCCTGTTCCGCTACCGCAACTGACCCCCCGCCAGACCCGTTAGGCCCGCCAGGTCCACCGGGCCCGCCAGGTCCGCCGCCCCGGAGTGTGGGACACCGCACATCGGGGCGGCGCGCGTTGCTCCGGCCCGCCGCCGGGTGACAGAGTGCCGGGCATGGCGGGAGACGGGCAGGTCGGGGACGTGGGTGCGGCGCCGGAGCGGGTGTTCGACTGGCTGGACGAGGCCGCGGCCGCCCGTGCGGAGGCCGGGCTGACCAGGCGGCTGCGCAGTCGGCCGGCCGAGGACCCGGTGCTCGACCTGGCGTCCAACGACTACCTCGGGCTGACCAGGCACCCGGCCGTCACCGCGGCCGCCGCCGAGGCCGCCGTGCGCTGGGGCGGCGGGGCGACCGGCTCCCGGCTGGTCACCGGGACCACCGAGGCGCACACCGAGCTGGAGCGCGAACTCGCCGAGTTCTGCGGGTACGAGGCCGCGCTGGTGTTCTCCTCCGGCTACACCGCCAACCTCGCCGTGCTCACCGCGCTCGCCGGGCCGGACACCCTGATCGTCTCCGACGCCCGCAACCACGCCTCGCTGATCGACGGCTGCCGCCTCGCCAGGGGCCGCACCGTCCGCGCCGCGCACTGCGACCCCGGCGCGGTCCGGGCCGCCCTCGCCGGGCGGGCCGAACCCCGCGCCCTGGTGGTCACCGACTCGGTGTTCTCGGTCGACGGCAACGCCGCCCCGCTCGCCGGACACCTCGCCGCGGCCCGGGAGTCCGGCGCGGCCCTGGTCGTCGACGACGCGCACGGCCTGGGCGTGCTGGGCCCCGGCGGCGCGGGCGCCGGAGCCGCCGCCGGCATCGCCGGACAGCCCGACGTGGTCGCCACCGCGACGCTCTCCAAGTCCCTCGGCGCCCAGGGCGGCGTCGTCCTCGGCCCCGAACGGGTCGTCCGCCACCTGGTCTCCGCCGCCCGCACCTTCATCTTCGACACCGGCCTGGCCCCCGCCGCCGTCGGCGCCGCCCTCGGCGCCCTGCGCCTGCTGCGCGCCGAACCCGGCCGGGCCGCCGACGCCCTCCGGGTGGCCCGCGAACTCGCCGACCGGCTCACCGAGTCCGGCCTGCACGCCTCCGCCCCCGACGGCGCCGTGGTCTCCGTCCGCGCCGAGGACCCCGAGCACGCCGTGCGCTGGGCCGCCGCCTGCCGCGCGGAGGGCCTGGCCGTCGGCTGCTTCCGCCCGCCGTCCGTCCCCGACGGCGTCCCGCGGCTGCGGCTGACCGCCCGCGCCGACCTGACGGGCGAGCAGATCGCCTTCGCCGTCGGCGTGGTGCTCAAGACCCGCTGAACCGGTCCGGGGCGCGCCGGGCGCGGCCCGCCCCGGACCGGGCGCGGCATCAGCCGAAGACGACCTGGTCGACCGTCCAGAACGCCGAGTTGGTGCCCGTGTAGCGGAACTGGAACCGGGCCGTCGACGCACCCGCCGGGACGGTCACGTCCAGGTGCTCGACGGTGTTCAGGTCCGCCCGGTAGGACTTCACCAGCTGCGCGGCGCCGCCGTCGAACGAGACGTACACGTCGCCGGTCTGCGGGCCGTCGACCTTGTAGTCGGTGGCGAAGGACAGCGTGCCGCGCGTGCGGCCGGCCACCGAGTAGGCCGGGCTGACCAGCGTCGAGTCGAACTGGCCGGTGCCGTGCGACTTGTCGTCCCACTCGTCGGAGTCCGCGACCGCGAACACGTTGCGGGCCCGGACGTTGGTCTCCCGGCTCTGGCCGAGCTGCGCCGCCGTCCAGAACTCGTCGGTGGCGAACGCCCAGCCGCGCCACTCGGTGACGCCGCCGGACGGCATCCGCGCGTTGTCGATCGACCAGCCGGCCGGCGGGGTGTGGGTGAAGCCCTTGACCGTCGCGCCGATGCCGCTCTCGTCGACCCGGGTCTGCAGGCTCGGCCGCAGCGCGTCGAACTCGTCCGGCACGATCTCGTCCACCGGCTTGCCGTCCAGGCCCCAGGCCGGGTCGACCGGCACGCCCTCGTGC
Organism: Kitasatospora sp. SolWspMP-SS2h; assembly: GCF_003259315.1. Lineage (GTDB taxonomy): Bacteria > Actinomycetota > Actinomycetes > Streptomycetales > Streptomycetaceae > Kitasatospora > Kitasatospora fiedleri. Next base: position 303,284 of record NZ_QLLT01000001.1, on the reverse strand, counting down.
TTGAGCACGGTCGGCGCGATGTCCACCGGCTTGACGTCGTAGCGGTGCGCGCCGGCCGCGTGGCCCCGGCCGTTGAGGACCATCCAGGTCTGCCGCTCGTTCGCCGAGTTGCCGCCGTGGCCGCCCGCGTCGGTGTGGCCGTGGTCGGTGGTGACCACCACCAGCCAGTCCTCCGCGCCGTAGGTGGCACGGGACCTGAGGCCCGCCAGCACCTGCCCGACCCGGGTGTCCGCGTCGTGGATCGCCGCCAGGTACTGGCTGGACGCGCCGCCGTACGAGTGCCCGGCCTCGTCCACCTCGTCCAGGTGCAGGAACACCGAGTCCGGGTTGCCGTGCGCCAGGTAGTCGGCGGTGTCCGCGGCGGCCTTCGCGTCGTTCTCGCTCTCGGAGATCCGCAGGTCGGCCCTGCCGCTGAAGACGGTGGTCGCGATCGGGTTCCAGGAGCCGACCACCAGCGTCGAGGCGGCCGGGGCGGCGTTCTCCAGTCGGCTCGTGTAGTCCGGGTACAGGTCGAAGCGCGAACCGGTGAAGTCGTTGTCCATCACCTTGTGCTTGTCCGGCCACACACCGGTCGCGATGGTCGACCAGCCCGGCCCGGAGAGGGTCGGCGCCAGCGGGTTCGCGTACAGGTCGGACGTCGCCGTGGTGCCGGAGGCGATCAGCGCCTTCAGGTTCGGCGCGTCCGCCGTGAGCAGCTTGTCGTACCGGGTGCCGTCGATGCCGATGACCAGCGTCTTGGCCTGCTTGCTGCCGTTCGGCAGACCGTTGTACGCGCCGGTGGCGGCCACGGCGGACGAGCCGCCCAGCGGGACCAGCGCGGCCGCGACGACGGCCGCCGCGGAGAGGGAGAGGGCCATGGTGGAACGGGAGTTGCGCACGGGGGCTCCCAACGGGAAAGCGACACGGTGCGGTTGCACCGGCACCGAGGATGGGCCGGGCGGGCGAGCGCGAACCCGCGCCGAATCCACGGTTGTATGAACAAGCGCCGAAATTCAGTACAGACCGGTTATCGGTTCGTTATGCTCCGTAGACGTCCGGGTCGAGGGCGGACCGATGGCGGACCGAGGGCGGACCGGGAGTGGGGGAGGGGCGCTCGCTACCCTGGGCCGGTGAACCACGGCCCCTCCCGCGCCCCCCTCGCCCCCGCCCGGTCCGGCGTCCCCGAGCACGGCCGGGTGCCCAAGTACTACCTGGTCAAGACCGAACTCGAAGAGCTGATCGAGGAGTTGGGCCCCGGCGGACGGCTCCCCACCGAAGCCGGCCTGGCCGAGCGGTACGGCGTCGCCCGGGCCACCGTCCGCCAGGCCCTGCGCGACCTGCTGATCGAGGGTCGCCTGCGCCGCCAGGGCCGCGGCACCGTGGTGGCCGGCGCCAAGATCGAACAGCCGCTGTCGCTGGCCAGCTACACCGAGGGGGTCACCCGCCAGGGCCTGCGCCCCGGCCGCACCCTGATCGCCCTGGACCGCCGGCCCGCCGACCCCGCGACGGCCGACCGCCTCGCCGTCCCCGCGGGCGAACCGCTCTGGCACCTCGAACGCGTGCTGCGCGCCGACGAGGAGCGCGTCGGCCTGGAGTCCACCTACCTGCCGGTGGCCCGCGTCCCGCGGCTGGCCGCCGAGTTCGACCCCGCCGGCTCGCTCTACGGCTACCTGCGCGAACGCGGCGTCCACCTCGCCGGAGCCGAGGAACGCATCGAGACCGTCCTCGCCACCCCGCGCGAGGCCCTCCTGATCGGCACCCCGCCCGCCCTCCCGATGCTCCTGCTGAACCGCCGCAGCCGCGACGCCGCCGACCGCCCGCTGGAACTCGTCCGCACCCTCTACCGCGGCGACCGCTTCAGCTTCACCCTCGACCTGACCGCCCCCACCACCGACTGACCGCCGACCGGCCGCCGTCTGCCCGCCGGCGGGAGGCGGCCTCGCGCCGGTGGTGAACGCCGCCGGGCGCGGCGTCAGGCGAGGGACTTGCGCATCAGGGTGCAGACCGTCTCGTGGCGGCGCAGGGTGTCGTCCGCGTCCTCCACCTCCCAGGAGTCGGGGGCGCGGCCGAAGGCGCGGTAGCCGAGGCGCTCGTACAGGGCGCGGGCGCGCGGGTCGGACTGCTCGACGCCGAGCTCGGCCCGGGCCAGGCCGCGCGCGACGATCCGCTGCTCGGCGGAGCGGATCAGCAGCGTGCCGATCCCGCAGGACCGCAGGGCCGGGTGGACGCCCAACTGCCAGAGCGTGCCCGCCCCGGGCGCGACCGCGTAGTCGACGCCGCCGACCGCCACCGGCAGCCCCACCGGCGTGCACACCGCCAGGTAGTCGACCTCGCCCGCCCCGGCCCGGCGGAGCTGCCGGACCAGCTCGCGCACGTGCCTGGGCGAACCGGCCCAGCCGCAGGACGGCAGGTCGGCCTCGGCGAGGTCGCGCACCGACAGGTGCAGCCTGATCCCGGTCATCGCGGTGTCCCCCAGGTTCGGCCCGGGCCGGTGCGGCGGCGGCCGTGGCCGGGGGCGTTCCCATTGCAGCAAGCCGTTCCCCGGGACGTCCAAGGGGATTTGCGACGGAGGGACAGGCCGGAGCCCCGAGAAGGGCGGCGTCCGCGCAGCACCTCAACGACACGGTCGAGCGCCCGCGGGCCCGGCTGCGGACGGAGTCCGGGCAGCACGCGACCGGGCCGGGTCCGACGCAGCCCGGGGTGCCGGCGGGCGCGGCCCGGGAGGGTCCGACGACGCCGGCCCGGCTCGCGACGGCGGAGCACGTCAGCGCGCAGGCCGTCGCGCAGAGCCCGGCGGTGCTCAGGGCCGCCGGGCCGGTCCACAGCGCGCCCGACCCCTCGGACGGGCGGAAGAAGCCGATCAGCGCGGACGCCGCGGCGGCCGAGCCGGTCGATCGGCTGCTCTCCGGGTGCGCCGCCGTCCTGGCCCGGGCGATTGACGCGGCCGTCGCCGAGCACGAGCGGACGGGCCCGGTCTGGGCGGTCGAACTGCTGGAACGGCTCGCCCGCGTGGACCTGCGCGGCGGCGCGGGACGACCGCCGCCGCCGCGCGGGCGGTGGAGCCTCGGACGAGGCCTCGGTACCCGGGGACCGGCCCCGGCCCGACGGACAGCTCGACCGTCGCCACCGCACCGACCGCACCGACCGCACCGACCGGGCCGCGACCCGACGTGCGCCGGGAAGCACCGCGCCGAACCCTCGCGTCGAACCGCAGCGACCCGCACCCGACAGCCCCGCATCCCGTACCGCGCGAGGAGAGACCCGCACGACCCCCCACGACGTACCCGTCCTGGTGGCCGCCCGCGACCCGGAGGTGCACCGCGTCCTGCCGGAGAAGGTGTTCCCGAGCCGGGCGCACATCGTCGACACCGCCCGGTCGGCCGAACTGCTCGGCTGAGGCTGCCCGTTGCCGCTGTTCGCCCCGGCCGCGGCCCGCCCCGGTCAGGGGCGGACGGCGACCGCGCCGTAGCAGGAGGCGCCGGCGTCGGTGATGTGCTCGGTGTCGTCCTCGGGGGAGGGGTTCCAGCGGGTGGTGGCGACCAGGCCCGGGTCGAGGAGGTCCCAGCCGGTGAAGAACTCGCCGAACCGGTCGCGGGTGCAGGCCGCGACCGGTGTGCCGGCGGCGGTGTAGACCTGGATGAGCCGGGCGGTCTCGTCGGGGGCGAAGTCGGGCGTCAGGTGGCTGATCACCAGCGCGGACCCGCGGGGCAGCCGGGCCTTGAGCCCTTCGGTGATCCGGTGCGCGTCGTCCGGGACGAAGTGCAGCAGCGCGTTCATGCTGAGCGCGACCGGCCGGTCGAAGTCGAGGGTCCGGGCGGCGGCCTCCAGCAGCGCGTCCGGCTCGCGGACGTCGCCCTGGACGTAGGCGGTGACGCCCTGTTCGGTGCCGCGCAGCAGGGCCTGGGCGTGCAGCAGCACGATCGGGTCGTTGTCGGCGTAGACGACCGCGGCGTCCGGCGCGATCCGCTGGGCCACCTCGTGCAGGTTGGGCGAGGTGGGGATGCCGGTGCCGATGTCGAGGAACTGCCGGATGCCGGAGCGGGCGAGCAGGCGGGTCGAGCGGCGCATGAAGGCGCGGTTGGCGCGGGCGGCGGAGCGGGCGTAGGGGAAGACGGCGAGGGCGCGGCCGGCGGCCTCCCGGTCCGCGGGGAAGTTGGTCGTCCCGCCGAGGTAGAAGTCGTACATCCGGGCCGAGTGCGCCAGATGGATGTCGAGGTTGACCTCGACGCCGTCGGTCCGTCCGCTCACGTCCGTCACGCGCGCCCCCTGATCGTCCGTCACTCCTCCGCTGCGCCCACTATGCCCATACGGGCGAACGGAGAATCAAGGGGGGTGGCCGCATCCGGGGCGCAGCCGGGCGAAACGGTCGGAATCGATCACCGGTCGGTCCGATCCGGTCGGCGCCCCGGATAGGCTGGTGGTCCGGCAGGGTGACGTGCGGCTGATCGGGAGACCTCTTGTGCCGGATTACCATGTCGGCACCTGATGCGCCTTACTGTTCCTGTGGGGTAAGCGAGTTCTGACGATCGGTACCGGCGACCGGCACCGACGTCCGGCTACGGGGAGCAGGGTGCGGCGACCAGGGTGCCGCCGGGGAGGAGTGGGGCGTGAACGAGAGCGAACGGGCGGTGGGCGACCGGCACCGCCTGACGTTCGACGCATTCTGCGACACGCACCACCGGACGTGGACCGGCTTCGCCGCCGCCCGCCTGGGCGACCCCGGCGCGGCGCACGGCGCGGTGGAGCTCGCCAAGGGCCGGGTCTGGCAGGAGTGGCCGCGCATCCTGCGCGAGCAGTTCCCGGCGTTCCAGGCCTGGACGATCCTCAAGGAGGAGGTCGGCGCGGCCCTGCTGCGGCGGACGATGAACGGCGAACCGCCGCCCTCCCCGGCGCACGTCCCGCTCTGGGTCTGCGCGGTGCGGGCCGCCGCCGAGCGGGCCGGCGACCTGCCGGAGACCGCCGCCGACCACTGGCAGCTGTACGCCGCCCTGCGCGGGCTCTCGGAGCGGCGCCACGACGTGGTCCTGCTGCGCCACCTGCTCGGCCTGACGGACCGGCAGATCGCCGACTGCCTGGCCACCACGGAGGCCAACGTCCGTTCCACCGCCGCCCAGGCCCTCGACCGGCTGGCCGCCGCCCTCGGCGTCCGGAACAGGGAGCGCCGATGACCGCCGGACCGGACAGCCTCCACCCGCCCGCCACCCGCGAACCCCGCCCGCGCCCCGGCGACCCGCACCGCGCAGACGGCCAGGACAGCCGGAGCGGCCCGGACGACCAGAGCCGCCCGGACGGCCCCGGCGTCTCCTGGGACCGGCTGCTCACCGCCCCCCGCCCGTTCCCCTCCGAGCACCTCCAGGCCGCCCACGAACTCGACCTGGCCACCTCGCTGGTCCTGGCGATGCCCACCGCCGCCCCCTCGCTGGACCTGCTCGTCAACGACGAACGCATCCACCCCGAGGGCGCCCTGGTCCTGGGCGCGCTGCTGCACGCCGCCCGCCACCGCGAGGGCGCCCAGTTCTGGTGGCAGTTCGCGGCCGGCGGCGGTTCCTACACCGCCGCGTCCTGCCTGAGCCTGCTGCACCGCAGCCTCGGCGAGTTCCTGGACGCCGAGGTCTGGCGGCGCCAGGCCGAGGCGCTGGCCGCCCGCCCCCGCCCGCCGCAGCACGTCCTGGGCGTCCGCGACACCCTGCTCCCGGCGGGCGTGCTCGCCGAGATCCTCGCCCTGTGCCACGACGGCCTCGACGTGAAGCTCCCGCCCCGGCTGGCCGCCGTCATCCACCAGCTCCCGGTCGACTGCGACGACCTCGAGTACGGCGAACTCCCGCAGGTGAGCAGCACCCTGGTCCGCGACCTGGCCCGCTGACCGGCCGGCCCGCCGACCGGCGGATCGGCCTGCCCGCTGACCGGCCGGCCCGTCGGCCCTCAGCGCTGGACGATCACCCGCTCGCCCTCGCCCACCGGCTCCTGGAAGGCGTCGAAGTACCGCCGCAGCGTCTCGTCCGGGACGGTCACGCTGTTCGCGTCGCTGCGCCGGCTGCGGATGGCCAGGCGGCGGCGCAGTGTCTCCAGGTCGGCCCGCAGCCGGACCAACTCCCAGCGGCAGCCGTGGTCCTCGATCAGCGCCTTGTACCGGTCGCGGGTCTCCCGGTTCCAGAAGCTGTAGTCGACGACCACCGGGCGGCGCGCCTCCAGCAGCCCGACCAGCTCCTCCCACAGCTCCCGCTCCACGGCCGTCCTGAGCCGCTCGTACACGGCCGGTTCCAGCTCGCCCCCGTCGCGCCCGGTCCGCGCCCAGATCACCTCGTCGATCGACAGCCGGACGAACCCGCGCCGCTCCAGCGCCCGCGCGTACGTGCTCTTCCCCGATCCGGGCAGCCCGCACATCAGCACCACCAGCCCGCGCTCGGTCCCGTCCAGCTCCGGCAGCAGTTCCGCCTCGTCCGGTACCGTCTCCACCTCGTTCACGCGGCCCAGCCTATGCCGTTGCGGACGCGTCCGGGGCACCGGGCGGACTCGCCGCCGTGCACCGCCCCGCGCCGCGGAACCGGCGCCGCACGGCGGGGGGCCCGGCCTACAGGGGGGGATCGGCCGGGCCCTTCTTCCGCCGCACCCAGCGATTGCCCCGGATGCGCGACTCCATGCCACCTTCTTTCGGGGCTTCTTCCGGAGCCTCTTCCGGGGCTCCTTCCGGAGCTTGTTCCGGGGCGGCGGGCGAGGGCACCGGTCGGCAGGTGTGCGAAACATTGCAACGGGCCCGTGAACAGCGTGCGTTGTCTGCGCGCAGCCAATTGCGGGCGCTCGTCGCGCGCCCGTAGGTTCACCGTCAGCGCCGCGCACGCTCCGTCCGGCCGGGGACGCCCGCCGATCCGCTCCGCCCGCACGTTTCCTCCTGCCGCGAAAGGGTGCGCACACCATGAGCCGGAACACCGAACCTCCGCGCGACGAACCGAAGGCCGCACCGAAGGTGGACCGCCGCGGCTTCCTGGCCGGCGCGGTATCGGTCGCCGCCGCGACCGCCCTGCCCCTGGCCCTGGGTACCCCACCCGCCACCGCGGCCGCCGCCGCCACCGAGCCCGGCGCCGCACCGGGCACCCGGCCGAACATCCTGGTGATCCTCACCGACGACCAGCCCAAGCAGACCGAGTGGGCCACCCCCAGGACGGTGGACTGGCTGGTCGGCCACGGCGTCCGGTTCACCGCCGGGCACGTCACCACGCCGCTGTGCGCGCCGTCCCGCTCCTCGATCTTCAGCGGCCAGTACGCGCACCACCACGGCGTCCGCGACAACGGACACCCGTACAACCTCGACCAGCAGCACACCATCCAGCGGGCGCTGCACCAGGCCGGCTACCGCACCGGCCTGTTCGGCAAGTACCTGAACGCCTGGCACCCGGCCGACAACCCGCCGCACTTCGACGAGTGGCTGCTGTCCGCGCCGGTGGTCTACAACAACGGCCAGTACAACGACAACGGCACCGTGCGCACCATCCCCGGCTACTCGACCTCGGTGATCCGCGACCACGCGCTCGCCTTCCTCGACAAGGCCGCCACCGACGCGCGCCCGTGGTTCGCGTTCGTCGCGCCGAAGGCCTCGCACGAGCCCAACACGCCCGAGCCCAAGTACGCCGACACGCCCGTCCCGGCCTGGGACGGCCGCCCGTCCGTCGACGAGGCCGACCGCAGCGACAAGCCCGAGTGGATCCAGAACGGGACGGCCACCCTCGCCACCGCCCGGCAGCTGCGCGCCCGCCAACTGCGCACCCTGCTCTCGGTGGACGACGCCGTACAGGCCATCCACGACAAGCTGGCCGCGCTCGGACAGCTCCAGAACACCCTGGTGATCTACCTCGGCGACAACGGCTACACCTGGGCCGACCACGGCTGGTCGAAGAAGTCGGTGCCCTACCTGCCCTCGGTCGAGGTGCCGTTCTACCTGTCCTGGCCGGCCGGCGGCCTCGGCGCGGGCAGCCCCGCCGACAACCGGATCGTGGCCAACATCGACATCGCCCCGACCGTCCTCCAGGCCGCCGGGATCACCCCCGACTGGGCGGTCGACGGCCACTCGCTGCTCGGCGCGTACAGCCGCGACCACCTGCTGGTCGAGTTCTGGGAGCAGGGCGCCCACCAGGACGGGCGGCCGCACACCTGGGCCTCGTACCTCGGCAAGGACAAGCAGTACACCGAGTACTACAAGCTGCACACCGATGCGAACGGCCTGCCCGTCGGCACCGGCGAGATCGCCTTCCGCGAGTACTACGACCTGAACGCCGACCCCTACCAGCTGGTCAACAAGCTGTACCAGGCCACCCCGGCCCAGGAGAAGGCGCTCGGCGTCCCGGCCCTCGCGGCGGCCCTCGCCGCCGACCGCAGCGCCTGACCGCACGGCCGCACCGCTTCCCCGCAACCCCGGCCGGTCGCCCCCCACGGCGACCGGCCGGGCCCCACGTCCCCGCACTCCGAACCACCCGAGCCACCCGAACCACCTGAACCATCCGAACCACCCGAACTCCCGCACCGAAGAGGCCGCCATGCTCTCCTGCTGCACCCCCGGACACGAGCCCACCGACCTCGGCCTGCCCGTCCTGACCCTGTCGCCCACCGCCGCCGAGCCCTCCACCGCCGCCGAGCCCTCCGCCGCCGCCGAGCCGCCCGCAGCCGCCGAGCCGCCCGCACCGTCCCCCGCCGCGGTGCGCGCCGCCCGCGGGCTGCTGGAACTGCCCGGCGGGACGTTCCTGATGGGCGGGCAGGACCCGGACGGCATCCCGGCGGACGGCGAGGGGCCGGTGCGCGAGGTGCGGCTCGGGCCGTTCGCGATCGCCGCGACCACCGTCACCAACGCCGAGTTCGCGTCCTTCGTCCGGGAGACCGGGTACGTGACCGACGCCGAGCGCTTCGGCTCCAGCTTCGTCTTCGAGGGCTTCCTCACCGACCGGCTGCGCGCCGCCTCCCCGCCGGTCGCCGCCACCCCGTGGTGGCGGGCCGTCGAGGGGGCCGGCTGGCGCACCCCCGAGGGCCCCGGCAGCGGTTTCGCCGCCCGCCAGCAGCACCCCGTGGTGCACGTCTCCTGGAACGACGCGCAGGCGTACTGCGCCTGGTCCGGCACCCGGCTGCCCACCGAGGCGCAGTGGGAGTACGCGGCCCGCGGCGGACGCACCGGCACCCGCTACCCGTGGGGCGACGAACTCGCCCCCGGCGGACGGGAGATGCTCAACATCTGGCAGGGCGAGTTCCCGATCCGCCACACCGGCCGGCACCGCTCCACCGCCCCCGTCCGCTCCTACCGCCCCAACGGGCACGGCCTGTACAACGTGCTCGGCAACGTCTGGGAGTGGTGCGCCGACCGGTTCAGCCCCGACCACCACCGCCCCGACACCCCCGCCACCCGCCGGGACCCGCTCGGCCCGCCCACCGGCCCCGCCCGGGTGATGCGCGGCGGCTCCCACATGTGCCACGCCTCCTACTGCAACCGCTACCGGCTGTCCGCCCGCTCCTCGAACACCCCGGACAGCTCCAGCGGCAACATCGGCTTCCGGGTGGCCCGCTGACCGCCCGCCGGGGCGCCCCTGGGGCGCGGACCGGCGCACCCTTGACCGGCCCTTGCCGGGCGGCGGGGGCATGTCGCGGGGGCGGTCCGCGGTCCTAGCGTCCTGCCGCCGAGCCGAACCCGGCCGCGACACCACACCCCACCGGTGCCGCGGCCGTCCCCCGTCAACCCCGGCCCGGCGGGAGGAAACCCGATGAACCGCAAGACCGCGCTGGCGGCAGCCGTGGCGGCCGCCCTCACCCTGGGCACCGTGGTGGCGGCGAGTTCGCAGTCCCCCGCACTGGCGAGCGGTACCACCGCGAACGGTGCGGGCTTCCGGTCGATGACCGCCGTGGGCCGCCTCGCGGTCATGGAGCGGGCGGAGAAGGAGGCCGGGGCACTGGCGAAGACGCTGGGCCTGGGCCCGGACGAGCGCCTGCTGCCCAAGGACGTGCTGGTCGAGAACGACGGCGCCCGGCACGTGCGCTACGACCGCACCTACCGCGGGCTGCCCGTGGTCGGCGGCGACCTGGTCGTGCACTACGCCGCGAACGGCAAGCCCACCTCGACCACCTGGGCCCACGAGGGCGCCGTCAAGGTGGCCGGCGTGACCCCGAAGCTGACCGGCAAGGACGCCTCGGCCACCGCCGAGCGCAGCGCCAGGCACGTCACCTCGGCCCGCACCACCGCCCTCGACACCAGCCAGCTGGTGGTCTGGGCGGTCGGCAAGGTGCCGGTGCTGGCCTACCGCACCACCGTCACCGGCACCGGCGACGCGGGCCCCGGCGCCCACGAGGCGGTCGTGCTCGACGCGGCCAGCGGCACCGTCCTCGACCAGTACGAGGTCGAGCAGACCGTCACCGGCACCGGCAACGGCGTCAACGTCGGCCAGGTGAGCATCGAGACCAGCCAGGGCGGCAGCGGCTACACGCTGACCGACGCGGCGCACGGCGGCACCATCGTCTACGACTCGTACAACAGCCCGCAGTCGAACCCCGCGCAGAACGCCCGGACCTTCTCCAAGTCGTCCAACTCCTGGGGCAACGGCTCCACTTCGAGCCGCGAGAGCGCCGCCGTCGACGCCTCCTACGGCCTGGCCAAGACCTGGGACTACTACAAGAGCACCTTCAACCGCAGCGGCATCCGCAACGACGGCCGCGGCGCCCCGGCCTACGTGCACGTGGACAACCAGCTGCTGAACGCGTTCTACGACGACTCCTGCTTCTGCATGTCCTTCGGCGACGGCTCCTCGCAGAACGGCAACACCCCGCTGACCGCCCTGGACGTCTCCGGCCACGAGATGAGCCACGGCGTCACCGCCGCCACCGCCAACCTGAACTACTCCGGCGAGTCCGGCGGCCTCAACGAGGCCACCAGCGACATCTTCGGCACCATGGTCGAGTTCTACGCCGGCAACAGCACCGACCCCGGCGACTACTACATCGGCGAGAAGCTCCACATGGGCAACGGCTACCTGCGCCGGATGGACAACCCGGCCGCCGACGGCTCCTCGCTCTCCTGCTACAGCAGCCGGGCCGGCCAGGTCGACGTGCACTACTCCTCCGGCATCGCCAACCACTTCTTCTACCTCGCCGCCGAGGGCACCGGCGCCAAGACCATCGGCGGCCTGCCGCACAACGGCACCCCGTGCAACGGCGACAGCTTCAACGGCATCGGCCGGGACAAGGCCGCCGCGGTCTGGTACCGGGCCCTGTCCACCTACATGACCTCCACCACCACCTACTCCTCGGCCCGCACCGCCACCCTGCAGGCCGCCGCCGACCTGTACGGCGCCAACTCGCAGGAGCGGTACCTGGTCTCCAAGGCGTGGGCCGCCGTCAGCGTCGGCACCGCCCTGCCCGACCCGGGCAACGGCACCCCGACCCCGTCGCCGTCCGGCTCGCCCAGCCCCTCGCCCAGCTCCTCGCCCACCGGCAACCCCAACCCGGGCAACGCGCTGACCAACGGCGGCTTCGAGCAGGGCGCCACCGGCTGGACCCAGAGCGCCGACGACATCACCAACTCCACCCAGCAGCAGGCCCACGGCGGCTCCTGGTACGCCTGGATGATGGGCTACGGCTCCACCGCCGGCGAGACGCTGGCGCAGAACAACGTCGCGGTGCCGTCCACCGGCAGCCCCAAGCTCACCTTCTGGCTCAAGGTCACCACCCAGGAGTCCGGCTCCACCGCCTACGACACGCTCAAGGTCACCGCCAACGGCCAGGCCCTGGCGACGTACTCCAACGCCAACGCCTCCGCCGGCTACGTGCAGCGCACCGTCGACCTGAGCGCCTTCCGCGGCCAGAGCGTCAACCTGGCCTTCGTCGGCCAGGAGGACGCCTACCTGTCGACCGTCTTCCTGGTCGACGACGTCAGCGTCGGCTGACCGGAGCCGGCCGACCCGGGCGGGCCGCCGGGGACGACCGACCCGGGCGGGCCGCCGGAGCCGGCCGACCCGAGCGGGCCGCCGGGGACGACCGCCGGAGCCGGGGAGCGTCCCACCGGCTCCGGCCGGGCCGCCCCAACCGGCGGCCCTTAAAGGGGACTTAACGTCGGGTCGGGAGGGTGTCACGTTCAGGTGACACCCTCGCGCAGCCGGTTCCGAGGCGGCACACTGACCGCCATGACCGGCATCCTCCCCGGCCCGGCCGCAGCCGCCACCACCCCGGCGGGCCCGACCGAGCCCCCGCTCGTCGACCGCGCGCACCTGCTCGCCGACATCCGCGCCGCCCTCGCCGCCACCGGCGGCGTCCTGCTGCACGGACCGGCCGGCATCGGCAAGACCGCGCTGCTCGACACTCTCGCCCAGGACGCCGGCCCGGCGGGCGGGACCGTCCTGCGCAGCAGCCCCACCGCCGCCGAGGCGGACCTGCCGCACCTCGCCCTGATCGACCTCCTCGGCGAGGCCCTCCCCGGCCTCGCCGAGGACCTGCCCGACCACCTGCGCCAGGCCCTGGAGTGCGCCCTGCTCCACCGCGCGTCCCAACCCGGCACCCCCACCGACCCGTTGGCCGTCCGGGTGGCCGTCCTCGAAGCACTGCGCCGACTCGCCCGGCGCGGCCCCGTCCTCGTCCTGCTCGACGACACCCAGTGGCTCGACGAGGCCAGCCGCCAGGTCATCGCCTTCGCCGCCCGCCGCCTCACCGACCGCCGGGTCCGGATCGCCGTCACCGAACGCACCGCACACGCCGACGCCGCACCCGAGCGGGCCGCGCTCTGCCCGCCCGGCGCCCGCGAGATCCCGGTCGGCCCGCTCGGCGAACGCGGCACCGGCGCCCTGCTGCGCGAACGGCTCGGCCTGCGGCTGAGCGGACTCACCCTCACCCGGGTGCACGCCGTCAGCGGCGGCAACCCCTACTACGCGCTGGAGCTGGGCCGCTCGCTGGCCGCCGGCGGCGGCGAGAGCGCGCTGGCCGCCGACCCGGCCCGCCCGCTCGACGTCCCGCACCGGCTGCGCGCCCTGGTCTCCGCCCGGCTCGGCGAACTCCCCGACACCGCACGGCAGTCGCTCACCGTCCTGGCCGCCGCCCGGACCGGCACCGGCCTGCCCGCCACCGTCACCGAACCGCTCGCCGCCGCCCGCCGCCACGGCATCGTCCAGCAGAACCCCGCCGGCACCCCCCAGTTCAGCCACCCCCTGGTCGCCGAAGTGGTCCTCGCCGACGCCGCCCCCGACACCCTGCGCGCCGCCCACCGGCTGCTCGCCGAACTCACCGCCGACCCGGTCGAGCAGGTCCGCCACCAGGCCCTCGCCGCCGACGCCCCCGACCCCCGCCTCGCCTCCCGGCTGCACCGCGCCGCCGACACCGCGCTCACCCGCGGCGCCCCCGGCACCGCCGCCGAACTGCTCCGCCTCGCCGCCGACCACACCCCCGACCCCGACCCCGCCAGCCGCCGCCTGCTCGCCGCCGCCCGCAACGCCGCCGCCGCCGGCCTGCCCGACCTCGCCCGCGCCTGCGGCGAACGCCTCGCCACCGCCCCCGCCGCCGACGTCCGGGTGCACGCCCGCCTGCTGCTCGCCCGCCTGCTCGGCCCCGACCACCCCGGCGCCGAACCCCTGCTCACCGCCGCCGCCGAGGACACCGGCGGCCACCCCGCCCTCACCGCCGCCGTCCACCAGGAACGCGCCGTCCGCGCCCTGCACCGCGGCGACCGCGCCGAGGGACTCGCCGAACTCGCCACCGCCGAGAAGCACGCCGACCACGCCGACGACCCCGACCTGCTGGTCGAACTCCTCGCCCAGCGCGCCCCGCTGACCCTGCTCACCGACCCCGCCCTGGGCCTGGCCCAACTCGAACGCGGCTGCCGCCTCGCCGCCGGCCGGCCCCCCACCGCCGCCGCCGTGTTCTGCCGCGAAGGACTCGCCGTCGCCGCCCTCCGCAGCGGCGACCTGCCCCGCGCCGTCGCCGAGGTCGAGGCGCTGCGCGCCGAGGTCGAAGCCGCCGGCCGCACCGAGGACCTCGCCAACGTCCTCTACATCGCCGCCTCCGTCTACGAGCGGGCCGGCCGCTGCACCGAGGCGTACGCCGCCGGCCGCGCCGCCCACGACCTGCGCGAACGCATCGAACCCAGCCCCGGCCCGGCCCGCGTCCTGGGCGGCGCCGCCGAACTCAACGGCGGCACCGCCGACCGCGCCGCCCACCTCCTCGACTCCGCGATCCGCGCCGCCGAGAGCGACCACGACCGCGAATGGCTCGCCTACGCCCACGGCCTGCGCGGCCGCGCCGAACTCCTGCGCGGCAACCACCCGGCCGCCGCCGAACACCTCGCCCGCTGCCTGCTCCTGCTGCGCCTGATGGAGTTCACCGACCCCGCGCTCTTCCTGGTGGACGCCGACCTGGCCGAGGCACTCGCCCTCTCCGGCCGCCCCGAGCAGGCCGCCGCCACCCTCGCCGACGCCCGCGACCGCGCCGCCCGGCTCGGCCGCGACGTCCTCACCCTGGGCCTGCACCGCGCCGAAGCCCACCTCACCGCCGCCACCGACCCCCGCCGCGCCGCCGACACCCTGCGCGCCCTGCTCCCCGACACCCACCCCTACCCCCTCGAACTCGCCCGCGCCCACCTCGCCCTCGGCACCCTGGAACGCCGCGCCCGCCGCCGCGCCGCCGCCCGCACCGCCCTCCAGGAGGCCCACACCCGCTACACCGCCGCCGGCTGCCGCCCCTGGCAGCAGCACACCGCCGCCGCCCTCGCCGCCCTCGACGCCCTGGAGGCCGACCCCACCCCCGTGCAGCAGCAGATCCTCGCCCTGATCCGCTCCGGCGCCACCAACCGCGAGATCGCCGCCCGCCTCCACCTCTCCGTCAAGGCCGTCGAGGCCAACCTCACCCGCCTCTACCGCCAGTACGGCGTCCGCGGCCGGGCCGAGCTGGCCCGCCACCGGGACTGATCCGCCACCGGGACTGATCCGCCACCCGGACCGAACCTGGGCCGGGACCGCCCCGGGGCTGGGACCGCCTCAGGGCCGGGACCGCCGCCTCGGGGCCGGGACCGCCCCGCGGCCCAGTGGCAGGATGGGCGGCATGAGCGAAGAGACCCGGCCCCTGCTCGTCGACCGCACGCCCTTCCCCGAGGGGCTGGACGAGCGGCTGCGCGCCCAGCTGACCTTCCTGGTGGAGGTGGACCGGCTCAAGACCGTCCTGCGCCAGTCGCCGCTGGCCGCCGCCGACCGGCGCGAGAACGACGCCGAGCACTCCTGGCACCTGGCGATGATGGTCACCGTCCTGGCCGAGTACGCCGACGAGCCGATCGACGTCGGCCACACCGTCCGACTGGTGCTGCTGCACGACCTGGTGGAGATCCACGCCGGGGACACCCCGCTGTACGACGACGCGGGGGCCGTCGACCAGGCGGAGCGCGAGGCGGCCGCCGCGGACGAGCTGTTCGGGCTGCTGCCCGCCGACCAGACCCGCCTGCTGCGCGCGCACTGGGACGAGTTCGAGGCCCGCCGCACCCCCGAGGCCCGGTTCGCCAAGGCGATGGACCGCCTCCAGCCCCTGCTGCTCAACTGGCTGGCCCGTGGCGGCACCTGGCGCACCCCCGGTGTCACCGCGGCCGACGTCCGGGCCCGCAAGGCCGTCATCGGCGACGCCTCCACCCCGCTGTGGGAGGCCGCCCGCCGGCTGATCGACGAGGGGGAGGCCCGCGGCTGGTCGCGCCCCGCGCCCTGAGTCCGCCGCCCGGGCCCTGAGTCCGCCGCCCGGGCCTCGCGTCCCGAGCCCCCGCCCGGACCGGCGGCCGCGCCACGGGTGTTGACATGTTCAGCGTCGGTCGGGATCCTGCGGAGGAGCGCTCTTCCAACGTTGCAGAGCCCGACGCGCCAGCACCGGCCGGGCCGGTGCCCGGCCCCGGGCCCACCACGGATCGGGACACCATGAAGCCTTCCCGCCGCCTGTCCGGCGCCCTCGCCCTCACCCTGTCCGCCGTCCTCGCCGCCGCGCTGTCCACCGCGGTCACCGCCCCGGCCGAAGCGGCCCAGACCGGCCTGCGGGCCGCGGACCCCAGCGTGCTGCGGGTCGGCGGCACGTACGTCGCGGTGCAGTCCACCGGCGCGGGCATCGCCGTCCGGCAGGCCGCCTCGACGGCCGCGCTGGCCTCGGCGCCCGCCCGGCAGGTCTGGTCGGACACCGCCGGGCGCGGCGAGGTGTGGGCGCCGGAGATCGTGGTGGACGGCGGCCGCTACTACATCTACTTCTCGGCCGGCCGCGGCGCGGCCCACCGGATGTACGCCATCAGCTCCGCCAGCCCCGACAGCGGCTACGGCGCCGAGACGAAACTGGCCCTGCCGGACGACAAGTGGGCCATCGACGGCACCCTGTTCACCTTCAACGGGCAGCGCTGGTTCGTCTGGTCCGGCTGGGCCGGCGACACCAACGTCGAGCAGAACCTCTACATCGCCCGGATGAACACCCCGACCGCGCCGACCGGCGCCCGCCACGTCATCTCCCAGCCCCGGGAGAGCTGGGAGCGGGTGGTCGGCAACCCGTTCATCAACGAGGCGCCCGAGGCGATCAAGGACCCCGACGGGCAACTGCACGTCACGTACTCCGCCAACGGCAGCTGGAGCGACCAGTACTGCCTGGCCGACCTGCGGCTGCGGGCCGGCGGCGACCCGACGTACGTGTGGGACTGGTACAAGTCCAACGGCTGCCTGTTCGGCTCCCACCGCGAGACGATGATGTCCGGCTGGGACCCGACCCTGTACGTCGACGGCCCCGGCCACCACACCTTCGTCCTGCTGAACGGCGACATCAACACCAGCCCGCCCGCCGGGCCGACCTTCCCCCTGATGTTCCACGCCGTCCCCAAGGGCACGCCCTACTCCTGGGCCAACCGGTCCTGGTACACCGGCACGTTCGCCTGGTGGGGCGGCACCACCTACCGCCGCGCCAACGTCCCCGGCCCCACCGCCGACACCGGCTGGAGCCTGAAGTTCTTCGAGTGACCGGCCGGGGCCAGGCCCTCCTCGGACCCGGACCCGGGCTCAGACCCGGACCCGGACTGGGACCCGGACCCGGACTCAGACGCGTTCGAGCGGGCGGTGCGGCCCGGGCGGCAGCGTGACGGTGACGCCGTCGCCGGGGCGGATCTCGCCGCCGGAGCGGACCACGCCCATGACGCCCGCCTTGCGGACCACCGCCCCGGTCTCGTCCCGCCCCACCACCTGCTTGAGCAGGCCGTGCCGGAAGGCGTCGATCTGCCCGCACGGGTTGCGCAGCCCGGTCACCTCGACCACCGCCTCGGCGCCGAGCCGCAGCAGCGCCCCGACGGGGAGGCCCAGCAGGTCCACGCCCCGGGTGGTGACGTTCTCGCCCAACTGCCCGGGCCCGACGGTGAATCCGGCCCGCGCCAGCTCCTCGAACAGTTCGGCGTGCATCAGGTGCACCTGCCGCAGGTTCGGCTGGGTCGGGTCCTGCGCCACCCGGGAGCGGTGTCTGACCGTCACCCCCGCGTGCACGTCCCCCTCGACCCCGAGACCCGCCAGCAGGCGGATGCCGTCCCGGTTCGGCTTCGTGAACGCGTACTCCCCGTTGCTGCTGACCGCCACCACGCTTCCGGACACCCGGACCACCCCTCGTCGCACCGATGTTCCGTGCACCCACCCTACGGGCAGCCCCGGCGGCGGTCCGCGGCGGGGGCCCGGCCGCGGCGGTCAGGGCAGCAGCCGGGTGCCGGGCGGGAGGGAGTCGGTGCGGTCGGCCTCGTGGAGGTGGGCGAGCAGGGTATCGCGGAAGGCGCCCGCGGCGCGGGTCAGCGGGAGGTCGCGGCCGTACGCGACGGCGATGGTGCGGCCGAGGCCGGGCGGGGCGAAGGGGGTGGTGGGGAGGTTGGCGCTGGCGGCGACCATGCCGGGGACGACCGCGGGGCCCAGGCCGGCCCGGACGGCGGCCAGGACGGCGTCCATCTCGCCGCCCTCGACGGCGTAGACCGGTTCGAACCCGGCGGCGCGGCAGGCCGCGAGGGTGGTCTCGCGCAGGTCGTAGCCCTCGCGGAACATCACCAGGCCCCGGCCGCGCAGGTCGGTGATCCGGGCCCGGCCGCGGGAGAGCGGGTCGGCCGAGACCAGCACCAGGTCCTCGTGCAGCAGCGGGGTGACGGCGAGCGGGGCGGGCGGCGCGGAGGCCGGGGTGATGACCAGCGCGAGGTCCAGCTCGCCGGCCTCCAGGTCGCGGACCAGGTCCCGGGAGCCGCCCTCGGTGAGGTGCAGGTCGACGCCGGGGTGCCGGGCCCGGTACGCGCGCAGCACCTCCGGGACCAGGCTGGCGCAGAGCGAGGGCGGGGCGCCGAAGCGGACCCGGCCCCGGCGCAGCTGCACCGTCTCGGCGACGGCCCGCCGGGCGCTGTCGGCGTCCGCGAGGATGCGCCGGGCCAGCGGCAGCAGGGCCTGCCCGGCGTCGGTCAGGGTCGTCCCGGAGCGCGAGCGGTGGAACAGCTCGGCGCCCAGCTCCCGCTCCAGGGCGCGGACCTGCTGGGAGAGCGAGGGCTGCGAGACGTGGCTCAGCTCGGCGGCCCGGGTGAAGTGCCGGGCGTCGGCGACCGCGACGAAGTAGGCGAGCTGCTGCAACTGCACACCGGCCATCATAGGCAATGCCTATCGTGAGACGCGTTTGCATGTCTTGGACATTCGGCAACGCCCGGCTTACGGTCATGGTCATGGCTTCTGCTACCCGGACGAACCGGGCGAACCGGACGGCCCCGGCCGCCGCCCCCGGCCGGCACCCGTCCTCCCTGGCGGCGCTCTGGCGCAGCTCCGTCGGCAAGAAGGCCGTGATGGCGGTCAGCGGCCTGGTGATGCTGGCGTACCTGGTCGCCCACATGCTCGGCAACCTCAAGATCTTCTTCGGCCCGGACGACATCAACGGGTACGCGCACTGGCTGCGCACCCTCGGCGAGCCGCTGCTGCACTACGGCTGGTTCCTCTGGCTGGCCCGCCTCGTCCTGGTGGCGGCCGTGGTCGCGCACGGCACCGCCGCCTACCAGCTCTCCCGCCGCGACCTGAAGGCCCGCCCGGTCAAGTACGCGCACCGGCGGCAGCGATCCACCTACGCGACCCGGACGATGCGCTGGGGCGGGGTGATCCTCGGGCTGTTCATCGTCTGGCACATCCTCGACCTGACCACCCTCACGGTGAACCCGGCCGCCGAGGAGGGCCACCCGTACCAGAACGTCGTGGCCTCGTTCTCGACCTGGTACTCGGGCGTCATCTACTGCCTGGCGATGCTGGCGCTCGGCCTGCACGTGCGGCACGGCTTCTGGAGCGCCGCGCAGACCCTGGGCGTCAACAACCCGCGCCGCGACCGGGCGCTCAAGCTCGGCGCGAACGCGCTGGCGCTGCTGCTGACCGCCGGGTTCCTGTCGGTGCCGGTGGCCGTGATGGCCGGACTGGTCCGATGAACCCTCCACACCCCACCGGGAGTCCGGCCATGAGCTACCTCGACTACACCCTCGGCGACCCGGTCGCCGACACCACCGCCCCGGGCGGGCCGATCGAACAGCGCTGGGAGCGGCGGCGGTTCGAGGCCAAGCTGGTCAACCCGGCCAACCGCCGCAAGCACACCGTGATCGTGGTCGGCACCGGCCTGGCCGGCGGCGCGGCCGGCGCCACCCTGGCCGAACAGGGCTACCACGTCGTCCAGTTCTGCTTCCAGGACTCCCCGCGGCGGGCCCACTCGATCGCCGCGCAGGGCGGCATCAACGCGGCCAAGAACTACCGCAACGACGGCGACTCGGTGCGCCGGCTGTTCTACGACACCGTCAAGGGCGGCGACTTCCGGGCCCGCGAGTCCAACGTGCACCGCCTCGCCGAGGTCTCGGTGGAGATCATCGACCAGTGCGTGGCCCAGGGCGTCCCGTTCGCCCGCGAGTACGGCGGCCTGCTCGACACCCGCTCCTTCGGCGGCGTCCAGGTCTCCCGCACCTTCTACGCCCGCGGCCAGACCGGCCAGCAGCTGCTGCTCGGCGCCTACCAGGCGCTGTCCCGGCAGATCGCCGCCGGGAACGTCGAGATGCACCCGCGCACCGAGATGCTCGACCTGCTGGTGGTCGACGGCCGGGCCCGCGGCATCGTCGCCCGCGACCTGGTCACCGGCGAGATCCGCTCGTACACCGCGGACGCCGTGGTGCTCGCCACCGGCGGCTACGGCAACGTCTTCTACCTCTCCACCAACGCCAAGAACTCCAACGCGACGGCGATCTGGCGCGCCCACCGGCGCGGCGCCCTGTTCGCCAACCCGTGCTTCACCCAGATCCACCCGACCTGCATCCCGCGCTCCGGCGACCACCAGTCCAAGCTCACCCTGATGAGCGAGTCGCTGCGCAACGACGGCCGAATCTGGGTGCCGAAGGCGAAGGGTGACACCCGCCCGCCCGGGCAGATCCCCGAGGACGAGCGCGACTACTACCTGGAGCGGATCTACCCGGCGTTCGGCAACCTGGTGCCGCGCGACATCGCCTCCCGGGCCGCCAAGGTGGTCTGCGACGAGGGCCGCGGCGTCGGCCCCGGCGGGCAGGGCGTCTACCTGGACTTCGCCGACGCCGTCGCCCGGCTCGGCCGGGACGCCGTCGAGGCCAAGTACGGCAACCTGTTCGAGATGTACGAGCGGATCACCGCCGAGGACCCGTACACCGTCCCGATGCGGATCTACCCCGCCATCCACTACACGATGGGCGGCCTCTGGGTCGACTACGACCTCCAGACCACCGTCCCCGGCCTGTTCGCGATCGGCGAGGCCAACTTCTCCGACCACGGCGCCAACCGGCTCGGCGCCAGCGCCCTGATGCAGGGCCTGGCCGACGGCTACTTCGTGCTGCCGCCCACCCTCAACGACTACCTCGGCCGCACCAAGCTCCTCGCCGTCCCCGCCGACCACCCCGAACTCGCCGCCGTGGAGGCCGAGTCCGCCGACCGGCTGAACCTGATCCTGGCCGTCGACGGCGACCGCACCCCCGACTCGTTCCACCGCGAACTCGGCGAACTCCTCTGGGAGGAGTGCGGCATGGCCCGCGACGAGGCCGGACTGCGCCGCGCGCTGGAGCGCATCCCGGAGATCCGGGACGAGTTCTGGCGCCGGATCAAGGTGCCCGGCACCGGCGAGGAGCTCAACCAGGCCCTGGAGAAGGCCAACCGGCTGGTCGACTACTTCGAACTCGCCGAACTCATGTGCCTGGACGCGCTGCACCGCGCCGAGTCCTGCGGCGGCCACTTCCGCACCGAGTCCGCCACCCCCGAGGGCGAGGCCGCCCGCCGCGACGAGGAGTTCGGCTACGCCGCCGCCTGGGAGTTCACCGGCACCGGCACCGCCCCCGTCCTGCACAAGGAACAGCTCGTCTTCGAGCACGTCCACCCCACCCAACGGAGCTACGCGTGAACCTCACCCTGCGCATCTGGCGCCAGCAAGGCCCGGACACCCCGGGCGAGATGACCGAGTACCGGGTCTCCGGCATCAGCGCGGACATGTCCTTCCTGGAGATGCTCGACACCCTCAACGAGGAACTGATCCTGCGCGGCGAACGCCCGGTCGCCTTCGACCACGACTGCCGCGAAGGCATCTGCGGCGCCTGCGGCATGGTCATCAACGGCCAGGCCCACGGCCCCGAACGCACCACCACCTGCCAGCTGCACATGCGGCACTTCGACGACGGCGACACCATCGACGTCGAACCCTGGCGGGCCGGCGCGTTCCCCGTGGTCCGCGACCTGGTGGTCGACCGCTCCGCGTTCGACCGGATCATCGGCTCCGGCGGCTACATCACCGCCTCCACCGGATCCGCCCCCGAGGCGCACGCCACGGCCGTCCCCAAGGAGGCCGCCGACCTGGCCTTCGAGCACGCCGAGTGCATCGGCTGCGGGGCCTGCGTCGCCGCCTGCCCCAACGGCTCCGCGATGCTGTTCACCGCCGCCAAGGTGGTCCACCTCAACGTCCTCCCGCAGGGCGCCCCCGAACGCGCCTCCCGGGTGCGGAACATGGTGGAGACCATGGACGACGAGGGCTTCGGCGGCTGCACCAACACCGGCGAGTGCGCCACCGCCTGCCCCAAGGGCATCCCGCTGTCCGGCATCGCCCGCCTGAACCGCGAGTTCCTGCGCAGCTGAGGAAGCCCGACCCGCCCTCCCCGCGCACGTACTGACGGTACGTCAGATGTCGCGCGGGGAGGCCGGCGGCAGCGGGCCCGGGCCCTCGACGATCCGGATGGTCGGCGCGGTCTCCAGGTGCTGCACCCCCGGCAGCGCCGCCACCCCGGTGGTCAGGTGGGCGTACGGCTCCCGCGCGCTGCGGGTGATCACCACGGCGCGCAGGTTGCCCGGGCCGGTGCTCGGCGGGCTGCTCACCCGGCAGTTCGGCCGGCGCTCGATCTTCCTGGTCGACCTGCCGATCGCCGCCGTCGCCGCCCGGCTCACCGTCCGCCACCTCACCGCCCCCGGACGCTTCGACCTGCCCGGCGCCGCCGCCCTCGCCCTCGCCGCCTTCACCACCGTCGAACCGCGCACCGCCCGGCCCCTGCTGGACCTGCGCCCGTTCCGCCGCCGCACGTCGCCAAGGAGTCCTCCGGGCAGCGGTCCTGACTGTCCGTCAGTTCGACGGCAGGGAGTCGAGCCAGGAGGTCAGCAGCCCGTTGACCTCCTCGGCGCGCTCCTGCTGCACCCAGTGGCCGCAGCCCTCCAGCAGGTGGGCGGAGACCAGCCCGGGCAGCGTGGCCGGGAAGGCGTCGATCGCCTCCGCCATCCAGGTGGTCGAGGCGTCCCGCGTCCCGCCGACGAACAGCGCGGGCTGCTCTAGCGGACGCCCGGCCAAGGGCGCCAGCTCCGCCCAGTCCCGGTCCATGTTCCGGTAGCGGTTCAGCGCGCCGGTCAGGCCGGTGCGCTCGAACTCGCCCGCGTAGAAGTCGAGATCGGCCTCCGACAGCCAGGACGGCCGCACCCCGCGCGGGAAGCGCTCGCGCAGCGTCCCGCCCGGGGCCCGGGAGACGAAGTGCGGGTCCTGCGCGTCCGGGCCGGGCATGGTGTCGGCGGACAGCGCGGCGAAGAACCCGGCCAGCCAGCCCCGGACGTCCGGCTCGATCTCCGCCTCCGCCCGGCCCGGACGCTGGAAGTACGAGACGTAGAACTCCTCCGGCCCGCCCATCCCGGCGAACACCTCGCCCGGCCGCGGCCCGCCCGGCGGGGCGTACGGCACGCTCAGCAGGCCCACCGCGCGGAACACCTCCGGGTGCAGCAGGGCGGACGCGGCCGCGATGTTCGACCCCCAGTCGTGCCCGACCACCACCGCCGTCCCCGCGCCCGACTCCCGCACCAGCGCCAGGTTGTCCGCCACCAGCTCCCGCATCCGGTACGCCGCCGGATCGTCCGGCCGGCACGACCGCCCGTACCCGCGCACGTCCGGCGCCACCGCCCGGTACCCCGCCGCGGCGAGCGCCGGCAGCTGGTGCCGCCACGAGTACCAGGACTCCGGGAACCCGTGCACCAGCAGCACCAGCGGCCCGTCCCCCTGCTCCACCAGGTGCAGCGGCCCCGCGGGCCCGGCGACGGTGCGGTGCCGGGCCCCGGCGGCCGGGCCGGACCCGGCGGTCTCCTGCGGTACGGACATGACGGCTCCTCCAAGGGGCTGGACGGGGGACCGGCCAAGGGGCCGGACGGCGGCGGGAACGCCCCGGCGCCGGGAACGGGTCGATCATGCGCCGCCCCGCCCCGCCCGGGCGACTACCCTTGCCGGATCGGCAACGCCGCAGCTGAGGGGAGGGCCCGGGATGACCGGCAGCGAGGAGGTGGCGCACCTGCTGGCCACCATGGGCCCGCGCCTGCGCGCCGCCCGGGCCCGCGACGGCCGCGGCCTCGGCGAGGTGTGCCGGGCCACCGGCCTCACCCCCAGCACGCTGTCCCGGATGGAGAACGGCCACCGCCACCCCACCCTGGAGGTGCTGCTCCTGCTGGCCCGGGAGTACCGCGTCCCGCTCGACGAACTGGCCGGCACCGCGCCCGCGCGACCGGCACCGCTGCGGGGCGCGGACGACAAGGCGGTGCTCCCGCTGACCCGCTACGTCGGCGGCCTGCACGCGCACAAGCACGTCCTGCCCGCCACGGCCGCCGCCGCCACCGACACCGCCGCCCCCACCGACACCACTGCCGCCGCCGACACCACCGCCGCCGACGGGCCCCCGCCCCGGCCGCGCCAGGTCTCCCACCCCGGCCACGAGTGGCTCTGCGTGCTCTCCGGGCGGCTCCGGCTGACCCTCGGCGACCGCGAGCTGGTGCTGGCCGCCGGGGAGGTCGCCGAGTTCGACACCCGCACCCCGCACGGGGTCGCCAACGCCGCCCCGGACCGCCCGGTCGAGTACCTGGTGATGTTCGGCCCGCAGGGCGAACGCCTGCGCGTCCGCAGCTGACGCCGAGCGGCCGGAATCCCGTGTCGCCGGGGGGCGTTCAGGCCGCCCCGCTCGGCGCGCCGCTCGGCACCCCGCCCCGCAGGCCGTCGCCGGACAGTGCCTCGGAACGGCCCAGCTGGTAGGCCATCTGGACCCGGCTCTGGGCGTCGTACGCCTTGAGGATCTTGGCGATGTGGGCCCGGCAGGTGCGGACGTTGAGGCTCATCCGGCGGGCTATCGCGTCGTCCGGTTCGCCGTCCACCAGCATCCGCAGGATGGTCTGCTGGACTTCGTTCAGCCCTCGTCCGGCCGAGCCGCCGCGGTAGCGGACGTCGTACGGGCTGGCCCGCCGCCAGTCGCGCTCGAAGGTGTCGGTCAGGTAGGCGACCAGGGCGGGGTGGCGG
The DNA here is from genome assembly GCF_003259315.1 of Kitasatospora sp. SolWspMP-SS2h. Lineage (GTDB taxonomy): Bacteria > Actinomycetota > Actinomycetes > Streptomycetales > Streptomycetaceae > Kitasatospora > Kitasatospora fiedleri. Next base: position 278,519 of record NZ_QLLT01000001.1, on the reverse strand, counting down.
ACCAGCACCGCGCGGCGGCTGTCCTGGGCGGCCGAGACGAAGGCCGTCCTGCGGTCGAAGATCATCAGCCGCTTGGGCAGCTCGTCGAGGGTGCGGACCTCCGCGCCCAGCGAGGACACCTTGGTCACGTAGTCCCGGATCGGCTCGCTGAACCGGGCCGGGTGCTGGTAGAGCGTGCGCAGGTGGGCGCCGCGGGCCAGCAGATCCTCGGCCTTGCCGAGCGCGCGGGCCAGCGCGTCCGCCCGGCGGCCGTTGCCGGGCTGGGCGGTGAGCGCCTCCTCGGTGCAGTCGCGCATCGCCTCGTCGATCGCCGAGGTGATCATGTCCAGGCCGACCAGGTCCTGCACGGGCGCCGCCTGCGGGCCCTCCTCGGACGCCTGGTCGTAGAGGTGCGAGAGCCGGGTCAACTCCCCGACCAGGCGCGAGCCGTGCTCCTCGATCCGGGCGGACTGCAGCCGCACCCGGCGGCGCACCGAGGCCGCGGCCAGCTGCGGGTCCACCGGGACCAGGCGGGCGGGCTCGGCGGCGTCTGCGGCGAGCAGCCCGAGCCGCAACAGCTGCTCACTGGCGGCCAGTTCGTCGGGGGAGAGGCAGGCGGCGGAGAGGCCGACGGGGCCCCCGCCGACCGCCGGGTTGGGCAGGCCGCCACTGCTCAGCGAGCGCACGTAGAGCCGCTCGGCGGCGGGGCTGAGCCGGGGGACGTCCTCCTGACCGGGATCACCGGTCCGGTGTTCGGTGTTCATGACCACCCTCATGTTCATGCTGTTCATCAACATGAGCCAGCTGATCGCTTGCTCGACTCGGCCGGTCGGCCAAGAATTGTGTGTGCGGACGGATACGGGTTCTCCGCAACCACCCACCTGTCAGAAGGATGTGACCGATGATCAGCCATGCCTCCAGCCACCTGCGGCGCTGGATCGCCCTGCTCCTCCTGCCGGCCGCCGCCGTGATCGGCGTGGCGGCGGTCGGAGCCGGCGCCGGGCACCCCGGCACCGGGCACGGCACCCGGGTGGTCGCGGACCTGGAATGGGACGTCACCCCCACCGGCGGTCACTGACCTCCGGACCGGCGGACGCGACCCACCGCCGACGGCTCAGCCGCCGTCGACCGATCTCCCGGGACAGGAACGCCGACATCGGACCGGAACGCGCACGGTCGGCACGCTCACGGTCGGCACGCTCACGACCGGAACTCTCGCAGCCGGAACTCTCGGGGCCGCGACTCTCGCGGCCGGAACTCCCGCAACCGGAACTCTCGCGGCCGGGACGCGCACGACCGGTTGCCGGAGCGTCGAGTACGTCCCCGACCTTCCTGGCACACCGCACATCCCAGCTCCCCGTGTAGCTGCCGCCCCCGGCGCGGCATGAACCGTCGCGCTCATGACCAGGGCCGATCGTAGCCAATGGAACGGCCCGATGTGCCGTTGTTCGACACTTCCGCACGCCGATCTACGCGCGTTCACATGCGGAAACACCTGATGCACCGTCAATTGTCCACATGTTCAAAGCACTTGCCCCCATCGCCGCTCCGGCCTGCCCGTCCAGGAGGACATCCATGAAGAAACTGCTGCTGATCGAGGCGAACGGCATGGTCGGTGGTGACCTGCTCGACGCGGCGCGGGAGTTGGGCGTCGAGGTGCACGTCGCCACCCACGAGGAGCTGTACCGCGACTACCGCCCCGAACTGAAGGAGAGGATCGACGGCACGGTCTTCACCGACCTCGGCGACACCGAGACGGCCGTCCGCGACCTGCTCTCCTTCGCCCGCGAGCGGGGCGTCGACGGCGTCGTCACCGGCTGGGAGTTCTTCTCCCCGCTGGTCACCCGGGTGGCCGCCGAACTCGGCCTGCCCGGACACGACCCGGAGAAGGCCGCCGCCGCCCGCAACAAGCGGGTGATGGCGCAGGTCTTCGACGCCGCCGGCGTCCCCGCACCGCGCACGGCCGTGGTGGCCGGCCCCGCCGAGGCCGCCGAGGCGCTGGCCCGGACCGGCCTCGACTACCCCGTGGTGGTCAAGCCGTGCGAGAACGCCGGCTCGGTCGGCGTCTCGGTGGTGCGCGGCGAGCAGGAGCTGGCCGCGGCGGTCGAGTTCGCCCAGGGCTGGCCGCGGGAGTTCCCGCACGGCACGCCGCTGGAGACCACCGTGCTGATCCAGGAGTACATCGGCGGGAAGGAGTTCAGCATCGAGACGGTGGTCTTCGAGGAGAAGTACCACCACCTGGCGATCACCGAGAAGTTCACCACCGACGACGCCACCCGCGCCGAGGTCGGCCACACCGTCCCCGCCGCGCTGGACGAGGCGGCCACCGAGGCGGTGCTCGCCACCGTCGAACAGGGCCTGGCCGCGCTGGGCTTCCGGTACGGCGTCGCGCACACCGAGCTCAAGCTGCTGGAGGACAACACCGCCCGGATCATCGAGGTCGGCGCCCGCCCGCCGGGCGACCACATCGTCAAGCTGGTCCGGGAGGCGACCGGCGTCAGCGAGGCCCGCGCCTACCTCCAGGCCGCGCTCGGCGACCACCCCGACGTGCTGCCCACCCACCGGCGGGCCGCCGCGATCCGCTTCCTCACCCCGCCGTCGGCCGGCGTGCTGCGCTCCGTCGAGCACCTCCCCGAGGGCCCGCACACGGTGGCCACCGCGCTGTACGCCGAACCCGGCAAGGAACTCGCCCGCCCGCAGGACAACATCTCCCGGGTCGGCCACTTCATCCTGACCGCCGAAACGGCCGAGGAGGTCAACCGGCTCGCCGCCGACGCCCTGGCCGCCGTCCGCATCGAGCTGGCCTGAGATGGCCCGCATCGCGCTGCTGCGCTCCATCGAGATCCAGCAGACCGACCCCTACGTCCGGGAGCTGGCCGGACCGGCCGCCGAGGCCGGCCTCACCCTCAAGCTGTTCCACACCGACGGCGAGTGCGGACCGGACGACTTCCCCGGCGAGTCCGAGAAGCTCCCGCCCGGCCTGAGCTGCGAGCAGATCGCCGACCGGATCGCCGCCTGGGGCGCCGACGGCGTCGTCTCGCTCTCCATACCCGACGAGAACGCGCTGCGTGACGCCGTGGTGCGCGAGAAGCTCGCCGCCCGCGGCATCCCGATGGTCATGCACAGCCCGGACGCCACCTGCGTGCTGGCCAACAAGTGGGAGACCAAGCGGCTGCTCGCCGCCCACGGCCTCGACACCCCCGACGGGCTGCTGGTCGACGGCGACCTGCTGCGCGGCCGCAGCGTCCAGGCCCCGGCCTACCAGGACCTGCTGCTGGCGCAGGCCGAGCGGATCGGCTACCCGCTGCTCTCCAAGCCGCTGTGGGACTGCCTCGCCACCGGCATCCGCTTCCTGCCCGACCGGGCGGCCCTGCGCGCCTACCTCGCCGACCCGTACGACGGCAGCACCGTCCTGGAGCACTGCGTCACCGGCGAACTCTGCTCGGTCGAGGTGGTCGGCCGGCCCGGGCACTACGCCCTCCAGCCGCTGATCTGGAAGGGGCCGACCGGCGGCGCCCCGTCCTTCGTCTTCGACACCGTCCGCTACACCGCGCCGCGCCCCGGCCCCGACCGGGACTTCCGGCCGGTCGCCGAGCGGCTGCTGCGGCTGTGCGAGGACCTCGGGATCGAGGGCGCCATCGAGGTCGAGATGATCCACGCCGACGGCGGCTACCAGGTCATCGAGATCAACCCCCGGGTCTCCGGCTCCACCACGCTCTCCATCGCGGCCTCCGGCGACAACACCTACGCCGCGCTGCTCTCGCTGCTGCTCGGTACCTGGGAGCAGCAGGCCCCCGGCTTCGGCCGCCGCCGCCGGCTCGCCCTGCAACTGCCGATCCGCCGGGCCACCCCCGCGCTCACCGCGCTGCTGCGCGAACGCCTCGACCTGGTCCGGGCCAGCGAGTTCCACATCGACGGCCAGGCGTACGCCAACACCGTGCTCACCTGCGAGTTCGACCGCCGGGACGAACTCGCCGCGACACTGCGCGAGTTGACGGCCGAGCACGGGCTGCTCACCCCCGGCGTGCTCGACCTGGCCGAGCAGCTCCTGGCCGCCCCCGTCCCGCTGGCCGCCGCCACGGCCTGACCGGCGCACCACCCGTACCGCCCCGTACTGCCCGTCCCACTGCGCACCACCCGAACCACCCGAACCACGCGCACCACGCGCACCAGGCACACCACCTGACCGAACCGAGAGGAACCGCCACCATGCTGGTCAGCGAGCAGGGCTCCGTCCTGGACACCGCCCCCGGCGTCGAACTGCGCAGCGACATCTCCGTCGAACTGGTCGACCACCGGGCCAGCGACGCCGGCGTCGTCCGGGCCGCCCGGGTCTCCACCATCGGCGAGGACGCCCAGATCGAGGACAAGGGCGAGGGCTACAGCGCCGGACTCCTCAACTACCTGATGAAGAGCCGCCACGGCAGCCCCTTCGAGCACAACTACATGACCTTCCTGATCACCGCGCCGATCTTCACCGTCCGCCACCTGATGCGCCACCGCACCTGGTCGTTCAACGAGGAGAGCGCCCGCTACCGGGAGCTGCGTCCGGTCTTCTACGTCCCGGACGGCGAGCGCCTGCTGCGCCAGAAGGGCAAGCCCGGCCACTACCAGTACGTCCCGGGCACCGACCAGGACCACGAGCAGATCCTCACCTCCGCGCACGCCGTCTACGCCAAGGCGTACGAGGAGTACACCGCGATGCTGGAGTCCGGCATCGCCCGCGAGATCGCCCGCATGGTGCTGCCGGTGGCCACCTACTCCTCGGTGTACGCGACCTGCAACTCCCGCGGCCTGATGCACTTCCTGAGCCTGCGCACCAACCGCGCCGACGCCACCTACCCCTCGCACCCGCAGCGCGAGATCGAGCTGGTCGCCGAGCAGATGGAGGACGCCTGGAAGGCCCTGATGCCGGTCACCCACGCGGCCTTCGAGACCTACGGCCGGGTCAGCCCCTGATGCGGGTCACCGTCTACGCCGGCTCCTCGGCGGGCCGGGACGAGGTGTACGCCCGGGAGGCCGCCGCCTTCGCCCGCGAACTCGCCGAGGCCGGGCACGAGATCGTCTACGGCGGCGGCAGCGTCGGACTGATGGGCGTGGTCGCCGACAGCGCGATGGCGGCGGGCGGCCGGGTCACCGGCGTCATCCCGCGCTCGCTGCACGACGCCGAGGTCGCCCACCTCGGCCTCACCGAACTGCACGTGGTCGACACCATGCACGAGCGCAAGGACCTGATGGCCCGGCTCGGCGACTGCTTCGTCGCCCTGCCGGGCGGCCTGGGCACCGTCGAGGAGCTCTTCGAGGTCTGGGCCTGGCTGATCCTCGGGCACCACGGCAAACCGGTCACCGTCCTGAACACCGACGGCTACTGGGACGGCCTGCTCGACACGGTCGGGGGCATCGCCCGGGCCGGGTTCATGCGGCCCGAGGAGAGCGCCTCGCTGGTCCCGGTCCGCAAGGCCGGCGACCTGCTCGCGCTCTGCGACAGCTGGCGGCCCCCGCCGCCGCGCTGGGCCTGACCGGCCCCGGACACCGCCACGGACCCCCACCGGCACCGCAGCGGCACCACCACGGGCACCCCCTACCGGCACCGCAGCAGCACCACCCGCCGTCACCACCCACCGACCGAGAAAGGCAGTCCGTGCAGCAGCGCATGGCCACCCCCGCCTTCTCCCGACTGCCCCGCTCCGCCCGGCTGGACGGCGACTTCGACGTCGTCCGGCTGGGCGCGGAGCTGGCGGCGCTGCGCCAGGTCCACTGGCACCGCCGCCGGCGCTACCCGGCCCAGGCCCTCACCGCCGTCCCCGAGCAGTGGCGCACCCTGCCGCTGCGCAGCATCGGCGGCGACCCCGAGCGCACCGACGCCGGCGGCCCCGACCGCGACGACTTCGCCGACACCCCGTGGCTGGCCGGCGCCCCGTACCTCGCCGAGGTGCTGGACGCCCTGCCCGCCGCCAAACGGGCCGTCCGGCTGATGGCGCTCGCCCCCGGGGCCAGCGGCGCCCCGCACCGCGACACCAAGAACGGCCTGGCCTGGGGCACCGTCCGGCTCTACCTGCCGCTCACCGCCCGCCCCGGCGCCGGACTGGTCATCGAGGGCGAACCGCAGCAGTGGACACCGGGCACCCTCTGGTACGGCGACGTCAGCCGCAGCCACCGGCTGCTGCACCCCGGCACCGACGGCACCCCGGTCCACCTGGTCGCCGACCTGCTGCCCAACCGCGCCCTGCTGGACCTCTTCCCGCCCGTCTTCCGCACCCCCGAGGTGCTGGCCGAGAGCATCCTGGCCCGACCCCCGGCCCCGCTCGACGCCGCCGCCCGGGCCGCCCACGGCCTGCGCTTCGACGTCCCCGAGTCCTTCACCGACCGGGACGAGGCGGACGGCGCCTTCCTGCGCCACCAGCGCCGACTGACCAGCACCGTGCTGCTCCGCGCGGACCGGCTGTTCCTGACCGCGCCCGGCGAACCCGAGCTCGGCCTGGTCCACCTCGGCGGCGGCGAGTTCCGCTTCGCCGGCTGGACGGAGGAGCGCACCCTGCGGCTGCCCCGCCCCGGCGAGGTCCCGGCCGTCGTCCTGCGCACCCGCTGCGGCAGCACCGTCCGCGAAACGGCGGTGCCCGCCCGGCACGACACCTGACCGGCACCTGACCGGCACCTGACCGACCCCGGACCCCGGCCCGGCCGACCGCGGCCCCGGCCGCCCCACCGACAGCAGCAGACAACAGACAGCCCCCAGCAGAGAGGTGAGAACCGTGCCGACCCTGGCAGCGACCGCCGCCCCGACGGGCACCCCGGTGACCCTGGTGGACGGCTACGTGCCGGTCATGGACCTGAGCGGCGCCCGCACCGACCCCCGCCGCCGCGCCGAGGTCGCCGCGGCCATCGACCGGACCTGCCGCAGCAGCGGCTTCCTGGTCATCGTCGGCCACGGCGTCCCCGAGCAGGCCATCACCGAGATGTACCGCGCCACCCGCGAGTTCTTCGCGCTCCCGCCGGAGGTCAAGGCCGCCCACCTGGCCGACCCCGCCGACCCGCTGATGCGCGGCTTCGGCCGCAGCGGCAGCCTCGCCGCGTCCAACCCGGACGCCTCGGTGGCCACCGAACGGGCCCGCCCCGACGTCTCGGAGACCTTCACCGTCAACCGGCTCGGCGAACCCGAGGGCGCCCGCGCCCTGCCCGCCGACGCCGCCCCGGCGCTGCGCACCCCCAACCCGTGGCCCGACCTGCCGGGCTTCGCCGACGCGTACCGCGGCTACTACGCCGAGATGGAGCGGCTGGCCGGCGAGCTGATGCGGCTGTTCGCCCTCGGACTCGGCCTGCCCGAGGACTGGTTCGAGGACAAGATCGACCAGCACATGACCAACCTGACCGCCAACTACTACCCGGCGCAGCCCGTCCCGCCCGCACCCGGACAGCTGCGCAAGGGCGAGCACAGCGACTGGGGCAGCCTCACCATCCTCTACCAGGACAACGGCACCGGCGGCCTCCAGGTGCTCGACCGCACCGGCGACCGCTGGCTGGGCGTCCCCGTGGTCGAGGGCTCCTTCATCGTCAACATCGGCGACCTGATGGCGATCTGGACCAACGACGCCTGGGTCAGCACCGTGCACCGGGTGGTCAACCCGCCCCGCGAGGAGGCCCACAACGAGCGCTACTCGGTGCCGTTCTTCCACCAGCCGAACTACGACGCCCTGATCGAGTGCATCGCCACCTGCACCGACCGGGACAACCCGCCGCGGCACGCCCCGGTCCGCTCCGGCCCCTACATCACCGGCAAGTTCGCCCGGGCGTACGGAAACTGACGCCCCCACCCCCAAGCGGCGGCCGCCACCGGGGCGGCCGCCGCGCGCCCGCAGGAGAGTCATGGACAACAGCGCACCCCGGCCGTCGCAGTCTGCACGGCCGCCGCAGCCGCCGCGCGGACTGCGACACCTCCTCGGCCTGCCCGACCTCACCGGCAACGGCCGGTTCCTGGCGGCCAACGTCATCGACAGCCTCGGCAACGGACTGGTCCTCGCCTTCACCGTCGTCTACTTCACCCGGACCACCGACCTGCCGCTGGTCGAGATCGGCGCGGCCCTGACCCTGGGCCACCTGCTCTCGCTGCCGGTGCCCGCCCTGGTCGGGCCGCTGCTGGACCGGATCGGCCCGCGCGCCGTGGTCGCGGTGGGCAACCTGGTGTCGGCCGGCGGCTTCCTCGGCTTCCTGTTCTGCCGCCAGGCCTGGATGATCGTGCTGTTCCAACTGGTCGTGCAGACCGGCTCGAACATCTACTGGACCTCCAGCCGCCCGCTGGTCGTGCTGGCCGCCCGCGAGGGCGAGCGGCAGCGCTGGTTCGCGCTCACCAGCTCGCTGCGCAACATCGGCGCGGGCTTCGGCGCGGCCGTCGCCGCCCTGCTGCTCCAGTTCGCCGGCACCACCGGCCTGCGGGCCGTGGTGGTCGCCAACACCGCGACCTTCCTGCTCGCCGCCTGGCTGATCTCCTCCTGGCGCCCGACCGGCGAACAGCCCCGCCCCGCCGGCGCCGCCGCCCCCGCCGACCGCCCGGCCGGCAGCTACCGGGACGTCCTGCGCGACCTGCCCTACCTGCGCCTGGTCGCCGCCAACCTGGGCTTCGTGCTGGCCGCCATGGTGCTGCCGGTGCTGCTCGCCGTCTACGCCACCGGGACCCTGCACGCCGCCGCCTGGATCGTCGGCGCCCTGGTCGTGCTGAACACCGGCCTGGTCGCGCTGGCCCAGACCACCGTCGCCCGCTGGGGCGAACACCGCAACCCCGTACGGGTGCTGGCGCTGGCCGCGGTCCTGAACGCGGTGGCGTTCGGGCTGTTCGGCGCGCTGTCGGCGGTGCCCGGCTGGGCGGTCGAGGCGGGCCTGGTGCTGGCCGTGCTGGTCTACACGCTGGCGGAGATGGTCGGCGGCCCGCCGTCCAACGAGCTCAGCGTGGCGATGGCCAAGGAGCACATCCAGGGCCGCTACCAGGCGGCCTTCCAACTCTCCTGGACGATCGGCGGCGCCGTGTCGCCGGTGGTCCTGACCGCCCTGCTGGGGCGCGGCCCGCTGTGGCCGTGGGTGTTCCTGGCCGCGTTCAGCCTGCTGTCGCTGCTGCTGGTGCAGGGGCTCGGCGGACGGCCCGCGAAGTCCGCCGAGCCCGTCGCGTCCGTCGAGCCTGCCGCGTCCGCCGAGCCCGTCGCGTCCGTCGAGCCCGTCGCGTCCGTGGAGTCCGCCGCGTCCGCGTCCGCGGAGGTGTCCGGTGCTGCGTGAACGGCTCGGCCTGACCTGGGAGTTGCACGGCGACGGCCGCGAACCGCGCCCCGGCGCCGCCGTCCGACCCGACCAGCGGCTCAGCTGGCCCCGGACGGTCGGCCTCGGCGCCCAGCACGTGGTGGCGATGTTCGGCGCCACCTTCGTCTTCCCGCTGGTGATGGGCCTCGACCCGAACCTCGGCATCATGATGTCCGGCATCGCCACCGCGCTCTTCCTGCTGGTGGTGCGCGGCCGCATCCCCAGCTACCTCGGCACCAGCGCCTCGTTCGTGGGCGCGGTCGCCGCGATCCGGGCGGCGGGCGGCTCCAGCGCCGTCGTCACCGGCGCGGTCGCGGTGTCCGGCATCGCGCTGGCCCTGGTCGGCCTGGCCGTGCACCGGGCCGGCAGCGCCGTCGTCAACCGGCTCTTCCCGCCGGTGGTGGCCGGGGCGGTGGTGCTGCTGATCGGCTTCAACCTGGCCCCCGTGGTCGCCCGGATCTACTGGCCGCAGGACCAGTGGACGGCGCTGGCCACGATGGCCGTGGTGCTCGCCTCCGGCGTCCTGCTGCGCGGCTTCTGGGGGCGGATCTCGGTCTTCGTCGGCCTGGTCTTCGGCTTCGCCCTCTCCTGGCTGCTGGACCTCACCACCGGCCCGATCACCGCCCCCGACGCCACCGGCACGGTCACCACCCACTTCCGGGTCGACCTCGGCGCGGTGGCGCACGCCGACTGGATCGGCCTGCCCTCCACGCACGCGCCGGAGTTCCGGCTCTCCGCGATCCTGCTGGCGCTGCCCGCGGTGATCGCCCTGGTCGCCGAGAACACCGGCCACGTGCGGGCCGTCGCCGAGATGACCGGCAGCGACCTGGACGGCAGCCTCGGCCGCGCCCTGTTCGCCGACGGCCTGGCCACGGCGGTCGCGGCCGGCACCGGCTCCGCCCCGACCACCACCTTCGCCGAGAACATCGGCGTGATGGCCGCGACCCGGGTCTACTCCACCGCCGCGTACTGGGTGGCCGCCGGCACCGCCGTCCTGCTCGGCCTGTGCCCCAAGTTCGGGGCGGTCGTCGCCGCCACCCCCGGCGGGGTGCTCGGCGGCATCACCGTGGTCCTCTACGGCATGATCGGCCTGCTCGGCGCGAACATCTGGGTCCGCAACCGGGTCGACTTCGGCGACCCCGTCCACTTGGTCCCCACCGCGGCGGGCGTGGTCGCCGGGATCGGCGGCGTCTCGATCGGCGTCACGGGCGGCTTCTCGCTGAGCGGCATCACGCTGGGCACCCTGATCGTCCTGGTCGGCCACCACGCCCTGCGCCACCTCGCCGCCCGCCGCCGCACCGCCATCGGCCCGCACCCCGCGCCCGCGTCCGTCCCCGCGCCCGCGTCCGTCCCCGCGCTCGCGCCCGCGTCCGTCCCCGCGCTCGCGCCCGCGTCCGTCCCCGCGCCCACCGCTGCGGACCCCCAGCCCGTCCCCGCCGAACCCGTCCCCGCCCCCGTCGCCGCCAGCCGAGGAGCAGCCCGATGACCAGCCCCGCGCCGACCCGCCCCGCCACCAGCACCCCCACGGTCGCCGAGAACGCGCTGACCGCCGCCTACCTGGCCGGCCGTCCGAGCGCCGAGTCGCTGGCCCGGCGCTGCGCCGAGGACACCGCGCTGCGGGCGGCCCTGGGCGGCAACTACCTGACCCGCCCGGTCTTCCTGGAGGGCGCCACCGCCCGCGACATCGGCGTCCGCCTCAGCGGCCTCTACGACCTGCTGCTCTCGCTGCCGCACCGGCTCTTCGACGGCGACGTCCGGGCGTTCGCCGCGGCGGCCGGCTGGTCGCCGCTCCAGATCGCCACCTCGCTGCGCCCGGACGGCAGGCCGCGCACCGTGCCGCGGATCGCCCGCTCCGACCTCTACCAGGAGGCCGGCGGCTTCAAGCTGCTGGAGCTGAACGTCGGCAGCCCGCTCGGCGGCTTCGACACCCCGCTGATCAACCGGGCCATGCTCGGCGACGAGCAGCTGCGCCGCTTCGCGGCCGAGCACCGCCTGGAGTACGCCGACACCCTGCACCTGCTGGTCGCCATGTGGCGCGAGGCGTTCCCGGAGCTGGACTTCGACGCCGCCCCGCTGGTCGCCCTGGTGGACTGGCCGACCAGCTTCCCCAGCCTGGAGCCGCGGCTGCGGGTGATGGCCGAGATGCTCGCCCCGCTGGGCATCGAGGCGGTCCCCTGCCACGCGGGCCAGGTCGAGACCCGCGCCGACGGGGTGTACGTGCACGGCCGGCGGATCGACCTGGTGCACCGCTGGTTCGTCAGCGAGGACCTGGTCGACCCGGCCGACGCCGCGCTGGCCGCCCCGATCCTGGCCGCCGCCGACGCGGGCCTGGTCGCGCTGTTCGCCACCCTGGAGACCGAGCTGTACGGCGCCAAGGGCTGCCTCGCGCTGGTCAGCGACGAACGCCACCGCCCGGCCTTCGACGCCGCCGAACTCGCCCTGGTCGACGGCCTGTTGCCGTGGACGCGGATGCTCGCCGACCGCAAGGTCGAGGCCGACGGCGAACAGGTCGACCTGCTGCCGTACGTGCTGGCCCACCGCGAGGAGTTCACCCTCAAGGCCACCGCCGGGCACGGCGGACTCGACGTCCTCCCCGGCTGGCAGACCGGGGAGGCGGAGTGGCGGGCCAAGGTGGCCGCCGCCGCGGGCGGCCCGTACGTGGTGCAGCGGCGGGTGCGGCCGGTGGTGGAGCGCTTCCCGGTCGGCGACGGGACGGGCCGTACCGAGCCGGTGGTGGTCAACTGGGGCGTCTTCATGATCGGCCACGGCTACGGCGGCGCCTTCAACCGCGGCATCGCCAACCCGGAACCCGGCGTGATCAGCCTCGCCAACGGCGCCAGCTTCACCACCGCCTTCCACACCCCGCTGGACTGACGCCCCGCCCGTCCGCCCCGCCCGTCCGCCTTGCCCCGCCCGTCCGCCCGTCCGCCCTGCCGCTCCCGCCCGCTACCCCGTCGCCGCTACGCCTCCGGCGCGAGCGCGGCGGCGGCGGCCCGGGCGAAGCCCTCCGGGTTGTCCAGCATGATGTTGTGCCCGCAGTCCGGGACGGCCACCACCGACACCCCGGCGGCGGCCAGCGCCTCCGCGCCCGGCAGCGGGGTGCCGGACGCCGGCAGCAGGAAGGTGCGCGGCACGGACAGGCCGCTCAGCACCTCCCGCACCGTCGGCGAGGTGTTGCGGGCCAGGTGGACGGCGCTGCGGTACAGCCCCTCCCGCCCGGCCAGCCGCATGGTGGACCACCAGTGCGGCCCCACCCGGTCCGCGACCTCGGCCCAGCCCCCGGCGAGGAACTCCTCCTCGGTGTACGCGGCGATGCCGCTCCCGCCGCCGTGCCCGGGCCGGGGCGGCACCGGGTCGAGGTTGGCGTCCACCAGCAGCAGCCGGGACACCAGGTGCGGGTGGCGGTCGGCGAGCACCACCGCCACCGAACCGCCCATGCTGTGCGCGACCAGCTCCGCGCCCGACACCCCCGCGGCGGTCAGCAGCGCGGCCAGCGCGTCGGCGTGCGACTCCAGGGTGTAGTCAAAGCCGGTCGGCCGGTCGCTGAGGCCGTGCCCCAGCAGGTCCACCAGCAGCGACCGCCGCCCGGCCAGCAGCGGATGGACCGCCGAGGCCGCGAAGTACGCGGGCGCGCTGGCCCCCAGCCCGTGCACGTAGACCCGGGCCGCCTCCTGCCCCTCGAACTCCACCCAGCGCATCTGATCGCCCTCGGGCGTCACGGTCGCGGTCCGCACCGTCCCAGCTCCCTCCGTCTCGCAGCCTGCCGACGGAGCACGACCCTAGTGCGTCCCGACGCCCCGTCAGGACCGCCCGCGCTGATCCGGCACGATTCCGGAGCGCCGCACTAGGCTGGCCGCCATGAGCCCTTCGATCGCCACCAACACCCGGGTGGAACTCGCCGAGTTGCTGGACTTCGTCCGCCCCCGCCACCGTGCCCTGCTGCTCACCCGGCGCGCCGACGGCAGCCCGCAGGCGTCCCCGCTGACCTGCGGCGTCGACGACGACGGCCGGATCGTGGTCTCTACCTACCCGGAGCGGGCCAAGACCCGCAACGCCCGGCGCGACACCGCGGTCAGCGTGGTGGTGCTCTCCGACGAGTGGGACGGCCCCTGGGTGCAGGTCGACGGCGAGGCCGAGGTGCTGGACCTGCCGGAGGCGCTGGAGCCGCTGGTCGAGTACTACCGCACCATCTCCGGCGAGCACCCGGACTGGGACGAGTACCGCGCCGCGATGCGCCGTCAGGGCAAGTCGCTGATCCGGATCACCCCGCGCCGCTGGGGCCCGATCGCCACCGGCGGCTTCCCGGCCCGGCTGGCCCCCACCGACTGACACCCCGGTTCGCCGGGCCCGTTCCGTCCGCGCACCGGCCCGGGGACGGGGACGGCCCCGGTCTCCGTGGGGTGGGACCGGGGCCGTCGGGGGAGCGGCGGTGCGTCAGCCGGTGAAGCCGGCCGTGATGGAGCTGAACTGCCAGTCGGACTGGGCGATGCCGGAGCAGGTCTCCTGCAGCCCGCCGCCCGCGCAGCCGCGGTCGCGGTTGACCGACCAGAACGCCAGGCGGGCGATGTGGTTGGTGTTGGCCCAGTCGCGGATCGCGGTCCAGTTGGCGACGGTGGTGGTCTCGTTGTTGTCGCTGAGGCCGTTCATGCCGGAGATGCCCAGGTGCGCGTAGGCGGTGGCGTCGTCCCAGCCGTAGACCGACTTGAGCTTGTTCTTCAGGCCGGTGGCGGCGCTGACGGTGGCGGCGTACATGTCGGTGGACGCGTTGCCGAAGTCGAACGGCATGATGGTGAAGACGTCGATGTCCGCGCCGAGCGCCTTGGACTGCTCGATCAGCCGGTTGCCGGGGGCGGTCGGGCCGCTGGTCGAGGTGCCGAAGGTGACGATCGTCCGGATGCCGGGGTTCTTCTGCTTGACGATCTTCAGCGCGTTCAGGATGCGGTCCTGGACGGTGTAGTTCTCGAACTCGTCGGTGTTCTCGATGTCGATGTCGATCGCCTTCAGGCCGTAGGCGTCGATCACCTTCTGGTAGGCGCCGGCCAGCGCGGTCGCGTCGGCGCAGTTCGGGCCGAGCTTGTTGCCCGACCAGCCGCCGAAGGACGGGACGATGTCGCCGCCCGCGGCGCGCACCGCGTTGACGGTCTGCTGGTCCACGCCGCCCAGCAACGGGCGCTGGCTGTCCCAGGCCGGGTTGCAGCCGTTCTGCGCCAGCACGAAGGCCAGGGTGAACCACTTGACGCCGGTGGCGTTCATCACGGTGGTCGCGGCCGGCGGGTTGCCCCAGCCGTTGTACAGGTACGGCGCGGCCTGCTTGAAGCCGCTCGGGGTGGTGGTCGGGGGCGTGGTCACCGCCAGCGCGTTGGACGCGGCGGAGGCGTTGCCCGCCGCGTCGCGGGCCTTCACGGTGAAGGTGTACGCGGTCGACGCGGTCAGGCCGGTGACGGTCGCGGTGGTGCCGGTGACGGTGGTGGCCAGCGTGCCGTTGCGGTACACGTCGTAGCCGGTGACGCCGACGTTGTCGCCGGACGCGCCCCAGGAGAGCGAGACCTGGGTGGCGGCCGTGGCGGTCGCGCCCAGGTTGGTCGGCGCGGTCGGCGCCTGCTGGTCCCCGCCCGAAGGCGTGGTCACCGAGAGGGAGTTGGACGCGGCGGAGGCGTTGCCCGCGGCGTCGTGCGCCTTGACGGTGAAGGTGTACGCGGTCGACGCGGTCAGGCCGGTGACGGTCGCGGTGGTGCCGGTGACGGTGGTGGCCAGCGTGCCGTTGCGGTACACGTCGTAGCCGGTGACGCCGACGTTGTCGCCGGACGCGCCCCAGGAGAGCGAGACCTGGGTGGCGGCCGTGGCGGTCGCGGCCAGGCCGGTCGGCGCGGTCGGCGCCTGGGTGTCCGGCGTGCCGCCGCCCGGGCCGTCCAGGCTGATGTCGTCCGCGTAGTACGTGCCCTGCCCGAACCAGCCGTTCAGGTACACCTCGGCGCTGGTCTGCGAGGCGCCGGTGGTGAAGCTGACCGTCAGCTGCTTCCAGTCGGCCGCGGCCGGCGTCCAGGTCGAGGCGCCGCCGGTGACGCCGAGGTACACGTAGTTGCCGCGCACCCAACTCGACAGCGAGTAGGTGGTGTTGGGCTGCACCGCGACGGTCTGCGCGCACTTGGCGTTGTCCGAGGCGCCGGCCGCGCCGGCCAGCGCCTTCGAGCCGCCGTGGACGGGGGTGGAGACCACCGAGCCGAGGCCGCCGGAGCAGGACCAGCCGCTCAGCGTGCCGATCTCGAAGCCGGGGTTGGTCAGGATGTTCGCGGCGCTGGCGCTGCTCGGGATGGCGGCGACGGCTGCCGTCGCCAGCAGCAGCGCGGCGGCGCCGACCGCGGTGGCGCGGCGGTTGGGGGCGTGCACGGGGACCTCCAGTGGGGGATGGGGGCGGAGGTGCGTAGGGAGCGCGCACAACAAAATGGACTGGACCAATCCCGTGTGTCAAGACCAGGTCAAAACCCGGACGCCCGGCTGACCCGCCGTCAGCCACTCGCCGACCCGCGCCCGGCACCCCTCGCGACACCCCTCGGCACCGCCCGGACGCCCCCGCGCCGCTGCTCCGTCCGGGTGTCTTGCGGCACGCCGGAGCCGGACCGGCGGCCCCGCTCGGGCACGATCGTTCAGCCCAGCTGTGGCACCCGTTAAGAATTCCTCGATGGACCGAACCTACCGTGACCAGGCAGATTTCACCCTGCCGGGCCGGTCGCCGCCGCACGCCGGGCCGCCCCACCGGGCTGCGAACCGCCGCACGCCCGCACCCGGGCCTGCCGACCCGCAGGCCCGCCGAACCCCGCGTCAGGAGCGCTCGCCGTGAAGGCACTCGTCAAGCTGAACGCCGAACCCGGACTGTGGATGACCGACGTCCCGGAACCGGAGATCGGCCCCGGCGACGTCCTGATCAAGGTCCTGCGCACCGGCATCTGCGGCACCGACCTGCACATCCGCAAGTGGGACGGCTGGGCCCAGCAGACCATCAAGACCCCGCTGACCGTCGGCCACGAGTTCGTCGGCGAGGTCGCCGCCGTCGGCGCCGCCGTCACCGACGTCACCGTCGGCGACCTGGTCAGCGGCGAGGGCCACCTGGTCTGCGGCAAGTGCCGCAACTGCCTGGCCGGCCGCCGCCACCTGTGCCGCAACACCGTCGGCCTGGGCGTCAACCGCGACGGCGCGTTCGCCGAGTACGTCGCGCTGCCCGCCTCCAACGTCTGGGTGCACCGCGTCCCGGTCGACCTCGACGTCGCCGCGATCTTCGACCCGTTCGGCAACGCCGTGCACACCGCGCTCTCCTTCCCGCTGGTCGGCGAGGACGTCCTGGTCACCGGCGCCGGACCGATCGGCATCATGGCCGCCGCCGTCGCCAAGCACGCCGGCGCCCGCAACGTCATGATCACCGACGTCTCGCCGTACCGCCTCGACCTGGCCCGCGAACTCGGCGTCACCCTCGCCCTGGACGTCTCGCAGCACACCATCGAGGACGGCCAGCACCGGCTCGGCCTGCGCGAGGGCTTCGACGTCGGCCTTGAGATGTCCGGCCGCCCCGAGGCCATGCAGTCGATGATCGCCAACATGACCCACGGCGGGAAGATCGCCATGCTCGGCCTGCCCGCCGACGACTTCCCGATCGACTGGGCCCGGGTGGTCACCTCGATGCTCACCATCAAGGGCATCTACGGCCGCGAGATGTTCGAGACCTGGTACGCGATGTCCGTGCTGCTGGAGGGCGGACTCGACCTCACCCCGGTGATCACCGGCCGGCACGCCGCCCGGGACTTCGACGCCGCCTTCGACGAGGCCGCCGGCGGCAACTGCGGCAAGGTCATCCTGGACTGGACGGAGCTCTAGGGACTGCCCCCGAACTCCCTTCCCCGGCAAGCCAGCCGACCCCTCGTTAGGAGCGACACCCCGTGTTCGAGAACGTCCGCGACGACCTCGCCGCCACCCTCGCCGAGATCCGCGAAGCCGGCCTGTTCAAGCCGGAACGCGTCATCGGCACCCCGCAGTCCGCCGAGATCACCGTCACCTCCGGCAACGGCGGCCAGGTGCTCAACTTCTGCGCCAACAACTACCTCGGCCTCGCCGACCACCCCGCCGTGGTCGCCGCCGCCAAGGACGCCCTGGACCGCTGGGGCTACGGCATGGCCTCGGTGCGCTTCATCTGCGGCACCCAGGACGTCCACAAGGAACTCGAACAGCGGCTCTCCCAGTTCCTCGGGCAGGAGGACACCATCCTCTACTCCTCCTGCTTCGACGCCAACGGCGGCGTCTTCGAAACCCTGCTCGACGAGCGCGACGCCGTCATCTCCGACGCGCTCAACCACGCCTCCATCATCGACGGCATCCGGCTCTGCAAGGCCCGCCGCCACCGCTACGCCAACCGCGACCTCGCCGACCTGGAGAAGCAGCTCCAGGACACCCAGGACGCCCGCCGCCGCCTCATCGTCACCGACGGCGTCTTCTCGATGGACGGCTACATCGCCCCGCTCGCCGAGATCTGCGACCTCGCCGACCGCTACGACGCCATGGTCATGGTCGACGACTCGCACGCCGTCGGCTTCGTCGGCCCCACCGGCCGCGGCACCCCCGAACTGCACGGCGTCACCGACCGGGTCGACATCATCACCGGCACCCTCGGCAAGGCCCTCGGCGGCGCGTCCGGCGGCTACGTCGCCGCCCGCCGCGAGATCGTCGCCCTGCTGCGCCAGCGCTCCCGCCCCTACCTGTTCTCCAACTCGCTCGCCCCGGTGATCGCCGCCGCCTCGCTCACCGTGCTCGACCTGCTGGAGACCGGCGACGACCTGCGCGACCGGCTGCGCGCCAACACCGAGCTGTTCCGGACGAAGATGACCGAGGCCGGCTTCGAGATCCTGCCCGGCGAGCACGCCATCGCCCCCGTCATGGTCGGCGACGCCGCCAAGGCCGGCCGCCTCGCCGAACTCCTGCTCGAACGCGGCGTCTACGTGATCGGCTTCTCCTACCCCGTGGTCCCGCACGGCGCCGCCCGGATCCGGGTCCAGCTCTCCGCCGCCCACAGCACCGAGGACGTCGAACGCGCCGTCGCCGCCTTCATCGACGCCCGCACCGCCCTGGACGCCTGACCCCGTCCCCTCCCGCCAGGGCGCGGACCCACCCTCGACCGCGCCCCCCTCCGGGCCGCCCCCCACCCCCCTCCGGGGACGGCCCGCCCGGCGCGGGGAGCCACTCCCGGCTCCCCGCGCCACCTTCCGCTCCGCGCCCTCCGGCCTCCGCGCCCTCCGCCCTCCGGCCTCCGCGCTGGGTTCCCGGGCCGCCCGGCCGCCCCCGTCCCGGCCGCTCCCGTTCCGGTCGGCTCCGCCGCGCTGGCAGAATTGACCCGTGATCGACGCACGACGGCTGCGGACCCTCCGGGCCGTGGCCGACCACCGGACCGTGACCGCCGCCGCGGCCGCGCTCTACCTCACCCCCTCCGCGGTCTCCCAGCAGCTTGCCGCCCTCGAACAGGAGACCGGCCACACCCTGCTGGTCCGGGCCGGCCGGGGCGTCCGGCTCACCGCCGCCGGGGAGATCCTGCTCACCCACGCCGACGCCGTCCTCGCCCAGCTCGAACGCGCCGAGGCCGACCTGGCCGCCTACAGCTCCGGCGCGGCCGGCGAGGTCACCGTGGCCGCCTTCGCCACCGGCATCGCCCTCGTCCTCGCCCCCGCCGTCACCGCCCTCGCGGACACCGCCCCCGACCTGCGGGTGCGCGCCCTGGACGCGGAGGGCGACGCCAGCCTGCCGATGCTGCTCGACGGGCGCGCCGACATCGCCGTCGCCGTCGAGTACCGGGGCGCGCCGCGCCCCGACGACCGCCGCCTGACCCGCCTGCCGCTGTACGCCGAACCCTTCGACGCCGTCCTCCCGCTGCGCCACCCGCTGGCCGCCGGGAGCGGGCCCGTCGCGGTCGCCGACCTCGCCGCCGAACCCTGGATCGGCCCCTACCCCGGCAACCCCTGCCACGACGTGGTCCTGCTGGCCTGCGAGCACGCGGGTTTCCAGCCGCGGCTGGTGCACTCCTCCGACGACTTCCGGGCCGTCACCGCGCTCGCCTCGGCCGGCGCCGGGGTCGCCCTCGTCCCGCGCTCCGCCCTGCGCGGCGCCGAACTCGCCGCCGTCGCCGTCCGCCCCGTCGACAGCGCCCTCGCCACCCGCAGGGTCTTCGCCGCGACCCGGGCCGGTGCCGAACTCCACCCCCTGATCCGCCCGGTCCTCACCGCCCTCGCCGAGGCCGCCGCCCCCCTCGACCACCCGGCCTGACCGCCCCGCGCCCCCGCCCCGCCCCGATAACCGGTCGAACGCCACCCCTCCCACCTGCTAGTTTCCGTTCCCGAACCGAACGGGGGGAGGCCCGAGATGCCGCACGAGCACGAGTACGAGCAGTTCCACGACCACGACCGGGACCGGCGACCCGACGCCGAGCAGCGCGCCGTACGACGGGCCGCGCTGGTGGCCCGGATCCGGGCGGCGAACGCCGAGACGCTGGAGAGGCTGGCCGAGCTGTGAACGCGCCCCACCGGCACACCACCGACCACCTGGACGAGGACGACATGGCCTACCTTCTGGGCGACGTCGCGGTGGTCCGCGAGCGCTCGCTGCTGCGCTCCGCGCTCGGCCGCCCGCAGTCCTCCGCGTTCGGGGCGGACGCGTACCCGGACGTATGGACCAAGGCGGTCGCGCTCGGCGAGTCACTGGCCCGCAACCACCCCATGACGGACCGGAACAAGCGCACCGCCTTCGAGTCGATGCTGCTCTTCCTCGACTACAACGGACAGCCCTACACCGACCCGCGGCCGGACGACGCGGTGCTCTTCATGCTCCGACTGGCCCAGGGCGGCTACCGCGACCGGTTCGCCACCGCGGTGGCCGACTTCCGCCGGATCCTCGGCGCCGCTCCCGACCCCCCGCCCCCTCGCCGTCCTCCTGCCGCACCGGCGCGAATCGGCCGATCCACCACGTCCTGACTGCTCAACAACCGTCCTGGCATATGCTGCCGGATGGCCGGGGACCACCACCACCCACCCTCGCAGGAGTGCCCGATGAGCGATCACCAGACCGGACCCGGCACGACCCCGATCCCGATCGGCGTCGTCGGACTCGGCGACATCGCGCAGAAGGCGTACCTGCCCGTCCTCACCGCCCAACCCGGCATCGACCTGCGCCTGATGACCCGCGACCGGGCCAAGCTCGACCGGATCGGCGACGCCCACCGCCTTCCGTTCCGCACCACCGACCTGGGCGAGCTCATCGACTCCGGCATCCGCGCCGCCTTCGTCCACGCCGCCACCGACCAGCACGTCCCGATCGTCGAGGAACTGCTCACCCGCGGCGTCGACGTGTACGTCGACAAGCCGCTCGCCTACGACCTCGACGGCGCCCGCCGCCTGACCTCCCTCGCCGAGCGCACCGGCCGCTCCCTGATGGTCGGCTTCAACCGCCGCCACGCCCCCGGCTACCTGCTCGCCGCCGAGCGCCCGCGCGACCTGATCGTGCTCCAGAAGCACCGCGAGGGCCTCCCCGAACGCGCCCGCACCCTGGTCTACGACGACTTCATCCACGTCGTCGACACCCTGCGCTTCCTCGTCCCCGGCGAGATCGAGCACGTGGACGTCCGCTCCCGCACCCGAGACGGCCTGGTCGAACACGTCGTCCTCACCCTCGCCGGCCACGGCTTCACCGCCCTCGGCCTCATGAACCGGGTCTCCGGCTCGACCGAGGAGATCCTCGAAGTCTCCGGCGCCGACTCCAAGCGCGAGGTCCACAACCTCGCCGAGGTCGTCGACCACCGCGGCCAGCCCACCGTCCGCCGCCGCGGCGACTGGGTCCCCGTCGCCCGCCAACGCGGCATCGAGCAGATCGTCCAGCACTTCCTCGACGCCCTCCGCGCCGGCAAGACCCTCGACGCCACCGACGCCCTGCGCACCCACGAACTCTGCGAACTCATCGTCCACCGCATCGAAACCGACCCCAGCTGACCCCGCACCGGGTCCGGCCCGCCCACTCGGCCGCCACCGGCGCAGCGGCTGACGCACCGTCAACCGCCCTGCGGAAAACGGGATGCGGACCACCGCAGCCCCGGGCTAGGTTGATCCGATGCGCCTGACGAAGTACGCCCACGCCTGCGTCCGGATCGACTCACCCGACGGGGAGCGCTCCGTCCTGATCGATCCGGGCTGCTGGACGGAGCCGGAGGCGTTCCACGGCGTCCGGGCGGTGCTCTACACGCACGCGCACGCCGACCACCTCGACGAGGGCCTGCTCGCCGCCGCCCGGGCCGCCGACCCGGGCCTGGAGGTCCACACCCACCCGGAGCTCGCGGCCGAACTCGCCGGGCACCCCGCCCTCGCCGACCGCCCGCCCACCGCCGTCCGGGCGGGGGAGGGCTTCGAGGCGGGCGGCTTCGCGGTGCGCGCGGTCGGCGGGCGGCACGCGCAGGTCATCGACGGGTACCCGGACTGCGCGAACCTCGGCTACCTGGTCGAGGGCGTCTACCACCCCGGCGACGCCCTGCACGTCCCGCACGGCCCGGGGGAGGACGTCCGCGCCCTGCTGCTCCCCGCGTCCGGCCCGTGGCTGAGCCTGCGGGAGGCGATCGAAACGGTGCGCGCCATCCGCCCGGAGCGCACCTTCCCGATCCACGACGCCAACCTGAGCGCGATCGGCGCCGAGAACTTCGACGGCTGGCTCGGCGAGGAGGCGGCCACCCGCTACGCCCGGATCGCGCTGGGGGAGTCCGCCGTCCTGGACTGACACCGGCCCCCGGCCCCCGGTCACCGACCGCTCGATCACTCGACCGCTCGATCACTGGCCCATCACGTAGCGGACGGTCGGGCCGGTGGTCCAGCCGCCGTCCACCGCGAGCTCGGCGCCCGTGATGTAGGAGGCCGCGTCGGAGAGCAGGAAGACGGTGGCCGCGGCGATCTCGGGGGCCTCGCCGACCCGGCCCATCGGGGTGTTGGGGTAGTTGCCCTCACCGCGCCGGATGCCGGTGGACGCCGTCATCGGGGTGTAGGTCATGCCCGGGTGGACGGAGTTCACCCGGATCCGGTCCACGCCCAGCTCCACCGCGCCGATCTTGGTCAGCCCGCGGACGCCCCACTTGGACGCGCCGTAGCCGGCCGTCAGCGCCAGGCCCATCAGGCCGGCCGCCGAGGAGATGTTCACCACCGAGCCGCCCCCGGCCTCCCGTAGCGCCGGAACGACCGCCTTCATGCCGATGAACACGCCGGTCAGGTTGACGTCCAGGACCTTGCGGAAGTGCTCCACCGACTCCTCGGCCAGGAAGCTCCCGGCGGAGATGCCCGCGTTGTTCACCAGCCCGTGCACCGCCCCGAACTCGGCCCGCGCGTACGCGACCACGTCCGCCCAGTCCTGCTCCGAGGTGACGTCGTGGTGGCGGTAGCGGGCCCGCTCGCCCAGCGCCGCGGCGACGGCCTCGCCGTCCGCGTCCAGGACGTCGGTGATCAACACGTTCGCCCCCGCCTCGACCGCCTGCTCGGCGGTCTCCGCGCCCAGGCCCCGGGCCCCGCCGGTGATGACGACGGTCTTGCCGGACAGTTCGTTCATGACGTGCTCCTTGCTCACTCGCCCTCCGGGGCACATGCCTCGCGGGCGCTCGTTCCAGTGGTACGTCCTCCGCCGACACCCGACACCCGGTGCCCTACACCCGGCGCCCGCGGCCCGGCGCCCGGTACGCGGCGGCGGTGGTCAGGGCACCGGCGCGGTCAGCAGGCCGGTGCAGACGGAGACGAGGTCGGCCAGGTACGCGCGGTCCCCGCTCAGGGTCGGCTCGCCCTCGGCCAGCTGCCGGGCGCGCTCGGCGAGCGCGGCCCCGATCAGGGTCAGCGCCAGGTCGATCCGCTCCAGCCGGACGGGCTCGGGCGCCAGCGCGACCAGCGGCTCCTCCAGCGCGAGGATCAGCCGCCAGTACAGGGTGCCCGTGAGCCCGGCGTGCGGACGCCGCTCCCGGATGCCGCTGCGGTGGCTGACCTGGGTGGAGATCCGCAGGCAGTCCCGGCCGCGCTCGGTGCGCAGCTCGGTGGACTCCGCGTCCACCAGCGCCCCGAGCAGCTCGCCCAGCCCGCACCCCTCGGGCCGCGGCAGCCGCTCGGCGAGCGCCCGCTCGGTGCGCCGCTGCCGCTCGGCCATCACCGCGTCCAGCAGCCCCTCGCGCGAACCGAAGTGGTACTGCACCGCGGACGGGTTCGCCTGCCCGGCACCCCGCACCACCTCGCGCAGCTGCGCCCCGTGCACGCCCCGCGCCGCGAACGCGCGCTCGGCGGACCGGATCAGCCGCGCCCGGGTGGAACCGCCGTCGCCGCCGTGGTCGTCCTCGACCGGTTCGGGGCCGCTCCCGGCACCCGTCGACTTCCTCGTCATGCCACCACATTAATACTCGACATTATTAATGTCGAACATTAGGGCAGTTGGCGGAGGTCGCGACCCGTCCGTGTGCCGCCTGGGAACTCGCTGGGAACCCCGGCGCGCGGCAGGAGGAATCTCCAAGCCGCAGTTGCTAGCTTCGTGACGCATGATCGACTCGTCCCACCTGGCAGCCCGGTCACGCTCCCTGGCGCTCCACCTCCTGTCCCGGCTCAGACTCCGCCACCTCGCCTGGCCGCTGTTCGCCGTGGCGTTCTGGCGCTACCTGGTCGTCTACGGCCTGCCGTACGCCAACGACGTGGTCTTCCTCTGGCTGATCGCCGCCCTGATCGCGGCGTCCGTGCACAGCGGCGGTCGAAAGGGGTGGCTGTACGTCCTGCGCGACTGGGTCCCGGTGATGGCCGTGGTCTGGACGTACTCGCTGCTCCGGGGCTACGGCTCGCACACCCCCTGGAAACCGCACTACGCCCCGCAACTCGCCTTCGACAAGGTGCTCGGCTTCGGCGAGACCTGGACCGTCCGGCTCCAGGACTGGCTCTACCACCCCGGGCAGCCGCAGTGGTACGACTACGCGGCCGTCACCGTCTACATGTCGCACTTCTTCGCGGTGTTCGTGATCCTCGCCGTGCTGTGGAAGCGGAACCACGCCCGGTTCCGGCACTTCCTCGGCTGCTACCTGGCGATCACCGCGATCGGCTTCGTCACCTACGTGCTCTACCCGGCCGACCCGCCGTGGCTGACCGCGCTGGAGGGCCACATGCCGGCCGTCAGCCGGGTCGTCTCCACGGTCCTCGACAGCAGCGGCCTGCACCGGGCCGGCACCGTCTTCGAGAACGGCAGCAAGTTCGCCAACGACGTCGCCGCGATGCCCTCGCTGCACGCCGCCTACCCGATGATGATCGCCCTGGTGTTCTGGCCGAAGGCCGGCCGCACCCTGCGCGTCCTGCTCACCGCGTACCCGCTGGCGATGGCCTTCACGCTGGTCTACGGCGCCGAGCACTTCATCATCGACATCCTGGTCGGCTGGGCCTACGCCTGGGCGATGGTCACCCTGGTCAACCGCTTCCTCGCCCGCCGCGCGGCGGCCCGGGCGGTGCGGGAGGCGGTGGCCGCCCCCGCCGTCGAACCGGCCCCGACCGTCCCGGTCGGCTGAGGGCGGACCTCCCCGCTCCCGCGGGCCCCGGCCCCGGCCCGGCAAGGTGGTGCCGGACCGGGGCCCTTCCGCATCCACGGCCCGCCGCCGTCCGCCGCTGCCGCCGCCGTCCGCCGCTGCCGCCGCCGTCCGTCGCCGTCGTCGCGCCCGGGGCGCCGCCGGCGAGACCCTCCGGGGGGGGGCTGAGCGGATGCCGGGAAGTCGCTGGGCGTTCTCTGTGAATCGAACTGTCCCGCGTTCGCGCTGATGGGCCGCCCGGGTGAACCTGACGTCCCGTCAGGGGCGGCGGCTCCGAGGCGATCCGGCGGGAGCGGGGAAGGCTTTGCCAATCCGTGGCGGAGTCTTGTTGCGCCCCCGGGTAGCGTCGTGCGGAACACCGCAGGAGGACCCGCCATGGCCCCACCCCACGCCCCGTCAGCGCCCGGCGCGCGCCCCCGACCCGCCGGCGGGCCGACCGGCCGATGATCTCCGGCCACCTCGCCGCACCCGTCCTGTGGGCGGTCCTGACGCCGCTCGGCGTCCTGCTCTCCGGTGTCGGCCTGGCCTCCACCATCCGCATCCGCCCGGGCACCGACCGCCCCCGCGACCACCTGCTCGGCCCCCTGCTGATCGCCACCGGCATCCTGGTCGCGGGCTTCGGCCTCTGGATGCTCTGAAACCCCGTCCCGCCCCCCGCACACGCGTGAACGTGGCCCGACCGCAGCGACGGTACTCAGCTGCCGCCCGTGACCCGGCCGCCGCCCGAAGCCCGGTCGCCGATGCCGGTCCAGTCGAACCCCGACCGCCACTCCGTCTGCCCGCGCGACCAGCCGACCAGCGCGTCCACCACCTTGGCGGGGGAGAGCGTCAGGGTCCGGTAGTGCCCGGCGGGGACGCCGTCGCGGTACTCCAGCTGGTAGACGCCGTCCTCCCGGAGGCGGACCTGCACGTACCAGTCGCCCGCCGGCTCGTCCGCGCCGAACCGTTCGACGATCAGGTGGGATTCGCCCCGCTGCATGTTCGCCACCAGCCGGCCCAGGGCGGCCGGCCCCGGGTCGCGCATCGACAGTCCGCGCTCGGTCATCGCGTGAAGCATGCGTGGAGCATGCCGCACCTCGCCGACAACGGCCCCGCCGGGGGCGGCGGGAACGCGCGCCACCCCGGCCCGTCCTGCCCCGAGCCCCACCCCCGATCCGCCCGTCCTCCGCCGACCAAAAACAAGCACGCGTGCTTGATTTGTCCCCGGGTTGCTGCCACGCTCGGTCCCGACCGGACGCGCCCGGTTCCCGGAGACCGCCGTCAACGGCGGCCGGGCGCGGCGGAGTTGGGGAGGTTTCGTGCTGCGGATCGGCAATGCTTCGGGGTTCTACGGGGACAGGTTCGGCGCGTTCCGCGAGATGCTGACCGGCGGGCCGCTGGACGTGCTGACGGGGGACTACCTGGCCGAGCTGACCATGCTGATCCTGGCCCGGGACCGGCTGCGCGACCCGTCGCTGGGGTACGCGCGGACGTTCCTGCGGCAGGCCGAGGAGTGCCTCGCCGAGGCGCTCGACCGCGGGGTGCGGATCGTGGTGAACGCGGGCGGCCTCCACCCGGCCCGGCTGGCCGAAGCGCTCGGCGAACTCGCCGCCCGGCAGGGCCTCCGGGCCCGGATCGGCCACGTCACCGGCGACGAACTCCTCCCCAGGGCGCACGAGTTCGGCTGGACGGAGGAGCCGGGCCCGCACCGTCCGCTGCTGGCCGCGAACGCCTACCTGGGGGCGTTCGGGATCGCCGAGTGCCTGCGCGCGGGCGCGGACGTGGTGGTGACCGGCCGGGTGACGGACGCCGCGCTGGTGGTCGGGCCGGGCATCGCCCACCACGGGTGGACGCCGGACGACCTGGACGCGCTGGCGGGAGCCGTGGTGGCGGGCCACGTCCTGGAGTGCGGGGCGCAGGCGACCGGCGGGAACTACGCGTTCTTCACCGAGCACGACGTCGACCACCCGGGCTTCCCGATCGCCGAACTGCACGCCGACGGCAGCAGCGTCATCACCAAGCACCCGGGCACCGGCGGCGCGGTGACCGTGGAGACCGTCACCGCCCAACTCCTCTACGAGACGGGCGGACCGCGCTACCTCGGGCCGGACGTCACGGCCCGGCTGGACACCGTGACGCTCACCGCGCAGGGCGCCGACCGGGTCCGGATCGACGGCGTGCGCGGCGAGGCCCCGCCCGCCACCCTCAAGGTCGGGCTGAACCGGCTCGGCGGGTACCGCAACGAGCTGGCGTTCGTCCTCACCGGCCTGGACGCCGACGCCAAATCCGCCCTGGTGCAAAGGCAGTTGAACCGGGCGCTGGCCGCCGACCCGCCGGCCGAACTGCGCTGGACCGAGACCCGCACTCAGCACCCGGACGCCGACACCGAGGAACGCGCCAGCACCCTGCTCCGGCTCACCGCCCGCGACCCGCAGGAGCACAGGGTCGGACGCGCCCTCACCGCCGCCGCCGTCGAACTCGGCCTGGCCGGCTACCCGGGCTTCCACCTCACCGCCCCGCCCGGCCGCCCCAGCCCCTACGGGGTGTTCGAAGCAAGGGAGTTGGACCAGAAGGCAGTCGACCACACCGCCCATTTGCCCGCTGACCACCTGCCCGCCACCAGCCTGCCCGCCGATCGCCCGGCCACCGGCTGGCGCGTCTCCGTCCCGCCCCCGACGGCCACCACCACCCGCCAACCCCCAACCCCGCCCGTGCGGTTGCCGCCGCCCCCGCGCCCCGGGCCGACCCGCCGCGCCCCGCTCGGCCTGGTCGCCGGAGCCCGCAGCGGCGACAAGGGCGGCGACGCCAACCTCGGCCTCTGGGCCCGCGACGAAGCCGGATGGCCCTGGCTCGCCCACACCCTCACCACCGCCAGACTGCGCGAACTCCTCCCGGAGACCGCCGAACTGGAGATCGAGCGCCACCTGTTCCCGAACCTCCGGGCGGTCAACTTCACCCTCCGCGGCCTGCTCGGCGAAGGCGTCGCCGCCCAGGCCAGGTTCGACCCGCAGGCGAAGGCGCTGGGGGAGTGGCTGCGCTCCCGCCACCTCGACATCCCGGAACCCCTTCTCCCGCCCCTCTCGCCCGTCCCGCCCCTCCCGCCCGTCCGGCCCGAGCCCCCGGAGGCCCCGCTGTGACCGTCCTGCCCACCCGGCTCGACCCGGACGCACCCGAGTACGCGGCCAACCGCGACGCGATGCTCGCCAGACTCGCCGACCTGGACGCCGAACACGCCAAGGCGCTGGCCGGCGGCGGACCCAAGTACCTGGAACGGCACCGCAGTCGGGGCAAGCTCGCGGCCCGCGAACGGATCGAGCTGCTGCTCGACCCGGACTCGCCGTTCCTCGAACTCTCCCCGCTCGCCGCCTGGGGCAGCCCGTACCAGGTCGGTGCGGCACTGGTCACCGGCATCGGCACGGTGGCCGGGACCGAGTGCGTGATCACCGCCAACGACCCGACCGTGCGCGGCGGTTCGTCCAACCCGTGGACGCTGCGCAAGGCCCTGCGGGCCAACGAGATCGCGCTGCGCAACCGGCTCCCGCTGATCAACCTGGTCGAGTCCGGCGGCGCCGACCTCCCCAGCCAGAAGGAGATATTCATCCCGGGCGGCGCGCTGTTCCGCGACCTGACCAGGCTGTCGGCGGCGGGCGTCCCCACCGTGGCCGTGGTGTTCGGCAACTCCACGGCGGGCGGTGCGTACGTGCCGGGGATGTCCGACCACGTCATCATGGTGAAGGAGCGGGCCAAGGTGTTCCTCGGCGGCCCGCCGCTGGTGAAGATGGCCACCGGCGAGGAGTCCGACGACGAGTCGCTCGGCGGTGCCGAGATGCACGCCCGCACCTCCGGCCTCGCCGACCATCTCGCCCTCGACGAACCCGACGCCCTGCGCCTGGCCCGCCGGGTCGTCCACCGGCTGCACTGGCGCAAGTCCGGCCCCGAACCGGCGCGGCGCCCCGAGCCGCCCGCGTACCCGGAGGACGAACTGCTCGGCATCGTCCCCGGCGACCTCAAGGCGCCCTTCGACCCCCGCGAGGTGATCGCCCGGATCGTCGACGCCTCCGACTTCGACGAGTTCAAGCCCCGCTACGGCACCAGCCTCGCCACCGGCTGGGCCACCCTGCTCGGGTACCCCGTCGGCATCCTGGCCAACGCCCAGGGCGTGCTGTTCAGCCAGGAGTCCCAGAAGGCCGCCCAGTTCATCCAACTCGCCAACCAGCTGGACCGCCCGCTGGTCTTCCTGCACAACACCACCGGCTACATGGTCGGCCGGGAGTACGAGCAGGGCGGCATCATCAAGCACGGCGCGATGATGATCAACGCGGTGGCGAACAGCACCGTCCCGCACCTCTCCGTCCTGATGGGCGCCTCCTACGGCGCCGGCCACTACGGCATGTGCGGTCGGGCCTACGACCCCCGCTTCCTGTTCACCTGGCCGAGCGCCAAATCCGCGGTGATGGGCCCCCAGCAACTCGCCGGCGTCCTCTCCCTGGTCGCCCGCCAGTCCGCCGCCGCCAAGGGCCAGCCCTACGACGAGGAGGCCGACGCCGCGATCCGCGCCGCCGTCGAGCAGCAGATCGAGGCCGAGTCCCTCCCGGTCTTCCTCTCCGGCCGCCTCTACGACGACGGAGTGATCGACCCGCGCGACACCCGCACCATCCTCGGCCTCTGCCTGTCCGCCCTCCACAGCGGCCCGATCGCGGGCGCCAAGGGGTATGGCGTTTTCCGCATGTGACACCCCCTCACGGTTGCAGCATCCTGCAACCGTGACACCCCCTTACTGTCGCAAGGGCATCTCGCCACTGCACCTGCTCGCAACCGTGACACCCTCTCGCGATTGCAGCCTCTCGCAACCGTGACACCCCCTCACTACTGCACCAGCTTGCAACCGCGAGTACCTCTCACCGCCCCACCCCACGACCTCTCCGCCCCCGCCCCGCTACTCCCGCGAGAAAGCGAACTGACGGATGATCACCTCCCTGCTGGTGGCCAACCGAGGCGAGATCGCCCGCCGGGTCTTCCGCACCTGCCGCACCCTCGGCATCGCCACCGTCGCCGTGTACGCCGACCCGGACGCCGAGGCCCGGCACGTCCGGGAGGCCGACACCGCCGTCCGGCTGCCCGGCGCCGCGCCCGCCGACACCTACCTGCGCGCCGACCTGCTGGTCCGGGCCGCCCTCGACGCGGGAGCCGACGCCGTGCACCCCGGGTACGGGTTCCTCTCCGAGAGCGCCGACTTCGCGCAGGCCGTGCTGGACGCCGGGCTGCGCTGGATCGGCCCGCCGCCCGCCGTTATCGCCGCGATGGGCTCCAAGACCGCCGCCAAGCGGTTGATGGCCGCCGCGGGCGTCCCCGTCCTGGAGGTCGGCCCCCACCCCGCCGAGGCCGACCTGCCGCTGCTGGTCAAGGCCGCGGCGGGCGGCGGCGGACGCGGCATGCGGGTGGTGCGCACCCTCGCCGAGCTCCCCGACGCGCTGGCTGCCGCCCGGGCCGAGGCCGCCGCCGCGTTCGGCGACGACGAGGTGTTCTGCGAGCCCTACCTGCCCACCGGACGGCACCTGGAGGTGCAGCTGCTCGCCGACGCCCACGGCACCGTGTGGGCGGTCGGCGACCGCGACTGCTCACTCCAGCGGCGGCACCAGAAGGTGATCGAGGAGGCCCCGGCCCCCGGCCTCGCCCCCGAGTTGCGGGCCCGCCTGCACGCCGCCGCCGTCGCCGCCGCCCGCGCCGTCGGCTACCGGGGTGCCGGCACCGCCGAGTTCCTCCTCGCCCCCGACGGGCGCCTCGCCTTCCTGGAGATGAACACCCGCCTCCAGGTCGAACACCCCGTCACCGAGTGCGTCACCGGACTCGACCTGGTCGCCCTCCAACTCGCCGTCGCCGAAGGCGAACAGCTCCCCGCCGACCCGCCCCCCGTCCGCGGCTGCGCGATCGAGGCCCGCCTGTACGCCGAGGACCCGGCCCGCGACTGGCAGCCCGCCACCGGACCGCTGCACCTCCTCGAACTCCCGGGTACAGACGTCGAGTTCGCCACCCTCCCGAGCCCGGCCGGGCTGCGCCTGGACGCGGGGGCCGGGACCGGCGACCGGGTCACCGTCCACTACGACCCGATGCTCGCCAAAGCCGTCGCCTGGGCCCCCACCCGCACCGCCGCCGCCCGCCGCCTCGCCGACGCCCTCGCCCGCGCCCGCCTGCACGGCCCCACCACCAACCGCGACCTGCTGGTCCGCGCCCTGCGCCACCCCGATTTCCTGGCCGGCCGCGTCCACACCGCCCTGCTCACCGACCACCACGCCGAACTCACCGCCCCCGACGGCAAATCCACCCCCCTCGCCGCGCTCGCCGCCGCCCTCGCCGACGCCGCCGACCGCCGCGGCCCCCTGCGCGAACTCCCCTCCGGCTGGCGCAACCTGCCCTCCCAGCCGCAGGCCAAGCGCTACCGCGCCGCCGACGGCACCGAGTACGACGTCCGCTACCGCCTCACCCGCGACGGGCTGCGCGCCGACGACCACCCCGACGTCCAACTCCTGCACAGCACACCCGACTCCGTCGACCTGGCGATCGGACCACTGCGCCGCCACTACCGGATCGCCCGGTACGGCGACCAGGTCTTCGTCGACGCACCCACCGAGCACCACGCCCTGACCGCCGTCGACCGCCACCCCGCCCCCACCGCCCCGCTCGCCCCCGGCACCCTGCTCGCCCCGATGCCCGGCACCGTCGTCCGGATCGACGCCCGGCCCGGCGAACGCGTCACCGCAGGCCAAGTCCTGCTCAGCATCGAGGCGATGAAGATGGAACACCGGGTCACCGCCCCCGCGGACGGCACCCTCACCGACCTCCCCGCCACCCTCGGCCGCCAGGTCGAAACCGGCACCGTTCTCGCCGTCGTCCGCCCCGATCACTGACCTGCCCCGTCCCGCTGCCACGGCCGTGCCCCGCCGCCACCGTCTCGCCACCCACGACAGACAGGACCCCGCCATGCCCACCCCCCTGACCCCGTCGAGTCGGCCCACCCCATCGAGCCCGTCCACCCCGTCGGCCTCGCTCACCGACACCGAGGACCAGCGCGACCTGCGCGCGGCGGTCGCCGCCCTCGCCGCCCGCTACGGCCGCGACTACTTCCAGCAGAAGGCCCGTGCCGGAGAACCCGTCCGCGAACTCTGGTCGGAAGCAGCCAAGTTGGGTTACCTCGGGGTCAACCTCCCCGCCGTGTACGGCGGCGGAGGCGCGGGTATCGGTGAACTCGCCACCGTCCTCGAGGAGTTGGGCGCGGCCGGTTGTCCGCTGCTGATGCTGATCGTCTCCCCGGCGATCTGCGGCACCGTCATCGCCCGGTTCGGCACCGACCCGCAGAAACAGCGCTGGCTGCCCGGACTCGCCGACGGCACCGCCGTCATGGCCTTCGGCATCACCGAGCCCGACGCGGGCTCCAACTCGCACCGCATCTCCACCGTCGCCCGCCGCGACGGCGCCGACTGGCTGCTCACCGGCCGCAAAGTGTTCGTCTCCGGCATCGACCAGGCCGACGCCGTCCTCTTCGTCGCCCGCACCGAGGACGCCCGCACCGGCAAGCTCAAGCCCGCCCTGTTCGTCGTCCCGCGCGACACCCCCGGCTTCGAGTACCAGCCCATCCCGATGGAACTCACCGCCCCGGAGAAGCAGTTCCAGGTCTTCCTGGACGACGTCCGGCTACCCGCCGACGCCCTGGTCGGCGACCAGGACTCCGGCCTGCTGCAACTCTTCGCGGGCCTCAACCCCGAACGCATCATGACCGCCGCCTTCACCCTCGGCATCGCCCGCCACGCCCTCGACACCGCCGTCTCCTACGCCCGCACCCGCACCGTCTGGGACCGCCCCATCGGCGCCCACCAGGGCATCGCCCACCCCCTGGCCCAGTGCGCCATCGAGGTCGAACTCGCCCGACTGATGACCCGCAAGGCCGCCCAGCTGTACGACGCGGGCGACGACCTGGCCGCCGGCGAAGCCGCCAACATGGCCAAGTACGCGGCCGGCGAAGCCTCCTGCCGCGCCGTCGACCAGGCCGTCCAGACCCTCGGCGGCAACGGCCTCACCCGGGAGTACGGCCTGGCCGCCCTCATCACCGCCACCCGCGTCGGCCGGGTCGCCCCGGTCAGCCGGGAGATGATCCTCAACTACGTCGCCCAGCACACCCTCGGCCTGCCGCGCTCCTACTGATCCGTCCCATCCGCCCGGGCGGCGCCACCCCGATCACCCGTCGCCACCGTCTGCCGCCTCCACCCGCCGCCGGCCACGCGGAGAGCGCCGCCGTACTCTTCCACCAGCCCCGCGCCCGGGAACCGGAAGCCTGGACGGACCCCCGACCGAGCCCGAGCCGCCCACCGACCGGAAGGACCCCCGTGAGTGACGCCGACCTCGCCCGCCAGGCCGCCGAGCTCGGGGCGGAGGTGGTGCGGAGCCGTGCGTGGCAGGGCGTCGAACGGCAGGACAAGGGCGGCGGCGACTTCGCGACCGCGGTGGACGTGGAAGCGGAGCGGGCCATCCTCGACCTCCTCCGTGCCGCCCGCCCGGACGACGCGTTCACGGCGGAGGAGAGCGGCCGCACCGGCCCGCCCGACGCCGCCCGCCGCTGGCTGGTCGACCCGCTGTGCGGGACGCTCAACTTCGCGGTGGGCACCCATCTGGTGGCCGTCAACGTCGCACTCCAGGAAGGCGGCCGGACGGTCGCCGCCGCCACCGCCGACCCGTACACCGGTGAGACGTACTGGACCGACGGCACCCGCGCCGCCCTCCGCCACCACGGGGAGGACACCCCGCTGGCACCGTCCGCAGGCTCCCGACTGGTCGACCTCAACCTCGACCCGCCCTACCCGAACGCCCCCGCGCTGCGCGTCGCGCGCCTGCTCACCGCCCCCGACTTCGAACGCGCCTTCCGCCCCCGGGTGGTCTCCAGCACCCTCGCGGTGGCCTGGGTCGCCGCCGGCCGCCGCGCCGCGTACCTGACGGACGGGCAACTGGCGGACAGCGTCCACTTCGCAGCCGGCATCGCACTCTGCGAGGCCGCCGGCT
Source organism: Kitasatospora sp. SolWspMP-SS2h (assembly GCF_003259315.1). GTDB lineage: Bacteria > Actinomycetota > Actinomycetes > Streptomycetales > Streptomycetaceae > Kitasatospora > Kitasatospora fiedleri. The sequence continues at coordinate 244,642 of NZ_QLLT01000001.1, read as the reverse complement.
GCACCGTCACCGACCTGCGCGGCAAACCGGTCCACCACGGCGACGGCGGCCTGATCGCCGCAGCCGACGAGGAGACCCACGCCCGCCTGCTCGACCTGATCACCCGCCAGGAGAACCCCGGCGTACGCCGGTAAGCCGGGCACGCGCCCTGGCGGCGGCCAGCCATCCCCCGGCACGCTTGCACCGCAACTGCGACCGCGATCACGACCGCAACGTCATCTCCCAACCGTTACACCCAATTATTCGTGCGATAGATTCTCGTGTTCACAATAGACACTCACCAATGTAATAGCCCCTCACGTAAGTAATGGCATATCGCATCCGCGAGTACCCATCGCACTGGCAATACCAACCCGCCCCCGCACCCCGCGACCGCACCCCCGCGATCGCGCCCGCGCCCGCCGAGCCGCCCGGAGGCCCGCATGGTGTTCCACAGCGACTACCCGTCCGTCGCCCCGCTCGACCTGCCGATCCACGACGCCGTCCTCGACGGCTGCGCCACGGGCGAGCACGCCGACCGTCCGGCCCTGGTGGACGGCCTGACCGGGCGCAGCGTCAGCTACCGGGAGCTGGAGACGGGCAGCCGCCGGGTCGCGGCGGGGCTCGCCGAGGCCGGGGTCGGCAAGGGTGAGGTGGTGGCGCTGTTCAGTCCGAACTCGATCGCCTATCCGCTGGCGTTCTACGGCACCACCCGCACCGGCGCGACGGTGACCCCGGTCAGCGCGCTGGCCACCGCCGCGGAACTGGCGGGGCAGTTGCGCGACTCCGGTGCCCGCTGGATCATCACCGTCGCCGCGTTCCTGCCGGTGGCCCGGCAGGCGGCCGCCGAGCACCCGGTGGCCGAGATCTTCGTCTGCGACGAGGCCGAGGGCCACCGCTCGCTCGCCGAGCTGGCGGCCGGCTCGGCCCCGGAGCCCGCCCCGTCGATCGATCCGGCCACCGACCTGGCGGTGCTGCCGTACTCCAGCGGGACGACCGGCCTGCCCAAGGGCGTGATGCTGACCCACCGCTCGGTGTCCACCAACCTGGCCCAGGTCGACGCGCTACTCGGCCCCCGCCCCGGCGAGCGCACCCTGGCGGTGCTTCCCTTTTTCCACATCTACGGCCTGACCGCCCTGCTCAACCGCCCGCTGCGGGCCCGCGCCACCGTGGTCGTGCTGCCCCGCTTCGACCTGGAGCAGTTCCTGACGGCCATCCAGCAGCACCGGATCGAGGCGGTGTACGTGGCCCCGCCGATCGCCCTCGCACTGGCCAAGCACCCGCTGGTCGACCGCTTCGACCTGTCCTCGATCCGCTACGTGCTGAGCGCCGCCGCCCCGCTGGACGCCGAACTGGCCGCCGCCTGCGCCCGCCGCCTGGGCCTGTCGCACCTGCTGCAGGGCTACGGCATGACCGAGCTGTCCCCGGTCACCCACGTCCTCCCGCCCGGCGACCCGAACCCGCCGGTCGGCACCGTCGGCCGCCTGGTCCCCGGCACCGAGCTGCGGATCCGCTCCCTCTCGGCCCCGCACCAGGACCTCGGCCCCGGCGAGGACGGCGAACTGCTGTTCCGCGGCCCGCAGGTGATGCGGGGCTACTTCGGCAAGGAGTCCGAGACCTCCGCGACCGTCGACCCGGACGGCTGGCTGCACACCGGTGACGTCGGCCACGTCGACGACGCCGGCTACCTGTTCGTGGTCGACCGGGTGAAGGAGCTGATCAAGTACAAGGGCTACCAGGTCGCCCCGGCCGAACTGGAGGCCGTGCTGCTCACCCACCCGAGCATCGCCGACGCCGCGGTGATCGGCGTCGGCGACGCCCACGGCGCCGAGCACCCCAAGGCGTACGTGGTGCCCGCGTTCGGCTGCGACCTGGCCGAACAGGAGGTGATCGAGTACGTGGCCCGCCGGGTCGCCCCGTACAAGAAGGTCCGCGAGGTGGAGTTCCTGGACGCGGTGCCGAAGTCCGCCAGCGGCAAGGTGCTGCGCCGCGAACTGCGGGCCCGCGGCGCGCGGCCGGACCGGCACCCGGCCGACGGCGCACCGAGCGGGGGAGCGGTGACGCCCGGGAACGGCAACGCGTAGGAACGGCAACGCGTAGGAACGGCAACGCGTAGGAACGGAAACGGGTAGGAACGGCGCCGCACGGGAGCGGCGACGTGGAGGAACGACCGCGCACGGGAGCGGCGGTGCGCGAAACCGGCGGTGCATAGGATCGGCATCCGGAGCCCGCCCGCGCAGACCAGGAGCCGCCGATGACGACCAGCGCACCCGCCGCCCGCACGCCCCGGCAGGACCGCAGCCGCGCCACCCGCAGACGGCTGCTGGAGGCGGCGGTGGAGTGCCTGGCCGAGGTCGGCTGGCACGGCTCCACGGTGCTGGTGGTCGCCGCGCGGGCCGGGGTGACCCGCGGCGCCGCCCAGCACCACTTCCGCACCCGCGAGGACCTGTTCACCGCCGCCGTCGAGCACGTCGCCGCCGAGCGGCTGGCCGCCGCCCTGGCCCGGGTCGAGCAGCTGCCGCCGTCCGGCCCGGCCCGCACCGAGGCGGTGGTGGAGATGATCGTGAGCCTCTACACCGGCCCGCTGTTCCGCGCCGCGCTGCACCTGTGGGTGGCCGCCGCCACCGAGGAGCCGCTGCGCGGCCGGATCACCGGCTTGGAGAACCACATCGGCCGGGAGGCGCACCGGGCCGCCGTCGAGTGCCTGGGCGCGGACGAGTCCGCCGCCGGCGTCCGGGAGACCGTCCAGGCCACCCTCGACCTGGCCCGCGGCCTGGGCCTGGCCAACCTGCTCACCGACGACGGCCCGCGCCGGGCCGGCGTGGTCCGCCAGTGGTCCCGCCTGCTGGACGCCGCACTCGCCGGCTGACCCGGCCCGGCTGACCCGGACCGGGCCGCTGTTTCGGGCCGCCGTCCCGGTCCGCCCGCCCGACGCCGCACCGCGGACCGGCAGTTGGGAGTAGCACTCTTGCCCGAACCGGTCCGTATCCAGCACACTCGCATCTTCGGTCCGACCGCCCGCACGACCACCAGTCGCCAGCGTGCTGCGGGCCGTGCAGTCTGGTGGAAGCCGGAACGATCGGCAGAACCGGGGAAGGTACCGGGCAGGTGGCCAACTGAGCACGCACGGGTTCGAACAGAAGCCCGGCCGCGACGCGGCGGGTGCCGCTTCCGCGCGCCTGGCCGGGCACCGTCTGGTCCCGCTGGCCACCGCGCTGGTCCAGGAGGACGGCCGGATCCTGCACTGGAGCCAGGAGGCCGAGGCGCTCACCGGCTGGCCCGCCGACCAGGCGATCGGCGCGCACCCGGTCCAGCTGCTGCTGCCCGAGCAGGAGCGGGCCGCCGCCGAGCGGCTGTTCGAGCGGCTGGTCGCCGGGCGCGGCTGGTCCGGAACCCACCCGGTGCGCCGCCGCGACGGCTCCACCGTCGAGCTGGAGTTCCACACCTATCCGGTGGCCGGCCCCGACGGCAGCACCCTGCTGCTGGCCACCGCCTCCGACACGCACGCCCTGCACGAGGTCGAGTCCGACCTGGCGATCCTGGACGGCTTCTTCGACCAGTCCCCGATCGGCCTGGCCGTCTACGACACCGACCTGCGCTTCGTCCGGCTGAACGCGGCGCTGGCCCGGATCAACGGCCTCAGCGCCGAGCAGCACCTCGGCCGCCGGATCTCCGCCGTGCTGCCCGGCATCAACGCCGCCGAGATCGAGAACGTGATGCGGCAGGTGATCGCCACCGGCAAACCGGTGGTCGACGCCCGCTCGTACGGCCGGGTCCCCGGCGACCCGCGCCGCGACCGGGCCTGGTCGGCGTCCTACTTCCGGCTGGAGGACTCCACCGGCAAGGTGCTCGGCGTCTCCTCCTCGATCATCGACGTCACCGAGCGCTTCCGGGCCGAGGCCCGCGCCTCCCGCGCCCAGGAGCGGCTGACCCTGCTCGCCTCGGCCGGCGCCCGGATCGGCACCACCCTCGACCTCAAACGCACCGCGGAGGAGATGGTCGAGGCGATCATCCCGAAGTTCGCCGACTTCGCCACCGTCGACCTGCTGGAGCCCGTGCTGCGCGGCGAGGAGCCCGCCCCGATCCAGCCCGGGCGGGCCATCCAGGTCCGCGCCGTCGCGGTCGGCGAGGCGTACGGCTCCGGGCTGACCGGCGCCGCGGACGCCGTCGGGGGCACCACCGAGTACGGTCCGACCCGGGTCTACACCCAGTGCCTGCGCAGCGGACGCCCGCTGCTCAAGCCGCACGTCGACGAGGAGGTGCTGCGCGGCCTGGTCCCCGACCCCGAGCGGGTCGCCCCCGGCATCGCGGCCGGCGTCCACTCGTACCTGCTGGTGCCGCTGATCGCCCGCGGCATGGTGCTCGGCGGCGCCGAGTTCGTCCGCACCCGCAACCCCGAGCCGTTCGGCGCCGCCGACGTCTCGCTCGCCGAGGAACTGGTCGCCCGCACCGCCCTGGCCATCGACAACGCCCGGCTCTACCGGCGCGAGCGCGAGACCGCCCTCACCCTGCAGCGCAGCCTGCTGCCGCAGGAGATCCACCGCACCCTCGGCCTGGAGATTGCCCACCGCTACCTGCCCTCCAGCGTGGTCAGCGAGGTCGGCGGCGACTGGTTCGACGTCGTCCCGCTGTCCTGCGGGCGGGTCGCCCTGGTGGTCGGCGACGTGATGGGCCACGGCATCCGGGCCGCCGCCACGATGGGCCAGCTGCGCACCGTCGCCCGCACCCTGGCCACCCTCGACCTGCCGCCCGAGCAGGTCCTCGGCCGACTCGACGAGACCGCCTCCGCGATCGGCGAGGGCCAGTTCGCCACCTGCGTGTGCGCCGTCTACGACCCGGTCGACCGCAGCGTGGTGATCTGCTCGGCCGGCCACCTGCCGCCCGTCCGGGTCGACCCCGACGGCACCGCCCGGGTCATCGACCTGCCGCCGGGCGTCCCGCTCGGCGTCGGCGGCGGCGCCTTCGAGTCGATCGAGTTCACCCTGCCGCCCGGCGCCACCTTCGCGCTCTACACCGACGGCCTGGTCGAACGCCGCGGCCGCGACCTCGACGAGGGCATCGACCTGCTCGCCCGCACCCTCGCCGCCCCCGGCCGCACCCTGGAGGAGAGCTGCGACGCCGCGCTGTCCGCCCTGGTCACCGACGGCACCGAGGACGACATCGCGATGATCATGGCCCGCGTGCTGCCCGTCCCCGCCGACCGGATCGCCACCCTGCTGCTGCCCAGCGAGGGCCCGCTGCCCGCCCGCGCCCGCCGCTTCACCCGCGCCACCCTGGACGCCTGGGGCCTGTCCGGGCTCACCGACTACGCCGAACTCGTGGTCAGCGAACTCGTCACCAACGCCCTGCTGCACGCCGACGCCCCGCGCCGCCTGCGGATCTTCCGCGACCGCACCCTCACCCTGGAGGTCTCCGACGCCGGCGGCCAGCCGCCCCGGCTGCGCACCTCCGCCGAGGAGGACGAGGGCGGCCGCGGCATCCACCTGGTCAGCGAACTCGCGCACCGCTGGGGCAGCCGCCCCACCCGGCACGGCAAGGTGGTCTGGGCGGAGATCGAACTCCCGTACCGGGCCGGCTGACCCGCCCGCCGCCCGTACGACGGTCACTCGTCCGGACGAGTGGCCGCCCGCCCGGGTGACGGCCACCCACCCGGACGAGGACCGCTCGCCCGGGCGGCGGGACTGACGGACAGTCGGAGGCAGTCCCCGCCGCCGACCGAAAGGCCCCCCGTGCCCGTCCGCCTCCTCGCCGCCGCCGGCCTGCTCGCCCTCGCCGCCGCCACCCCGGCCGCCGCCGACGACACCCCCACCGGCACGCCCGCCGACCCGCCCGCGGCGACCGCCGCCGCGACCACCGTCACGATCACCGGCGCCGCCATCGACCCGAAGATCCCCAGCCGGGTCCGGGTCGCCCTCGCCTACACCTGCGCGCCGACCGACCAGCCCCGCTCGCTGAACACCTCCGTCGAGCAGACCGACCCCGAGGACCCCGCCACCATCGCCTTCGGCTCCACCCGCACCGCACCGACCCAGGTGGTCTGCGACGGTACCCCGCAGACCCAGACCGTCACCGTCCAGTCCAAGACCAGCAACTGGCTGCCCGGCACCGACTCCGTGGTGATCACCACCCTCACCGACCTCGGTGCCACCCCGACCGCCGCCGCCGACGCCCGCCTGATCGCGCTGGACCAGCCGCCCGCCCCCTGACCCGCCGTCAGCCGACCGGCCCCCCTCCCCGGCGCGCCGCCCGCCCGCCGCCGTCCTCGCCTCCGAGACTGGACGCCGGACGGAAGGGAACCCGGATGACCCAGCCCACGACAGCCACCGCACCGGCCCCCGAGGTGCGCCGCTGGCGGGCCCTCGCGGTGTGCCTGGTCGCCGGGTTCATGACCCTGCTCGACGTGTCGATCGTCAACGTCGCCCTGCCGTCCGTGCGCAGCGGACTGCACCTGTCCGAGGCCGGGCTCCAGTGGGTGCTCTCCGGCTACTCGCTGGCCTTCGGACTCGTGCTGGTCCCGGCCGGACGGCTCGGCGACGCGATCGGCCGCCGCCCGGTCTTCCTGACCGGACTGGGCCTGTTCACCGCCACCAGCGCCCTGGCCGGTGCCGCCCAGAACGAGACCTGGCTGGTGGTGGCCCGGCTGCTCCAGGGCATGGCGGGCGGACTGCTCGTCCCCCAGGTCTCCGGCTTCATCCAGCAGCTCTTCCGCGGCGGCGAACGGGCCCGCGCGTTCGGCATGCTCGGCACCACCATCGGCTTCTCCACCGCCGTCGGCCCGCTGCTCGGCGGCCTGCTGATCGCGGTGTTCGGTACCGCCGAGGGCTGGCGCTGGGTCTTCTACGTCAACCTCCCGATCGGCCTGGTGGCCCTCCCGCTGGCCCGCCGGCTGCTGCCCGCGCCCACCCCCGACACCTGCGCCCGCCGCGACTTCGACCCGGTCGGCGTGCTGCTGCTGGGCGCCGGCACCGTCCTGCTGCTGCTCCCGCTAGTCCAGTCCCAGTGGCACGGCACCGGCAAGTGGCTGCTGCTGGCCGCCGCCGCCCTGGTCCTGGCCGCCTTCGCGGGCTGGGAGCGCCGCTACGCCCGGCACCGCGAACCGCTCGTCCACCCCGAGCTGTTCCGCACCCGCTCCTTCACCTACGGCGCGCTGGTCTCGCTGCTCTACTTCGCCGGGTTCACCGCGGTCTTCTTCGTCTTCACCCTCTACCTGCAGTCCGGCCGCCACTACAGCGCCCTGCAGGCGGGCCTCGCCATCACCCCCTTCGCCCTGGCCTCCGCGGTCGCCTCCACCATCGGCGGACGCCTGGTCACCCGCCACGGCCGCCGCCTGATCGCCGTCGGCCTGGCCACCGTCACCGTCGGCCTCGCCCTCGCCGCCCTCGCCGTGCACCTCTTCGACGGCCCCGAGGTCGGCTGGGCCACCGCCCTCCCGCTCCTGCTGGCCGGCCTCGGCAGCGGCCTGGTGGTCTCCCCGAACCAGGCACTCACCCTCAACGAGGTACCGGTCGCCCGGGCCGGCTCCGCGGGCGGCGTCCTGCAGACCGCCCAGCGGATCGGCTCCGCCGCGGGCATCGCCACCGTCGGCGCCACCTTCTTCGCCCACCTGCACACCCCCGCCGATTACCCCACCGCCTTCCAGCTCAGCATCGCGGTGGTCCTCGCCTTCGTCCTGCTCGCCCTGCTCGCCGCGATCGAGCCCTTCGGCCGCAAGCCCCGCCAGAAGGCCGGGTGAGCGACGGACCCGCGGTCGAACCGGTAGGACAGGTGGGACGGCGGGTCAACGGGACGGTGGGAACGGGGAACGGCGGAACGCTCCCGGCCGGTGGACCCCGGCCGTTCGCGCCCGCCGTTCCCCGTGCTCCCGGCGCTCCCGGTGCTACAGCCCCGCCACGCCGCGCGCGGCGACCCGCAGGGCGGCCACCGGGTCGCCGACCGAGCTGCCGGCCCGCCAGCCGACGAAGCCGTCGGGGCGGACCAGGACGGCGCCGCCCTCGCGCAGCCCGTAGACCGCGGGCCAGCCGCTCGGCCCGGCCGGACGGGGACCGGCCGGGAGGTCGGGGACGGGCTCGGGCACCAGGTCCCCGCCCTCGCCGACCAGCAGGCAGCGGATCGGCACCCCGGTCTGCTCGGAGACCGCCCGCGCCGCCTCCGGCCACCCCGCGCCGCCCGCCACGGGCGCCAGCAGCACCGGCTCGCGCCCGAACAGGTCGAGCGTGGACAGCCGGACGCCGTCCGCGTCACGCAGCCACAGGTGCGGGGCCCGGGTGCCGACCTCGCCGGTCGCGGCGAAGCGCTCCGGGATCACCCCGGCGGTGGCGTCCACGCCGACCAGCGCGCCCTCGGTGTAGCGGTAGCCGAGCGCCACCGCCAGCACGTTGGTGCGCGGCCCGCCCGCCGGCGCCGCGTCGAAACCGGGGTGCTGGTGCTCCACCGACCGGGCCGCCGCCCGGGCCGCGGTCTGCACGGCGACCGGCCGCCGCTCCGCCCCGTACGACTCCAGCAGGCGCGGCCCGCCCCAGCCGTCGAGCACCGCGGCCAGCTTCCAGGCCAGGTTGTGGGCGTCCTGGATGCCGGTGTTGGAGCCGAACGCCCCGGTCGGCGGCATCTCGTGGGCGGAGTCGCCGCACAGGAAGACCCGCCCGGCGCGGTACCGGTCGGCGACCCGCTCGGCGGCGTGCCAGGGCGCCCGGCCGGTGATCTCCACGTCCAGGTCGGGCACCCCGGCCGCGGCCCGGATGTGCGCCGCGCACCTGGCGTCGGTGAAGTCCTCGACGGCCTCGCCGCGCTCCGGGTGCCAGGGCAGGTGGAAGACCCACTCCTCGCGGTTGTCGACGGGCAGCAGCGCGCCCGCGCCGGCCGGGTCGGTCAGGTAGCAGGCGATGAACAGGCGGTCGCCCACCACCTCGGCCAGCCGCTTGGCCCGGAAGGTCACCGAGACGTTGTGGAACAGGTCGCCGCGCCCGGACTGCCCGATCCCCAGCTGCTCCCGCACGGGGCTGCGCGGCCCGTCCGCCGCGACCAGGTAGTCGGCCCGCACCTCGCGCTCCTCGCCGGTGGCCCGGTCCCGCAGCCGGGCCGTCACCCCGTCGGCGTCCTGCGCGAACGAGAGCAGCTCGGTGTTGAAGCGGACGTCGCCGCGCTCGGCGGCGTGCCGCAGCAGCACCGGTTCGAGGTCGTTCTGGCTGCACAGGCACCACGAGGACGGGCTGAACCTGGCCAGGCCCCCGCCCGGGTCGATCTCCCGGAACAGCCACTCCTGCTCCCCGCCGGAGAGCGTCTCGGCCTGCAGGATGCCGTGGTTGCCGGCCAGCACCGACGCGGCGGCCCGGACGTCGTCCTCCACCCCGGCGCCCCGGAACAGCTCCATGGTGCGCAGGTTGTTGCCGCGCCCCCGGGGGTGCCGGGAGGTCTCGGCGTGCCGCTCCACCAGCAGGTGCGGCACACCGAGCCGACCGAGGAAGAGCGAGGCGGACAGTCCGACCAGCGAACCGCCCGTGATCAGGACCGGGACCCGGTCGGCCATCTGTGTGTTCATCAGCTCTGCTCCATCCGTGCGGGGCGCTGGAAGCGCCAGACCCGACATCCATCCCCCGCCGCGGGCGGCCACGCAGGGTGCGTCGCCCGGATGGCCGTGAAGTCTCGCGCGGCCGTCCGTCCCGCCCTGACGATCGAGGACGAACCGCCGCCCGCTCCGCCGACCGGCCCGGCCGCCCGAGGCCCGTCCGGGAAACCGGCGAAGGGCCCTTCGCGGGCAGACCGCGGAGGAAGCGCGGACGAACCACGAACCGACGACAGGATCCGCCGCCATGACCCTGCTCTCCGCAGCCGAGGAGACCACCACCGGCCGGCCCACCCCGGGCCGGCTCCGCGTCGTCCTGATGCTGGACGTCCACGACGGCGCCCAGGACCGCTTCCTGGACGCCTACGAACTGCTGCGCTACCAGGTCTCGTCCGTCCCCGGACACGTCAGCGACCAGCTCTGCCAGTCCATCGACGACCCGTCCCGGTGGCTGATCACCAGCGAGTGGGAGAGCGCCGAGCCGTTCCTCGCCTGGGTCGACAGCCCCGCCCACCGCGAGATGGTCAAGCCCATGCACGGCTGCGTCAGCGACACCCGCTCGCTGCGCTACACCGTGCTGCGCGAGACCCACGGCGTCACCGCCATCGACACTCCCGCCCCGCCGCTGCGCCCCGGCGAGCACCACCCCGGCGTCCCCGGCGTGCCGCGGCCCGGCCCGGACGGCGTGGTCCGGCACGCGCTCAGCTTCACCGTCAAGCCCGGCACCGAGGCGGAGGCCGCCGAACTGCTGGCCGGCTACCGCTCCCCGCAGGCCCGGGTCGACGACACCACCCGCCTGCTGCGCACCTCGCTGTTCATGCACGGCAACCGGGTCGTCCGCTGCGTCGAGGTGGCCGGCGACCTTCCCACCGCGCTGCGGCACGTCGCCCGGCAGCCCGAGGTGCGGGCCGTCGAGGAGGCGCTCAACCCGTACCTGGAGGAGAAGCGCGACCTGGACGACCCGCTGTCCGCCCGCGACTTCTTCCAGCGCGCCGCGCTGCCCGTCATCCACCACCACGCCGGCCTGAAGAGCGGCCCGGTGCAGCGGCACGCCTACCGCTACCCCGTCCGCCCCGGCGCCGGCGCGGCCCTCGTCGAGCTGCTGTCCGAGCAGGACGAGCACGCCGCCGCCGACCCCGGCAGCCCGCTGGTGCGCGCCACCGTCCACCGGCACGAGGACCTGGTGGTCCGGCTGGTCGACCTGCTCGTCGACCCCGCCGACGACCCGGCCGCCGCCCTCGGCCTGGCCGGCCCGCTGGCCGCCGCCGTCCTCGGCAAGCTCACCGAGCCGGTCGAGCACACCCGCGAGGGCCTGCGCCACCTGCTCGCCGAGTGCGCGATGACCCCGGTCACCGACCGCACCTCGGCCGAGGACTGACCCGGCAGGGCCTCGCCCGCCCCGTAACACCCCGTACACCCCGCACATCCCGCACATCCCGCACGAGAGGAACCAGCACCGTGACCACCGAGACGCCACGAGTCGTCCACGTCGACGACGCGCCCCCCAACCGCAAGCGCGGCGGCGACCTGCGGGCCATGCTCACCCCGCCGGCGGTCGGCGCGACCAGCGGATTCATGGGGGTGGCGATCGTCGAACCGGGGGACCGGATCGGCGAGCACTACCACCCGTACTCCGAGGAGTTCGTGTTCGTGATCTCCGGCGAGCTGGAGGTCGACCTGGACGACGTCACCCAGCGGCTGCGGCCCGACCAGGGGCTGATGATCCCGATCGGTATGCGGCACCGCTTCCGCAACGTCGGCAGCACCCAGGCCCGGATGGTCTTCCACCTCGGACCGCTCGCCCCGCGCCCCGAGCTCGGGCACGTCGACACCGAGGAGGACGCAGCCGAGGCGGGCCCGCCCGAACCGGCGGAGGCCGCCTCGTGAGCCGCCGGGTCGCGGTGACCGGGATCGGCGTGGTCGCCCCCGGCGGCATCGGCGTCCCCCGGTTCTGGTCGCTGCTCACCGAGGGCCGCACCGCCACCCGCGGCATCACCCTGTTCGACCCGGAGGGCTTCCGCTCCCGGATCGCCGCCGAGTGCGACTTCGACCCCGCCGCCCACGGCCTGACGCCGGACCAGGTCGCCCGCAACGACAGGTACGTCCAGTTCGCGCTGGTCGCCGCCGCCGAGGCGGTCGCCGACGCCGGGCTCGACCCGGAACGCGAGGACCCCTGGCGGATCGGCGTCTCGCTCGGCACCGCCGTCGGCGGCACCACCCGGCTGGAACGCGACTACGTGCTGGTCAGCGAGCGCGGCGAGCACTGGGGCGTCGACCACGCCCCCGCCGCCCCGCACCTGGAGCGGGCCTTCTCCCCGTCCACCCTGGCCTCCGCCGTCGCCGAGCGGATCGGCGCGCACGGCCCGGTGCAGACCGTCTCCACCGGCTGCACCTCCGGCCTGGACGCCGTCGGCTACGCCGCCCTCGCCATCGAGGAGGGCCGCGCCGACGTGATCGTCACCGGGGCCTGCGACTCGCCGATCTCCCCGATCACCGTCGCCTGCTTCGACGCGATCAAGGCCACCTCGGCCCGCAACGAGGACCCCGAGCACGCCTCCCGCCCGTTCGACGCCGGCCGCGACGGCTTCGTGCTCGGCGAGGGCGGCGCCGTCCTGGTGCTGGAGGAGTGGGAGCACGCCAGGCGGCGCGGCGCCCGGATCTACGCCGAACTCGGCGGCTTCGCCACCTTCGGCAACGCCTACCACATGACCGGGCTCACCCAGGACGGCCTGGAGATGTCCCGGGCCATCGACCGGGCCCTGGCGCACGCCGGGGTCCCCGGCGAGGCCGTCGACTACGTCAACGCGCACGGCTCCGGCACCAAGCAGAACGACCGGCACGAGACCGCCGCCGTCAAGCGCTCGCTCGGCGAGCACGCCCGGCGCACCCCGATGAGCTCCATCAAGTCGATGGTCGGGCACTCGCTCGGCGCGATCGGCGCCATCGAACTCGTCGCCTGCACCCTCGCCCTGTACCACGGCGTCGTCCCGCCCACCGCCAACTACACCGAGCCCGACCCCGAGTGCGACCTCGACTACGTCCCCCGCACCGCCCGCGAACTGCCGCTGCGCCACGTGCTGTCGGTGGGCAGCGGCTTCGGCGGCTTCCAGTCCGCGGTGGTGCTGAGCAAGGTGGAGGCGGCCGCATGAGCGAACGAAGCGCGGTGATTACCGGCGTCGGCGTGGTCGCGCCGAACGGGATCGGCGCCGACGACTACTGGAAGGCCCTGGTCGAGGGCCGCTCCGCACTCGCCCCGATCGACCGGGAGGGCTGCGCGCACCTGCCGCTCAAGGTGGCCGGCCTGGTGCACGGCTTCGACGCCGAGGAGTACGTCGAGGCCCGCTACCTGGTGCAGACCGACCGCTTCACCCACTTCGCGATGGCCGCCGCCGAACTCGCCACGGCCGACGCCGACCTCGCCGACCACCCCGACGACCCGTTCGGCGTCGCCGTGGTCACCGCGGCCGGCTCTGGGGGCGGCGAGTTCGGCCAGCGCGAACTGCAGCACCTGTGGGCCGAGGGGCCCCACCACGTCGGCCCCTACCAGTCGATCGCCTGGTTCTACGCCGCCTCCACCGGCCAGATCTCCATCCGCGGCGGCTTCAAGGGCCCCTGCGGCGTGGTCGCCTCCGACGAGGCCGGCGGCCTGGACGCCCTCGCCCACGCCGCCCGGGCCGTCGCCCGCGGCACCGACGCGGTGCTGGCCGGCGCCACCGAAGCACCCGTCGCCCCGTACTCGATGGTCTGCCAGCTCGGCTACCCCGGGCTGTCCACCGTCGAGGACCCCGAACGCGCCTACCGCCCGTTCGGCTCCGACGCGGCCGGGTTCGTCCCCGCCGAGGGCGGCGCGATGTTCGTCGTCGAGGACGAGCACACCGCCCGCCGCCGCGGCACCCGCCCGCGCGCCCGGATCGTCGGCCAAACCGCGACCTTCACCGGCGCCGCCCGCTGGAGCGAGAGCCGCGAAGGACTCGCCCACGCGATCCGCGGCGCCCTCGCCCAGGCGCGCTGCGCTCCGGACGAGGTCGACGTGGTCTTCGCCGACGCCCTCGGCGTCCCCGAAGCCGACCGGGCCGAGGCGCTCGCCCTGGCCGACGCGCTCGGCGAGCACGCCGGGCGCGTCCCCGTCACCGCCCCCAAGGCCGGACTCGGCCGCGCCCACAGCGGAGCCTCCGCCCTGGACGTCGCCGCCGCCGTGCTCGCCCTCGAACACGGCCTGGTCCCGCCCACCCCGCACACCGCGGACTGTCCGTACGGCCTCGACCTGGTCATCGGCCACCCGCGCGCCGCCGAGCTGCGCACCGCCCTGGTGCTCAGCCGCGGCCTGATGGGCTCCAACACCGCCCTGGTGCTGCGCCACCCCTGAACGTTCCGACTGACCGTTCCGACCGCAAGGAGCACGACATGGCCTCCGAGATCACCTACGAGGAACTCGCCACCCTGATCAAGACCCGGGCCGGCGTGTCGGTCACCGTCGACGAACTCGCCGACCCCGGCTGCATGTTCCTCGACCTCGGTGTCGACTCGCTCGGCGTGCTCGGCGTCCTCGCCGACGTGGAGAACCGCTACGGCGTCTCCATCGACTCCGCCGACCTGCTCGGCCGCCCCGTCGCCGAATTCCTGCACACCGTCAACTCCACCGTGAAGGCTGGTGCCTGAGATGCCCGGACACACCGACAACACGATCGTCATCGACGCCCCGATCGACCTGGTCTGGGACATGACCAACGACCTGGAGAACTGGCCGGAGCTGTTCAGCGAGTACGCCTCCGTCGAGATCCTCGACCGGCAGGACCAGCTGGTGCGCTTCCGCCTCACCATGCACCCCGACGAGAACGGCCAGGTGTGGAGCTGGGTCTCCGAGCGCGAGGCCGACCGCGACAAGCTCACCGTCCGGGCCCGCCGGGTCGAGCCCGGCCCGTTCGAGTTCATGGAGATCCGCTGGGAGTACGAGGAGCTGCCGCGGGGCACCGGCATGCGCTGGATCCAGGACTTCGCGATGAAGCCCACCGCGCCCGTCGACGACCTCGGCATGACCGACCGGATCAACCAGAACTCCAAGGTCCAGATGGAGCTGATCCGCGCCAAGGTCGAGCACCGCGCCGGAGCGGCCCGATGAGCGACCTGACCACCGACCTGCACCGCACCCTGATCGTCGCCCGGATGAAGCCCGGCACCGCCGACCACATCGCCGGCGTCTTCGCCGACTCCGACCGCGGCGACCTGCCCGGCCTGATCGGCGTCCGCGGCCGCAGCCTGTTCCAGTTCGGCGACGTCTACCTGCACCTCATCGAGTCCGAGCGCCCCGCCGGGCCGGAGGTCGCCAGGTACACCCAGCACCCCGAGTTCCGCGACGTCAGCGAACGCCTCGCGGTCTACGTCGACGCCTACGACCCGGCGACCTGGCGCAGCCCCAAGGACGCCATGGCGCACGAGTTCTACCGCTGGGACCGCTGACGCCGACACTGACGCTGCACCGCCGCGGCGCAGCGCGCAGAGCGGAGGGGCCGCCCGGAACTCCGGGCGGCCCCTCGGTGTCTGTCGGCCTCGGCGTCGGCGCCGGCGCCGGTCGGCGTCCGTCCGCGCGCGCCGCCCGCGGGGCTGTTTACGGGACGGCGCAGGAGAAGGCGTGCAGGTACGGGTTGACCGGGGCGACCGCGTCCAGCCGCAGGCCGGACTCCGCGATCAGGGCGGTCAGGCTGCCCAGGGTGTGCTTGGCGCCGCCGACGTTCAGCAGGAGCAGCAGGTCCATCGCGGTGGTGAACCGCATCGAGGGGGAGTCGTCCACCAGGTTCTCCACGATCACCACCCGGGCGCCCGGACGGGCCACCTGGCGCAGGTTGCGCAGCGTCCGGCGGGTGGAGTCGTCGTCCCACTCCAGGATGTTCTTCACCAGGTACAGGTCCGCCTGCACCGGCACCGCGGTGCGGCAGTCCCCGGGCACCAGCCGGGCCCGGTCGGCCAGCGACCCGCCGGGCAGCAGCCGCGGGTCCGCGTGCTCGACCACCTTCGGCAGGTCCAGCAGGGTGCCGTGCAGGTCGGGGTGGCGCTCCATCAGCTCGGCCAGCACCTGGCCCTGGCCGCCGCCGATGTCCGCCACCGAGGCGACGCCCGCCAGGTCGAGGAAGCCGGCCAGGTCCTGCGCGGACTGCCGGCTGGACTGGGTCATCGCCCGGTTGAACAGGGCGGCGGACTCCGGCGCGTCGTCGTGCAGGTACTGGAAGAACTCCTTGCCGAAGGCGTCGCCGAAGACGCTGCGCCCGGTGCGCACCGCGTCGTCCAGCCGGGACCAGGACTGCCAGGTCCACGGCTCGGTGCACCACAGCGCGATGTCGCGCAGGCTGCCCGGCTCGTCGGCGCGCAGCAGGCGCGACAGCGGGGTGTGCCGGTAGCGGCCGTCGGCGTCCTCGGCGAACACCTCGTAGCAGGCCAGCGCGCGCAGCAGCCGCCGCAGCGGGCCGGGCTCGACGTCCAGCCGCCCGGCCAGCTGCTCGGCGGTGGCGGGCTCCTCGTCCAGCGCGTCCGGCAGCCGCAGGCTGGCGGCGGCGCGGACCGCGCCCGCGCAGGCGGCGCCGAACACCAGCTCGCGCAGCAGCATCGCGGGCGGGACGGCCGGGGCCGCGACCGGCGCCGTCGGGTTCTGCGGGCTCTGGGAGGTCTGCGGGCTCTGCGGGTTCGGCGAGGTGGTCGGGTTGGGCGGGGCGGTCGGGGCGGAGGTCACGGGGACGGCCTTTCGTCGGTGGGTCGGAGGGTGGGCGTGGGGGCCGCGTGGGGGAGCGGGGCGAGAGTGGCTCAGCAGTGGCCGGCGGGCTCGGAGGTGCCGCAGACGTTGCCGGCGAACGTGTGGCCGGTGCCGTGCGGGTCCCGGTCGGCCAGGTCGGCGGGGACGTTGTCGCGCAGGACGTTGCCGGTGACGGTGGCCCGGGCGTTGGGGGCGCCGACCACGCTCGGGTACAGCACGATGCCGCCGGACATCGGGGACGCCCCGGTGTGGTCGGCGACCTGGTTGCCGGAGACCGTGACGTCCTCGGTGCCGGTCAGCAGGATGCCGGTGCCCTGGACGGAGTCGAGCCGGGGATTGGGCGGGCAGTACCGGTTGTTCGCCCGCACCACGTTGGCCCGGAGGGTCAGCGCCCCGGCCCGGGGCACCCCGTCGTCGCCGACCACGAACAGGCCGCCGCAGTTCCCGGACGCCAGGTTGGCCTCCGCCGTCAGCCCGCGCACCCGGCGCAGTTGCAGGCCGATCCGGTTGCCGGTCAACCGGTTCCCGGACACCTCGGTGCCCAGGGTCTCCAGCGCGCCGCCCTTGCGGTCGTACCAGTTGGCCACGAAGATCCCCGCCTGGCCGTTGTCCCGGGCCTCGT
This sequence comes from Kitasatospora sp. SolWspMP-SS2h, assembly GCF_003259315.1. Classification (GTDB taxonomy): domain Bacteria; phylum Actinomycetota; class Actinomycetes; order Streptomycetales; family Streptomycetaceae; genus Kitasatospora; species Kitasatospora fiedleri. The sequence goes on along the minus strand of NZ_QLLT01000001.1, from coordinate 227,740 downwards.
TGTCGGTCAGCACGGTACGGGTCGACATCTCGACACTGATGCCCTGCAGGCCGTTGTCGTGCGCCGCCACCCCGCGCACCGTCAGCCGGTCGGTGACGGCCGCGCCGACGCCGTTGCGGGCGAAGCCCGCCACCGTCAGCGCCTCCACCACCACGCCCGAGACCGGGTGCACCGGCGCGCCCTGCGGATCCGCACCGCCCGTCACGCACACGCCGTCACCGGCCTGCGCGCAGGCGCCGCGGTCGGCCGGATCGGGCACCAGGACGGTGCCGGTGCCCTGGCCGCGCAGGGTCACGCGGTCGGTGGTGAGTGTCACGCTGCCCGGGTAGCGGCCCGCGGCGAGCTCCACCACGTCACCCGGGGCGGCCGCGTCCAAGGCGGTCTGCACGGACGCGCCGGGCGGGACCCGGAGCACGGTCGGACCGGTGGGCGCCGCCGCAGCCGGGGCGGCGGCCAGCGCGGCGGGCACCGAGGCGGCGCACGACAGCAGAACGGCGGCGACCCGGATCAGCGGGCGCGTCGGAGCGAGGAGAGCAGTCATCGAGAGCAGCCGGCTTCCAGACGTCGCGGTCGCGGACGGCATGAGCAGCACGTCCGCCGCCTCGAAGCTATGGGCGCGCCCCCGGCCCGGCCAGCCGGGTTGGCTCGCACGGGTTGCCCGCACCCGCCGACCGGGTGGCGGCGGGCCGGAAGAGCGGGGCAGGTACCACCCGTACACCCGATCGGGGGCCTCTGCGGCCGGGCACCGGGCCCGCACCGGCGGGCCGAACCACTATGGACCCATGGACACGCAGAATGGACGAACCACCGAGCAGACCGAACTCCTGGCCCCCGACCTGCGCCCCACCGGCGCCGACGGCACCGATCTCCGCACCGAACCCTGGTCCGGCCTCCGGCTGCTGGAACCCGGTGCCGACGCCTTCGGCGGGCCCGATGCCGAGGCCTTCGCGGAGGCCATCGGCGAGGCGGCCGACGAGACCGTCGCCGGGCAGGACGCGGAGGGCGCGGACGACCCGGCCTGGGACTACGAGGACGTCATCCTCCGCTCCGTCAACTGACCCGGTGCCGGGGGCGGAGCGCGTACGGACATACGGACATACGGACATGCCGGCACACGGAGATGCGGACACGCGGATGCCGGTGGGTCCACCGCACTCGACTCGTGCGGTGGACCCACCGGCATCCGCGTGCCCGGTCAGTAGCGGTAGGACTTCACCACCACCGGGAGCAGGTTCGCGCCCTGGCCCGCCTTGCTGAACGCCATCGGGTTGGCGGTCGCCCCCGCCGCCAGGTTCTCGATGCCGACCGCCTGGCTGTCCACGCTCTTGCCGGTGCTGTCGGTGAAATCGACCTGGATCGCGTAGGAGCGGGTCTCGGTGGTGCTGTTGGTGACCGTGACCATCGCCGCCGACAGGTCGCCGGAGGTCGAGTTCGGCACGCCGGTCAGCGTCACGTCCGAGATCGCGTTGCCCGCGTCCGTGACGGCCGCCAGCACCTCCGCCGCCTTCGCCCGGGTCGCCGCGAGCTGGGCGTTCACCGAGGCCTCGAACGAGGCGGCGCGCTCGGACGCGCTGGCCTGCGCGGCCGAGACCGAGGCCAGCGCCGACTCGTGCGCGGACGCGAAGGCGGACGGAGGCTCGCCCGAGAAGCTCGCCGTCTCCGGCGGCCCGACCGTGAACGTCGACATCGCCGCCTGCACCGGGTTCTCGCCCGAGCTGCCGCCGCAGGCCGCGACCACCGAGATCCCGGCCACCGCGCCGGCCAGCGCCAGCGAGACCCGCAGGCCGCGCCGGACCGGCCGCCGCCGCACCGGGTGCCGCAGCGGCGGCCCCACCCGGCCCTGCCGGACCAGCCCCCGGCCCGAACCGTTCCGCTCCGCGTCTCGCATCGCGATGCACCCTTTCGCTCAGAACCGCGCCGGGCCCGTGCGCGCCGCGGTCGTTCCGGCAGGCCCACGGCCCGCACCCGGACGTGCGGAACCGGACGCCCGCCTCCGCCCTACGCCCCCATCGTCCGAGCCCGGCGCCACCCGGGGCCAGCGGCGCTGCGCCATTGGGGGAGTCGGACGTCCCGTCAGATCGGCGGTGCGGGCGGCGGGATGGGTACGGCAGGTGCGTGGCCGCGGCTGCGGGCGGCGGTCAGCGGTGGGCGGGGGACCTGGTGGGTTCCGCTCCGGACCGCGGGGCGGGGCGGTCGGCCGGCTGCGGGGTGCCGGCGGTGGTGCCGGCGGCGGCGGTGTCGACGGTGCCGGTGTCGACGGTGCTGGCCGCAGTGCGGTCGGGCCGGTCGCGCAGCAGGTGGCGGGCAAGGGCGGCGGAGGCCAGCAGCAGGGCCGCCGCGACCCAGGCCGCGACCGTGACGCCGTGCACGAACGCGCCGTTCGCGTCGGCGAGCAACTGCCCGGCCGGGCCCGCGGGCAGGGCGGCCGCGGACTCCAGGGCGCCGCCCAACGACTGGCGGGCCTGCTCCGCGAGCGCCGGATCGACGCCCGCCGGAACGGACAGCGAACCCGCGTACAGGGCCGTCACGATCGAGCCGACCAGGGCGATGCCCAGCGCCGCGCCCAGCTCGTACGCCGTCTCCGACACGGCCGAGGCGGCGCCCGTCCGGTCGGCCGGGGCGGCACCCAGCACCAGGTCCGAGGAGAGGGTGTACACCACGCCCTCGGCGGTGCCCAGCGCCAGGAAGGACGAGCCGAGCAGCAGGTACGCGCTGTCCACCCGGACGAAGCCCAGCACGCCGATGCCCAGGCCCATCACGAACAGGCTCGCCGTCAGCACCCGGCGGGCACCCGCGCGCCGCACCAGCCGGGCCGTCAGCAGCCCGCCCGCCACCGAGCCGACGAAGGCCGGCATCTCGGCGAAGCCCGCGTGCAGCGGGGAGTAGCCGCGCACCAGCTGGAGGTACTGCGACATGAAGAAGATCACGCCGGACAGGCCGATCAGGCAGATCAGCGAGGAGACCACCGCCGCCGTGAACCGCGCGTTCCGGAACAGCCGGACGTCCAGCAGCGGGGTCTCCAGCCGGAGCTGGCGCCGCACGAACGCCACCAGCGCGACCGCGCCCAGCGCGAACACCAGCGGGGTCGTCCACCGCTCCGGACCGTGCACGGCGAACTCCTTGACGCCGTACACCGCGCCGATCACCCCGGCCATCGACAGCAGCACGCTCAGCACGTCCCACCGGCCCGGGCGCGGATCGCGGGACTCCGGCAGCAGCCAGCCGCCCAGCGCCAGCAGCAGCACCATCACCGGCAGGTTCAGCAGGAACACCGACCCCCACCAGAAGTGCTCCAGCAGCACGCCGCCCACCAGCGGGCCCAGCGCGGCGCCGGCCGCCGCGCCCGCGCCCCAGACACCGATCGCGGTGGCCCGCTCCCGGGTGTCCGGGAACAGCGTGCGGATCAGCGAGAGCGTGGACGGCATGATCGTCGCCCCGGCCACGCCGAGCAGCGCCCGGGCCAGCACCAGCCAGCCCGGGCCGGGCGCGTACGCCGCCAGCAGCGAGGCCGCGCCGAACGCGACCGAACCCGCCAGCAGCACCCGCTTGCGGCCCAGCCGGTCGCTGAGCGCGCCCATCGACACCAGCAGGCCGGCCAGCACGAAGGAGTAGACGTCGCCGATCCAGAGCAGCTGGGTGCCGGACGGGCGGAGGGTTTCGGTGATCGAGGGGATGGCGAGGGAGAGCACCGTCGCGTCCACCGCCACCAGGGTGACGGCGAGCACGAGGACGCCGAGACCGGCCCAGCGGTGGCCGGGCCGGGTGACGGGGGTGGAACTCATCAGGTATCAGATCTCCGTAGAGCACCGCCGAGGAACAGCTCGGCGAGCGAGAACGCGCTTTCGCGGGGGGCGAGCCGGCCTTCCTGCACGGCCCAGCCGATGCCGGCCACCAGGTCGAAGAACGCCTCGCTCAGCCAGGCGGCCGAGAGTTCGACGCGGAACACCCCCTCCTGCTGGCCGCGCAGGAACAGCGCGCGGACCCGGGCGTCCTGGGTCTCCCAGAGGTCGTTGATCTCCTCGTGGTCGTACAGCTGGTTCTCACCGGCCAGGAAGGCGCACAGCGCGGCATCCGGCACCACCGCGTCCACCAGCCGGCGCAGCGCGGCCTCGGCGTTGCCCTCCTCCACCCGCGCGGCGTCGAGCGCGGAGGAGAAGCGGCGCAGGCCGAGGGCGCCCACCTCCAGGATCAGGGCCTCGCGGCCCGGGAAGATCCGGTGCAGCGTGGCCCGGCTGATCCCGGCGGCGCGGGCGATCTCGTCGAGATGGGCCGTCGGGCGCCGGGACAGGATGCCCACGGCTGCCTCCAGGACGGAGTCGCGGTCAGTTGCCATGAGAAGAGGATAGCGCAACTGAGACATCGATGTCTCAAAATTTCGATGTGCGTCTCACCGGCAGGGTGCGGATACGGGCGCAGGGCGGGGCGGTGCGGGCGCTTCCGGGCATGCCGAAGACCCCGCGCGGGGCGCGGGGTCCGTGGGTGCCGGTGGGGCTTGCGGCCGGGGCCGGGCGGTCAGCTCTGGTTGTAGAAGCCCGACTCGTCGAGCGGGCGGTCGATGACCGTCACCTCGACGTCGGCCGGGGTCAGCAGGAACACCCGGCGGGCGATCCGCTCGATGCCGCCGCGGGTGCCGAAGATCAGGCCGGAGGCGAAGTCGACCATGCGCTTGGCCTCGGCGTCGTCCATCTCGGTGAGGTCCATGACCACCGGGGTGGCGGCACGGATGTGCTCGCCGACGGTGCGGGCGGCCTCGAAGCCCGTCGGCCGGAGCGAGACGATCTTGGAGGGGCCGGTCTGGACGCTGCTCGGCAGCGTCTCCTCGCCCTCCCACGGTTCCTCGTACATCGCGGCCGGGTAGCTTCCGGAAGGCATCAGCCACCCGTTGTGGTACTCGTCGCGAAGTGCTCCCATTAGCCGCGCCTCCCTGTCTCGTTCCGTACTCGTCCCCCGGGGGACGACGGGTCGTTTTGACACGTCATCCACTTGTTGGAACTGTCCGAGTATCGCACTGATCACCGTGGATGTGCCCGCTTGTACCCGCTGGACGAGTTGTGGCGCGGGGGAAGATCCACGGCTCCCCGGACGTCCGCAACGACGCCACCGGTCGGTGAACGGTTGCGCGGGACGACCCTATAGGTGCTACCCGGAAGCTAGTTGACTATGTGTCAACAATCATGTAACGGCTTCACCCGGGAGTGGCGGATCGCGGACGGGGGGCGCGCGCGAGGGGGGTGGCGCTCGGCGCGGCGTGCGCCATCCAGGCGTCACCCGGGCGTGGCGTCCCGCGCGGCGCGGGTGGGCTACTCGCCGGTGGAGCCGTCGATTCGTTCCCGAAGCAGGTCGGCGTGGCCGTTGTGACGGGCGTACTCCTCGATCATGTGCACCAGGATCCAACGGAGCGTCACCTCGCTGTCGCGCCACCGGCCCCTGCCGACCGTGTCCAACGACACGTCGGTGACTGCGGACCGGGCGAAGGCCACCTCCTCCTGCCAGACCGCGGTATCGGCGACCGGATCGGCCCCGTCCACCAGGTCGAAGTCGCCGTCCGGGAACTCCTCCGTCCAGTAGCGGCCGGACGGCTCAAGGTCCTGGCCGTCCAGCACCTCGCGGAACCAGTGGCGCTCCACCTCCGCCATGTGCCGCACCAGGCCGAGCAGGGACAGCGAGGACGGCGGACAGGCGCGTCGGCGCAGTTGATCGGGTGACAGCCCCTCGCACTTGAGGGCGAGCGTGGCGCGGTGGAAGTCCAGCCAGGCGCCGAGCATGGTCGCCTCGTCGGCGGCGAAGGGCGGGCTGGTGCGGGTGGTGGCGGGAGCCGTGTTCGTCATGCGGACATGGTGGAGCAGTCCGGGCGGCGCGGGCGAACCGTTTTCGGGCGGCCGTTCCCGTTTCCGTTTCCTGGGTGGGTCGGGGTCGGGCCGGCTGGGGTGGGGCTGTGGTGGGAGGATCGGATCATCGTGGTGGCTGGTGCCGCTGGTGCCGCTGGTGTGGCGGGGAACGGGCGGGGGCGAGCGTGCGCAAGGTGGTGACGGGCACTCAGCTGGCGCTGCGCCTGCTGCTGGAACTGGCCTCGCTGGCGGCGCTGGCCATCGGCGGGTACGGGGTGTGGGCGGACGGCCCGGTCGTGCTGCGGACGCTGATCGCGCTGGTGCTGCTGGTGCTCGCGGTCCTGCTGTGGGGCCGCTACGCGGCGCCCCGGCGGCCGGTGCGCGACTCGGCCCTGCTCTGGTACGGGGTGCAACTGCTGGTCTGGGGCGGCGCGGTCGCGCTGCTGGCAGCCGGCGGACACCCCGGGTGGGCGCTCGGGCTCGGCGCCGTGATGGCCGTCAACACGGTGGTGCTGTGGTCGCTCGGCGAGTGGTCGCCCGCGATCGAGCGCTAGGCGGACGGGCCGAACCGAGGGGGCGGCCCGTTCCGGGAGGGAGTGCCGTCGGTGCCGTACCGCGTCGTTCCCGCCGTGCGGCGCGCGGGTCCGGTGACGTACTGGACGCGTGGCCTCGGCACGGCAAGTTCTGCTCTGCCGGTGAGGCGGGCGTCGGGTATCGGGGTGCGGCGGCGGTCAGGCGGAGCGGCGGGGGCGGGCGCGCCAGAGCGAGACGGCGCTGAACACGCACATCGCGGTGATCACGCCTGCGGAGATCAGGAAGGCCGGGGAGGTGGGCGAACCCGCGCTCGCCCCGGCGACCACGTACGCGGCGGTGGTCGGCACCACGCCGAGGATGGTGGCCGCCAGGTACGGCCAGAACCTCACGCCGGAGAACGCGCACGCGAAGTTGCCGGCCTGGAACGGCGCGCCCGGGAACAGTCGGATCAGCAGCACGCTGCGGAAGCCCTGTTCGGCCAGGCGCCGGTCGATCTCCGTCAGCACCCGGCCGCGCACCAGCGGCCGCAGTGCCTCGCGCCCCAGCGAACGTCCGAGCGCGAACGCCACCGCCGCGCCGATCGCCGACCCCGCGATCGCCAGCGGCACGCCCCACAGCGAACCGAACAGCACCCCCATGCCCGCGTTCAGCGCCGGACGGGGCAGGAAGGCCACCGTCCCGAAGCCGTACGCGGCGAGTGCGATCGGGATCCGCCACGGCCCCGAGGCGGCGGACAGGACGGCGGACGGGTCCCACAGCAGCAGCGAGCCCGCGGCGGCGGCGAGCACGGCGAGCAGCGCGCCCAGGCGCAGCAGCGCCCCGCGGTGCGGGCGGCGCGCGGTCCGGTGCTGCGGGGCGGTGGCGGGGAGTTCCGGGGCGTCGGCGCGGGGCACGGGGGCGGTGGCGGGATCCGCCGGGGCGCCGGTGCCGGCCTCGGCGGGGGGCGCGGTTTCGGCCGGGATGGCGGGCGCGGCTATCGGCTGCGGAGCGTGCACCCGGGGAGCTTAACCCGCGTCGAGGGCCGTACCGCCCCGGGAGGTGCGCCCCCGGCCGGGTGGGCGGGCGCTCACGGGGTGGCCGGGCGGCGCAGTCGCTTGAGCAGGGCGATGTCGGCGGCGTGCCGGGCGCCCTCGACCCGGGCGGGGTCGTGGCGGCCGTCCGGGGTCTCGATGATCAGGGGGACGCCGGCGGTGGCCGGGTGCGCGAGCAGCGCCTCGAACGCTGCCGCGCCGATGTGACCGGCGCCGATGTTCTCGTGGCGGTCCTTGCGGGCGCCCGCGACGTCCTGCGAGTCGTTGGCGTGGATCAGCCGCAACCGGCCGGGCCCGATCGCCCGGTGCAGGGCGTCGAAGAGCTCGTCGGCCCCGTCCGGCGCGGCCAGGTCGTGGCCGGCCGCGAAGGCGTGGCAGGTGTCCAGGCAGACGCCGACCAGCGGGTGGTGGTCGAGGGCGTCCAGGTAGGCGGCGAGGTCCTCCATCCGGGAGCAGAGCGAGCTGCCCTGGCCGGCCGTCGGTTCCAGCAGCAACCACGGGGCGTCGGCGCCGTACCGGTCGAGGCCGTCCAGGATCGGCAGCACCTGCTCGCGGACCTGGGCGAGCGCCTCCGCGCGGGTGCCGCAGAGCGCGGACCCGGTGTGCACGACCGTGCCGAGGGCGCCGATGGCCGCCGAACGGTGCAGCGAGTGCGTCAGTGACTCGGCGGAACGCTCCCGGGTCGCGTCCGAGTCGGAGCCGAAGTTGATCAGGTACGGCGCGTGCACGTACGCCGGGACGCCCCGCTCGGCGCAGGCCGTCCGGAAGGCCAGGTCGTGCGCCGGGTTCCCGGCCGGGGTCGCCCACCCGCGCGGGTTGGCGACGAACACCTGGACCGCCTCCGCCCCGACCTTCTCGGCGTAGGCCAGCCCCGTCCCCACCAGGCCCTTGCCGGCGACGGGGACGTGGGCACCGATCGGGTTGCGCGGGGCGGAATCCATGACCACGAGCATCGCACGGCAGGACGGAGGCGCAGATCATCGGGTCCGACGCGCGCTCGGTAGCGGGCGGTGGGTAGCGGGTGGTGGGTGGCTGGTGGCGGTCGCAGCGGGTGGCGGCGGGCACTACGGGGAGGGCGCGGGACCGAGACGGGCGGGCCGGGGGTGGGGGCGGTGCCGGGGCTCCGGACGTGCCGAGGGGCGCGGGAGCGGATCTCCCGCGCCCCTCGGCGGACGTCCGTCCGCCCATGGTCCGGCCGTCCGTCAGTGGGTCGGCTCCAAGGAGCCGGAGGTCGCGGCCGGGACGTCCACCGACTTGCGGTGGCGCATCGCCGTCGCGGAGGGGACCAAGGCGGCGACGAGCAGCGTGACCGCGACGAAGGAGACCGTGAGCGAGCTGGCCTGGGCGATGCCGCCGACCACGGCCGGGGCGACCAGGCCGGAGGTGTACGTGATGGTGGCGACACCGGCGATGGACTGGCTCGGGTTGGTACCCGCCCGGCCCGCCGCGGCGAACGCGAGCGGAACGACCACGGCGATGCCGATGCCGATCAGTGCGAAGCCCGGGATGGCCAGGTACGGGGAGTCGGCGAGCACCACCAGCAGACCGCCGACGGTGGCGACCATGCCGCTCAGCCGGACGGTGCGCACCGGGCCGAGCCGGCGGACGACCGCGTCACCGGCCAGGCGGGCCGCGGCCATGGTGGCGGCGAAGGCGGTGAAGCAGGCGGCGGCGACGGAGGGGGAGGCGCCGGTGATGTCACGGAGGTAGACCCCGCTCCAGTCCATCGACGCACCCTCGGCGAACACCGCGCAGAACCCGACCAGGCCGATGACCATCGCTTCCTTCGGAGGCAGCGCGAAACGCGGCGGGGCTTCCTCCTCGGCTGCCGGCCGGGCGTCCAGCACCCCGCGCGACACCACCTGGGCGAGCAGCACCAGGACCGCCGCGGTCACCGCGTACTGCACCCGGGCGTCCGCATGCTGATGGGCCGCCAGGACACCGAACGCGGAGGCGACCAGGCCGCCGACGCTCCACATGCCGTGCAGGCCGGACATGATCGACCGACCGATCCGCTCCTCGACCTCGACACCCTGCGCGTTCATCGCGACATCCGACATGCCGGCCGTCGCGCCGTAGAGGAACAGCGCCAGACAGAGGACCGCAAGGTTGGGGGAGAGCGCGGGCAGCGCCAGCGACAGGCACCACAGCGTCAACAGGCCCTGCAGCGCCGTCCGGGCACCGAGACGGTGCACGATCCGACCGGCCAGCGGCATCGCCACCGACGCGCCGATCGCCGGGAACACCAGGGCGAGACCGAGCTGGCCCGGGCTCAGGTGGAGGTGGTCCTTGATCCACGGGATGCGGCTGACGAAGGTGCCGGTGACGGCACCGTGAACGGCGAACACCAGCGCCACGCTCATCCGTGCGCGCTGGACGTCCTTGAGAGTCTCGCCCATGCTGGGCTCCCCCTTGGGTCGGTCGGATGGCAATAAACTATCAGGTACCCTGCCTGATAGAAACCTCTGGAAGGATGCAGGCTCATGACGACCGCTCGCACCGCCACGCCGAGCACCGCCCGGGCCATCAACGACCGGCTTGCCCTCGACCTGCTGCTCGAACGGGGCCCGCTCACCGCATCCGATCTGCGCGCGCTGACCGGACTCTCCCGGCCCACCGTCGCCGACCTGCTCGAACGACTCCAGCGCAGCGGCCTGGTCGCCCACGCCGGCGAGAGCGCCGCGCTGCGCCGCGGCCCCAACGCCCGCCTGTACGGACTGGTCGCCGACCGCGCGCACCTCGCCGGCATCGACATCCGCGCCAACGGCGTCAGCCTGGTGGTCGCCGACCTGACCGGCCGGACGCTCGGCACGGCCACCATCGCCGCCTCCCCTCCTGCCTCCGCTGTAGACGCGCACCGGGGGCCGGCGGACGGCGACCAGCTGGTGGAGCGGACCGTCGAGGCACTGCTCGCCACCGCGGCCGAGGCCGGTGCCGGGGAACTGCACACCGTGGCCGTCGGCGCCCCCGGCCTGGTCGACCCGGCGACCGGCGCGCTCAACAACTCCGGCAAGCTGCCCGAATGGCACACCAAGCTGCTCGCCGCCCTGCGGGCGCGCCCAGGGACGGAAGTGATCCTCGAGAACGAGGTGAACCTGGCCGGGATCGCCGAGCACCGCATCGGCGCGGCCCGGGGCCGGCGGGACTTCGCGCTGATCTGGCTCGGACACGGCGTGGGCGCCTCCGTGGTGCTGGACGGTCGCCTGCGGCGCGGGGCATCCGGGGGCACCGGCGAGATCGGCTTCCTGCCCGTGCCCGGAACCATCGGGCTGCCGGACTCGAAGAAGTGCGACAACGGCTTCCACTCCACGGTGTCGAGCGCGGCGGTCTGCGAACTCGCCGCCCGCCACGGGCTCGAGCTAGAGGTCGGGGCCGGTGCCGGCGCCGGGGCTGGTGTCGGGAACGCAGGTGGAACCCGAGTCGGAGGCGTGGCCAAGGACCAGGAACCCGCCGCCGAGGCGGTGGTCCGCCGGGCCGTCGAGACCGGCGCCGACGACTTCCTGGACGAACTCGCCCTGCGGATCGCCGTCGGGGCGTCCGCGATCTGCGTCGTGCTCGACCCGGGATGCGTGGTGCTGGGCGGCGAGATCGGACAGGCCGGCGGCTCCGAACTGGCCGGCCGGGTCGAGCGCCACCTCACCCGGCTCTCCCCGCTCGCCACCGAGGTGCGGGCCGGTACCGCGGGCGGCGGCGCCGTCCTGGCGGGCGCGGTGCTGACCGCCGGGGACACGGCGCGACGGGAGCTGTTCGGGGGCGACTGAGAGCGCGACCTGGCGCGCTCCGCGCGGAGCGCCGTGCAGGGTGCCGGGGCCGATGATTCGTCGGCGCTGCCGAACCGGATCTCTGTCCTTCGACGCGGTGGCACCGGGGCGTGGCCGTCCTGCTCCCGCGCGGCGTGCTGGCCCGCAGCTCGTGCCGGCCGCGTCGGCCGCGTCGGTCGTGTGAGGCGTGCGTGGTGAGCCATGCTGCGTTGAGGTGCGGTCGTGGCCAGGGCCGCAGCGCCGGGCGATGGACCGGGGACGGGCCGGTTCCCGGTCGGAGGGTGGGGCGTGCTGGGGAAGTGGTTTCGGTACGGCAGGATGGCGGGGTCCGCCAGTCCGTTCTTGAATCGCCCGGGAGCCGCATCGATGGTCACGTCCGACCGGCCCGTCCACCCGTACCGCATCGGCGAGGCTGCCTCGATGCTGGGGGTGAGCGCCGACACCATGCGGCGATGGGTGGATGCGGGCCGACTGCCGGCGACGCGCGACGAGCACGGACACCGGATCATCGACGGGGCACAACTCGCGGCGTTCGCCCGGGAACTCGCCCGACCGGACAACGGCGAGGTGGAGGGGCGTTCATCGGCCCGGAACCGGTTCCCCGGAATCGTGACCGCCGTCGTCCTGGGCGACGTCGCGGCGCAGGTGGAGATCCAGGCGGGCCCGTTCCGGGTGGTCTCCCTGATCAGCCGTGACTCTGCGGAGGAACTCGGGCTCGTCCCGGGGGCGCCCGCCACCGCAGTGATCAAGTCGACCAATGTCGTGGTCGAACGGCGCTGAGGCCGGTTGAGGCCGAGCGGACCCTCGCGCCGCCTCAGGCAGGCTCCCGCTCCCGCCCCCTCTTCCGCTCCGGCTCCTGCGCCGATCGAGCCCGAGCCCGAGTGCGAACCCGAGCCGTGGCCCGTGGCCGGGGCCGGGTCGTTCGTGCGGTACCGATGGCCGGCGGCGGGGCGTGAACCGACGCCGCCTAGGATGCGGAGACCTGCGGTCGACCGGTAGCGGGACGGCCGGCGTCGTGAGTGCCCTGACCGTGCGAGAGGACGATCCCGTTGAAGAGCCGCGTGCGCGCCGTTGCCCATCGTGGTGACCCGTACCTGCACCGCGAGAACACCCTGCCGGCGGTCAGCGCCGCCCTCGCCGCGGGGGCCGACGCCGTCGAGGTCGACGTCCAGCTCACCCGGGACGGGGTGCCCGTGCTGCTGCACGACCGTACCCTCGAGCGGCTGTGGAACGACCAGCGCCAGATCAACCGGGTGACGCTCGACCAGTTGGCAGAACTGGCCACTCCCGGGCTCCGGATCCCCACCCTGGCCGAGACCTTGCAGACCGTCGCCGCGACGGACGGGGCGCGGCTGATGATCGATCTGGACGACAGCGCCCCGGCCGCCGTCACCTGGCAGGTCGTCAGCGAACTCGGGATGGAGTCCCGTGTCGCCTTCTGCGGACCGGTGGTGGCCATGCTGGCCGTCCGTGAACTCGCGCCCGACGCGGAGATTTCGCTGACCTGGAAGCGTCTCCAGTTGCCGAAACAACGACTGCTCGCCGAGCTGCGCCCCAGCTACCTCAACCCGCCCTTCGGGCTGGTGGACGACCGGCTGGTGGCCTCCGTCCACGACGCCGGTCTGGGTCTGGCCACCTGGACCGTGGACCTGCGCCGCACCATGCGGCGGATGATCGCCCTCGGGGTCGACTCGCTGACCTCCAACCGAATCGCCCTGCTGCGCCGAACGATCGACCAGCAGCAGGCCTGACCCATCGCTACCGGCTGTCCGCACCCGCACAACCGGGACGGGGGGCGCGAAGAGCACGCGGGGCCACCGGTGGCGGCATTCCGGCCGTGGCGGTCGGCTGCTCCGACCGCCACGCCGCGACGGTAGCTCCTGCCAGTCGATATGACCCTTATCTGTTGAAATAAGACGATCATGACGACGGGTTGGCTGCGGAGGTGGCGGTGACGGCTGAGGACTCCCCGAATCCGCGGGAACCGGACGACCGTCAGAACTCATCGACGCCCTCCAGGGGCGGAGACGGCGAAGGGGCCACCGGGGGCACCTCAGGGAGATCCGCATCAGGTGAGAGTCCTTCCACGGGGGACGAGGGAGCCTCGGGAACGGCGCCCGTGATCATTGCTGGTGGTGCGGAGCCGCAACTGGACGATCGGCGGCCGGCCCAGATGCTGCCCGCGCCGGTTCGATCTGCTGCTGCCTGGTCCGTGGCGGTGATCCTCTTCATCACCGTGGCCGCGTTCGCCGTCTTCGTGGTGGTGGAACTGCGGGCCGCGACGATCCCGATGCTGATCGCCCTGCTGGCCACGGCCCTGCTCTACCCGGTGATGCCCTGGTTGGTGGACCGGGGCGTCAAGCGAGGTGTGGCGGCCGGACTGACCTGCACCATCCTTGTACTCGTGGTCACGGGAGGGATCGCTCTGCTGGTCAACTCCCTGGTGAGCAGCGCGCCGCAGATCGTCTCCGGGCTCCAGCAGGCGGGCGACCGCATCGCCTCCTGGCTGGGGCCGTTCGGTGACAAGATCCAGTACGCGCTCAAGGAGAGCTCGGGGTCCGGGAGCACCCTGGTGGATTCACTCGCAGACGGAGTCCTGTCCGGGCTGGGGCTGGTCACCCAACTGCTGACCGGGGGAGTGCTCGCCCTCGCGCTGGTCTTCTTCTTCCTGCGCGACGGGCACCGCTTCGGCGACGCGATGCACGAACTGATGCCGGGCAGGCACGCCGACACGGTGATCGCGTGCGGTCAGCAGGCTTTCACGGCGATGGCCGGTTTCATGCGGGGCACCACCCTGATCGCGCTGATCGATGCCACGTTCATCTCCATCGGGCTGCTGGCCCTGGGGGTTCCCGGGGCGGCCGGACTCGGGGCGCTCGTCTTCATGGGTGCCTACATCCCTTTCGTCGGTGCCTTCCTCTCGGGAACGGTGGCCGTTCTGGTGGCCCTTGCGAACGGCGGGCTGGGTACGGCCCTGTGGACCCTCGGGGTGGTGCTGGCGGTGCAGGCGATCGAGGGGAACATCCTGCAACCCCTCATCCAGAGCCGGACCGTCGAACTCCACCCCGCCACGATCATGATCGCGGTGGTGGCGGGCTCCGGGATCGCCGGAATCATCGGTGCTCTGCTGGCGGTGCCGGTCAGCGCGGCCGGGCTCGGCGTGGTGTCCGTCCTCCGGGGTGAGGCGGAGGGGCCGGGGCTGCCGGGCAGCCGTCGGAAGCGCCAACGACCCGAGTCCTGAGTGGCCGTGCTGCGGGCGCGGGTGCGGGCGCGCCCGGCTCCGGTCCGTGGCTGCGTCGGGTCCTCCGATTCGGCCGGACGGTCAGGGGGCGGGGAAGTAGGCGGCCATCCAGCGGTCCAACTCGGCGAAGACTTCGGCCCGGACCTGATCGGCCGACAGGACCAGGTCGTGCATGCCGCCTTCGATCCGGATGGTGGTGACGTGCCGCCCCAGACGCGGTGCGAGTGCGGCGATGTCGTCGGCGCGCAGGACCGCGTCGGTGCGCATCAGCGCCGGGTCCCACCGGTTGGTGACGGTGGAGGCGGTGGATGCCATCAGCAGGACCGGACAGTCGATCGAGAGCCCTTGGCGCACCTTCCGTTGGCCGCGCTGGATCGCGGCCAGCCAGCCGGCGAACAGTGGAAAACCCTCGGCGGGCTTCAGGGCGAGATCGAACTCCCAACTGCCCCGGTGGCTCAGGTGGAGGCTGTGGACGTAGTGCGGGTTGAGCGGGGCGGGCAGCTTCCGGGTGGGGGCGGTCCGACCGATGGCTTCGAGCGCGGGGGCGCCGAGGGTCCGTACGGCCGGGGCGGCGGGCATCGACAGGAAGGGACTGTTGAGGAACAGGCCGTCGACCACCCCGTGGCCGAACCGCCGGGCCGCCCACAGGGCTGCCACCAGCCCGCCGGTCGAGTGCCCGTTCACCAGGAGCCGGGTGTGGCCGTCGAGCTCCCGGATGATCCGGACCGCCTCGTCCACCTCCTCGTCGTAGGCCGCGAGGTCCGTCACGAAGTTGGGCGAGTGGTGCGGGCGGAGCGACCTGCCGTACTTGCGCAGGTCCAACGCGTAGAAGGAGAAGCCGGCCGCCGTGAAGTGGTCCGCGAGGTGGGTCTGGAAGAAGTAGTCGGTGTAGCCGTGCAGGTACAGCACCGCTTGGCGGGACCCCTCGACCAGCCGACGGACCAGGGTGGCACTGACCTCGCCCTCCCCGTCGGGGAGCAGCGGGAGCTCCGCCGCCTCGTACGGGGCGCCCAGGATGTCTTCACGGAACTCCACGCCAGCCACGTCCACTTCCTGCTCTGCCGTGCCGCCCGGGACCACCCCGGGCGGTACCACTCCCGCGACCATACCGGTCGGTAGGATCCTTCGTTTGGGAAGACTGCCCTGGTGGGGCCTAAGCTGCCCGCATGGTTGCCCCTTCGTCGATCGTTCTTCGCCCCGTCACTTCCCGGAGGCCCGGCCGATGAGCGGCATCAGCGCCGACGGGGCGGATCCGCGGCCGGCGGAGCGGGAGGTGGCGCTCGGCACCGCCAAGCTGATTCCCGACGTCGACGTCGAAGGCGGCTGGCTGCTCACCCTCGACGGCACCCCGCAGTCGTACGTCGACCTCCAGGACCCGACACACCTCGAGTTCGAGTACGTGCAGCGGATCGCGCACCTGCTGGACGTGGTCGCGGACCCCGGGGAACCGTTGGCCGCCCTGCACCTGGGCGGCGGCGGGCTCACCCTGCCCCGTTACCTGGCGCGGACCCGTCCCGGCTCGCGCCAGCAGGTGGTCGAACTGGACGGCCCACTGACCGAGTTCATCGCCGAGCACCTTCCTTGGCCGTCCGGTATCGAGGTGACGGTCGGCGACGCCAGGGCCGCGCTCGGGTCCGTGGCGCCCGCCAGTGTCGACGTGGTGGTGGCCGACGTGTTCCGCGGCTCGCGGACGCCGGCTCACCTCACCAGCGTCGAGTTCGTACGGCTGGCTGCCGCCGTGCTCCGGCCAGGGGGCTGCTACGCGGCGAACCTGGCGGACGGCCCACCGCTCGCCTTCGCCAAGGCCCAGGCCGCCACGGTCGCGGCCGTCTTCGCCCACGTCTGCCTGGCGGCCGAGCCCGCGGTGTTGAGGGGTCGGCGCTACGGGAACGTCTTGCTGGTCGGCTCCGATGTGCCGCTCCCCACCGGGGAGCTGACCCGGCTGCTCGCCGCGGACCCGTTCCCCGCCCGGCTCACGGAAACGCCGGAGCAAGCGGCAGAGCCGGTCACGGACGCGACGGCCGAGGATTCGCCGCCCCCTCCCAACGGAGCCTTCTCGCTGGGCTGAGCCGGAACGGCGGCGTGGCGGAGCACTGTGCTGGAAGTCGTACCTGATGGGAGGCGCTCCTTTCGGTGACGGGACGGCAGGTGCCTTTCGGCCCTGGGCGGACCGCGGGCCGGCAGTGGAAGCGCCGGGCCGCTGGGCGGTCGGTCGATGGTGCTGCCGACACGGGCGGGTGGCCGGTCAGACGGCGGAGAGGACCAGCCGGCGATTGCGGTTGCGGTAGCCGACCAGTTCGAGAGCGGCGACCACCGGGTGATTGGAGAGGCTGGTTTCGGCGCGGACCACCTCGGCATGGCTTTCGGCGGCCAGGATCCGGGTGATCTCGGCGATGATCTCGGCAGCGAAGCCCCGTCCTCGGAATTCGGGCAGGACTCCGAGGTAACCCACCACCGGCACGAAGGAGTTGTGCGAGGGGATGGCGAAACCGGCCACCTGCCCCGTTGATGTCCTGGCTATTCGCCACCAGGAACGCTTGCCGTACATCTCCCAGCGGTAGAACGCGACCTCGTTCCTGGCGTGTGCTTCTGAACCGATCAGGAGAGCCTCCCGGGCGCACATCGCGTCCAGACTGCTCGGCAGGACCCGGCGGAACAGGTCGACGAAGACTTCGTCGTCGGGCTCGGACGTGAAGAACAGCCGACTGGACAGGGAGGGGACGGGGCGATCGGTCTCGCGTTCGAAGCGGAGCCGTTCGGCGGCGAGGCGCAATCCTGCGGCCTCGGCCGCGTAGCGACGCCACGCCACCGAAGCGGCTACCTCGGGGTGATCGCGCCAGTCGGGCGGCAGGAAGAGGTGGTAGTCGGGCGCGGGTATCAGCCCGTCTGCGGCGAACACCTGATGGGCGGCGGTCAGCAGCGCGGCGGCGACCGCACTGCGTGGATCCACGGTCGGACTGGGGACCCAGGGCGTTCGCCTGCGCGGATCGATGGAGGGCCAGGCCGGATCGGACCGGGCGAACAACGCATCCAGATTGCTCGGATGGACGTCGGTGGGAGCGCCCCACCAGATGGCGACGGCCAGCGGTGCCCGGCCGGGGTCAGGCTCCGCCACCCAGATCCAGTCGGGACGGTACTCGCCGCTTGCCAACCGCGCGCGCACCATCTCTGCGGAGAGCGAGGTGGAAGGATCGGGCCGGATCTGAGCCAGTACGGCGTTGAGTTCCTGCGGAACGATCGGACGGAAGATCACAGTACCTCCAGGAAGGGGTGGGAGACGCTGAACCCGATCGTGGCGATCCGCCGCAACTGCTACGCGAGAACGGACCGGCGGGGTGGAACAGCGATCGGGAGCGCCGCGGAACGGTCGCGGATTATCGGAACCATTGCGGGACCCCCTTCTAAGAGCGGCACTGCGAGACCTCGGCGCCCGGACGAGCGAACGCCGGGAGAACCAACGGCGGGATCTGATCCGCCGTCAGCTGTGCCCAAGAGTAGGAGGGTCGGCAGATCGCCTGCAAATTATTATTCGAGGGAGAGATTCCTCGGACCGCAGCACCGAGTGGAGAGACCGGTCGGATCGGTGGACTGCTCGGAAAGCGAGGAATCGGGCTGATGCGGGGTGGGCGCAGGCGGGAGACGGAGGTCGTTCGGACCTTCAGTGGTGATGTCTGCTGCGCCTCGGAGACGTGCACCCCGGAGATGGATTGATCCGGCCCTAGCGGTGGTAAGTGGATTCAGGCGAAGAAAGCGCCGCGCTCCTGCGAGGCGCAGGGCAGGAACGCGGCGGGATCGAAGGAGGGTGGGGCTTTCCGGGGCGGGTGCCCGGCCGGTGGATCAGACTCGGTCGACCAGGGCGAAACCGGCGTCGGTGACGACGGAGCGAATCTGGTCGTCCTGGAGGGGTTCGGCGGATTCGATCGTCACCTGGCCGGACTTCGCGTCGGCGGTGACGTTGGTGACGCCGTTCAGCGCGGTCAATCCGGCGGTGACGGTTCGCTCGCAGTGGCCGCAGCTCATTCCTTCGACGGTGAAGACGGCGGTGGTGGACATGGATACCTCCAGAGGACATGCGGGACTGGGCGGGCGGCCGAACAGGGCCGAAGGACGCCGTACAGCACAACGCACTCGATCGGAACGGGACACCGGGACACGCCGGTGAGTGCCCCCAACGGGTGGTGTGCTGAATGGGAGTTCGCCAGTGGCGGGCGCGGCCAGCCGCGGCCTTCCGGGAGGCAGCGTCGCTGTGGCGGGGTGGCGGGGTGGCGTCGTGGTGGTGCAGCACCCCGCTTCGGCCGAGCGGCGTGTAGGGCCGGCATCCGGATGTGAGCGGTGCGCCGCCTTGCTGTCGGCGCTCCCCGCCCTGCCGGGCACCGGATTTTTCAGACTAAATCCGAATGGACTGGGGAGGTTAATTCCTTGAATTCATAAAAATCTCTCACTACGGTCGGTCGCGTCGATACCGCCGACGCCCGGTGGAGGGCTGTCGGCATGACCATGAGGGGGAAGCATGGCGGGGGAGTCCACGACCACCATCGAGAAACAACAGCCCCTGCCGGCGTCGCTGAACGTCTCAGCCGCGCGGTGCGCCGCATCCGTCCTGCTCGGGTTGGTAGCGGGGCTGGTGCTGCAGGCCTGGACGGTGGCCTTCCTGGGGTGCCTGGACCCGGAGGCGCTCTACGTCCGCTCGGTGTACACCCCGGTCGGTTACCTCGTGCTGGCGGTGACCGAAGGGCTCGTGGTGGCGGCCCAGGTCTCTGCGGGCATCGCTGCTCGGAACGGCAGAGAACGGAACTCGCTCAAGTCCATACCGACGTTCTTCACCATCGGCGCGGGCCTGCTGATACTGCAAGCCCTCACCGCGGTGGCGGCTTCGGGCCCCTTCCTGTCCGCTCTCGGGGTCGCGCCCGGCGCCCGGCACGAGGTGCTGGTCTTCGTCGTCGCCGTCGCTCTGACCGGAGTGGTCGGGCTGATTCCCTACCTCGGTACCGGAGTTCTACGCGGTCTGGGCCACACCGGTCCGGCCGCCTGGTTGGGGGTGCTGTTCACCGTGCTGTCCATCGTCGGCATGGTCGCGCTCCGCGCGGTCACGGGCCTCGGCGTACTTGCGGTGCCGATCGGGGGCCTGCCCGCCATCGTGATCGTCGGGACGGCCGTCGTACGCGTCCTGCGGCGGAGGCGGGTGGCCTGGCCCGTGCTGGCCCTCGACCGGGGTGCGATACGTGAACTCCTGGGCCTGGGCGCCCCGGTGGCGGGCACGTTCCTGCTGCTGTCCATCGTGACCTTCGGCTACCTGCGGGTGCTGCGCGGGGCCGGGCCGACCGAGGTCGCGGGATTCGCCCTCGGGCAGACGGCCGTCGGACTGCTGATGGTGATCGCGATGGCCGCCGGCTCCGGTGCGGCCATCGCCGTGACCTTGCGGCCCGCCGAGAACCGGCGAAGTCTCAACCACACGGGCCTGGTCACCGCCTTGCGGCTGGCGACCCCTCCGTACCTCCTGCTCGGGGCGGCGGTACTCCTGCTGCGGGAACCGATCGCCCGGGCGCTGACCACGGATCGGGCCGCGGCCTCCGTCACCGCCGACTACTTCGCCTGGGTCGGCCCCACCCTGGTGCTCTTCGGCGGAACGCTCGCGCTGCTCAGCTACCTGGAGCAGATCGGTCGAGCGGGGGTGGCCTTCCTGCTGAACGTCGTCTACTTCGCGGCGATGCTGGCCGCCGCGTTCCTCATACCCGGGCCCGTACGCGCCGGGGACCTGTCGAAGCTGACAGCTGCGGGCAACGTCCTCGGACTCGTCGGGCTCTGGTTCAGCGCACGCTTCCTGGTGCTTCGCCGGTGACGCCCCGCCGTCGTGGCCGGGAGGGTTGAAACCGGCTGCGGCACTACGGGAACGAGGGAGGTCACCGTTCGGGCCGCGACCGCTGCAGTGCGCTCGCTGTCGAAGGTGCGCCAGCGCCGGGCATCCGGACCGACCGGCACGAGGATGCGCCTATCGAAGTCCACCGGACACCTCCGCCCTTTGCGAGCGATCGTACCGAATCGATCAGCGCCGGGCGCTCAACGATGCGGTTCGAAGGGGCTGAGACAAGGTGCTCACTACCTGTTTCTCCGCATCTGCCGGGTTTTTCCTTGAAGGCTACTGAAGGGCGGAAGGTGGTTCAGCTGACGACCGGGACCGCGAAGGGGGTCTGTAAAAAGAACGGTGTAACTCCCAATCAAGGAAATAGCACCTGATGACAGACGTGATCGTCTCGGCCGAGGCCGTGGAGGCCGTGCGGCCGGTGGAGTTGCAGTCGGACGCCTTGGACGACCAGTTGATCGGGCAGTTGGTCGACCGGGCCCGCGCGAGCGGGCTGCAGCTCACCGGCGCCGGAGGCCTGCTCCAGCAGTTGACGAAGAAGCTCCTGGAGTCCGCGCTCGAAGGCGAGATGACGTACCACCTCGGCTACGAGAAGCACGACCCGGCCGGGGCCGGCAGCGGGAACTCGCGCAACGGCGTCCGGTCGAAGACCGTGCTGACCGAGGTCGGCCCGGTCGAGATCGACGTCCCCCGGGACAGGGAGGGCTCGTTCGAGCCGCAACTGGTTCGCGAGCGGCAGCGGCGCCTGTCCGGCGTCGACGAGATGGTGCTGTCGCTGTCGGCCCGCGGCCTGACGCACGGTGAGGTCTCCGCGCACCTGGCCGACGTCTACGGCGCGGAGGTGTCGAAGCAGACCATCTCCACCATCACCGACCAGGTGATCGAGGGCATGACCGAGTGGCAGAACCGGCCCCTCGACCCGGTCTATCCGGTGGTGTTCATCGACTGCGTGCACGTGAAGCTCCGCGACGGCCAGGTCGCCAACCGGCCGATCTACGTTGCCCTCGCGGTCACGGTCGAGGGCACCCGCGAGATCCTCGGGCTCTGGGCCGGTGACGGCGGCGAGGGTGCCAAGTACTGGCTGCACGTGCTGACCGAGATCAAGAACCGCGGCGTCGCGGACGTCTGCATGGTCGTCTGCGACGGCCTCAAGGGCCTGCCGGACGCCATCGCCGCGGTCTGGCCGCAGGCCGTCACCCAGACCTGCATCGTCCACCTGATCCGGGCCTCGTTCCGCTACGCGGCCCGGCAGGACTGGGACAAGATCTCCAAGGCGCTCAAGCCCGTCTACACGGCGCCGACCGAAGACGCCGCACTCGAGCGGTTCGTGGAGTTCACCGAGGCATGGGGCAGGAAGTATCCGGCGATCGTGCGGCTCTGGGAGAACGCCTGGCCCGAGTTCGTGCCCTTCCTGAGCTTCGACGCCGAGGTCCGCCGGGTCATCTGCACCACGAACGCGATCGAGTCGGTGAACGCCCGGATCCGCAAGGCCGTCCGCTCGCGCGGGCACTTCCCGAACGAGCAGGCGGCCCTGAAGTGCGTCTACATGGCGATCATGTCGCTCGACCCGACCGGGGCCGGCCGCAAACGCTGGACAACCCGCTGGAAGGCCGCCCTGAACGCCTTCGAGATCGCCTTCGACGGCCGACTCTCCATCGGCCGCCGCTAACTCAACCCATCCGAGTTACACCGTTCATTGGACAGACCCCGCGAAGGAAACGGACCGGAGCGTAGGCGGTAGCGTCCAAGCAAGCGATGTGATGGGAAGGAGCCAGTTGGTGCGGGTACGGGTGGCAGCGGCCCAGTTCGAGTGCGTGGCGGGTGACGTGGTGGCCAACGTGCGGCGGATCGCCGGTCTGGCGCGGGAGGCGCGGGAGGCGGGCAGCGTGGTGATGGTCTGTCCGGAGCTGGCGCTCACCGGGTACGAGCCCGAGCTGATCGGTGCGGACCGGACGCTGTGGACCGAGGCGGAGGACGTGCGTCTCGACCCGCTGCGTGAAGCGGGGATCACGCTGGTGGTCAACGGGGCTGCGGCAGGACCGGGAGGCCGACCACGGATCACCAGCACCGTGTACGCCCAGGACGGCTCCGTGGTGGAGGTGTACGCGAAGGAGCATCTGTACGAGAACGAACAGGAGGTGTTCGAGGCCGGAAGTGGGGGCGGCCGCTTCCGGCTGGACGGCATCGGCTACTCGTTGGGGACGTGCTTCGACAACCACTTCCCCGAAGTGCCCTCGCGGAACGCAGCCCTCGGCTGCCAGGTGCATCTGGCGAGTTCGCTGTACGGCACCGGAGGGGGACGTGAGGAACGCCGAGCCCTTCATCCGGTGATAGCGAAGGCCACCGGAATGTACGTGGTGCTCGCCAACCACGTCGGCCCCGCCGGACCGTGGACGGGCTGCGGGGGCAGCGCCGTGTGGGCACCGGACGGGACCGTGATGGCGGAGGCCGACGAGAGTGGACCCCGACTGCTGGTGGCCGACCTGGAGGTGGGGGTGAGTGGTTGAGACCGGGGACCCGGCGGAACCGGAGGGGCGGCTCAGCGGTAGTCGTCGTCGGGGACGCGATCGGCCAGGTCGTCGAGCACGGTGAACCTGACCGCCTCACGCAGCGGCTCGTCGGGCTCGGCGTCGTCGAACTCGGCCTCGGCGTCCTCGTCCGGGTACACCAGGTGCACGGCGGCCTCTTCCGCACTGGCGGCCCCGGCGTCCGGTCCGACGTCGGTGCCCTCGGTGTCGATGCCGTCCTCGACCAAGCGGCCGGACCGGGGCGAGGGCCCGTCGGCCCAACGGTCGTCGACCGCCTCGGGGCTGTCGTCGGGCTCCTCCTCGGACAGCAGCTGATCCAGGGACTCGCCGCGCTCGGCCTCCTCGGGCGTGGTGCCGTACGAGGTGGCCCCGTGGTAGCCGTCCGGCGGGATGACTCCAGTGTCGAGCGGGTCGTCGTCCAGCCGGTCCGTGAGCAGGGAGTCGGCAGGTTCGAGAACGCCGTCGTCCTCGGCGGGTTCCGGGTCCTGGGCGTCCCAGTCGGTCATGACAGCACCTGTCCTCGTCGCTCGGGGTGAGGTCGCACGCAGTTTCTTCATGCTCGCCAGGGAGTCACCCGGCCCGCAACACGGCGCGGTGCCGAAGCGCTCGGGGCAGGAGCCGGGACGGGTGTTCTCCGTGGGGCCGGCGGGAGCAGGTGGAACGGCTGTCAACAGGGAAGTTGCCTGGCCGGGGGCGCGGCAGCAGGTGCGTTCCCGTGGAGCGGAAGTACCGGGAGGAAAGCAGGACGGGGAGGGGCGCCGGGCCGTGGCCCAGAGCGGTGAGCCGGGGGTCGGGGCCGGTGAGCAGGCAGGTGGGTGCGGTGGAGGGATTTCAGGTGCGAGAGGAGGTGGGAAGGAAGGGTTGCGGTGAGGAGGCAGCCGAGGGTGGTGCGTCGGCGGTCGGTGGCCGGGGGGTGCGGGCGGCACGGCACGATGGGGCGTACGGAACGTACGTGCTCTCGTCGGCTCGTGCGGTCGGGCCGGGCGTGCGGAGGGGGCGGGCGGAGATGAGGTACGGCGGGGGAGCGCCGAGCTTCGTCGGGCGACGGCGTGAGGTGGCGCGGTTGGTCGGGGTGTTGCGCGCTGCGTCGGCGGTGATGCTGGTGGAGGGCGACGCGGGGGTCGGGAAAACCGCGCTGGTCGAGCGGGCGCTGGCGGAGGCCGGGATCCCGGGGAAACGGGTGCTGACCGCACGGTGCCACCCAGCGGCCGAGCCACCGCCCTACGGGCCGTTGCTGGACGCGTTCCGGCACACCCGCCCGGCCTTGGTGGAGACCGCCGGAGTACCGCCGAGCGCCGGTGCGCTCCGGGCCTGGCTGCCGGACCTGGCCGACCTGCTGCCGACGGACACCGCCGGGCCGGAAGCCGGCGAGCGGTACCGGCTGGCACAGGGCCTGCGGGCGCTGCTCGGGGCGCTGGGCGAGGTGGTGCTGCTGGTCGAGGACGCGCAGTGGGCCGACCGGGCGACCAGAGAGCTGTTGCTGCTGCTGGCCAGGGACCCGCACCCCGGCCTGTCGCTGGTGGTGACCTACCGGCCGGAGGAGCTGCCGGACGGAGCGTCCGTGCTGGGAGCGGCCTACCGCTGCCCGCCCGGGGTCTCCGGCGGGCTGCTCAGGGTCGAGCTCCTGGACGAGGCGGAGGTCCTGGAGCTGGCCCGTGCCGCGCTCGGTGCCAGGGGCGGGACCGGTTCGGCCGCCGGTGGCGGTCCCGTCGCCGGGAGCGTGCCCGCGGTGGCGGCCTTGCTGCACCGACGCTCCGGTGGGCTTCCGGCGGCGATCGTCGAGGACCTGGCGGTGCTGCGCGAGGACGATCGGCGGACGGACCCCGTAGCCCTCCTGGCCGGGGCGGACCTGCCGCGCAGCCTGCGGGACGCGGTGGTCGAGCGACTGGCAGGGCTCGGTCCGGAGGCGCGTGCGGTGGTGGAGGCGGTTGCCGTGCTGGACGAGCCGGCCGGGGAGGAGCTGATCGCCGAGGTCTCCGCGCTGCCCACCGAGCAGGTCTCCGCCGGGCTGGTGGAGGCCCTGCACGCAGCGGTGCTGGGCGAGCCCGCCCCGGCCAGGTACGCGTTCCGCCGGGAGCCCGCCCGGCAGGTGGCGTACCGGCGGATACCGGGCCCGACGCGCTCCGCGCTCCACCGCCGGGCCATCGAGTCGCTGCGCGCCGGGCAACCGCGGCCACTCGCCCGGATCGCCGCGCACACCCGCGCGCTCGGCGACCGGGCCGCCTGGCAGCAGGCCGCCGAGGCGGCGGCCGAACAGGCCGCGGAGCAGGGCCGCACCGCAGTGGCGGGCGCACTGCTGCGCGAGCTGCTCGCCGAGACCGACCTCGCGCCGGAGCGCCGCGGGCGGGCCGCCCGGGTGCTGGCCGGCCTGGCCGCGAACGCCGCCTACGACGAGGCCGGTACCGAGGTGCTGGCCGACATCATCGCGGACCCCCGGCTGCCGGTGGCCGACCGCGGTGAGGTCCGGCTCACCCTGGGCCTGCGGGTGGCCGTCCAGGGCGGCGACCGGGCCGGGTTCGTCCTGGTCGAACAGGCCGCCGACGAGCTCATCGCCGAACGGCCGGCCCGCGCCGCCCGGGCCTTGGTCGCGCTCGCGACGGACGAACGCGACGGCGCGGGCGCGGCCGTCCGGGAACGGATGGCCAAGGCCGCCGCCGCGCTGGAGAGCGAGCCCGACGAGGAGGTCGCCGCCGCCTACCGCGCCACCAGGCTCACCTTCCAGGCCCGCGAGGGCGACCCCGGGCTGTGGCCCGAACTCGACCGGCTGCCGCGCGGCGCCTCCAGCCCGGAGCTCGTCCGGCAGACCACCAGGGCCCTGTTCAACGTCGGCGAAATCGCGCTGGAGACCGGCCACGACCGGCGGGCCGGACGGCTGCTCGCCGAGAGCCGCGCCCTGGCCCGGCAGGCCGCGATCTCCTACCTGGAGTGCTACAGCCGGATCGCCCTGCTGCGCCTCGACGGCCTGGCCGGGCGCTGGCAGGGCTTGGAGGAGCGGTTCGAGGCGCTCGGCACCGAGTACCCGGACGTGGCGATGGCCCGGGTCGAACGCGCCCTGCTGTTCGGTCGGATGGCCGCCTCGCGGGGTGGGCTGGCGGTCGCCCGGGCCGAGTTCGAGTCCGCCGCCGGGTACGGGGAGCGGGAGTCACAGGTCACCACGGCGATCAGGGCCGCCGCCGGTCTGGGAGCGGTGGAACTGGTGGAACGAGGGGCGGAGACGGCCGCCGCGTTGCTGACGCCGGCGGTGGCGATCCTGCGCCAGGCCGGGGCGTGGGCCCGGGCCGGAGAACTGCTGCCGATCGCCGTGGAGGTCGTACGGGGCGTCGGCGACGAAGGCGCGGCCCGGCACCTGGTCGAGGAGGCGGCGGAGGCGATCGGCAGGACGGACGCGCCCGCCGCCCACGCGGGGCTGGCCCTGGCCCGGGGCGTCCTGCTGGAGGGGACGGACCCGGGCGGTGCGATCGAGTCCTACCGCCGGGCCCGGGACGCCTGGCGGAGCATCGGCCGCCCCTACGAGGTCGCCAGGGCGGAGGAGCGGCTGGCCCGGGCACTCGCGGAGCGCGACCCGCAGACCGCGGCCGAGCGGTTGGCCGCCGCCGAAGCCACGTACACCACCCTCGGAGCGGCCTCCGACGCGGCCCGTTGCCAGCACGTCCGGCGGGACCTCGGGCTCGGGCGGATGGCCTCGCCCGGGCGGCGCGGCTACGGCGAGGCGCTCTCGCCGCGTGAGCGGCAGGTCGCGGAGCTGGTCGGGCAGGGGGTCAGCAACCAGGACATCGCCCAGGTGCTGTTCCTGTCGCCGCGCACGGTGGAGCACCACGTGGCCGGCGTGCTGAGGAAGTTGGGCGTGGGCCGGAAGGACGTGGCGGAGGCGCTGGCGGAGACCGAGAGCTGAGTTCGAGTGGAGGGGCGGATGGTGGACGGGCGCTCGGCGGGGAGTACGGCCGGGGCCGGGGGCGCGGAGGGGCGGAGAGCTGCGGGGTGGGGCCGGATGTCCTCGGTGCTGCCGGGTGGGCATCCGGCCGGGGTGGGCCCACCGGTTCGCGGCGGAGTGGCGGTCGAGCGGCGCGTGCGGTGGCGGCTGCGGCGAGGACCTCGACGTGGGTGAGGGCGCGGACGGCGAAGGTCTGCTCGCCGCAGGTGCCGGCGGGGCCGGTGGTGGGCGCGGTGACCAGCCAGAGCGGGAGGTCGACCGTGGGGAGGCGTCGCGGGGTGGGGAGGGTGGGTGAAGCGTTCGCTGGTGTACAGGCGGAAGCGTTCGCGCGGGGTCATCCGGACCTCCGGACGGGGGTGGGAGGGGAACGAGTGCCGGCTGACCGGGGGTTCAGTGCGGTGATCAATGCGCGGCGGTATCCATCGCGGCGGGCGAAGGTCGGGTAGCGGCCGGTCGGGGGTGGGGGATACCCAGGGTTCGGGGCGGATGTTGGGTAGGGGGTACGCATTGTTCGGCCCGCGGGGGTGGCGCTTTGCTTGGGGTGTTCCCGATGACGGCTGCCAGCCGACCCCCGGCTGCCCAGGAGGTTTCGATGACCCGCCGTGAACTCTTCCGTCGTTACGCCGCCGAGCACTTCACCGTCCCGGACGTGTCGGCCGCCAGGCGGGCTCGTTGCCGGGGAGCGGTGGAGCGGCAGACCAGCCGGGCCCGGCTGGCCTTCCTGGCGCGGATCACCCCCCGTCATCCGCTGCCGACGGTTGTTGGGAGCGAGACGGCCGGGAGCGGGGTGCCCGCTCGGCGCTGGTCGCCGGCGGTCGGGGGAGCCGCGGCTCTGCGGATTCCGGCGCAGCGTTCGCGCGGCAGCCGTCCCGGTACGTCAGACAGGTGAGGATGGGGGAGAGGGCGGAGGGCAAGGCGACCCCTGACGGTCCGTCAGGCGGGACGGATGCGGGTGGGCTCAGCGGATCAGGTGGGGGAGGAAGCGGGCGCCCTGGTGGGTGATGGGGCTGTCGTCCGTCTCGCGGATGCCGAGGCCGGCGGATTCGCCGTCGACGACCCAGGTGCCGAGGACGGGGCGGTTGCCGTCGAAGTCGGGGAGCGGGTGGTACTGCTGGTAGCAGTAGCCTTCGGCGCCGTAGCGGTCCGGGTCGCCGGCCCAGTCGGCGAGCCGGGTCTGGCTGCCGTCGGGTTCGACGATGCGGATGCCGGCGCCCTCCCGGCCGAGCAGCGGCTTGGCGGCGTAGCCGGGGCCGTCGGGGGCGGCGAGTTCGCGCGGGCCGTCGAGGTAGGCGGGCAGCAGGTTGGGGTGGCCGGGGTTGAGCTCCCACAGCACGGCCAGCAGGGCCTTGTTGGAGAGCAGCATCTTCCAGGCGGGCTCGATCCACAGCGTGGAGCCGGTGCTGCCGCCGAGGTCGATGACGTCCAGCAGGTGGTCGGCGAACTCGTCGTCGACCAGCCACTCCCACGGGTAGAGCTTGAACGCGGAGCGGATGAAGCGGTGCTCCAGGTCGACGAAGCGGCCGGACAGTTCGTCCCAGCCGATGTCCTCCATGGCGATGCCGACGGTCCGCAGTCCGGCCTGTTCGGCGCACTCCTGCAGGTAGAGGGTGGTGAGCCAGTCCTCGCCCTCGGTGTCGCCGCGGGAGTGGGCGAAGTGGACGGGGCCGGGCGGCAGGAGGTGCTTCTGGCGGGACCACGACTCGATCAGCCGCTCGTGCAGGGAGTTCCATTGGTCGGCTTCGGGGAAGCGCTCCTCCAGCCAGAACCACTGCGGTCCGGCGGCCTCGATCAGCGAGGTCGGGGTGTCGGCGTTGTACTCGAAGAGCTTGGCCGGGCCGGTGCCGTCGTAGGCGAGGTCGAAACGGCCGTACACGCTGGGCTGTTCGTCGCGGCGGCGCCAGGACTCGGCGACGACGGCGGCCAGGCGCGGGTCGGTGATGCCGAAGTCGGCGAAGCGGCCGGTGCGCACCACGTGCTCGGCGGCGGTGAGGGAGAGCTCGTGGAGTTCCTCGACGACCTCCTCCAGGGCCTCCACCTCGGGCAGCGAGAACTCGTAGTAGGCGCTCTCGTCCCAGTAGGCGTGCGGGCCGCCCTGGTTGCACGGGT
Source organism: Kitasatospora sp. SolWspMP-SS2h (assembly GCF_003259315.1). Taxonomy (GTDB): domain Bacteria; phylum Actinomycetota; class Actinomycetes; order Streptomycetales; family Streptomycetaceae; genus Kitasatospora; species Kitasatospora fiedleri. Next base: position 198,920 of record NZ_QLLT01000001.1, on the reverse strand, counting down.
CGGAGCACATCGCGTACACGAGGCCCTGGGACTCGACGGTGGCCAGCCAGCCGGGGCGCGGGGCGATGGTGCGGCGGCGCATCCGGATCAGCCCCCGCCCGAGCCGCTGCTGCTGCCCTTGGGGCAGCCGAAGCCGCCGCGCTTGGCGGCCGACTTGCTGAAGGTGCCGCCGCTCGCGGTGGTGGTGCCGGAGCCGCAGTAGTACCACTGGCCCGCGCCCGAGCCGCCCGCCGAACAGGAGTGCGCGTCGAGGACCTTGAGGGTGCCCGGGTCGACGCAGCGGCTGGGGGTCTTGCTCGACGAGGAGCAGCCGGACAGCGTCAGGGCGAGGGTGCCGACCATCCCCAGGGCGACGAAGCCGGAGCGGCGGCGGGCACCGGGGGTCGGCCGGTCCGGTCCGGCGGCGGGGGGAGGCGGCGGCGGTGTCATGGCGGATCATCGTACGCGGGCCGCCGGACGGCGGGGGAGGTGCCCCCGGAAACTGACGGGACGCCAGTGCCCTGGGCCGTCCGTGGGATATCTTTTGCCGATCCTTGACCACGAGGCGGCCCGCACGGGCGCCCGACCTCCGGGGAGCCCCCGCAGATGAACGACATACTCCACGGCCTCGGCGCGGCCGCCGTCTACGGCCTGGTGGGCCTGGTCCTGCTGCTGCTCGGCTACCTGCTGATCGACCTGCTGACGCCCGGCAAGCTCGGTCGGCTGATCTGGGCCGAGGGCAACCGCAACGCGGCCGTGCTGCTCAGCTCCGCGCTGCTCGGCGTCGGCGGCATCGTCTACACCGCGATCCGGTACACCTACGACGACTTCGGCAAGGGCCTGCTGTCCACGCTCTGCTTCGGCGTGCTCGGCCTGCTGCTGATGGCGCTCGCGTTCTGGCTGCTGGACCTGCTCACCCCCGGGCGGCTCGGCACGGTCCTGGTCTCCACCGAGCCGCACCCGGCGGTGTGGGTGTCGGCCAGCTGCAACCTGGCCGCCGCGGCGATCGTGGCCGCCTCGATCGCCTGAGCGCCCGGGCGGCCCGACCCGAGCGCCCCGACCCGGGCGGCCTGACCCGAGCGCCCCGACCCGGGCGGCCTGACCCGGGCGGCCTCCCGGAAGCAACGCGGCAGCGGCCCGTCAGCGCCGCACGGCCGGCAGCAGTTCGGCGAACAGCGGCGCCACCTGCCCGGTCTCCAGCAGGAACCCGTCGTGGCCGTGCGGCGAGGAGATCGTCCGCAGCGCGTCGGCGTCCGGCAGCAGCGCGGCCAGTTCGGCCTGCTGGACGGGCGGGTACAGCCGGTCGGAGTCGACCGCGGCGACCAGCGCCGGGACGGCGGCCCGGCGCAGCGCCGCCGCGGTGCCGCCCCGGCCGCGCCCGAGGTCGTGGGCGTTCATGGCCTCGTTGAGGACCACGTAGCTGCCCGCGTCGAAGCGGTGGACGAGCTTGGCGGCGTGGTGGTCCAGGTACGACTCGACGGCGAACCGCCCGCCCCGCCAGGGGTGTTCGCCGGACTGCGGGTCCCGGCCGAAGCGGGCGGCCAGCTCGGGCTCGCTGCGGTAGGTGATCTGGGCGAGGCGCCGGGCCAGGCCCAGGCCGCGGTGCGGGCCGCCGCCGGGCGGCAGGTGGTGGTAGTCGCCGCCGTGCCACCCCGGGTCCGCGCGGATCGCGTGCACCTGCGCGGAGGCGTGCGCGATCTGCTCGGCGGAGGCCGCCGCCGCGGTGGCCAGCACCAGCAGCGCCCCGACCCGCCCCGGGTGCGTCACCGCCCACTCCAGCGCGCGCATCCCGCCCATCGACCCGCCGACCACCAGCGCCCAGCGCCCGATGCCCAGGGCGTCGGCGAGCCGCACCTCGGCGGCGACCTGGTCGCGCTGGGTGAGGAACGGGAACCGGCTGCCCCAGGCCCGCCCGTCCGGTGCGGTGGCGGCCGGGCCGGTGGAGCCCTGGCAGCCGCCGAGCACGTTCGGCGCGACCACGAACCAGCGGTCGGTGTCCAGCGCCCGCCCCGGCCCGACCAGTTCCGTCCACCAGCCGGCCGTCCGGTGCCCCGGTCCGGCCGGCCCGGTGAGGTGGCTGTCACCGGTCAGGGCGTGCAGCACCAGCACCGCGTTGGAGCCGTCGGGGTGCGGCGTGCCCCAGGTCTGGTACGCCAGCCGGGTCCCCGGCAGGGTGCCGCCCGCCTCCAGGGCGAGCGGTCCGGGCAGCGCGAACCAGCGCCGCCCGCCGACCGGATCGCCGTCCCGCCAGGCCCCGGAGGGCGGCGGGCCGGCGAGCTGCGGCGGGCCGTTCAGGACGCCGCGCCCTTCGCCGCGCGGAAACCCGCCTCCAGGTCGGCCCGCAGGTCCGTGACGCTCTCCAGGCCGACCGACAGGCGCACCAGGCCCGGCGCCGTCCCGGTGGCCACCAGCTGCTCGGCGTCCAGCTGGCTGTGGGTGGTGGACGCCGGGTGGATCACCAGGCTGCGCACGTCCCCGATGTTGGCGAGGTGGCTGAACAGCTCCAGCCCGTCCACGAACCGCCGCCCCGCCTCGACGCCGTCGCGGAGCTCGAAGGAGAGCACCGCGCCCGCGCCGCGCGGCAGGTAGCGCCGGGCCGCCCCGTACCAGCGGCTGGAGGGCAGCCCCGGGTAGTGGACGACCGACACCTCGTCGCGCTGCTCCAGCCAGCGGGCCAGCTCCAGGGCGTTCGCGGTGTGCCGCTCCAGCCGCAGCGACAGCGTCTCCACGCCCTGCAGCAGCAGGAACGCCGAGTGCGGGGAGAGCGCGGGCCCGAGGTCGCGCAGCAGCTGGACCCGCAGCTTGGCGGCGAACGCGCCCGGGCCGAGGGCGTCCCAGAAGCGCAGGCCGTGGTAGCTCGGGTCGGGCTCGTTGAAGCCGGGGAAGCGCTCGGGGCGGGCGCCGAAGTCGAAGCCGCCGCCGTCCACGACCACGCCGCCGATGGTGGTGCCGTGCCCGCCGAGGAACTTGGTGGCCGAGTGCACCACGACGTCCGCGCCGTGCTCCAGCGGCCGCAGCAGGTACGGGGTCGGCACGGTGTTGTCGACGACCAGCGGCACCCCGGCGGCGTGCGCGACGTCCGCGACCCCGCGCACGTCCAGCACGTTGCCGCGCGGGTTGCCCAGCGACTCCGCGAACAGCGCCTTGGTGTTCGGGCGGACCGCCGCCCGCCACGCCTCCAGGTCGTCCGGGTCCTCGACGAAGCTCACCTCGATGCCGAACCGGGGCAGCGTGTGGCGCAGCAGGTTGTACGTGCCGCCGTACAGCGACGCCGAGGACACCAGGTGGTCGCCCGCCTGGGCCACCGTCAGCAGCGCCAGCGTCTCGGCGGCCTGCCCGGAGGCCAGCGCGACCGCCGCCACGCCGCCCTCCAGCGACGCCAGGCGCTGCTCCAGCACGTCCGTGGTCGGGTTGTGGATGCGGGTGTAGATGTTGCCCGGCTCGGCGAGCGCGAACAGGTCGGCGGCGTGCGCGGTGTCCCGGAAGGCGAACGAGGTGGTCTGGTAGATCGGCACCGCCCGCGCCCCGGTCGCCGGATCGGGCTGCGCGCCCGCGTGGATCTGCCGGGTCTCGAACGACCAGCCGGGAACGGCCTCGGGGATCTGCTCGGACATGCTGCTCCTGTACGGGGTCGCGGGCGCGCCGCGGGCACGGCGGAGCCGTCGCTCGGACGCGGGAGGGCGGGAAGACGGCACCGCCGGCGGGTCTGCGCGGCCGGGGTGCCCGCCGTACCGGCGGTGCGGCGGCGCCGCCGGACGGTCACGGCGTCAGGTAAGCACAGGCCGCGAACGCCCCGCCAGCGGGTCGCCGAAACGGAAACGGGAGGACACGGGGTGCAATGCCCCGGCGACCTGACGGGTCATCATCCGATGGTCGTACCAGCGGATCCGGCCTGCTCCGGGGCGGTGCCCGGGACGCCGAGCAGGGACAGGAACGCCGCGGTCGCCGGAGTGGGACCGGAGCGCGGCCAGACCACCGTCTCGATCCGGGTCGGCGCGTCCGTGACCTCCACGACGGCGACGCCGGTCAGCCGCGGGGCGTACGCGGCGGGCAGCATGGCCACCGCCAGACCCGGGCCCACCAGGCGCGGGATGTAGGACGCCTCGTCGACCTCGAAGGCCACGTCGCGCACCAGCCCCGCGGCGGCGAACGCCAGATCGGTCTGGGCCCGCCCCGCACTGCCCGCCGGCAGGTCGACGAAGGGCTCGGCGGCCAGCTCGCGCAGCGGGACCCGGCCGCGGGAGGCCAGCGGGTGGTCCGGCGCGACGGCGGCGACCAGGGGGCCGCGGGCCAGCTCGCGGGCCGTCACCCCCTCGGGCCGGAAGGTGGTCGGCAGCCCGAGGAAGGCGACGTCCAGCGCACCCCGGCGGACCTGCTCGACCAGGTCCTTGCTGGCGCCCACCCGCAGGCTGATCCGCACCCGCGGGTGCCGGCCGCGGAACTCGCGCAGCCCGACCGGGATGTCCACCGCGGTGACGGTCGAGATCAGCCCGACCGCCAGCCGCCCCCGCACCTCGCCCACCGCCGCCGCGACCTCGGCGGCGGCCCGCTCGGCCGCCTCCAGGCACTGCCGGGCGGCCGGCAGGAAAGCCTCCCCGGCGGCGGTCAGCCGGACCCGGCGGCTGGTGCGCTCGAACAGCCGGGCGCCCAGCTCCTGTTCGAGCCGGGCGACCTGGTGGCTGAGCGCCGACTGCACGACCAGGCAGCGCTCGGCGGCCCGGGTGAAGCTCAGCGTCTCGGCGACCGCGAGGACGTAGCGCACCTGCTGGAGTTCCATGCGATCCATCATGGAACGAGATCGATGAGCTGACAAACATGTGTTGGACTCATCGATCGGACCGGAACCAGACTGCTGCCCATGAGAGCGAACCCCGGCCCCACCCCCACCGTCAGCCCGCTCGACACCCGCGCCCCGTCCCCGGGTCCGCCCCGCCGCGCCGGTCTCGGCACCCTGCCCCGCACCGCGCTCACCGCGCTCGCCCCGACGGTCTGGGGCACCACCTACGTGGTCACCACCGAACTGCTGCCCCCCGGCCACCCGATGTCCGCCGCCCTGCTGCGCGCCCTGCCCGCCGGACTGATCGCCCTGGCCGTCACCCGGACCCTGCCGCGCGGCAGCTGGTGGGGCAAGGCCGCCGTGCTCGGCGTGCTGAACATCGGCCTGTTCCTGCCGCTGCTGTTCACCGCCGCCGAACGCCTCCCCGGCGGCGTGGCCGCCACCCTCGGCGCCGCCCAGCCGATGGCCGTCGCCCTGCTCGCCGTCCCGGTGCTGCGCCAGCGGCTGTCCGCCCGGCGGCTGGGCTGGGGACTGGTCGGCGTGGCCGGGGTCGGGCTGGTGGTGATCGGACCGAGCGCGGGGCTGGACGCCGTCGGCGTGGCCGCCGGGCTGGGCGGCGCCGCCACCATGGCACTCGGCGTCACGCTCACCAAGCGCTGGGGCCGCCCCGAAGGCGTCGGCCCGCTCGCGCTGACCGGCTGGCAGCTCACCGCCGGCGGCCTGCTCCTGCTGCCCACCACCTTCCTGATCGAGGGCGCGCCCCCGGCGGTCGACGGCCGGGCCGCGCTCGGCTACCTCTGGCTGGGCCTGGTCGGCGGACTGCTCGCGTACGCCCTCTGGTTCCAGGGCATCGGCAGCCTCCCGGTCACCGGCGTCGCGGTGCTGAACCTGCTGTCGCCGCTGGTCGCGGCGGTGCTCGGCGCACTGCTGCTGGACCAGACGCTCGGGCCGGTGCAGCTGCTGGGCTTCGCGCTGGCGCTGGCGTCGATCGTGGCCGGCCAGCTGCCCGACCGCCGTACGGCCGGTGGGCGGCCCGGGCCGCCCGGACGGTGAGGACGGTCCTGGGCGGCCGTCGAACGCCCATGCCCGTCGAACGCGTCCGGCCGCCCGGGAGCCGGGCGGCCGGACGTCGGTGGATGCGGGGGCCGGTCAGATCCGGCGGATGGTGCTGATGCTCAGCGCGTCGACCGCCATGGTGCGGACCGGGGCGCCGGGCTTCGGCGCGTGCACCACCATGCCGTTGCCGATGTACATGGCGACGTGGTCCTGGGCGCCGTGCACGTTGTAGACCACCAGGTCGCCGGGCTGGGCGTCGTGCCAGTCGCGGCCCACGCTGCTGCCCGCGTGCGCCTGCTCCTGCGAGGTGCGCGGCAGGTGCACGCCGGCCTGGGCGTACGCGTACACCATCAGCCCGGAGCAGTCGAAGCTGCCCGGCCCCACGGCGCCCCAGACGTACGGCTTGCCCCGCTGGGCGAGCGCGGTGGTCACGGCGGACTGGGCGGCACCGCTGGAAGCCCTGGGCAGGTCGGCGACGTCCAACCGGTCGGCGCCGCGCGAGGCGGTGCCCCCGTTGTCCGCGAGGATCGCCGCCCGGTCGGCGGCGCTGAGCTGGTTGAGCAGCCGCTGCGACTCGGCGAGCTTGGACTGCACCTCGCTCTTGGTGTCGTTCAGCGTCCTGGTCTCGGTGTCCAGCTCGGCCAGGATCGACGAGGTCTCCTGCTTCTGCTGGTCCAGGCGGCGCTGCTGGTCCTTGAGCGCCTTGAGGATCTCGCTCTGGGTGCCGGCGGCCTGGTTGAAGGAGGACGCCTTGGTGAGGTACTGGTCCGGGTCCGCGGAGAGCATCAGCTGCATCGACGGGTCGACGCCGCCCTGCCGGTACTCGTCGGCCGCCACCTCGGCCAGCCCCGAGGCCAGCTCGGTCAGCTGCTCCTGGCTGCGGGCCACCTGGTCCTGCAACTGGCCGGCCTGCTGGCGCAGCTGGTCGGCCCGCTCCTTGGCCCCGTTGTACTTCTCGGTGGCCTGTTCCATCTCGCCGGTGAGCTTGTCGACCTGGGCCTTCACCTCGTCCTTGGACGGCTGGGCGGGCGCCGCGTGCGCCCCGGCCTGGGCCGAGAGGGCGACCACGGTCGCGGCGGCACCCGTGAGCACGGTCACCCGCGCTCGGCTCGGCTGCTTGGGGCGGCGGTGGGAGGCCATCCGAGGTTCCTTCTTCCGGTTCTGCCGGGCGAACTCTTCGCGCTTCGCGCTTCGTTCGAGTTATCATCCGAAGACGGGTTCGATGCCAGACCGTAATGAAAACCCGGCTCCGCGTCCACTCCTCCCCTCCGGACCCGGCAGGGGGAGGAGAGGCTGACTGTATGTCAGCCTGACGGCGACGCCTCGACAGGGGGCGGGTGGTATGTCACATGTGGCGGTGATGGCCGGCGGACGCACTGCCGGAGGAGGACCGGACTCCCCTGACCGGGGCGGACGCGGCGCCGCCACCCCGGGGCTGGGCGGACGGACCGCGCGGCGCAGAATGGCTCCGTGCTCGAACTGACCACGGAGGAGCGACTCCGCACCGCCACCGGCGACGACAGCGTGCTGGTCTGGGCCTCGCAGGGACTCACCGGCGGCGCCCGGGCCTGGACCTCCGCCTCCGGCCGGGCCGTCGCCGTCGCCGCGCCCGCGCTCTCCGGACGCGACCGGATCGCCGTCCGCGGGCCCGTCGCCGAACTGCTGCCGCTGCTGGACGAGGTAATGGCCCTGGTCGGCCCGGGCTACCGCCCGTTCGGGGACGCCGAGCTGCTCGCGGAACTCTGCGCGCGCCACGGCGGGCTGGAGTCGAGCGGGCGGTTCGGCTGGATGCAGCGCGACGGGACCGGCACTCCACCGCTCGGCACCGGGGCGTCGGATGGCGGGGGTGGCGCGTACTGGCTGGCTCCCGACGAGTGGGACGAGGCCGCCGAGCTGATCGACCGCCACTTCCCGGCCTCCTACGCCCACCCGCACCGGCCGGGCGCTCGCGCCTGGGCGGGCGTCCGCGACGAGGCCGGACGGCTCACGGCGCTCGCCGCCGACGCGTGGCCCGCCCCGACGGTCGGCCTGCTCGCCGGCGTGGTCAGCGACCCCGTGCACGGGCGCGGACGCGGGCACGCGGCGGCGGCCTGCCGACTGGTGCTCGGCGGGATCCTGGCGCGGTCGCCGCGCGCGGCGCTGATGGTGGACGACTGGAACGCGGCGGCGATCGGGCTCTACCGGCGGCTCGGCCTCGACCACCGGTTCCTCGGCGCGGCGGCGCAGCGCGGGGCCGACGCGGCGGCGGTGCACCGACGGGAGGACGGGTCCCGCCCGAGCGCGGTGCCGGGACCTGTCACCCGTGGTCGCTAGCGTGTTCGCATGACCGATGCCGAGCACGATCTGCGCCGTCTGCTGCCCAGTGGGGACCCGAGTACCGTCGCCGGACTGCTGCCCGCCGGACGCCTGGTCAGCCCCCGGCCGGGAGGGGAGGAAGCGGCGCCGGTGCTCTGGCTGAGCGACGGACCGGCACCGCTCGGGCTGTGGGAAGAGCTCCACCGGGAGCACCCGCGCAGCGGGCTGTGGCCGCTGCTGCTCGCGCCGCTGCGGGTCGGGGACGAGGAGTTCCGGCCCTGGGCGACGGGCGAGCTCGACACCGTCTCCGCCAGCGAACCCGACTGGTACGACCCGGCCGCGCTGCTGCGCACCGGCTGGGAGTACTCCACGGTCGTGGACTCCGACGGCGAGCCGCTCGACCCGGACGAGATGTCCGAACTGGGGCGGTCCGTCGCCCCGTTCCTCGACGGCTGGCCCGGCACCGCGCCCGCGGCCGAGCGGGCCGGCGACCCCGACGGGGCGGCCCGCGCGCTCGCCCGGGAACTGCTCGCGGGCAACGGGCACCTGCGAATCGGCCTGGTCGCCGCGGCGAGCGGGGCGGAGGCGCTGACCGCCTGCGGCTGGACGGGCCCGGTCAACCACGAGGACGACATCGCCAAGGTGTCCGCCGTCCTGCTGGACTGGGAGCGCCGCTACGGCACCCGGCTGGTCCAGGTCGGCTTCGCGGAGCTGGAGTTGAGCGTGGCCGCCCCGCCCGGCGACGAGCGGAGCGCGCTGCGGATCGCCGCCGAGCACCTGGCGTTCTGCCCCGACAACATCTTCCAGGGCGCGGGCACGCTCACCGAGTACGCGCCCGGGCTGGTCGGAGCCGCGCAGTGGTCCTTCTGGTGGGACTGACGGGTGCCCGCCGCTGGTGCGCCCCCCGGGAGAACGTCAACTCCGGTTGATCACACCCCACTCGCGCGAGCGAAGAATCGCACAAAAATTCGCTCCGGCGGGTGGTTTGGCCACCGCGGCGCCGAGGTCCCGTCTCCACGGACCCTAGGGTTGCCGACAAGACCGGGACGGAGCGGTGCGGATCGGGCCAAAAAGCCCAGGGGGGAGCAGACCATGACGGAACGCACGCGGACGGGCACCGGCGGACCGGGAGCAGGCTCGATGCTCCGCCGCACCCTGGGCGAACAGCGGATCGCCCTGGTCGCCTGGCGGCTGCTGGTGCTGCAGAACGCGCACCCGGCGGTCGCCGCCGGGGTCAGCCAACTGTCGACCTACCGCAGCCACCCGTGGCGGCGGATCGAGCACACCATGGACAGCGGCCGACGCCTGTTCTCCTCCGACCGGGAAGTCCTGCACCTAGAGGTCCGACGACTCGCCCGGAGCCACCGCCGGATCGCCGGCGTCGACGACCGGGGCCGTCCCTACACCGCGCTCGACCCCGCCGTTCGGGTCTGGGTGCTGGTGACGCTGTACGAGGCGATGACCGCCCTCCACGCGCTCGCCGGGCGCCCGCTGCGCCCCGCCCAACTGGACCGGCTCTACCGGGAGTTCCGCACGGTCTGCGAAGCCTTCGAACTCCCCGACGAACTGTTCCCGCCCACCGCCGCCGACGTGCCCGGCTACATCAGCGCCACCATCCGGGACACCCTGGAGTTCACCGAAGCGGCCCAGGACATGCTGTACACCGTCCTGACCCGCGCACCGGCCCCGCGCCGCCTCGGCCGACTCCGCCCCGCCTGGCCGCTGCTGCGCAGACTCGTCGCCCGCTTCCTGACCACGCTCACCCTGGCCGACCTGCCACCGGAGTTCCGCGCCAAGTTCGGCCTGCCGCGCAGCCGGGGCGCCGCCGTGCTCTCCTGGGTCGTCCACCGCGGCGCCCGGGCGGTGGCGCTCCAACTGCCGGACCGGTTGCGCTACCGCACGCTGTCGGACGGCGGTCGGGCCCGACCACAGCAGGCCGGGGCACCGCGCCCGGCGCGCACCCCGCGCCGGGACAACCGGCCGGCCCGGATGGCCGCGTTCTACCGCCAGGTGATGGACCAGACCGGGGACGGACGGCTGACCTCGGCCGACTTCCAGGCGATGGCCCACAACATCTGCTGGCCGCTGGAGCTCGACCAGGCCGGTGAGTCCGCCGTGTACGCCGCCTTCGACACCTGGTGGCACCACCTGCTGGCCACCATGGACGCCGACGGCAACGGCGAGATCTCCTGCGAGGAGTTCGTCACCGCGATGCTCGCCGGCATCGACCGGGACCCGGACTACCTGGACCAGGGACTGCACGTCGCCGTCCGCGCCATGTTCCGCGCCGCCGACCTCGACCACAGCGGCCTGCTGGACGCCGAGGAGTACCGCACCCTGTTCGGCGGCTCCCGGGTCCATCCCGCCGAACTGACCCACGGCTTCCGCCAACTGGACGCCGACGGGGACGGACAGATCACCGAGGAGGAGTTCGTGAGGGGATTCGCCGAGTTCTTCACCGCCCGGACGGAGAGCACCGCCGGTACCCAACTGCTGGGTCGACCATGACGGTTCGGCCCTGAGCCGTGGCGTCGGTGCCGGTACGGCCGCGGGCGGGGGCGGCGGCGCTGGTCGGGGCCGGGTGCGGAGACCACCCCGGGTGGGCAGCTCCTTGACAACTGGAGAGAGGGTGAACCGCCGCCCGGGCGGATCGAGGAACCGGCGCGGGCCCAGGACCCGGCCGCCGAGGCCGCCGTCGCGGCGCTCGACACCAGGACCGGCCACGGCTGCGTGCCGTACGACTTCCTCGCGTGCGGCGGCAGCCGCGGCCGGGCGGACTTCCCCTCGGACTCGCCCGCCCTGTCAGACCGGCTTCGCCACCGCCGGTAGCAACTGGTTGGTGGCCACCAGCACCTCGCCACCGGACCGCGTCCCCAGCGGGCGGCGCAGTTCGGCGATCTCCGGATCGGCCGCCGACAGGGTCAGGGTGTAGGGGGCGGGGCCGGTGACGTTCTGGTCGGCGTCGGTCCGCGGGGTCAGCCCGGCGGCCAGCGCCGGTGCGTCGACGCCGGGGCACAGCGCCGCGGCGGGCAGCACCACGTGGGCGGTCGCGCCGCCGTCGGTGATCAGCCAGCCCCGGCCGTCGGGAGTGTGCGCGGCGCCGTCCACCGTGGTGGGCAGCCCGTGGGCGGCGGCCACCACCCCGTTCGGGCCCTCGATCTCGACCGCGACGCCCGCGCTGCCCAGCGGGGCGGCGAGCGCCAGCGGGGCGTCCGAGCCGGAGCCGAGTTCCAGGTCGAAGACGAACTCGCCGGGCCGGTCGGCGTCCGGCCGCTGGTAGCCGTAGGAGGTGAAGCGCAGCCAGGGACCGGTGGGCTTCCCGGCGGACTCCCCGGCGGGGAGTGCGTCGGCGGTGGTCGGGAAGTGGTGGTAGCCGTGCTGCCCGCACTTGCTGCCGGCGAACGTCCCGCCGCCGGGAAGTGCCTGGTCGGCGGTGGGACGGGGACTGCCAGGGCGGGTGCCCGGGGACGCCACCTGCGGGGTGTGCGCCCGGTTCGGGCCGAACAGCAGCCCGCCGGCCACGAGGAGGACGATCAGCACACCGAGCACCGCCGTCCAGCGCTCGCCCCGGCTGAGCGTGCGGAACCGGGTGCCGAACCGTCCGGAGCCGGAGCGGCGGGTGCGGCGGGCACGGGCCGGGCCGTCCTGGGACCAGCGGCGGCCACCCGGGTCGACCGGAGGCTCGTGGCGCCAGCGCTCGGTGAGCATCCTGGTCCGGGCGGACGGCTCGCTCACGGTGGCGGAGCGGATGAACTCCTCGTCCAGGACCAGACCTTCGAACGGGTCCGGGGGTTCGACGGCATCGGGCGGGCGGCGGTCGGGCATTGCGCCAGTATGCCCGCCGGGAGTGTCGCCGCGGGGCTATGTTCTGGATCACGGACGCGGCAGACCCGGGAAGGCCCCGGTGCGGCCCGCCGTCCGGGAAGGGCGACCGCCGTGCCGCAGATCCTGATCGACCACTCGCCGGGCCTGGACTTCGACGCCACGGGCTTCGCCAAGGAGGTGCACCAGCTGATTCCCGCCGTCGTCGACACCCGGGTGGAGGACTGCAAGACGCTGGTGCGGGAGGCCGCGCAGCACCTGGTGGGCGACGGTGCGTCGACGGAGGCGGTGGTGCTGGTCGAGATCAAGCTCCTGGCCGGTCGCACCGCCGAGACCCGGAGCACGCTCACCACCCGGGTGACGGAACTGCTGCGCGCGCACGTCCGGGTGCCCGCCGCCTTCTGCGTGGAGGTCACCGAACTCGACCGGGAGACCTACGTGTTCGTGCAGCACCCCGGAGAGTGAGGGCCGGGGGAGGACCGGAGAGTAGGAACGGGGGAGTGGAGGCCGACGCCCGCCGGGCGGTGGCCGGGGCGGTGACGGCGGGGGTGGTGCCGATGGCGGGGCCGGGGTGGATGCGGGGTCGTCGAATTCACCTGGCGAACAGACGAGTGGCATGCCTGGGTGTCAAGTAAGGGCGCGGGAGGGGGGGTTGGTGGACGGGATTCGGCGCCGCATCGCGGAGCAGCCCCACAAGGGATTCGCCGCCTTGACCCGCGAGGGGTACTCGGCCGACGAGTTCCCCGTGCGGGTCGTCGGGGTCGGGGCGTAGTCGGGCGGCGGTAGGTGGGCGGGGTGGCTCACGCCCTCCGGAGGGTGTGGCCCGGTCCGGGGTGTCCGCCGGCCCGGTAGCGGCCCGGGGTCGTGCCGACGAGGTCGGTGAACGCCGCGATGAAGCCGCTGGGGTTGGCCCAGCCGCAGGCGTGGGCGGTGTACGTGGTGTCGTGGCCCTCGGCCAACAGCACCAGTGCGTGGTGCACGCGTAGTTGCGTGCGCCACTCGTAGAACGTCATGCCGAGTTCGGCGCGCAACAGCCGGCTCAGGGTGCGGGCACTGGTCCCGACCTGCCGGCCGAGCCCGGCCAGCGTGGTGGTGTCGGCGGGCGTCCGGGACAGGATCCGCTCGATCGCCCGCAGCCGGTCGTCGCGCGGGTGCGGCAGGTGCAAGGGCTGTTCGTCGGCCTCGCACAGCTCCTCGACCAGCACCCGCAACAGACGCCCTCGCGCGGCGCGGCCGTAGCCGGGCACCGCCCCGTCCCCGCCGCCACCGCCCGAGCCGTCGTGGCCGTCGCCGCGCGGGCCGGTCAGGGCGAGCAGCACCTCCCGCGCCAGGCCGGAGACGCCGAACACCGCCGGACGTCCCGGCACCAGCCGGGCCAGGGACGGCGGCAGGAAGACGATCCGCATGTCCGTGTCGCCGTGGGCGCGATGGCGGTGGGTGAACCCGGCCGGCGTCCACGCGACCCGGTTGGCCGGGACGATCGACGTCCCGACCTCGGTGTGCAGCGCCAGGACACCACGGGCCGCGTACACCAGGTGCCCGCGCGGGTGCGCCCGGGCCCCGCTGCCGCCGCCGGAGGGCCACAGGTGGCGCCCGCCGGAGGGCCACGTCAGCGACGTGGCACCGGCGTCCGGGCGGGCTTGGCGGCGAACGGGCATCGGTTGGCAGCCTATCGGTGGCAAGCCACGACGCGCGGCGACGAGGCTTTCCGTCGTGAGCGGTGGCTCCCGACGCCACGGCCGAGCAGGTGAGGGGAAGTCCCATGGCAATGTTCGTCCTCGTTCCCGGCGGTTGGCACGGCTCCTGGGCGTTCGAGGCCGTGGTCCCGCTGCTGGAGCGGGTCGGCCACACCGTCCACACCCTGACCCTGACCGGCCTCCGCCCCCACGACGACCCCGCCACGGTCGCCACCGCCAACCTCGACACCCACACCGACGACGTGTTGCGCCTGCTGGAACGCGCCCGCCTCGACGACGTCACGCTGGTCGGCCACAGCTACGCCGGGATGGTGATCACCGCCGCCGCCGACCGTGCCGACCGGCGGGTCCGCCGCCTGGTGTACCTGGACGCCTGCGTGCCGCGCGACGGCGAGTCGTGCTGGTCCCTCATGAACGAGGGCTACCGGGCGTCGTTCGTCGCCGGTGCGGCCACCAGCGGCTACGCCGTCCAACCCCCGCGGCGGCCGGACGGCGACCCGCGCCGCCGCCCCCACCCCCTCGCCGCCCTCCTGCAGACGGTCCGCCTCACGGGTGCCCACGCCGACGTCCCCCGCCGCGAGTTCGTCTACTGCTCGGGATGGGCGGACCGCACACCGTTCGCCGACCAGCGCGCCCGGTTGCTCGCCGATCCGGGATGGACCGTCCACGACCTGCCGACCGCCCACAACGCCATGCGCGAAGACCCGGGGGCGGTCGCCGCGCTCCTGCTCCACGAAGCGGACAGCCCCGGCGGACCCGGCAGACCCGGCGGCCCCGGTGGACCCGGTGGACCCGGCTGAGGCGCCGCCCTCGCCCAGGGACGGACGGCCCGATCGAGGTCGTGGCGTGCCGGGCTTGAAACGGGCGTGCGGGGCGAGGCAGCATCGTTGGTGGACAGCTTCCCCCGTGCGCAGGAGGCCCGCTCATGTCCGTCGAACAACTGCTCCGTTCCCTGTCCGCCGGGGCGCCCGCCCCCGCGCTCAGGCCGACCGTGGTGGAGGTCCCCGGTCGGGCCCGGGTGCTGCGCTTGGACGGGGAGATCGACCTCGACCAACAACGTCTCCTGCGCCGGGCGTTGGAGCGCGCCCTGCGCGCCGCGCCGGCCCGCCTGCTGGTGCTGGACCTGTCCCGGCTGGTGTTCTGCGACGTGACGGGGCTGAACGAACTGCTGCGGGCCCGGGCGGAGGCCGAGGCCGCCGGCTCCGGGCTGGTGCTGGCCGGGCCGCTCCCGCAGATGGTCCGGCTGCTGGAGGCCACCGGCACCCGGGCGGTGTTCGAGGTGCACGACAGCGTCGCCGACGCCCTGGCCCACCGGGGGCGGCGATGAGCACCGACAGCCGGACCCGGCCGGAGCGGTACACCGCCACCCTGCCCGGCCGTCCGGGCACGCACGGCCGGGCGCGGACCGTCACCGTCCACCGCACCGGCCGGACCGGCCCCGGGGGAGGAGCCGCGTACCCGGACGCCGACGGCACGTTCCTGGTGGAGGTCACCGGTCAGGTCGCCAGTCCGCTGCCCCCGTCGCACGGGTCCGGGCTGCCGGTCGTCCTGCCCGCCCACCCCATGCCCTGACCGGCGGGGCCCTGGTCGGCGAGGCCCTGACCGGGGAGGCCCCGGCCACGGGAGGTCGGGCGCGGAGCGTCCTACACCCGGTCGGGTGAACCCGCCGGCCCCGCCGCCTTGGGCTGCGACGGGCCGGGTACGCGCGGACCATGCGCGCACTCATCCTCAACTGCACCCTCAAGCCCTCGCCCGAGCCGTCCAACACGGACGCCCTCGCCTCCCACGTCGCCGACGCCCTGGCCGAGCGCGGGGTGGAGGTCGGCACCGTCCGGGCCGTCGACCTGGACATCCGGCCCGGTGTGAAGACCGACATGGGCGGCGGCGACCAGTGGCCCGCCGTCCACGAGCGGCTGATCGCCGCCGACATCCTGATCGTCGCCTCGCCGACCTGGGTCGGTCGGCCGTCCTCGGTCGCCCAGCGGGTGCTGGAACGGATGGACGCGATGATCTCCGAGGCGGACGACGACGGCGTCCCGGTCGCGTTCGGGAAGGTGGCCGGCGTGGTGGTGACCGGGAACGAGGACGGTGCCCACCACGTGATCAGCGAAATCTGCGGCGGCCTGGTCGACATCGGCTACACCATCCCCGCCCAGGCCTGGACGTACTGGCACCTGGGCCCGGGCCCCGGCCCCGACTACCTGGACGAGGAGAAGGGCCACGACTGGGCGCACACCACCGGCCGCACCATGGCCGCCAACCTGCACCACGTCGCCTCGGCACTCGCCACCCGAGCCTGGCCCGCCCCCGCGCAGTGACCACCGGCGACGGCACCGCCCCGCCGCGGTCCCCGCTCCGGGGGCCGGGCGGGGGAGAGAGGAAGGAACGAGCGATGACCCGCGACCGGTCCGCGTCGAGCGACCCCGTCGAGCAGTACCCGAAGCCCGACTTCGCCGAGCAGCAGCAGCCGCACCCCGGGAGCAGCGCGGAGATGGACCCGGAACCGGACTACGGCGAGGACACCTACCGCGGCACCGGCCGCCTGACGGAGCGGGTCGCGCTCGTCACCGGCGGGGACTCCGGCATCGGCCGGGCCGTCGCGCTCGCCTTCGCCCGGGAGGGCGCCGACGTCGCGTTCTGCCACCTGCCCGAGGAGGAGGACGACGCGCGGGAGACGGTCCGGCTGGTCCGTGGCGCCGGGCGGCGCGCCCTGGCGGTGGCCGGGGACGTCCGGGAGGAGCGGTTCTGCACGGACCTGGTGGCCCGCTGCGTCGCCGAACTCGGCGGCCTGGACGTGCTCGTCAACAACGCCGCCTACCAGATGTCCCAGCCGGACGGCCTAGCCGCCATCACCACCGAGCAGTTCGACCGGGTGGTGAAGACCAACCTGTACGCGATGTTCTGGCTCTGCCGGGCGGCCCTCCCGCACCTGCGGCCGGGGTCGTCGATCATCAACACCGCGTCCGTCCAGGGCTACAAGCCCAGCCCGCACCTGCTGGACTACGCGACCACCAAGGGCGCCATCGTCACCTTCACCCAGGGCCTCGCCCAGCAGCTCGCTCCCGAGGGCGTCCGGGTCAACGCCGTCGCCCCGGGCCCGGTGTGGACGCCGCTGATCCCCGCCACGATGGACGCCGAGAAGGTCGCCGGGTTCGGCAAGCAGTCCCCGCTGGGCCGCCCCGCCCAGCCCGCCGAGATGGCCCCCGCCTACGTCTTCCTGGCCTCGGCGGAGGCCGGCTACATCACCGGCGACATCGTCAACGCCACCGGCGGCACCCCGCTGCCCTGACCACCCCGCTGCCCCGACCCCCGCTGCCCCGACCCCCGCTGCCCTGACCACCCCGCTGCCCCGACCCCCGCTGCCCCGACCCCCGCTGCCCCGACCCCCGCAGACCCGCAGACCCCCAGACCCGCGGAGCCGCGGAGCCGCAGACCTGCGGAGCCGCGACCGTGACGGAAGGACCCCGACCGTGCGCCTGAGAACCAGCGACCCCCACCGGCCGGGGTACCGGCGGGTGCGGCACGGCCGGGGCTTCCGGTACCTCGCCCCGGACGGCCGCCCGGTGGGCGACGGGGAGCGAACCCGCCTCAAGGCGCTGGCGGTGCCGCCCGCCTGGACCGAGGTGTGGATCTGCCCGTACCCCAACGGGCACCTCCAGGCCGTCGGCACCGACGCGGCCGGCCGCCGCCAGTACCTCTACCACCCGGCGTTCCGGGCCCGGCGGGACGAGGCCAAGCACGAGCACGTCGTGGCGGCGTCGGCGGCCCTCCCGAAGCTGCGGGCCGCCGTCGAGCGGGACCTCGCGGCGCGCGGACTGGGCCGCGAACGGGTGCTGGCGTGCGCGACCCGCCTGCTGGACCTCGGACTCTTCCGGATCGGCTCCGACGCCTACGCCCGGGAGAACGGTTCCTACGGCCTGACCACCGTCCTGCGCTCGCACGTCACCCTGGCCCGCGGCGAGGTCCGCTTCGACTACCCGGCCAAGTCCGGCCAACGGCGGATCGCGGCCCTCGCCGACCCGCCGACCCACGCCGTGGTCCGGTCCCTGCTGCGCAGCCGGTACCCGGGCGAGCGGCTCCTGGTCCACCGGGAGGGCCGCTCGTGGCACGAGGTGCACGGGAGCGACCTCAACGCGTACCTGCGCGAGACCGGCGGGAGCGACCTCACCGCCAAGGACTTCCGGACCTGGAACGCCACCGTCCTGGCCGCGGTCGGGCTCGCCGTCTCGCGGCCGGCGGCCGCGAGGTCCGAGGCGGCCCGGCGGCGGGCGGTGACGCGGGTGGTCCGGGAGGTGGCCGGCTACCTGGGCAACACCCCGGCCGTCTGCCGGGCCTCCTACATCGACCCGCGCCTGATCGAACTGTTCGAGGAGGGCGTCACCATCGCCCCGGCCCTCGGCGCACTGGGCGCCGACGGCGGGCCGGTCGCCACGCACGGCCCGGTCGAGGACGCGGTCCGCGCGCTCCTCTCCCGATAGCCCGATAGCTCGACCGCCGGACCGGCTCGCGGCGGAGGCGCGGCGGCGGAAGGGGGATCAGGGCGCGGCGGCCCTCGGCGGTGCGTCGCGGTCGTAGACGAGGGCGCCGGCGACGTAGGTGGCGCGGACGGCCCGGTCGTCGCCCAGTACGGCGAGCACGAAGAGCAGTTCCTCGACGTCCTCGGCCCGGGCGGTGCGCCGGGCCAGCAGCGGGGTGGCCTTCGGGTCCAGCACCACGAAGTCGGCCTCGTGGCCGGGTTCCAGCGAGCCGACCGTCCCCTCCAGGCCCATCGCCTGCGCGCCGCCGCGGGTGGCGAGGTGGAACGCCTCGACCGCGTCCAGCGGGTAGCCGGTGAGCTTGGCGACCTTGTGGGCCTCGTTCATGGTCGCCAGCATCGAGAAGCTCGTCCCCGCGCCGACGTCCGTGCCCAGGCCGAGCCGCACCGGCCGGGCCGGGTCCTTGGCGGCGCGGACGCGGAACAGGCCGCTGCCGAGGAACAGGTTGGACGTGGGGCAGTGCGCGAGCGCCGTCCCGGTCTCGGAGCAGCGGGCCCGCTCCCGCCCGGTCAGGTGGACGCCGTGGGCGAGCACCGCGCGCGGGCCGAGCAGCCCGTGGTGGTCGTAGACGTCCAGGTAGCCGCTCCGCTCCGGGAACAGCGAGCGGACGCGGGAGACCTCGTCGGTGTTCTCCGAGACGTGCGTGTGCACCAGCGTCCCCGGGTGCTCCCGCCACAGGGCCCCGGCCGCCTCCAGCTGTTCGGGGGTGCTGGTGGGGGCGAAGCGCGGGGTGATCGCGTAGAGGTTGCGGCCCCTGCCGTGCCAGCGCTCGATCAGTGCCTTGGAGTCGTCGTAGCCGCGCCGGGCGGTGTCCAGCAGCGCGGCGGGGGCGTCCCGGTCCATCAGCACCTTCCCCGCCGCGATCCGCAGGTCGCGCCGGGACGCCTCGGCGAACAGGGCGTCCACCGACTGCGGGTGGACCGTGCAGAAGGCCAGCGCGGTGGTGGTGCCGTTGCGCAGCAGCTCGTCGCAGAACGCGGCGGCCGTGTCCGCGGCGTACCGGGCGTCGGCGAAGCGCCGTTCCTCGGCGAAGGCGTAGCGGTCCAGCCAGTCGTCCAGTCGCGAGCCGAACGCGGCGATGACGCCGGTCTGCGCATAGTGGACGTGGGTGTCGACGAACCCGGCGCTGATCACGTGGTCCGGGTAGTGCACCGGGGTGGTGCCCGCGGGGAGCCGGTCGCGCAGCGCGGTGTGGTCGCCGATCGCGGTGATCCTGCCGTCCTCGCAGATCAGCAGGCCGTCGGGCTCGTGGACGAAGGACTCCGCCCGGTCGGTCAGGAACGGGTCAGCCCGGAACCAGACCATCCGCCCGCGTACCGCCGTCGTGCCCCGTGCTCCGGTTGCCGTTGCCATGGGGGAGTATCCCCACGGCGCTCCGCGGATGGTCAAACCGGTCCGACGACCTGGTGCGGTGTCATGCGGTCTGCCGGGGGCGGGGGGTGAGGGCGGCGTGCTCCGGTGGGGCGGAGGGGTCGATGGAGAGGTCGAGGGGGGCGGCGGCGGTCTTGAGGCCGGAGAAGGAGAAGGCGTAGGGGTCGTCGTGCGGTCCGGGGGTGCGTTTTCGGCCAGGCGCTTGACCTCTCCGCAGATGACGGGACATGCTCAAGCCGCGTCGGACGCAGGGGGACACCCGGAGCAGAGCGACTTCCGACCCGCACTCCAGGGAGGTGTGAGACCGTGCGTTCCGCTGCTCCTCCGGCGGTGGCGCCCGTCGCGTCGGGCCGGCTGCCGCTGCTCGGGCACCTGCCGCACCTGGCCGTCCGACGGGTGGAGTTCCTGCAGTCGGTCCGGGGCCAGGGCGACATCGTCAGGATCTTCCTCGGCAACCGGCCGGTGTTCGTCCTGAACTCGCCCGAGGCGGTCCACGAGGTCATGGTGACGCAGGGCCGGAAGTTCGGCAAAGGGCTGCTGTTCGACGTCGCGCGCCCCTTCATCGGCAACGGCATCATCACCTCCGAGCGGGACCTCCACCGGCGCCAGCGGCGGGCGCTCCAACCCGCCTTCCGCCGCGAAAGCATCGCCGCGTGCGTCGGCACGATGGCGGGCATCGCGCAGGAACAGGTGGCGGCCTGGCGGCCGGGCGAGGTGATCGCCATGGACCTGGTGCTGCGCCGGATGATGACGGCCATGCTGGTCGCCACCCTGTTCAGCGCCGAACGCCCGGACGGCGCCGCCGCGGTGGCCGCGCTCGGGGAGCGGGTGGCCGAACACCTGACCACGGTGATGCGCGGGGTCTTCGTGGGCACCGTCCTGCCCGCGCGGATCGCGGCCTCGCCCGTGCTCGGGCACCGCAGGTACCTGGCCGCGGCCGCCGCGCTGCGCGAACTCGCCGACACCGCCGTCCGGCAGGCCCGGCAGGACCCCGCCGGCCACGGCGACCTGCTGTCGGCCATGTTCGCCCCGACCCCCGGCAACCCGGACGGGATGACCGACACGGAGGCCCGCGACGAACTGCTGTCCCTGCTGATGGCCGGTGCCGAGACCACCTCCACCACGCTGGCCTGGGCGCTCCACGAACTCGGCCGGCATCCGGACATCACCGACCGGATCAAGGCGGAGTGCGACGCGCTGCCCGCCGACGCCCTCCCCGGCGCCGCCGCGCTCCCCTTCACCGACCGCTTCCTGCGGGAGGTGCTCCGGCTGCACCAGCCCAGCTGGATCCTCATGCGGCGGGCCCTGGAACCGGTGCGGGTCCGCGGCGTCGAACTCCCCGCGGGCGCCGAGCTGATCTACAGCGCGGTGACGATGCACCGGGACCCCGCGCACTTCCCCGACCCCCTGCGGTTCGACCCGGACCGGTGGCTCGACCGCCCCGAGAAGGACCTCCCGCCGGGCGCCTACGTGCCGTTCGCCCTGGGCAGCCGGAAGTGCATCGGGGACCACTTCGCGATGACCGAGATGCTGGTCGTCCTCCGCTCGATCGTCTCCCGCTGGCGTCCGCACCCGGTCCGGGGGCACCGGGTCCGGCCGGTGGTCCAGGCGCTGATCCGGCCCGACGCGCTGCCCATGCGCGTCTCGCCCTGGCCGACCCGCTGAACCCACCCCCCACGCTCCCGGAGGCGCGCCCCACCATGACACCGACGGCAGAGACGACCGCGCCCGCCGACGCCCCCCGGCGCCCGGCCCCGGCGCCCCTCGCCCTCCCCTTCCCCGGCCGGACCAGCCCCGACCTGCGCGCCGCCCACGACCGCCACCTCGGCTGGCCGAAGTCCTTCGGGTTCCTCGCCTCGCAAGCGGAGGAGTCCCACCACCTCAAGGGCCAGTTCCCGCTGATCGCGGCCATGTTCTACCCGAACGCGACCGGGGCCGAACTGGACCTGGGCGTCGACCAGCAGAGCTGGTACTTCCTGTTCGACGACGCCCTCGACGAGCGGTGGGGCCGGTCGCCCGACCGGGTCCGGCACCTGGTCGGA
The DNA here is from genome assembly GCF_003259315.1 of Kitasatospora sp. SolWspMP-SS2h. GTDB lineage: Bacteria > Actinomycetota > Actinomycetes > Streptomycetales > Streptomycetaceae > Kitasatospora > Kitasatospora fiedleri. The sequence continues at coordinate 177,346 of NZ_QLLT01000001.1, read as the reverse complement.
CTGGTCAAGGAGGGCGTCACCGGCGAGGCGTCCCCGCTGCCGCTGGCCGCCGCCTTCGCCGACATGCGGCGGCGCAGCTGCCGGGGCATGCCCGAGGACTGGCGCCGCAGGTCGGCCGCCCACTGGTCCTCCTACCTCGACCACCACGTCCACGAGGCGCACAGCCGCCGGGACGGCGTCCCGATGCCGCTGGGCACCTACCTGCGGGTGCGGCGCCACACCATCGGCGTGGCACCGGTCATCGACCTCGCCGAGCGGCTCTCCTCCTGCGTCCTGCCGGACCACCTGTACACGCTGCCGCACCTGTCGGTCATGCGCGAGATGACCAAGACGTTCGTCATCTGCGACAACGACCTCGTCTCGCTGGAGAAGGACGCGGCCCTGGGGGAGCCGAACAACCTCGTGCTCTGCCTGGAGCGCGAACACGGCCTCTCCCGGCCGGAGGCCCTGGCGCGCACCCGCCGCCGCCGCGCCGAGGCGCTGGACCTCTTCACCGCCGCCCAACGCGCCCTGCTCGACCCGGCGGCGACCAGCCACCTCGACCCGGCCGAACGCGAACTGCTGCGCCGCTACTGCACCGAGGCGCTGCAGACCACCGTCCGCGGCGCCCACGACTGGCACCACGCCTCCACCCGCTACCACGGCTAGCACGGGTGGCACGACGGGTGGCGCGGGCACCCGCCAGCACGACGAGCCTCGCCCCTCCCGGGGCCGACCCCACCGAGGAGCACGCACCGTGTCCGACCACCGCCCGGCCTCCTTCGTGGCCTCCGAACGGGACCCCCGCTGCCCCTTCGACCCGTCACCCGGCCTGCTGCGCCTGCGCGGGGAGAGCGGCCTGCCGCGCCTGCGCGTCGTCCACCCGGTGCGCGGGGAGATCGAGGCCGCCGTCCTCACCCGGTACGAGGACGTCCGGGCCGCCTTCGCCGACGAACGCCTGGTGACGGGCGACGGCATCGACCCGGAACTGCCGCGCACCCTGTTCAACCACCCCGGCTTCCTGCCCGCCTACAGCGGACCGGAACACGCCCGCCTGCGCCGCATGCTCACCGGCAGCTTCACCGTCCGCCAGGTCGAACGGCTGCGGCCGGCGATCCGGGAGACGGTCGCCGCCCACCTCGACGCGATGGCCGCGCACGGCCCCGTCGTCGACCTGGTCGAGGCGTTCGCCCTGCCCGTCCCCTCCCTGGTGATCTGCGAACTGCTCGACGTCCCGTACGGGACGCGGTCGGTGTTCCAGCGCTGCGCACAGGTGATCATGGACGGGACGGCCGGAGCCGACCGGCTGGTGGCCGCGTCGGCCGAACTGAACGCCGCCATGGCCGACACCGTCGCCCGCCACCGGGCCGCCCCGGGCCACGGCGTGCTGGGCGCGGTGGTGCGGCAGCACGGCGCCGAACTCACCGACGACGAACTCGTCGGATTCGGCACCACCCTCCTGGTCGGCGGACACGAGACCACGGCGACCATGCTCGCCCTGAGCGTGCTGGCCCTGCTCCGCCACCCCGACCAGCTCGCCGCCCTCCGCGACGACCCCGCGACCACCGGCCCGGCCGTCGAGGAACTCCTGCGCCACCTCGCCATCCCCGCCCCGCTGCTGCGCACCGCCGTGACTGACGTCGAGGTCAACGGCCAGTGGATCGCCGCCGGCGAGCACGTGCTGCTCTCCCCGCTGACCGCGAACCGCGACCCCGCCCTCGTCCCCGAACGCCCCGACGAACTCGACGTCCACCGCCGCCCGGTCGCCCAACTCTCCTTCGGCTTCGGCGTCCACCAGTGCCTGGGCCAGCAACTGGCCCGGCTGGAGCTGAGGATCGCCCTGCCGGCCCTGCTGCGCCGCTTCCCCGCCCTGCGGCTCGCCGTCCCCGAAACGGCCCTCCGGTTCCGCCGGGGCTCGACGGTCTACGGCGTCGAGCGACTCCCGGTCGCCTGGTGACCGCACGGGCCCGGTGACCGCACGGGCCGGATGACCGCACCGGCCGGATGGCCGCGCGGGCCGGGCGGGCCGGGTGACCGGCCGGAGCGGTCGGGGGCGATTTCGGCCGCGGGTTCCGCCGGCACGGTTGACCAAGTTGAAGCGGGCATGGCATTTTCGTGCGGCGCGGGCGTGCGCCGACCGGTCGCACGTCTGCAATCCCCCACAAGGAGAGCCATGTTCAAGAGATTCGCCGCCGCGCTGGGCGCGGGCACGGTCGTCGCGGGCGCCCTGACCTTCGGTGCCGCTCCCGCGCAGGCCGTTCAGGCGGGCGATCTGACCTCCACCATCGCGCTGAGCAACTGCTCCGCCTCGCTGGTCCGTTACCCGAGCTCGGTGGAGACCGACCGGGCGCTGATGCTGACCAACGGCCACTGCCTGCCGACCATGCCGACGGCGGGTCAGGTCATCCAGAACACGAGCGCCAGCCGCAGCGGCACGCTGCTCAACTCCGCCGGCACCTCGCTCGGCACCGTCCAGGCGGACAAGGTGCTGTACGCGACGATGACCGGCACCGACGTCGCGCTCTACCAGCTCACCGACACCTTCGCCTCGATCACCTCCAAATACGGGGCGACGGCGCTGACGATCAGCGACACCCACCCGGTCGACGGCTCCTCGATGTACATACCCTCCTCGTACTGGAAGCAGGTGTGGAACTGCTCGATCAACGGGTTCGTCCCGACCCTGCGCGAGGACCAGTGGACCTGGCACGACTCGCTGCGCTACAGCGCCGGGTGCAACACCACGCACGGCACGTCCGGTTCGCCGATCGTCGACGCCGCCAGCCGGAAGGTCGTCGGCATCAACAACACCGGCAACGACGACGGCGCGACGTGCACCCTGAACAACCCGTGCGAGGTGGCCGCGGACGGCACCACCACCGTCACCAAGGGCCAGAGCTACGGTGAGGAGACCTACTGGTTCACCACCTGCCTGGGCACCGGCCGGGTCATCGACCTGAACGTCAGCGGCTGCCTGCTGACCAAGCCGGCCGGCGCCGCCGTGTCGGTGACCAACCCGGGCAACCAGTCCACCGCGGTCGGCGGCGCGGTCAGCCTCCAGATCACGGCCGGCGGCGGCACCGCGCCGCTGACCTACTCGGCCACCGGCCTGCCGGCCGGGCTGTCGATCAACGCCTCCACCGGCCTGATCAGCGGGACGCCCACCGCCGCGGGCGGCTCCTCGGTGACCGTCACCGTCAAGGACGCGGCCAACAAGACCGCCTCCGCCACCTTCTCCTGGACGGTCACCGCCACCCAGGGCTCCTGCACCCCGGCCCAGCTGCTCGGCAACCCCGGCTTCGAGACCGGTAGCGCCGCGCCGTGGACCGGCACCTCCGGCGTGGTCGACAACTCCAGCTCGCAGGCCGCCCACGGCGGCTCCTGGAAGGCCTGGCTGGACGGCTACGGCTCCGCCCACACCGACAGCCTCTCGCAGACCGTCACCATCCCGGCCGGTTGCAAGGCGACCCTGAGCTACTGGCTGCACGTCGACACCGCGGAGACCACCACCTCCAGCGCGTACGACAAGCTGACCGTCACGGTGAACGGCACCACGGTGGCCTCGTACTCGAACCTCAACAAGGCCACCGGCTACGCGCAGAAGACCGCCGACCTGTCGGCCTACGCCGGTCAGAGCGTCACGGTGAAGTTCAACGCGGTCGAGGACTCCTCGCTGCAGACCAGCTTCGTGATCGACGACACCGCGATCCAGACCGGCTGAACCCGGTAGCCCCCGGCGGCGGAAGCAGGACGCCGCCGGGCCGGCCCGTCCCACACGTCGGCCCCCGAGACCCGATCGCGGTCTCGGGGGCCGACGCCGTTCCGGCCGGGAAACCTTGGAGAGCGCTCTCCCAAGTTGAGAGAGGAGCGACGTCCAAGGTGGTTTCGATCGCGGCTCCTCCGCCCGGGACGCGGATGCGCGAGGGCCCGAATGCCGCGCACCGGAACAGGTGGGATCCCTTGACAGGTTCAGGCGGGGGTCAGGAGAATCCGGGAGAGCGCTCTCTCTTCTTGCCGCCGTGGCCCACCCCACCCCGCGAGCCGCCGGCTCGCGTCCCCCACCGCCGACTGGAGCCGTCGTGCGCCGTTCCGATCACCGACCAGCCCTCGCCGGGCCCCTCGCCGCCCTGCTGGTGGCCGGGGCCCTCGCCGCCTTCGGCAGTCCGGCGGCGCGGGCCGCCGACCAGCCGTGGACCAACGCGTCCCAGACCCCGGACCAGCGCGCCGACGAACTGCTCGCCGCGATGACCCAGGCCGAGAAGCTGACCATGCTGCACGGCGGGCCGTCCTGCGGCTACGCGGGCTGCATCCCGGCCAACACTCGACTCGGCATTCCCGCGCTGCACTTCCAGGACGGACCGGTGGGCGCCGGCGACGGCCTGACCGGGGTGACGCAGCTGGCCGCCCCGGTGGCCGGGGCGGCCAGCTGGGACCCGGACCTGATGCGCGCGTACGGCCAGGTGCTCGGCGCCGAGCAGTGGGGCAAGGGCACGAACGTGGTGCTCGCCCCGACGGTCAACATCGTCCGCGACCCGCGCTGGGGCCGGGCCTTCGAGTCGTTCGGCGAGGACCCGTACCTGGCCGGGCAGATCGGCGCCGCCGACATCGCGGGCATCCAGAGCCAGGGCCCGATGGCGCAGGTGAAGCACTTCGCGGTCTACAACCAGGAGACCAACCGCAACTCGCTCGCCGACAACGCGGTGGTCTCCGACCGCGCCGAGCGGGAGATCTACCTGCCCGCGTTCGAGGCCGCCGTCCGGCAGGGCGTCGACTCCGCGATGTGCTCGTACTCGGCCGTCAACGGCGCCTTCGCCTGCGAGAACGGGCCGCTGCTGAACGGCGTGCTCAAGGGCGACCTCGGCTTCAAGGGGTTCGTCACCGCGGACTGGGGCGCCACCCACTCCACCGTCGCCTCGGCCAACAACGGCCTGGACGTCGAGATGCCCGGCAGCGACTACTACGGCAGCGCGCTGACCAACGCCGTCGGCGCGGGCCAGGTGTCGCAGGCGACCGTCGACGACCACGTCCGCCGAGTGCTGGTGTCGATGTTCCGCCGCGGGCTCTTCGACCGGACGCAGAACGGCAACCGGGACGCGGTCGTCACCACCGCCGCGAACGCCGCCGTCGCGCAGCGGGTCGCGCAGGAGGGCAGCGTCCTGCTGAAGAACAGCGCCTCGGTGCTGCCGGTGGCGCCGTCGGTGAAGTCGATCGCGGTGATCGGCGAGGACGCCGGGGCCGGGGTGATGACCCAGGGCGGCGGCAGCGCCGCCGTCAACGCCCCGCACGTGGTGACGCCCTACCAGGGCATCAAGGCCCGGGCCGGGGCCGGGACCACGGTGACGTTCGCCCAGGGCGGGCCGTCCGCCGACGGCTCGCTGCCGCCGGTGCCGGCCACCGCGCTCAAGCCGTCCTCCGGCAGCGGCAGCGGCCTGTACGGCGAGTACCACAACAGCACCGACCTCTCCGGGCCGGTGGTGGCCGGCCGGGTCGACGCGGGCGTCGACGCGGTCTGGGGCGGCCAGTCGCCCGCCGCCGGGGTCAACGCCACCAACTGGTCGGTGAAGTGGACCGGCACGCTGACCCCGCCCACCAGCGGCAGCTACCAGTTCTCGCTGAACAGCGACGACGGCAGCCGACTGCTCGTCAACGGGCAGCAGGTCATCAACAACTGGTACAACCAGGGCCCGACCACCCGCACCGGCAGCATCACCCTGACGGCCGGTCAGCCGGTGAGCGTCGAGGTCGACTACTACCAGGCCGGCGGCGGCAGCAACGCCACGCTCGGCTGGTCGGTGCCCGGCCAGAGCGCCCACGACCAGGCCGTGACGGCGGCCCGGAACTCCGAGCTCGCGCTCGTCTTCGTCAGCGACTTCCAGTCCGAGGGCTCCGACCTGCGCGACATCGACCTGTCGGCCGCGCAGAACCAGCTCGTCGCGGACGTGGCCGCCGTCAACCCGCACACCGTCGTCGTGGTGAACAGCGGCTCCGCGGTCACCATGCCCTGGGCCGGCGCGGTGCAGGGCATCGTGGCCGACTGGTACCCGGGGCAGGAGGCGGGCTCGGCGATCGCCGCGCTGCTCTACGGGGACGTCAACTTCTCCGGCAAGCTGCCGGTGACCTTCCCGAAGTCGCTCGCCGACGTGCCCGCCGCGAGCACCGCGCAGTGGCCCGGCCAGAACGGCAGCGTGCAGTACTCGGAGGGCGTGAACGTCGGCTACCGCTGGTACGACGCGAAGAGCAAGGAACCGCTCTACCCCTTCGGGTACGGCCTCTCCTACACCACCTTCGGCTACTCCGGCCTCATCGTCTCCGCGCCGGACGCCGCGGGCAACGTGGCCGTCGGCTTCGACGTCACCAACACCGGCACCCGGGCCGGTTCCGAGGTCGCCCAGGTCTACGTCGGCCAGCCCGCCGCCAGCGGCGAGCCGCCGAAGAGCCTGCGCGGCTTCCGGAAGGTCACCCTCGACCCCGGCCGGACCGAGCACGTCGCGCTGACCCTGGACGCCCGCAGCTTCCAGTACTGGGCGGGCTCCTGGACGACCGCCCCCGGCACCCACACCGTCTCCGTCGGCTCCTCCTCCCGCGACCTGCGCCTCACCGGTCAGACCACCGTCACCGGCGGCGGCACCGGCGGTGGTCTGACCCTGCTGCCGCGGACGGGGTGGTCGGCGTCGGCGTCCTCGACGGGCGGGGGTGACGTGCCGGCGAACATGCTGGACGGGGTGGCCGGTTCGCGTTGGTCGTCGGGGGTGCCGATGGCGGCGGGGCAGTCGGTGACGGTGGACACCGGTGCGGTGCGGTCGCTGGCGCGGATCACGATGGACTCGGGTGGCAGTGCGGCTGACTACGCGCGGGGCTACCAGGTGTTCCTGTCCTCGGACGGGGTGTCGTGGGGTTCGGCGGTGGCGTCGGGCAGTGGGACGGGGGCGCTGGTGACGGTGGACTTCCCGGCGCAGAACGCCCGGTACGTGAAGGTGGTGCAGACCGGGGCGGCCAGCTCCTGGTGGTCGATCGCCGAGTTCAACGCCTACACCGGCGGCGGGAGTTCGGGCACCGGCGGTGGTCTGACCCTGCTGCCGCGGACGGGGTGGTCGGCGTCGGCGTCTTCGACGGGCGGGGGTGACGTGCCGGCGAACATGCTGGACGGGGTGGCCGGTTCGCGTTGGTCGTCGGGGGTGCCGATGGCGGCGGGGCAGTCGGTGACGGTGGACACCGGTGCGGTGCGGTCGCTGGCGCGGATCACGATGGACTCGGGTGGCAGTGCGAGTGACTATGCGCGGGGCTACCAGGTGTTCCTGTCCTCGGACGGGGTGTCGTGGGGTTCGGCGGTGGCGTCGGGCAGTGGGACGGGGGCGCTGGTGACGGTGGACTTCCCGGCGCAGAACGCCCGGTACGTGAAGGTGGTGCAGACCGGGGCGTCCAGCTCCTGGTGGTCGATCGCCGAGTTCAACGCCTACGGCTGAGCCGGTCCTGACGCCGCGGGGGCCGCCCGCCCCCGCGGACCGGAGGTGGTCAGCGCCTTCCCGACGCCGCTCGGGGAGGCGCTGACCGGTCCGGTGCCCCGGCGGCGGGGAGCCGGTCTCCCGCCCGCGGGTGCGGGCGGGTCGCGGCGCCCGGTCACCACCGGGTTTTACAACGTTATACAGAGCCTGAGGGTCGTCGGCAAGGGTGCGTCGGTGCCCGTCGGCGGCCCTCCGGCCTTCCCGGCGAACCGCCGATTCCGCCGCTGATCAAGCGAATTGATCCGCGACGATCCCTGCCGGAGCACTGGACACCGCTCCCGCCGCATGCTGTCATGCCGTTGCCCCCAGGTTTCTAACGTTGGAATTCTCCTCGGGAGGAGAATGTCATGCCCATGAACCGCAGGCAGTTCGTCGGCAGCGCCGCCGCCGTCGGCGCCGGCCTCTCGTTGCCCGCACCGGCCGACGCGCTCGCCGCCCCCCCCCGGCCCCCCCCCGCCACGACGGCCGCCGCGACGGTCGCCCCCGCCCCGGGCGGCCTCTACTTCCCCAACGCGGCGCCACTGGCTCCCGTCGCGTTCCTGCGCCTGCCGCCCGGCAGCATCACCGCGGCCGGCTGGCTCGACGGGCAGCTCCGGCTCCAGCTCGCCGGCCTGTGCGGCCGCTACGACCAGCTCTCGCACTTCCTCGACCTGAACACCAGCGGCTGGACCCACCCCGACCGGGTCGGCTGGGAGGAAGTCCCGTACTGGCTGCGCGGCTACGTCGACCTGGCCGTCGCCACCCGCGACGCCACCGCCCTCGCCACCGCCCGCCGCTGGATCGACGCGATCGTCGCCACCCGGCAGTCCGACGGTTTCTTCGGGCCGGCCGCCCTGCGCACCTCGCTCAACGGCGGACCGGACTTCTGGCCGTTCCTGCCGCTCACCTGGGCGCTGCGCAGCTGGCAGGAGTACAGCGGCGACACCCGGATCATCCCGCTGCTCAGCGCCTTCTTCCGCTACATGAACGCCCAGGGCCCCGGCGCGTTCAACAGCAGCTGGGTCTCGGTGCGCTGGGGCGACGCGCTGGACAGCGTCTTCTGGCTCTACAACCGCACCGGCGACGCCTTCCTGCTCGCCCTCGCCGACAAGATCCACACCTACGGCGCGAACTGGACCGACAACCTGCCCAGCCTGCACAACGTCAACATCGCGCAGGGCTTCCGCGAACCCGCCCAGTACGCGCTGCGCTCCCCGTCCGCCACCCTGACCGGCTCGGCGTACCGCACCTACGACAAGGTGATGGCGCAGTACGGCCAGTTCCCCGGCGGCGGCTTCGCGGGCGACGAGAACGCCCGGCCCGGCTTCGGCGACCCGCGCCAGGGCTTCGAGACCTGCGGCGTCGTCGAGTTCATGGCCAGCCACCAGCTGCTGAACCGGATCACCGGCGACCCGCTCTGGGCCGACCGCTGCGAGGACCTCGCCTTCAACTCGCTGCCCGCCTCGCTCGACCCCGACGGCAAGGCCGTGCACTACATCACCAGCGCCAACAGCGTCGACCTCGACAACACCCCCAAGAGCCAGGGCCAGTTCCAGAACGGCTTCGCCATGCAGGCGTTCATGCCCGGCGTCGACCAGTACCGCTGCTGCCCGCACAACTACGGCATGGGCTGGCCCTACTTCCTGGAGGAACTCTGGCTCGCCACCCCCGACAACGGACTCGCCGCCGCCATGTACGCCGCCTGCTCGGTCACCGCCAAGGTCGCCGACGGCACGGCGGTCACCTTCACCGAGACCACCGACTACCCGTTCGCCGAGACCGTCACCCTGCGCCTGAGCACCCCCAAGCCGCTGGACTTCCCGCTCTACCTGCGCGTCCCCGGCTGGTGCGCCGCGCCCGCCCTCACCGTCAACGGCACCGCCGTCAGCGCCCCCGCCGGACCGGCGTACACCATCGTCCGCCGGACCTGGCGCGACGGCGACACCGTCGTGCTGCGCCTGCCGCAGCGCACCACCGTCCGGACCTGGACCGCCAACCACGGCAGCGTCTCGGTCGACCACGGCCCGCTGACGTACGCGCTGCGGATCGGCGAGAACTACCAGCGGTACGCCGGCACCGCCGCCTTCCCCGAGTACGCCGTGCACGCCACCACGCCCTGGAACTACGGCCTCGCGCTGGACGCCGGGAGCCCCGCCTTCACCGCCGCCGGGGGAGCGCTCCCGGCCAACCCCTTCACCCAGGCCGGCACCCCGGTGCGGATCACCGTGCCCGCCCGCCGCCTCCCCGAGTGGCAGGCCGACGGCCAGCACGTGGTCACCCCGCTGCAGAACAGCCCCGCCCGCAGCACCGCGCCCGTCGAGACCGTCACCCTCATCCCGATGGGCGCGGCCCGGCTGCGGATCTCCGCCTTCCCCACCACCTCCCCGACCGGCACGCCCTGGACCGCCGGCGGCGCCTCGTTCCGGCTGCGCAACCGCAACTCCGGCAAGGTGCTGGGCGTGGACGGCATGTCGACCGCCGACAGCGCCCGGGTGGTGCAGTTCGCCGACAGCGGGACGGCCGACCACCTGTGGCAGCTGGTCGACAACGGCGACGGCTGGCTGCGGATCCGCAACGTCAACTCCGGCAAGGTGCTGGGCGTCGACGTGATGTCCACGGCGGACAGCGCCCGGGTGGTGCAGTTCGCGGACAACGGCACGGCCGACCACCTGTGGCAGCTGGTCGACAACGGCGACGGCTGGTTCCGGCTGCGCAACCGCAACTCCGGCAAGGTGCTGGGCGTGGACGGCATGTCGACCGCCGACAGCGCGCAGGTGGTGCAGTTCGCCGACAACGGCAGCGCCGACCACCTCTGGCAGCTCCAGCCCGACGGCCAGGTGCGGGTCCAGAACCGCAACTCGGGCAAGGTGCTGGGCGTGGACGGCATGTCGACGGCCGACAGCGCGCAGGTGGTGCAGTTCGCCGACAGCGGCACCGCCGACCACCTGTGGACCTTCCTCGCCGACGCCGACGGCTGGTTCCGCATCCGCAACGCCAACTCCGGCAAGGTGCTGGGCGTGGACGGCATGTCGACCGCCGACAGCGCCCGGGTGGTGCAGTTCGCGGACAACGGCACCGCCGACCACCAGTGGCGCCTGGTCGACAACGGCGACGGCTGGTTCCGGCTGCGCAACCGCAACTCGGGCAAGGTGCTGGGCGTGGACGGCATGTCGACCGCCGACAGCGCCCGGGTGGTGCAGTTCGCCGACAGCGGCACCGCCGACCACCTCTGGCAGCTGCGCTGACCCCGCCGCACTCCGCACCACCGCGACCCCGCACCGCCCTTCCCCACCCCTTCGTTGGAGGAGCACCGATGCACCGACCGCCCCCCGCCGCAGCCGCAGCCGCGCTCCGCAGCCGGACGGCCGCCCTGCTCGCCGTCCTCGTGACCGCCGCCGCCCTGCTGCTGGCCGCCGGGCAGGCCCCGGCCCGGGCCGCCGCCTGGACGCCCAAGTCGCCGCCGATGACCACCCCGTGGACCGGCCAGGTCTCCGTCGACCACCCGCTGCCGGAGTACCCGCGCCCGCAGCTCACCCGCCCCGACTGGCTCAACCTCAACGGCATCTGGGACTTCGCCGTCACCCCGGCCGGCGCCGGCCAGCCCGCGACCTTCGGCGAGCAGATCCGGGTGCCGTTCGTCGCCGAGTCCGCGCTCTCCGGCATCCAGCGGCAGATCACCCAGAACGACCGGCTCTGGTACAAGCGCACCTTCACCGTCCCCGCCAACTGGTCCGGCCGCCGCGTCCTGCTCAACTTCGGCGCCTCCGACTGGCAGACCACCGTCCGGGTCAACGGCACCCAGGTCGGCGCCGTGCACAGCGGCGGCTACGACGCCTTCGGCTACGACATCACCCCCTACCTCAACGGCGGCACCAACACCATCGTGGTCTCGGTCTGGGACCCGACCCAGACCGGCGGCGGCGCGGTCGGCAAGCAGCGCAACACCAACGGCGTGCTGCCGCACTCCGGCGGCGGCATCTTCTACACCGCCGCGTCCGGGATCTGGCAGACCGTCTGGCTGGAGCCCGTCGCCGCCGCCCACCTCAGCCGCCTCGACCTGGTGCCCGACCCCGCCGCCGGCACCGTCCGGGCCACCGCCCTCGCCGACGGCGCCACCGGCCAGAGCGTGCGGGTCACCGTCTCCACCGGCGGCACCGTGGTCGGCACCGCCACCGGCCAGGTCGGCGCGCCGATCACCGTGCCCGTCCCCGGCGCCCACCTGTGGACCCCCGAGGACCCGTTCCTCTACGACGTCCGCGCCGACCTGCTGTCCGGCACCGCCACCGTCGACTCCGTCGGCAGCTACACCGGCATCCGCTCGATCGCCGTCGCCACCGTCAACGGCGTCAAACGCCCCGTGCTGAACGGGCAGTTCGTCTTCCAGACCGGCACCCTCGACCAGGGCTACTGGCCCGACGGCATCTACACCGCCCCCACCGACGACGCCCTGAAGTCCGACCTCCAGGCGCACAAGGACCTCGGCTTCAACCTGGTCCGCAAGCACATCAAGGTCGAGCCGCAGCGCTGGTTCTACTGGGCCGACCGGCTCGGCCTGCTGGTCTGGCAGGACATGCCCGCGATGGACACCCGCACCCCCGACGCCGCCGCCCGCACCCAGTGGGAGGCCGAGTACCACCGGATCATCGACCAGCACCGCAGCTCACCCGCGCTGATCCAGTGGGTCGACGAGAACGAGGGCTGGGGCCAGTACGACCAGGCCCGGATCGCCGCCGACGTCAAGGCGTACGACCCCTCCCGGCTGGTCGACAACATGAGCGGCGTCAACTGCTGCGGCGCCGTCGACGGCGGCAACGGCGACGTGGTCGACAACCACGTCTACGTCGGCCCCGGCGCCACCGCCCCCACCGCCACCCGGGCCGCCGTCCTCGGCGAGTACGGCGGCCTCGGCCTGCGGGTGGCCGGCCACGAGTGGTACCCCGGCGGCGGCTTCAGCTACGAGGACCAGCCCAGCGCGGCCGCCCTCAACGACCGCCTGGTCAACCTGCTCGACAGCCTGCGCACCGGCCAGATGCCCGCCGGGCTCTCCGCCTCCGTCTACACCGAGATCACCGACGTCGAGAACGAGGCCAACGGCCTGCTCAGCTACGACCGCCAGGTGGTCAAGGTGGACGCCGCCCGGGTCCGGGCCGCCAACCTCGCCCTGATCGCGGCCTCCCGCACCACCCCCGCCAGCCCCACCCTGCCCACCGGCCAGTACAAGTCGCTGCGCGCCACCACCGCCTGCTGCACCGACCGCTACCTGCGCCACTACGACGGCCTCGCCAACACCGAGCACGTCGACGCCGCCAGCAGCGCGCTGCTCAAGGCCGACGCCACCTGGAAGGTCGTCCCCGGCCTGGCCGACCCCGCCTGCTACTCCTTCGAGTCGCGCAACTACCCCGGCCAGTACCTGCGCCATCGCGACAGCCGGGTCTACCGCGAGGCCGGCAGCGACGCCCTCTTCCGCGCCGACGCCACCTTCTGCGCCCGGCCCGGCACCGGCGGCGTCCGCCTCACCGCCTACAACTACCCCGACCGCTACCTGCGCCACTTCGACTCCCAGGTGTGGATCGCCACCTACGGCGGCGGCAACCCGTGGGACGGCAACACCCCCTCGTTCGTCGCCGACACCACCTGGTCCGTCGACGCCCCCTGGGCGCCCTGACCGACCCCCCGGCACCGACCGCCCCCGCACAGCACCGACCGGCCGCGGCCGGGCCGACCCCGGCCCGGCCGTCGCCGCGTTCCCCGCCCGTCCCTCCGTCCCCCCCGTTCCCCAGCAGCACCAGGAGACCCCCGTGACCGTGTCCCGATCCCTGCGCGCCGCCCTGCTCTCCACCGCCGTGCTGGCCGCGGCGCTGCCCGGCGTCGCCGCCGCCGCCCCCGCCGCGGCCGTCACCGCCGCGATCTGCAACAAGTACTGCGACACCCGCGACCCCGCGCTCAGCCCGCAGGACCGGCAGCCGGTCTCCGCGGCGCTCTCGGGCCGCACGCTCGTCCTGCACTTCGACGACTCCGACGCCATGGGCTGGGCCTCGATCGCCGGCGGCGCGGCCGGCGACGAGGTGTGGCTGGACCGCTCCATGGACGGCGGCCGGACCTGGACCGGCGGCAGCAAGCTGGGCGACACCAAGGTCCCGGCGGGCGGCAGCGGCTGGCGCACCCTGATGTACAACGTGGACGACTGGAACACCCGCGGCGTCGGCGCGCTGCGGGCCTGCGGACAGGTCGGCAGTGCCCTCGCCTGCACCCCCTGGGCGCGCACCACCTGGAACGCCTGGGACCGGCGCACCGCCGCCGCCACCGCCCTGATGGCCTCCTTCGACCGCACCACCAAGCTCTTCGGCGGCAACGGCTGGTGGACCGGCGCCAACGCGCTCACCGCGATCATCGACAACGCCCGGCTCACCGGCATGGGCAGCTACACCTACGCCATCGCCGAGACGTACGACAAGAACATCAACGCGCAGGGCGGCAACTTCACCAACGAGTACCTCGACGACACCGGCTGGTGGGGCCTGGCCTGGGTGGCCGCCTACGACCAGACCGGCGACGGCCGCTACCTGGCCACCGCCCGCGCCGACGCCGACCACATGAGCGCCAACTGGACCGGCTCCTGCGGCGGCGGCGTGCGCTGGAACACCGGCAGCACCTACAAGAACGCGATCACCAACGAGCTGTACCTCCAGCTCACCGCCGCCCTGCACAACCGCATCCCCGGCGACACCGCCTACCTCCAGCGGGCCCGCGACGAGTGGACCTGGTTCCGGGGCAGCGGCATGGTCAACGCCGACCACCTCGTCAACGACGGCCTCAACGACGCCTGCGCCAACAACGGCCAGCCCACCTGGACGTACAACCAGGGCGTGGTCCTCGGCGGCCTGACCGAGCTCTACCGGGCCACCGGCGACGCGAGCCTGCTCACCACCGCGCGCACCCTCGCCGACGCCTCCACCACCCGGCTGACCAGCGGCGGCGTGCTGCGCGAACCCGGCGAGGGCGACGGCTGCACCGGCGACGGCCCCTCCTTCAAGGGCGCCTACGCCCGCGGCCTGGGCCGGCTCAACACCCAGCTGTCCGACCACCCCTACGCGCCGACCCTCACCGCCTGGGCGAACTCCGCCTACACCAAGGACCGCAACCCGCTCGACCAGTACGGCCCGCACTGGGCCGGCGGCCCCGGCAGCACCGACTACGGCTGCCAGCAGAGCGCCCTCGACCTGCTCAACGCGGCCGGCTGAGACCTGCCCCGGCGGGCCGCCAGCCCGCCCCGACGTGCCGCCCGCCGGGCACGGCGGTGCCGCCCGCCCCGGTCGGGGGCGGGCGGCACCGGTCGGGCGGCCCCGCTCGCTACGCGGCGGCCGGCGGGTTCCACTTCTGGGCGGCGGTCCCGTTGCAGTCCCAGATCTGGAGCTGCACGCCGTTGGCGGTGTTGGAGGACGGGATGTCCAGGCAGCGGCCGGAGCTGGGGTTCACCAGCGTGCCGTTGACGGCCTGCCACTGCTGCGCGCCGCTGCCGTTGCAGTCCCAGAGCTGGACCAGGGTGCCGGCGGCGGTGCCCGAGGAGGTGACGTCCAGGCACTTGCCGAGCGCCTGGAGGGTGCCGCCGGTGGACGTCCACTGCTGGGCGCCGCTGCCGTTGCAGTCCCACAGCACGACCTTGTTGCCGTTGGTGGTGCCGGAGTTGGAGTCGTCCACGCACTTCGCGGTGTTCAGGCCCGAGGTGATCGGACCGGACCCGGTGCCCGGCCCGGCGGCGTAGACCTCCAGTTCGTAGAGCCGGGCGGCGGTGTCGCCGCCGGTGTTGGTCGGGGTCGAGACCACCACCCGCACGTACCGGGCCGAGCGGACCGCGAACGGGCTGTAGGTGCGGCTGGAGCGCGAGCCCGTGACGGTGGCGGCGCTGCTCCAGGTGGTGCCGTCGGTGCTGGTCTGCACCTGGAAGGCGCCGGTGTTCCAGGCGGTGTTCTCACCGCCGAGCCCGGCGTGCTTGAGCACCACCGAACCGACCGGCTGCGCCGAGCCCAGGTCGACCTGGAGGCTCGCCCCGGCCGCCTTCGAGCACCACTTGCTGTTGTTCTGGAGGCTGCCGTCGACGGCCTTGTCCGCGCCCTCGGCGGTGGCGCACGCGGCCGAGGAGCTGGTCGCCTTCCCGCGCGCCAGGTTGGTGCCCAGCTCCGGGGCGGCGGGCACCGGGCTCGCGCCGTCCTGGAAGGAGGGCGGCACGTCGCCCGCGCCGGTGCCCCAGCTCGTGCTGGGCGCCGACCCCATGGTGAAGTCGAGGGTGCCGCCGGCCGCGAGGTCCGGGTAGCGCAGGTAGTTGTGGCTGGTGGCCGTCCCGTTGACCTTCAGGCCCTGCACGTAGGAGCCGGTGCCGGACGCGTTGACGGTGATGTTGCCGCCCGGGCGCTGGATCAGCACGGACGGGAAGGACGGGCCGTGCACGGCCAGGGTGTCGGCGCCGGGCGTCGACGGGTACAGGCCGAGGGCCGCCCAGACGTACCAGGCCGAGGTCGCCCCGAGGTCGTCGTTGCCGGGCAGCCCGCCCGCGCCGGTGGTGAAGGACTCGGTCATCACCTTGCGGACGGCCGCCGAGGCCCCGGCCGGGTAGCGGGCGTAGTTGTAGGCCCACGGGACGCCGTGCTCGGGCTCGTTGCCGATGTAGTAGTACGGCAGGCTCTGCCCGGCGTTGACCTGGGTGAAGTGGTGGTCGAGCCGCTGGACGGCGGTCTGCCGGCCGCCCATGTCGTTGATCAGGTCGGCGAAGTCGTAGGGGACCATCCAGGTGTACTGGGCGGCGTTGCCCTCGGTGAAGTCGGCCTGGGCGGCCGGGTCCAGCGGCCACTTCCAGCTGCCGTCGGAGTTGCGCGGCTGCACGTAGCCGGACTCGGGGCCGTAGGTGTTGCGCCACCACTGGGCCCGGGTCATGAAGTCGGTGTAGTCCGCGGTGCTGCCGAGCGCCTTGGCGAACTGGGCGACGGCGAAGTCGGAGGCCGAGTACTCCAGCGAGTCGGACGGCGCGCCGGGGATGTAGTGCAGGTTGGTGTAGGTGCCCTGGTTGCCGCGGATCGGCGAGCCCTGCGCGGTGCCGCCGGCCGAGGACTTCTTCATCAGCGCCAGCGCGGCGGCGGTGTCGAAGCCGCGGGCCCCGAAGGCGTACATGCTGGCGACGATGATCGGGCCGGGGTCGCCGGTCATCACGAAGTCCTCGTTGGTCTGCTGCGACCACTTGGGCAGCAGGCCGCCCTGCTGGCCGTCCAGGACCATCGAGTTGGCGATGTCGGCGGCCTCGTTCGGCGCGATCAGCGCGATCAGCGCCGCCCAGGAGCGGTAGATGTCCCAGCCGGAGTAGTTCTGGTAGACCGGGCGGGCGGAGTTGTGCACCGCGCCGTCGAAGCCGCGGTAGTCGCCGTTGACGTCGCTGGCGACGTTCGGGCTCTGGAAGACGTGGTACAGGGCGGTGTAGAACTTCTTCAGGTCGGTGGCCGAACCGCCGCTGACCTGGGCCCGGTTGAGGACCTGGTTCCACGAGGCGTCGGCGGCGGAGCGCACGGCGGCGAAGTCCCAGCCGTTGTTCTCGGCGGTCAGGTTGGCCTGGGCGTTGGCGGTGCTGACGTAGCTCAGCGCCACCTTGAACTGCACCGTCCGCGAGCTGCTGGTGTCGAACGTGAGGTACGCGCCGGTGTTGGTGCCGGACGCGCTCGCCGAACCGGCGCTGACGGTGGAGCCGGACCAGGTGCCGAAGCCGGTCGGGGCCCGGTCGAAGCGGATGTCGAAGTAGATCTGGTAGGTCTTCGAGGAGCCGCAGAAGCCGCCGGCGGTGACGCTGCCGGTCACCTCCGAACCGCTGACCTTCACCGAGCCGCTGCGGTTGCCGGTGGCGCTGCGGCCGGTGTTGACCAGCAGCTGGGCGGCGTTGGTGGCGGGGTAGGTGAGCCGGCCCATGCCGGTGCGGGTGGTGGCGGACAGCTCGACGTCGGTGGCGTACTTGTCGAGCCGGTTCTTGTAGTAGCCGGGGGAGGCGGCCTCGTTGGACTTGGTGTAGCCCGAGGCGTAGCCGGTCCAGCTGCTGCCGGGCGAGGCGCCCAGCGCGCCGGTGACCGGCAGCAGCGGGAGGTCCTCGTTGTTCGGGCAGCCGGCCCCGTCGAAGTGGGTGAGGCTGAAGTCCTCGATCGAGGTGTCCGAGTCGCGGTAGCCGGACGGCGAGGCCGTCGGCGTGTCGGGGCTGAACTGGACTCCGCCGAAGGGCACCACGGCGCCCGGGTAGGTGGAGCCGCCGGCGCCGCCCCCGACGGGGTTCGGCGCGTTGCTGTCGTCGGTCCCGATGAACGGGTCGACGTACGGGGTGAGGTTGGCCGCCGCCGTCGCGGCGTGCGCGACGGGGGCGGTGGCGAGGAGGCCGGGGCCGAAGGCGGCGAGCAGGAGCGCGCCGGCCGCGACGGCGGCCCGGGACTTGAGAGCGGGCAGGGGCACCGTGAGCACCTTCCGGTAGCGATGTGAACGTTACCGAGCGAGTGGCATTGTTCCGACGATGTCGAGCGCCAGTCAAGGTCATGACACAACGTCAACTCCGGTTTTTCCCGGGGACTTTGCCCGGGACATCGAGGTGTGACGAAGCTATTGACAGCCCGCCGCCACACCATCAGACTCCCAACTCTTGCGTGAACGTTACCAATTGCGGCGCGGAGGACGGCCCGATGACACAACCCCTCCTGGAAGCCAGGCAGGTGAGCAAGCGCTACGGCCAGGTGCACGCCCTCCAGGGCGCCGACTTCACCGTCCACCCCGGCGAGGTGGTCGCCCTGATCGGCGACAACGGCGCCGGGAAGAGCACCCTGGTCAAGACGCTCTCCGGCTCCGCCGCCCCCGACGGCGGCGAGATCCTGGTGGACGGCACACCGGTCCGGTTCGCCGGCCCGCTCGACGCCAGGCGCCACGGCGTGGAGACGGTCTACCAGGACCTGGCCCTCGCCCCCGACCTGGACGCCGCGGCCAACCTGCACCTGGGCCGCGAACTGCACCGCCCCGGCCTGCTGGGCCGGCTCGGCGTGCTGGACAACACCGCCATGCGCCGCGCCGCCGTCGCCGCCTTCGCCGAACTCGGCGTCGACCTGCGGGACGTGTCCGTCCCGGTGGCCGCGCTCTCCGGCGGCCAGCGGCAGTCGGTGGCGGTCGCCCGCGCGGTCGCCTTCGCCAGCCGCGTCATCTTCATGGACGAGCCCACCGCGGCCCTCGGCGTGGTCCAGCGCGGCCGGGTGCTGGAGACCGTCCGGCGGGTCCGCGACCGCGGCATCTCGGTCGTCCTGATCAGCCACAACATGCCGGAGGTGCTCTCGGTCGCCGACCGGGTCGAAGTCCTGCGCCTGGGACGCCGGGTGGCGGTCTTCGACGCCGCCGCCACCTCGGTCGAGGAACTGGTCGGCGCGATGACCGGGGCGCTGGACCCGGTGCCCACCTCCACCAGGAAGGACGGTACGGCGTGAGCACGCGGATGCCCGGAGCGGCCGGCGGCGAGACGGCCGGAGTCGGCGGGGCGGTCGAGGACGGCGGGGCGGTCGGCGGTGAGGCGGTCGCGGTCGAGGGTGGTGAGGCGGGCGCCGGCGGGGCCGGCAGGGCGGTCGGCGCGGCGGTCGGCACGGCTGTCGGGGGTGGCGCGGTGCGGCGTTCCCCGCGCGCCGTCCCCGGGTGGGCGCGCCGGCTCGCCGCGGCGAACGAGGCGTGGACCTTCGGCGTCCTGCTGCTGCTGGTGGCGTTCTTCACCGCCGCCCGGCCCGACACCTTCCTGACCCGCTACGACCTGACCCAGATCGCCACCAACGCCGCGATCTACCTGGTGCTGGGCGTCGGCATGACGTACGTGGTCATCGTCGCCGGGATCGACCTGTCGGTCGGCTCGGTCCTGGTGCTCTCCGCCGTGCTGTCGGCCGAGTACACCATCCACCACGGCGGGGCGGCGGCCGGCTGGGGCACCGTCGCGGTGTCCACCCTGATCGCGCTCGTCACCGGGCTGCTCTGGGGCGCGCTGCAGGGCTGGCTGGTGGCCAAGGCGAAGGTGCCGCCGCTGATCGTCACGCTCGGCGGCTTCGGCGCCGCCCTGGGCATCGCCCAGATCGTCACCGGCGGCCAGGACCCGGCCGGGGCGGTCTCCGGGAAGCTCCAGCGCGGCGTCGGCTTCGGCAAGCTCTTCGGACAGGTCCCCTGGCTGGTCGTCATCGCCTTCGCCACCACCGTGGTGTTCGGCCTGGTCCTGGCCCGCACCCGGTTCGGCCGGCACACCTACGCGATCGGCTCCAACCCGGAGGCCGCCCGCCGCTCCGGCATCGACGTGGACCGCCACCTGGTGCGGGTCTACGCCCTGACCGGGCTGCTCGCCGGACTCGGCAGCACGATGTGGCTGGCCTACTTCGGCACCACCTCGATCGCCGGGCACTCCACCGACAACCTGAAGGTCATCACCGCGGTCGTGCTCGGCGGCGCCAGCCTGTTCGGCGGGCGCGGCAGCGTGCTCGGCACGGTGATCGGCGTCTTCATCCCGGCCGTGCTCACCACCGGGCTGATCATCATGGACGTCCAGCAGTACTGGCAGGACGTCGCGATCGGCGTGGTCCTGGTCGCGGCGGTCTACCTCGACCAGTTCCGCCGGCGCGGCCGCGAGCGCGGCTGACCGCCCGGCCGGTCCGCCCGGGCGCCGCAGCGCGTCCGGGCCCCGCTCCCGTACGCCGGCTCCCGCACCTCTGCTCCCACCCACCCGCAGTTCCCCCCGCAGGAGGAGACCCGCCATGCCCGGAACCAGCAGATCGCGCACCCTCGTCCGCTGCTGCGCCGTCCTCGCCCTGGTCGCCGCCGGCACCGCCACCGCCGGCTGCGGCAGCGACGGCGGCGGCGGCGGCGCCAAGAGCGTCACGCTCAAGCTCGTCACCGGCGTCAAGAGCGACCCGTTCTACATCACGATGGCCTGCGCCGCCCAGGCGGAGGCCGAGAAGCGGGGCGTGAAGCTCACCGTCGACGGCTCGGCGCAGTGGGACGTCGCCGTGCAGCGGCCCATCGTCGACGCGGTCGGCGCCAACCGCCCCGACGGGCTGCTGATCTCGCCGGTGGACACCGCGGCCCTCACCCCGTCGCTGACGCAGGTGCAGAGCGCCGGCACCAAGGTCGTCCTGGTGGACACTGCGGTCAGCGACGCCTCCGTCGGCGTCTCCCGGATCTCCTCCGACAACGAGGCCGGCGGGCGGACGGCCGCCAAGGCGCTGGCCGAGCTGATGGGGGACCGGGGCTCCGCCCTGGTGATCAGCGTCAAGCCCGGGGTCTCCACCACCGACGCCCGGATCAAGGGCTTCACCGAGGAGATGCAGGCGAACCACCCGGCGATCACCCTGCTGCCCGTCCTCTACGACAACGACCTGCCCGCGACCGCGGCCTCCCAGCTCCAGGCCACCCTGGCCGCCCACCCCGACCTCGGCGGGGTCTTCGCCGGCAACACCAACACCGCGCAGGGCGTCGCCACCGGCCTCCAGGCCGCGGGGCGCCAGGGCGCGGTCAAGGTCGCCGCGTTCGACGCCGAGCCCGACGAGGTCGCCGCCCTGAAGAGCGGCACCCTGGACGTCCTGGTCGCCCAGGACCCGGCCGGCATCGGCACCCAGGGCGTCGACCAGGCGCTCGCCGCCGTCGCCGGGCAGCCGGTCACCGCGCAGATCGGCACCACCATGGTGGCCATCACCAAGGCCAACCTGGACGACCCCGAGGTCGGCAAGTACGTCTACCGGGAAGCCTGCTGACCCCGGGCCGGGGCGGCTCCCGGCCCCGGTGGGAGCCGCCCGGCGGCCGGCCGGGGACGGGCCGGCGGGCGTCGTAGGATGCACTCTCCGACGCCCGCGCCGACCCGCGGGCGCCCGGGACCCCGTCGTCCGATGCCCCGGTACGCCGCGCGCGCACGCACCGGACGCCGCGGGGCCGCGGCAGGGGCTCGACGGCGGGCCCCGGGGGAGCGTGCGGAGGAGGAGCCCTGTTGAAGCGCCCGACGATGAAGGACGTGGCCGAAGCCGCGGGGGTCAGTCTGATGACGGTCTCCCGGGTGGTCTCCCAGACCCCGGGCGTCTCGCCCGACACCGCCGCCAAGGTCGAACAGGCGGTGCGCCGACTCGGCTACCAGCGCAACGACAACGCCCGCAACCTGCGGCAGAAGCGACTCGGCACGTCCACGATCGGGCTGGTCGTCGACGACCTCGCCAACCCCTTCTACGCCCTGATGGCCCGTTCGATCGAGGACGAGGCGCACCGGCGCGGCTGCGTCGTCCTGGTCGGCAGCACCAACGACGAACCGCGCCGGGAGCGCGAGGTGATCGCGGCCTTCACCGCCCGGCAGGTGGACGGTCTGATCATCGTCCCGACCATCGGCAGCCACGGCTTCCTGAAACCCGCCATGGAGGCGGGCACCCAGGTGGTCTGCGTCGACCGGCCCGCCAAGGACCTCGACGTGGACACCGTCACGGTCGACAACCGCGACGGCGCCCGACGGGCCGTCACCCACCTGCTGGACCACGGCCACACCAGGATCGCCTACCTCGGCGACCGCTACGACATCTGGACCCAGCGCGAACGCCACGCGGGCTACCTGGACGCGCTCCGCGCCCGCGGCCTGGCCCCCGACCCCGCCCTGGTGCGGCACGGCCTGCGCTCCCACCTGGACACCCGGCTCGCCCTCGCCGCCCTGCGCGCCCTGCCCGAACCGCCGTCCGCCCTGTTCAGCAGCAACGACCTGATCACCCTCGGCGTCCTGGACCGCGCCGACGGCCCGGACGGCCCGGACGCCGCGGACGGCCCGGACGGTCCGGAGACCGCCGACGGCCCCGCGCCGATGGCCATCGTCGGCTTCGACGACCTGCCGCTCGCCAAGCGCCTCAACCCGCCCCTGACCGTCGTCAGCCAGGACCCGGTCGCGGTCGGCAGCACCGCGGCCAACCTCCTGTTCGCCCGGATCACCGGCGACCGCTCCGCCCCGCGCCAGGTCGTCCTGCTCACCCGCTTCGTCGAACGCCGCTCGGGCGAACGCCCCGCCCACCGGACCGGCCACCGCCCCGACAGCCCGGCCGCGGCGCCCTGAGCGGCCCGGGCTCCGGCCCGGGCGGTGGGTGCAGGTGGGTGCGGTGGTTAAGGTCGGGGCATGAGCGCTCGTTACCTCCTCCCGTACGCCCCCGATGTGATCGGCGGTCTGCCCGCCGGACTCGACGCCCTGGTGTGGGACGGGGACGGCCCGGTGCCGCCGGACGACGCACTGCGCGAGGTGGAGTTCTTCTGCCTGCCGTACATGCGGCACGCCGTCGCGCTGCCGGTGATCGGGCGGCTGCCGTCGCTCAAGGTGGTCCAGACGCTCACCGCCGGGATGGACGACGTCCTGCCGCACGTGCCGCCCGGAGTCGTCGCGTGCAACGCGCCCGGGCTGCACGACGCCAGCACCGCCGAGCTGGCGGTGACGCTGATCCTCGCCTCGCTGCGCGGCGTCCCGCACTTCACCCGCCTCCAGGACCGGGAGCGCTGGCAGCAGGAGTTCCACCCGTCCCTCGCCGACCGGACCGTGCTCATCCTCGGCTACGGCTCGATCGGCCGGGCGCTCGCCGCGCGGCTGGAACCCTTCGAGTGCGAGGTGGTCCGGGTCGCCCGCCGCCCCCGCCCCGAGGAGGGGGTGCACGGCACGGCGGAACTCGCGGAGCTGCTCCCGGCCGCGGACGTCGTCGTGCTGCTGACGCCGCTGACCCCGCAGACCCGCCACCTGGTCGACGCCGGATTCCTGGCCCGGATGAAGGACGGCGCGCTGCTCGTCAACGTCGCCCGGGGCCCCGTCGTCGACACCGCGGCGCTGCTCGCGGAACTCTCCGCGCGGCGCCTGCGGGCGGCCCTCGACGTCACCGACCCGGAGCCGCTGCCCGCCGGGCACCCGCTCTGGCACGCCCCCGGCGTGCTGATCACCCCGCACGTCGGCGGCCCCAGCAGCGCCTTCCTGCCCCGGGCCAAGCGCGCCCTGCGCCGACAGGTCCTGCGGTTCGAGCACGGCGAACCGCTCGCCCCCGGGCACTGACCCGCACCACCCGCCCGCCCCCGGCCGCCCCTCGCGCCCGCGCGGCACTTCCTCCGGGCGATCACCCGGTCCGGGGCGCGCGAGGTGGTGCGCGCGCCCACGCGTCCCGGGCGGACGCGCAGCGGCCGTCGCGGGTTCAGCCCAGGTCGAGGAGCTGCTCGTGGAAGCCGCCGAAGCCCCGCGCGGGGTCGACGAGGTGGACCTCCAGGATCCAGTGGCAGACCCGTCCGGCCCGGTCGGTGCGGCGCATGGGCGTGGTGTTGCCGGGCGCGATGTAGGACTCGATCTCGGCGGCGTCGATCTTCTCGTGCGGGAACTCGCCGACCAGGTGCCCGGCGTGGCCGGTGCCGCCGAGCGTCCAGCCCGCGGCCCGGGCCAGGCGGTCGACCTCGGCGTGCAGTCGGGCGCCGGTGACGTCCTGGTGCTCGGCGAAGTAGCGGCGACCGGCGTCGAACACCGCGGGCAGGTCCGCGGCGAGGCGCAGCTTGTCCGGGTCGTCGCCCAGGACGTAGGTGCGGCCGAGGTCGGCCTCGAACTCCTCGAAGATCGGGCCGAAGTCGGCGAAGGCGATGTCGTCGGCCTCGAGGACCCGGTCCGGCGGGTTCTCCCGGTAGGGGAACAGGGTGTGCGGGCCCGAGCGGACGATGCGCTTGTGCCAGTGCCTGGTCGTCCCGAACAGCTCGTTCGCCAGGTCGCGGATGCCGTCGCTGACGGCCTGCTCGCTCCGGCCGGGGGCGACCAGGCCGCGCCGGGCCACCTCCTCGAACAGGACGGTCGCCTTGGCCTGGGCGTCGAGCAGCCGCCGGGCGCGGAACTCCTCCGCGGTGGCGGTGTCCACGTAGGCCCAGGCCCGGACGCCGGAGCGCAGGTCGGCCCGGATGCGCAGGTAGTCCTCGACCTCGTAGTGGTCGGCCGCCGCCAGCTCCGCGGCGCTGAGCGTGAAGACGGTGCCCTCGACCGCGTCCGCGGGGTCGTCGGAGCGGACGGCCACCGGGTGCCGGTCGCTGCCGCTGTCGGCGATCACGTCCGGGTCGGTGATCGTCACGGTGTCCAGCCGGAAGCCGGTCAGCGCGTCGGGGCGGCCCGCCAACTCGCGCCCGAACCGGGCCCGTTGGACCTGCGGGAGGCAGAGCGTCCCGTACGAGAACAGCAGCTGGTCGGACACGGGACCCCCATCGCGACATGGCATCTGCCAGTGGTTTCGCCACTCTATCGTGGCAGTTGCGAGGCTCTCCGGTGATTTCGCCCACGCCCGGGGCGGCTCGCCCGGGGATGCTCCCGGTGCGGCGGTCAGCGCGCGACCGGGCCGATCCAGACCTCGGTGACCCCGCCGATGTAGCGCCCGCCGCAGCGGTCGGCGGGCACCACCAGCTGCGGGCCGGCGCGGTCCAGCGCCGCGCCGTCGGCGCTGGTGGCGAGGAGGACCCGCTGGCCGCCGAAGTCCGGGTCGATCTCGGCCCAGGACAGGACCGCGCAGTGGCCGTCCGCGCCGGTCACGGCCAGCAGGAAGCGCAGGCGCTGCTTGCGGCCGCGCAGGTCGATCCGCGGACGGGCCTCGCGCACCGCGTCCCACAGCTTCGGGCCCTCGAAGCGGTGCCGCCGCTCGCCGTCGGTGAGGCAGTCGAAGCTCACCTCGGCCCGGTGGGCGGGCAGCGCGCGCAGCTGGGCGACGGTCAACCGCAGCGGTGCGTCGACGCTGCCGTGGAACCGTACGGCGGGTGGTGCGGTGGTGGCGGTCACGGTGCTCCTTCCCGGCCGCCGCGGCGGGTCCGGTACCGGCCGGGCGGGGCGCGGCACCCTCGCAACTGCATGCCGCTGGCGGTATTTTCGCCAGCGGATGCCAGGAGTATGCGTCGGGCGGGCCGGCAGCTGCCACACGTCCGGCTCCATGGCGCGGACGGGGTCGAGCGGGCCGGACGGGTCGGCCGGCCGGGCGGGTCGAGCGGGCCGGAGATCCGGGCACGGGCGGCGTCGTTTCCGCGCAGTTCGTGCTCGCGCCGCTGCCGCTCCGCCGCCGCCTCGGCGCGTCCCCGCTCGCGCCGCCACCCGCTGTCCGCCGCGTGTTGCGTCGGCAGCGCGGACAGCGGCGTCCCGAGGACGCCGACCGTCGCGACGCCCGGCGCGCCGGTCCCCTCGATGCCCACCCCGGCCCTCCGTCCGCCGCGTTCCGCCGTACGGCCGGCGAACCAGCGGGCCCGGGGGCGGGGGAACGGCAGGTCCTGGGTCCGCCCGGGATTCGCCCGGCGTCCGGCCGGGGTTCGACCCGGGGCCGGGTCGGTGTCAAGCCGTCGCTCAGGAAGGGGCGTTCGGGCGGCGGGCCAGGAAGACGTGTTCCCGGCCGGGGCGGTCCGGGGCGTCCCGGACCTCGACCGGGTCCAGGCCCGCCGCACGCAGGTCGGCCTCGACCTCGCCGCGTTCGCGAAAGCGCAGGGTGGAGTCCGAGGTGAGGTGCTGCCCGTCCGCCGCGAACACGTAGTGCCAGCGGAACGTCACCAGCGGCCCGGAGACGTCCAGCAGCTCCACCCAGTTCTCCACCGCGCCGACGTCCGGCAGCTCGCTCACCCGGTGGGACGCCTCCCGCGTCCAGGACTCCCAGGCCCGGCGGGCCGGCACCCGGCTCTCGAACACCAGGTGCCCGCCCGGGCGCAGCGCGCCGCGCACGCCCAGCAGGGTGGCGTGCCACTGCCCGGGACCGGTGACCGCCTGGGCGGCATTGGCGGTCATGGTGACCAGGTCGACCTCCAGCGGAGGCAGGCCCGTCGCGTCCCCGACCAGCCAGCGGACCCGCTTGGCACCCGGCTTGCGGCGGGCCACCGCGACGGACGCGGCGGCCGGGTCGACACCGAGCACGCGCACGCCGCGCCCGGCCAGCAGCAGGGCGAACACCCCGGTGCCGCAGCCCAGGTCGAGGACGCGGGACGCGCCGAGCTCGTCCACCAGGGCGAGGTAGGGCGGCAGGTCGTCGCGCACCGGGTCGAGCGCGTCGTGGATCGCCGCCAGCCGGGGCAGGGTGAAGCATTCGTCGGCCATCCGCGCGACGGTAGTGCCGACGGCGTCCCGGCCGCGCCCGGTTTTCGGTGCGGCCGGGGCGGAGGAGAGGGGAGTGGCGGCAGCGGAAAAGGTGTTGTCGGGGGACGAGGGGGTTCCGTACGGTGTCCGGGTGAACACCGGAACGGCCATGGGCCACGCACGGATCGGCGACCCGGTGGGCGACTGACCGCGCCCCGGGTGCCGCAGGGCCGCCCGCACGCCAGAGGACCACCCCTCCTCCGCGCAGTGCGCGTACCGCCCCCCTGCCGACCACATCCGGAACGAGGTCAGACCCGAACCATGCCCGCCGCCTTCAACCACACCATCATCGCCTCGCGCGACCGCACCGCCTCCGCCCGCTTCTACCAGGAGCTGCTGGAGGCCGAACAGGCGCCCTCCTGGGGCCCGTTCACCAACCTCCGGCTCGCCGACGGCGTGCTGCTGCAGTTCGCCGAACCGCCGGTGGAGATCCAACGGCAGCACTACGCCTTCCTGGTCGACGACGAACTCTTCGACCGCGCGCACACCATGCTGCGCGAACGCGGCATCGACCACTGGGCCGACCCGCAGATGCAGCGCCTCGGCGAGACCAACACCGAGCACGGCGGACGCGGCGTCTACGTGCTCGATCCGGCCGGCCACGGGTTGGAGCTGATCACCCGGCCCTACCTGTGACCGGTTGAGCTGTCGACCTATCGACCTGTCGATCCGCTGATCCGACGACCTGTCGACGCGGGCCGGCGGGTCAGCGGATCGCGGGTGCGAGGATGGGGCGATGGACCATCAGGAACTGCGTGCGGCCCTGGCGGAGACGCGAAGCGTCCTCACCCCGCAGCTCGGCCTGGACTGGGGCGTCCCGGCCGGCCCCCTGGAGTGGAGCTGCCGGGACACCCTCGCCCACATCGGCCACGACCTGCTCGCCTACGCCGGACAGCTCGCCGCCCGGCCCACCGACCGCTACCTGCCCTTCGACCTGACGGCACGCCAGGACGCCCGCCCCGCCGACCTGCTGGCGACCGCGCTGGCCTGCGGCGACCTGCTGGCCCTCGCGCTGGCCGCCGCCGACCCCGGGCTGCGCGCCTGGCACTGGGGACCGACCGACCCGAGCGGTTTCGCCGCGATGGGCGTCGCCGAGACGCTGCTGCACACCCACGACATCACCACCGGCCTGGCCCTCGACTGGACGCCGCCGCCCGCGCTCTGCGCCGCCGTCCTGGCCCGGCTCTTCCCGCACGCCCCCGCCGGAGAGCCCGCCCCCGTCCTGCTCTGGTGCACCGGCCGCGGCGAACTCCCGGGCCGGCCGCGCCGGGAGTCCTGGGCCTGGCGGGCGGCGCTCGCCGAATAGCCGCCGGAGCCATCGGAGCTGTCGGAGCCGCCGGAGCCGCCGGAGCCGGTGTGGCCGTCGCAGTCCGCGGAGACGTGCGGGCGGCGGGTGCGCCTTCGCTAGAGTCGGGGCATGAGCGAGCAGACGGAGCAGCTGGAGCAGTCCGGATCGGCCGGGGAGTCGGTGCGGGCGCCGTTCGGGAACTTCCCGCAGGTGCGGCGGGCGGTGGACGCCGTCGGGGAGTTGGCGGCCCCGGTGGCCGAACTGCTCGGGCGCTGGGACGCGGAGCTGGCCCGGCAGGTGCTGTACGTGGACACCGACCCGGAGTTGGCCGACACCGCCGTGTTCTGCGCCGCGTACGACGTCCCGGCGGAGGCGTCCGCGAACTGCGTGGTGGTCGCCGCGAAGCGCGGCGGGGAGACCACGCTGGCCGCCGGGCTGGTGCTGGCCACCACCCGGCTCGACGTCAACAAGGCGGTGCGGAGTCACCTGGGCGCGCGCAAGGCGTCGTTCGCACCGATGGACACCGCCGTCGGCGAGAGCGGCATGGAGTACGGCGGCATCACCCCCGTCGGCCTGCCCGCGCACTGGCCGCTGCTGGTCGACGCCGCGGTCGCCGCCGCCCCGTACGTGCTGGTGGGCAGCGGTCGGCGACGCGGGAAGCTGATCCTGCCCGGTGCGGTCGCCGGTGCGCTGCCCGGGGCGCAGGTGCTGGAGGGGCTGGCCGGCTGAGCGAGGCGGTGCGCGGGTCGGCGGGCGGGGCGGGGGCCGGGCGGGGAACATCGGGGGTGTCCGGGCGGTTGGACCGGATGGTCCCCCGGGGCGGTGCCCCGGGCGGACGAGTCGACGTCCCATGCGAGGAGTGAGTACTAGATGACCACGGACCGTGCCGTCCTGGCCGGCGGCTGCTTCTGGGGTATGCAGGAGCTGATCCGCAAACTCCCCGGCGTCCAGTCGACCCGCACCGGCTACACCGGCGGCGAGAACGCGCACGCCACCTACCGCAACCACCCCGGCCACGCCGAGGCGCTGGAGATCGTCTACGACCCGGAGCGGATCAGCTACCGGACGCTGCTGGAGTACTTCTTCCAGATCCACGACCCGAGCACCCTGGACCGGCAGGGCAACGACATCGGCAGCAGCTACCGCTCGGCTGTCTTCTACGCGGACGAGGCCCAGCGCGCCACCGCCCTCGACACCATCGCGGACGTCGACGCGAGCGGCCTGTGGCCGGGCAAGGTGGTCACCGAGGTGACCCCGCTCGGCGACTTCTGGGAGGCCGAGCCCGAGCACCAGGACTACCTCCAGCACTACCCCAACGGCTACACCTGCCACTACCCGCGCCCGGGCTGGAAGCTCCCGGTCCGCGAAGGGGCGTAAGGGCCCGAGCCCCGGCCCCCGCGGGGGCCGGGAGCGGGCACGGCGGCGGTCACCGGTCTCCGGTGGCCGCCGTTCGCCGTAGGGGAGAGACGGAGGTGAGCGTCGTTCCCCGCGCGGTCGAGCGGTGGGCGCACCCGGACCGGTGCCGACGGACGGGCACCGCCTCGTCATGTTCGGTCACCGCGCCACCTCGTCATCCGGTCGGCGGCGCGCGCGAGCCTCTGCGGGCCGGTCCGCGAGTGGCGGGGCGGGGAGTTTCAGCCGGTCCCCTCCGGGGTGCTGCGGGCGCGGAGGAGGGTGTCGAGGGAGTCGACGATCCAGTCCCAGGACTCCTGCGGGGGGACGGGGGTGTGGGCGAAGCCGCCGGCGGATTCCAGGCCGATGTAGCCGTGGAAGACGCTGCCGAGGAGGCGGACCGCGTGGGTCTGGTCGGGTTCGGGGAGGTGGTAGCCGCGGAGGATGGCCCGGGTGAGGTGGGAGTGGCGGGGAGCGGCACTGGCGGCGGCGGTCCCGGGGTCGAGGCGGAGGCGGGCGGCGTCGTAGCGGCCCGGGTATTCGCGGGCGTAGCCGCGGTACGCCTCGGCGAAGGCGGCGAGGGCGTCCCGGCCGGACCGGCCGGCGATCGCGTCGGTGGCGCGGTCGGCGAGTTCGGCGAGGGCCAGCAGGGCGATCCGGACCTTGAGGTCGTGGGAGCTCTTGACGTGCGAGTACAGGCTGGCGACCTTGACGTCGAAGCGGCGGGCCAGCTCGGTCACCGTCACCCGGTCGAAGCCCACCTCGTCGGCCAGTTCCGCGCCCGCTCGGGCCAGTACCTCGGGGGTCAGACCTGCACGTGCCACCGCACCCACCCGTCCCTTCCTCGTCGTCGTCCGGTCGTGCTTCCTGAGTCGATTATCCATTTGCCTAAACGACTTAGGCAAATTAGCGTGGTGCTTCGTGAGAGAGCTGACCGATCCCGAGATCCGCGCCGCGTTCCTGAACTGCTCCAAGGGCGAGGCGAAACGACTGAACCTGCCCCGTGAGCTGCACGAACAGCCCTGGCCGGAGCTGGACTTCCTCGGCTGGCGCGACCCGCAGGCCCCGGACCGGGCCTACCTGGTCGCCGAGCTGGAGGGCCGTCCGCAGGCCGTCGTCCTGCGGTCCTCCTCCGGCGCGTCCTGGCAGCCCCGCCGCAGCATCTGCTCGCTGTGCGTCACCACCCACACCGGCGGGGTCTCGCTGCTGGTGGCCCCGCTGGCCGGTCCCGCCGGGCGGCAGGGCAACTCGGTCGGCGCGTACATGTGCAGCGACCTGGCCTGTTCGCTGTACGTCCGCGGCCTGCGCGAGACCGGCACCAAGATCCACGAGTCGCTGACGTTGGAGCAGCGGATCGAGCGGATGCGCGGCAACCTGGCCGCCTTCCTGGCGAAGGTGCGCGGGGAGGCGGCGGCGGGCTGAAGCCCCGCCGGGGGTGCGCGGCCGGGCTCAGGGGAGTTCGACCGAGAGCTGGGTGCCCAGTTCGCGGAAGCCGACCCGGGCGGCGACCCGGCGGGAGGCCGGGACGCGGGCGCGCCACTGGGGGAGCAGCCCGGCGGCGAGGGCGTGGGCGGCGGCGGCCGTCGCGGCGGCGCGGGCCAGGCCCCGGCCACGGGCCGCCGGGTCGGTCAGCACGCTGAACTGGGCGGTCTCGAACGGCCAGACGCGGTAACCGCAGGCGGCCAGGACGCGGCCCTCCCGGACGACGGCGAACACGGGCGAGGTGATCTCGCCGAGCGCTGCCTCGTCGCGTTCCGCGGCCGGCACCCGGGCCTCCAGAGCGCGCAACTCCTGGTGCTCGCTGGGGAGTTCGCGGACGGGTGGGTGTCGAGCCGCCGGGGTGGGATCGGTCGGGGTGGGATCGGTCGCAACGAGGTCGGTCGGAACGAGGTCGGTCGGGGCGAGGTAGGCGAGCGCGGCGGGGCCGAGCATCCGACGGACCGGCAGTGCGGCGCCCAGCAGTTCGGCGTCCCACCCGGCCTCCGGGCAGGACCGCAGCGCGGCGCGGAGCAGTTCGGCGCGCCGGGCGTCCGGGGCGGTCGCCAGCACCGCGCCGCCCAGCGTCAGCAGGCCGACCCAACCCGGCGGGCACAGCCCGGAGTTCGGCGACACCACGACACTCGCGGCACCCGGCGCGGGGAAGGCCGCGGGCACGTCGGCCAGCCCCGTCCAGAGGCGGGACGCCCGGTGGAGCAGGTGGTCGTCGGTCATCGCCCGATTCTGGCAGTGCGGTCGGCTCCGCCGCACCGGGATTCCGGGCCGGAGGCGGCGCGGCGAGGGGAGGCTCAGTGGCCGCCCTTCGGGAGTTCGCAGCCGCCCTCCAGGTACGGGCCGTGCACCTCGATGTGCGGCGGGTCGGACAGCACGCCCGTCAGGCAGGGGCCGAGCTGCGGGACGGAGAAGGTGAAGTGCACGCCGTCGCCGCCCTGGTCGACGGTGGCGTCCGGGTAGCCGAGGCGGGCGAGCAGGGCCTTGGCCTGCGCGGGGCCGGCCGGGGGCTGCGCGGCGGCCTCGGCGGCGATGCGGGCGGCGTGCGCCTCGCCGCGGCACTGGGCGGCGGGGTCCAGCGTGGCCGTCCGCAGGTAAGCGTGGTTCTCGGCGTACTTGGGGTTCTCGGGCTGGGGGCCGGACGACGGGGTGTCCACCGGTGACGGCTGCGTAGTGGGCTTCCCCGCACAGGCCCTCGCGACGCTCGGGAACGCCCGGTCGTGGTCGGCCACCGCCTGTGCGTACTGCTGCTCGTACCCCTGCCGGGCCGCCTGCGCGGCGTCCGGCGAACCGGCGGCGGCGCCTGCGGCAGAGCCGGAACCCGCGGGGGAGCCGGGGGAGTCGGAGCTGCGGGTGGAGCCGCAGCCGGCGAGCAGGGTGCCCGCGGCGAGCACGGTGGCGGCCACGGCCAGGGCGGGACGTTTCACGGTGGGGCGCTCCGGTCGGCAGGGACGGGCCCCTGCGGCCCGTCGCGCCGATCATCATTCCGTATGCGGTGAACCGGCGGCCTGAGTACCTGTACTCAGGCCCGGGACGCGCGAGCGGGCGGCAAGGGCGTTCCGGTCCACGTCAGTTCGAGGCCGCCGTGGTCAAGGCAGTCGGAGGGCCGCGCGGAAGGCCGGCAGGTGGTCGGCGAGGAAGGCGTCCACCGTGCGGGCGGGGCGACCGAGCAGGTCGGGGACGGCGGTGGTCACTCCGGCCAGCGAGCCCGCGGCGACCTGGCGCAGCAGCTCGGCCAGGCCCGCGGTGAAGCCGGCCGGGAGGCCCTGGGCGGCCAGTGCGGCGGAGACCTCGTCCGGGGCGAGGGGCGCGAGGCCGACCGTCCGGCCCAGGGCGTGCGAGATCCGGGCGGCCAGCTCCCGGTCGGTGACGGCCTCCGGCCCGGTCAGGACGAAGGACTCGCCGGGGCGCGGCGGCCCCGTCAGCAGGACCTCCGCGCACTCGGCGATGTCCCGGCAGTCGATGTGCGAGACGGGCGCGCCGCCGTAGCGGCCGACCAGGCGCCCGTCGGGGGTGAACGTGCCCGGGGCCAGCAGGTTCTGCAGGAAGCCGGAGGGTTGCAGGAGCGTCCAGGCGGCCGGGCCGGACTCGGCGAGGCGGCGGTCGAGCACGCCGTGCACGCCCTCGGAGAGCGGGCGGCCGGGCGCGGCGTGCCACACCGAGACCTTCACCACCCGTTCGACGCCCGCCGCCGCGGCCGCGTCGATGACGGAGCCGAGCTGACGGACCATCGGCTGCTCCCCGTCCACCGGCGCCGCGCCGGGCCCGTTCAGGAACAGCCGGTCGACGCCATCGAACGCGGCGGTGAGCGAGCCCGGATCGGCGAAGTCGCCCACGGCGTACGCGCAGCCCAGGGCGCGGCCCTTGGCCTCGTCCCGGACCAGGGCGCGGAACTCGGCGCCCCGGTCGGCGAGTCGGCGGACCAGGTGGCGGCCGATCGCGCCGGTGGCTCCGGTCAGCAGGATCACGGCGGGTTCTCCCCTGTCTGGTGTTCCGTGGCGCGGCGGACGGCGCGCCGATAAGCTGAGGCATCCTCGGTTTCGAGGTGAGTCGAGGATGCCTCGACTTGACGGCCGACCGCAAGGGTCGACGGGTGGGGACCGGCCGCGAGGGCCGAGCGCGAGGACCGGCAGCAAGGGCCCCGCCCGGAAAGGGAGATGACGTGACCGAGACCGTCCGCCGCCGTCCGCGCGCCGACGCGCGGCGCAACCGTGAGCGGCTGCTCGCCGAGGCCGACGCCGTCTTCCGGGAGGAGGGCACCGGCGCCTCGCTGGAGCGGGTGGCCCGCCGCACCGGGGTGGCCATCGGCACGCTCTACGGCCACTTCCCGACCCGCGCCGCGCTGATCGCCGCCCTGCTGGACGCGCGCAACCAGGAGCTGTTCGCCCACGGGGACGGACTCGCCGAGCACCCCGACCCGGCCCTGGCGCTGGCCGACTGGATCCGCGCGGTGGTCCGGCACGCCGCCGCCTACCAGGGCCTGGCCGCCGCGCTGGCCGCCCGGTCCGACGAACTCCAGGACTCCTGCCACCGGTTGACGGCCATCGGCGACCGCCTGGTCGACCGGGCCCGCCGGGCGGGCGCCCTGCGCGGCGACACCACGGGCGTGGACGTGTTCACCCTGATGAACGCCGCCGCCTGGGCCCGCGAACACGACACCGAGGCCCAGGCGGACCGGCTGCTCGACCTCGCGCTGGCGGGAATGATCGCGCGGTGACGTCGGGGCGGGGGTGCCGGTGCGCCGGTGCGGGGCGGGGGCGTGGCCGGTGAGTTCGCGCGGGTGTTCAACGGCGGCGGAACTTTCAACGCATCCACCGGTCATATGACTGGATGGTGGGCGTACTGATTGGGCACTGTGGTGGCGGGCCGGACGCCGGCCGCGCCGAGGGGAGCCGGCGCGGGGCCGGGCGCGGTGCGGCCCGTGCCGGATCGGCCCTCTCGCTGCTGCGGAGTGTGCAGTCATGCCCGTGTCGGTTCACATGTTCCCAGGTCAGGGGGACTTCCCCGTGCAGGCGCTGTACCGGGCCGCCGCCCGGGACGGTGCCCTGCGCCGCGCGCTGCGGGCCGTCTACGAGGAGATCGACGCCAGCGTCGCGGATGCCGCCGCCACCATCGATGACGCCACCGTCGATGACGCCGCCCCCGTTTCCGGCACCCCCGTTTCCGGCACCCCCGCTTCCGACACCTCCGCACCCGCCCCCGGCCCCCCGCCGGCCGCCCTGCTGCTCGGCGAACACCCGCCCGGCGGGAGGGAGTTGGCGGAGGGCTCGGTCGGCCTCCAGCAACTGGCCCACTACGGTGCGGCGGTGGCCTGGCAGCGGGTGCTGGCCGAGCGGTACGGGCCGCCCGACGCGCTGCTGGCCGTCAGCTTCGGGGAACTCGCCGCGCTGACCGCCGCCGGTGCCTGGACGGTCGGGACCGGCGCGCGCGCCGCGTACGGCCTGGCCCGGGTGCTGGCCCGGACGCCCGGCGGGCTGACGCTGATCGGCTGCGGGGAGCGGCGGGCTGCCGCGCTGGCCGTCCGCGCCGGGGGCGGCCGGGTCACCGTCGGCTGCGTCAACAGCCCCGGGGAGTGCGTGCTCGGCGGGCCGGTCGACCGGCTGGCCGCCGTCGAACGGCTCGCCGCCGAGCAGGGCGTCACCGCCGTCCGGCTGCGCCTGCCCTTCACCTCGCACCAC
Organism: Kitasatospora sp. SolWspMP-SS2h; assembly: GCF_003259315.1. GTDB lineage: Bacteria > Actinomycetota > Actinomycetes > Streptomycetales > Streptomycetaceae > Kitasatospora > Kitasatospora fiedleri. The sequence goes on along the minus strand of NZ_QLLT01000001.1, from coordinate 142,399 downwards.
CCGGAACTCGACCGGCAGCGAAGGCAGTTCGAGGCGATCCTGCGCGGCGGCCCGGCGATCGGGGAGCCCGCCGTCCCGGTCTACTCGGCCGTCGCCGGACGCCGTTACACCCCCACCGACGACCTGGCCGCCCGCGCCGCCGACTGCCTGGTCCGCCCCGCCCACCTGCCCCGGGTCCTCGCCCTGCTCGCCGCCCACGGCCACACCGACTACCGCGAGGCCGGTCCGGGCCGCGCACTGAGCCGCAACGCCGCCGCCTGCCTGCGCGGCACCGGCGCCCGGGTGCACGCCCCACCACCCGGCCGGCCGCTCGCCCCACCGCTCGACGAGCCGCCCGATCGGCCGCTCGCTTCACCGTCCGGCCAGTCGCCCGCCCCACCGTCCGGCCAGCCGCCCGCCCCCTACCCGACCACCCGCCGACCCCCGCAGCGAGAAGGACCGTGACGATGGCCGAGGAGCCGACGAGGACCCTGGACGAACTGCTGCACGGTCGCCACCACCCCGGCTACCTGCCCCGCCTGCACCGCGCCCTGGCCCGGCACCCCTACCGGGTCGCCGAGTCCGCCGCCGAGCGCGAGCCCTACCTGTACCGCCGCCTGCGCGCCCTGCTGCGCGCCCTGCCCGCCGCCGCCGACCTGCACGCCGACGCCGACGCGCTGGCCGCCGCCCTGGCCTGGGCCGCCGTCGCCGACCCCCGGCTCGGCATGACGGTGGTCACCCAGAGCATCCTGGGCCAGGGCTCGTTGCTGCGGCTGGCCGGCGAGCCCGAGGACGTCCGGCCGGAGCTCGACGCCGTCGACGCCGGTGCCCTGCGGATCGGCTACCTGGTCACCGAGGCCGGCCGCGCCAGCAGCCACCTCGGTGCCGGGACGGTGGCCGAATTCGACCCGGGGCGGCGCGAGTTCGTGCTGCGCACCCCCACCGCGGCGGACCGGAAGTTCGGCGGCGTGGCCGGGCACCCCGGGCCGCGCGGGGCCGTGGTGATCGCCCGCGCGGTGGACGGGCGAGGCCGGGAGGGCGGGGTGTTCGCCTTCCTGGTGCGGCTGGCCGACCACGACGGTCCGCGCCCGGGCGTCACCCTCTCCCCGCCCGTCCCGGTCGGCGCGCTCCCGCTCGGCTACCACCGGATCGGGTTCGACGGCGTCCGCGTCCCGGAGGCGCACTGGCTGCGCGACGACGCCGAGCTCGACGAGCACGGCCGCCTGCGCGACCCGCGCACCCCCGAGGACCGGCTGCGCCGCACCCTCGCCGTCGGCCAGGACCTGTGGGGCGTCCTGCCCACCGCGCTGGCCGCCCTCGCCCGCCAGTCCGCGGTGCTCGCCGTCCGGCACTCCCGCCACCGCGAGACCCGCGCCGCCCTCGCCCCCGGCAGCCCCCTGCTCGCCCACCGCAGCCAGCAGCGCGCCCTGCTCGGCGCCCTCGCCGACGCCTTCGCGCTCAGCTGCGCCGCCGCCCGGGCCCGCGAACTGCTCGCCGCCGCCCGGGAGTCCGACACCGCCGACGCCGAGGCCGGGTTCGCGCCCTGGTCCGCCGTCAGCCGCCCGCTGTCCGCGTACAAGGCGCACTGCGCCGACGAGGCCGAACGGATCGTCGCCGAGTGCCAGCGCCGCTGCGGCCACGCCGGACTCGCCGACGACAACCGGCTGCCCGGCTACCACGGCTTCGCCCGCTCCTTCGACCCGGCCGGCGGCGACAGCCGACTGATCCGCTACGACCTCGGGCGCGCCCTGCTCGACGACCCGCCCGCCACCTCCACCGGCACCGGCACCTCCACCGGCACCGGCACCCTCCCGCCCGTCCCGGCCGACCTCGCCGACCCCGGCTGGTGGCCCGCCGTGCTGGCCCGCCACCAGCACACCCTCACCGGGTGGCTGCGCCGGGCCCGCACCGAGCACGCGCCCGGCTCCGCCACCCCCTTCGAGGTGTGGAACCCGCTGCTCGACCGGGCGGCCGAACTCGGCGCCACCTACGCCGCCCGGCTCGCCGCCGAGGACCTCCCGCGCGCCCTCGCCACCCTCCCCGGGGACGAGGCCACCACCGCCCTCGCCCACCTCGCCGCCCTGCGCGCCGCCGACCGGACGGCCGGCGCCCTGCTGCGCCACCGCACCCTCACCCCGGGCGACCTGGTCGGCCTGGAGAACGCCCTGGAGCGCGGCTACGACCGGCTGCTGCCGCACCTGGAGCGGATCGAACGCGCCTTCGCCTTCCCGGACGACCTGGTCCGGGCCCGCGACGGCGCTCCCGAGCCCCGGTCGGCCGCCACCGAACCCGCCGAGCGCGTTGCCGACCCCGCCGAGCGGAAGGAACCGGCGCCGTGAACGCGGTGGGCGTGTGGGGCACCGGGCGGTACGTGCCGGCCCGGGTGCGGAGCAACGCGGAGGTCGCGGCCGGGACGGGGGTGACGCCGGAGTGGATCGCGGAGCGCACCGGCGTGCGCCGCCGGCACGTCGCGGACGGGTCGCAGGCGGCCTCGGACCTGGCCGCGGAGGCGGTGCGCCGGGCGCTGGACTCGGCGGGCGTGCCGGCCCGGCAGCTCGGGTTGCTGGTCTGCGCGACCTCGACGCCGGACGAACTGGGCCCGGCGACGGCCTGCCGGGTGCAGGCCCTGGTCGGGGCGGTCGACGCCGTCGCGCTCGACGTCTCCGCGGCCTGCTCGGGCTGGCTGTTCGGCGCGAAGGTCGCGCACGACTGGCTGCGGGAGGCGGACGGGCCGATGCTCGCGGTGGTGGTCGGGGTGGAGGCGTACTCGAAGTTCCTCGACCCCGCGGACCGGGCCACCGCCGCGCTGTTCGCGGACGGGGCCGCCGCCACCGTGCTGGGTCCGGTCGAACCGCCGGGCGGGCTGGGCGGGTTCCGGCTGGGCTCGGACGGCAGGCTCGCGGACCGGGTGCTGATCCCGGCCGGCGGCAGCCGCCGCCCGGCGACCCGGCAGACCCTCGCGGAGGGCGCCCACCGCATCCGGATGGACGGGCGGGCGGTGAGCCGGTTCATCCGGGACGCCTTCCCGCGGATGCTCGGCGAGACGCTGGAGCGCCACGGCCTGACCACCGACGACATCGACCACGTGATCACCCACCAGCCCAACCCCGTCCTGGTGCGCTGGCTCGCCGCCGAGGCGGGCCTCGCCGACCGGATGACCGTGGTCGGCGACCTGGTCGGCAACATCGGCGCGGCCAGCGCCCCGTACGCACTGGCCACCGCGCACGCCGAGGGCCGACTGCAACCCGGCGACCTGATCCTGCTGACCGTCTTCGGCGCCGGCATGACCTGGGGCAGCGCCCTGCTGCGCTGGTCCGAGCCCCGCCCCGAGACCTGTCCCGACACTCGTCCCGGCACCCGCACCGGCCCTGGGGCCGACACCGGGACCGACACCGGGGTCGGCACCGGGACCGGCCCGCTCCGCACCGCACGGAAGGAGGAGCTGTCATGAGCAGCAGCACACTGCCGGGCGCGTTCCGGCTGGACGGAGCCCGCGCCCTGGTGACCGGGGCCTCCCGGGGCATCGGGCGGGCCTGCGCGCTGGCGCTGGCCGAGGCCGGGTGCGAGGCCGTGCTGACCGCCCGGTCGGCGGCGGCGCTGCACGCGGTCGCCGAGGAGGCCGAGGCGCTCGGCACCCGGGCCCGGGCGCTGCCCGCGGACCTGGGCGCGCCGGGCGCGCCGAGCGCCGTGGTGGCGGAGGCGGCCGCCGCGCTGGGCGGGATCGACGTGCTGGTGCACAACGCCGGGGTGCTGCCCACGGCGGCGGACGGCAGCCCCGTCCTGGTGCCGTTCCAGCACTCCGCGCAGGACGACTGGGAGCACGTGATCGCCGTCAACCTGAACGTCACGGCCGAGCTGTGCCGGGCCGCGCACCCGCACCTGGCGGCCTCCGGGCGGGCCTCGCTGATCCTGATGTCCTCGGCGGCCGGACTGATGGGCACCCCGATGCTGGAGGCGTACGCGGCCTCGAAGGCCGCCCAGATCTCGCTGGCCCGCAGCCTGGGCGTCGGCTGGGCGCGGGAGGGCATCCGGGTGAACGCGGTCTGTCCCGGCTGGGTGACCACCGACATGACGAGTTTCGCGTCCGACGCGGAGCCGGTCTCGCAGTGGCTGATGAGCCACGTCCCGCAGGGCCGCTGGGGCACCCCCGAGGACGTCGCCGCGGCGGTGCTGTTCCTGGCCTCGCCCGCCGCCGACCTGGTCACCGCGCAGACCCTGGTGCTGGACGGCGGGCTCAGCACCCCGGACGGCGGACTGGCGGGCGTCCCCAAGCCGCCGTCCCCGTTCCCGGCCCGAGGGGGCGCCGGATGACCCGCCGGGTGCCCCGCGCGGCCGTCGTCGGCCTCGGCTCCTGCCTGCCCGCCCGCAGCGTCGACAACGAGGAGGTGATCGCCGAGGGCGGCCTCGACAGCAGCGACGAGTGGATCCGCCGACGCACCGGCATCCACCGCCGCCGCCGCGCCGCGCCCGGTACCGCCACCGGCGACCTCGCCGTGTACGCCGCCGCCGCCGCGATCGAATCCGCCGCGATCCGCGACCTGTTCGCCCGCACCCCGCCCAGCGTCACCTCCGCCAAGGGCGCCCTCGGCCACACCATGGGCGCGGCCGGCGCGATCGAGGCCGCCCTCACCGTCTGCACCCTGCGCACCGGCACCGTCCCGCCCACCGCCAACCACGACGCCCCCGGCCCCGACACCGCCGGGATCGACCTGGTCACCGGCGCACCCCGCCGGCACGCGCCCCGGCTGGCCCTCAGTCACTCGATCGGCTTCGGCGGCCACAACACCGTGCTGGCGCTGCGCCGCTGACCGGCCGTCCGGTGCCCGGTCACAGGCGGCGCGGGCCCACCCCGCCCTCGGCCAGGCTGTCGCCCGGGTTCAGCAGCGCGCACGCCTTCATCGACAGGCAGCCGCAGCCGATGCAGCCGGTCAGTTCGGCCTCCAGCCGCTCGATGGTCTGCCGGCGCTCCTCCAGGCGGCGCTTCCAGCCGCGCGAGGCGCGCTGCCACTCCTGGTGGCTGGGCGGCCGGTCCAGCGGCACGTCGGCGAACACGGCCCGGACGTCCTCCAGCGGGACGCCGATCCGCTTCGCCACCGAGACCAGCGCGATCCGGCGCAGCATGTGCCGCGGGTAGTGCCGCCGCCCCCGCCCGTCGCGCTCGGAGGCGATCAGGCCCAGCTCCTCGTAGAACCGCAGCGCGGACACCGCCACCCCCGTCCGCGCGCTGACCTCGCCGATGGCCAGCCAGTCGCCCGCCGCGGGCCGCCCGCCACCGGACCGATGGGTCGTCATCCCCGCCTCCCCGCCTCCCCGCCTCCCCGCCTCCCCTGTTGACCTCAACCTTACTTGAGGACCTACGGTCGGCTGCGCCAGCGCGGCGAGCACCACCGACCGGAGAGGACCGCACCCCGATGACCTTTGTGATCGCCCTGCCCTGCGTCGACGTCAAGGACAGGGCCTGCGTGGACGACTGCCCCGTCGACTGCATCTACGAGGGGGAGCGGATGCTCTACGTCCACCCCGACGAGTGCATCGACTGCGGCGCCTGCGAACCGGTCTGCCCGGTCGAGGCGATCTTCTACGAGGACGACCTCCCGGAGGAGTGGCAGCCCTTCACCCCCGCCAACGCCGAGTTCTTCGACGACCTCGGCACCCCGGGCGGCAGCGCCAGGCTCGGCCTGATCCCCAAGGACCACCCCACGGTGGCCGCCCTCCCCGTCCAGCCCACTGCCTGACCGCCGCCCCCCGCCCCGGCGCGGGGCGGGGCGGGGCGGGGGGAGTCCGTCAGGGGGCGGACGGGGCGGGTCCGGCGGGCTTGCGGGCCTCGAACAGGGTGCGGGACATGGTGGAGACGAACACGCCCTCGCGCTCGATCAGCTCGTGCAGGGCGCGCAGGCGCTCGCGGTAGCGGTCGACCGAGAAGTCCGGCACCGTCCAGACCACCTTGCGCAGGAACCAGACCACCGCGCCGACGTCGAAGAACTCCAGGCGCAGCCGCTCGTTGCGGCACCGCACCACCTCCAGCCCGGCCGCCCGGGCCCTTTCGGCCTCCACCTCGTGCTCGCGGGCGGTGGGCACCGGGAACGGGCCGAGGAAGAACGCGCTCAGCTCGACGTTGGTGCGTCCGCCCACGTGCTGGGCGAAGTAGGTGCCGCCCGGGGCCAGCACCCGGGCGATCTCCGGGAAGTCCACCGCGGCCGGGTGGCGGCTGGTCACCAGGTCGAACGCGCCGTCCGCGAACGGCAGCGGCGCGTCGGCCGGGGAGGACACCAGCACGGCGCCCATCGGGTGCAGCCGCCGGGTGGCCAGCGCCGCGTTCGGCGCCCAGCCCTCGGTGGCCGCCATCGTGCGCGGGAAGTGCGGGAAGTCCGCCGCGCCCGCGAGCACCTCGCCGCCACCGGTCTGCAGGTCGAGCGCCGCGCGGGCGGCGGCCAGCCGCTCGCCCAGCAGCCGCTGGTAACCCCAGGACGGGCGCTGCTCGGTGGCCCGGCCGTCGAGCCAGGCGAAACCCCAGCCGTCGACGGGGGCGGCCCCGGCCTCGTCGACCAGGGCGTCGAATGATCGGTCCATGGCCGCCATCCAAGCACGTCAGGGCCGGTGGACCGGGGGATTTAACGCTCCGTAGAATCTTGCCGACGAGGTGTCGGCAACCGCTTGACTTAGGTGAGCCTCACCTAAATAATCGAGTGGATTCGATCTTTGGAGGCCCGTCCCGATGTCCAGCCCCGACCAGCAGCCCGCCGCCTTCTCCGCCCTGCTCCGCACCGCCAGCGCCGAGGAGCACCAGGCGGCCGAGCAGTCCTCCTTCATGAGCGACCTGCTCGGCGGGCGGCTCGGCGTCCAGGCCTACACCGACCTCACCGGCCAGCTCTGGTACGTCTACCGCGCCCTGGAGTCCCGCCTGGACACCCTGGCCGCCGACCCGCTGGCCGGCCCGCTGATCGACCGCGCCCTGCTGCGCACCGCCGCCATCGAACGCGACCTCGACCACCTGGCCGGCCCGGACTGGCGCAGCACGCTCGCCCCGCTGCCCGCCACCGAGGCGATCGCCGCCCGGATCGAGGAGCTCGCCGACAGCTGGCCGGCCGGCTACCTCGCCCACCACTACACCCGCTACCTCGGCGACCTGTCGGGCGGTCAGATCATCCGCGGCGTCGCCGAGCGCACCTGGGGCTTCGAGCGCAAGGGCGACGGCGTCCGGTTCTACGTCTTCGAGGAGATCGACAACCCGGCCGCGTTCAAACGCGACTACCGGGCCAAGCTGGACGCCGCGGGCGCGCTGATGGACGAGGTCGAGCAGCGCCGGGTCGCCGAGGAGTGCAAGCGCGCCTTCGTCCTCAACGGCGCGATATTCAGCGAGCTCGGCGGGCGGTACCCGCTGAGCGCCTGAGCGACTGAGCGCCTGAGCCCCTGGACATCTAGACACCTGGACACCTGAGCGGCTGGACACCCGGGCGCCCGAGCGAGTGGGGCGCCGCGAGGCCCGGTGCGGGAACCGTTCCCGCACCGGGCCTCGTCGTCGTCCGCACCGGCGGGTCGGGACGGGGGCGCACCGGGTCGGGGCGGGTGACGGGGCGGCCGTGCGCTCGGGCATCATCGTCCGCATGAGCGACACGCACAACGACCAGTTGGACACCCGCTGGCAGGGCTTCCTCGGCCTGCCCTTCCCGCAGAGCTGCTACCTGCGTTCGCCCGTCGGCGAGGACCTGGTGCTGCTGGACAGCCACCTCGCGGGCTGCGTGTCCGCCGCGTTGACCGGCCCGCTCGACCAACGCCGCAGAGCGGCCCTGCGCACCGGCATAGCGACCGTCGACCGCATCCTGCCCGAACTGGCCGACGACCCCGGGGCCGCCGACTACTTCACCCGCCTGCGCGAGCTGGCCGTCCTGGCCGCCGCCCGGTAGATCCCGTCCGCCGGGAGTCGGCGAGGACGCGGTCGGGCCCGCGCGGAAGTGTCCGCGCGGGCCCGGAGCGGGGTCAGCGGCCTTACTCGGCCGCGGTGGTGCCGGCGGTGGCGGTGCCGGAGGAGCGGCGGCGGGCCAGGACGGTGGTCGCCCCGCCCACCAGCAGCAGCCCGGCCGCGGTGGCCAGCATCGGCACGGTGCCGGTGCCGCCGCCGGTGAAGGCCAGTTCACCGCCGGTGCCGCCGGAGGTGGTGAGGGTGGCCCCACCGGTCCCGCCGGTGCCGGTGCCCGTGCCGGTGCCGGTTCCCGTGCCCGTTCCGGTGCCGGTGGTCGGGGTGCCGGACGGCAGGGGGGCGTTCCGGTCGAAGGAGAGGACCGCCGTCACCGGGGCCAGCTCCTTGCCCTCCTTGTACTGGCCGAACACCGGCACGCCCTCCGCCGTCAGCGTCGCCGGGACCTGGCGCAGCGTCACCACGCCGTCGACCGGGGTGAGGTCGGCCTCGGCGAGGTCCAGCTTGGCGATCTTCGCCCCGGTCAGCCGGACCGGCGCCCCGCCGGAGAGCGAGTTGGCGGTCACGTCGGCCACCAGGTACGCGCCGGAGGCGTCCACCCGCAGGCCCAGGTGGGAGAGGGCGGTGTCCAACTGGTAGTGCCCGTCGGCCGCCTGGTGCCCGAGGAAGCGCACCGACCCGGCGAAGCCCGCCGACAGCGCGTGGGTGTCCGTCCGGTAGCTGCCGCTGCCCGGACCGAAGCGGAACTCGGCCGCGCCGCCGCCGAACTCCACCTTGCCGTTGGCGATCGGACCCGTCACGTAGGCCAGGAAGTCGGGCTGCACGTTCCACTCCAGCCGGCCGTCGACGATCGCCAGCTCGTTGCCCGCCGGGGTGGACGCGGACGCGGAGGGCGAGGGGGAGGCGGACGGCGCGGCGGAGGTGGAGGCGGAGGCGGAAGGGGAGGGGGAGGAGGACGGCGCGGTGGAGGTGGACGCAGACGCGGACGCCGAAGGGGAGGGGGAGGAGGACGGCGCGGACGAGGCCGAAGCGGAGGCCGAGGCGGACGCGGAGGGGGACGGGGCGGGCGTCTGCTTGAGGACGATCGACAGCGGGTCCAGCGCGGTGCCCTCGGGGTAGAACCCGGCGAACGCCTTCGCGCCGTCGGCGGTCAGGGTGGCGGCGGTGGCCCCGCCGTTGGTGGTGTCGCGGGCGACGGTGAAGGTGGCCAGCGCGACGTCCTGGCGCAGCGTCGGGGCGGCGGCGCCGATGCTCTCCTTCGAGGCGGTGTCCGCGGTGAGGGTGCCGGTGGTGCCCTCGGTGACGATCCGCAGGTCGCTGATCGCGATGTCCAGCGCGCCGCCGTGGGCGAGGAAGCGCACCCCGCCGTCGAAGGCCGCGTTCAGCCGGTGCGTCGTCAGGTCGTAGCCCGCGGAGGCCAGGTTGAAGTGGTAGGAGCCGTCCGCGTTGGTGGTGGCACCGCCGCTCAGGGTGACGCTCCCGCCGCCGGCCGGGCCGGTCACGTAGGTGCGGAAGCTCGCCTTGACGCCCCAGTCCAGCGAACCGGTGTCGTAGTTGACGGTGGTGGGGGCGCCGGCGCCGAAGGCGAGCGAGGGCAGGCCGAAGGCGGTCAGGCCGAGACCCGCGGTCGCGGCGGCCAGCGCGGCCAGCCGGGTGCGGTTGCGGTGGCGGACGGCAGGGGTGTGGGACATGGATCGGACTCCGGAATCGGTGGGGTGGGGCGGGAGGAGGGGCCGGGGGAGCGGCCGGGGACCTGCCGGGGGGCGTTCGGGAACGAGGGCGTTCGGGAACCGGGGTGTTCGGGAACGGGGGCGTTCAGGAACGCCTGCGGCGCCGGACGACGAGGGTCGTGGCCGCCGCCACCGCCGCGGCGAGCACCAGGGCGAGGGTGGTGATCAGGGCGGTGCGGGAGGAGGAGGACGTGGCGGCGGCGACGGGCGCGGTGGCCGGGGACGGCGGGGGCGTGGGCGTCGCGCCGAGGTCGGGCAGCGGCGGGACGGCCGCGGCGGGGGTGAGCGGGAGGTTGACGGTGAGCGGGTCCATCTCAGTGCCGGCCGGGTAGAGGTTGCCGAAGGCGCCCGCACCGGCGGCGGTGAGGGTGAGCGGCAGGTCGGCGGCGGTGAGGAGGCCGTTCTCGGTCTTCAGGGCGCTCGCGTCGAAGGTGGCGATCTCGGTGGTGGCGGCGGCGCGGGTGGTGCCGTCGGGGGTGCGGCCGGAGACGTCGACGGTCAGGTGGCCCTCGGTGCCGGCGGCGGTCAGGCGCGGGTCGGCGAGGGTCAGGTCCAGGCCGAGGGTGTCGCCCTCGCGCAGGCCGGTGAAGCGGACGGTGCCGGTGAAGCCCGCGTCGAGGGTGCGGGTGGCCGGGTCCCAGGTGCCGTGGGCGGGCGTCCAGCGGAAGAACGCCCCGCCGTCGGCCGCGCCGCCGCCGAGCTGCCAACCGCCCCGGGCGATCGAGCCGGTGACGTAGTCGCGGAAGGTCCGCCGGACGCCCCAGTCGAGCGCGCCCCGGTCGAGGGCGGTGGCGGCGGCGGTGGCGCTCGGGGCGGCTCCGGCCGCGCTCTCCGGGGCGGCGGTCGGCGTCGGGGTGGGCGTGGGCGTCGGGGAGGGCGCGGCGGCCGGGGACTTGAGCGTCACGGAGAAGGTGAGCGGGTCGAGCGCGGTGCCCGCGGTGTAGAAGCCGCCGAAGGCACCGGCCCCGGCCGGGGTCAGCGTCGCGGGGACGTTGCTGAGGGTGAGGGTGCCGGAGGCGTTCTTGAGCGAGACGCCGGAGAGCGAGAGGTCGGCCAGCCGGGCCTGGCTGGTGCTGGAGGTCTTGCCGGTCTCGCGGGACTTGGAGCTGACGTCCGCGTACAGGGCGGCGCTGCCGTCGGCCGCGGCCTTGACGGTGAGGTGGGAGATCGAGAGGTCGAGCGCGTTGCTGCCGTTCTCCTGGTGGCCGGTGAAGCGGACCCCGCCCTGGAAGGCGGCGGAGAGCGCGCCGGTCGCCGGGTCGTAGCTGCCGGCCGCGGAGTGGAAGCGGAACGCCGAGCCGCCGACGGTGGCCGCGCCGCCGGTCAGGGCCCACGTGCCGTTGGCGATCGGGCCGGTGACGTAGGTGAGGAAGGACTGCTTGATGCCCCAGTCGAGCCGGCCGCCGGAGACCGCCGGATCGGCCGCGGCGGCCCGGCCGGGGAGCCAGGCCAGGGCCAGCAGCAGGGCGAGCGGCAGCACGAGGGCGGTGCGCAGCCGGGCGGCCGGGCGGCGGGGCGGTACGGGGGGCCGTCCGGGGACGGGCATGGCGGATCACTCCTCGGCGGAGGGGAAACGGGCAGGTGGCAAGGGGTGCGGGGGGAGGCGGCCCCCTTGCTCAATTGAGGTAAGGCTAACCTAATATATGAGTCAAGTGTCCCGGCCGTGACCCCCCTCGGCGGCCTCGACGGGACGTCAACGCACCGAGAAAGGCCCGAGGTTGACCCGCACCCTCCGCGACCGGACCAGAACCGCCCCCGCCGTCCTGCTCGCCGTCCTCGGACTCCTGCTCGGCGCCGCCGCCTGCTCCACCGGCGAGGCCGCCCCCGGCGCACCGGCGGCCTCCGCCTCCGTCGCCGCCGACCCCGACCGGATCGAGGCGCTGCCCGACACCCCCGCGCCCCGCCTGCCCGTCACCGTCCCCTCCGCCGACGGCCGACAGGTCACCGTCACCAGCGCGGACCGGATCATCCCGCTCGACGGCAGCCTGGCCGAGCTGGTGTTCAGCCTCGGCCTCGGCGACCGCGCGGTGGCCCGGGACGTGTCCACCACCTTCGAGCAGGCCGCGAAACTCCCCGTCATCACCCAGGCCCACGAGGTCTCCGCCGAGGGCGTGCTCTCCCTGCACCCCACCGTGGTGCTCGCCGACCGCAGCACCGGCCCCGCCGAGGCCGTCGACCAGATCCGCGCCGCCGGCGTCCCACTGATCGTCCTGGACGACGCCAAGAGGCTCGACGACGTCGGCCCCCGGATCGACCGGGTCGCCGCCGCCCTCGGCGTGCCCGAGGCCGGGGCCCGGCTCAAGGAGCGCACCCGGCGTCAGATCGCCGACGTGCAGGCGCAGCTCCCGGCCGCCGGGGCCACCCGCCCCAAGGTCGCCTTCCTCTACCTGCGCGGCAGCGCCTCCGTCTTCCTGCTCGGCGGCCCCGACTCCGGCGCGCCCTCGCTCATCGAGGCCGCCGGCGGCGAGGACGCCGGCACGGCCGCCCACCTCACCGGCGACTTCACCCCGCTCACCAGCGAAGCCCTGGTCAAGGCCGCCCCCGACGCGATCCTGGTGATGACCAAGGGCCTGGAGTCGGTCGGCGGCGTCGACGGCCTGCTCCGCCTCCCCGGCGTCGCCCAGACCCCCGCCGGACTCGACCGCCGGATCATCGCCGTCGACGACGGCCGCCTGCTCTCCTACGGCCCGCGCACCCCCGAGGTGCTGCGCGACATCGCCACCCAGCTGCACCGGGACGCCGAGTGACCGCCACCCTGCCCGAGACCGGTCCGACCGGCCCGACCGGCGGGACCGCCGCCGCCGCGACCCCCCTGGTGAAGAAGGCCGCCCGCGACCGGCGCCCGCTGCTGCTGGCCGGCCTGTGCGCCGCCCTGCTCGCCTGCGCGCTGCTCGCCGCCGGCACCGGCGCCTACGCCATCCCGCTCGGCGACATCCTCGCCTCGCTCGCCCACCGCGCCCACCTCGGCGGCCACGCCCTGGAGCGGGTCCCCGAATCGGTGCTGTGGAACGTCCGGCTGCCCCGGGTGGTGCTGGCCCTGCTGGTCGGCGGCGCGCTCGGCTGCGCCGGGGCGCTGATGCAGGGCGTGTTCGGCAACCCGCTGGCCGAACCCGCCGTGATCGGCGTCTCCTCCGGCGGCGCGGTCGGCGCCGTCAGCTGCATCGTGCTCGGCCTGGACGCGCTCGGCTCCTGGACGGTCACCGCCGCCGCGTTCGCCTCCGGCCTGCTCACCGTCGGCGCCGTCTACGCCATGTCGCGCAGCGGCGGCCGCACCGAGGTGGTCACCCTGCTGCTCACCGGCATCGCCGTCAACGCGTTCTGCGGCGCGCTGATCGGCCTGCTGCTGTTCACCGCCGACACCGCCGCGATCAGCCAGGTGACGTTCTGGCAGCTCGGCTCGCTCTCCCAGGCCGGTTGGACGAAGGTGCTGGCCGTGCTGCCGTTCGCCGCCCTCGGCCTGGCCGTCGCCCCCCGCTACGCCCGCCGCCTGGACCTGCTCGCGCTCGGCGAACGCCCCGCCCGGCACCTGGGCGTGGACGTCGAACGGATGCGGATCGTGCTGATCACCGTGGTCGCGCTGCTCACCGCCGCGGCCGTCGCGGTCAGCGGCATCATCGGCTTCGTCGGCCTGGTCGTCCCGCACCTGCTGCGGATGCTGGCCGGCCCCGGCCACCGCTTCCTGCTGCCCGCCTCCGCCGTCGGCGGGGCGCTCGTCCTGGTCGCCGGCGACCTCGCCGCCCGCACCCTCGCCGCACCCGCCGAACTCCCGCTCGGCGTCCTCACCGCACTCCTCGGCAGCCCGTTCTTCTTCTGGCTGCTGCGCCGCACCCGACGCCGCCAGGGAGGCTGGGCATGACCGTGCTGCTGCAAGCCGACGGGATCGGTTTCGCCGCCGGGGGACGGGAGTTGCTGGCGGACGTCGACCTGGCCGTGCGGGCCGGGGAGATCCTGGCGCTGCTCGGCCCCAACGGCGCCGGCAAGTCCACCCTGCTGTCCGTCCTGGCGGGCGACCAGCGCCCGGCCCGCGGCGAGGTGCGGATCGACGGCCGCCCGCTGGCCGGGTACCGGCCCGCCGAACTCGCCCGCCGCCGGGCCCTGCTGCCGCAGACCCACGAGGTGTCCTTCCCGTTCCCCGCCGTCGAGGTGGTCCGGATGGGACGCGCCCCCTGGGCCGGCCGCCGCACCGCCGACCAGGACGAACGGGCCGTCGCCCGCGCGATGGCCGCCACCGACTGCGCGCACCTGGCCGAACGCCCGTTCACCGCGCTCTCCGGCGGCGAACGGGCCCGGGTCGCGCTGGCCCGCGTCCTCGCCCAGGACACCGCGCTGCTGCTGCTCGACGAACCCACCGCCGCGCTCGACCTGCGCCACCAGGAACTCGTGTTGCGGGTCGCCCGGGAACGTGCCGACGCCGGACACGGCGTGGTCGTCGTCCTGCACGACCTGACGCTGGCCGCCGCGCACGCTGACCGGATCGCGCTGCTGGACGCCGGACGCACCGTCGCCGTCGGCCCCACCGCGGAGATCCTGGACGCCGACCTGCTCAGCCGGGTCTACCGCCACCCCGTGGAGGTACTGGCGCATCCGCGCGGGGGCGCGCCGATCGTGCTGCCCGAGCGCCCCCGGGAAGCAGATTGACGGATCGTCTGCCCGGGAAGATCCCCGGTTGGTGGGCGACCGACCGGGCGAGATCCGGGCCGCGGCGCGGTCCGGGCGGGTGACCCGGGAGGGCGGTCCACATGTCCGCGCCAGGTGCGGGTACCCGCACCAGCAGGAACCGGACCACCCGGAGGCACCACATGCAACTCACCATGCTCCTGCTGCTCACCCCCATGATCCTCGCCGCGGCCGTCACCGCGACCCGCGGCTCCGCCCGCCGCGGCCGCCACCGCGCCGACCCGCGCGGCCGGGAATACTGACGGACCATCACTTCTCGTACCGGACGGTGAAGCGGGTCCCGCCGTACCGGCCCGGCCCGCCGAGGCGCAGCACCAGCAGGGTGCCGCACCGGGCCCGCGCGTCCGCCAGCCGCGCCCGGTCCGCCCGGTCGGTCCGGGTGGTCCGGCCCGGCGATCGGGGCGGGACGCTCCAGCGCCGGTGGCGCAGCCGGCCGGAGCCGATCCCCCGGCGCGGCGCCCGCACCCCGTCCCGGAGCGGGAGCGGCGACCCCGGCCGGTCCCAGTCGATCCGCAGCTCCGGAGTGCCGAACTCCGGGCCGCCGGACCGGGCCGGGCCGTACTCCGCAGGCGGCAGCCAGTCCGCGAGGCCGTACCGCCGGAGCCCGTCCAGGACGTCGGCCACCTCGCCGCGGACCCCGAAGTAGGCGACGGCCCGCAGCTCGCAGGTGACCTTGCGGGCGGCGGGGGAGCCGAAACCCGCGAACTCGGTGCGCCGGGAGAAGGTCTCCGCCCAGTGCGTCACCACGTGCTCCAGCCCCCCGCACGCGCCCACCCGCTCGACCACCGCTCCCATCGCGCGCTCCGCCGCCGCCCGGCGCGACTCCACCCCGGGCGACCCGACCAGCCGCCGCAGCTTCCGCTTCGACGGCCCGCTGAGGTTCGTCCCGCCGAACCGCGCCAGGACGAGCGCCCCGACCAGCCCCAGCGTCCTGGCGCACTCGGTCGCGAGCGACCTCCGCTTCCCCGTCATCCCGCACCTCCGGCTCCACCCTCGGCGAGCCGGGGGCCGGACGCATGAGTACGGGTACTCAGCCGGTGCCGCGCCAGGCCCTTCCCGGGCCCGGGCGAAGGCGTGGAGCGTCCGGGTGCCGGGCGGGGGAGGGTCAGCGGGTGCGGTGGTCGATCAGGGCGGCGATGCCGTCGAGGATGCGGGCGATGCCGAAGTCGTAGGCGTCGTCGCGGCCACCGGGGGGTTCGGCGAGGGCGGCGGCGAGGGCGGGGTAGCGGTCGGCGTGGGTCTGGACCAGATCGCCCAGGGCGCGCAGGAGTTCGGCCTCGGGGGAGCCGTCGCGGGACTGGCGGTGCTGGGCGGCGATGGTGCGGACGTGGCCGACCAGCAGGACGGCGGCGTCCATGCGTTCCGCGCCGGACAGGCCGTGGCCGTCGAGGGCCGCCACCACCCGTTCCAGCCAGGCCAGTTCGCGCGGGCCGGTGGGGCGCGGGGCGGCGAGGGCGTCCAGCAGCCAGGGGTGGGCGGCCAGCACGGCGGACATCCGGTGGGCCCAGTCGGCGAGCTGCTCGCGCCACGGGGCGTCGCTCGCGGGCGGGGGGTCGCCCGCGGCGTGCTCGACCATCAGGGCGACCAGTTCGGCCTTGCCCGGCACGTACCGGTACAGCGCCATCTTGGTGTGGTCGAGCAGCCCCGCGACCCGCTGCATGGACACCGCCGCCAGGCCCTCGGCGTCCGCGACGCCGACCCCGGCGCGGGCGATCGACTCCAGGCTCAGGGACGGCTTCGGCCCCCGGGTCGGCCGGGCGGGCGGGCCCCACAGCAGCCGCAGCGCCGCGTTCGGTTCCGGCACGGTCCCTCCTCGCTCCGCGGGCCGGCCTTGTGCGCGGCCCGGAACTGTGTCTACCGTACACAGCAATGAACCGCGTCCTATGGACGCAGTTTCTCGGCGGCGACGCCACCCGAGGAGGAAGCACGTGCGGATACTGATCTCCGGCGCCGGCATCGGCGGCCCCGCGCTCGCGTACTGGCTCGCCCGGTACGGACACCGGCCCACCGTGGTCGAACTCGCCCCCGGACCGCGGGCCGGCGGGCAGGCCGTCGACTTCCGCGGCCCCACCCACCTGACCGTCCTGCGCCGGATGGGCCTGCTGGACGAACTGCGCGCGCACCGCACCGGCGGCACCCCCATGACCTTCACCGACCCGCGCGGCCGGACCAGGCTGCGGCTGCCCGCCGAGTTCGCCGGGGGCGAGGTGGAGATCCCGCGCGGCGACCTCGTCCGGCTGCTGCACCGGCACAGCGCGCCCGGCACCGAGTACCTGTTCGGCGACACCGCCACCGCCCTGCGGCAGCGGCCCGACGGCGTCCTGGTCTCCTTCCGGCACGCCCCCGAACGGCACTTCGACCTGGTGATCGGTGCCGACGGCCTGCACTCCCGGGTCCGCGCCCTCGCCTTCGGGCCGGAACGGCGCTACGTCCGCCACCTCGGCTACTACGCCGCCACCTGGCCCTTCCCCAACCGCCTCGGCCTGCCCGCCGGCAGCACCGGCATCAACACCCCCGGCCGACTCGCCGCCGCCGGGGCCGACCCCCGCGACCCCGACCGGGCCGGCGCCTTCCTGCTGTTCGCCTCGCCCGAACTCCCCCTCGACCGGCACGACCCCGCCCGCCTCAAGGCCCTGCTGCGCGAACGCTTCGCCGACCTGCCGCACCCCGTCCCGCACCTGCTCGCCACCCTGGACGAGGTCGACGACCGCGACCTGTACGTCGACTCGATCAGCCGCGCCGACGTCCCCGCCTGGTCCGACGGCCGGATCGCCCTGCTCGGCGACGCCGCCTGCGGCGCCACCATCGGCGGCATGGGCACCGGCACCGCCCTGGTCGCCGCGTACGTCCTGGCCGCCGAACTCGCCCGCGCCGACGGCGACCACCGCACCGCACTCACCCGCTACGAACGCACCGTCCGCCCCTACGCCCGGCGCTGCCAGCGCGGCGGCGACCGCACCGGGCCCTTCCTCGCCCCGCGCACCGCCCGCGGCCTGTGGCTGCGCAACACCCTGCTCGGCCGACGCCCGCTGCTGGACCGGATGCTCGCGATGGGGGAGGACATCGCCACCCTCGACCTGCCCGAGCCCGCCCGGGCGCCGCAGGGGTGAGGGGGGCGGCCGCCGGTCCCGTTCCGTCCCGGGTGAAAGTTTCGCGGGGCCGGTCGGCTCCCCGAGACGGCCGGGCGCGGGCGGGACGGGCGCGAAGGGCCTGTTCGACGGCGGTTCGGCGGCGGTTCGGCCCGGTGGCGCGGAGTCAGGGTCGTTCGGGGCGGCGGGAGTTCGCGGTGTCCGGGGCCTGCCGTGAGGGCGGGGCGGGCCGCTAGCATCGGGCGCGGTTCGTTGCGGGAGCGCTCCCACGCTCCGGCTCCCGCATCGGCCCCGGTCAGCATGCCCCCCACCCGGCTGCCGTCCGCCTCTCCCACCCGAGAGCACCCCACCGGAGGACACCGTGCACACCCCCGACCCGCACCGGCACACCCCCGTCCCGCCCGTCCGGCCGACCCGTCGGGCCGCCGCCCTCGCCCTCGCCGCCGCGACCTCGGCCGTCGGCCTGGTGGTCGCCGCCCAGGGCGGCGCGGGCGCGGCCGTGCAGGGCAGCCTCGCCGCCGACACCCAGTTCTACAAGGACCCGACCTCGCAGGTCGTCAAGTGGGTCGCCGCCAACCCCGGGGACTCCCGCACCCAGGTGATCTCCAAGCGGATCGCCAGCCAGCCGCAGGGCATCTGGTTCTCCAACTACCGCCCCGACAGCGTCACCTCCGACGTCCGCGCGGTCACCTCGGCCGCCGCCCAGGCCGGCCAGGTGCCGGTGCTGGTGGCCTACGCGATCCCCAACCGGGACTGCGGCGGCGCCTCCGCCGGCGGCGCGCCCGACCTGCCCTCGTACGACGCGTGGGTCGGCAAGTTCGCCGCCGGGCTGGGCAGTTCGCGCGCTGTGGTGGTGCTGGAGCCCGACTCGATCGCGCTCACCACCTGCCTGAGCGCCCAGCAGCAGAACGACCGGTTCGCCTCGCTGGCCCGCGCCGTCACCACCCTCCACGCCGCCAACCCGAACGCCAAGGTCTACCTCGACGGCGGCCACTCCACCTGGAACTCCGCCGCCGAGCAGGCCAACCGGCTGCGCGGCGCGGGCGTGCTGAACGCGGACGGCTTCTTCACCAACGTCTCCAACTTCAACACCACCGCCAACGAGAGCTCCTTCGCCCGCAACGTGCTGAACGCCCTCGGCAACCCCGGCAACCTGCACGCCGTCATCGACACCAGCCGCAACGGCAACGGCCCGGCGGGCAGCGCCTGGTGCGACCCGTCCGGCCGCCGGATCGGCAACTACCCGACCGCCGCGACCAACGACAGCGCCGTCGACGCCTTCCTGTGGATCAAGCCCCCGGGCGAGGCCGACGGCTGCGCCGCCGCGGCCGGGACGTTCGTCCCCGACATCGCCTACCAGCTGGCGCAGAACGCGCCCGACCCGAGCACGCCGTCCCCGTCGCCGTCCTCGCAGCCGCCCACCTCGCAGCCGCCGACGTCCCAGCCGCCGACCTCGCAGCCTCCGACCTCCCAGCCGCCGACCGGGAACGCGTCCTGCTCGATCGCGTACCGGGCCAACTCCTGGGCGGGCGGCTTCACCGCCGACGTGACGGTGAAGAACACCGGCTCCGCCGCGATCTCCGGCTGGACGCTCCGCTGGACGTTCCCCGGCGACCAGAAGGTCACCAGCGCCTGGAACGCCAAGGTCACCCAGAGCGGGGCCGCCGTCACCGCCACCGACCTCGGCTACAACGGCACCCTGGCGGCGGGTGCGTCCACCGGCTTCGGCCTGCAGGCGACCTACGGGTCGAACAACACCACCCCGACCGCCTTCACGCTGAACGGCACCGCCTGCACCACCTCCTGAACCACCCTCCCCAGCCCCGCCGGCCACCCCCCACCCGAGGGCCGGCGGGGCACCCTTCCGTTCCGCCCCGCCCGCTCCGCCCGCCCCGCGCCGGTCAGGGCCGGAGCTGGACGGCCGTCACCATCACGTAGCCGACCAGCAGCCCGAACAGGCACACCGCCGTGACGTACCGGGGGGTGAACGGCAGCCCCGCCAGCGACGGGTAGAGCAGGACGGCGCCGCCCGCCGCGAGGTCGGCGATGTACAGGCCGTCGGGCGGGACGATGCCGGTGCTGCGGGCGGCCCAGCCGGTGGCGATCAGGAAGCCCGTCAGCAGGGTGAACCCGGACAGCAGCCCGGACCCGATCGCCCCGAGCGTGGGGTGCGGTTCCGGGAACGGCTCGCCCGCCGGGACCTCGGGGCGCAGCCGGTTCGCCACCGCGAGCGCGCCCACCGCGAGCACCAGCGCCCCGAGGGCGCCGAGCAACGGAGCAAGGTTCAACGTCTCCTCCTGGAGAACACGAAGTGCTGCCCGGCGAGGGCCGCGAGCGCGGCCGGCAGCAGGACGGTGACGAGCAGGACGGTCGCCCAGACCGAGGGTTCGAGCGGGCCCGGCCCGGCCGGGGCCTCCGGCGGCGGGGCGGCGACCAGGGTCGAGGAGGCGGTGCCGGGGGTCGGGGCGGGGGCGGCCACCGGGGGCGACGGGCTCGCCGCCGGAGCGGCGGCCGCCGGGGCCGGGGCCGGGGCCGCAGCCTGGGGCTGTGGGTGGGGCGAGGCGGACGGGGTGCGGAGGGGCGTCGGGTACGAGGCGACGGGCGTCGGGGCCGGGGCCGGGAGCGGCGTCGGGTGCGCAGTGGGTGCGGGGGTGGGAACGGGAGTTGGCGACGGGTGCGGCGCGGGTGTCGGCGTCGGGGCGGGGGTCGGGGTGGGCGTCGGTGCCGGGTGGTGGCAGTGCCACGGCCACGGCCAGGGCGGGTGGTGCGGCAGGGGCAGGGAGGGCAGCGGAGGCAAGGGCGGGAGCGGCGGGAGCGGGGGCAGGGACAGGGGCGGCGGGTACGCGCCCGCGGCATGGTCCATTGCCCGATCATCGGACCGTTCCGGTGGTGCGCGGTAGTCGTTCGGGGTCAAACCCCACCGGCCGGTGAACCCTCCCGAGCTGCGGCGGAACGTTCGAACGCGGATCGGTCGCCCGTTCGGTCCGTGGCGGCCGCGGTCAGGGCCACCGCCGCCGCGGCCAGCACCGGCCAGCCGGTCCCGAGCAGCAGGGCCAGGACCGCCGGGCAGCTCGCGGCCGCAGCCAGGCGCGGCGCGCCGGTCAGGACCCGGACCGCCGAGGCCGTGCAGGTCAGGTAGACGGTGAGGAACAGGGCGGTGGGGACCGCCACCAGCTGAGCGGTGGTCAGCACGCCCCGGCCGACCAGGGCGAACAGCGGGACGCCGATGAGCGCGGTCGCGGCCGGTACCGCGAGCGCACCGCGCCGGCCGGCCGCCGCACCGGACGGGAGCAGGGCGTCCAGCAGGGCGGCGGCGCCGGTCAGATAGGTGTTGGTGGCGGCCAGGGTCAGGACCAGGGCCGCGCCCGCGGCCAGCAGCGGGCCCCGGTCGCCGATCGCGGCGCGCATCAGGTCGGCGAGCGGCACGGAACCGCCCGCGCCCGGGCCGAGCACGGCGACCGTCGCGGCGGCCAGGCCCAGGCAGAGCAGCGAGGTCACGGCGAAGGCGATCAGCACCACCCGGCGCAGTTGGCGGCGCGGGTCGCGCAGCCGGGTGGTCAGCGAGGCGGCGGCCTCCCACCCGACGAACGCGAACATCAGCGGCGGCGCGGCCTGCGCGACGCCCGTCCAACCGTGCGGCAGGAACGGCGTCCAGTGCGCGGACCGGGCCGCCGGAGCCGCGCCGATCACCGCGAACAGCACCAGCCCCACCAGGGCGGACACCAGCACCAGTTGCAGCCCGGCACCGGTGCGCACCCCCAGCAGCCGCACCGCCAGCACCACCGCCAGCAGCACCAGCCCCGCCCGGACGGCCGCGCCCCCGTCCGCACCGACGGCCGCCGCCGCGTAGCTCCCGCCGATCAGGCAGACCACCGGCGCCCCCGCGACCACCCCCGCCAGGAAGCACCACCCCGCGGCCCGGCCCGCCCGCGCCCCCAGCCCGGCCGCCGTGTACCCGGCCACCCCGCCGGACGACCCCAGCCGGGTGCCCAGCCCGCAGAACACCGTCGCGATCAGCCCGGACAGCGCCAGCAGCCCCAGCCACGCCACCAGCGAGGCCGGGCCCGCCGCCCGCGCCGCGAGCCCCGGCAGGAGCAGCAGGCTCGGGCCGAGCAGCGCACCGATGTACAGCGCGGACGCCCCGGCGGTGGACAGCAGGGCGGCCGGACGGGAGGAGGCCCGGGAGGCCCGGGAGGTGAGGAAGCGGAGGCGGGGACGGGGGCGGGGCGCGGACGGGGTGTCGGTCATGCCCCGATCCTGGCCCCGATCGCGCGGCACCCGCTGGCGAAATCCGCGCCGCGACGGGGCCCGGACGGCAGATCCTGCCGCGCGCCGGACGTTTCGCGGCACCCCGTGCCGGAGCACTAGGGTGCGGGGCATGCCGAGCCCGCAGTACGACCGCATCGACCGCGCCATCCTGGCCCACCTCCAGCGCCACGGCCGGACGCCCAACGTCGACCTCGCCGAGGCCGTCCGGCTCTCGCCCTCCTCCGCGTTGCGCCGGACGAAGGCGCTGGAGGCGGACGGGGTGATCGCCGGGTACCGGGCCGAACTCGACCGGGAGCGCGTCGGGTTGGGGCTGACGGTGTTCGTGGCGCTGCGGGTGGAGCAGCACTCGCGGGAGACCTCGCGGCACATCGAGGAGTCGCTGTGCGCGATCCCGGCGGTGGTCGCCTGCCACGTGGTGTCGGGCGAGGCGGACTTCCTGGTGGAGATCGCCGTCCCGGACCTGGCCGCCTACGAGCAGGTGCTGCTGGACGAGATCCTCGCGGTCGGCCCGGTCCGCGACGCCCGCTCCACCTTCGCCATCCGCACCGTCCGGTCCCGGGGGCCGCTGCCGCTCGACCACTGGCCGACCCGACGGGGGTAGGGCGGGGGCGGGTACCCGGGCTACCGGTGGGTACGGAAGACTGGGCCGGGGCGGCGGACGCCGTCGTCCCAGCGCTCCGCCGTCCTGCCGTTCCGTCGTCGCGTCCGTCCCGTACCGGAGGTGCCACCGTGGCCGAACCCCTGATCGCCGCCGTCGGCGGACTGCACCCGCAGGTCGACCCCGACGCGTTCGTCGCGCCCGGGGCGGTCGTGGTCGGGGCGGTGACCGTCGCCGTCGGGGCCAGCGTCTGGTACGGGGCGGTGCTGCGCGGGGACGCCGAGCGGATCAGCGTCGGCGCGCTGACCAACATCCAGGACAACTGCACCGTCCACGCCGACCCGTCCTTCCCCGCCGTCCTCGGGGAGCGGGTCTCGGTCGGCCACAACGCCGTCCTGCACGGCTGCACGGTCGAGGACGACGTGCTGATCGGGATGAGCGCCACCGTGCTCAACGGCGCCCGGATCGGGGCCGGTTCGCTGGTCGCGGCCGGCGCGGTCGTCCCGCAGGGCATGCGGGTGCCGCCCGGGTCGCTGGTCGCCGGCGTCCCCGCGAAGGTCAAGCGCGAACTCACCGAGGAGGAACGGGCCGGCATCCGGGCCAACGGAGAGGGCTACCGGCTGCTGGCCGCCGCCCACGCCCGGGACGTCCCCGGGGCGGGCCGCTGAGGCCCGGCCGCTGATCCGGTCCCGGCCGTTGAGGTCCGGTTCCGGGCGGCGGCTCAGAAGACGAAGCCGACGACGCCGAAGCCCGGGCGCTTCTCCACCTGGCGCAGCCAGCCGACGACGTCGGAGACGGCGTCCGCCACGGCGGGCTCCAGCGACGGGGCGTGGCCGTCCCGCTCGGTCTGCTCGAACTGCTCCAGCGCGGCCAGGCACTGCTCGTGCGTCCACTCGCCGCAGCGCGGCAGGTCGTCCGAGGGGATCCCGCTCGGCAGGCCCCCGTGGTAGCCGAACTCGGCCACCGAGACCGCCGTGATCCGCAGCGCCCGCAGGCCCTCGTCGACCGTCTCCAGCCAGGAGCCGCGGAACGGCGAGAAGCCGGAGTTGTCCAGGAAACTGCCGGTCAGCTCACACAGGCGCTTGTAGGCGTAGCCGTACGGGAAGACGTACGAGGAGTCCGCCGGGTAGGGGCCGCCGTGCACCACCGCGTGCAGCGCCTCCGCGGCGGTCGGCGCGCCCTCCGCTATCTCGTCGGAGAACCAGTCGTCGTCCGCGGCGAGGCGGGCGCCGAAGCGCTCGCCGATCATCCGGAGCAACTGCTCGTCGCCGGAGCCGACCAGGCCGCGCACGGCGGCGGTGTCGATCAGGAAGGGGCTCAGGGAGGAACTCATGTGATCACCCTAGGCGCCTTGACCGACAGTCAACTCGGGCGGCCGTCACCGCAGGCCGCGACCGGGCTCATCGGGCTGCGTCCGGGCGCGGCGTCCGGCGGCCAGTGGCCGGAGCGGGCCAGGGTGAGGACGAGGGCGGCGATGTTCCAGGCGTCGTCCGCGCCGCTGTGGTGGCGGCCCTCCAGCGGGAGGCCGGCCAGTTCGAGGGCCTGCGCCATGCCCGGGCGCCGGCGCAGGCCGCGGGCGTCCGTGAAGACCGCCTTGGCGTTGGTGTACCGGTGGCCGAACGGGTACGCGGTGCCCGTGGCCCGGCACTGGCGGGTGAACTGCCGCTGGTCGTAGTCGCCCCAACTGGCCCAGGGCCGCTCGCCCGCCCGGTGCTCGGCGGCCAGCAGGCGGCAGGCGGTGGAGAACGGCAGGCCGGTCTCCACCTCGGGGCCGGTCAGGCCGGTCAGTTCGGTGCAGAAGGCGCTGACGGTCGAGCGCCGGGGGCGGACCAGGACGCGGTGCCGGCCGACCCGCTCCAGGGAGTCGAGGTCCACCACCGTCAGCCCGATCTCGATGATCTCGCTGACCTGGCCGGGCGGCGGCTGCCCGTCCCAGCAGGTGGCCTCGATGTCGACCACGTTCAACAGCCCCCGCGGCAGCCCGTGTTCCATGGGGGGATGATGGGCGGAGCCCGCCGCGCCGGTCAATCCGATATCGCCGCCGCCGCCGCAGCCGCCACCGCCGACCGGCCGCAGTCAGTGGTGGCCGGGCGTCGCGACCGGGCGAGGCGTTCCGCCCGGTGAGGTCGGGGACGCGGCACTGACCGGTCGTCGCCCTGCGCGGGGACGTCGGAGCCACGCGGCACCGGTCCGCAGCACCTGGATGAGACCGGCCAGGGCCGTCCGGTCCGGGACGCGCGGTCGCCCGGGGGCCCGCCGGCACCGGGTGATGCCCGGCGGCGGGCCGCTTTCCGCCGCTCGGGCACCCGCTGCCGTCGGTCCGGAGCGGCGGTCCGTCGACCGTCAGGCGGTGCCGGGTGAACGGGTGGTCACGGGGCCGGGAGACCGCGGTCGGGGCCGTGGAGCAGGCCGCCGGTCAGGCGTCGCACCACCGGCGGCAGCAGCGCCGCGCACCACGGCCCCGCGTTCGCTCCACCCTCGGTGCCTTCGGACCCGGCCGGCCCTCGTCGGCGTCGTCGGCGGGTTCGGCGGCACCCGCTCCGGCTCCACCCGGCCCAGCCGGAACGCGGAGGTCCCCTCCACCCGCTCCAGCGCCTCGCCCCGGCTTCGGTGACCTGGCCGCGGGATCCTCGTTGGAACGATCATGATGTTGACCCATGACCCGTACCGCGGCCCGTCCGAGAGCGCTCCCGCGCAGCGCGCACTCCCACCAGCGACAGCCGGAGGCACCGGCACCGGCACCGGGCAGGAAGGGCTGGAGCGCATGATCGCGCTGCCCGCCGCCGCCACCTTGGGCACCGACCACCACATCGACGGTGCCCAGACCCTCGCCCGGCTCGGCGCGGACCGCGTCTACATGATGGGCGACAACCCGGCGCTGCCACCGATGCCCGCCAGGCCCACCCTGGCGGACTTCTTCCGCCTGCGGCTCGCGCAGGATCCTTTCACCGCCCTGCACCTGATCCACAGCGCCCGCCGCGCCCGCGCCCTCGACCTCGGCGACGCGGTGGTCACCGCCTGCCTGCTGCACGACATCGCCGTCGGCGGCCTGCTGCGCAGCCACCACGGGCACTGGGGCGCCCAACTGGTCGCCCCCTACGTCAGCGAGGAGGTCGCCTGGGCGATCCGCCAGCACGAGGTCCTCCGCTTCTTCCCCGACCCCGCGGTGGGCTACGACTACCCGCAGGCCTACGACGCGTTCTTCGGCGCCGACTACCGCCCGCCCGAGCACGTGCGGCACGCCTACCGTCAGGCCCGTGCCCACCGCTGGTACATGACGGCGCGGCTGGTCACCCTCAACGACCTCTACACCTTCGACTTCGACCCGGCCGAGGCGATCGACATCAGCGAGTTCGAGGACGAGCTCGGCCGCTGCTTCCGACAGCCCCGCGAAGGGCTGGGGTTCGACGACTCGCCCTCGGCGCACATGTGGCGCACCATGATCTGGCCCAACAACTTCCTGTAGCGGACTCCCTGTAGCGCGGCTCGGCGGCGCCGCGGCCTCCGGCCGGCCGAGGCGGTCCGGGGCATCCGTGCGTCGGACGGACCGAGGACCGTCGGCCGCAGAGCTGCCTGACGCAGCTGCTCGGCACACAGCCGCTCGACCGTGACGGGACAAGCCTTGGGGTGGCTGTCGACCGAAGGGGGGCGGCGGATGGCCGGCGTCGCGGAGCTGATCTGCCATCCCGTGAAGGGGTGCGCGGGCACGTCGGCGACCGAGGCGTTCCTGACGCCGGCGGGCCTCGCGCACGACCGCAGCTTCATGGTCGTCGGCGAGGACGGCACCTACCGCACCCAGCGCCGCCACCCCCGCCTCGCCCTGGTCCGGCCCGCCGTCAGCCCCGACGGGACCCGGCTCACCCTCGCCCCGGCCGACGGTAGGGACCGCTTCGGCACGGTGCGCCTCGACGTGACGACGACCGCGCCCCGCCGCGACGTCGACCTGTTCGGCACCGCCTTCCGGGGCATCGACCAGGGCGGCGAAGTCGCCGCCTGGCTCTCGGAGTTCCTCGGCATCCCCAGCCGCCTGGTCCGGGTGCCGTCCCGCGCCTCGCCGGCCCTCCTCGACCGGCGGCTGGCCGAACGGGGTACCCCGCCCCTGCCGGTGAACCGCTTCCGCCCGAACATCGTCGTCGTCGGCAGCCACGGCCACGACTGCGAGGGCCACGACTGCGAAGGCCACGACTGCGAGGGCCACGACTGCGAGGGCCACGGCGACGACTGGGCGGCCGTCCCGCACGCCGAGGACCGGGCGCGCCGCCTCACCATCGGCGCGGACGAGTCGGGCCACGCCAAACTCACGGTGCGCTGCGCCGTCACCCTGGTGGAACAGGAGACCGGGGCGCGCCGGGGTCCGGAGCCGCTGCGCACCCTCGCGGGCTACCGGCGGGCCGCGAGCGGCGGCGTGGTGTTCGGGGCGAAGTTCTCCGTGCTGACACCGGGAAAGCTGTCGGTCGGCGACGAGGTGGCCGTCCGGGAGTGGGGGGACCCCGAACGGGTTTCCTAGGGCCGTCCTCGTACCACCCGCCGTGCGGGCCCGCGTCGAGCTCGCCTCCGCCCGCGTGGAGAACCACGGGGTCTGCGCGGCTGCCGACAGGAGAGCGACGGCCCGCACCACGCGGTGCGGGCCGTCGCCCCCGTGCACTACCTCGTCCGGGCCGGAGGGAACGCCGGGGCGGAGCGCGCTTCAGCCCGCCCTGCCGCCCCCTGCTGCGACGGCCTTCAGCGGAAGGTCCAGACCTGGTTGGGCTGGGTGCCGCCCCCGCCGTAGCAGTCCCAGATCTGCAGCGGGGTGCCGTTCGCGGTGCCCCGTCCGACCGCGTCCAGGCACTTGCCGGAGTTGGGGTTGGTCAGGGTGCCGTTCGCATTGGCCTGCCACTTCTGGGCGCCGAGCCCGTTGCAGCTCCACAGCCGCACCTGGGTGCCGTTGTCGGTGCGGCCGCCCGCGACGTCCAGGCACTTGCCGGACGTGGTGTTGACCAGGGCGCCGTTCGACCAGGTCCACTGCTGGTTGGGCCAGCTGCCCGCGCCGGTGTAGCAGTCGTACAGCTGGACGGGGGTGCCGTCCGCGGTGCCGCCCTCCTGGTCGTCCAGGCAGCGTCCGCTGCCCTGACCCACGATGCTCTTGCCACCGCCGCCGCCACCGCCGTTGTTGCCGCCGCTGCCGTTGGGCGTGTAGGAGAAGGAGTTCACCGCGAGGCCGGGGCCGCCCTGCCAGGGCTCGAAGCCGAACTGGACGCTGGTCATGTACCAGGACGGCTGGAGGTAGCCGCGGCGGATCGAGTCGTCGGTGAAGTCCTTGATGTTCACGGTGATCGCGTTGGTGCCGGACTGGCGCACGTACGAGACGGTGTTCCAGGCGGGGCTGCCGCCCTGCCGGCCCTCCCAGACGTCCCAGGTCGCGCCCTCCAGTGACACCGTGCCGACCTTCGACCCGAACGGCGCCGGCGGGCCCTGGTGGTTGGCCCAGATCATCAGCTCCTCGCCGTCGTTCTGCCCGGTGGGGTTGGGGTGGCTGTCGAACCAGATGTCGTACGCGGCGTCCCAGGACCCGGCGGCGGTGCTGAAGGCGACGCTGGACTGCGGGTTGGTGAACGAGGACACCTGCTGCGGCAGGCCGTTGCCGGTCGAGCAGTTGCCGTAGTGGCAGCCGGCGTAGATGGACGGGTAGGCGGCGGGGGCCCCTCCGGTGCCCACGTTGTGGTTGCCGGTGGTGACCCGGAAGCCGTTGTCGGAGACGTCGATGCACTGCTGGATCGAGTCGCCCCACTCGTTGTTCTGCACGATGTACGCGCCGTTCGAGACGGGGGTGCTGCCGAATGTGTCGCAGATGGTGGTGTTGGCACCGGCCGGGCCGGCCGCGGCCACCGGGAGGACGGTGGCCGCGGCCACCAGGGTGAACGCCGTCAGCGCGGCGCGCAGCGTTCGGACGAGAACGGAACCGGGCACGGAGAGACCTCTCTCGTTTCGCGACGTCGGTCAGGACGCCCAGCGGGTGGTCTGGGAGCGCTCCCACAACGGGCAGGATTCATGAAGCCAGCCGGTCATGTTTATGTCAAGAGTGTTGCCGCGTACAAGAGTTGAACCGGTCCCGCGCGAACCGGAGCCCCCGGGCTCGGCGGTGCGGAACGACCTTCAGGGCCAGAGCGGTTCCTCGGCCCGGCGTTCGGCCTCGCGCAGCACCCGCAGCACGTTGCGGCCGGTCAGTGCCTCCAACTCCGTTGCGGACCAACCGCGTTCGGCCAGTTCGTTCAGGAGGCGGGGGTAGCCGGACACGTCGGGCAGGTCGACCGGCTGCCGGTCGACGCCGTCGTAGTCGCCGCCGAGGCCGATGTGGTCCGGGCCCGCGACCTCCCGGGCGCGCTCGACGTGGTCGGCGACCTGGGCGGCGGTGGCCTCGGGGCGCGGGTGGGCGTCCAGCCAGCGCTTGAGCTCGGGCGGCGGGGGACCGCCCGGACCGGCGGCGAAGGCGGCGGCGACCTCCCCGGCCACGGCGGCCGGGCTCTCGCCCGGGGCCGGGTGGCGGGGCCAGCTCCAGGACGCCGGGGGCAGGTCGAGGCGCTCCCGTTCGGCAGCCAACTCGGCCCGCCAGGAGGAGACTTCGGGCGAGATGAAGTCGGGCACGAAGGTCAGCTGGACCACCCCGCCGTTGGCCGGGAGCAGCGCCAGGACCTCGTCGGAGACGTTGCGCGGATGGTCGTTCACGGCGCGGCAGGAGGAGTGGCTGAAGATCACCGGGGCGGTGGAGGCGGCCAGGGCGGCCCGCTGGGTGGACTCGGCGGTGTGCGAGAGGTCGACCAGCACGCCGATCCGGTTCAGCTCGGCGACCACGGCCAGCCCCGCCGCCGAGAGGCCGCCGACACCGGGGGAGCCGGGGTCGGTGGCGGAGTCGGCCCACGTCGTGTGGTGGTTGTGGGTGAGCGTCAGGTAGCGGACGCCCAGCCGGGCGTAGGCACGCAGCACGCCGAGCGAGGAGGCCAGCGAGTGGCCGCCCTCGATGCCGAGCAGCGAGGCGATCCGGCCGTCGGCGATCGCCGCCTCGACCTGGCCGGCCGTCACGGCCAGGCGAAACTGCCCCGGGTAGTGGGCGATCAGCCGGTGGGTCAGGTCGATCTGCTCCAGGGTGGCGACGGCGGCCACCGGTTCGGGCAGGTCGGAGGGGACGTAGACCGACCAGAACTGCGCGCCGACCCCGCCCGCGCGCAACCGGGCCAGGTCGGTGTGGAGTTCGGGCCGGTGCCGGTCCAGCTCGGCCACCGAGCCGCCGCTGCGGGCCCGCAGGGCGACCGGCAGGTCGTTGTGGCCGTCGAACACCGGGCTGCGGCGCAGGACCTCCCGGACGACGGCCTGCGGGGAACCGGCCGGCGGGGAACCGGCCGAACCGGCGGAATCGGCGGAGCCGTCGGAACCGGTGGAACTTTCAAGGTGGGCCGGGTCGGCGGGGCTCGGATCGGCGGAGCTCGGATCGGCAGGGCCCGGTGCGGTGCGGTCCGTCATGGGGCGGTGGCTCCTGTTCGCGGGAGGGGGAGGGGGCGGGCGGCGCGCCGCCGGGCCTGGCGGTCCGGGTCGGGCACCGGCAGCGAGGCGATCAGCCGCCGGGTGTACGGGTGCTGCGGGTCGCCGAGCACCCGGGCGGTGGGCCCGGACTCGACCACCCGGCCGCGGTGCAGCACGGCGACCCGGTCGGCCACCCGCTCCACCACGGCCAGGTCGTGGCTGACGAACAGGGCGGCGAAGCCCAGCTCGCGCTGGAGCCGGGTGAACAGCTCCAGCACCTGCGCCTGCACCGAGACGTCCAGCGCGGAGGTCGGCTCGTCGGCGATCACCAGCGCCGGGTCGAGGGCCAGCGCCCGTGCCAGCGAGGCGCGTTGGCGCTGGCCGCCGCTGAGTTCGTGCGGGTGCCGTTCGGCCGTCCCGGCCGGCAGCCGGACCTGCTCCAGCAGCTCCCGGACGCGCGCGGCGACGGCGGCCCCGTCCAGCTCGGGCCGGTGCACCCGCAGCGGTTCGGCCACGCAGGCGCCGATGGTCAGGTGCGGGTTGAAACTGGTGGCCGGGTCCTGGAAGACGTAGCCGAGCCGGCCGCCGCGACCGGCCGCGGTGCCGCCGGCGCGGCGGCGCGGGCCGGTGCGGAGCGTCTCGCCGAGGACGCTGAGGGTGCCGCCGCTGACGGCGGTGAGCCCGGCGAGGGCGCGCCCGATGATGGTCTTGCCGCTGCCGCTCTCGCCGACCAGCCCCAGCACCTCGCCCGCGCCGATCTCCAGGTCCACCCCGTCCACGGCCCGGAACGCCCGGCGGCCCGGCCGCCCCTGGTACTCGACGGTCAGGCCGCGGGCCGCGACCACCGGTGGGACGCCCCCGTCGGCGGGCCGGGCCGGTCGGGGCGCCGCCTTCCCGAAGTCCGGTACCGCCGAGAGGAGCTGGACGGTGTACGGGTGCTGCGGCGCGGCGAACAGCTCGCGGACGGGGGCCTGCTCCACGATCCGGCCCTCGCGCATCACCGCGACGCGGTCGGCCAGGTCGGCCACCACCCCCATGTTGTGGGTGATCAGCAGCAGCGCCGTGCCCAACTCGTCCCGGCAGCGGCGCAGCAGGTCGAGGATCTCGGCCTGCACGGTCACGTCCAGCGCGGTGGTGGGCTCGTCCGCGACCAGCAGCCGGGCCCCCAGGGCGAGGGCCATCGCGATGACGGCGCGCTGCTGCTGACCGCCCGACAGCTGGTGCGGGTAGTGGCCGGCCCGCCGCTCGGGCTCGGGGATGCCGACCTGCCCCAGCAGTTCGACCGCGCGGGCGCGCCGCTCGGCGCGGGTGCCCCGGCCGTGCGCGCGCAGGCCCTCGGTGAGCTGCCAGCCGATCGGGTGCACCGGGTTCAGCGCGGTGGCGGGCTCCTGGAAGACCATGGCCGCCGCCGTCCCGCGCAGCGCCCGCAGCGTGCGGCGGTCCGCGGTCAGCACGTCCACCGGCCCGGCGTCCCCGTGGTCGAGCAGCACCCGTCCCCGGGCGGCGGCCGACTCGGGCAGCAGCCCGAGCACGCTGCGGGCGGTGACGGTCTTCCCGCTGCCGCTCTCGCCGACCAGCGCCACCGCCTCCCCGGCCGCCACCGACAGGTCCACGCCCCGGACGGCGAGGGCCGGCCCGCTGTCGGTGGCGAACGACACGTGCAGGTCCTCGATCCGGAGCAGCTCCGTGGGCGGCGTCTCGGGCTCAGGCACGGCTCTGCTCCGGGGTGTCGGCGAGCGGGACGGCGGGCGGGGCGGGCGCGACCGCGGGCGGGGCGGTGGGCACGTCGACGACCGCGTCGACGACCGCCGGGGCGGCGGCGACCGGCGCGGCGGTCCCGGCGGGGGCGGTGCGCGGCGCCCGGCGGCGGCGCAGGCGCGGATCGGCGAGGTCGTTGAGGCTCTCGCCCAGCAGGGTCACGCCGAGGACGGCGAGGACCGTGGCGGTGCCCGGGGCGAGTGCCGTCCACCAGATGCCCGAGGTGACGTCGGGGACGGAGCGGTTCAGGTCGTAGCCCCACTCGGCGGCGGAGTTGGGCTCGATGCCGAAGCCGAGGAAGCCGAGGCCGGCCAGGGTGAGGACGGACTCGGCGGCGTTCAGCGTGAGCAGCAGCGGCAGGGTGCGCACCGAGTTGCGCAGCACGTGCCGGAACATGATCCGCAGGCGGCCGGTGCCAATCACCCGGGCGGCCTCCACGAAGGGCTCGGCCTTGACCCGCAGCACCTCGGCGCGCACCACCCGGAAGTACTGCGGCACGAAGACCAGCGCCACCGAGCAGGCCGCCGCCGTCAGGCCGCCGACCAGGCTGGAGCGCCCGCCGCTGATCACGATGGACAGCACGATGGCCAGCAGCAGCGAGGGAAAGGCGTACAGCGCGTCGGCGACTCCCACCAGCAGCCGGTCCGGCCAGCCGCCCAGGTACCCGGAGACCAGGCCGAGCAGGGTGCCGGGCAGCGCCGACAGCACCAGCGAGAGCGCGATGACGGCCACGGCGGTCCGGGTGCCCCACAGGGTGCGCGCGAGCACGTCGTAGCCGCCGACGGTGGTGCCCAGCGGGTGGCCGTGGCCGGGCGGCTGCTGCGAGCCGAACAGCTCCCCGCCGTCCTGGAGTTGGGCGTGGCCCCAGGGCGCGAGCCAGGGCGCGAGGAGGGCGGTGAGGAGGAACAGCGCGGTGAGCCCGGCCCCCGCCAGCAGCATGCCGCGCTGGAGGCCGACGCTGCCGCGCACCCGCTGCGGCACCAGCCGGGACACCAGCCGCCGGGACGGCCAGGACGGACGGTCCGCACCGGACGGGCGGTCCGCACCGGACGCACGGCCCGCACCGGGCGGACGGGACGGCTCGGAGGAACGGGACGGCTCGGGCGGACGGGACGGCGGGGACGTGCGGGACGGCTCGGACATCAGTACCTCACCCGGGGGTCGATCAGCGCGGCCAGCGCGTCCACCAGGAAGTTGACCACCGCGACCACCACCGCGAACAGCGCGACGATGCCCTGGACGGCGACGAAGTCGCGCACGGTCAGGTAGTGGGCCAGCTGATAGCCCAGGCCCTTCCACTCGAAGGTGGTCTCGGTGAGCACCGCCCCGCCGAGCAGCCCGGCCACCTGGAGGCCGAGCACCGTCACCACCGGGATCAGCGCGGGCCGGGCGGCGTGCCGGGTGACCAGGCGCAGGCCGCCGACGCCGCGCGAGCGCGCCGCCGCCACGTACTCGGTGTCCAGGGTGGCGATCAGGTGGGTGCGCACCAGCCGCAGCAGCACGCCGGCCAGCAGCAGGCCGAGGGCCAGCCCGGGCAGCACGCCGTGCCGCAGCACGTCGGCCACCGCCGCGCCGTCGCCGCTGCGCACCGCGTCGACCAGGTAGAGGCCGGTGGTGCTGGACAGGTTCTGCAACTCCAGTTCGACCTGGATCGAGGCGCGGCCGGAGACCGGCAGCCAGCCGAGCCCGACCGCGAAGACCAGTTTGAGCAGCAGCCCGACGAAGAAGACCGGCGTGGCGTAGCCGAGGACGGCGGCCAGGCGCAGCACGGCGTCCGGGGCGCGGTCGCGGTGGCGGGCCGCGACCGCGCCCAGCGGGACGCCCACGGCGACGGCCACCAGCAGGGCCCAGCAGGCGAGTTCGAGGGTGGCCGCGCCGTAGGTGCGCAGCACCGCGGAGACGGCCTGGTTGTCGGTGGCGGTGCGGCCGAAGTCGCCGGTAGCGGTCTGCCGCAGGTAGTCCAGGTACTGGGTGAGCAGCGGCCGGTCGTAGCCGGCCGCGTGCAGTTTCTGCTGGAGCTGGGCTGGGGTGAGCCGGTCGGCGAAGGCGGTGGTGACCGGGTCGCCGGTGGCCCGCATCAGGAAGAAGACCGTGGTGAGCAGCAGGAAGACGGTCGGGACGACGAGCAGGAGGCGGACGGCCAGGTAGCGGGCCAGCGGCGAGCGGAGCACAGCCGACAGGGGTCGGCCGTGCTCCTGGCGTCCGCGTCCGCCCAGGGGTGGGGCGAGCGTCATGGCGGGATCTCTCGGGTGCTCGGGGTGCGCCGGTCGGCGGGGGTCAGCTCTTGCTGAGCTCGGCCCAGCGGAACCGGTAGGCGCTGTTCAGCCGCTCGGGCACGCCCTGCACGCCGGCCCGGGTGACGATCGCGGTGGACCCCTGGAGCAGCGGCAGCAGCGGCACCTGCGCGGCGGTGGCGTCCTGCACCTGCTCGATCTGCCGGGTGCGGGCGGCCGGGTCGGTCTCGGTCTCCTCCTGCTTGATCAGGGCCTGCACGGCCGGGTCGTCGTAGCCGCTGTTGACCCAGCTGTCGTGGGAGAAGAACGAGCCGACGTAGTTGTCGGCGTCCAGGTAGTCGGCGTACCAGCCGAGCTGGTAGAGCGGGTAGAGGTCGGCGACCCGGTCCTTGCCGTACTGGGACCACGCGGTGGACTGGAGGTCGACCTTGAACAGGCCGGTGGCCTCCAGCTGGGTCTTGACCAGGGCGTACTCGTCGGCCGAGGAGGAGCCGTAGTGGTCGGTGTTGTACTGGAGGTGGAGGTCGACCGGGGTGCTGACGCCGGCGGCGGCGAGCACGGCGGCGGCGGCGTCCTTGGCGGGTCCGCCGTTCTTGTCGCCGTAGAGCTTCTTGAAGGACGGGGTGGCGCCGGTGATGCCGTCCGGCACCGAGGTGTAGAGCGGCTCGAAGGTGTTCTTGTAGACCTGTGAGGCGAGTTGGGCCCGGTCGACGGAGTGGGCGACGGCCTGCCGGACGGCGAGCGCCTTGGCCGGGTCGGCCTGGCCGGTCGCGCTGCCGTAGGGCTGGGTCTTGAAGTCGAAGACCAGGTAGCGGATGCCGTTGCCGGAGCCGGTGTGGACGGTGACGTCCTTCTTGCCGGAGAGGTCCTGGAGGTCGGCGGTGGGCAGGGTGCGGTAGACGGCGTCGATGCCGCCCTGCTGGACGTCCAGCTTCAGGTTGTTCGGGTCGGTGTAGTACTTGAGCCGGACCTGCGCGGTCTTCGGCGTGCCCAGCTGGCCCCGGTAGGCGGAGTTGGCCTCGAAGGCGACGAGCGAGTTCTTGGCGTAGCTGGTGATGCCGTAGGGGCCGTCCCAGGGCCTGCCCTTGACCACGGCGTCGTCGTCGAGGACCTTGTCGGCGGGGAAGACCTCCTCGTCCAGGACGAAGCCGGCGCCGGTGGAGAGCACCTGCGGGAAGAGGCTGTCGTCGGCCGACTTGAGGGTGAACACGACCGTGGCCGGGTCCGGGGCGGCGACCGAGGCGAGGTTGTAGAGGAGCGAGGACGGGCCGTTCTTGTCGGCGATCCGCAGCTGCCGGTCGAAGCTGAACTTGACGTCGGACGAGGTCAGATCGTGGCCGTTGGCGAACTTCAGGCCGGGCTTGAGGGTGGCCGTGTACTGGGTGGGCGCGGTCAGCTTGACGTCGGTGGCCAGGTTCGGCGAGACGTCCGAGGTGCCGTTCCTGGCGCTGAGCAGCGGGGAGTAGACCTCGTCCGCGATGGTGCCGGAGCCGGCGTCCCAGGAGCCCGCCGGGTCGAGGCTGACGATCTGGTCGGTGGTGCCGATGGTCAGCACGGAGGCCGCGCCGCCGCCGGAGGCGGAGCCGCCGGCCTTGGCGCTGGTGCAGGCGGTGGCGGAGACCAGGACGGCGGCGCTCAGCGCGAGCGCGGTGGTGGCGCGTCGGCGGGGCGCCGGGGTGGGTATGGCGACGGTCGAACGGCCGTGTCGGGCAGGGGACTTGTGCATGGACGGTCTCCGGGTTCGCGGGTGCGCGGGTGCGGCGGCGGTCGCCGGCGGCGCGGCAGCGGCGCGGGCGCGGGACGCGGCGGGCACGCTGGACGCGGGGCGGGCGCGGGGCCTGGTGAGCGGCGGGACGGGCGCCGCCGGGCCGCCGGTGGGCGGGGGGCGGCTGTCGTGCTCAGCGACAGAGCGAACTGGAGACCATGAGCAGGTCGATGTGGCGGCGGCTGTACAGAGCCGTGGGCACCCTCGTCCTCCCGGTCGTGGTCGGTCCGGGCGTGGCACCGGAACTCGTGGCGAGGCACGAAGGTAGATCAACGGCCGGGGCCGGTCAAGGGGAGCGGTCGGCGCTCCGGGGGTGCTCCACCGGTCGCATGGCGAGCCGCAACTCTCCTGATTAACAAAATAGTTGATCGAGCATCAGGCAGTGCTGCCGGGGCCGTTCCGGTGGCGGGCGTTCACCTCGCGTGCCGTGATCGCCACACGGTGGCAATGCAATCTTCACGACACGGTATCTACCCGCATAGACAATCGGCTGCCACGCTGGCTCGGAACCGGGGGCAGGGCCCAACGCGCCTTCCCGCAGCGCCACTTGCGCGCCGCCCTGCCCTGCTCCGCCCTGCCTTGCCCTGCCCGCTGCGCCACACCTGTTGCCCCCGTCCCCCGTCGAGTCCAGGAGTACCCCCGTGCCGAATCGTTTCCTCCGCCGTTTCG
Source organism: Kitasatospora sp. SolWspMP-SS2h (assembly GCF_003259315.1). Classification (GTDB taxonomy): domain Bacteria; phylum Actinomycetota; class Actinomycetes; order Streptomycetales; family Streptomycetaceae; genus Kitasatospora; species Kitasatospora fiedleri. The sequence goes on along the minus strand of NZ_QLLT01000001.1, from coordinate 106,219 downwards.
CCGCCTTCGCCACCACCTCCGTCCTCGCCGCCGGAGCCGTCACCATCGGCACCGGCACCGCCGAGGCCGCGCTGCCCACCCCGGTCTCCGCCGCCACCGCCCGCAGCTACCTGGCCCAGCTGACCGTCAAGGCCGAGAACCGCACCGGCTACGACCGTGACCTGTTCCCGCTCTGGATCACCATCTCCGGCACCTGCAACACCCGCGAGACCGTGCTCAAGCGCGACGGCTCCGGCGTGGTCACCGACGCCAACTGCGCCGCCACCTCCGGCACCTGGTTCTCCCCGTACGACGGCGCCACCTGGCACGCCGCCTCCGACCTGGACATCGACCACCTGGTGCCGCTCGCCGAGGCCTGGGACTCCGGCGCCTCCGCCTGGACCACCGCCCAGCGCCAGGCCTTCGCCAACGACCTGACCCGCCCCCAACTGCTCGCCGTCACCGACAGCGTCAACCAGGCCAAGGGCGACAAGGACCCGGCCGAGTGGCTGCCCTCGGTGACCGGCTACCGCTGCACCTACGTCCGGGCCTGGGTGCAGGTGAAGTACTACTACAAGCTGTCCGTGGACAGCGCCGAGAAGACCGCGCTCACCAACGTCCTCAACGGCTGCTGAGCGCCACGCCGTTCGGCCCGGACCGTCCGCGCGGAACCCCGCGCGGACGGTTTGGGCGTTTGCGCACGCGAATGACCGAAATGTCCGATCGGCGCGCCTTCGTCCTGGTCAACGCGGTTCTCCGGCATCCTTGCTGACGGAACGACGGACGGCTGGACACGGGTGGAGGGCTGACGGATGGACAGGCGGAGCTTCCACCGGGCGGGGGTCGCGGCCGGCGCCGGGCTGTTCACGGCCGCGGCGGGCGGACGGGCCTACCCGGCCCAGGAGTACGGAGCCCAGGCGTACGGGCCCCAGGCGTACGAGGCCCAGGGCTACCCGGCACCGGCCTACGCGGTGCCGACGTACGAGACGCACGGGTACGAGACCCAGGGGTACGGGGCGCACGGCTACCCGGCACCGGCGTACATGGTGCCGGCCTACTCGGCACCGGCGCACCCGGCGCCCGCGTACGTCGTGCCGCCGCGCACGGCGCCGTACGGGGCGGTGCTCTCGGACGGGCTGGCGGTGCCGTGGACGCTCAGGCAGGTGGTTGCCGGGGACCTGAACGTCTGCTACGCGGAGTGCGGCCCGCCCGACGGCCCGGTGGTGGTCTGCCTGCACGGCTGGCCCTACGACATCCACAGCTTCGCCGAGGCGGCCCCGCTGCTGGCGGCGCGCGGCTACCGGGTCCTGGTGCCCTACCTGCGGGGCCACGGCCGGACCAGGTTCCGCTCCGAACAGATCCCGCGCAACGCCCAACAGGCCGCCGTCGCCCGGGACCTGATCGCCCTGCTGGACGCGCTCGGGGTCAGCAGCGCCCTGCTGGCCGGATTCGACTGGGGCGCCCGGACGGCCGCGATCGTCGCCGCGCTGCGGCCCGACCGGGTCAAGGCCCTGGTGTCGGTGGGCGGCTACCTGATCACCGACGTCCACGCCCAGGCCGACCCGCTGGGCGCGGAGGCCGAACACGCCTGGTGGTACCAGTACTACTTCACCACCGAACGCGGACGCCGCGCCCTGCTCGACCGCCGGCTGCGCCGCGACCTGTGCCGGCTGGTGTGGCAGACGGTCTCGCCCGGCTGGCAGTTCGAGGAGCAGGTCTTCGACCGCACCGCCACCGCCTTCGACAACCCCGACTACCCGGAGATCGTGGCGCACAACTACCGCTGGCGGCTGGGCCTGGCCGGCGGCGAACGCCGCTACGACGCCGACGAGCGGCGGCTCGCCGACCGGCCGGTGATCACCGTGCCCGCCGTGGTGCTCGACCCCGCCCTCGACCCGTTCACCGCGCCCGGCCGGGGCCGCAGCTACCGCGACCGGTTCGTCGGACCGTACCTGCACCGCACCGTCGACGGCGTCGGCCACAACCTGCCGCAGGAGGCGCCCGGCGAGTTCGTCCGGGCGGTGCTCGACGCCGACCGGCTGTGAGGGCCGACCGGCGGACGGGGGCGGGCGGCGGACGGGGCGGGCGGGCCTGGGGCGTGGGGCTCCGTGGGGCTCCGTTGGGCTCCGTTGGGCTCCGCGTCACCGGGTGAAGGATTGACGAACAGTCAGACCGCCCCCTGGACAAGCCGTTACCCGTCGGTAAGTCTCGGGTGACGTGACCGACACCACCAACGCCACCGCCGCGCCCCGTCCGCCGCGCCGCCGGGTGATCCAGGCCGCCGCCCTCACCGCCGGGGCCCTCGCCCTGCCGCTCACCGCCCCGGCCGGCCGGGCCGACGCCGCCGACACCCCCCGGTTCCTGCACGGCGTCGCCTCCGGCGACCCGCTGCCCGACGGCGTCCTGCTGTGGACCCGCCTCACCCCCACCGCCGACGCCCTGCCCGGCTCCGGGCTCGGCCCCGACACCGCCGTCCGCTGGCAGCTCGCCACCGACCGGGACTTCACCACCGTCGTCGCCACCGGCGCCGTCACCACCGGCGCCGCCACCGACCACACCGTCAAGGCCGACGTCCGCGGCCTGCGGCCCGACACCGCCTACTGGTACCGCTTCCTCGCCGACGGCGCGACCTCCCCCGTCGGCCGCACCCGCACCACCCCCGCCGCCGACGCCGCCCCCGACCGGCTGCGCCTGGGCGTCGCCTCCTGCGCCAACTGGGAGGCCGGCTACTTCGCCGCCTACCGCCACCTCGCCGCCCGCGGCGACCTGGACGCCTTCCTCTTCCTCGGCGACTACATCTACGAGTACGCGAGCGGCGCGTACGGCACCCGCGGCACCGTGGTGCGCCCGCACGCCCCCGCCCACGAGATCCTCACCCTCGCCGACTACCGCACCCGGCACGGCCGCTACAAGACCGACGCCGACCTCCAGGCGCTGCACGCCGCCGTCCCCACCATCGCGATCTGGGACGACCACGAGTTCGCCAACGACGCCTGGTCCGGCGGCGCCGAGAACCACACCCCCGGCACCGAGGGCGACTGGTCCGCCCGGGCCGCCGCCGCCAAACAGGCGTACTTCGAGTGGATGCCGGTGCGCCCGTCCGTGGCCGGCACCACCTACCGGCGGCTGCGCTACGGCAAGCTCGCCGACCTGCACCTGCTCGACCTGCGCTCGTTCCGCTCCCAGCAGGCCGCGGTCGGCGACGGCCGGGTCGACTCCGCCGACCGCACCCTCACCGGCCGGGCCCAACTCGACTGGCTCAAGGCCGGGCTGGCCGCCTCCGACACCACCTGGCGGCTGGTCGGCAACGAGGTGATGATCTCCCCGGTGGCCTTCCTCTCGCTGCCCGACCACCTGCTCCGGCCGCTCGCCCAACTGCTCGGCCTGCCCGGCGAGGGCCTCGCCGTCAACGTCGACCAGTGGGACGGCTACACCCACGACCGGCGCGAACTGCTCGCCCACCTCAAGGACCACCGCATCACCAACACCGTCTTCCTCACCGGCGACATCCACTCCGCCTGGGCCTGCGACGTCCCCTTCGAGGCCGCCACCTACCCCGCCTCCGGCAGCGCCGCCACCGAGTTCGTGGTCACCTCGGTCACCAGCGACAACATCGACGACATCCTCAAGGTCGCCCCCGGCACGCTCTCCCTGGTCGCCGCCGCCGCGATCCAGGCCGCCAACCGGCACGTCAAGTGGACCGACCTCGACTCGCACGGCTACGGCGTCCTCGACATCACCCCCGAACGCGCCCAGATGGACTACTACGCCCTCTCCGACCGCACTAGGACCGACGCCACCACCCGCTGGACCCGCTCCTACCGCACCCGCACCGGCACCCAGCAGGTCGAGCGCGCCACCTCCCCGGTCGCCTGACGCACGGTCCGCCGAGTACCGTCCGCCGAGTACCGTCCGCCGAGCGCTGCCCGTCGGGCCGCGCTCGGCGACGCGGGCTCCCGACAAGGGGTGAGAACCCGCTGCCCGCGCATCCGACGGCAGGCCGGTCGGCGAGAGACCGGCCCGGCGCCCCGGCGTCAGCCGGTGTTCGCCGCGGGGCTGCGGCCCGTGGCGGCATCCGTCGCTCCGGCGTGCCACGCCGTCTCGACCAGCCACGCGTGGAAGTGCTCGAACGACAGTGCGCGGGACGCCGGCGCATCCGGCTGGAACGCGCCCGCCGGGAAGAACACCGCGCGGCAGCCCCGGCACAGCCAGGCCCTCTGCCAGATCGCGTGCGCCAGTTGCCACTGCTCGTCGGAGAGCGGCCGCCCGCCCGCCGTCCGGCGGCGGTCGGCCGAACGGCGCACCCACCAGGCCACCCAGCAGAGGGCCGCCGTGAACGCGGCCGAAAGGAGGACGACGGGCAGATCGCCCGCCGTCCGTCCGGCCGCCGGCCAGATCAGCGTCACGAGGGCGCGCAGGGTCGACAGGGTCGAGAACGCGGCGAACACGAGCAGGATCGTCATCCCGCCGCTCCTGCGGGTCGACTCGGACGGCGCCTCCAGCAGCCTGCGGGTCGGCCGGTCCAGCGGGGCGTCGTGGTCCCGCAGGGCTGCCGGGACGGGCACGGTGCGGTCGGCCAGCGAACACGAGGGGCAGGTGGCGGCCATCGGCAACGGCTCCAGGGCGTCGGGTGCCGTGCGGGGCGCGCAGGGGCAGGGGGAGGCGGCAGGTCGGTCAGCATCATAGGCCCACCGGGAGGCGGGCGCGGCACCTGGCGGACCGCCGGATAGGGTCGCAGGCACACCGCCAGTCCCTACCGCGGCAACTCCCTTCCCGCGCAAGGCCGAAGAGAGGCACCACCCACCCGTGACCGGCGCACCGCACCCGCTGCTGGCGTACTTCCTGGCCGCCGCCGACGGCCGCTTCCCGCCCGCGGACGGGCGGGTGACGGTGCTGCCGCCGCTGCCCGGCGGGCTGGAGTGCTCGGTGGCGTTCACCGGGCACGCCGTCGTCGCCACCGCCCTGGACGCGCGCCGGGTCGCGGACGGCGGCGCGGACGGCTACGGGGGCTCGCTCGACCCGCGCTTCCTGCTGCGCCTGGCCGGGCCGGACGGCTGGATCGGCGTCACCGACGCCACCCTCACCGCCCGCGCCACCGGCGGCCCGCCCCGCCTCGGCCCGCTGCCCGGCCTCGACGACCACCCGCGGGTCCGCTTCGCCCGCTCCCAGCGCACCCGCGTCACCGTCCACGGCGACGGGCGCGGACTGGTCACCCTCGCCCACGGCCTGGCCGGCCGCCACGAACTCAGCGTCGAACTGCACGACACCCGCCCCGATGCCCGCTCCGACGGCCGGGGCCACGGCCGCACCCTGCTGCGCGACGCCCTCACCCTGCTCCCGGCCGGCACCCCCGTCTTCGCCGCCGTCGCCCCGGGCAACGCCCGCTCCCTGCGCGCCTTCCTCGCCGCCGGCTTCACCCCCGTCGGCGGCGAGGTCGTCCTGCGCCCCGGTCAGGCCAGGTCGTCGGGGCCGGGGACGCCGCCGTAGGCCGGGGCGAAGAGGACCAGGGCGACCAGGTCCTCGGTGATGTCGTGGAAGCGGTGCGGTTCGCGGGCCGGAACGAAGAGCGAGCTGCCGGGGCCGACGTCGACGGTGCGGTCGCCGGAGGTGAAGCGGGCGCGGCCCCGGGTGACGACGTACACCTCGTCCTGGAGGTGCGGCGACTGGTCGTCGGCGGAGCCCGCCGGGAGCGAGTAGGTGCCGAAGCTCAGGGCGGGCACGCTCAGGTGCTCCGCGTAGTGGGGGGAGCCGTCCGGGGCGGGGCGGAAGTGGCCGCTGTCGATGATCTCCATGACGGCCGATCCTCGCACGGGGGACGTGCGTCGGGGGAGGGCGGCGGGGAATGCGGCCGGGGTGGTGGGCGGGGTCAGCCGAGGCGGGCGAAGGTCGCGGGGACCGGCAGGGTGGTCCAGCGGCCGAGGGGCCAGAGCAGGACGCGGGCGCGGCCGATCACGTCGCCGACCGGGAGGAAGCCGCCCGCCGGGTTGTGGAGCTGCTGGTAGCGGGAGTCGAGCGAGTCGTTGCGGTGGTCGCCCATCACCCACAGGAACCCCGCCGGGACCTTGACCGTGCCGACCGGGAAGTCGTCGCAGGGGGTGGAGCCCGGGTACAGGTAGGGCTCGTCCAGGGCGGTGCCGTTGACCCTCAGGGGCTGGCCCGCGTCGCACTCGACGGTGTCGCCGCCAACCGCGATCACCCGCTTGATCAGGTCCTTCTCGTCGGCGGCGGGCATCAGCCCGAGGTGGCTCAGCACCCCCTGCACGACGCCGCCGGAGCCGGCCGGCCCGGTCAGCCAGCCGCCCGGGTCGCGGAAGACCACCACCTCGCCGCGGTGCGGCTGCTCGCCCAGCCAGGGACTGAACTTGTCGACCGCCACCCGGTCGTCCTTCTGCAGGGTGCCCATCATGGAGCCGGACGGGATGACGAACACCTGCACCAGGAAGGTCTTGACCAGCAGCGACAGCAGCAGCGCCGCGAACACGCAGCCCGCCACCGTCCGCCCCCGGGAGGGGCCGAGCCCCCGGCGCAGCCGCTGCTGCCACCCGGAGCCGGGCGGGGCGACTGCGGACGAGGTGCCGTCGGCGGAGGTGCCGTCGGCCGAGGTGCCTTCGGTGGCTGCGGTGGTCACGGCGGCTCCCGGGGCGGACGGTGGCGGGCTGCGGGCGATGGCGGCTGACAGGCCGACAGGTCGACAGGTCGACAGGTCGGTCGGAACGGCCGTCATCGTACGTGCACCGTGGGTGTGTGCGGCGTAAGGTGACGCGCCCTCGTTCACCCGCGTCCGGCCCCCGGACGCGGGTGTGCCGCGACCGGTACCCCACCGGTCGCGGCACACCCGCTCACGTGCGCACGTGCGCACTCACCCGCTCGCGCCGCTCACCGGCGCCCGGCGGCTACAGGCGCTGCCACAGGGCCGGGACGACGTCGGGCGTCCAGGTGCTCTGCGAGGTGTGGGCCTGCAGGCACCGGTAGCTGACGCCGTTGTAGGTGACCACGTCGCCGGCCTTGTAGGCCACGCCCGCGGCCCAGGTGCCGCCGCCGGTGCCGCCGCCGTTGACCACCAGGGTGTAGCCGGTGCCGTGGGTGGCGGAGGGGCCGGTGCCGGTGACCGTGATGGTGTAGGTGCCGGCCGGGGTGGTGGCGGAGGTGGAGACCGTCAGGGTCGCGCTGCCGCCGCTGGTGACGGAGGACGGGCTGAACGAGACGGTGGCGCCGGACGGGGCGCCGCTCGCGGTCAGCGCCACGCTCTGCGCGCTGCCGGAGCTGGTCGAGGTGGCGACCGTGGCGGTGGCCGCCGAACCGGCCTGGACGGTGCCGGTGGCCGGGTTCACCGCGAGGGTGAAGTCGTCGGCCGGGGTGGTCGTGCCGCCGACCGAGGTCTTCCAGATCGCGTACGCCACCCCGTCGGCGTTCCGGTTCAGCACCGTCGCGTCCACGTTGGAGGTGGTGTCGCACGCGGAGTGGTAGCAGGAGTCGTAGGCGCGGTTCGCGGTGCCGCCCCACTTGGCGGCCTGCGCCGCCGTCTTGACGGCGCTGGCGCCCGCGGCGTAGCCCGAGGTCGGGATGCCGCCCTGCTGGAAGGAGTAGTCGTCGGAACGGCCCTGGCCCTCGACGTTCTCCTCCGGCCGGAGGTTCAGCGAGTCCCAGTACGCCTTGAGCGGCGCGGCGGCGGCCGAGTCGAGGTTGTTGACGAAGTAGCCGGCGTTGGGGGAGCCGACCATGTCGAAGTTGTAGTAGCCCTTGATCGCCGAGCGCTGGGCGGAGGAGAGCCGGCCCACGTAGTACTGCGAGCCCTGCAGGCCCTGCTCCTCGCCGGCCCACCAGGCGAACCGGACGTGCCGGCTCATGGTGGGGTTCTGCTGCGCCAGCACGAGCGCGTTCTCCAGCAGGACGGCCGAACCGGAGCCGTTGTCGTTGATGCCGGGGCCGGCCGCGACCGAGTCCAGGTGCGCGCCGAACATGGTGACCTGGTCGGACGGGCCGCCCGGCCAGTCGGCGATCAGGTTGTTGGCGGTGTAGGTGCACGAGGTGCAGGTCTGCTCGGTGACGGTGTAGCCCGCCGCCTGGAGCCGGCCCTTCACGTACGCCAGCGACTGGGTGTAACCGGCGCTGCCGGCCCGGCGGTTGCCGCCGTTCTGCTGCGCGACCGAGTACAGCTGGCCCAGGTGCGCCTGCACGTTCGCCACGTCGATGTCGGGCGCCGAGCCGCCCGGGTCGCCCCCGCCGCCGACCGTCAGCTGGTACTGCGCGGTGTGGGTGGCCGGACCGGAGCCGGTCACCGTCAGGGTGTAGCTGCCCGCCGGGGTGTTCGCGCCGACGCTGACGTTCAGCGTCGCCGAGCCGCCGGACTGCATGGTGGACGGGGAGACCGTCGCCGTGGTGCCGGACGGCGCGCCGGTCACGGCCAGCGAGACGTTCGCCGCCGAGCCCGCGGTGACGGCCGTGGAGACGGTCGCGCTGGTCGAGCCGCCCGCCTGGACGGTGCCCGCGGCCGGGTTCAGCGCCAGCGAGTAGTCGCTGGTCGGGGCCGCCGCGCAGGTCGGGTCGCCGGTCTGGGCCGGGACGCTGACCGCGTCCCAGGCGGCCTTGGCGCGGTTGAAGAAGGTGCAGGTCGGATCGAGGTTCTTGGCCGCGGTCAGGGTCGCGGTCCGGTACTTCCTGTACGTCATGCCGCTGGTCTTGAGCAGCATGCCGCCGTAGAAGACCCGCCCCGCGTCGCGGATGCCGAGGCCGGTGACGGACGAGGAGTTGCAGGTCGGGCTGGACGGCTTGCCGCCGCCCGGGCTGGAGCCCTCCGCCAGCAGGTAGAACCAGTGGTTCAGCGGGCCGGCCGCCGCGTGCTCCTCGGTGTTCGGGATCGAGGCCGAGTAGCAGTTCGGGTTGCCGGAGACCTGCGAGGGGTTGTACATCACCCGGATCGGGCCCTGCCCGACCAGGTTGATCATCTCGCCGACCGTGTAGTCCGGGGAGTCGTACGGGGCCGGCTCGTCGGCGTACGCCTCGGTCAGCGCGCCCATGATGTCGCCGGTCGCCTCGCCCAGGCCGGACTCGTTGTTCGCGCCGCCCGGGGTGTACTGGTCGATGCCGTGCCCGAACTCGTGGCCCACCACGTCGATCGCCGCGATCCACTCGTTGGACTGGCTGTGGCCGATCGAGATCGACGAGCCGTCCCAGTACGCGTTGACGTCGTTCAGGCCGACCTTGACCGGCCAGCTGCCGCCGTTGCCGTTGTGGCCGTTGCGGCCCAGCCAGTCCCGGAGCATGTCCCACTCCTTCTGCGCCGCGAACATCGCGTCGGCGCAGCCGGTCTCCTTGGAGGTGGCGGCCCCGGTGCCCCAGGAGTCGGTGGACTTGGTGAAGACCTGGCCGGTCGAGTAGTCGGCGCAGCTCAGGCCCGGGCGGCCCGGGTCGCGCAGCGCGTACGAGCCGCCCGAGCCGGTGGTGTTGATGGTCAGGCCCGCCGGGCCGTTCCACTTGCTGTTGACGGTGCCGGCCCGGACGTCGTCGTACCGGTCGGCGACCTCGCCGGTCACCGCGTCCACGAACACGTGCAGGTGGCTGGGCCGGTCCGCGGTCGCACCGGTCAGCACCGACTCCCAGGCCAGCCGCGAGGTGCCGTCCTTGACCCGCACCACCAGGCGCGGGGCCTCGGCCGAGTCGACCCTCGCCAGCTCGGCGCGGGCCGTCCTGGCCGCGGCCGCCGCACTCACCTTCGCCGCGGTCGGCACGCCGACCGGCCCGGACGCGGCGTTCTGCACCGCCCGGACCCGGCCCTGGCCGTCGGCGAGCACCACCGCGTCGCCGCCGACCACCGGCAGACCCCGGTAACTGCGCTCGTAGGAGACCGAGTACAGGCCGTTCAGGAACGGGGTGACGGCGCGGCGCTCGTAGCTCTCGTCCGGGCCCTTGGACAGTGCGTCCGACCCTGCCGACGCCGCCAGGTCCGCCGCCGAGACGGCGGCGGCCAGCGGGGTGGGGGCGAGCGGGGCGGGGGGAGGCGCGGCGTTCGCCTGTCCGGCGAAACCACCGAGCACGCCTCCCAGCACGGCCAGGGTGGTGCCGGCGGTCAGCAGTCTGCGTTTCATCAGAGCTCCTCAGCTCCTCGGATGTGGGGGTGCCCGGAACCCTCACACTGCCGCCATGGCCCGGTCAACGGACCTGACAATCCCCGCAGCGGGATGGCACATTCCGTCAAATACATTGATGAGAAAGGGAATTGACCTGCCATAGGCAAGGGTCCGGAGCACTTCGGGCCAGGGTCACGGCAAGGGCGGTGACGGAGAAGAGGTACAGACCACACCATGTACGGGCCCGCCCCGGCCGGGTACCGTCTCGACGGCAGGAGCGTTCGACGGCAGGGACGGAAGCGCAACCGGGGGAGGTGTCGGCGCGTGCTGGGAGCACCCGACCCGGTCGAACTGCCGGACGGCGGGAGCTGGCAGGAGTTCGGCGCCCTGCTGCGCCACTGGCGCCGCGACGCCGGCTGGACCCAGGCCCAACTCGGCGCCGCCGTCGGCTACGACCACACCGCCGTCAGCCGGCTCGAACACGGCATCCGCCGCGCCACCCCCCGACTGGTCCGCCGGATCGACGAACTCCTCGGCAGCAGCGGTGCACTCACCCGCTGCTACCACCGCGCCGAGAGCGCCGAAGGCGGCCGCCCCGCCCTCCCCCCGCACCTGCTGCGCCCCCCACTGCCCCCCGGCACCGGGCCCCTCCCCGTCGGACCCGCCACCGCTCCCGCCGACGACTGCCCCGCCACCCTCCCCGGCTACGACGTCCAGTGCCCGCTGCACGGCGCCGCCGGCTGCCACCTCCCGCCCCCCGCCACCGCCGTCGCCCTGCACGCCGCGTTCTGCGCCGATCCCGCCGCACCCCTCGACACCGACACCGTGCACGCCCTCGCCGCCGTCCTCGGCGCCCAGCTCAGCGGCGCCGAACGGGCCATGGCCGGGCCGGCGGCGGGAGGCCGGGATCCGGGCGAACCGGGTCCGGGCGAACCGGGTCCGGGAGAACCGGGTCCGGGAGAACGGGGTCCGGGGGAGCGGGGTCCGGGGGAGCGGGGGTTCGGCGGGAGCGGACCGGGCGCCGTGATCGAGGGCACCCTGCGCGCCGTCGTCGCCCGGCTCGCCGACGCCCCCGCCCGGCACCGCCGGGTCCTGGCCCGCCTCGCCGCCGAGTACGCCCACGCGGCGGGCAGCCTGCGCCTGCACGGCGGACGCCCCGCCACCGCGATGGCCTGCTTCGACCGCGCCCTCGGCTGGGCCGCGCTGGCCGGCGACGCCACCACCCAGGTCGCCGCCCTCAGCGACATGGCCGTCCTCGGCCTGCTCGACGACGACCCCGCCTCGGCCGGCGACTACGCCCGCGAGATCCGCCGCGCCGCCCCCGGACGCCACTGGTCCGACGCCCTCGCCACCCTCGGCGAAGCCCGCGCCACCGCCCTCGCCGGCGACGTCCGCGCCACCGTCCGGCACCTCGGCCGCGCCCGCCAGCACCTCGACCGGCCCGTCACCGCCGTCGACACCGAGGCGCACGTCCCCTGGCTCGCCCCCGCCGCCCTGCGCCTACGCGTCGAATCCGGCTCCTCCGCCGCCCTGCGCGACCTGGCCGCCGCCACCGCCGACCCCCGCCTCGCCCACCGCGCCCTGACCGCCGCCACCGCCGCACTCGACCTGCTCGGCGACGACCGGCTCCCCGCCGCCCGCGCCATGCTCACCGTCCGGATCGCCGACTGCCACCTCTGCGCCGACGACCCGCACACCGCACTCGCCGCCCTCACCCCCGTCCTCGACACCGACGGCACCCCGCTCCCCGCCCTGGTCCGCCACGAACTCCGCGGCCTGCGCACCCGCCTCGCCGCGGGCGCCGACCGCTGGGGGCCGGGGGCGGCGGAGGCGGTGGCGCGGGTGGGGTCGGCGATCTGACCGCTGCCGCGCGGGCGGTGCCGGTGGGGCGGGGATGTCCTGACGGACCGGCACCCTGACGTACCGTCAACCAGTCCGGGAAGGCCGCCGGCGGTCGGCCCCGCCGATATTCGGACGACCCCGACCGGGCCCGCTGTTAGGGTGACCCGATGGCAGTGCTCAGACAGTTCCAGGTCACCTTCGACTGCGCCGAACCCGCCCGCGTCGCCCGCTTCTGGTGCGAGGTGCTGGGCTACGAGTCCCACCCGCCCAAGGGCTTCGACAGCTGGGAGCGGTACGAGGACTCCCTCCCGCCCGCCGAACGCGGCTCGTGGTCCGCCTGCACCGACCCCACCGGCGTCGGCCCCCGCCTCTACTTCCAGCGCGTCCCCGAGGGCAAGACGGTCAAGAACCGCGTCCACCTCGACGTCCGGGTCGGCACCGGCCTCCTCGGCGAGGAACGCCTCGCCGCCCTGGAAGCCGAATGCACCCGCCTGCTCCCCCTCGGCGCCGTCCGGGTCCGGCTGCTGTACGACGGCGGCGACGACTCCTGCATCGTCATGCAGGACGTCGAGGGCAACGAGTTCTGCATCGACTGACCCCCCCGTCCCCGCCTCCGGCCCGACGAGCGGGGGCGCCGACCGGACAGGGTGAACACCCCCCCGATGCACGCGGCCCTGCCCGCCCCGGCCGGAGGAACTCGACCCGGACCTGGACACCGGCCGTCTCCGCACCGGACTCGCCGTGCCCGGCCCGATCGCGGGGGGAGTGGCGGACGCCTCCGGTGGGGAGGGGTACGGTCGAGGCAGACGCACGGGAGGGCAGGGGCATGACGGCGACAGCGGAGACCGGGGCGTTGCGCGTGCCGCGCAGCATCAACGGCATCGAGCAGGCGCTCACGTACGAGGAGCGGGCCCGGTTCTACGGCGAGCTCGGGCCCGTCGAGGAGCCGGCGGACCGGGAGGCCGTGATCACCACGTGGTGGCTGCGGGCCATGTCCGGCGCCTACGGGAGCGATCGGAGCGGGTTCCGGGCGGCGGTCGCGCCGGTGCTCGCCACCGGGCGGGCGCAGCAGGCCGGGGCTGCCGCGTGAGCGGTTGGCGGATATGGCTCCAGGACCAACCCGCGCACACCATGGTCGCGATCTCGAAGGCGGACGACATCCTCTTCGCGCTCGTCACCGCCTCCCTGGTGCTTCTCGACGACCGGGCCGGCAGCCCCGTCGACGAATGGGGCGACCTGCGCAACGTCGTCCTGGCGCCCTCCGTCACCGCCGAGGTCTTCGTCAACCCCGAGCAGCGCACCATCGACGTGGTGCGCCTGGTCTGGCTCCCCGGCTTCGACGACTGACCGGCCGCCGAGTCCGGTAGGCCCCAGGCCCGTTCGAGCTCCGCGCCCACCTCGCCCCCCACCCGGCCCGTCGGCCACGGCGACGGCGCGACGTTCGAGTTCACCCCCTCGTCACCGGTGGCACCGTGCTGCCCGGCGGCGACTGGAGCGGCACCCGCGGCCCGGTCCGAGGAGCGCACCGCGATGATCCGGGTGGACGCGCCGCGCTGAGCGGGCCGGTGCCGGGCGGCCGGAAACAGAAATCGGATAGGTCATCCACTTGTGCTACCGTCCTGCACAAGGGGATGGCCTATCCGATTTTCTGAGTGGAGGAGCCCATGGGGAAGACAGCCGTGGTCACGGCGGGCACCGGCGGCATCGGCCTGGAGACCGCGCTGGGGCTGGCCGCCGCCGGATTCGCCGTCACCGTGGTCGGCCGCGACGCCGGACGCGGAGCCGGGGCGGCGGAGCGGATCAACGCGGAGCGGCCCGCGCGGCCCGCCCGGTTCCTCGCCGCCGACCTGGCCTCGCTCGACCAGGTCCGCGCGCTGGCCGACACGATCGCCGCCGAGCGGGTGGCGTCGGGAGAGCCGTTGACGGTGCTGGTCAACAACGTGGGGGCGATGTTCGCCCGGCGGCAGCGGATCGACGGCGTCGAGGCGTCGTTCGTGGTCAACCACCTGTCGCCGTACCTGCTGACCGAACTGCTGCTGCCCACGCTCACCGACGGGGCGCCCAGCCGGGTGGTGAACGTGACCTCGGCCGCGGTCGGCGTCGCCAGGCGGGTGTTCGACGCCGTCGAGCCGCCGGGCGGCTACTACGGCTTCCACTGGTACGGGCGGGCCAAGCTGGCCAACCTCGCGTACACGCTCGACCTGGCGAAGCGGCTGGCGGGATCGGGCGTGTCGGTCTTCGCCGCCGACCCCGGCGGCGCCGCGACCGCGATGACCGACGGCACCCTGACCGACCCGAGGATCGTCTCCCCGCCGCTGCGGCTGCTGTGGCCGCTGGTGCGCCGCCGGTTCGAACGCTCCACCTCCGGCTCCGCGTCCGTGGCCGCCCGGCCCTCGATCACCGCCGCCACCGACCCCGCGCTGGCCGGCCGGACCGGCCTCGTCCTCGGCCCCCCGGCCGTTCCCGTCGCCCCGTTCCGCGCCGCGACCGACCCCCGGACCGCCGCCGCCGTGCGCCGGCTCAGCGAGGCCCACGCCCCCGTCGCCGCCCCCGCGCGCACGGAACGCCGCGACTGAGCCCCGCACCGGCCGCCGCAGTCCAAGGGCCGCAGTCCGTCCGGGACCGCCCGGAACCGTCCGGAACCGCCCGGGACCGTCCGGATAGGATCGCCGGACCGGCCCCGCGCACCGCGACGAGCAACCTGGACACGCCCCATGACGACCCCACCGCTGCGCAAGGACGCCGCCCGCAACCGGGAGCGGATCGTCGCGATCGCCCGCGACCTGGTCGATCAGGGCACCCCGTTGCAGCTCAACGACGTCGCCCGCCGGGCCGGTCTCGGGGTCGCCACCGTCTACCGGCACTTCCCCACCCCCGAGGCGCTGCTGGAGACCGTCGCCGCCCCCTGCCTGGAGGACCTGGTCGGCCACGGCGCGCAGGCCCTGGCCGACACCGACCCCTGGCGGGCCCTGGGGAGCTTCCTGGCCCGCGTCGTCGAGGCGCAGCTCACCGACGCCGCGCTGCCCCCGGTCGCCGCCGCCCCCGCCGACGCCCTGCCGCGGACCACGGAACTCAAGGAGTCGCTCGCGTCGGCCGGCACCGCGCTGCTCGACCGGGCCCGCGACGCCGGAGCCGTCCGCCCCGACCTCGCCGCGCGCGACCTGGTCCCGCTCATGTGCGGCATCGCCCACGCCGTGAACGTCCACGGCGGCACGCCCGCCGGCAGGGCCGAAACCGCCCGCCGCTACCTCGACACCCTGCTCGAAGGCATCCGCCCCGCGCCGTCGCACGCCTGACGCCCCGGGGGCCGGAGCGCGGGGGCGGTTACTCCCGGGTCCGGACGTCCGCCGGGTCGCGGGGGCTCTCGGTCTCCGCGGCCAGGCCCGCGAGGAGACGCAGGCCGTCCTCGGAGGGGCTGCCGGGGGCGGCGGAGAGGACCAGGAGCTCCACGCCCGAGCCGTCCGGCAGGGAGAAGTTCTCCTGGTGCAGTTCGAGCAGCCCGACCAGGGGGTGCCGGTACGCCTTGCGGCCGTGGGTGCGGGCGCGCACGTCCGCGCGGGCCCACAGGCGGCGGAAGCGTTCGCTGCCCATCGACAGTTCGCCGATCAGGGAGGCCAGCCGGGGGTCGTCCGGGTACTTCCCGGCGGCCAGCCGCAGGTGGCCGACCACGTCGAGGGTGCAGCTCTCCCACTCCGCGTAGAGGCCGCGCTCGCCCTCCTCCAGGAAGATGTGCCGGGCGGTGTTCAGGTTCTCGGCGGGCCGGCCGTAGAGCAGCCCGGCCATGCGGTTGCGGGCGAGCACGTCCATCCGGTGGTCCATGATGATCGCGGGCGCGTCGGAGACCATGCCCAGGACGCGCAGCAGCTCCGGCCGGATCCGCCCGGTCGGCGCCTTCGCCCGGCGCCGGGGCTGCCGGGCCAGCCGGTGCAGGTGCTCCTGCTCCGTCGCGTCCAGGCCCAGCACCCGCGCCAGCGCGTCCAGCACCTGCTCGGAGGGCTGGGTGGCCCGCCCCTGCTCCAGGCGCACGTAGTAGTCGACGCTCACCCCGGACAGGTGCGCGACCTCCTCGCGCCGCAGCCCCGCCACCCGCCGACGGCTGTCGGTGGGGATGCCGGCCGCCGCCGGGTCGACCCGGGAGCGCCGGGTCCGCAGGAAACCCGCGAGATCGTCCATGGGCCCAGTATCGCCCGGCCCCGCCCCCGGCCGGGTGGCCCTGCCAGTACCAGGAAGTCCGGTCCTACGGAAGCGGAGCCCCTGAACGTGGCGCGCCGCGGCGGCCAGGATCGGAGGCACCGCGAACCGCCCGACTGCGGGCCGTCGTACCGCGGACCACCGAACCGGAGGACCCCCATGAAGACGCTGATCGTCCACGCCCACCCGGAGCCCAAGTCGCTCAACGGCTCGCTGACCGGCCACGCGGTGACCGCCCTGCGGGCCGCCGGGCACGAGGTGCGGGTGAGCGACCTCTACGCGATGGGCTGGAAGGCGGCCGTGGACGCCGCCGACTACGGCCCCCACGCGTCCGACCCGCTGAAGGTCCCGCTGGACTCGGGCCGCGCCTTCGACGCCGGGACGCTCACCCCCGACGTCCGCGCCGAGCAGGAGAAGCTGCTCTGGGCCGACACCGTCGTGTTCCAGTTCCCGCTGTGGTGGTACGGCATGCCCGCCATCCTCAAGGGCTGGGTCGACCGGGTCTTCACCTACCGCTTCGCGTACGGCGTCGGCGAGCACAGCGCCACCAAGTACGGCGAGCGCTTCGGCGAGGGCACCCTCGCGGGCCGCCGGGCCCTGCTGTCGGTCACCGTCGGCGGTCCGGAGTCGCACTACGCCGCCCGCGGGATCAACGGGCCCATCGACGACCTGCTGTTCCCGATCCACCACGGCATCCTCTACTACCCGGGCCTGGAGGTGCTGCCGCCCTTCGTGGTGTACGGCGGCGACCGGCTCGCCGAGCAGGACTACCCGGCCGTGGCCGCGGCCTGGGAACAGCGGCTGCTCACCCTGGAGTCGACCGAGCCGATCGCCTTCCGGCCGCAGAACGCCGGCGACTACGAGATCCCCTCGCTGCACCTGAAGGACGGGCTGGAGCCGGCCGGCCGCACGGGCTTCGGGCTGCACGTGCGTCCCTGAGAGGTGGTCGACGGGCGGTGGGTGGCGGTTGGACGGCCGGTGGCCGGCCGTCGGCGTGGGGCCCGGCGGGGGCGGGCGCGGCGGATAGCATCGACGGATGACCGATTTCCGCATCGTCCTGGCCACTCCGCTGACCGCCGACGAGACCTGGCGGCGCGTCACCGACTGGCCGCGGCACGGGGCCGGGGTGCCGTTCACCGCGGTGCACGGGGACGGCCGGACGGTGGTGGCCCGCACCGGTGCGGGCCGGTTCGGCTTCGACGACGTGATGGACGTCGTCCGCTGGGAGCCGCCGCGGGCCGACCGGCCCGGTGTCTGCCGCCTGGTCAAGCGCGGCCCGCTGGTGACCGGTTGGGCCGAGATCGAGGTCCGCCCGCACCGGGGCGGCGCCGTCGTCCGCTGGCGCGAGGACCTGCGGGTCGGCCCGCTGCCCGCCCTGTTCGACCGGCCGACCGCCTGGTGCGGCCGGATCCTCTTCCGCCGGACCCTGCGCACCCTGCTGCGCTGACCGCCCCGGGGTCGGCGGCAGGCCCCGACCGGTCAGTCCCCTCCCGGACGCGGGCGTGCCGGTGCCGGTGCCGGGCCGCCGGAGCGCGGAAGACCCGGGCGAGGGCCGCCGCGCCGGAGCCGAGCCGGGCCGCAGCAGCAGGCCGCCGTCGATCGGCGGGGTGGGCCGGGCACAGCTGCTGAGACTGCCCGGCGGGATGGCGGGGGAGGGGAGGCACGCACCGCATCACGGCGCGGCCCCCGGCGCGAAGGCGGCACCGGGCCCCGGCGGGAAGGCGGCACCGGGGTCCGCCGGGAGCGCACGTGGCCGGATGGCGGGGGCGGCCGGACCGCCGTTCCTCCGGTGGGCGGTTCCTGACGGTCCGTTGTCGGCGGTGACGGCGCCGGCCGCTGCTCCGGTCCGGCCGTCAGTCCTGCCGGGCCCGCTCCCGGGCGGTCCGGATCGCGAGGATGTTGTCGACCAGGCGGGGGGCGTCGGTCGCCGGGTCCATCGGGGAGGCGAGCAGGGCGCGGACGTAGGCCGGGGCGAGGATCAGTTCGAAGACGTCGCCCCAGGTCAGCACCGTGGCGCCGGCGGCGTCTAGGGTGGCCCGGAGCTGGCGGATCCGGGGTTCGACGAAGTCGAGGCCCCGCTCGCCCTGGTGGCCGGCCCGCAGCATGGCGCGGAAGAAGGCCAGGTGGCCGGGCTCGCCCAGTTCGGCGAGCAGGCGGCTGGTCCAGCCGAGCAGGTCGGCCCGGAGGTCGCCGGTGGCGGGCAGGGGCGAACGGCGGCCCAGCTCCTCCACCACGGTGTCGATGACCAGGCCGTCGGCGGTCCGCCAGCGGCGGTAGATGGTGGCCACGTGCACGCCGGAACGCGCCGCCACCTCGGCGATCTCCACCGTGCCGTCGGCGGATTCGGCCAGCAGCTCGCGGGTGGCGGCGTGCACGGCCTCTCTGGTGCGGGCGGTCCGGCCGCCGGGCCGGGACGTCCCCGTTGCTTGCGTCACCACGCCAGTCTAGCGCCTTAGTGCGAATTTGTTGCGTTAGTGGGGCAGACGTGTCAGGCTAAATGCGAAAGATTCGCGTCAGCGCGGTCGAGGACAACGGTGCACGGTGAAGGGGAGGACGTCATGGCACGGGTTCTGGTGGTCGGCGGTGGGATCGCGGGGGACACGCTCGCGTTGATGCTGGAGCGGGACGGCTGGGCGGTCACCGTCGCCGAGATCGCCCCGGCGCCACGGGCCGGCGGGCAGGCCGTCGACCTGCGCGGCGACTGCCGCGAGGTGCTGGACGGACTCGGGCTGCTCCCGGCCGCGCTGGAGTGCCTGGTACCGCAGGCCGGGGCGGCCTGGATCGACGCGCGGGAGCGGCGGCTGGCCGAGATGCCGGTCACCGCCTTCGACGGTCGCGGCTACGTCTCCGAGGAGGAACTGCTCCGGACCGACCTGGCCCGGATCATCCACCGGGCGGCCGGCCCGGGCGTCACGCACCGGTTCGGCGAGACCGTCGAGGCACTGGAGGACACCCCCGACGGCGTGCGCGCGCGGTTCCGCAGCGGAACGACGGAGGAGTTCGACCTGGTGGTGGGCGCCGACGGCGCGCACTCCCGGGTCCGCGCCCTGCGGTTCGGCCCGGAGGAGCGCCACCGCAAGCCGCTCGGGCTGGCACACGCCTGGTTCACCCTCCCCGAACGGCCCGGGACGCCGCGGCTGGACGGCTGGTTCCTGATCTACAACGAGCCCGGCCGCCGCAGCGTGCAGGCCCGGCCGGGCCGGGCGGGCGAGCAGGAGATCGGGCTGACCTTCGCCGCCGACTCCCTGCCGCCCCGACAGGACCGCGAAGCCAGGTTCGCCCTGCTGGAGCGCACCTTCGCCGACGTCGGGTGGCGCGCGGCGGAGTTCCTGGCCGCCGCACGGCAGGCCGAGGACTTCGCGCTGGACACCTTCGACCAGGTGCGGATGCCGAGTTGGCGCGACGGCCGGGTGGTGCTGCTCGGCGACAGCGCCTGGTGCGCGAGCCCGCTCAGCGGCCTCGGCACCGCGCTGGCGCTGCGCGGCGCCGCCGAACTGGCCACCGCGCTGAAGTCGGCCGACGTCCCGGCCGACCCCGGGCGGCTGCCCGCCGCGCTGGCCTCCTACGAGCGGACGATGCGCCCGCGAGTCACCTCGGCCCAGCAACTGCCGCCCGGCCGGGTCGCCTCCATGGCGCCCGCCACGGCCCTGGGCATCCGGGCCAACGCGCTGGCGATGCGGGCACTCCAGTCGCGTCCGCTCCGTCCACTGGTCCGGCGGGCGATGGCGGGCACCGAGCACGGCCGCACCACGACCGGGGCGGCGCAGGCGGCATGAGGGGGGGGCGGGCCCCGGTCACGGCAGCGGAGGGACGGCGGGCGGCGGACGGTGAGGCCGGTGGTTTGCTCAGGCTCACGCGCACGTCCGCTGTCGCGGACGGCAACTCCTCGACGGGGCTCGGCTCGTGCTGCTCCAGCGGGCGGGGCGGTCGCGAGCCGCCGGAGGGGCTCCGGCCGGCACGCCCACCGCCGGTGCGGCGGCCTCGGCCTCCGCCCCCGACGCCGACCGGGGCGACCCGGCCGACACCTCGATCGCCGGCCCCGCGACCTCCGGCGACGCGCCGACCGGGCAGCCGACCGGCCCGGTGGCCCGGGCCGCGACGCCCGACCTCGCCGGGACGGGCGCGGACCTCTCGGTCGGCGCTATCGGGCCGGCGCTGCTCGGCGCCGGGACCGCAGCCTTCCCGGTCGGCCGCAACCGCCGCCCGCACACCCGGCACCGGGACCGGGACCGCCGCCCGTGCACCCGGCACCGGCGCCCGTGCACCCGGCACCGGCGCCAGGAATCCCCGACGGAACCCCGGCGTCCGGGGCGGCCCGGCGGGTCGTCACTCCTCCGGGAGTTCCACGATCACCAGCGTGCCCCGGCTGCCCGGGCCGACCGCGTGCGCGGTCCCGGCCGGGACCACGCACAGCTCGCCCGCCCGCACCGGCAGTGGGGCGCCCTCCCGCAGGAGTTCCAGCCGGCCGTCGAGGACGAGGAGGGCTTCGGCGGTGCGGTGGCTCTCTTCGGGCAGCGGTGTCCCGTCCATCCGCAGGACCTTCACGCAGGCCGGTCCCGCCAGGCCCAGGGGGAGGGAGTTCCAGGCTTCCGGGAGGCCGGCCGCCGTCTCCGTCAGGTTGACCGCCGGGTCGACCGGGTTCACGGCGCACGCCTCCTCACGGACCCGCCCGCCCGGACCGGCCGTTTCTCGACATCGAGGGGATGACCCGGAAACTACCCGACCGGGAGCGGCGGTTGGTCGACCGTTCGGTAAAGAATGCATCCGGCCCGGAGCGGGCACACGGCCCGACATGAACGAGACCGCACCGCCGAACCCGGAGCCGTCCGTGCCGCCGCACCCGGCGGCCCCGCCCCGTCCGGTCGCCCCGCCGAAGCCGGGCGCGCCGCCGGCCGCCGTGCCGCCGACCGCGGCTGCGCCAGGCGGGCGCCGCCGCGCGTGGCGGTTCGGCGCGGCGGCGGCCGTACTGGTCCTGGTGGGGGCCTGCGCGGTGGCCCTGGCCGGTCGGGAGGGGCGCGGGCCGGTGCACGGGGCGATGCCCGCGCCGGTCGTCGGGCCGGTGGACGGGCCGGTGGTCGGGGACGGGGCGCAGGCGCTGCCGGGGAGTCCGCACGCGCTGCTGCTGGACGGGGTGTCGGGCCGGGTCGAGATCGTCGGCTCCCGCGACTCCGCCGCCACCGCCGCGTACCTGCCCGACGGCTCCGAGGCCCTCGGCCGGGTCGGGTTCGGGCCGGCCGGGAGCGACGGCGCCGTGCCCGTGCGGTGCGCCGCCGCGGACGGCGGGCCGCTCGCGCGGTGCGGCGGGGTGCTGCGGCTCACCGTCCCGGAGGACACCGCGCTGACGGTCCGCCAGGAGTCCGGGGAGATCGCGCTGTCCGGGCTGCGCGGCGACCTCGCGCTGTCGCTGGCCTCGATCCGCTGCACCGCCGTCGGCCTGCGCCCGGAGCACGCGACGGTGTCGGTCCGCTCCGGCAGCGCCGACCTCGGCTTCGCCGCCCCGCCCGGCGACCTGACCCTGGAGTCGACGTCCGCCTCGGTGGCCCTGCGGCTGCCGGCCGACCACCCCGACGACGGGTACGCCTTCGAGTCGGACGGGGCCTCCTCCGACGTCCGGATCGCGCTGCCCGAGCGGCCGGGCGCCGACCACCGGGTGCGGCTGCGCACCACCTCGGCCTCGGTGGCCGTGCTGCCCGCCGAGGCCGGGTGACGCGGAGCGGCGCGGGCTGACGCCGGGTCAGCCCGCCCCGCCGCAGCGCTCGGTGTCGATCTCCGGCAGGGTCGCCGCCGCGTAGCGCGCGCCGTGCACCGTCCGGTCGGACAGCACCCGGTCGGCCGCTGACAGCAGCTCGGCGGGGACGTCCAGGTCGAGGGCGGCGACGTCCTCGCGCAGGTGGGACACCGAGCGGGTGCCCGGGATGGCCAGGACGTGCTCGCCCCGGGAGAGCACCCAGGCCAGGGCCAACTGGGCCACCGTCAGGCCCGCGGCCGCCGCCAGGGCGGACAGCTCGGCGCGCAGGGCCAGGTTGGCCGGGTAGTGGGCGTCGGCGAAGCGCGGCATGCCGAGCCGGATGTCGCCGGGCGGCAGGTCGGCCGTCCGGGGCGGCTCGTCGGTCAGGAAGCCGCGCCCGACCGGGCTGAACGCGACCAGGGCGACGCCCAGTTCGCGGGTGGCGGCCAGGGTGCCGCGCTCCGGGTTGCGGGTCCACAGGCTGTACTCGTTCTGCAGCGCCGCCACCGGGTGCACCGCGTGCGCCCGGCGCAGGGTGGCCGCCGACACCTCGGACAGGCCGATCGCGCGGACCTTGCCCGCCGCGACCAGCTCGCCCAGCGCGCCGACGCTCTCCTCGACGGGGACGGCCGGGTCGAGCCGGTGCAGGTAGTACAGGTCGATCACGTCGGTGCGCAGCCGGGCCAGCGACTCCTCCGCGGTGCGCCGGATCGTCTCCGGGCGGCCGTCGATGACCCGCCGCCCGTCCACGCCGGTCATGCCGCACTTGGAGGCCAGCACGATCCGCTCGCGGTGCGGGCCCAGCACCCGGCCGACCAGTTCCTCGTTGGCGCCGAAGCCGTACAGCGCGGCCGTGTCGAACAGGGTGACGCCCGCGTCCAGCGCGGACAGCAGCAGTTTCGCGGCGTCCTCGGGGGAGGGCGGGGTGCCGTAGGCGTGGCTGAGGTTCATGCAGCCGAGGCCGACGGCCGGGACCTCGAACGGCCCGATGCGACGGATCCCGCTCATGCGCCCACCGGGGCGGCGGTGAGCTGCCGTTCCAGGTCGGCCAGGGTGCGGTAGCAGGGCAGCACCTGGGCGAGCGAGGCGTTCGGCTCGCGGCCCTCGCGGATCGCCGCGACGAACTCGCGGTCCTGCAGTTCGATGCCGTCCAGCGAGACGTCGATGCCGCTGACGTCGATCGGTTCGTCTTCTCCGGTCACCAGGTCATCGTAGCGAGCCAGGTAGGTGCCGGTGTCGCCGATGTAGCGGAAGAAGGTGCCCAGCGGGCCGTCGTTGTTGAAGGAGAGCGAGAGGGTGCAGATCGCGCCGCTCGCGGTCCGGAGCTGGACCGACATGTCCATCGCGATGCCCAGCTCGGGGTGGATCGGGCCCTGGAGCGCGTTGGCCCGGACGATCGGCGAACCGGTCTGGTAGGCGAACAGGTCGACGGTGTGCGCGGCGTGGTGCCAGAGCAGGTGGTCGGTCCAACTGCGCTGCTGCCCGAGCGCGTTGAGGTTGCTGCGGCGGAAGAAGTAGGTCTGCACGTCCAGCTGCTGGATGGTCAGCTCGCCCGCCGCGACCCGGCGGCGCACCCACTGGTGGCTGGGGTTGAAGCGGCGGGTGTGCCCGGCCATCGCCACCAGGCCGGTGCGCTCGGCCGCCGCGGCGCACGCCTCGGCGTCCGGCAGCGAGGCCGCCACCGGGATCTCCACCTGCACGTGCTTGCCCGCCGCCAGGCACTGCCGGGTCTGGGCGGCGTGCAGCGGCGTCGGGGTGGCCAGCACCACCGCGTCCACGTCGTCCATCGCCAGGACCTCCTCCAGGCTGCCCGCCGCCCGGGCGATGCCCTGCTCGGCGGCGAACTTCCGGGCGCCGTCCAGCGAGGAGGAGACCGCGGCGGCCACCTCCACGCCCTCGATCCGGCGCAGGGCCGCCGCGTGCTTGGCGCCGAACGCGCCGCCGCCCGCCAGGGCGATCCTCAGGGGCTGCTGCTTCGTCATCTCAGTTCTCCTCGGCGGGAGTCGGGCCCGGCGGGCGGTTGGTCAGGATCAGGTGGCCGACGGCCGTGTTGGACGCCGGAACGTGGTAGAAGCGGTGCTCGACGTCCACGGCGCCGCCGCCGTCCACGTCGCTCAGCGCGCCGCGCGCGATCAGCCACATCACCAGCTCGATGCCCTCCGAGCCGGCCTCCTCCACGTACTCCAGGTGCGGCACCCGGGCCAGGCCCGCCGGGTCGGCGACCAGCCGGTCCAGGAACGCGTTGTCCCACTCCCGGTTGATCAACCCGGCGCGCGGGCCCTGGAGCTGGTGGCTCATCCCGCCGGTGCCCCAGACCTGCACGTCCAGCGGGCGCGGGTACGACTCGATCGCCCGGCGCAGCGCCCGGCCCAGCTCGAAGCAGCGCGCCCCCGACGGCACCGGGTACTGCACCACGTTGACGTGCAGCGGGATCACCCGGCACGGCCAGCGCTCCACCTCGCCGAACATCAGCGACAGCGGCACGGTCAGCCCGTGGTCGACCGGCATCTCGTTGGCCAGGGTGAGGTCGAAGTCGTCCTGGATCAGGCAGTGCGCGAGGTGCGCGGCCAGCTCCGGGTCGCCCTCGACGCCGGGCACCGGGCGCGGGCCGTAGCCCTCGTCGGCGGTCGGGTAGGCGGCGCCGGTGCCCAGCACGAAGGTCGGGATCAGCGAGAGGTCGAAGGCGCTGGCGTGGTCGTTGTATACCAGCACCACCACGTCCGGGACGTGCGCGGCGGCCCACCGCCGGGAGTGCTCGTACCCGGCGAACACCGGCCGCCAGTACGGCTCCCCGGTCCGGCCGTGGTCCAGCGCGGCGCCGATCGCCGGGACGTGCGAGGTGAACACGGCGGCCGAGACGGCGGCGTGCTCGGCGGGCGGCGCCTGGCCGGCGTGCGCGGCCTCCAGCACGGCGTGGTCGATCCGGCTGCCCGAGGCGGTGGCCGAGCGGCCGCCGGAGGCCATCATCTCCCGGTACTCCCGCTCGGTCATGCCGGTCATCGAGCCCGCCATCTGCTGGAACGACAGCCCCAGCGTGGCACCCCACTTGGCGAGGAAGTAGATGTTCCCGCCCTCGCGCACCGCCGCGTTCAGGTCCCGCTCCAGCAGCGCCCGCTTCTGCTCCTCGCGCAGCGGCCAGGCGTCCAGGTAGGCGCGCTCGTCGGCCAGGTAGGCGGCCCGGTTCTCGGCCGTCATCAGCGACATGCAGAACTGGTTGAGGTGGTAGCCGCGGGCGGACTGCTCGGCGTCGAAGACGGTGGTGCCGGGGACGAGCCGGTAGCTGCGGTCCAGTGCCATGCCGTCAACTCCCTTCGTTCCCGGGCCGGTGCGGCTCGGGCCAGTACAGGCGGTTCGGGTTGTCCACCAGCAGTCGGCGGCGCAGTTCGGGGGTGGGCGCGACGTGCGGCAGGAAGTCGACCAGCAGGCCGTCGTCCGGCATGTGGCCCTTCAGGTTGGGGTGCGGCCAGTCGGTGCCCCAGAGCACCCGGTCGGGGAACTCCTCGACCACCCGGCGGGCGAACGGCACCACGTCCCGGTACGCGGCCCGCTCGCCGTCCAGCGCGGGCGGGCCGGTCAGCGAGAGCCGCTCCGGGCAGCCGACCTTGCACCAGACGTCCTCCCGGGCCCGCAGGAAGGAGAGGAACTCCGCGAACTCCGGGCCGTCCGGGTCCTTCGAGACGTCCGGGCGGCCCAGGTGGTCGACCACCAGCGGCACCGGGACGGAGAGGAAGAACTCGCGCAGCCCGGCGAGGTCGGCGGCCTCGAAGTACAGCACCACGTGCCAGCCCAGCGGGGCGATCCGCGCCACCACGTCCCGCAGGTCCGCGCGCGGGGTGACGTCCACCAGGCGGCGGACGAAGTTGAACCGGACGCCGCGCACCCCCGCCTCGTGCAGCTCGCGCAGCTCCGCGTCCGAGATGCCGGGCCGCACCGTCGCCACGCCGCGCGCCCGGCCGTCCGACCGGCGCAGCGCGTCCAGCAGGGCCCGGTTGTCGGTGCCGTGGCAGGTCGCCTGGACGATCACGTTGCGGGCGAAGCCCAGGTGGTCGCGGAGGGCGAACAGCTGCTCGGCGGAGGCGTCGCACGGGGTGTACTTGCGCTCCGGCGCGTACGGGAACTCGGCGGCCGGGCCGAACACGTGGCAGTGCGCGTCCACCGCGCCCTCGGGGAGCGCGAGTTCGGGGCGGCTGGGGGAGGGGTGCCAGTCCAGCCAGCCCGGGGTCTTCCGCTGTTCCGTCACGGTGATCAGTCCTCGTAGCGCAGGCCGAGCGCGGCCAGCGGGCCGCGCATCGCGTACATGTCCAGGCCGAGCTCGCCCGCGCGCAGCCGCGCGCGCTTGCCCGCCTCGTTCTCCTCGCGCCGCGCGGACGCCCCGGCGGTCGCGGCGGCCCGCTCGCGCGGCACCACCACCACGCCGTCCGCGTCCGCCAGCACCACGTCACCCGGGCGGACCGGCGCGTTGGCGCACACCACCGGGACGTTGACCGAGCCCAGGGTGGCCTTCACCGTGCCGCGCGCGTTGACCGCCCGGGAGAACACCGGGAAGTTCATCGCCGCCAGCTCCGCGACGTCCCGCACCCCGCCGTCGATCACCAGGCCCGCGCAGCCCCGGGAGCGGAACGAGGTCGCCAGCAGCTCGCCGAAGAACCCGTCCTCGCTCTCCGTGGTGCAGGCCGCCACCACCACGTCACCCGGCCGGATCTGCTCCGCCGCGACGTGCAGCATCCAGTTGTCGCCCGGCTGGAGCAGCACCGTCACCGCCGGGCCGCACAGCCGCGCCGCCGGGTACACCGGGCGCAGGTACGGGCGGGCCAGGCCGGTGCGGCCCATCGCCTCGTGGACGGTCGCCGTGCCGAAGGCCGCCAGCGCGGCCACCGCGGCCGGATCGGGCCGCTCGATCCTCGTGTGCACGACACCGAGTTCGGGGTGCGTCATGGTCTGCTCCTGGGGGTCTCAGCGGCCGGCCGCGGCGAGGCGGGCGGCCAGGCGGGGGTGGACGCGCAGCGCGTTGCCGGCGTACACGGCCGCCCGCTGCGCGTCGGTGAGCCGGTCGGTCGCGTCCACGTACCGCCGGGTGTCGTCGAAGTGGTGGCCGGTCAGCGGGTCGACCCCCCGCACCGCGCCGATCATCTCGCTGGCGAACAGCACGCCCCCGGACGGGACCACGGACGCCAGCAGGTCGATGCCGGGCTGGTGGTACACGCAGGTGTCGAAGAAGACGTTCGTGCCCACCAGCTCCTCCGGGCGCGGCCCGCCCAGCGCCTGCGCCAGCCCGCGGAAGCGCCCCCAGTGGTAGGGCACCGCGCCGCCGCCGTGCGGCACCACCAGCCGCAGCGTCGGGAAGTCCGCGAACAGGTCGCCCTGGAGCAGCTGCATGAACGCGGTGGTGTCGGCGTTCAGGTAGTGCGCGCCGGTGGTGTGGAACGCCGGGTTGCAGGAGGTCGACACGTGCACCATCGCCGGGACGTCGTACTCCACCAGCGCCTCGTACAGCGGGTACCAGCTCCGGTCGGTCAGCGGCGGCGCGCTCCAGTGCCCGCCCGACGGGTCCGGGTTGAGGTTCACCGAGACCGCGCCCAGCTCCTCCACCGCCCGCCGCAGCTCCGGCAGGCAGCTCGCCGGGTCCACGCCCGGCGACTGCGGCAGCATCGCGCCCATCGCGAAGCGCTCCGGGAACAGCGCGCCCACCCGGTGCACCAGGTCGTTGCAGATCCGGGCCCAGGCGGCGGAGACCGCGAAGTCGCCCAGGTGGTGGGCCATGAAGCTGGCGCGCGGCGAGAAGACGGTCAGGTCGGTGCCGCGCTCGTCCATCAACCGCAGCTGGTGGGGCTCGACCGCCGCGCGCAGCTCGTCGTCCGAGATGCGCGGCCCGGCCGGGTCGGGGGCGGCGGCCGGTTCGCCCGCGGCGGCGACCTGGCGTTCGCGCCAGGCGGCGAGCCGGGGCGGGGCGGTGGTGAAGTGGCCGTGCGCGTCGATGATCACGGGGCTCTCCTGCGAGGTGGGCGGGTCGGAGGGGTTCAGGCGCCGGCGGCCGGCCGGCCGGTCTCCTGCTCGGCCGGGTACGCGTGGCCTGCCGGGTACGCGTGGTCCGCCGAGTACGCGTGGCCCGCGCGGGTGCCCACCCCGCCGTCCAGCCCGCCCGGTCGGCGGCGCGGCCCGTGCCGCGTCGCGTCCGCCGCCGCCGTGAAGCGCACCCGGGGGCGGGCGATCGCCACGTCCGGCACCCCGGTGCCGCGGACGCCGAAGTGCACCGCCCCGCCGTCCCGTTCGCGGGCGTCCGCCAGGCCGGCGAACACCTCGGTCCGCAGGTACGGCCACACCGGGGCGTCCACGACGGAGTCGGCAACGGCAACGGCAACGGCGGCGGAGTCGGTGACGGGTTCGGGCATGACGGCTCCAGGGCGCGGCGGGGCGAGGGTGGCGGCACCCGGGGCGACAGGCCGGCCGGGCACGCCCCGAACGTTGGCAGCTCGCTCCGCCGGCCGTCGCCACCCTTTCCGCCTGACGGAAACGCGCTGCTCGCGGCGGGCCGCGCGGCGCAGACTGCGGGACGGCCCACGGCGTCGTACGCAGTGCGGTGCCGTACGCAGTGCGGTGTCGCGCGCGGTGTGCCGGGCGCGCTACGGCGTCGGGCGCACTACAGCGCCGTGCGGGCCCGCCGTCCCAACTCCTCGGAGATCCCGTGCACCGCCCGCAGCAGCGGCTCCCGCAGCCCGCGCGCCCGCTCCGCGCCGCGCGCCGCCACCACGATCCCCAGCGCCGCGCCCACCGGCCCGGTCCGGCCGATCCGCACCGGCGCGGCCACCGCCACCGTGCTCTCCGACAGCTGACGGTCGCTCACGAACACCTGCTCGCGGCGGATCAGGTCCAGCTGCGCCCGCAGCGTCCTCGGGTCGGTCACCGTGTGCGGCGTCCACGAGCGCAGCGGCGCCGCCAGCACCTCCTCCTGCAACGCGCGCGGCGCGTGCGCCAGCAGCACCCGGCCCATCCCCGTCGACCCGACCGGGAACCGGGTGCCCACCATCGTCAGCAGCTCCACCGAGCGGTGCCCCGCGATCCGCTCCACGAACACCAGCTCGGTGCCCTCGCGGACCGCCAGCTGGATGTTCTCGTGCGTCGCCTCGTACAGGTCCTGCATGAACGGCAGCGCCGCGTCCCGCAGGATCTGGGTCCGCGGACACCCCGAGGCGATCTCCCACAGCCGCAGCCCCACGTGCCACGACCCGTCCTCGGCCCGCTCCAGCGCGCCCCAGGACGCCAGCTCCGCCACCACCCGGTGCGCGGTGCTGACCGCCAGCCCCGTGCACTGCGCGATCTCCGACAGCGTCCGCGACGGGTGCTCGCGGTCGAACACCGCCAGCACCTGGAGGACCTTGCCGGCCGCCGAAACCCGGTTCGCACTCATCCCGCCAGTCTCGCACCCGCCCGTCCTGCCCCCGCCCGTCCTGCCCCCGCCCGTCCTGCCCCCGCCGGTCCCGCCCCTGCCGGTCTCGTCCCTGCCCCTGGAGGAACCCCCGTGGACCTGCTCGCCCTGACCTCGATGGCCGTCCGCCCCGCCCTCGCCGACCTCGCCCCGCTGCTGCCCCCGGTACGGTTCGAGGCCGCCGGCGGCGTCGAGGTGGCCCGCCGCATCCGCGCGGGCGCGTCCGCCGACCTCGCCGTGCTCGCCGCCGACGCGCTCGCCGCGCTGCACGCCGAAGGGCTGGTGGAACGCCCCCGCCCGCTCTGGGACTCCGCCACCGTCGCCGCCGTGCCCGCCGACGCCCCGCCCGCCGACCTCGCCACCACCGCCGACCTGCGCACCCTGCTCACCACCGCCCGGGCCGTCGCCCACTCCACCGGCCCCAGCGGCACCGCCCTGCGCGCCCTGGTCGACCGGCTCGGCCTCGCCGCCCGGGTCCGCCTCGTCCAGGCCCCGCCCGGCACCCCCGCCGGCCGGCTGCTCACCGACGGCCGCGCCGACCTCGCCTTCCAGCAGCACAGCGAACTCGCCGACCTCCCCGGCGTCCGCGTCCTCGGCCCGCTGCCCGGTGACACCGCCCTCACCTCCACCTTCGCCGCCGCCGTCCTCACCGCCGCCCCCCGCCCCGGCCCCGCCCGCCACCTGCTCGACCTGCTCGACCGCCTCGCCGCCGCCGGGGCCCCGCCCACCGCCCGGGCCCGCGGAATGCACCCGCACACCCCGGCGGTCGACCGTCCCGCCGGGTGACCGTCCCGCCGGGTGACCCCCGACCGGCGCCGGGGCGGCCCCGGCCGAATTCGGTTCCGGCGGACCTGCCCGACCGCCTACCATCGCGGCCATGCCCAGACCCTTCGGCTTCAGCTACGACCGGCGCCCCGACGGCACCGTCACGATCACCCACCAGGGCCGCCCGGCCGGCACGCTGCGCGGGGCGCGCGCCGAGAAGTTCCTCGCGGAGGCCGCCTCCGGGGACGCCCAGCTGGTGATGGCCCGCTGGACGGGCGCGTACAAGCACGGCAACGAGCGCACGGCCCGCGACCACCCGCGCAACCGGCGCTGACCCTCCCGTCGCGGCCCCGGCCTCCCGTCCCGGCCTCCCGTCGCGGCCTCCCGTCCCGGCCTCCCGTCGCGGCCCGGCCTCCCGTCCCTCCGCCGGGCGATAGCGCACCGCCCGGCGCGTCGTCAACTCCGCGACGCGGCACGCCGATAACGGCTGGACGGCCCCGCGCCCGGTGCCGAGACTGGGTCCGGTGACGACCCATACGGACCACTCGACGGCCCCCTCCGCCGCCGCCCCCTCCACCGACCTCGGCGAACTGCGGCGGCAGTTGGCCGTCCTGCACGGCGGCAAGGTGACCTCGGTGCACGTCCCCGGCGGCGACGCGGGCCTGTTCGCCCTGCTGCTCGGCCTGCCGGACCCCCGGCCCGACGGCCCGGCCGAACTCGCCCACCGCTGGCTCACCGTCGCCCGCAGCGGCTGGACCCTCGACCGCCCCACCACCGCCCGCACCACCCCCGGCCCCGGGGCCCGGCACCTGGCCGACGACCTGCGGGCCCTGATCGGCCGGGAGATCACCGCCGTCCGGATCACCGAACCCGGCTGGGACACCCTGATCGAGTTCGGCGACCACCACCTGCGCATCCACCCCGCCGCCCCCGCCCTCCACACCCCACCCGACGAAACCCCCGCCTGGGCCCTGCGCCTCCCCTCCCGCCACCTCCTCCTGATCGGCCCCGGCCCCCGCTGGCGAACCCGCCACTGACCCGAGACGACACCCGAATGCTGCGCCACGTCCACCGCGTCACCGCGTACGACCCCGCCGACCGCCCCGACCCGACGGCGCCCTGCGTCGCGGCGGGGTCGATCACCGCGATCGACCCGGTCCGCGAACAGGTCGAGGTCGCGCCCGCAGAGCGCTGAAACGACCGCCGGGATAGGGACGAGTTGCCGGTCGACGAGGTCACCCGGCTGATTCCGCAGCCGGCCGCGTTCATGGGCGGTGGTTGACCAGCTCGCGGCGGAACGGTCCCGGTGGAGGGCGGGGCGTTCGGCGTGGTGGGGTGTCAGGTTCGGGGGGCGGGGGGCGGGGGTTCGCTGGTCCAGCGGATCTCGCCGTCGACGGTGGTGTCGGTCGGGGTCAGGCCGAGGGCGCGGGCGACGCCGGCGGAGGCCGGGTGCTCGGGGTGGATGTGGGCGAGCAGGACGTCCACCCGCCGGGTGCGGAGCCAGTGGGCCATCGCGCGTGCGCCCGTGCGGGCGTGGCCGTGTCCCTGGTGGGCGGTGCCGATCACCCAGGCCAGTTCCGCCGTGACGCGGCCGTCCGGGGTGCGCGCCAGGGTGGCCTGGACCGTGCCGACGAGCTGCCGGTCGGAGTCGCGGCGCAGCATCCAGTTGAGCCAGCCCTGTTCGCCGTCCGGGGAGCAGCCCCGCTCCAGGCGGCGGTAGCGGGCGTGGAGCTGCTCCGGTGGGAGCGGGTGTCCGCCGGTCCAGGTGTGCAGCCGTACGTCGTCCAGGAGGGTGAACGCCTCCGCGGCGTGCGCCGCCCGCAGCGGTTCGAGGCGGAGGGCTCCGGCGGTGATCTCGGTGGCGACGGGCCACCGCGCTGGGTCGGGCATCCCGGCAGCGTACGCCGCGGTGCCCCGGCGGGTGGTCACCCGGTGCGGAGCGGGCCGTCCAGCTCCGCGTCGAGGTGGGCGAGGACCGCCTCCGGCTGTTCCAGGTGGGGGAGGTGTCCGGCTCCGGGCACGACGGCGAAGCGGGCGGCGGGGAAGGCGCGGGCGTAGGCGGCGCCGTACCCGGGGGTGGCGACCCGGTCGCTCTCGCCCCACAGCACCAGGACGGGCACCCGGACGTCGCCCAGCCGCTCCCGCAGCCCGGGGTCGTGCATGTAGGGGTCGCCGGCCAGCGCCCGCATGGTGGCCAGGTTGGACCGGCGGCGGGCGAGTTCGGCCGGGGGGAGGGTGGCGGGGTCGACGAAGTGGCGGTCGGGGTCGTGCCAGGAGTGCTCGGCCAGGCCGCGGGCGTCGAGGGCGAAGACGTCGGTGAGCGGCTCCCCGTCCACCCGGATGCCCACGGCGTCGATCAGCACCAGCCCGCCGACCACCGCCCCGCCACCGGCTCCCGTTCCGGTGTCGCGCAGCGCCATCTCGGCGCCGATCCAGCCGCCCAGGGAGGAGCCGACGACCAGGACGTCCCGCAGGCCGCGCAGGCGCAGCAGGTCGAGGTAGTGCTCGGCGAGGTCGGCGATCCGCGCGAGCGCGGCGGGGCGTTCGGTGCCGTCCCAGCCGGGGTGGACGGGGGTGAGGACGTGGGCGGTGCGGGCCAGTCGGGCGGCCAGCGGGGCGACGGTGGCGGGGCCGCCGCCACCGTGCAGGAGCAGGACGGGGCGGCCGGTACCGGCCTCGGTGAGGAGCTGTTCGGCGGTCATGCGTCCAGCTTAACTAAGGATGCTTAATTAAGCTAGTTGGGTCAGGGGTAGGCTGGCGGGCATGAACCCCGAGCTCCACGTTCTCGGCCAGGCCGTCAAGCAGGTCCAGTACCGGCAGCACCGCGCCCTCGACACCGCCCTGACCGCCGTCGGCACCACCCTCGCCCAGTGGGACGCGCTCCGGGCGATCGGCCGCCGCCCCGGCGCCTCGGCCCGGGAACTCGCCGCCGCCACCTTCCAGACCGAGCAGTCCTTCGGCACCCTGGCCGGCCGCCTCCTCGCCCAGGGCCTGATCGAACGCACCCCCGGCCGCGGCCGCCGCCTCGAACACCGCCTCACCCCCGCCGGCGACCGCCTCCTCACCACCGGCGAACAGGCCGCCGACCAGGTCCTCGCCGCCCACTTCGCCCCGCTGGACGCCGCGGACCGCGCCACCCTGCTCCGCCTGCTCCGCACCCTGGCCCCCGCACCCGCCGGCGGCACCGCACCCGCCGCCGACACCCCCGCGCCCGCCGGCGGCACCGCGCCCGCCAGCGGCACCGCCGAGAACGGCTGACGGCACCGCCGAGAACGGCTGACGGCCGCTCAGCGCGGGGGAGGGGAGCCCGTCGGGGCGGCGGCGTGACAACCTGGCGGCGTGAACGACGTCCTCACCGCCGCGCTGCGCCGCGCCGCCGACCACCAGCACCGCTTCGAAGCGCGCTTCGCGGCGCACCTCGACGCCCTGGCCGACCCGGCGGCCGGTCCGCTGGAGCCGCCGCCGCACGGCAGGTTCCCGGCCCGGGCCCTCGCGCTGGTGCGCGAACTGTCGCTGCGCGGCGGCAAACGGCTGCGAGTCGCCCTGCTGCACGAGGCCGCCGCCCTGGTCACCGACCGGCCGGTACCCGGCCTGGACGCCGCCGCGATCGGCGTCGAACTGCTGCACACCCACGGCCTGATCCACGACGACCTGATCGACGACGCCCCCGTGCGCCGGGGCGGCCCGTCCACGTACCACGCCTACCGCCAGGAGTTCCCCGACCGGCCCGACACCGCCCTCGCCCTCACCGTCCTGGCCGGGGACCTGGCCGCCTTCCTGGCCGTCCGCGCCCTGCTCTCCGGCGACCTGCCCCCCGCCCGCGCCCTGGCCATGGCCACCGTCGCCACCGACGCCGCGGCCGCCGCGGTCAACGGACAACTCCTCGACCTGGAACGCGACTTCCACCCCGCACCCGAGACCGAGTTCCTGCACACCGTCACCGAGTACAAGTCCACCCGCTACTCGATCCTCGCCCCGCTGCGTCTGGGCCTGCTCGCCGCCGGCGCCGACCCCGCCCCGCACGACGCCGAACTGCGCGCCTACGCCACCGCGCTGGGCATCGCCAACCAGATCCACGACGACTGGCTCGACCTCTTCGGCGACCCGGCCGCCCTCGGCAAACCCCTCGGCACCGACCTCCGCGCCGGCCGCCGCAGTTACCTCGTCCGCGCCCTGCTGGCCGCCACCGCCGACGACGCCCCCGCCCGCGCCACCCTGCACGCCGTCCTGGGCGTCCCGCACCCGGACGAGGACGCCCTCGCCGAACTGCGCGACCTCGCCCGCGCCCGCGGCCTCGACCGCACCCTGCACGACGAAGCCGCTCGGCACGCCCACCGCGCCGCCACCCTGGCCACCGCCTGGCAGCGGCACTGGCGTCCGGACGCCGTCGCCTTCTTCACCCACCTCCCGGCCTGGTCCGTCACCCGCGACCACTGAAGACCCGCCGCGCCGGGCGGGACCGGCCCGTGCCGAAGGACCCCCGGGAACCGCTGCACCACGGCCGGTCCCCCGGTAGGGCGGGGCGAGCCGTCGCGCTCCGGATCTCCCGCACCAGTGCTGAGGCCGGACTCGACGCGACCGGCCCGGCCGCCCGCACGGGGCAGCCGGGCCGGTCGCGTCCGGTCGGGTCGACGGGGTGTCAGGGGGCCTCCGGGGCCGGGAGGAAGCCGGTGTCCCGGAAGTAGGAGAGGTAGCGGACGAGCACCTCCTCGGTCAGCGGCGCCGGGTGGACGCCGAGGCGGGCCGCGGCCTCGGTGGTGCGGCGGGAGTCGAAGCGGTGGGCCTCCACCGGCTGGTCCCCGCTGCCGTCCGCGCCGCCGTCCTCGCCGAGGAAGAGCTGGGCGGCGTTGTCGTGGCGGGCCGCGACGGCGGCGCGCCACTGGTCGGCGGGCAGGGTGCGCAGGCGGTAGCCGAGCTGCTCGGCGGCGGCGAACACCCGTGCCAGGTCCGGCGGTTCGGGGTGGGTGAGGTGGTACGTCCCGCCGCCGCCGGGGGCGTCGAGGACGAACGCGGTGATCGCCGCGCTGACGTAGTCCACCGGCACCCAGCCGGTGGAGCCCGGCGGCAGGTCGGGCACCGCCCCCGCCTGGAGGCAGCCCTTGATCAACTGCCAGAGCAGGTCGCGGTCCTGGCAGGCCCCGGTCACGCTGTCACCGCTGATCCGCCCGGGGCGGTGCACGGTGACCGGCAGCCCGCGCTCCCGGGCCAGCCCGACCAGGCCCTCGGCCACCCACTTGCTCTGCGCGTAGCCGTCCGGCAGCGCCGCCACCGGCCCGGGCGGGGTGCGCTCGGTCACCACGCCCGGCCCGCCCGTCGCCGGGTGCACGCCGGTGGTCGAGACGTGGTGCAGGCCGGGGGAGCGGGACTCCGCCAGCAGCCGCAGCAGCTCCTCGGTGCCCGCGACGTTCGCGGGCCGCAACTCCCGGTAGCCCGCCGCGAAGTTGACCCGGGCCCCGTTGTGCACGATCGGCCCGAGCCGGCGCAGCAGCGCCGCGCGCGCCCCCGGGTCGAGACCGAGCCCGGGCGCGGCCAGATCCCCGGGCACCGGGCGGACCAGCTCCCGGTACCGCTCCTGCCACAGGCCGTACCGGCGCAGGTTCCGCTCCAGCCGCAGCGCCCCGTCCCGCTCGTCCTCGGCCCGCACCAGGCAGTCCACCGGTCCGCCGGTCGCCTCGATCAGGTCGCGCAGCAGGAACGCCCCGAGGAAACCGGAGGCCCCCGTCAGCAGCGGCCGAGCGGAGGGCGGCACGGCGGCACCCGACCGCGCCGCCGCTCCGGCCCCGGTGATGTCCGGGGCCAGCCGGACCTCGGCCGCCCAGTCCACCGCCTCCGCTCCCGTGCCCGTGCCCGTTCCTGCCTCCGCTCCCGCTCCCGCTCTCGCTCCTGCCCCCGCTCCCGCTCCCGTTTCCGCTGCCGCTCCCGCCTCCGTTCCGGTCCCCGGCCCGGCGTCGGCCGCCGCGTCGGCCGCGGCCCCGGGCCCGTCCAGCAGGCGGGCGACGCCCTCCGCCGTCGGGGCCGCGAACAGGGCGCGCAGGGAGAGCCGTCGGCCGCAGCGTTCCTCGATCCGCTGGGCCAGGGACACCACCAGCAGGGAGTGGCCGCCGCAGGCGAAGAAGTCGTCCGTGGGGCCGATCTCCGGCAGGCCGAGGGTCCGGGCGAACACCTCGCACAGGACCGCCTCCCGTTCGGTGCGCGGCGCCCGGCCGGTGCCCCGGGGGTGCTCGGGGGCGGGCAGGGCCCGGCGGTCGGTCTTGCCGTTGGGCGTCAGCGGGAGCGCGTCCAGGGCGACGTACGCGGAGGGCACCAGGTGGTCCGGCAGGACGGCCGCCAGCCGGGCCCGCAGCTCCGCGGCGTCCGGGGCCGTCCGGCCGTCCGGCCCGCCCACGGTGTACGCGACCAGTCGGCGGTCGCCCGGCCGGTCCTCGCGGACCACGACGCAGGCGGCCGCGACGCCCGGCAGCGCGGTGAGCGCCGCCTCGACCTCGCCGGGCTCGATCCGGAAGCCGCGCAGCTTGACCTGCTCGTCGACCCGGCCGACGTACTCCAGCTGCCCGTCGCGCCGCCAGCGGGCCAGGTCGCCGGTGCGGTACATCCGTTCGCCCGGCGCCCCGGCCGGGTCGGCCACGAAGCGGGCGGCGGTCAGGCCCGGTCGGCCCAGGTAGCCGCGGGCCAGGCCCTCCCCGGCCACGTACAGCTCGCCCACCACGCCCGGCGGGACGGGGGCCAGCCGGGCGTCCAGGACGCGCACCCGGGTGCCGTCCACGGGGACGCCGATCGGCACGGACCGGTCCGGGACGGCCGGGCCCGCGCCGGACTGGAAGCCGCTCATGGTGGCGCAGACCGTGGTCTCGGTGGGCCCGTACGCGTTGACCAGGCGGTGCTCGGGGGCCCAGGCGCGGGCCAGCGCGGGCGGGCAGGCCTCCCCGGCCAGGACCAGGGTCGTCCCGGCGGGCAGCGACCCCGGGGGCAGCGCCGCGAGCGCCGCCGGGGGCATGGTCAGGTGGGTGATGCCGTGCTCGCGGACCCGGGCGGCCAGGGCCGGGCCGGGCAGCAGCGCCTCCCGGGCGTCCAGCTCCAGGCAGGCGCCGGACAGCAGGCCCATGCACAGCTCCCAGAACGCGGCGTCGAAGCTCACCGACGCCAGTTGCAGCACCCGGTCGGCCCCGGTCAGCCCCAGCCGCTCCCGCTGGGTGCCCGCCATCGCGGCGATGCCCCGGTGGGTGACCACCACGCCCTTGGGCCGCCCGGTGGAGCCGGAGGTGTAGATGACGTACGCGGGGTGCGCCGGGTCCACCACCGGCAGCCGGTCCGACGCCCCGGTGGACGCGTCCGCCCCCGGCCCGCCGGACGCGTCCGCCCCAGGCTCGCCGGGCGCGTCCAGGTACAGGTGGGGCACGTCGGAGGCCGGCAGCCCCCGGTGCACCTCGGGCGTGGTGAGCAGCAGCCGCGGCGCGGCGTCGTCGAGCATGTACGCCAGCCGGGCCGCCGGGTAGCCGGGGTCCAGCGGCAGGTAGGCGGCCCCGGCCCGGAGCACGGCCAGCAGGGCCACCGGCAGGCCGCCGTCGCGGGGCAGCGCCACGGCGACCCGGTCCTCCGGGCCGATGCCGCGGGCGGCCAGCCGCCGGGCCAGCGCCTCGGCGCGGGCGTCGAGTTCGCGGTAGGTCAGGGTGGTGCGCGGGTCGCGGACCGCGGACGCGTCGGGGGCGCGGCGCACCTGCCGGGCGAACAGCTCGGTGAAGGCGGCGGGCGGTTCGGCCCGCGGGCCGGTGCCCCAGCGCTCCAGGCGGGCCCGCTCGGCCGGGTCGAGCACCGGGTAGGCGTGCAGCGGCAGGCCCGGGTCGTCGGTGACGGCGCCCAGCAGCCGCACCAGCCGCCCGGCCAGCGTCCGGACGGTGTCGGCGTCGAACAGCGCGGTCGCGTAGTCCACGGTGGCCGCCAGCCCCCCGCTGCCGTCCGGGTCGGCGGCGAAGGTGAAGGACAGGTCGAACTTGCTGGCGCCCAGGTCCAGCGGCACCGGGTCGACGCGCAGGCCGGGCAGTTCGACGGGCGCGGCGGGGGCGTGGTTCTGCAGCACCAGCATGGTCTGGAACAGCGGGTGGTGCTCGGCCCGGGCCGGGTTCAGCAGCTCCACCAGCCGCTCGAACGGGACGTCCTGGTGGGCGTACGCGGCCAGGTCGAACTCCTTGACCCGGTCCAGGAGTTCCCGGAAGGTCGGGTCGCCCGACAGGTCGGTGCGCAGCACCAGCGTGTTGACGAAGAAGCCCACCAGGCCGGCGGTCGCCTCGTCGGTGCGCCCGGCCACCGCGGTGCCCAGCGGGACGTCCTCGCCCGCGCCGTGCCGGGACAGCAGCAGCGCCAGCGCGGCCTGGAGCACCATGAACTCGCTGCACCGCCCGGCCCGGGCCAGCGCGGCGATCCGGCCGGCCGTCGCGGCGTCCACCGCGAAGTGGTGGGTGGCGCCGTCGTGCCCGGCCCCGGCCGCGCGCGGCCGGTCGCAGGGCAGCTCGACCCGCTCCGGCAGGCCGGCCAGCGCCCCGCGCCAGAACGCCAGCTGCCGGGCCAGCGGGCTGTCCGGGTCGTGCTCGTCGCCCAGCAGCTCGCGCTGCCACAGCGTGTAGTCGGCGTAGTCGACCGGCAGCGGGCTCCAGTCGGGGGCCGCGCCCGCCAGCCGGGCGCGGTAGGCGGTGCCCAGGTCGCGGAAGAGCGGCGCCAGCGAGGAGCCGTCCGCGGCGATGTGGTGCACCACCAGCACCAGCACGTGCGAGTCGGCCGCCAGCCGCAGCAGCACCACCCGCAGCGGCGCCTCCCGCTCCACGTCGATCGGCTCGGCCACCGCCGCGGCCGTCCGGTCGGCGCACTTGTCCGGCTCGACGTCCTCCACCGCGAACGGCAGCCGCACCTCGGCGGCCGGCACGATCCGCTGCACCGGCCCGTCCGGGCCCGCCGGGAAGACGGTGCGCAGCACGGAGTGCCGCTCGACCGCGTCGTGGCAGGCCAGCCGCAGCGCGTCCACGTCCAGCGGGCCGTCCAGCCGCACCGCGAACGGCACGTGGTACGTCGCGGACGGGCCGTCCAGCCGGTGCAGGAACCACAGCCGCCGCTGGGCGGGGGAGAGCGGCAGCGGCTCCGGCCGGGGCCCGCGCCGCAGCGCCGGGCGGGCCGGGCCGTCGGCGTCCCGGAGCGCCGCGGCGAGCGCCGCGACGGTCGGGTGCTCGAACAGGGTGCGGATCTGCGCCTCGGTGCCCAGCGCGGAGCGGATCCGGCCCACCAGCAGCGTCGCCAGCAGCGAATTGCCGCCCAGCGCGAAGAAGTTGTCGTCCGCGCCGACCCGGGGCAGGCCCAGCGTCTCGGCGAACAGCCCGGCCAGGATCTCCTCCCGGCCCTCCAGCGGCGCCCGGCCGCCCACCGGCGCGGCGGCGGCCGGCGCGGGCAGCGCCGCCCGGTCCAGCTTGCCGTTGGCGGTCATCGGCAGCGCCTCCAGCACCACCACGGCCGAGGGCACCAGGAACGCGGGCAGCCGGCCGCCCAGGTACCCGGCCAGCACCGCCGGGTCCGCGGTGCGGCCCGCCGCCGGGACGGCGTACGCCACCAGCGCGCGGTCGCCCGGCCGGTCCTCGCGCACCAGCACGCAGGCCGCCCGCACCGACGGGTGGGAGCGCAGCGCCGCCTCCACCTCGCCCGGCTCGATCCGGTGGCCGCGCAGCTTCACCTGCTGGTCGGCCCGCCCGACGTACGCCAGCTCCCCGTCACCGCGCCGGCGCACCAGGTCGCCGGTGCGGTACATCCGGGCGCCCGCCGCCCCCGACGGGTCGGCGACGAACCGGGCCGCGGTCAGCCCCGGCTGCCCCAGGTAGCCGCGCGCCACGCCCGGCCCCGCCAGGTACAGCTCGCCCTCCGCGCCCTCCGGCACCGGCCGCAGCGCGCCGTCCAGCACCAGGGCGCGCACCCCGTCCAGCGGCCGCCCGACCGGCGGCACCCCGGCCGGGGCGCCCTCGGCGGGCACCCGGTGCAGCAGGGCGAAGGTGGTGGCCTCGGTGGGCCCGTACGCGTTCAGCACCCGGGTGCCGGGGTGCGCCGCCGCCAGCCGCTGGAGCACCCCGGCCGCCGCCGCCTCGCCGCCGCAGGCCACCAGCCGCAGCAGGCCCAGCGCCGCCGGGTCGGTCTCGGCGACCACGTTGAACAGCGCCGTGGTCAGGAACGCCGCCCGCACCCCGTCCCGGACCACCGCCTCCCGCAGCGCCGCCGGCTGCAGCACGCCCTCCGGCGCCGCCACCACCCGGCCGCCGCGCAGCAGCGGCACCCACAGCTCGAAGGTCGCCGCGTCGAAGACGTACGCCGAGTGCAGCAGCACCGCCTCGCCCGCGCCGTCCCCCTCCCAGGTCCGGTCGGCGGCCAGCGCGGCCACGTCCGCGTGGGTGACGCCCACCGCCTTGGGCCGGCCGGTCGAGCCGGAGGTGAACATCACGTACGCCAGCCGCCGCCCGCCCGCCGGGGCGGGCAGCGGGCCGGGCACCGGCGGCGCCCCGGCCAGCACCCGGCCCGCGCCGTCCACGGTCAGCACCCGCACCCCGGGCCCCAGCGCCCGCACCCACGGGTGCCCGGCGTTCGCGGCGTCCACCACCAGCAGCCGGGGGGCCGCCGCCGCGGCGACCGCGGCCAGCCGCTCGGCCGGCCAGCGCGGGTCCAGCGGCACGTACGCCGCGCCCGCCCGCAGCACCCCCAGCGGCGCGGTGACCTGCGCGGCCGAGCGGCCCAGCAGCAGGCCCACGCCCTCCTCGGGGGCCGCCCCCAGACCGGTCAGCGCGCCCGCCAACCGGTCCGCCAGGTCGGTGAGTTCACGGTAGGTCAGCGGCTCGACCGCCCCGGTCACCGCCGGCGCCTCCGGCCGCTCGGCGGCCCACCGGGCCACCGCCGCCGCCAGGTCGGTGCCCGCGACACCGGCGGGCAGCGCCGCCCCCGCGCCCCGCGCCAGCAGCTCCTCCCGCTCGCCCGCCAGCAGCACCGGCACCGCGTCGGCCCGCCCGGACAGGTCCGCGCCCAGCCGCTCCAGCAGCCCGCGCAGCCGGTCCACCGTGCGCTCCGCCCACGGCCGCTCCAGCACCGAGGGGCGGAAGGCGAAGGTGATCCGCAGCGTCCGGCCCGGCGCCACCGTCAGGGTCAGCGGGTAGTGCGCGGCGTCGCTGCCCGCCATGCCGGTCACGGCCAGGCCCGGCAGCGCCCGCCCGGCGGCCCGCAGGCCCTCCTGGTCCAGCGGGTAGTTCTCGAACACCAGCAGGGTGTCGAACAGGGTGTCCAGGCCGGTGGTCGCCCCGATGTCGGTTAGCCCGACGTGCTGGCTGCCCAGCAGCGCGCCCTGCTCGTCCTGCAACCGGGCCAGCAGCGCGGCCAGGCCCTCGCCCGGCCGCACTGCCAGCCGCACCGGCACCGTGTTGATGAACAGGCCGATCATCGACTCGACCCCGGGCAGCTCCGGCGGCCGGCCCGACACCGTCGTCCCGAACAGCACGTCCGACCGGCCGGTCAGCCCCGCCAGCAGCAGCCCCCAGGCGCCCTGCACCAGCGTGTTCAGGGTCAGCCGGTGCGCCCGGGCGGTGGCCCGCAGCCGCTCGGTGGCCGCCTCGTCCAGCTCCAGCACCAGCGTCTCGGGCAGCTCGCCCGCGTGCGCCGCCCGGGCCGCCGCCCGACCCGCCAGCAGCGTCGGCGCCTCCACCCCGGCCAGCGCGGCCCGCCAGGCGTCCAGCGCCGCGCCCCGGTCCTGCCCGGCCAGCCAGGCCAGGTAGGAGCGGTACGGGGCGACCCGGGGCAGCCCGGCGGCGTCGCCCCCGCTCCCGTACAGCTCGAACAGCTCGCGCAGCAGCAGCGGCACCGACCAGCCGTCCAGCAGGATGTGGTGACTGGTGATCACCAGCCGGTACCGGGCCGGGCCGGTGCGCAGCAGCGCGAAGCGCATCAGCGGCGGCGAGTCCAGGTCGAAGCGCCGCACCCGGTCGGCGGCCAGGAACTCCCGCAGCCGCTCCTCGACCGCCGCGCCGTCCCCCGCGCCGTCTCCCGCTGCGCCCTCCGCGCCGTCCGCTGCGGCGGTCAGGTCCGCCACGTGCAGCGGCACCGGGACCTCCGCCGCCACCGCCTGCACCGGCTGGTCCAGGTCCTCGTGCAGGAACCCCACCCGCAGGTTGGCGTGCCGGCGCAGCAGCGCGCCCAGCGCGGCCCGCAGCGCGGCCGGGTCGACCTCGCCCTCCAGGGCCAGCACGAACTGCGAGGTGTAGACGTCCACCGCCTCGGCGTCGTACAGCGCGTGGAAGAGCATGCCCGCCTGCAACGGCGTCAGCGGCAGTACGTCCTCCAACTGGAACCCGGTCATGCGCGTCCACCCCACTTGGTCTGCAGTCGGTCGAGTTGGGCCTGGTCCAGCGAGACCAGGGGGAGGTCGGACGGCGTCCAGCCGCCCGCGTCGGGCTGCGCGGAGTGCTCCGCGATCGCCCGCAGCGCCCGGTCGAAGGCGTCGGCGAGCGCCGCCACGTCCGCCTCGTCGAGCAGGTCGGCGGCCCAGGTCCAGCGGGCCGTCAGGCGCGGGCCGCCGGGCCCGTCCTCGGTGTGCGCGTTGATGTCCAGCACGTGGTGCACCGGCATCGCCGGGTCCGCCGGGTCCGGCGCGCCGCCCTCGGGCAGCACCTCCCAGTCCGCCTCCG
Source organism: Kitasatospora sp. SolWspMP-SS2h (assembly GCF_003259315.1). Lineage (GTDB taxonomy): Bacteria > Actinomycetota > Actinomycetes > Streptomycetales > Streptomycetaceae > Kitasatospora > Kitasatospora fiedleri. The sequence continues at coordinate 63,535 of NZ_QLLT01000001.1, read as the reverse complement.
GACCGGCCCCGGGCGCCGGGTGGCGGCCCAGGTAGTTGAAGCCGATCCGCGGCTCGGCGCCGCCGGCCAGCAGCTCCCGGGCGGCCGGGTCCAGGTGCCGCAGCACGCCGTACCCGACGCCGTGGTCGGGCACCGCCCGCAGCTGCTCCTTGACGTTCTTCACCGCCCGGTCCACCAGGCCCGCGTCGAACCGGCCCGGCACCCGCGGGTCCAGCGGCCCCGGGTCCAGCAGCACCGGGTACAGGCTGGTGAACCAGCCCACGGTGCGCGACAGGTCCAGGCCCTCGACGAGCTGCTCGCGCCCGTGGCTCTCCAGGTCCACCAGCACCCCCGCCCGCCCGTCGTCCCCGGCCCGCCCGGCCCGCCAGGAGCGCACCGCCAGCGCCAGCGCCGTCAGCAGCACGTCGTCCACCCCGGCGTGGAACGCCTGCGGCGCGGTGGTCAGCAGCTCCCGGGTGCGGTCGGACGCCGGACGGGTGGTCAGCGACCCGGTCCGCCCCGCCGTGTCCCGGGCCGGGTCCAGCGGACGCGCCCCCAGCGGCGGGTCGTCGGCCCGCGCCACCGCCTCCCACAGCGGCAGCTCGCCCGCCCGGGCGCCGCTCGCGCCCTGCCCGGCCAGCAGCCGGGCCCAGGCCCGGTACGAGGTGCCCACCGGCGGCAGCACCGCGCCGCCCGGCACGACCCCGGCGGACACCGCGCCGTCCGGCGAAACCCTGGCGGACACCGCGCCGTCCGGCGAAACCCTGGCGGACACCGCATCGGGCAACGCACCCGGCGCCCCGTCGGACACCGCCCGCCAGGCGGTCGCCAGGTCCTCGACCAGGATCCGCCAGGACACCGCGTCCACCGCCAGGTGGTGCACCAGCAGCAGCAGCCGCCCGCGCACCCCCGGCCCGGCGTCGCACCACACCGCCTCCAGCACCCCGCCGTGGGCCGGCCGCAGCCGCCCCCGGGCCCGTTCGCCCTCGGCGGCCAGCGCGGCGCGCACCTCCCGCTCGTCCAGCCCCGCGACGTCCAGCCGCACCAGCCGCGGCCCGACCGGCACCGCCCCGCGCGGCAGCGCCTCCAGCGCCGCCGAGCCGTCCGCCGCCCGGGTCACCCGGACCCGCAGCATGTCGTGGTGGTCGACCAGTAGCTGCAGCGCCGCCGCCAGCCGCTCCCGGTCCGCCCCGGCCGGGGTGCGCAGCACCGCGGCCTGGTGGTAGCCGTCGGTGGGGCCCGGCCGGTCCAGGAACCAGGCCGCGATCGGGGTCGGCGGCATGGTGCCCGTCCCGTCCTCGGCCGCCGCCGCGGGGGCCTCCCCGGCCGGCCGGGCCACCGCCGCCACCGCCTGCGGGGTGCGGTGCAGGAACACGTCGCGCGGGGTGATCCGCAGCCCGGCCTCGCGGGCCCGGCTGACCAGCTGGATCGACAGGATGCTGTCCCCGCCCAGCGCGAAGAAGTCCTCCTCCGGCCCGACCTCCGGCACCCGCAGGACCCCCGTGAACACCTCGCACAGCACCCGCTCCGGCCCGTCCGCCGGCCGCCCCGCGCCGCCGCCGGCCACCGCCGCCGCGGGCCGCGGCGGGTCGGGCAGCGCCCGCCGGTCCGCCTTGCCGCTGGGCAGCAGCGGCAGCGCCGCCAGCCGGACGAACACCGCCGGCACAAGCCCGGACGGCAGCAGCTCCGACAGCCCGGCCCGCAGCTCCGCGTCCGGCGGCAGCGCGCCGCCGTCCGCCGCGGGCACCAGGTAGGCCACCAGCCGCTCCGCCCGGACCAGCACGCAGGCCGCGCCCACGCCCGGCAGCGAGGTCAGCGCCGCCTCCACCTCGCCGGGCTCGATCCGCAGGCCGTGCAGCTTCACCTGGTCGTCGCCCCGGCCCAGGTAGCGCAGCAGCCCGTCGGCGCCGCGCCGCACCAGGTCCCCGGTGCGGTACATCCGGGTCCCGTCCGCCGCGAACGGGTCCGCGACGAACCGGGACGCGGTCAGCGCCGCCCGCCCCAGGTAGCCGCGGGCCAGGCCCGCGCCCGCCAGGTACAGCTCGCCCACCGCCCCCGGCGGCACCGGCCCCAGCGCGTCGTCCAGCACGTACGCGCACAGGTTGTCCACCGGGCGCCCGATCGGCACCGCCGCGTCCGCCCCGTCCTCGGCCGGCCGCCAGCGGTGCGCGGTCGCGTCGATGGTCGCCTCGGTCGGCCCGTACAGGTTGTGCACCGCCACGCCCCAGGCCCGCTCGGCCCGCGCGGCCAGCGCCCCGGTCAGCGGCTCGCCGCCGCACAGCACCGCCCGCAGCGCGGCCGGGGCCGGCTCCCGCTCGGTCTCGCCCAGCACCAGCGCCAGCAGCGAGGGCACGAACTGGGCGACCGTCACGCCCTCGGCGCGCATCCGCCCCAGCAGCCCCGCCGGGTCGTGGTTCAGCTCCGGCGGCACCGGGCAGGTCGCGCCGCCGTGCAGCAGCGGCAGCCAGGTCTCCCACACCGAGGCGTCGAAGCTCGGCGAGGTCCGGGCCAGCACCCGGTCGTCCGGGGTCAGCTCCAGGTGCCCGGCCAGCCAGGCCATGTGGTTGACCAGCCCCGCGTGGGTGACCACCACGCCCTTGGGACGGCCGGTGGAGCCCGAGGTGTGGATCACGTACGCGGCGTCCAGCGGCGCCGGGTCCACCAGCGGCACGTCCGGCGACTCCGGTGCGCCCGGCTCGTCGCCGTCGCCGTCGCCGTCCAGCGCCAGCAGCGGCACCGGCAGGTCCGGCAGCGCCGCCAGCGCCCGCGCCGGGGCCAGCAGCAGCACCGGCCGGGCGTCCTCCACCACGAAGCGCAGCCGGGCCGCCGGGTACTGCGGGTCCAGCGGCAGCCAGGCCGCGCCCGCCTTCGCGACCGCCAGCATCGCCACCACCTGCTCCGCGGTGCCCGGCATCGCCAGCGCCACCACGTCCCCGCGCCCGACCCCGCGCCCGCGCAGCCGCCGGGCCAGCGCGTCCGAGCCCGCGTCCAGCTCCGCGAAGGTCAGGCCCGCGCCGCCGTCCCGCACCGCGAGCGCGTCCGGGGTGCGGGCGCACCGGGCGCGGAACGCCCCCGGCACCGTCCGCTCCGCCGGCGCCCGCACCGGGCCGCGGCCCGCCGCGGCCAGCGCCGCCCGCTCCGCGCCGTCCAGCACCGGCACCGACCGCACCCGCAGCCCCGGGTCGGCCGCCAGCACGGCCAGCAGCCGCACCAGCCGGTCCGCCAGCGCCCGCGCCGTCCCCGGCTCGAACAGGTCCGCGGCGAACTCCAGCGACCCCTCCAGCCCCAGCGGGCGGCCCCGCCCGTCCCGGCGCTCGGCGAAGGTGAAGGTCAGGTCGAACTTGCTGATCCCGGTGCGCACCGGCTGCTGCGCCACCGCCAGGCCCGGCAGGTCCAGGTCCGCCCCGGCGTTGTTCTGCAGCGCCAGCATCACCTGGAACAGCGGGTGGCGGCTCTCGGTCCGCTCCGGCGCCAGCGCGTCCACCAGCCGCTCGAACGGCACGTCCTGGTGCGCGTACGCCGCCAGGTCGAACTCCCGCACCCGGTCCAGGACCTGCTCGAACGTCGGGTCGCCGGACAGGTCGGTGCGCAGCACCAGCGTGTTGACGAAGAAGCCCACCAGCTCGTCCAGCGCCTCGTCGGTGCGCCCCGCCACCGGCGTGCCCAGCGCGACGTCCTCGCCCCCGCCGTGCCGGGACAGCAGCACCGCCAGCGCCCCCTGGAGCACCATGAACAGGCTGCAGCCGCGCGCGCGGGCCAGCGCGTCCAGCGCCCGGTGGGTGTCGGCGTCCACCGGGAAGGCGAACGCGTCGCCCCGGTGCGAGGCCACCGCCGGGCGCGGCCGGTCCAGCGGCAGCTCCAGCACGTCCGGCAGGCCCGCCAGCGCCTCCTCCCAGAACGCCAGCTGACGGGCCGCCAGCCCCGCCGGATCGGCCTCGTCGCCCAGCAGCCCGCGCTGCCACAGCGTGTAGTCCGCGTACTGCACCGGCAGTTCGGCCCAGCCCGGCGCCCGCCCCGCCGACCGGGCCCGGTACGCCGCGCCCAGGTCCCGGGCCAGCGGCGCCAGCGACCAGCCGTCGCCCGCGATGTGGTGCACCAGCAGCACCAGCACGTGCGCGTCCGGCCCCAGCCGCAGCAGCCGGGCCCGCACCGGGCGCTCCACCGCCACGTCGAAGGCGTACGCCGTCTCGGCCGCCAGCACCGCCGCCAGCAGCGCCGGGTCCACCTCGCGCGGCGTCAGGTCCAGGTCCGCGCCGGCCGCGTCCAGCACCAGCTGGCCCGGCACGCCCCCCGCCTCCGGGAAGACCGTCCGCAGCGACTCGTGCCGCTCCACCACGTCCGCCAGCGCCAGGCCCAGCGCCGCCGCGTCCAGCGGCCCGTCCAGGCGCAGCACCAGCGGCACGTTGTACGTCGCGCTCGGCCCCTCGAAGCGGTGCAGGAACCACAGCCGCTGCTGCGCGTACGACAGCGGCAGCGGGTCGGGCCGGTGCGCCGCCCGCTCCAGCCGGGGCCGGGCGGCCCGGCCGCCGTCCAGCGCCGCCGCCAGCCCCGCCGGGGTCGGGTGCTCGAAGACCGTGCGCACCTCGGTGTCCACGTCGAGCGCCGCCCGCAGCCGGGCCGCCAGCCGGGTGGCCAGCAGCGAGTGGCCGCCCAGCGCGAAGAAGTCCTCGTCGGCGCCGACCGAGGCCCGGCCCAGCAGGTCCGCGAACAGCCCGCACACCAGCTCCTCGCGGGCCGTGCGCGGCGCCCGGCCCGGCCCGGCGGCCCCGCCGTCCCCGTCCCCGGGCACCGGCAGCGCCGCCCGGTCCACCTTCCCGTTCGGGTTCAGCGGGAACGCCGCCAGCAGCACCACCGCCGCCGGCACCATGTACCCGGGCAGCACCCGGCCCACCGCCGCGGCCAGCTCCTCCGGCCGCGGCGCGGCCCCGGCCGCCGGGACGACGTACGCCACCAGCCGCCGGTCGCCCGGCACGTCCTCGCGCACCAGCACGAACGCGTCGGCGACCTCCGGCAGCGCCGCCAGCACGCCCTCGATCTCGCCCGGCTCCACCCGGTAGCCGCGCAGCTTCACCTGCCCGTCGGCCCGGGCGACGTACGCCACCTCCCCGTCCGCCGTCCAGCGCACCAGGTCCCCGGTGCGGTACATCCGCGAGCCGTCCGCCGCGAACGGGTCCGCCACGAAGCGCTCGGCGCTCGCCCCCGGCCGCCCCAGGTAGCCGCGGGCCACGCCCCGGCCCGCCAGGTACAGCTCGCCCACCACGCCCGGCGCGACCCGGTTCAGCGCCGCGTCCAGCACGTACAGCCGCATGCCGTCCAGCGGCCGGCCGATCGGCGGCGGGCCCGGCGGCAGGTCGGGGGAGACCCGGTGGCGGGTGGCGAAGGTGGTGGTCTCGGTCGGCCCGTAGACGTGCAGCACCGCGGTGTCCGGCGCGGTCGCCGCGACCCGCTGCATCGCGTCCGGCGAGGCCAGCTCCCCGCCCGCGCACACCACCCGCAGACCCGCGAACGCGCCCGGGTCGGTCTCGGCGACCACGTTGAACAGGGCGGTGGTCAGGAACACCGCCGTCACCCCCCGCTCGTGCACCGCCACGTCCAGCGTCCGGGCCTCCAGCAGCCCGCCCGGCGCCACCACCACCCGGCCGCCGTTCAGCAGCGGCGTCCAGATCTCGAAGGTCGAGGCGTCGAAGACGTACGCCGAGTGCATCAGCACCGCGTCCACCGCGCCGTCCGCCCAGGCCGCGTCGGCCGCCAGCGCCGCCACGTCGGCGTGCGCCACCCCGACGCCCTTGGGCAGGCCGGTGGAGCCCGAGGTGAACATCACGTACGCCAGCGCCTCCGGATCCGCCGCCGGGGCCGGCCGCCCCGGGCGCAGCGGCGCGCCGCGCAGCACCCGGCCGCACCGGTCCAGCACCACCACCGGCAGGCCCAGGCCCGCCACCCACGGCGACCCGGCCCCCTCCTCGTCCACCAGCAGCAGCCGCGGCCGGGCCACCTCCGCGACCCGGTCCAGCCGCTCGACCGGCCAGCGCGCGTCCAGCGGCACGTACGCCGCCGCCGCCCGCACCACCCCCAGCGAGGCCGTCACCTGCGCCGCCGACCGGCCCAGCAGCACGCCCACCCGGTCCTCCGGGCCCACCCCGTGCCCGGCCAGCACCCCGGCCAGCCCGGCCGAGAGCCGGTCCAGCCCGGCGTAGGACAGCGACTCCTCGCCGTCCACCACCGCCACCGCGCCCGGCGCGCGCCGCAGCTGCCGCTCGAACAGCGCGGGCAGCGTCTCCGCGAGCGCGCCGCCCGGGCCGGCGGGCAGTTCCCGCGCGGTGCCCCAGCGGGTCAGCCGCAGCTGCTCCTCCGCCGTCAGCAGCCGGTGGCCCGACAGCCGGCGGTCCGGCTCGGCCGCCACCCGCTCCAGCAGCCGCACCAGCCGGGCCGCCAGCGCCTCGGCGGTGGAGCGGTCGAACAGCGCGGTGGCGTACTCCAGGCCCGCCGTCAGCCCGCCCGCCCCGGCACCCGTCCCGGTCCCGGTTGCCCCGGCGTCCTCGGCGAAGGAGAAGGTCAGGTCGAACTTGCTCAGCCCGTTGTGCACCAGCCGCTGCTCCACCGCCAGGCCCGGCAGCTCCGGCCGGGCCGCCCGCTGGTTCTGCAGCACCACCACGGTCTGGAACAGCGGGTGGTGGTCCCGGGCCCGCACCGGGTTGAGCTCCTCGACCAGCCGCTCGAACGGCACGTCCTGGTGGGCGTACGCCGCCAGGTCGAACTCCCGGACCCGGCCCAGCAGTTCACGGAAGGTCGGGTCGCCGGACAGGTCGGTGCGCAGCACCAGCGTGTTGACGAAGAAGCCCACCAGGTCCGCCAGCGCCTCGTCGGTGCGCCCCGCCACCGGCGCGCCCAGCGGCACGTCCTCGCCCGCCCCGTGCCGGTGCAGCAGCGCCGCCACCGCCGCCCGCAGCACCATGAACAGCGTCCCGCCGGTGGACCGGGCCAGCCCCAGCAGCGCCGCGTGCAGCGCCGGGGACACCTCGAACTCCACCACCGCGCCGCGCGGGTCCGCCACCGCCGGACGCGGCCGGTCCCACGGCAGCGCGACCAGCCCCGGCAGCCCCGCCAGCGCCCCGCGCCAGTGCGCCACCTGCTCGCGCAGCAGCGCCCCGTCCTCGCGCAGCAGCTCGCGCTGCCACAGCGCGTAGTCCGCGTACTGCAACGCGGGCGCCCCGGACGCCCGGGCCGGGCCGTCCCCCGCCAGCCGGGCCCGGTACGCCGCGCCCAGGTCCCGCACCAGCGGGCCCAGCGACCAGCCGTCCCCGGCGATGTGGTGCAGCACCAGCACCAGCACGTGGTGCTCCGGCGCTGCCCGCAGCAGCCGCACCCGCAGCGGCGGGTCCACCAGCACGTCGAACGGCTCGCCGACGGCCGCCAGCACCGCCGCCTCCAGGTCCTTCGGCGCGGTGCTCTCCACCACCGGGCGCGGCACCGCCGCCGCGGCGTCCAGCACCACCTGGTGCGGCACCCCGTCCCGCTCCGGGAACACCGTGCGCAGCGACTCGTGCCGCTCCACCACGTCCGCCAGCGCCAGCCCCAGCGCCGCCGGGTCCAGCACGCCGCGCAGCTCCAGCACCAGCGGCAGGTTGTAGGCCGAACCCGGCCCCTCCATCCGGTTCAGGAACCACAGCCGGCTCTGCGCGAAGGACAGCGGCACCGGATCGGGCCGCTCCACCGCCCGCACCACCGGCCGCCGCGCCGCCCCCGGTTCCAGGACGCGGGCCAGCCCGGCCGCCGTCGGGTGCTCGAACAGGGTGCGCACCGCGAGGTCCGCGCCCAGCACCGACCGCACCCGGCCCACCACCCGCATCGCCAGCAGCGAGTGCCCGCCCAGCTCGAAGAAGCTCTCCTCCGGGCCGACCTCCGCCCGCTCCAGCACCTCGGCGAAGATCCCGGCGACCAGCTCCTCGCGCACCGTGCGCGGCGCCCGGCCCGGCCCGGCGGCCCCGCCGCCGTCCGCGGGCACCGGCAGCGCGGCCCGGTCCACCTTCCCGTTCGGCAGCAGCGGCAGCGCCGCCAGCACCACCACCGCCTCCGGCACCAGGTGCCCCGGCAGCACCCCGGCCAGCGCCGCCCGCAGCGCGCCCGCCGCCGCGCCCGGCGCGACCGCGTAGCCCACCAGCCGGGCCCGGCCCGGCACGTCCTCCCGGACCACCGCGCAGGCCGCCGACACCCCCGGCAGCGCCAGCAGCGCCGCCGCCACCTCGCCCGGCTCGATCCGGAACCCGCGCAGCTTCACCTGGTCGTCGGCCCGCGCCAGGTAGTGCAGCAGCCCGTCGGAGCCCCACCGCACCAGGTCCCCGGTGCGGTACATCCGCCCCCCGTCCGCCGCGAACGGGTCCGCCACGAAGCGCTCGGCGGTCAGCCCCGGGCGGCCCAGGTACCCGCGGGCCAGGTTGGCCCCCGCCAGGTACAGCTCCCCGGCCACGCCCGCCGGTACCGGCCGCAGCCGCCCGTCCAGCACGTACGCCCGCATCCCGTCCACCGGGCGCCCGATCGGCACCGCGGCGCCCGCCACCGGCCCCGCCACCCGGTGCGCGGTGGCGTCGATGGTCGCCTCGGTCGGGCCGTACAGGTTGTGCACCACCGCGCCCCAGCGCTCCCCGACCGCCTCGGCCAGCGCGCGGGGGAGCACCTCCCCGCCGCACAGCACCGCCCGCAGCCCGCCCGGCGGCAGCCCGGACCCGCCGCCGCCCGCGGGGCCCTCGCCCGCCGGGCCGTCGCCCTCAGCGAGCACCAGCGCGAGGTGCGAGGGCACGAACTGGGCCACCGTGACGTCGAAGCGGCGCATCCAGTCCAGCAGCTCGCGCGGCTCCCGGTTGGCCTCCGCCGGGGCCACGCACACCTCCGCGCCGCAGGTCAGCGGCAGCCACAGCTCCCACACCGAGGCGTCGAAGCTGGTGGAGGTGCGGGCCAGCACCCGGTCGTCCGGGGTCAGCTCCAGGTGGCCGGCCATCCAGGCCATGTGGTTGGCCAGCGCCAGGTGCGGGACGACCACGCCCTTGGGACGGCCGGTCGACCCGGAGGTGTAGATCACGTACGCGGCCTCCGCCGGACCGGCCGGCTCCCCGGCCCGCTCGTCGCCGGGGTCCGCCGGGACGGGCGGCAGCGGCTCGTCCAGCGCCAGCCGGGGCACCCCGGCCGCGTCCGCCGGCAGGCTCCCGGCCGGGAGGCCCGGGCCGGTGAGCAGCAGCGCGGGCCGGGCGTCCGCCAGCATCTGCCCGATGCGCGCGGGCGGGTACCCGGGGTCGACCGGCAGGTAGGCGGCGCCCGCCCGCAGCACGGCCAGCATGGCGACCACGGTCGCCGCCGACGGCGCCGCGGCCAGCGCCACCAGAGCCCCCGGGCCCGCCCCGCGCCCGCGCAGCACCGCCGCCAGCGCGTCGGCCCGGGCGTCCAGCTCGGCGTAGCTCAGCCGGGTGCGCCCGTCCCGGACGGCGGGCGCACCCGGGGTGCGGGCGGCCCACCGGGCGACCTGCTCCGCCACGTTCGCGGTCGGCAGCGGGCGCTGCTCGCCGCGCCCGTCGGCCAGCAGCCGGGCCCGCTCGCCCGGGGTCAGCGGGTCGAGCTCCCCGACGCTCCGGTCGGGGTCGGCCGTGGCCAGGGCCAGCACCCGGGCGAACCGGTCCGCGAGGGCGCGCGCCGTGCCCGGGTCGAACAGCTCGGCGGCGTACTCCAGGTACCCGCCCAGCCGGACGGCACCGGGCCCGTCCGGGCCCGCGTCCACGCCGTCGGAATCGGGGTCGGCGGTTCTCGCGGCGTCGGTGTCCCCGGCCGCCCCGGCGGCTCCGGCGAGCTCGGTCAGCGAGAAGGTCAGGTCGAACTTGCTGGTGGTCGGCGGACCGGACAGGTCCCGCACGGTGACGCCGGGCAGGTCGAGTTCGGCCGCCCGCTGGTTCTGCAGCACCAGCATGGTCTGGAACAGCGGGTGGTGGCCGCCGGAGCGGTCCGGGTTGAGCTCCTCGACCAGCCGCTCGAACGGCAGGTCCGCGTGGCCGAACGCGGCCAGGTCGAACTCCCGGACCCGGCCCAGCAGTTCACGGAAGGTCGGGTCGCCGGACAGGTCGGTGCGCAGCACGACGGTGTTGACGAAGAAGCCCACCAGCTCGTCCAGCGCCTCGTCGGTGCGCCCGGCCAGCGCCGTGCCCAGCGGGACGTCGGTGCCCGCGCCGTGCGCGTGCAGGGTCACCGCGAGCGCCGCGTGCAGCACCATGAACGGCGTGCAGCCGCTCTCCCGGGCCAGCCGCACCACCCGCCCGTACGCCCCGGCGGGCAGCGCGAACGGCACCGCGCCGCCCCGGTGGCCGGGGACGGCCGGGCGGGGGCGGTCCCGGGGCAGCTCGACCGGCCCCGGCAGGCCCGCCAGCGCCCCGCGCCAGAACGCCAGCTGACGCGCCGCCAGCGACTCGGGGTCGCCGTCCGCGCCCAGCAGCTCGTGCTGCCAGAGCGCGTAGTCGGCGTACTGGACGCGCAGCGCCGGCCAGTCGGGCGCGCCGCCGCCGGTGGTCCGGGCCCGGTAGGCGGCGGCGAGGTCCCGGCACAGCGGGGCCAGCGACCAGCCGTCGGCGCCCACGTGGTGCAGCACCAGCACCAGCACGTGCCGCTCGGGGCCGGTGCGCAGCAGCCGGGCCCGCACCGGCAGGTCCGCGGTCAGGTCGAAGGGCGCGGCGGCCAGCCGCCGCACCGCGTCCGCCACCCAGGCGCCATCGCCCGTGCCGTCGCTCGCTTCGCCGTCGCCCGCCGGGGCCCGCTCGACCTCCAGCGGCACCCGCGCCGCCGCGTCCGCCGGTGCCAGCACCAGCTGCCGCGGCACGCCGTCGCGCTCGGCGAGCACCGTGCGCAGGCTCTCGTGCCGGGCCAGCACGTCGTCCAGCGCGCCGCCCAGCGCCGCCGGGTCCAGCGGGCCGTCCAGGGCCAGCACCAGCGGCACGTTGTAGGCGTCCCCCGCGCCCTCGACCCGGTTGAGGAACCACAGCCGCCGCTGCGCGAAGGACAGCGGCAGCGGGTCGGGCCGCTCCGCCGCCACCAGCGCGGGCCGCGCCGCCCCCGCCGGACCCAGCACGGCCGCGAGCTCGGCCACCGTCGGGTGCGCGAACACCTCGCGCAGCTCCAGCTCCGCGCCGGTCGCCGCCCGGACCCGGGCCGCCAGCCGGGTGGCCAGCAGCGAGTGCCCGCCCAGCGCGAAGAAGTCGTCGTCCACGCCCACCGCGGGCAGCCCCAGCACGTCCGCGAACAGCCCCGCCAGCACCTCCTCGTACGCGGTGCGCGGCGCGGACCCCTCCGCGGCGGCGGCGGTCGGCGGCGCGGGCAGCGCCCGCCGGTCCACCTTGCCGTTGGCGTTCAGCGGCAGCGCGTCCAGCAGCACGAACGCGCCCGGCACCGTGTACGCGGGCAGCACCCGGCCCAGCGCCCGGGCCAGCGCCGGACCCTCCACCGGCGCCCCGGGCTCCGGCACCACGTACGCGACCAGCCGCGGGTCGCCCGGCACGTCCTCGCGCACCAGCACCCGCGCGTCCCGGACGCCCGGGCGGGCCAGCAGCGCGTTCTCCACCTCGGCGGGCTCGATCCGGAACCCGCGCAGCTTCACCTGCCCGTCGGCCCGCCCCACGTAGTCGACGTCCCCGTCCGCCGTCCAGCGCACCAGGTCGCCGGTGCGGTACATCCGCCCCCCGCCCGCCGCGAACGGGTCGGCGACGAACCGCCCGGCGGTCAGGCCCGGGCGGCCCAGGTAGCCGCGCGCCACCCCCGCCCCGCCCACGTACAGCTCGCCCACCACGCCGGGCGGGACGGGGCGCAGCGCCGCGTCCAGCACGTACAGCCGCACGCCGTCCAGGGCCCGGCCGATCGGCGGCACCCCGGACGCGCCGGGGCGCACCCGGTGCCGGGCGGCGAAGGTGGTGGTCTCGGTCGGCCCGTAGGCGTTCAGCACCGCGGTGTCCGGCGCGGCCGCGGCGACCCGGCCCAGCACGCCGGGAGCGGCCGCCTCGCCGCCCGCCGCCACCAGCCGCAGGCCCGCGAACGCCGCCGGGTCGGTCCGGGCGATCTCGTTGAACAGGGCGGTGGTCAGGAAGAGCGCGTCCGCCCCGTCCCGCTCGACCGCCGCCCGCAGCCCGGGCGCGTCCAGCACCCCGGGGGCGGCCACCACCACCCGGCCGCCGTTCAGCAGCGGCGTCCAGATCTCGAAGGTCGAGGCGTCGAAGACGTACGCCGAGTGCATCAGCACCGCGTCCACCGCGCCGTCCGCCCAGGCCGCGTCGGCCGCCAGCGCCAGCACGTCCGCGTGACTGACCCCGACGCCCTTGGGCAGGCCGGTGGAGCCCGAGGTGAACATCACGTACGCCAACCGGCCGCCGGACACCGCCCCCGGCAGCGGGCCGGGCCGCTCCGGGCCGCCGCGCAGCACCGCGCCCGCCCGGTCCACCACCAGCACCGGCAGCCGCCCGGCCGCCGCCACCACCCAGTCCAGCCCGGCCGCCGCCCCGTCCACCACCAGCGCCCGGACCCGGCCCGCCCCGGCCACCCGGTCCAGCCGCTCGGCCGGCCAGGCCGGGTCCATCGGCACGTACGCCCCGCCCGCGGCCACCACGCCCAGCGAGGCCGTCACCACCGCGGTCGAACGCCCCACCAGGACGCCCACCCCGTCCTCGGCCCGCAGGCCCCACCCGGTCAGCGCCCCGGCCAACCCGGCCGACAGTCCGTCCAGTTCGGCGTAGGACAGCACCCGCGCGCCGTCCACCACCGCCGGCGCGTCCGGCGCGGCCTGGGCCCGGGCCGCGAACGCCGCCGCCAGGCCGTCCGCCGCCGGACCGTCCGTCGCCCGCCGCGGCAGCGCCCCGCCCCGGCCCTGCTCGACCAGCTCCCGGGCCCGGGCCGCGTCCACCAGCGGCAGGCCGTCCACCGGGGCGTCCGGGGCCGCCCCGGCGAACGCGGCCAGGAAACCGGACACCGCCCGCTGGTGCAGCCGCACGTCCTCGGGGTGGTACAGCGCCGGATCGGTGTCGAAACCGATCAGCGGGCCCGTCCCCTCGGCCCGCTCGGAGACGAACAGCGACACGTCGTTCACCGGGCCGATCGACAGCAGCCGGGAGGTGGCCCGGCTGCCCGCGAAGTCCAGGTCGTAGTCGTAGCCCATGACGTTCACCACCAGGTCGGTCAGCCGCGCCCCGCCGTCCGCGAGGTTCAGCTCCCGGGCCAGCTGCTCGCGGGAGAAGCGCCGGTGCCGCAGCGCGCCGCGCATCTCGGCCGCCACCGCCCGCACCAGGCCGCCCACCGTCGCCCCCGGCTCCACCGCCAGCGGCAGCGGCAGCACGGTGGAGGTCATCCCCACCACCTCCCGTAACCCGCCGGGACGCCCGTGCGAGGCCAGCCCCAGGCAGACCTCGCGCCGCCCGGCCACCCGGGCCGCGTACGCGGCGAGCGCCGCGACCAGCACCGCGCTCCAGGTGGTGCGGTGCTCGGCGGCCAGCCGCCGCAGGCCCTCGAACACCGGCAGCGGCAGCGTCTCGCCGGTGTGCAGCGCCCCGCCGGTGCCCGGCGCGCCGGCGTCCTTCCCGCCGCCGCCCGACCGGTCCGCGCCGCCGCCGTCGGTGCGCCGGCGCAGCAGGCTGCCCGCGCCCGCGCCGCTCCCGTCGACGGCCCGGTCGGCGAACCGGCCGACCCAGTACGCCCGGTCCGCCGCGTACCGCTCCGAGGCCCGGTACGCCGCCTCCTCCTCCACCAGCGCGCGCAGCGGGCCGCCGAGCGGCCCCGGCAGCGCCACCGGCTCCACTCCGGCCGCCGCCCGGGTGTACAGCTCGGCGACCGCCCGGGCGAACACCGCGCCGCTGAGGCCGTCCACCGCGATGTGGTGGTAGCGCACGTACCAGTAGTGCAGCTCCGGGCCCAGCCGCAGCAGCGCCCAGTGGTGGGTGGGGGCCTCGACGTCGTCGACGGTGGCCATGTCCCCGGCCATGTACCGCTCCGCCGCCGCCACCGGATCGGCCGCCCCGCTCAGGTCCACCCGCAGCAGCCGCGCCCGCGGCGCCCCGGACCGGACCACCCGCTGGCGCACCGCGCCGTCCCGCTCGACCAGCACGGTGTTCAGGCTGTCGCACTGGTGGACCACCCGGTCGACCACCTCGGCGAACAGCTCCTCGTCGAGCCCGCCGCGGATCTCCATGCATTCGCCGATGTTGTACTTCGGGCTGTCCGGATCGACCAGCTGGCCGTACCGCACGCCCTGCTGCGCGGTGGTCAGCTCCAGGAGTTCGGAGTCCGGGAGTTCGGACTCCGGCAGCTCGGAGCCGGGGAGTTCGGCGTCCGGGAGTTCCGGGTCCAGGAGTTCCGGGGCGGTTTCGTCCGACAGGACGGGACGGTATTCAAGCATGCCGACGACACCTTCGGTGAGGTTTTCCAGTGACGAATGGGAAGAACTGCGGACACGGTGGAGCGCGCGGTCGGCCGGGGCGCGTCCGCGGGGTGAATTCCCACTGAATGGAGGGATTGCTGCCGGGCCCGTGGAAGGTGCCGCCGGGCCCGGGGCAGAAATCCCATAAATAAGATGATCAGATCAAGATGATCGGATCGGACGGCCGGACCGCTCGGACGGCCGGAACGCTGGTCAGTCGGTGTCGGACTCCATGGCCGCGACCAGGCCGGCCGGGCGCATGTCGGTCCACAGGCGGTCGATCCGCTCCACGCACTCCTCCCGCGACCCCTCGGCGCCCACCTGGTCCCAGCCGCCCGGGACCTCGATGTGCGCGGGCCAGAGCGAGTACTGCGCCTCCGCGTTCACCAGCACGACGAAGCGCCCGGATTCGTCATCGAAAGGATTGCTCACGTTGCCCACCCCTTGTATCGCCTTGTCTCGGTCGCCGTTCCGCGTTTCGAGCGTGCTGCGGTCCGGGGGCGGCGGCACTCCGGTGCGGAACCCCCCGAAAACCGCCCGGCGCACAACCCAGCGCACAACCCAGCGCAGATGTCATGGATGTGATGCGCCGGGGCACGACTGCCCCCGAAAAACATATCTATTCCTATCACGTCATTCGATGTGTCGAGGCCGGTCCCGGTGATCGCCACGTTACCGGTCCGTAATCATTCAAGTGAGCGAATTAGAAAAGGCCCCGGTCATATGCCGAACCGCCCGGACCGGCGCACATGTGGTCGTGACGTGCCCGCTGCACCCCCGCATGTACCGATATGGAACGATCCGTTCCCCTCGGCCTCCGGTGCTCTCCCCGTGATCCCCTGCGCCCTTCCGGCCCGCCCCGTGCTCCCGTGCGCCTGTCGTACGCCCCGGGTCCGCCCGTGTCCCCCGGTGTCCCCCGGTGTCGCCCCGTGTCCCCCGATGGCCCCCGGTTTCCCGGCCGCTTCCCCCGGCGCCACCCCCGAGGCCGTCCGGGCCCCGCCCCCGGGGCGGACCCTCCGGCCGCCGCCCGTCCGGGGCCGCGTAGAGTGACCGCTCCGCCCACCGGGAGAGGACGGCAGCGTGCGTGAGCGTTCCGGAATCCTGTTCGTCACCGACCTCGCGTACCCGGCCCGGGGACGCCGGTACTGCGACGAGGACATCCTCCTGACCGCGCGGCTGCGCGAGGGGTTCGACCTGGCGCTGTGCCACCCGCGCGACGCCGCCGCCCTGATGGACGGCTTCGACGCGGTCGTCATCCGCAACAGCGGGCCGGTGCTGCACTACCGCGAGCAGTTCGACGCCTTCCGCCGCCGGGCCGCCGAACGCGGCACCCGGGTCTACAACCCGCTGACCGGCCGCGGCGACATGGCCGGCAAGGACTACCTGCTCGACCTCACCGCGGCCGGCCACCCGGTCATCCCCACCGTCGACCGCCCCGCCGACCTCCACCTGCTGCCCCCGGTCGAGCGCTACGTGGTCAAGCCCAAGGCCGGCGCCGACTCGATCGGCCTCTCCGTGGTCGACCGCGCCGAACTGACCGACCGCGCCCCCGGCCCGGCCCCCTCCTGGGACGGCATGCTCGTCCAGCCACTGGTCGACTTCCGCTACGAGGTCTCGTTCTACTTCGTCGACGACGCCTTCCAGTACGCCCTGCACGCTCCCGACCCGTCCCGCCGCTGGGAGCTGACGCCCTACCGCCCCACCGCGGACGACCTGGACTTCGCCCGCCGGTTCATCGCCTGGAACACCCTCGACCACGGCATCCAGCGCGTCGACGCCTGCCGCACCGCCACCGGCGAACTCCTCCTGGTCGAACTGGAGGACCTCAACCCCTACCTCTCGCTGGACGTCGTCCCACCACCGCAGCGCGAGGCGTTCGTCACCGCGATGGCCGCCTCACTCCACCACTTCCTGCGCACCACCCCGGGGGAGTGACCACCCCGGACGCGCCCGCCCCGGGCACGGCCGCCGCCGCCCGCCGCTCCGGTCAGACGCCCTTCACCGCGGCGGCCTTCGCCCCTGCGGCTTCAGCTTTGACGCCCTTCCCCTTGCCGTCTCGCGTCGCACGTTCGGCGTGGGACGCTCGGGCCGCCAGGACCTCGGGGGTGCGGGTCTCGGCCCAGCGGGCCAGCGTCCAGACGTGCTGGGCGGCCTCCTCGCCGAGCGGGGTCAGCGAGTAGTCGACCCGCGGCGGGATGACGGGGTACGCCTCCCGGTGGACCAGGCCGTCCTGCTCCAGCGTCTGCAGGGTCTGGGCGAGCATCTTCTCGCTCACTCCGCCCACCGCGCGGCGCAGTTCGCTGAACCGGTGGGTGCCGTCCAGCAGGACGGCCAGCACCAGCACCGCCCAGCGGCTGGTGACGTGCTCCAGGATGCCGCGCGAGGGGCAGCAGACCGAGTTGACGTCCACGGGGATCCCGCCGGTCAGCTCCTTCACCCTGATGTTCATGGAAGTACCTTACCTGAAAGTGGGTACTTCCGAATGGTTAGTGACTTTCCTAGGGTGGGGATCCAAGCGTTGTCCCACCTCAGGAGTTGCATCACCATGAGCATCGTCGTCACCGGCGCCACCGGTCAGCTGGGCCGTCTCGTCATCGACGCCCTGCTGGCCCGCGTCCCGGCCGCCGAGGTCGCCGCCGCCGTCCGCGACGAGGGCCGGGCCGCCGACCTGGCCGCCCGCGGCGTCGAACTGCGGATCGCCGACTACGACCGGCCCGAGACGGTGGCCGCGGCGATCCGCCCCGGCGACACCGTGCTGCTGGTCTCCGGCAGCGAGGTCGGCCGCCGGGTCGCCCAGCACACCGCCGTGATCGAGGCCGCGAAGGCCGCCGGGGCCGCCCGGCTGGTCTACACCGGGGTGCTCGGCGGCCCGGACGCCGACTTCCGGCTCGCGGACGAGCACAAGGCCACCGAGCAGCTGATCCTCGACTCCGGCCTGCCGTACACCTTCCTGCGCAACGGCTGGTACACCGAGAACTACACCGCGCTGATCCCGGTCCAGCTGGAGCACGGCGTGGCCGGCAGCACCGCCGGCGGCCGGATCGGCTCGGCGTCCCGCGCCGACTACGCCGCCGCCGCGGCCGAGGTGCTGACCGGCGAGGGCCACGAGAACCGGGTCTACGAGCTCAGCGGCGACACCGCCTGGACGCTGGAGGAGTACGCCGCCGAACTCTCCCGGCAGAGCGGCCGCCAGGTCGCCCACCACGAGCTGCCGGCCGAGGTCAACCTCGGCGTGCTCACCGGCGCGGGCCTGCCCCCGCAGCTGGCCGAGATCCTGGTCGACGTCGACGTCTCCGGCATCTCCCGCGGCCTGCTGGCCGGCGGCAGCGGCGACCTCTCCCGCCTGATCGGCCGCCCCACCACCCCGCTGTCCGCCACCATCGCCGAGGCCCTCGCCACCACTCGCTGAGCCTCCGGGCCGTCCGCCTGCGTCTCGCCCGGCCGCGTCTCGCCCGGCCGCGTCCCGCCCGGCCCCGGCCGGCTCGGCCCCGGTCCGCTCGGCTCCGGGGCCCCGGGCTCAGTCCGGTTCGTCCTCGTCGCTGCGGCGGCCCGCCCGGGCCGCGGCGAGGAAGACGACCAGGGCCGCCACCGGGCAGGCGAGTCCGAGACCCAGCAGGACGTAGCGCACGACGACCCCCTCCTTCTGTTCACGAACCCTTTCGGCGTGGAGGGCGGTCGACCTGACCCCTGCGGGCGGACTTTCACCCGTGGGTGTCGTGGACGTCGTCGCTGTTGCCGCCGCCGTCACTGCCGTCACTGCCGTCACTGCCGGTGTCGGCGACGGCGGTGCGGATGCGGCCGAGCAGGGTGCGCAGCTGCTCGCGTTCGGCGGCGTCGAGGGCGCCGGTGGCCGCGGCGAGGGCGGCGCGGTCGAGTTCCTCGGCCTCGCGGTGGCGGCGCACGCCCTCCGCGGTGAGGGTCAGCAGGAACGCGCGCCGGTCGGAGGGGTGCCGGACGCGTTCGACCAGGCCGTCGCGTTCGAGGCTGTCGACGATCGTGGTGGTCGTGCGGGGGGCGTTGCCCACGTACTCGGCGAGGTCGCGCATGCGCAGCGGGCCGCCCGCCAGGGCCAGGACGCGCAGGGTCCGCAGCCGGGCCACCGAGGCGCCGTGCTCGCGCAGCCGGCCGTCCACGAAGGTGCGCAACTGCTGGGTGGTGGCGAACAGTTCGTCGATCAGGACGTCGCTGCTGCCGAACCGGTGCCGCGCCTTCGCTTCCGCTGCCATGCCGTGTGCTCCCCATCCTCGTCCGGTTCCGCTGCGGAATCCGGTGCGTTCCCGCCGGGCCCTCGGACTTCATGAGCATACTCATACTGAGTATGCTCAGCTTCTATGAGCACCCGCCTGGGCCAGCGCCGTGTCGTGCCCATCATGGCTGTCCTGACCACCTTCATCTGCATCGTCGACGGGGCGATCACCACCGTCGCCCTCCCCAGCATCGCCCGGCAGTTCGACCTGACCCCGGCCGCCCTCACCGGCGTCGTCGTGATCTACCCCGTCTGCCTGGGCATGATGATCCCCGCCTCCGCCTGGCTGGTGGAACGCCACGGCGGACGCCGCCTGATGCTGCTGTCGCTCTCCGCCTTCACCGCCGCCAGCGCCCTGTGCGGCGCCGCCCCGAACCTGACCGCCCTGGTCGGTGCCCGCGCCCTCCAGGGCCTGGCCGCCGGTCCGCTCATGCCGACCTCGCAGGCCCTGCTCTTCCGCACCTTCAGCCAGGCCGAGCAGGTCAGGCTGTCCCGGCTGATGGTCATCCCGCAGCAGATCGCCCCGGCGATCGCCCCGCTGCTGGGCGGCCTGCTGATCACCGGCCTGTCCTGGCGCTGGGTGTTCTACGTCAACGTGCCCTTCGGCGCCGCGGCGGTCCTGTTCGGCGCGCTCTTCCTGGCCGAGCACCGCGACCACGCCGCCGGCCGCCTCGACCTGCCCGGCCTGCTGCTGTGCGGCGCGGGCACCGCCGCCCTGATGTACGGCGTCTGCGCGGGTCCCGACCTCGGCTGGACCCGGCCGCAGGTGCTCGGCACCCTGGCCGCCGGCGCCGTCCTGCTCGCGGTCGCCGTCCGGCACCAACTCCGCACGCCCGAGCCGATCCTGCGGCTGCGGCTGTTCCGCGACCGGCTGTTCCGCGACACCAACCTGGTCAGCCTGGTCGGCTACGTGCCGATGATGGGCGCCATGTTCCTCGGCCCGATCTTCATCCAGGAGGCCCGCGGCGGCACGGCGCTGGAGAGCGGCAGCACCACCTTCACCGAGGCGTTCGGCGTCCTGGTGACGATGCAGGTGGTCGGCGCGGTCCACCACCGGACCGGACCGCGCCCGATCATCGGCACCGGCCTGCTCGGCGTCGCCGGCGTGATGCTGCTGTTCGCCACCGCCGACGCCGACACCGGCCTGTGGGCCTTCCGCGGCTACATGTTCCTGCTCGGCCTGGCCATGGGCGCGGTCTTCATCCCCACCACCATCGCCTCCTTCAGCACCATCGCCCGCGCCGACGTCGCCCACGCCGCCACCCTCAACACCGTCGTCCGGCAGACCGGCAGCGCCCTGGCCCCCGCCGTCGTCACCTCGGTCCTGGTCCTCGGCGCGAGCGGTTCGCAGCGCGCCCACCCGCCGCTGGCCGCCTACCAGCTCAGCTACGCCGTCCTGGCGGCCGTCGCCCTCGTCGCCGCGCTCTTCGCCTTCACCCTCCCCGCTGGCCCCGGCACCACCCGCCCCACGGACGGCCCCACCGCCCGCACCCGCCCCGGGCCCCGCCAGCAGGTCGGCTGACCGCCCCGCCGCCCGGTCCGGACTCCGAGCCAGGACGGGCCGGGGACGGGCGGGGGGCTGGTCCGGTCAGGGCGTCGGGACGGTACCCAGAGCACGGCCGCGTCGACGCGGATCGCCTCCCCGCGCGGATCGCCCACCGCGGCGAGCACGTCCGCGCGGGCGAGCCGCTCCGCCCGCCCGTCCGACACCGGTACCGCCACCTCATCGGCAGAGACGCGGGGGAGTCGGCCCAGGTGTTAGGACTTCCACGCCCCCAGCATGTCCTTCATGGAGTCCGTCAGCGCGAGCTGGAGCAGCGGGCCGTAGGTGATCCGGCCGACGCCGAGGCGGCGGAAGCGGTCGAGGTCGTGCCGGACGGGGTGGGCGGTGGAGTTGACGGGGACGCCGAGGGCGCCGGTCACCGCCGTGAGCAGGGCGTCGTCGTCCTGGATGCGCACCGGGTAGACGCTGTCGGCACCGGCCCGCTCCAGGGCCAGCAGCCGTTCGACCGCCTCGTCGAGGACGGCGGAGGCGTCCTGCGCGTGCAGGAAGAGGTCGGTGCGCCCGTTGATCCAGACCGGGACCCCCGCGTCGTCGGCCGCCGCGCGCAGCCCGGCGACGTACTCCGCGTGCTCCTCGGTGCTGCGCAGCCGCCCGCCGTCCGAGTGGACGGTGTCCTCGATGTTGAGGCCGACGCCGCCGACCTCGATCAGGCCGGCGATCAGGTCGGCCGGCCGCTGCCCGTACCCGGCCTCCAGGTCCACGGAGACTGGGACGTCGACGGCCGCGATGATCGGCCTGACGGCGGCGAGCACCTCCTCGAAGGTCTGCCCCTCGTGGTCCTCGGCGCCCCGGGACTCGGCGAGCGGATGACTGCCGATCGTCAGCGCGGGAAACCCGGCGCCGGCCGCCGTCCGCGCCGACCACACGTCCCAGACGGTGGGTAGCACGAGCGGCTTGTGGTCGGCGTGCAACTGCTTGAGGCGTCGAGCGCGCTCGACGGTGGTGGGAAGGTCCATGCCCAGGACGCTACCCCCGGACCGGCCGCGCACAACGCCTTGACGGTCACGACATGCACCCGGGCCGGACGGCCAGGCGGGATCGGGATCGGGATCGGGGTCAGGGCTGTCGGCGGAGGCGGCGGCCGGCAGCCGCTCCGGGGCCGTCAGTACCGCGTCCAGGGTGTCGGGGTGGGGGAGGTCGTCCAGCGGCAGGCCGGGCCACAGGTGGTGGTCGCGGGCTGCTGCGTCCGCGAGTCTCCCCGCCGGCGTGGGCAGTCGGCGCAGGTCGGCGGTCAGGGCGGCGGTCAGGTCGGCGGCGCGGAAGCCCGTCGGCGCCCCGCCGCTTGTCGGCCCGGGGTGCCAGGCTGTGCCCCATGGACGAGCACCACGAGCAACTGCTGCGCGGCCGGGTCTACGGCGCCGACCACGAGGACCCCGGCCCGCGCCCCGGCCGCGAGTACCGCGAACTGGTGGGCGGCCCCCTGGACGGCCTCCTCCTGGACGTCACCGGACGGGACCCGGCCGACCTCGAACGCGGGGCCGCCCTCGCCACCGGCCTCAGCCACTACGGCAGCGAAGGCCGCGCGCACTACGCCCCCCGCCCCACCGCCCCGCACCGCTGGGACTGGACGGGCGACACCCCGTAGCGCCCGCGCACGCGGGACCGCCCGGCGCGGCGGGCGCGGGGCGACCCCGTACGGCGGGGGCCCGGCCGCAAGGGGGGGATTGGCCGGGCCCTCGTCCGCCGCACCCGACGCATGCCCCGGCGGGGCGTTCTCATGCGCCCTCCTGTTCCTGCGGGGCTCGACTGGGGCCGTCGAGGAGCGGGAGGACCTGCTGGAAGGGCCGGCGCAGGGCCACCGCGGCGGGGCGGGAGTCGGCGCGGGCGTAGGCGGCGAGGGCGTCGCGGACGGTGGCCGGGGCCGGTCCGGGCCCGCCGGGTTCCAGGAGGCCGGTGATCGCCCGGCCGGTGGCGGCGGTGAGGGCGCGCAGGTGCGGCCGGGCGTCGGTGACGACCGGGGCGAGGTCGTCCCTGGCGGTGAACGCGGCGACCTCCCCGGCCAGGGTCTCCAGGTGCGGCGCGAGGCGGTCCACGGCGGTGACGGCCCGGGCGGTGCGCTCGGCGCTGTCGCGGTGCCGGCGGTGCAGGGGGTTGAAGCGGAGACGGAGCGTGCGGCCTCGCGGGCCCGCGCCGCGTTGTCGTGGACCGCGTCGACGTGGCCGGCGACGGCGGCGACGTTGTCGCGGGCCACCGCGGGATCGGCGCCGAGGGCGGCGGCGGTGCCGGCCAGCGCCCGGGTGAGGTGGGCGGACGAGTCGCGGGCCAGGGCGGTGAGGGCGCGCCGGGGATCGGCGGGCCACAGCAGCGGCGCGAGCAGGACGGTCACGGCCGCCCCCGCCGCGGTCTCCCAGAGGCGGTGGAGGGCGTAGGCGTCGGGGGAGGTGCTGGCGAAGACCAGCAGGGAGGAGGCCGGGACCTGGACGTTCGGCGGGCCGCCGACCCGGAGCAGCATCCCGATGCCCAGGCCCAGGGCGACGACCAGGGTGAGCGCGCCGGTCGAGGGGTGCAGGACGTTCAGGGCGGCGATGCCGATCGCCACCCCCGCCACGACGCCCAGCACCCGCTGCAGCGAGGTGCGCAGGGCGGTCGCCGGGTCGCCGCCCAGGGCCACCAGCGGGACGACGGCCGCGTACACGGGCGGCTGGTCCGCCCCCAGCCAGAGCGCCACCTGCCAGGCGACGGCGACCGTGACCACGATCCGGGCCGCGGCGGGCCCCTGGGACGCCAGGACGCCCCGGACCCGGCCGCCCGCCGGCGCGTGCCGCCGCGCCGCCCCTCGCGCCCGCTCGGACAGCGCCTCGTACGGTCTGCGCACCACCGGTCTCCCCGATCCGGGCCGTGATCGACATGATCAAGCCGTGATCAATGCGATCAACGCGATCAATGCGGTCAACGGGCCCAGCGTGGTCGCCGGAGGGGCCACGGCCACCGATTGCGCCGAATGTGGCATGTCACGCCACGGACCGGCATCCCGCGCCGGAGACAGCCCGGACGGAGATGGGCACGGGACCGGTCAGCCGTCTTCCCGGCGCAGTGCGGCGACGGCCCGGGCGGTGGCGGTGCCGATGGCGGCGTTGATCGCGGTCTCGTCCGAGCCCGGCCGGGAGCGGGTGAAGACGGCGGCGGCGTACCGGCGGCCGTCGGGGTGGGAGATCACGCCGACCTCGTTGCGGACCACACCGAGCAGGCCGCCGCTCTTGGCCGCGACCCGCACCGGCGGCCGGAAGCCGCTCGCGATCCGGTGCCGGGTCAGCTGACGGCCCATCAGGGTGCGCACCCGGGCGCACGCGGCGGCCGGTCCGGCCCGGTCGGTCCAGATCAGCCGCAGCAGTTCGGCCATGTCGCGCGGGGTGGTGCGGGTCCCCCGGGACGGGTCGAGCGCGCGGGCGGTCGGCAGCAGTTCCCCGGCCCGGGCCGACTCGGCCGCCGACGCCCGCTCCCCCCAGGCCACCGCGTCCGCCCAGCCGGTGCGGCCCAGGTCCCGACCGATGGAGTCGAGCATGGCCCGCAGGTCGGACTCCAGCGCGGTGCCGGTCAGTCCGAGCCGTTCGGCGGTCGCGTTCACGGCGTCGACGCCGATCCGCCGCAGCAGCACGTCGGTGGTGTGGTTGTCGCTGATGGTGAGCATCAGGACGACCATGTCCCGCCAGGAGAGCACCGCGTCGTCCTCGAACAGCGAGGTCCCGGTCGGGCCGAAGGTCCGGTCGGCGGCGCTCAGCGTCACCCGCTCGCCGGGGTCCAGGCGGCCCTCGGCGAACCAGGTCTCCGCCTCCAGGGCCACCTGCACCTTGACCACCGAAGCCGGAACCGACGGCTCGTCGGCGCGGAAGCCGAACTCGCGGAAGCCGGGCTCGCCGGAGCCGAACCCACCGAAGCCGGACTCGCCGTCGTCGTCCAGCGGGAGGACACACAGCGCGCCCTCGCAGCCGGCCCGCTCGAAGATCCCCCGGATGTCGTCCGTCACGGCGCCCATCCTGCCGGAAGGGCCCCCACAGGGCGTCGGCAGGGCTCCGGCAGGGCTCCGGCAGGGCGGTCACCGCCGGTGCAGCGCGTCCAGCTGGGCGAGTTCCGCCGCGGACAGCCGCAGGCCGCCGGCCGCGACGTTGGCCTCCAGGTGCGCGGGGTCGCCGGTGCCGGGGATGGCCAGCACGTGCGGGCCGCGGTGCAGCGTCCAGGCGATCCGGACCTGCGCGGGGGAGGCCCCGTGCGCCCGGGCGACCTCGACCACCTCCGGGTGCTCCTCGGCGCCCGCCCCGTACTGGCGTCCCGCCGCCGCGATCGCGTAGAACGGCACGAAGGCGACGCCCTGTTCGCGGCACAGCTCGACGAGGGCGTCCTGCTCGGGCCGGACCCCGAGGCCGTACATGTTCTGCACGCACACCACCGGCGCGACGCCCTGCGCCTCGGCCAGCTGGTGGGGCTGGACGTTGGACAGGCCGAGGTGGCGGACCAGCCCGGCCGTCCGCAGCTCGGCCAACGCGCCGAACCGCTCGGCGACCGAACCGTCGCCCACCACCCGGAGGTTCACCAGGTCCAGGTGGTCGCGGCCGAGCTGGCGCAGGTTCTCCTCCACCAGCCCGCGCAGCTGGTCCGGCCGGGCGTGCGGCAGCCACGCCCCCGACGGGTCGCGCGGCTGCCCGACCTTGGTGGCGATCACCAGGTCGTCGGGGTAGGGCGACAGCGCCCGGTTGATCAGTTCGTTGGCCGAGCGCAGCGGCGAGAAGTAGAAGGCCGCGGTGTCGAGGTGGTTCACGCCGAGCTCGACGGCCCGGCGCAGCACGCCGACCGCCTGCCCGCGGTCGCGCGCGACCGCGCCGGGCACCAGGGCCGCGCCGGTCTGGGCCAGCCGCATCGCGCCGAAGCCGATCCGGTGGACCACGCGGTCGCCCAGCGTCCAGCTGCCCGCCGCGGCGGCGGTGATCGTCCGTGGGGTTGGGGTCATGCCGCCGATGATCGGCCGACGGCTACAGTGGTGGCTACTGATTCGGACATCTGCGAATCCTCGGAGAGCGGTCCCCGGAGCGCAGTCCTCGGAGAGCGGTCCCCGGAGCGCAGGAGGTGGCCGTCCTGGCCGAACTGGCCTTCCCGGCCCGCGACGTGGCGCGGGTGCGGTTCGCCGTCTCCCCGATGTGGCAGCTCACCACCGGCTACCGCCTGCTGGCCTCGGGCGCCGCGGACCCGGTGCACCGGCGCTGGCTCGACCAGGTGCGCCCCCGGGTGGCCGCCGCCGCGCTCGACCGGGGCCGGCTCGCCGAACTGCTCCCGCCCGGCACCCCGTACGTACCGGACTTCCTCAACCCCGCACCCGCCGGCCCCGCCCCCGCGCTGGAGGAGGAACTCGCGGCGATCGCCGCCACCCCCGCCGAACGCGTCCGCGCCGACCTCGACCACCTCCGCCACCACCAGGGCCGCACCGGCCCCCGGACGCGCGCCCTGCACGCCGACCCGGCCGCCCGGCTGCCCGCACTCCTCCGGGAGGTCGCCGCCTTCTGGGAGACGGCCCTCGCCCCGTACTGGCCGCGGATCCGCGCCCTGCTGGACGCCGACGTCCTGCACCGCTCCCGGCAGGCCGCCCGGCACGGCACCGGACGGCTCCTCAACACCCTGCACCCCCAGATCAGTTGGGACGACACCGGGCTCCGCCTGGAGCGCCGGAGCCGGACCCTGGCCCGCCACCGCGCGGGCGGCGGACTGCTCCTGATCCCCACCGCCTTCAAGGGCCCCGGCCTGTCCACCCGGATCGCCCCGCCCGACCCGCCCCAACTCGCCTACCGCGCCCACGGCGCCGGCCGCCTCTGGCAGCCCCGCACCGGCTCGGCCACCGAGGCCCTCGCCGCCGTCCTGGGCCGGGCCCGCACCCTCCTGCTGGCCGAACTCGACGCCCCCGCCACCACCACCGAACTCGCCCACCGCACCGGCCTCTCCCCGGCCCACGTCTCGCAGAACCTCACCGCCCTGCGCGCCGCCGGCCTCGCCACCGCCCACCGCACCGGCCGCACCGTCCTGTACGCCCGCACCGCCGTCGCCGACACACTGCTCGCCGCCGGGCACTGACGATCTGTCATATTCGTTTTCCTCCAAGCGACTTGTTGCCCGGATCGGCCGCGTGGAACGATGACGGCTCCGCGCCGAGCTCGGCGTCGGGGGGTCGGGCGGGCGTGGGGGCGCCCGCCCTCTGCGGTGGGGGAGTACACCATGGCTCTGCAATTCGTCGGTCTGTTCGCGAACGACCCGGCCTACCAGGCGGCGCAGGCCCAGCTCACGCTCTGCGACCGGCCGGCCGCCGCGGCCGACGCGGCCTGGGGGCTGTGGCCGGCGCCCGCGGTGCTGGGGGCGACCCTGCTGGGAAAGCTGGCGAACGTGCCGGGCGCCAACGTCGTCGTGCGCGGTGCCCGGGCCCGGATGCCGGTCGGGGACACCCAGCTGATCGGGGTCCCGGCGGGCGGCCAGCAGCAGCACAACCTGACGGCCGAGACGGCCGGATCGCTGCGGACGTGGCTGGCCGCGAACCCCGGGGCGGCGCTCACCATCGTGGTGAACGTGACCACCGGCTCCTCCACCACCTTCGCGGGGACGATCGTCGAGATCCTCAACCACGAACTGTCCGCGCACGCCGAGCCGTACGCCGACTTCCTGATCGCGGAGGCCGCCGCCGCCGGGACGGGCGTCCTGGACACGGCCGACCAGC
This sequence comes from Kitasatospora sp. SolWspMP-SS2h, assembly GCF_003259315.1. Taxonomy (GTDB): domain Bacteria; phylum Actinomycetota; class Actinomycetes; order Streptomycetales; family Streptomycetaceae; genus Kitasatospora; species Kitasatospora fiedleri. Next base: position 36,636 of record NZ_QLLT01000001.1, on the reverse strand, counting down.
AGCACCAGGCCCTGGCCGCCGGCAACCCCCGCTACCGGCTGATCGGGGCGGAGTACGTGACGACCCACCCGGCGGCCGACCAGGCGCCGCGCTACCGCACCCGGATGGCGCAGGACACGGTGGCCAACGCGACCCTGCCGCCGGGCGTCTGACCGCGCGGCAGCCGACCGCGGCCGAAGTGGCGCCGGGCCCCGAGGAGGGGGCCCGGCGCCACTTCGTCGTCCGCCCGGCGGCGGACGGGCCCGACGGGGCCGTGGCGGATCGGCGGTGGGGACACGGCGGGTCGGAAGCCGGGCCCGACGAGGACGCGGCGGGTCGGCGGCAGGGTCCGCGGCGGGGCCGACGGCAGGGTCCGCGGCAGCGTTCCGGTCGGCGGCCCGGTGACGTCCGGAAACGTGGAGGAGGTCCAGACCATTGACCGGGTGCCTCCTCGCTCCCTAGCATCCGCCGTGTCACAGCAGCCCCGTTTCAGCCATCCCGGCCCGGACGTCCCGGCCCGGGTGACCGGCGTACCCGCGTGCGGCCCCACCCGCCCGCGCCGCCGCCGGACGGGGCCGCCGGGACGGCCCTCGACGTCGGAGGGCCCCTGCACCGCGCACCACGGAAAGACCAACGGGGAGCTCGATTCATGCCTACCGGGAACACCGGACCGGAACCGGTGGCCGAAACCACCGCCGCGCTGTCGGTGGGACAGGAACGCCTCTGGTTCCTGGCCCAACTGGAGCCGGAGGACCCGTCGTACAACATCCCGTACGTCCTGCGGCTCACCGGGCGGCTCGACCCGGCGGCGCTGCGGACCGCCCTGGACGCCGTCGTCGCCCGGCACGAGGCCCTGCGCTGCCGGTTCCCCGCCGCGGACGGACGGCCCGCCGTGCTGGTCGATCCGCCCGGGCCGGTCCGGCTCGACGAGCGCGACCTGCGGGGCGCCCCGGCGGGGGAGGCGGAGGCGGCGCTGGCCGAACTGAGCAACACCGCCTTCGACCTGGCCGCCGACCCCCCGCTGCGCGCCGCCCTGCTGCGCACCGGGGACGAGGAGCACCTGCTGGCCCTGGTGCTGCACCACATCGCCGCCGACGGCTGGTCGCTGGGGCTGCTGCGCGCCGAACTCGCCGCGCACTACGCCGCGCACCGGGAGGGCCGCAGCGCCGAACTCCCGCCCGCCCCCTCCTACCTGGCGCACGCCGCCGCCGAACGGGCCTGGCTGGACGGCCCCGAGGCGGCCCGGGCGCTCGCCCACTGGCGCGAACGCCTGGCCGGAGCACCCCCGCTGGAACTGCCCCTCGACCGGCCCCGGACCGGCGCGCCCAGCAGCGCCGGGGCCTACCACACCCGGGTGCTGCGCGGCCTGCGGCCCGTCCTGGAGTCGTTCGCCCGGGCCCGCCGGGTGACGCCGTTCATGGTGCTCGCCGCCGCCTACCAGGCCCTGCTGCACCGGTGCACCGGACAGGACGACTTCTGCGTCGGGGTGCCCACCGCCGCCCGGGACACCGTGGAGAGCGAACGGGTCGTCGGGTACTGCTCCTCGGCGCTCGTGCTGCGCGCCGACCTCTCCGGGGCGCCCACCTTCGACGCCCTGCTGCGCGCCGTCCGCGGCGAGTGGACGCGCGCGCTGAGCCACCGGCGCGTCCCCTTCGAACGGCTCCTCGACGCACTGGGCGCCGACCGGGACCCGGACCGCGCGCCGGTCTTCCAGACCATGCTCACCGTGCACACCCACACCGGCGGCGAACTCGGCGAGGAGCCCTTCGCCGACCTGCGCTGCGCGGAGGCCGACGCCGGCCACACCGCCGCGAAGTCCGAACTCGGCTTGGACGTCCGGCCGGACGGCGACGACCTGCACGCCGTCCTCGGCCACCGCACCGACCTACTGGACCCCGCGACGGCGGCGGCCCTCGCCGCCCGGTTCGAGACCCTGCTGCGCGCCGCCCTCGCCGCCCCGGACACCCCGGTGCACCGGCTGCCGCTGCTGACCGACGCCGACCGCGCCCTGCTGGCCGACGGGGCCCGCGGGCCCGCGCTCCCGGCCGGACCGCCCACCGTCCTGGCCGCCGTCGACCTGGCCGCCAGCCGGCGCCCGGACGCCCCGGCGGTGGTCGGCCCGGACGGGACGCTCACCCGGGCCGGGCTCGCCGCCGCCTCCCGGGCGCTGGCCGCCCGGCTCGCCGCCCACGGCGTGCGCCGCGGCGACCTGGTCGCGCTCTGCCTGCCGCGCGGCCCGCGCGCCGTGACCGCGATGCTGGCGGCCTGGCGGCTGGGCGCCGGCTACCTCCCGCTGGACCCCGGCTACCCGCCGTCCCGGCTGGCGTTCATGCTCGCCGACAGCGGCGCCGCCGTGCTGCTCACCGAGGACGGCACCCTCCCGGACGGCGTGCGCGCCGACCTCCCGGTGCTCGCCGCCGACGGGCCGCAGCCCCCGGCCCCGGCCGCCCCCGAGGTGCCGGAGGAGAGCGTGCCCGAGGAGAGCCCGGCCGCCCCCGAGGACCCCGCCTACCTGATCTACACCTCCGGCTCCACCGGCACCCCCAAGGGCGTCCTCGTCCCGCACCGCGCCCTGGCCGCCCGGGTGGCCTGGATGCGCGACGGGTACGGCCTGACGGCCGACGACCGCGTCCTGCAGTACGCCACCCTGTCCTTCGACACCAGCGCCGAGGAGGTGTTCCCGGCGCTCGCCGCCGGGGCCGTCCTGGTCACCGCCCGCCCGGACGCCGCCCTCCCCGACCAGCTCGCCGAGCCGTACTGCGCCGGCCTCACGGTGCTCGACCTGCCCACCCCGTACTGGCACCACCTGGTCGCCGACCTGGACGAGACGCCCTGGCCGCCGGGCCTGCAGCTGCTCGTGCTGGGCGCCGACCAGGTCCGCCCGGAGGCCGTCGCGGCCTGGCGGGCCCGGTTCGGGGAGCGCGTCCGGCTGGTCAACTCCTACGGCCCCACCGAGACCGCGATCATCGCCACCACCGCCGAGCTGGGCCCCGCGGACGCGCACCGCCGCCCGCCGATCGGCCGCCCGGTCGGCGGCACCACGGTCGCCGTCCTCGACCGGCACGGCACCCCGGTGCCGCCCGGCACCCCGGGCGAACTGGTCATCGGGGGAGCGGGGGTGACGGACGGCTACCTCGGCCGCCCCGGCGCCACCGCCCGCGCCTTCGTCCCCGACCCGGACGGCCCGCCCGGCGCCCGCCGCTACCGCACCGGCGACCTGGTGCGCCGCCTCCCGGACGGGACGCTGGAGTTCCTCGGCCGGATCGACGACCAGGTGAAGGTCCGCGGCTACCGGGTCGAACCCGGCGAGGTGGAGTCCGCGCTGCTCGCCCGCCCGGGCGTCACCCAGGCCGCGGTGGTCGCGCACCGCGACACCCTGGCCGCCTACGTGGTCGGCCCCGGCCTCGACCCGGACGCGCTGCGCACCGCCCTCGCCCGGACGCTCCCCCCGCACGCCGTCCCCGGCGCGATCGTCCCGCTGGACGCCCTCCCGCTCACCCCCAACGGCAAACTCGACCGCCGCGCCCTGCCCGCCCCCGACGCCGTGGCCGGCGCCCGCCGCCGCCCGCCGCACGTGCCGCCGCGCACCGAGGCGGAGGAACTGGTCGCCGACGTCTGGCAGGAGGTGCTGGGCGTGGCCGCCGTCGGCGCCCACGACGACTTCTTCGACCTCGGCGGCCACTCCCTGCTCGCCACCCGGGTCGTCGCCCGGATCCGCGCCGCGATCGACCTCGCCGTCCCGCTGCGCGCCCTGTTCACCCACCGCACCGCGGCCGCTTTCGCCGAGGCCGTCGAAGCCGCCCTGGTCGCCGAGATCGACAACCTGTCCGACGACGACGCCGCCCGGCTGCTCGCCGCCCCGGACGCCCCGTAAGGAGACCGGCTCCCGTCATGAGCCCCGACACCACCACCCCGGACGCCCCCGCCAAGGCCGGGCTGTCCGCCGCGAAGCGCGAACTCCTCAGACGCCGGCTGGCCGGCCGCCCCTCCGCCCGGACCACCACCGTCCCCCGGCGCACCCAGGACGCCCCCGTCCCGCTCTCCTTCGCGCAGGAACGGCTCTGGTTCATGGAGCAGTTCGCGCCGGGCACCGCCGCCTACAACATCCCCGTGGTCCGCCGGCTGCGCGGCCCGCTCGACCCGGACGCCCTGCGCGCCGCCCTGGACGCCGCCGTCGCCCGGCACGAGACGCTGCGCTCCCGCTACCCCGCCACCGAGGACGGCCGCCCGCTGCTGGTCGTCGACCCGCCCGGCCCCGCCGAACTGCCCGTCACCGACGCCGCCGACGAGGCGGCGGCCGAACGGATCGTGGACGCGGACGCCGCCGTCCCGTTCGACCTGGAGCACGGGCCGCTGCTGCGGGCCCGGCTGATCCGGCTCGCCGCCGAGGACCACGTCCTGCTGCTGGTCGTGCACCACAGCGTCAGCGACGGCTGGTCCAGCGAGGTGCTGCTCGGCGAGGTGCTGCGCGGCCACGCCGCCCGGATCGCCGGCGCACCCGACCCGCTGCCCGAACTCCCGGTCCAGTACGGCGACTTCGCGATCTGGCAGCGGCAGGAGCTGAGCGGCGACCGGCTGGCCGCCGAGGTCGCCCACTGGGGCGCCGAACTCGCCGGGGTGGAGCCGCTGGAGCTGGCGTTCGCCCGCCCGCGCCCGCCGCGCCAGACCTTCGAGGGCGCCGGGTACGCGTTCCGGGTCGAGCGCCCCCTGCTGGAGCGCCTCACCGCCCTGGGCCGTCGCCACGACGCCACCGCGTACATGGTGCTGCTGGCCGCCTTCCAACTGCTGCTGGCCCGCCACAGCGGACGCACCGACTTCGCGGTCGGCTCACCCGTGGCCGGCCGCCCGGCGGCCGAACTGGAGCCGCTGGTCGGCATGTTCGTCAACGTCCTGGCGCTGCCCGCCCGGCTGGAGGGCGACCCGGACTTCGCCGAACTGCTCGCCCGCACCCGGGAGACCTGCCTGACCGCCTACGGGCACCAGGACCTGCCGTTCGCCCAGCTGGTGAGCGAACTCAACTGGCCCCGGGACGTCTCCCGGCCGCCGGTCTTCCAGGCCGTCCTGGCGGTGCAGAACTACGCCGTCCAGGGCGAGGGCCCCGACACCGGGCCGCTCACCGCCGAACCGTTCGGCGTCCGGGCCAGCGGCACCCGCTTCGACCTCGAACTCTTCCTCCAGGAACGGCCCGAGGGCCTGAACGGCTCGTTCAACTACAACACCGACCTGTACGACGAGGCCGACATCGCCCGCCTCGCCGACCACCTCGGCCGCCTGCTGGCCGCCGTCGCCGACGCGCCCGACACCCCGCTGTCCGCCCTCGACACCCTCACCCCCGAGGAGCGGGCGTTCGAGACCGAACGCTTCAACGACACCGCCGTGGACCGCCCGGCCACCACCCTGACCGCCCTGGTCGCCGCCCAGACCGCCCGCACCCCCGACGCCGTCGCCGTCGCCACCGAGGGCCGCCCCGCCCTGACCTACCGCCAACTCGACGAGCGGGCCGGCCGGATCGCCGCCCGGCTCGCCGCCGAGGGCGTCGGCCCCGGCAGCCTGGTCGCCGTCAGCGCCGAACGCTCGCCCGACCTGGTGGCCGGCCTGCTCGGCGTGCTGCGCACCGGCGCCGCCTACACCCCGCTGGAACCCGACTACCCGGCCGAACGCCTGGCCTTCCTGCTCGCCGACAGCGACGCCACCGTCCTGCTCACCCAGCGCAAGCTGCCCGTCCCGGCGGGCTGCGCGGCCCGCGTCCTGCTGCTCGACGACCCGGCCGAGTGGCCCCGGGCCCGCACCCGCCCGGCCGGCCCCGCCCCCGACGACCCCGCCTACGTCATCTACACCTCCGGCTCCACCGGCCGCCCCAAGGGCGTCCCCAACACCCACCGGGCGATCGCCAACCGCCTCCAGTGGATGCAGGACGCCTACCGGATCGGCCCCGGGGACGCGGTGCTGCAGAAGACCCCCACCGGCTTCGACGTGTCGGTCTGGGAGTTCTTCTGGCCGCTGGCCACCGGCGCCCGGATCGTGCTCGCCAAGCCCGGCGGCCAGAAGGACAGCGGCTACCTGCGCGACCTGATCGCCGCCGCCGGGGTCACCGTCGCCCACTTCGTCCCCGCCATGCTGCGGGCCTTCCTCGCCGAGGAGGGCGTCGAACGCTGCACCACCCTGCGCCGCGTCGTCAGCAGCGGCGAGGCCCTCCCGCCGGACGCCGCCCGCGAACTGACCGCCCGGCTGCCCGGCCTGCGCCTGGCCAACCTGTACGGGCCCACCGAGGCCGCCGTCGACGTCTCCTCCTGGGAGTGCGCCGGGCCGCTGACCACCGTGCCGATCGGCCTTCCCGTCGACAACACCCGGCTGTACGTCCTGGACGCCCGGCTGCGCCCTGTCCCCCCGGGCGCCCCCGGCGAACTCCACATCGGCGGCACCGCCGTCGCCCTCGGCTACCACCGCCGCCCCGGCCTCACCGCGGCCCGCTTCGTCCCCGACCCCTACGGCCCGCCCGGCTCCCGCCTCTACCGCACCGGCGACCTGGCCCGCCGCCGCCCCGACGGCACCCTCGAACACCTGGGCCGGATCGACGACCAGGTCAAACTGCGCGGACTGCGGATCGAACCCGGCGAGACCGAGGCCGCGCTGCGCGCCCAACCCGGCATCGCCGACGCCGCCGTCGTCCTGCACCAGGACCGCCTGGTCGGCCACCTGGTCCTCGCCCCCGGCGCCGAGGAACCCGACCCGGTGGCCCTGCGCGCCGCCCTCAAGCGCACCCTCCCCGACCACCAGGTCCCGGCCGCGTTCACCACCCTGCCCGCCCTGCCGCTCAGCCCCAACGGCAAACTCGACCGGCGCGCCCTGCCCGCCCCGCGCATCCACCGCCCCGACGGCGCGGCCGAGCCCGCCACCCCCGCCGAGGCCGTCCTCGCCGAGATCTGGGCCGAGGTCCTCGACCTGCCCGAGGTCGGCACCGACGAGAACTTCTTCGACCTCGGCGGCCACTCCCTGCTGGCCACCCAGGTCGTCGCCAGGGCCCGCAAGCGGCTCACCGCGATCGGCGCCCGCCCGGTCGGCGTGATGGACCTGTTCACCCACCGCACCGTCCGCGACCTGGCCGCCCTCGCCGCCGCCGACGACCGGCCCAGCGGCCCGCGCGCCCTGCTGCACCGCCTCACCCGCGCCGTCCCCGCCGCCCGCCGCACCCTCACCCTGGTGTGCGTCCCCTACGGCGGCGGCAGCGCCGTCGTCTACCAGCCGGTCGCCGACGCGCTGCCGCCCGACGTCGAACTCTGGTCCGTCGCCGTCCCCGGCCACGACCTCGGCGTCACCGAACACCACCTCGACTTCGACGACCTCGCCGAGGCCGTCGCCGCCGAGGTGCGCGCGAAGGTCGACGGACCGCTCGTCGTCTACGGGCACTGCGCCGTCGGCACCGCGCTCGCCGTCGCCGTGGCCCGCCTGCTGGAGGGCTCCGGCCGGGAACTGGAGGCCGTCTACGCGGGCGCCCAGTTCCCGTTCGCCCGGCCGCGCAACCGGCTGCTCGCCGCGCTCGGGAAGATCGCCGCGCTGGAACCGCTGGTCGGCGACCGCTCCTACGCCAACTGGCTGACCGGCATGGGCGTCGACACCTCCGAACTCGACGAGGACCAGGTCCGGTTCGTCATCGGCAACATGCGGCGCGACACCCGGGCCGCCGAGGACTACTTCACCCGTGCCCTGGCCGAGGTCGAGGCCGGCGCGCCCCGGCTGCGCGCCCCCGTGGTCTCGCTGGTCGGCGACAAGGACCCGGCCGCCGACTTCTACCAGGAGCGCTACCGCGAGTGGCTGCTGCTGGCCGAACGCTCCGCGGTCGCCGTGCTGGACGAGGGCGGCCACTTCTTCATCGCCTACCGGGCCGCCGAGACCGCCGCCGCCGTCACCACCGTCCACCGCGCGCTCCTCGACGGCACCACCGCCGACCTCCCGCGCCGGGACCCGGAGAACTCCTGGTGGTTCCACGGCGAGACGGCCCCCGCCGCGGAGGGCTCCGCGGACGGCCCGGCGGGCCGGGAACCGGCCGCCGACGCGGACGGCCCGCAGCCCGGCATGGGCCGCTTCCTCTGGGTCGTCGTCGGCCAGCTCGCCTCCATCACCGGCTCGGCGCTCACCGAGTTCGCCCTGCCGATCTGGATCCTGCTGGAGACCGGGTCGATGGCCCGCTTCGCGCTGTACGCCGTGGTCGCGATGCTCCCCGGCATCCTGGTCGGCCCGCTCGCCGGCGCCCTGGTCGACCGCCTCGACCGCCGCCGCGTGATGCTGCTGGGCGACCTCGCCGCCGGCGCCACCCAGGCCGGACTGCTGACCCTGCTGCTCACCGGCCGCCTGTACGCCTGGGAGGTGTACGCGCTGCTCGCGGTGCTGTCCGTCGCGCTCACCTTCCAACGCCTGGCGTACGCCTCCGCCGTCCCGCAGCTGGTGCCCAAACGCCACCTCGGCCACGCCAACGGCATCGTCCAACTCGCCTTCGGCACAGCCCAGTTCGTCGTCCCGCTGGCCGCCGTGGCGCTGCTCGCCGCGATCGGCCTGCGCGGCATCCTGATCATCGACGTGGCCTCCTACGCCGTCGCCGTCACCGTCCTGCTCGCCGTCCGCTTCCCGAAGACCCTGCCCTGGACCCGCCGGGAGTCGCTGACCGCGGAGATCCGGCACGGCATCGCCCTCTCCTGGCGCCACCGCGGCTTCCGGGCGATGCTGCTCTGGTTCGCCGGCCTGAACGTCTTCCTCTCCCCGCTGTTCCTGCTCACCACCCCGCTGGTGCTCTCCTTCGACGACCTCGGCGGCGCCGCCCGGGTCGCGGTCGCGGCCGGCGCGGGCGCGGTCCTCGGCGGCGTCACGATGGGCTTCTGGGGCGGACCGCGCCGCCACAAGCTGCGCGGCATGCTCGCGCTGGCCGCCGTCCTCGCCCTGGCGGGCGCGGTGGAGGGGCTGCGGGCCAACCTGTGGACGGTGGCGGCCGGCGCGTTCGGCATGTCCTTCGCGCTGGCCCTGGTCAACGGCATCTACGCGACGATCGTCCAGGTCAAGGTCGCCCAGCGGTTCCACGGCCGGGTGTTCGCCCTGAACACCCTGGTCGCCTGGTCCACCCTCCCGCTCGGCCACGGCGTCATCGCCCCGCTCGGCTCCGCCCTGTTCGGCCCGCTGATGGAACCGGACGGCGCGCTCGCCCCCGTCTTCGGCCCGCTGATCGGCACCGGCCCCGGCCGCGGCATCGCCCTGATGTACCTGCTGTTCGCCGCCGCCATGCTCGCCCTGGTCGCCCTCGGACTGCGCCTGCCGGTGCTCGCCCGCTTCGACCGCGACGTCCCGGACGCCGAACCCGACGACCTGGTCGGCCTGCGCGAACGCGCCCGCACCGCCGCCGCCCGCCGCGCGGCCGGGACGGGGGCCCGATGAGCACCGCCCCGCACCTCCCCGGCACCCCCGTCCCCGCCACCCCCGCCACCCCCGCCACCCTGCCCGCGCTGCTCGCGCACCGGGCCGCCGCGCACGGCGAGCGCACCGCCGTCGTCTGCGGCGCGCAGCGGCTCGACTTCGCCGCCTGGCAGGCCCGTTCCGGGGCGCTGGCCGCCGCGCTGCGCGCCGAGGGCGTCCGGAGCGGCGACCGGGTCGGGCTCTGCTTCGGCACCGACCGCTGGGCGGAGTACGCCGTCGCGTTCCTCGCCGTGCTGCGGGCGGGCGCCGTCGCCGTGCCGCTCTCCGACCGGGCCTCGCCCGCCGGGACGGCGCACGCCCTCACCGACGCCGGGGCCCGCCTCCTGCTGCACGCCGACGGCGGCCCCCGCCCGCCGGGCGTCCCGGACGGCGTCCGCACCCGCACCGAGGCCACCGCCACCGCCACCGCCCACCACCCCGCCGACCCCGCCGACCCCGCCATTCCCGGCACCCCCGGCCTGCCCGAACCCGACCCGGACGCCCCGGCGCAGATCCTGTACACCTCCGGCACGACCGGCACCCCCAAGGGCGTCACCGCCCGGCACGCCAACCTGGTCCACGGCTGCACCCTCGACGAGCGCCGCCGCCCGCTGCGGCACTCCCGCACCTTCCTGCACGCCTTCCCGGTCGGCACCAACGCCGGGCAGACCATGCTGGTCAACGCGCTCAACGCGCACGCCGCCTGCGTCACCGCCCCGCAGTTCACCCCGGCCCGGTTCGTCCGGCTGATCGCCGAGCACGCGGTGGGCAGCGTGTTCCTCGTCCCCGCGACGGCCGTCGAACTGCTCGCCTCCCGGGCGCTGGCCGCCGCGGCCGAGCGCGGCGACCTGGACACCGTCCGGCTGGTCGGCTCCACCGCCGCCGCGCTGCCGCAGCCCGTCGCGCTCGCCCTCGACCGGGCGTTCGGCAAGGCCCAGCTGGTCAACTACTACACCTCGACCGAGGCGGCCCCCGCCCAGGTCACCCTGCTGTTCGACCCGGCCCGCCCGGACTCCCCGGGCCGCCCCGCCTCGCTCGCCGAACTGCGCGTCACCGACGCCGACGGGCACCCCGTCGCGCCGGGGGAGCCCGGCGAGCTGTGGCTGCGCTCGCCCGCCGCCCCGCGCGCCTACCTGGGGGAGCGGGACGGCGCGGTGTTCCGGGGCCGCTGGGTGCGGATGGGCGACCTGGGCCGGGTGGACGCCGACGGGTTCCTGCACCTGCTCGACCGGGAGCGCGACGTCGTCAAGTCCGGTGCCCACAAGGTCTCCACCCTCCAGGTCGAGAACGCCTTGCACGCCCACCCGAAGGTCGCCGACGCCGCCGCCTTCGGCGTCCCGCACCCGGTGCTCGGCAGCGTCGTCGCCGCCGTCGTCGTCCCGGACGGCGAACTGACCGCGGCCGAGCTGCGCACCTTCCTGCTCGACCACCTCGCCGTCCACGAACTCCCCGCCACCGTGCACTTCCGCACCACCCTGCCGCGCAACGAGGGCGGCAAGGTCCTCAAACGCCAACTGCGCCGCACCCTCACCACTCCGGACACCCCCGAGGCCACGCCATGACCACCCCGCTCACCCCCGCCCAGCACGGCGTCTGGCTCACCGGGCGCACGCTCGACACCGGCACCGCCTACCACCTCGCCGTCACCCTCGACCTCACCGGCCCGCTCGACGCCGACGCCCTCGACCGGGCCTGCGCCGCCGTCGTCGCCCGCCACCCCGTCCTGGCCTCCCGGTTCGCGCCTGACGGCACGGCCGCGCCCACCGCCGCCGTCGCCCCGCCGCGCCGGGTCGACTGCGCCCCCGCCGACCTCGACAAGCTGCTCGACGAGGAGCGCGCCGCCCCGTTCGACCCCGCGACCGGGCCGCTCTGCCGGTTCGCGCTGTTCCGCCCCGGGGCCGAACGGCACGTGCTGCTGGTCACCGCCCACCACCTCGTGCTGGACGGCGAGTCCAAGGAACGCCTGGTCGCCGACCTCGCCACCGCCTACCGCGGCGAACCGCTCGACCCGGCCGCCGCCCCGGCCGACCCGCCGACCCCCGCCCTCGAAGCACCCGCGCTGGAAGCCGCCACCGCGTACTGGGCGTCGCGCTGGCGGGAACCCGCCGCGCCCGTCCTGCCCGGCCTGGCCCCGCCGCCCGACGGCGGCGTCCGGCCCGCCCCCGGCGCCGAAGCCGCCTTCCGGCTCGACGGGCGCCGCTGCGCCGACACCGCCCGCGCCCTCGGCGTCACCCGCTTCGAACTCCTCACCGCCGCCTGGCACGCCCTGCTGGCCCGCTACGGCGACCCCGCGCCCACCACCGCCGTCGAACTCTCGCTGCGCCGCCCCGGCGACCCCGTCGCCCTCGGCCTCGCCGTCAACGAACTGCCGCTGCGCCCCGGCGAACCCGCCGACCGGACCTTCGCCGACTGGACCCGCACCGTCCGGGCCGAACTGCGCGCCCTGTACGCCCACCGCGCCGTCCCGCTGGGCCGCGCCGTCCCGGGCCTGACCCCCCGCACCGCGCTCACCCCGCTGTCGGTCAGCTACCGCCGCCGCCCGGCCGCCGCCGCCCCGGACTTCGGGCCGCTCACCGCCCGGGTCGGCTGGACCGGCTTCGCCGGCACCGCCCGCAACCTGCTCCACCTCCACCTGGTCGACTGCGGCGAGGAGGTCCTCGGCAGCCTCCAGTACCGCACCGGCGCGCTGGACGCCGCCACCGCCGCCCGGATCGCCGGGCACTACACGGCACTGCTGGACGCCGCCCACGCCGCCCCCGACACGCCCGTCGCCGCCCTGGAGTTCCTGGCCCCCGACGAACGCGCCGCCCAGCTCGCCGCCCCCGCCCCCCGCCCCGACCTGCCCGCCACCACCGTCCCCGCCCGGTTCGCCGCCCGCGCCGCCGCCCACCCCGACGCGGTCGCCGCCGTCGCCGACGGCACGCCCGTGACGTACGGCGAACTGGCCCGCCTGGTCGCCCACGCCGCCGCCGCCCTCACCCGGCACGGCGCCGGGCCCGGCCGCACGGTCGGCATCGCGCTGCCCCGCGGCCTGGACCAACTCGTCGCCGTGCTGGCCGTGCTGGCCACCGGCGCCGCCCACCTCCCGCTCGACCCCGACTACCCGGCCGCCCACCTGGCCTTCGTCCGCGACGACGCCCGGCTCGCCCTGCGGATCACCGACCGCCCGGAGCAGCCCGGCGACCTCACCCCCGCCGACCTCGCCCCCGCCGACGCCGGCACGCCCCCGCTGCCCCCGGCGCCCGACCCCGCGCTGCCCGCCTACGTCCTCTACACCTCCGGCACCACCGGCCGCCCCAAGGGCGTCGAAGTCCCGCACTCCGCGCTGGCCAACGTCCTCGGCAGCCTGCGCGACCGGCTCGGCGCCACCCCCGCCGACCGCTGGCTCGCCCTCACCTCGCTCGCCTTCGACATCTCCGCCGTGGAACTCCTGCTGCCGCTGACCACCGGCGCCCGGGTCGTCCTCGCCCCGCCCGGCGCCCACCGCGACGGCCCCGCCCTGCTCGCCCTGCTCCGCGAACAGCGGATCACCCACGTCCAGGCCACCCCCAGCGGCTGGCAGCTGCTGCTGGACGCCGGACTCGCCGACACCGCCCTCACCGCCCTCACCGGCGGCGAGGCCCTGCCCGCCCCGCTCGCCGCCGCCCTGACCGCCGCCACCGCCCGGCTGGTCAACGTCTACGGCCCCACCGAGACCACCATCTGGTCCACCTGCGCCGACCCGGCCCTCGACGAGCACGGCGCCGTCACCCTCGGCGAACCCCTGGACAACACCCGGGCCTACGTCCTCGACCAGCGGCTGCGCCCCGTCCCGTACGGCGTCCCCGGCGAACTCCACCTGGCCGGGGACGGCGTCGCCCACGGCTACCGAGGCCGCCCCGGCCTCACCGCGAGCCGCTTCCGGCCCGACCCGTACGGGCCGCCGGGAGCCCGGATGTACCGCACCGGAGACCTGGTGCGCCGCGCGCCCGACGGCGCCCTGGAGTACCTGGGCCGCGCCGACACCCAGGTCAAGCTCCGCGGCCACCGCCTCGAACTCGGCGCGGTCGAGGCCCGCCTCGCCACCCACCCCGGCGTCGCCCGGGCCGCCGCCGCCCTGCGCGGAGCGGACCGGCTGGTCGCCTACGTCGTCCCGGCCGGCCCGGCACCCGACCCGGCCGAACTCCGCGCCCACCTGGCCGCCGTCCTGCCCGCCGCCGTCCTGCCGAACGCCTACGCCGTCCTGGACACCCTCCCGCTCACCCCCAACGGCAAGCTCGACCGGGCCGCGCTGCCCGACCCCGGGCCCGCCCGCCCCGACCCCGCGCCCGCCGCCGGGAGCGAGAACACCGGGAGCACGAACGCCGGGAGCACGAACACCGGAACCGGGGACGCCGGGCCCGAGGACGCCGTGCTCGCCGCGGTGCTCGCCATCTGGGCCGACGTCCTCGAACTGGACGACCTCGGCCCCGACGAGGACCTCTTCGACCTGGGCGGCCACTCGCTGACCATCACCGCGATCGCCGCCCGCGTCTCCCGCACCCTCGGCGTCGACGTCCCGCTCGACGTCTTCTTCGACGAACCCACCGCCCGCGGCGTCGCCGCCGCCGTCCGCGCCCTGCAAGGAGCCACCCCGTGAGCAACGAGATCCGCTACGTCGTCGCCGTCAACGACGAGGAGCAGCACGCCCTGTGGCCCGACGGCGCGCCGCTGCCCGCCGGCTGGCGCGCCGAGGGCTTCGCCGGCACCGAGGCCGAGTGCACCGCCCACGTGGACCGGGTCTGGCCGGACATCCGCCCGCTCAGCCTGCGCCGCCGCCTGGCCGGCCACCCGGACGCCCGCGAGGACGCCCGATGAGCGACCTGCACGACCGCGTCGCCGACCTGGTCTCCCGCGCCACCGACGGCGCCGTCGGCACCCCCGAACTCCTCGGCTCCGCCGACGTGCCGCTCGCCGCGCTCGGCGTCAGCTCGCTCGCCCTGCTGCGGCTCGCCGACAGCCTGGAGGAGGAGTTCGGCATCCTGGTCGACCTGGCCGACCGCACCCTGTACACGACGGACCTCGACGGGCTCACCGCGCGGGTGCGGGAGCTCGGCGGCACCCCGTGACCGCCCTGGAGGTGCCGTTCGCCGGCGGGCGGACCGGCGAGGCGCCGCTCACCTGGGGACAGCGGGCGATCTGGCACGCCATCGGCCGCACCGCGCCCAACGACCACTACTTCAACCTGGGCCGCGTCCTCCCGCTCGCCGACCGGGGCGCCCCCGTGGACGCCCCCCGGCTCGCCGCCGCACTGGCCGCCCTCGTGCACCGGCACGAGGCACTGCGCACCCGGATCGCCGACGGCCCCCGCCAACAGCTGCACGGCGCGGGCCGGATCACCGTCGACCTCCGCGACGCCCCCGACGCCGACACGGCCGCCCGCACCGCCGACGGCCTGCTCGCCGAACTCACCGCCCGCCGCTTCGACTACGCGGGGGAGTGGCCGGTCCGCTTCGGCGCGGTGCGCCACGACGGGCGGATCAGCCACGTCGTGCTCGCCCTGTGCCACCTGGCCTCCGACGGCCACGGCGCCGAGGTCCTGGTCCGGGACCTGCGGCTGCTGGTCCGGCGCGGCTCCGCCGGACCGGCCTCCCCCCGGACCCCGCACGACCTGGCGCACCACCAGCACTCCCCGGCGGGCCGCCGGGCCGGCGAGGCGGCCCTCGCGTTCTGGGCCGACGGGCTGGCCGCCGCCCCGCCCACCATGTTCCCCGCGCCCGTCGCCGCCCCCGAGCACCCGCGCTACTGGACCGGCCGACTGGTGTCCGCCGCGCTGCCCCGGGCGGTGGACGCGCTGGCCCTCGCCCACCGGGTCAGCGGCTCCACCGTGCTGCTCACCGCCGCCGCCGCGCTGGTCGCCGCCGACCGGGGCCACCGGACGGCGGCCGTCATGCCGATCGCCGGGAACCGCGCCGGAGCCGACCGGCGCACCCTGGTCAGCACCCTCTCGCAGGACGCCCTGTTCGTGCTGCGCACCCCCGACGACCCGGACGCCGTCCTCACCGACCTGCTGGCGGACGCCTGGCCCGCCGCGCTGGCCGGCTACCGCGCCGCCTCCTACGACCCGGTGGCCTGGGACGCCCTGCTGGCCCGCGCCGCCCGCGAACGCGGCACGGAGGTCCACCCCTACTGCTGCTTCAACGACATGCGCCTGGTCGACCGCCCGCCCGCCACCGGCCCGCTGGACGCCGCCACCCTGGCCGGGCTGCGCCGGCGCACCGCGCTGGACTTCCCGGCCACCCAGGACCGGGTGGCCTGCCGCTACTGCCTGCACCTCACCGGCGACGGCGACACCCTCACCGTCACGCTCACCGCGGACACCGCGTACCTGCCCAAGGCCGCGATCCACGCCCACCTGCGCGCCCTGGAGGACGTGATCGTCGACTCGGCGGCGGGCCGCCCGCCCCGGGTGGCCCGGCTGCGGGAGGCGCTGCGGTGACCGGGGGCGCCGCGACGCCCCCGGGCGTCCCGACGGCCGGACCCGGCCCGGTGCCCCGCCCGGTCGCCCGGGCCGCGGACGGGGCCACCTCGTGCCCGCAGGGCGGCCGGATGCGCTTCGAGGTGACCGCCGGCGACGGCGGCCCGCTCACCGGGCGGGTCCTGGTCACCGACGTGGTGGCCGGCCGGGTGCGCGCCGCCGCGGACCTCCGGGGCACCCACTGGGAGCTCACCGTCCCCGCGCACTGGCCCAGTTCGCTCTACCGGGCCAGCTTCCACGACCTGCGCCCCGAGCAGCCCGAGCCGGAGCGCGACGCCGAGCACGAGGTGTGGTTCGCCGTCCGGGCCGCCCGCCCGGCCGCCCCGGTCCTGGTCTCCGTCCCGTTCGCCACCTGGCGGGCCTACCACCGGTCCGGCCAGCCCGGCCGGAGCCTCTACTACGCCGAACAGCCCGACCGGGCCGCCCGGGTGGCGCTGGACGCCCCCGGCGGCGGCCCGCCGCCCGAGCGCTGGGAGGAACCGCTGCTGCACTGGCTGCACCGCACCGGCCGCCCGGTCGAGTTCTGCTCCGGATTCGACCTGGACGACGGCGGCGAACTGCTCTCCGCCCACCGGCTGCTGGTGGTCAACGGCCACGACGAGTACTGGACCGCCGGGATGCGCGACAGCGTCGAGGGCTTCGTCCGCCGCGGCGGCAACCTCGCCGTGTTCGCCGGGAACACCGCCTGGTGGCAGATCCGGCTGGAGGACGGCGGACGCACCATGGTCTGCCACCGGGACGCCGCCGCCGACCCCGTCGCCGCCACCGACCCCGCCCGGGCCACCGTCGAGTGGTCCTCCGCGCCGGTCGACCGCCCGGAGAACACCATGACCGGCGTCAGCTTCCGCAACGGCGCGGGCGCCTGGGGCGAGGGCATGGCCGTCATCGGCGAGGAGGCGTACACCGTCCGGTTCGCCGACCACTGGGTGTTCGAGGGCACCGGCCTGTCCGACGGCGACACCTTCGCCCGCGGCGCCCTCGGCTACGAGACCGACGCCGCCGAACTCGACTGGTCCCTCGGCGTCCCCCGGCCCACCGGCCGCGACGGCACCCCGCGCTCCTTCGCCGTCCTCGCCACCGCCGACCTGCGCCACTGGCGCAGCTACGGCCAGGGCGGCTGGGCCACCCTGGGCGTGCACCGGCTCGGCGCCGGGACGGTCTTCAACGCGGCCACCATCAACTGGGGCCGGGCGCTGGACGACCCGGCCGTCGACCGGGTCACCCGCAACGTCCTCGACCGGCTCTCCGGCACCGTCCCCGCCCCCCGCTGGCACACCGTCGGCCCGGCCCCCGCGCTGCGTGCCCTCGCCGCCTGCGAGGGCACCCTGTTCGCCCTCGCCGCCGACGGACGCACCCTGCTGCACCGCGAACCGTCCGAGCAGAACCTGCCCTGGCAGCCCTGTGCCGACCCCGACCCCGACCCCGGCCCCGTCTCCGATCCCGCCTCCGCCTCCGCCCCCGTCGAGCTGCGCTGCCTGACCGCCCCCCGCGAAGCCTGCCGTCCCGTCCCGCTCGCCCTGCTCGCCGTGACCACCGAGGACCGCCTCGTCCACCGCGACCCCGTCACCGGCCCCTCCCCCTGGCGGGACGCCGGACCGGTGCCCGCCGGAACGGCCGCGCTCGCCCTGTGCGACACCACCCTGTTCGCCCTCACCCCGCACGACGACACCCTGCACCACCGCCCCGCCCAGCTCCCCGACGCCCCCTGGACGGCGCTCGGCGGCGCCGGGAAGGCCACCGCCCTGACCGTCCTCAACGCCCGGCTGTACGCCCTCGGCCCCGACGGCCTGCTCAGCCGCCCGCCCGTCCGCACCGACGAACCCTTCCGCCCGGCCGCGCCCTTCCCCCCGGCCACCGCGCTGGCCGCCCACGCCGGCCGCCTGCTCGCCGCCACCCCGGACGGCCGCCTGATCAGCCACCCGCCGGCCTGAACCCCGGCCGACCGGACCCACGGGGGCCGCTCGGACACCGCCCGGGGGCACCCCCGCGCGGCACCGGGAGCACGGGCCCGACGCCCGCCCCTTGCCGACCCTTTGCCCACCCTTTGCCGCCGCCTGACCTGCCCTTCTTCCGCGTTCCGGGCCGGCCGCGGGAGGACTGCGATCCGGTGATCCGGTTAGACGCCCACCGTGCTGAGATTCCTGTGGGTGGCCTTGCTGGGGTGCGGAGCGGCGGCGGCCGCGGTGGTGGCGTCGACGGTGTCGCCGTGGTGGTGGTTCCTGGCGGTGCCGCTACTGGCGCTGGCGGCGCTGGCGGTCGCCGACGTGGTGCAGACCCGGCACTCGGTGCTGCGCAACTACCCGGTGCTGGGGCACCTGCGGTTCGCGCTGGAGGACATCCGGCCCGAGGTGCAGCAGTACTTCGTCGAGCGCAACGTGGACGGCCGCCCCTTCAACCGGGATACCCGGAGCATCGTCTACGAGCGGGCCAAGGGCACCGACGCCGAGGAGCCGTTCGGCACCGAGCTGGACCTGTACGAGCCCGGCCGGGAGTTCCTCGTCCCGTCGCTGGCCCCGGTCGCGGTGCCGAAGGAGGCGCCCCGGGTCCGGATCGGCGGCCCGGACTGCACCCGGCCCTACGACATGGCGCTGCTCAACGTCTCCGCGATGAGCTTCGGCTCGCTCTCGGCCAACGCCGTGCTGGCGCTGAACACCGGCGCGGCGCAGGGCGGCTTCGCGCACGACACCGGCGAGGGCGGCCTGTCCGAGTACCACCTGCGGCCGGGCGGCGACCTGGTCTGGGAGCTCGGCACCGGCTACTTCGGCTGCCGCACCGAGGACGGCGGCTTCGACCCGGCCCAGTTCGCCGAGAAGGCCGCCCACCCGCAGGTCAAGTGCCTGTCGCTGAAACTCGGACAGGGCGCCAAGCCGGGCATCGGCGGGGTGCTGCCCGGCGCCAAGGTCAACGCCGAGATCGCCAAGGTGCGCGGCGTGCCGGAGGGCAAGACGGTCATCTCGCCGCCGTACCACCGGGTCTTCTCCACCCCGCGCGAACTGGTGCTGTTCCTGGCCCGGATGCGGGAGCTGGCGGACGGCAAACCGGTCGGCTTCAAGCTGTGCGTCGGCTCGCGGCAGCAGTTCCTGGCGGTGTGCAAGGCGATGCTGGCGGAGGGCGTCACCCCGGACTTCATCGTGGTCGACGGCGCCGAGGGCGGCACCGGCGCGGCTCCGCTGGAGTTCGCCGACCACGTCGGGATGCCGCTCACCGAGGGCCTGCTCACGGTGCACGACGCGCTGCTGGGCACCGGCCTGCGGGACCGCGTCCGGATCGGCGCCAGCGGCAAGGTCGCCACCGGCAGCGACCTGGTCAAGCGGCTGATCCAGGGCGCCGACTACACCAACGCGGCCCGGGCCATGATGTTCGCGATCGGCTGCATCCAGGCCCAGCGCTGCCACACCAACACCTGCCCGGTCGGCGTCACCACCCAGGACCCGCGCCGGGCCCGGGCCCTGCACGTCGGCGACAAGTCGCAGCGGGTCGCCCGCTACCAGGAGGCGACCGTCAAGAGCGCCCTCCAGATCATGGCCTCGATGGGCGTCGACGACCCCGCCGACCTGCACCCGCGGATGCTGCGCCGCCGCCTGGACCAGCAGACCGTCCGCTCCTACGCCGACCTGCACCCGCCGATGGCACCGGGCCGCCTGCTGGACGACCCGCCGCAGTCCTGGGCCCGCGACTGGCGCGAGGCCGACCCCGACCGCTTCACCGTCTGAACCGCCCACCGTCCGAACCCCCTCACCGCCCGAACCGCTTCACCGTCTGAACCGCCCACCCGCGACAAGGAGCCCCCCGTGGCACGTACCGTGGCCCGCGTGATCGTCGACGCCCTCCGGGAACTGGAGGTGCGGCACGTCTTCGGCGTGGTCGGCGACGCCCTCAACCCACTGACCGACGCCATCCGCACCACCGAGGGCATCGAGTGGGTGGGATGCCGGCACGAGGAGGCGGCGGCCTTCGCGGCCGGCGCCCAGTCGCAGCTCTCCGGGGGGCTGGGCGTGTGCATGGGCACCGTCGGCCCCGGCTCGGTGCACCTGCTGAACGGCCTGTACGACGCGGCCAAGAGCCGCACCCCGGTGCTGGCGATCGCCGGGCAGGTACCGTCCGCGGAGATCGGCGGCGACTACTTCCAGGAGGTCGACAACGACCTGCTGTTCCGGGACGTCGCGGTGTTCCGGGCCACCGTCCTCTCGCCCGAGCAGCTGCCCCGGCTGCTGGAGGCGGCGGTCCGCGCCGCGCTCGCCGAACGCGGCGTCGCCGTGCTGACCGTGCCCGGCGACCTGGGCGAGCAGGAGCTGACCGACGACCGCCCGGCCCGCTTCCCGCACACCCGCCCGGTCACCCGCCCCGACGACGAGGGCGTCCGGCGGGCCGCCGAACTGATCAACGCGGGGGAGCGGGTGACCCTGCTGGTCGGCCGCGGCGCCCGGGAGGCCGGACCGGAGGTCCGCGAGCTGGCCGAGCGGCTGGCCGCGCCGATGGTGCTCACCCTCAAGGCCAAGGAGGGCTTCGAGGACGCCAACCCGTACCAGGTCGGCCAGACCGGCCTGATCGGCAACCCGGCCGCCGCCCACGCCCTGGACTCCTGCGACACGCTGGTCCTGCTCGGCACCGACTTCCCCTACCGCGACTGGTACCCGCAGGGCCGCAAGGCCGTCCAGATCGACCTGGACGAACGCCACCTCGGCCGGCGCACCCCGGTGGACGTCGGCCTGGCGGGCGACACCGCGGCCACCCTGCGCGCGCTGCTGCCGCTGCTGGACGCCGTCGAGGACCGCACCCACCTGGACGAGGCGCTCGGGAAGTTCGCCGACTGGCAGCAGGGCCAGCGCAAGCTCGCCGACACCCGGCACGACCACCGCCTGCTGGGCCGGCTGCGCAGCGCCTTCGACAACCGCGACGGCGACGTCCGCCCGGAGGCGCTGGCCGCGGCGGTGGACGCGGCGGCCGCCGACGACGCGGTTTTCACCTCCGACACCGGCATGGCCACCGTCTGGCTGTCGCGCTTCGTCACGATGCGCGGCGGACGGCGGCTGCTGGGCTCCTACAACCTGGGCTCGATGGCCAACGCCATGCCGCAGGCCCTGGGCGCCCAACTGCACTACCCGGACCGCCAGGTGGTGGCGTTCTGCGGGGACGGCGGGCTCAGCATGCTGCTCGGCGACCTGATGACCATCAAGACCCACCGGCTGCCGGTGAAACTGGTGGTCTTCGACAACCGCCGGCTCGGCATGGTCAAGCTCGAACAGGAGCAGTCCGGACTGCCCGAGTTCGGCACCGAGCTGGACAACCCGGACTTCGCGGCGGTGGCGACCGCGCTCGGCCTGACCGGCATCCGGGTCACCGGCCCGGACGAGCTGGCGGACGGCGTCCGGCGGGCCTTCGAGACGCCCGGGCCGGTGCTGCTGGACGTGCTCACCAACCCCCAGGAGATCGCCGTCCCGGCGAAGCCGACCGTCGAGCAGGGCTGGGGCTTCGCGATCGCCAAGGTCAAGGAGACGCTGCGCAGCCATGGCGAGTGACGCCCGCCGGCCCCGCCCGGGCTTCCCGCCCCTCCCGTCCGGACGGCCGGTTCGTCGCTTGGCCGGTCGGCCGGCTCGTCGGCCGGCTCGTCTACCGGCCCGGGGCGGGGCCGGTGCGGCAGGGCGGTCGGCATGAGCGCCTCCGAGGAGAGCGACTACGCCGTCAGCGCCGAGTTCTACGACCTGCTCCAGGCGGAGGGCGACCGGCGGCGGGCCCGGCGGTGGTTCGCCGCTGCGGCCGGCCGGGCCCGGCACGGGATCGTCGAGTTCGGCGCCGGGACGGGGCTCGTCACCGAGGTGCTGCTGGAGTCCTCGGGCGTCCCGGTGCACGCCGTCGAGCCCGCCCCGGCGATGCGGACGGTGCTGATGTCCCGCGCGGCGGTGCTGGGCGCGGGCCGGCGGACCCGGCTGACCGTCCACCCGGACCGGGCCGAGGACGCCGGGCTGGTCGGGGCCGCCGACCTGGCCGTGGCCGCCAACGTGGTCGGCTGCGTCGAACCGGCCGCCCGGCGCGCCCTGTGGCGGACGGCGGCCCGGGCCCTGGTGCCCGGGGGAGTGCTGCTGTTCGACCCGCCGCCCACCGGGCTCCCCGACGGGGCCGAGACCCTGACCGGCCTCGGCCCGGTCCGGCTGGGGGCCGACAGCTACCGGGCGGACATCACCCGGCTGCCCGACCGCGGGCTGCTGCGGATGGTCTTCGACTACCGGGTCGAACGGGCGGGCCGGGCGGTGCGCCACGTCCGGGAGGAGTTCCCGATGTGGCCGGCCGACCCCGCGGCCCTGGCGGCGGAGGCCGCGCAGGCGGGCCTGGAGTTCGTCGCCTCCCCGCACCCGGAGCTGCTGGCGGCCCGCCGCCCGTCCGGCTGAGCCCGCCGCCGTCTCCGTCCCCGCTCGTGGCCCCGTCCCGGCCCTCCTGCCCGGGTCGGGCCGAAAGTCCATCAATTTCCATCATGCGTTGGGTATTTGCGTGAAACGGATAGCTTGCTACGGTCCACTCGCCGGAAGTTGCACACCGGTCGCGGCGGACCGTTCCGTCGGCGACCCCAGCACGAGGAGACCCCCTTGTCGCGCGTCCGTTCCGCCGCCGCCCTCGCGGCCGTCGCCCTGGCCACCGTCGGCTTCACCGGGTTCATGGGCCTGACCGCCACCGAGGCCGCGGCCACCACGCCGCCCACGCCGTACATGTGCCCGCCGTTCCTCACGGACGGCGCGCACGGCCTCTACGGGTGGACCTACGGCCAGGGCTGGCTGGTGTGCAACTACGGCGGCGGCCCGGCCGCCCCGCTGACCTGCCGGTACAACGCGTTCAGCGGCGACGCCTGGTTCAGCGCGCCGAACCCCGACTACTGCCCGACCCGCGCGGTGCCCACCGCCGCCTGATCCCGCCGCCGCCCCGGTGCGGCTCTGCGGGCGGGCCCGGCTTCGGCCGGGCCCGCCCGCGCGGGTTCAGCCGAAGAGCCGCGCCAGGGTGAGGCCCGCGGCGCCCTGGGGGACCGCCAGGTCGGTGGCGCGGGCGAGGGCGACGTGCTGCCAGTGCGGATCGGGCAGCCGGGCGGCGAGCGCGGCGCGGATGGCGCCCTCGTACGGCTCCGGGTCCGCGAGGAGGGCGTCGCCGCCGAGGGTGACCTCCTCGACGTCGAGCAGGCGGACCAGGTTGGCGACGCCGATCGCGAGGGCGTCCGCGGCCTCCCCGGTGCGGCCGGCCCGCAGGGCGGTGAGGCAGACGGCCTCCAGACACCCGCGGGCGCCGCAGGCGCACGGCGGTCCGGCCGGGTCGATGCACTGGTGGCCGAACTCGCCGGCGTTGGTGCGGGCGCCGCGCTGGACCCGGCCGCCGAGGACCAGGCCGGCCCCGACGCCGTCGCCGAGGTGGACGAAGGCGCGGTCGTCCGGGCCCGGGCGGCTCAGGACGGCGGCGGTGGTGTTCTTCTCGACGACCACGGGCAGTCCGGTGCGGGTCCGCACCGCCTCGCGCAGGTGCAGGCCGTGCCAGCTCGGCATGCCGGTGACCTGGTGCAGGACGCCGTCGCGGGTGTCCAAGGGGCCGGGGCAGGCCAGGCCGAGGCCGAGCACGCCGCCGGTCCCGGAGGCCGCGGTGAGCGCGCGGACCATGGCGGCGAGCCGGTCGAGGACCGGGCCGGGGCCGCCGTCCGGGTCGATCGGCTCCTCCGCCCGGGCGGTGACGGCGCCGGTGAGGTCGACCCGGAGCAGGCGCAGTCCGCGGCGGCCGATCTCGGCGCCGAGGGCGGAGCGGGAGCCCGGGACGAGGCGCAGCAGGGTGCGCGGTTTGCCGCTCTGTCCGGCGACGCGCTCGTGGCCCGCCTCGGTGAGCAGGCCGTCGGCGAGCAGCCGGGCGGTGATCTTGCTGATGGCCTGGGCGGTGAGCCCGGTGCGGGTGGCCAGTTCGACCCGGCTGGTGCCGCGGTCGGCGGCGGCGCGGACGGCGCGCAGGACGGCGGTGTCGTTGCGGTCGCGGAGCAGGGCGAGGTTGAGGGCGCCGTGGTGGGCCGGGTCGGTGGTCACCCGTCGATTATGCGAGCTTGCCGGTTAGTCCACGCTGTTGTTTAACTGGGGGCATGGACCTTCCGACCCTGAACGTGGGACTCATCGGCTACGGCATCGCCGGTGCGGTCTTCCACGCGCCCCTGATCAGCACCACGCCGGGCCTGCGCCTCGCGGCCGTGGTGACCTCCGACCCGGAACGCCGCGCGCAGGTCTCCCGCGAGCACCCGCAGGCCGAGCTGTTCGCGGACGCCGACGCCCTCCGCGCCGCCGCGCCCGGCCTCGGACTGGACCTGGTCGTGGTCGCCTCCCCCAACCGCACCCACATCCCGCTCGCCACCGCCGCCCTGGAGGCCGGACTCCCGGTCGTGGTCGACAAACCGCTCGCCGCCACCGCCGCCGAGGGCCGGCGGCTGGCCGACCTGGCCCGGGACCGGGGCCTGCTGCTCAGCGTGTTCCAGAACCGGCGCTGGGACGGCGACTTCCGCACCGTCCGGCAGCTGGTCGCCTCGGGACGGCTCGGCCGGGTCAACCGGTTCGAGTCGCGCTTCGAGCGCTGGCGCCCCGAACTCAGCGGCGCCTGGCGGGAACTGGGCGACCCGGCCGAGGCCGGCGGCCTGCTCTACGACCTGGGCGCGCACCTGGTCGACCAGGCCCTGGTCCTGTTCGGCCCGGCCGAACGCGTCTACGCCGAACTGGACGCCCGCCGCGACGGCGCGCAGACCGACGACGACAGCTTCGTCGCCCTCACCCACGCCGACGGCACCCGCTCCCACCTGTGGATGAGCGCCACCGCGGGCGACCTCGGCCCCCGCTTCCGGGTCCTGGGCTCCCGGGGCGCGTACGTCACCCACGGCCTGGACGGCCAGGAGGACGCGCTGCGCCAGGGCCGCACCCCGGCGGACCCGGACTGGGGCGCCTACCCGCGCGAACGCTGGGGCGCGCTGCGGGCCGGGGAGGAGACCGAACCGGTGGCGACCCTGCCCGGCAGCTACCAGGACTACTACGCCGACCTGGCCCGGGCGCTGCACGGCCGGGGCCCCGTCCCGGTCGAGGCCCGCGACGCCGTCGAGGCGCTGCGCGTGCTGGAGGCCGCCCAGCGCTCCGCCCGCACCGGATCGGCGGTGGCGCTGTGACCCTCGACATCCCCGAACTGGAACGCCAGCACCGGGAGTTGCAGCTCCCCTCGGCCGACCTGGACGACCTCTGGCGGCTGGGCTCGCTGATCGTCGCCGAAGCCCGGGCCCGCGACCTCGCGGTGACGGTCGACATCCGCCACGGCGAACAGCAGGCCTTCCACGCCGCGCTGCCCGGCACCAGCGCCGACAACGACCACTGGGCCCGCCGCAAGGCGGCCGTGGTGCGCCGCTTCGGCGAAGCCTCCTACCTGGTGGGCGAACGCCACCGGGCCGCGAACCGCACCTTCGACCTCGACCCGGCGCACTACGCCGCGCACGGCGGCTCCTTCCCCCTGCTGGTGCGCGGCACGGGCATGGTGGGCACGGTCACCGTCTCCGGCCTGCCGCAGGTCGAGGACCACCGCCTGGTCACCGACTGCCTGGCCCGGTACCTCGCACAGCAGCGGTAGGGGAGCGCCCCGCAGCCCCGCCGCGCCCGGACGGCCCCGCAGCCCCGCGTCCACGCGGCTGCGGGGCTGCGTGTCCGCACGGCTGCGGGGCCGTCCGGCCGGGGCCCGCCCGGTCCGGTGGGCGCGGGAAGCCCGTGCCCGAACGTCCCTGACCGCCACCGGAGTTCACCGCCGCCCGTCGGCGGGACACCGGCGTGTCGGCCGGACACGGCCCGTCCCGCTGCGGAGGATGGCCGGTATGGAAGCGATCTGGAACGGCACCGTCCTCGCCCGCAGCGACGACACGGTCCTCGTCGAGGGCAACCACTACTTCCCGCTCGAAAGCGTCGAGCGGACGTACCTGGAGGAGTCCGACACGCACACCACCTGCCCCTGGAAGGGCGAGGCCTCGTACTACAGCGTCGTGGTCGACGGCCGGAAGAACCAGGACGCGGCCTGGTACTACCCCGACCCGTTCCCCGAGGCCGAGCAGATCCGCGGCCGCCTCGCCTTCTGGAAGGGCGTGCAGGTGGTCTGACCGGCCCGCCCGGACGGCCTCCGCCCGGGCCGCGCGGCGCCCCGTCGTCGGGACCGTGCCCGCCTGCCCGCCTGCCCGCCCGCCTGTCGGCTCAGGCGGTGGCCGCCGGCAGGTGGGCGCGCGCCCACTCCTCGAAGCCGGTCAGGTCGAGGCCCAGCGCCCGGGCGAACTCCGGCCGGGCCGGCTGGCCGACCACCTCCATGAACTCGTGCGTGGCGCCCATGTCGCCCATCCCGGCGGCGCGGGCCTGTTCCTCGGTCATGTCCGGGGCCGTCAGCGGGACGCCCCAGGCGCGGGAGAGGACCGCGGCGATCTCGGTCATGGTCAGGTAGTCGCTGGCGAGTTCCAGCTCCACCCGGTGGAACGCGGCGGGGTCGGCGACGGCCGCCGCCGCGGCCCGGCCCACGTCCTCGGCGGCGACGAGCGACAGGTGCGTGCCCGGTTTGACGACGGTGACCAGGCCCCCTTCCAGGCCGCGCGGGAAGTAGAACCGCAGGGCCGGCTCGAAGTTCTCCATGAAGAACGACGGCTTGAGCAACGTCCAGGAGGGGAAGTCCAGTTCGCGCAGCCGGTCCTGGATCGCGGCCTTCGTGCCGAGCGGCACCTCCAGCCGCGCCCACCGCCCCTCGGCCCAGCCCGGGGCCTCGACGTGCTGCCCCACGCCGCTGGTGGAGGACTGGACGAACTGCCGCACCCCGGCGGCCCGCGCGGCCGTCATGAGGTGGTCCGCCTGGCGGACCTCGCCGGCGAAGTCGAACCCCTGCCCGGTGTACGCGGGCATCTGCACCGAGAAGACGGCCCGCACGCCGTCCACGGCCGCCTCCAGGGTCGCGGGTTCGGTGAGGTCGCCCACGCACAGGGCGGCGCCGAGCGCCTCGACGGCCCGGGCGCGCGGCGTGCCCGGGTCGCGCACCAGGGCGCGCACCGGTATCCCCCGAGCGAGCAGGGCGCGGGCGGTGGCGCCGCCTTGGCGGCCGGTGGTGCCGGTGACGAGAACCGGCGGTTCGGCAGTGGTCATGGGGACGTCTCCTCGGCGGTCGCGCACGGCGAAAACGGCGGGGTCCGCCGTTTTGCGTTCGCTACGATACGGCGAGGGCCGCCACTCATCAACACACCGATCACCGCTGGGGAGACCATGACCGGCCAGCGCTCGGACGCCCGCCGCAACCGCACGCACATCCTGGCCGTGGCCGAGGCCGAGGTGGCGGCCCGGGGCGCCCA
This sequence comes from Kitasatospora sp. SolWspMP-SS2h, assembly GCF_003259315.1. Classification (GTDB taxonomy): domain Bacteria; phylum Actinomycetota; class Actinomycetes; order Streptomycetales; family Streptomycetaceae; genus Kitasatospora; species Kitasatospora fiedleri. Next base: position 9,376 of record NZ_QLLT01000001.1, on the reverse strand, counting down.
GGCGTCCCTGGAGCAGATCGCCCGCGTCGCGGGCGTCGGCTCGGCCACCGTGCGACGCCACTTCCCCACCCGCAAGGCCCTGCTCGAAGCCGTCTTCCAGCAGCGCGTCCACGACCTGTGCGAGCGCGCCCACGCGCTCCGCGCCGAACCCGACAGCCGCGCCGCGCTGCTGGAGTGGCTGCGCGAACTGCTCGCCTACTCGCTCGCCGCCCGCGGCCTGGCGGACGTCCTCTCCTACGAGCCGCTCCGGGACGAGGCCGCCGGCAGCTCCTGCGCGCCCGCCCTCGCCGCGGCCGGCGACCTGCTGCTGCGCAGGGCCGTCGAGGACCGGACCGTCCGGGCGGACACCACCATCGACGACCTACTCGTCCTGGTCATCGGGATCGCCCTGGCCACCGAGGACTACACCGACCCGGCGACCCGGGCGGACCGCGCCTTCCGGCTCGCCGTCGCGGGCCTGGGCGCCGACGGCGGCTGAGCGGGCCCGTGCGCCCCGGCCGGTGATCCCCGCCCCGGGGAGGCGCCCGGCCCGGGCGGAGCGGAGCGCGCGTACCGTGGGTGGGGTGAACGAGTACAGCGAATGGCGGGTGGCGGAGGACCGGGGCCGGGTGGACCAACCGGTCTGCCACCACCTGGACGGGCTCCGGCAGGTCCCGGCGAACACCGTCCCCGGCTGCGAGGAGTGCCTGCGCTCCGGCGGCACCTGGGTGCACCTGCGGGCCTGCCTGAGCTGCGGGCACGTCGGCTGCTGCGACAGCTCGCCCGGGCAGCACGCCCACCGCCACGCGCACGCCGCCGACGGGCACCACCTGGCCCGGTCCCTCCAGCCCGGCGAGGACTGGGCCTGGTGCTACACCGACGAGGTCTTCCTCCGCCCCGCCTGACCGCCCCGCCTGACCGCGCGGACACCGTGCGGACACCGCGCGGACCCGGCCCGGGACCGGCAGCGCGGCCCGGCGGCCCCCCGCACCGGCCCGACGCGCGGGTGAACCGCGTTTTTCCGCCCTTCGGCCCGCCCCGTGTGCTGGAGTGACGGGATGGACATCACACCTGGACGCCCGTACCCCCTGGGAGCGTCCTTCGACGGCGAGGGCACCAACTTCGCCCTGTTCTCCGCCTGCGCCGAACGCGTCGAACTCTGCCTGATCGACGACCACGGGAACGAGCGGCGCCTGCCGCTGAAGGAAGTCGACGGCGACGTCTGGCACGGCTACGTGCCCGGCACGGGCCCGGGCACCCGCTACGGCTACCGGGTCCACGGCCCGTGGGACCCGGCGGCCGGGCACCGCTGCAACCCGGCGAAACTGCTCCTGGACCCGTACGCCAGGGCGATCGACGGGCAGATCGACGCCGCCCCCGCCCTCTGCGGCCACCGCCCCGACGACCCGGGCCGCCCCGACGACCGCGACAGCCTCGGCCACGTCCCGCTCGGCGTGGTCACCGACTCCGCGTTCGACTGGGAGGGCGACCGCCCGCCCGGCCACGCCTACCACGAGACGGTCGTCTACGAGGCGCACGTCAAGGGCATGACCCAGCGGCACCCCGACGTCCCCGAGGAACTCCGCGGCACCTACGCCGGACTCGCGCACCCCGCCGTGATCGAGCACCTCACCGCCCTCGGCGTCACCGCGATCGAACTGATGCCCGTCCACCAGTTCACCCAGGACGGCTTCCTCACCGACCGCGGCCTGTCCAACTACTGGGGCTACAACACGATCGGCTTCTTCGCCCCGCACAACGCCTACGCCGCGGCGGGCAGCCGGGGCGGACAGGTCCGCGAGTTCAAGTCGATGGTCAAGGCCCTGCACGCGGCCGGCATCGAGGTGATCCTCGACGTGGTCTACAACCACACCGCCGAGGGCAACGAGAACGGCCCCACCCTCTCCTTCCGGGGCATCGACAACGCCTCCTACTACCGGCTGGTGGACGACGACCCCGCCCACTACTTCGACACCACCGGCACCGGGAACTCGCTGCTGATGCGGCACCCCAACGTGCTCCAGCTCATCATGGACTCGCTGCGCTACTGGGTCACCGAGATGCACGTCGACGGCTTCCGCTTCGACCTGGCGGCCACCCTCGCCCGGCAGTTCCACGAGGTCGACCGGCTCTCCTCGTTCTTCGACCTGGTCCAGCAGGACCCGGTGGTCAGCCGGGTCAAACTGATCGCCGAACCCTGGGACATCGGCGACGGCGGCTACCAGGTCGGCAACTTCCCCACCCTGTGGAGCGAGTGGAACGGCCGCTACCGCGACACCGTCCGCGGCTTCTGGCGCGGCGACGACGGCACGGCCGGCGAGTTCGCCGAACGGCTGCTCGGCTCCTCCGACCTCTACCAGCACGACCGCCGCCGCCCGCGCGCCGGCATCAACTTCGCCGTCGCGCACGACGGGTTCACGCTGCGCGACCTGGTCTCCTACCACGACAAGCACAACGAGGCCAACGGCGAGGACAACCGGGACGGCGAGAGCGACAACCGCTCGTTCAACTGCGGCACCGAAGGCCCCAGCGACGACCCGGCGGTCGAACGGCTGCGCGCCCGCCAGCAGCGCAACCTCCTCACCACCCTGATGCTCTCCCAGGGCGTCCCGATGATCGCCCACGGCGACGAGATCGGCCGCACCCAGCAGGGCAACAACAACGCCTACTGCCAGGACAACGAACTCTCCTGGATGGACTGGGACCTCGACCCGCAGCGGCGCGAACTGCTCGACTTCACCCGCCGCGCCGTCGCACTGCGGCACGAGCAGCCCGTCCTGCGCCGCCGCCGCTTCCTGCGCGGCCCGGACGGCCAGGACGGCCCCCCGGAGCAGGCCGAGGCCGTCTGGCTGCGCACCGACGGCGAGCTCATGGACGACGGCGACTGGAAACGCCGCGACACCCACGCCCTCGCCCTCTACCTGTCCGGCGACGGCATCCGCACCGGCGACGGCATCCGCACCGGTGAGGGCGTCCGCACCGGCGACGGCACCGAGGGCGCGGACTCCCTGCTGCTCCTGGTCAACGGCTGGTCGGGCGAGGTCGCCTTCCAACTCCCGCCCGCCGCCTTCGGCGAGAGCTGGACCACCCTGGTGGACACCGCCGACCCGGAGCTCACCGACGCCGACGAGACCGACTTCAAGGCCGGCACGACCGTCCCCCTCGAAGGCCACAGCCTGCGCGTCCTGCGCCGCGCCCACCGGAGCCCGGCCGCCTGACGGCCGTCCCCCCCGGCGGTGCCCCACCCGCGCGCGGGCGGGGCACCGCCGGTTCGGTTTCGTACCGGTCGGTTTCGCGCCGGCCGGTTTCGCGCCGGTCAGGGCGGGAATCCGGTGCTGGCGGCCGGTCGGGCGCGTTCAGGTCCTTTCGGTGCGCGGGGGGTTCGTGGTGGCGGGGTCGTCGGGCGGCAGGAGGCGCTGGTGGCGGGCGCTGCGGCGCACGCCGCTGACGATGTGGAACGACGACATCACCGACTTCGCGGCGGCGCTGACGTACTACGCGGTCCTGGCGGTGCTCCCGGCGCTGCTGGCCACGGTGGTGGGCTTCGCGCTGATCAGCCCGGCGGCGGCCCGGGACGCGGCGGTGCGGCTGGCGGGGCTGGTGCCGGGCCAGGCCGGGTCCGAGCTGGGCGGGGTGCTGACCCAGGCGCTGGGCGGGGGCTCGGCCGGCTGGACGCTGATGGTGGCGGGCGCGGGCAGCGCGCTCTGGTCCTGCTGCAGCTACCTGGCGGTGTTCCGGCGGGCGCTGCACCGGATGCACGGCACCAGCGACCAGCGCTCCCCGTGGCGCCGGGCCCCCCGGATCGTGGTGACCGCTGCGGTGCTGCTGGTGCTGCTGGCGGTGAGCGCGCTGGCGCTGATCCTGAGCGGCCCGGTCGCCAGGGGCGCGGGCCGGGTGCTGCACCTGGGCGGGACGGCCCCGCTGGTGTGGTCGGTGGTCCGCTGGCCCGCGCTGCTGGTGGTGGCGGCGGCGCTGGTGCTGATCGTCTTCCGGACCGGCCCGGAACCGGCGTGGCGCCGGTGGGGCAGCCTGCCGGGCGGCGCGCTGGCGGCGGCCCTCTGGCTGGCCTTCTCGGCAGGCTTCGCGCTGTACACCGCCACCCTGGGCACCTACAGCCGCCTGTACGGCTCGCTGGCGGGGACGGTGGTGTTCCTGGTCTGGCTCTGGCTCTCCAACCTCGCCCTGCTGGCCGGCGCCCAGTTCACGGCGGAACTGCACCGCGCCGCCGCCCGCCCGCCCCGCACCTCCGAGGCGTCCGCCAGGCCCGGGCGCGCCGCCGAGCCGCCCGTCGCCCCCGGCCCCTCCCCGGCCGGAGGCTGAGCGCCGCGCCCCCGCCGACCGGCCGCCCGCCGGCTGCCCCTTCGGCTAACCGCCCGCCGTCGTCCCGCCCGCCGTCGTCCCGCCCGCCGTCGTCCCGCCCGCCAGCCGGGCGTACTCCCACGGATCGTGGGCGCTGAAGGGCACCACCTCTCCGCCGTGCCAGCGGACCAGTTCGCGCAGCCGGGCGTGGTTGCCCAGCCGCAGCGGCCGGTCGACCTCGGTGAGCCGCTGCAGCACGTCCATGCCGGGGTGGCCCTCGGGCCGGTCCGGGTCGATCTCCCGGTGGAAGTAGTAGGCGTCGCCGCAGTGCAGCAGCCAGCGGTCGGCGCCGCGGTCGCGGACCGCGACCGCGGCGTGTCCGGCACTGTGCCCGCCGAGCGGGACGATCGCCAGGTCCGCGGCGAGCCGGGGCAGCGGGCGGACGGTGTCGAAGCCGAACCAGGGCTCCCCGTCGGCCTGCCGGTGCACCGTCCAGGCGGGCCGGTGTGCCCAGTGGGCGGGGCGGTAGCGGATCCGGTCCTCGGGGTGCGGCCCGGGGGAGCCGAGCGCGGCGCGCTGTTCCGCCTCCAGCAGGTGGACCTCGGCGTCTGGGAAGTCCGGCAGCCCGCCGGCGTGGTCGAGGTCGAGGTGGGTGAGCAGGACGTGCCGGACGTCGCGCGGATCGTGGCCGAGCGCCCGGACCTGGTGCAGCGCCGTCTCCGCGAGGTCGAGCACCGGCTGGGCGCGCCCGCGGAAGTCGGGGCCCAGGGTGCGGTCGGGGTCGGCGACGTCGGCGGTGCCGAGTCCGGTGTCGACCAGGACCAGGCCGTCCCGGTCGGTCTCCAGGAGCAGGCAGTGGCAGACCGCCGGCAGCTGTTCGCCCTCGTGCTCGACGCCGCGCAGTGAACCGCAGTTGAGGTGGTGGATCCGCATGTGCCCTCCCGGGCCGGCGGGCGTCCGCCCCGGAAATGGCGAACGACCGATCGCTAATAACGAACGGTCGTCAGGTTATGCTCGTGCCATGAGTCCTCGCAAGTCCGCCGCCGAAGCCGTCGCCACCCGCGCCCGCATCCTCGACCGCACCCTCGCCCTGGCCGTCGCCACCGGCCTGGAGGGCGTCACCATCGGGGTGCTCGCCGACGGCCTCGGCATGAGCAAGGCCGGCGTGATCGGCCCGTTCGGCACCAAGGAGGAACTCCACCTGGCCGCCGTGGACGAGGCGGTGGCCCGCTTCCAGGAGGCGGTCCTCGCCCCGCTGGCCGGCGCGGACCCCGGCGCCGGGCGGCTGGTCCGGGCCCACGACGCCTGGTTCGCCTCGATGACGGCCGACGGGCACGCGGGCTGCCTCCTCACCGCCGTCGCCGCCGAGTTCGATGCCCGCCCCGGCCCGGTCCGCGACCGGGTCCGCGAGGCGCTCGCGCGCTGGGACACCTTCGTCCTCGGCGAACTCGACGCGGCGCTCGCCGCCGGCGAACTGCCCCCCGGCACCGACCCGGCGCAACTGCTCTTCGAACTGCGCGGCGTCGCCCTGGCCGCCGACCAGGGCGTTCAGCTCTGGCACGACCCGCAGGCACCCGCCCGCGCCCGCCGCGCCGTCCGCCGCCTCCTCACCGCCCCCTGACCGCCCGCCCCCTGACCGCCCGTCACCGCACCCCGGCGCCCCACGCCGGCCGCGGCGTCGGCGGCCATGTCGGCGGTGGCGAACGGCGCGAGGTGCAGGCAGGTCGGCAGCCCGGCGCAGCAGCCCTCCTCGTCGCGGACCAGGAGGCGGTCGGCGCCGGAAGCCCGGGGGAGGCCCGAACGGGCCGGGAACGCGCCGAGGGCGCAATGCCGAGGGGCCCGCACCGCGCACATGCGCGGTGCGGGCCCCTCGCTGCTGGGCGGGTGCCGGAGCAGGAACTACAGCGGGCGGATGTTCTCGGCCTGCGGGCCCTTCTGGCCCTGCGTGACGTCGAACTCGACCTTCTGGCCCTCGAGCAGCTCACGGAAGCCGTTGGCGTTGATGTTCGAGTAGTGGGCGAACACGTCAGGACCGCCGCCCTCCTGCTCGATGAAGCCGAAGCCCTTTTCCGCGTTGAACCACTTCACGGTGCCATTAGTCATAAATAAATCTCCTTCTTGGGCTGTCCGGAACCCGCACCTCGCGGGCCCCGAGTCGCCGAGATGAGCACCCACCCGGCGAAGAGCCGGGAAACAAAAATGCGCCTGCGGAACATCAGCAGGCGCACACAGATTTCATGGGAACCATTACCGCAACTAAGTCGACTGTAACAGGCCCAGGTCCGCCACGGGGGGATATTTCCCCGCGGTTTTTTCCGGAGCCCTCCCGCGGAGCGCCGACCCCGCCTCGGTCCCGGTCCGCCGGGGCGGTCCGCGCGGACGGCCCGGATGGACGCGCGGAGCAGGAACCACGTGACTGACCGGGCCCACCGGCGCACGGCTTCGGGTGCGACCGGAACACGTGGCGCCCGGTGGTGCCGACGCTGGCGCGAGGCTTCACCGTGGTCCGCTTCGACCACGTGGGCCCGGGGAACTCGCGGCGGCCGGCCGGGGACCCGGACCGCCACGGGACGCCGACCGGGTACGCCCACGACGTGCGGGAGGCGGCGTCGGGGCCGGTCACCTCCGTGCGGCACTCGGTCAGCGCCGTGACGGGCGTCCTGGCCGCCGCCCGCGCGCCGGAGTCGTTCAGCGGCCTGGTGCTGTTCGCCCCGCCCCCCTCGCCTCGTCGACGACCTGGCCACAGGCTACCGGGGCGGGTTCAGCGCCGCCGACATCGACGGGCTGCTGGAGTCGCTGGACGCCAACTACCCCGGCTGGTCCGGCGCGATCGCCCCGCCGGAGGTGGGCGCGTTCGTTCACGCGCAGGTGCCGGCAGCCGACCGGTCACACTGAACGCGACCGGGCACCGCCCTCAGCCCGCCGCCCCGCAGGAGACCGCCGCAGCCCTCGCCCTACCACCGCCACCGCGCCCCGGCCGTCCCGCCCGAACCGGCAGCCGTGCCACCCCACCTGATCGGGCGTCGGAAAATTCGAGGGGTTTGGAAACCCGAGAAAAGCGAAGACGGCTTCCGTCACCGACCGTTCTCGTGGAGGTAGGGAAGCACATGAGCATCGTCGCCTGGATACTGATTGGTTTGGTCGCCGGTGCGATCGCGAAGGCCCTGATGCCGGGCAAGGATCCGGGTGGCATCATCATCACGATGCTCATCGGCATCGCGGGCGGCCTGCTCGGCGGCTGGCTCGGCAAGGTCATCTTCGGCGTCGACTCCATCGACGGCTTCTTCGACATCTCCACCTGGGTCGCCGCCATCGCCGGCTCGGTCATCCTGCTGATCGTCTACCGCATGGTCACCGGCAACAAGCACCACCACAGCCACGCCTGATCCTCCCCCCTCCCCGACAAGCCCTCCGCAGTGCCCCCACCACAAGGGGGCCGCTGCGGAGGGCTTGTCGCGTGGACACCGCCCGCGCCTTCCCCGTCCCCCGCGCCCCGGGCCGAACCGGCACGTGACTCCGCAGCCGGATATGAGTACCCGTGCTCAGGTACCTCCCGCCGGGGCCCACCAGGATGGCTGACGTCACAACAGCTGTGGAGGGGACGACCATGAAGTGTGCGAAGGCTTTCGGCGCGGCGGTACTGGCACTGTGCGCGGTGACCGGCCTCGGCGCCGGCCCGGCCGGCGCGACCGGCGGTGTCGAGCTGCCGTACCCCGGGCCGGACGGCGTGGTGTGGGTGAACGGCCAGGTCGGGGACGGCGGCCTGGTGTCGGGCGGGATGTCGAAGAGGCTGCCGACCGTTCTGACCGTGGCCTGCGAAGGCGGCGGCAGCGTCCGGGTGACGATGGAGTCCCAGCAGACCCGGGTCGCCGCCTTCACCGTGGACTGCCCGGTGGGCACCACCGGAGTCGGCTCCGCCACCATGGCACCGGGCCTGGTCGAGGGCTCCTTCTCCGTGGGCATCGACGCCTCCGCCGACACGATCGGCTGGGCCCTGGTGGTGACCCAGCCGGAGTAACACCCGGCGACACCGCCCCGTCCGCTGACCGCCGGGTCCCACCACCGCACGTACAGCGCGAACCGGAGCGCCGTCAGGACCAGTTGAGGGCTGCCGGTCGGCGGACGAGGGGCCGATCGGTCGGGGGAGCCGGTCCGGATGGCATTGCGGCGCTCCTGCCTGAGGTCGTGCACCTCCACCACGGCGACCGTCCCGCCGCCGACCGAGGCGAGGAGCCCGACGGCACCGAGGATCACACCCGTGAGCGCGACGCCGCGGTTGTTCGCCAGGGCCTTGCTGCGGCCACCCCCGTCAGACGGCCCGCGTGGGCGTCTCGACCGTGCGCAACTGCCGAACGGGTGGCGGCGGGCGCCTCGTCGGGGCCCGGGGCCGTGGATCGAAGCGCCGCGTCGGCGGCCGGGAGAGCGGCGTCCCGGATTTCCGGGCCGTCCGCCCGCGCGCCGGTGCGCGCGGACGGAGTGAGCGTCATGTGACCGATGCCGTCGCGCCGGCCGGCGCGGGAGTCTTTTCGTGCACGCCGGTCCCGGTGCCGGATCACGTTCCGGGGCTGTCGGGCGAATTCCGCCACCGCTCGTGCCGATCCCGCCGGCAGAGCCGAAAGCGAGTGCCACCGTGTCCCTGGAATCGTTCAAGCCGGCCGCCACCGCCGCCGCCGCCGTTGCGGGCGCGGTCGCGGTCGCCGGAGCGGTCCTGCTCCTTACCGTGGCACCCGCCTGCGCGGTGAACCCCCCGTACGGCGGCGGCCCGGTCCCGGCGCTCGCGGTCGACGATCTGGAGACGGTTCCCTGCCCCGTCTACCTGGCCTCCGATGCCCCGGGGAGCGGCAGCCGCCGGTTCAGTACGGTCTTCGCCGGGCCGAGCGGCACCTGCGCCGACTGCTTCCACCTGATCCAGGGCCGGCGGTACGTCGACTCGACGGCGGCCCACCCGCAGGACCCGCAGAGCGGTGACTACGTCACCGTGGGCGACTTCCGCCCCGACGGCGATGGCTTCCAGTGGTGCAAGGCCGGCGGCGGCCCGAACGGCACGCTGCTGGCCGACTTCCCCAGCCCCTTCGGGCACCTCGACCTCACTCGGAGC